>CAVWBQ010000014.1:0-525215 GCA_963753225.1 uncultured Actinomycetota bacterium | reverse complement strand
GCACCGCGCGATCCCGCCCCGTACGGCTGCGGGTAGCCGGCCGGCCGGGCCATGGAAACGCCGTTTCCGGGCAGGTAGCCGCGCGGCTCCGGGTACCGCACGCCCACCGCCTGGGCGCCCAGGCTGGCCTGTGCCCCGCCCGGCCCGGAGTACGGCCACCGCGGCGCCGGAGGCTGCTGCCCGGCCGGCTGCACTGGCTGCACCGCCGACGGCACTGGCTGGTTGCGGCCCGGGTCGGACGGCGAGGTCGGCCGGTGCGTGGTCGTGGCCCAGGAGAACCCCTCCGCGGGTCTGCTTCGCGTCTGCTCCTCCAGCCGGGCCTGGTGGGCGCCGATCAGCCGGGCCACCGAGGACGGCCAGAACGCCACCGCGGACGGCCCGGTGGTGTCCATCCCGCCGGCGATCATGCCGGACAGCGCCCGCAGCGGCGGGCGAGCGGCCGGGTCCTTGGTCAGGCACGCGGCGATCACCGCACGGAGCCTGCGCGGTACCCCGTCCAGGACCGGCTCGGCGTGCACCACGCGGTACAAGATGGCCGCCGCCGTCCCGGTGCCGAACGGTCCCATCCCCGCCGCCGCGTAGGCCACCACGCAGCCGAGCGCGAACACGTCGCTCGCGGGTCCCGCGCCCCGGCCCTCGGCCTGCTCGGGCGACATGAAGCCCGGCGTGCCGAACACCACCCCGGCCGCCGTCAGCGAGGTGCCGTCGGCGGCACGCGCGATGCCGAAGTCGATCACCCGCGGGCCGTCGGCGGCCAGCAGCACGTTGGCGGGCTTGAGGTCGCGGTGCACCACGCCGCAGGCGTGGATCGCCTGCAGCGCCTCGACCAGCCCGGCCAGCAGCGGCCACAGCGCCTGCTCGGGCAAGGGCCCGTTTTCCCCCACGACCTGATCCAGAGAGGGCCCGGGCACGAACGCGGTGGCCAGCCACGGCGACCGCTCGTTCAGCCCGCTGGCTACCACCGGCGCGGTGTAGATCCCGCTGACGGCCCGGGCCGCGGCGACCTCCTGGGCGAACCGGCGCAGGAAGTCGGCGTCGCTGGCCAGGTCCGGGTGCACGACCTTGATCGCCACCGCCCGCCCGGCCGGGGAGAGCCCGAGGTAGACCCGGCCCATGCCGCCCGCGCCGAGTTGCGCGCGCAACCGGTATTCGCCGATCACGCGCGGGTCGTCCGCGGCCAGTGGCTTCATCAGCTCCCCCAGGGTAAGGTCCCGCGCTTCACATTCTGCGCTATACCTGGAGAAGCGCGTATGGCCGATGAGCGGGAAAGTCGCCGTCAGCCCCCGGTCAGGGCTGGTAGCGGTACCCCATACCCGGTTCGGTGAGCAGGTGCCGGGGGCGCGCCGGGTTGTCCTCCAGCTTGCGACGCAGTCGCGCCATGTGGAACCGGAGGTAGTTGGTGCGCTGACCGAACCCGGGTCCCCATACCGCGGTCAGCAGCTGCGCCGAGCCGACCAGCTGCCCGGGCCGCTGGAGCAGGACCTCCAGGAGCCGCCACTCGGTCGGCGTGAGCCGGAGCGTGTCCCTTGCGTCGTCGCTGGCCGCCCGCCTGACCAGGTGCGCGGCCAGGTCGACCTGCCACCGGCCGATCGTGGCCTGGCGGACCCGGCCCGGGCCGCCCTCGCCGTCGTCGCGGCGCAGCACGGCGCGCAGCCGGGCCAGCAGCTCGGCCATCGCGAACGGCTTGGTCACGTAGTCGTCCGCGCCCACGTCCAGCGCGCCGATCTTGTCTCCCGGGCTGGTCCGCCCGGACAGCACGATGATCGGCGCGTGGTACCACTGGCGCAGTGCCACGATCACCTCGGTGCCGTCGATGTCGGGCAGGCCGAGGTCGAGGATGATCGCATCCGGCGGGTGGCTCGCGGCCACCGCCAGCGCCTCCCGGCCGGTGCCCGCGGTCAGCACGTGGTACTGCCGGGCGCGCAGGTTGATGCGGAGCGCGCGGACCAGTTCGGGCTCGTCCTCGACGATGAGGATGTCGGCGCCCCCAGGCCCCGGCCGGGGCGGGTCCGGCCGGGGCGGGTCCGGCCGGGGCGCTGGGGTGGTCGACTCCATCCGGGCAGCCTCAGCCGGCGGACTTCGCCGACAGCTGGTCGAGCGCGATGTTCAGGTTGAGCACGTTCACCCTCGGCTCGCCGAGGAAGCCGAGCATCCGGCCCTGGGTGTTCTTGTCCACCAGCGCCTTGACCTCGGACACCGGCAGGTGCCTGGCCGCGGCCACCCTATCGACCTGGATGGCCGCGTTGGCCGGCGAGATGTCCGGGTCAAGCCCGGACCCCGACCCGGTCACCGCGTCCGCCGGGATCTGCGAGACCTTAACGTGGTCGAAGGCCGCGATCTGCTGCTGGCGCTGCTTGATCGCCTGAACCAGGGTTGGGTTGGTCGGCCCCAGGTTAGACGCTGACGAGTACGTGGGGTCACAGCCGTAGTCGCCCTTGGGTGCGGGAGAGGGGATGGCATAGGACGGCCGCGGCTGGAAGTACTGCGGCAGCGGGTTGCCCTTGGCGTCCACGAACTCCTGGCACAGCAGGCTGGAGCCGACCACGTGGCCGTTGTAGCTCACCATCGAGCCATTGGCCTGGTTGTGGAAGGCCACCTGGGAGACGCCCAGCATGATCAGCGGGTAGACGAACCCGCAGATCACGGTGAACACCAGCAGGATGCGGAAACCCGCGATGTGCTGCCTGACGATGACGGGAAGGCGGTTCATGCCGATCACTTACCAAATCCGGGGATGAGCTGGACGATCAGGTCGATGGCCCAGATGCCGATGAACGGGATGATCAGCCCGCCGATGCCGTAGATCACCAGGTTCCTGCGGAGCATCGACTGCGAGGTGGCCGGGCGGTAGCGCACTCCGCGCAGCGCCAGCGGGATCAGCGCCACGATGATCAGCGCGTTGAAGATGATCGCCGAGGTGATCGCCGACTTCGGGCTGTACAGGTGCAAGATGTTGAGCTTGCCCAGGGCCGGGATCACGGACGAGAACATGGCCGGGATGATCGCGAAGTACTTCGCCACGTCGTTGGTGATGGAGAACGTGGTCAGCGCGCCCCGGGTGATCAGCAACTGCTTGCCGATCTCCACGATCTCGATGAGCTTGGTCGGGTTGGAGTCCAGGTCCACCATGTTCCCGGCCTCCTTGGCGGCCGAGGTGCCGGTGTTCATGGCCACGCCGACGTCGGCCTGAGCCAGCGCGGGGGCGTCGTTGGTGCCGTCGCCGGTCATCGCGACCAGCTTGCCGCCCGCCTGCTCCTTCTTGATCAGCGCCATCTTGTCTTCCGGCGTCGCCTCGGCGAGGAAGTCGTCCACGCCGGACTCGTCCGCGATCGCCTTCGCGGTGAGCGGGTTGTCGCCGGTGATCATGACGGTGCGGATGCCCATCGTGCGCATCTCGGCGAACCGCTCGGCGATGCCCTCCTTGACGATGTCCTTGAGCTGGATCACGCCGAGAGCCTTGGCGCTGCCGTTGGCCCGCTCGGCCACCACCAGCGGGGTGCCGCCGGCCGCCGAGATGCCGTCCACCAGCGAACCGAGATCAGCCGGCACGGTTCCGCCGCCGTCCTGGATCCACTGCGCCACCGACGCGGCGGCGCCCTTGCGGATCTCACGGCCGTCGGCCAGGTCGATGCCGCTCATCCGGGTCTGCGCGGTGAACTCGACGAACTCGGCCCCGGCCAGCTCGCCCTCGGGTCGCTCCCGCAGCCCGTACTGGTTCTTGGCCAGCACCACGATCGAGCGGCCTTCCGGCGTGTAGTCGGCCATCGACGACAGCTGGGCCGCGTCGGCCAGCTCGGCCGCGGTAGCCCCGCCGACCGGCAGGAACTCGGTGGCCTGCCGGTTCCCGATGGTGATCGTGCCGGTCTTGTCGAGCAGCAGCGTGTTCACGTCGCCGGCCGCCTCCACGGCCCGGCCGGACATGGCCAGCACGTTGCGCTGCACCAGCCGGTCCATGCCGGCGATGCCGATCGCGGACAGCAGCGCGCCGATCGTGGTGGGGATCAGCGCCACCAGCAGCGCCACCAGGATGACCAGGGATTGCGGGGCCTTGGAGTAGAACGCCATCGGCTGCAGCGAGACCACCGCGAGCATGAAGATGATCGTCAGCGCGGCGAGCAGGATGTTCAGCGCGATCTCGTTCGGCGTCTTCTGCCGCTTGGCCCCCTCGACCAGGGCGATCATCCGGTCGATGAACGTCTCGCCCGGCTTGGAGGTGATCTTGACCACGATCCGGTCGGACAGCACGGTGGTGCCGCCGGTGACCGCGGACCTGTCGCCGCCGGACTCGCGGATGACCGGGGCGGACTCGCCGGTGATGGCCGACTCGTCCACCGACGCGACGCCCTCGACCACGTCCCCGTCACCGGGGATGGCCTGGCCCGCCTCGACCACCACAAAGTCGCCGAGCCGCAGCTCGGTGCCGGCCACGGACTCCTCGCGCAGCGTAGCCGGAGCGGCGCCGGGCTGCCAGTTGGTCAGCCGGCGCGCCATCGTCTCGCGCTTGGCCCGCCGCAGCGTCTCGGCCTGCGCCTTGCCGCGTCCCTCGGCCACCGCCTCGGCCAGGTTGGCGAAGACCACGGTCAGCCACAGCCAGACCACGATGGTCCAGTTGAACGCCGACGGGGTCCTGATCGCCGTGTACAGGGTCAGCACGGCGCCGACCTCGACCACGAACATGACCGGGTTCTTGATCTGGACCCGGGGGTCCAGCTTCTTGAACGCGTCCGGGGTCGACCTCCACAGCATCTTCGGGTCGAGGAGGCCGCCGCCGACCCGGCGCGGCTCGGTCCCGGCCTGCTGGCGGGCGGGCGGGGCGGCCGGGGTACCCGGGCTCTCAGTTGTCACAGACATCTCAGTGCAGTCCTTCTGCGAACGGGCCCAGCGCGAGCGCGGGGAAGTAGGTCAGGCCGACGAGGATGAGGATCACGCCCACGAGCATGCCGACGAACAGCGGTGTTCTCGTATCCAGCGTCCCGGCACTGGCCGGCGTGGGCGCCTGTCTGGCCAGCGACCCGGCCAGGCCCAGGGCGAAGATCTCCGGCGCGAACCGGCCGAGCAGCATCGTGATGCCGCCGGTGATCTGGTAGAACGGGGCCGCCGTGCCCAGGCCGGCGAAGGCCGACCCGTTGTTGTTGGCCTGGGAGGCGTAGGCGTACACGACCTCGGACAGCCCGTGCGGCCCGGGATTGAAGATCACGCTCTGGCCCCAGTGCGTGCCGATCGCGATCGCCGACATGGTCAGGATGACCACCGGCAGGGTCAGGAAGTACAGCGCCGCGTACTTCATCTCGGTAGGCCGGATCTTCTTGCCGATGTACTCCGGCGTCCGGCCGACCATCAGCCCGGCCACGAACACCGTGACCATGGCCAGGACCAGGATGCCGTACATGCCGGCCCCGATCCCGCCCGGCGCGATCTCGCCCAGCGCGATATCCAACAGCACGATGCCGCCGCCGAACGGCGTCAGCGAATCATGGAAGCAGCTCACCGATCCGGTGGACGTCACCGTGGTCGACACCGCGAACACCGAGCAGCCTGGCGTTCCGGTCTGCACCTCCACGCCCTCGTAAGCGCCGTGCGCGAGCTGCGGTCCGACTCCGGCGGTGCCCAGGTGGGCCTCGAAGAAGCTGACCCCGCCGACCGCGCACGCCCAGATGATGACCATGGCGGCGACCAGCGCGTAGCCCTGCTTGTTATCGCCGACCATCTTGCCGAACGCGCGCGGCGTGGAGAACGGGATCAGCAGCAGCATGAAGACGATGAAGATGTTCGTGAACGGGTTCGGGCTCTCGAACGGGTGGGCCGCGTTGGTGTTGAACCAGCCGCCGCCGTTGTTGCCCAGGTCCTTGATGGCCTCCTGCGACGCCACCGTGCCGCCGGGGATGGTCTGGTGACCGCCGGCCAGCGTGGTGATCGTGTGGTAGCTGGCCAGGTTCTCGATGGCCCCGCTGGCCACCAGGACCAGGCAGCCGATGACCGCCAGCGGGATCAGCAGCCGGATAATCCCGCGGGTCACGTCCACCCAGAAGTTGCCCAGCCGGTCGGTCCGGGACCGGGTGAAGCCGCGGATCATCGCGATCGCGACGGCCAGGCCGACCGCGGCCGACAGGAACTGCTGCACCATGAGCGCGCTCTGCTGGGTGAGGTAGCCCATGGTGGCTTCGCCGGCGTAGTTCTGCCAGTTGGTGTTCGTGGTGAACGAGACCGCGGTGTTCCACGCGGTGTCCGTCGGGACGTTCGCCATCCCGACCGACCAGAACAGCCAGTGCTGGGTCCGTTCGATCAGGTACACGAACAGCACGGCGACGAGCGAGAACGCCAGGATGGACCGCACGTAGACGGTCCACCGCATGTCGGCGTCCGGGTCGATCCCGGTCAGCTTGTAGATGCCGCGCTCGATCCGCCAGTGCTTCTTGTCGGTGAAGATGTGCGCGATGTAGTTGCCGAGCGGCACGTAGCATGCCGCCAGGGCGGCGAAGAGCAGCAGGAATTGCAGCCAGCCTGCGGCTGTGCTGTTCATCAGAACCTCTCAGGCAGTATCAGGGCCACGAACAGGTAGATCGTCAGCAGCACGCCGCCGATCAGTCCGATCCAGTTCTCAGCGCTCAAAGCGCTCGACCCCCTTCAGGATGAGAAGGAGCACGGCGAAGACGACGATCGTCAGGCCGACATAGAACCAGTCCGTCAGGTACCACACGGTGACTCCTAGTGGTGTGCCGCTAGTGGAAGAGCTCGCCCGGGCATGCGCAGGCACCCAGACGAATCTCAGTTAAAGGTCCGGAATTCCTCAGATAAAGGTCACTTGCGTGACCCATGCGCGCGCTGTCCCGTTCCTAACGGAACCCATGCGCCGGGCTCATCGTCGCCGGGGGCGGAGTTACCTCAGGGGAGCGCGTGCCGCCGGAGGTGCCAGGAGCGCAGGCCGTGGCTCATCTCGTCCATCAGTGCCGACGGCGGCACGGCCAGCACCGGGCAACGCGCGTGCGCCAGGCAGTAGCGGCTCACCGAACGGCGCAGCACCCGGCCCACCCCAGCCCGGCGCCCGGTCCCGATGACGAGCAGGTCACCCGGCTGGTCGGCGGCGTCGACCAGCACCGGGCCCGGCTCCCCCCGAACGGCCTGCGGTTCGACGTGCAGGTCGGCGGGTACGCCGCCCAGGCCGGCGTCGAACGCGGCCCACAGCCGCTCCCAGGCGGCGTCGCGCCAGACCTTGCGCAGGTGGACCGAGGGAGCCCGTCGTTCGGCCATTTCACCGCCCGGAGGAATCCATGTGGTGACGGCCAGCAGCGGAACGTTCCGCTGCCTGGCTTCGTCCGCCGCGTACCGCAGCGCCTGCAGGCTCCCTAGAGACCCATGCACGCCAACAATGATCCGACGCACCGTGGGCACGGCAACTCGCCTCCTGAACAACACCGGGCGCCATTACCTAGAGCGGCACCCAGGCCACCGCTTACCCACATATTCAACCTCTAACCGCGCCCTCCGGCACCGTTCCTAGCGGGACTCTTGCGGAAACAGAACCATCGCATACGGCTCGCCATCAATCACCAGATGTAGACGTTGATCCTGAGAAGCATGGTGCTAGTGACGCGACAGGAGCGCACTTTCTGGCATACTGCAGTCACCACAAACTTGAGGTTGGGGCCAGTCGTCCCCGCGCCTTGATCGTGGCCTTGGGGCCGCGCCAACGTTGTTAAGTTTGCGCGTCGAGGTGGGCGAAATCGGGTATTCCGGCCGTTCGGACAGACAAGCCATCTGTTCAAAGGGTGCGAGCCGATGATCCTCGAGCCCTCGTTGCGCCGAGCCAGATGTGTCGGCCAAGCTCGGTGAGCTCGGTCTCTCGTTCGCGATGGTCCGGCAGTACGCGAGCGATCAGACGGTCGAATCCGCGGCCGTGCCTCGGCTCGACCAAATGCGCGACCTCATGCACCACTACGAAGTCGACCACGTAGGGCGGAAGCTGGAATAGTGCCCAATGGAACGCGATTTCCGGCAGGTCCCCATCGGCGCACACCCCCCACCGCAGCCCGAGGTCACGGACGTCCGTCGATGCAGGGGGGCCGCCTATGCGCCGAGACCACTGCGGGACACGTTCGGCTAGCCATTCACGTCCTTCTGCGGCGTACCAGATAGTGATCTTCTGACCGGTAGCAGCTGGACGTCCTGAAGGAGCGATAAGCCGGTCTCCGAGCAGTTGCACCCGATCGCTGGGTTTGCCGACGAGGAGCCTCCGGTTGCGCCCGAGGAAGGCAAAGTTCTCCCCATCTACGATCTCCTTGACGGGATGATCCGCGGCGATACTGACCTGGTGTGCGGTGGCGCGGACGATCCAGGGCATGCGCTTGCGGATCGCGCGGCTGACATCGGAAGGCTGGCTGTCAACCGGGACTTGGATCAACAGGGATCCGCCCGGCTCGGCGCTGAGCCCGACCGTGCGGCGCCGTACGCTGACGGTCACCCGCCAGCGCAGATCCTCCGGTAGCCCTACATCGGCAAGAACCCTGGCTAGACCCGCCTCATCCACGCGATCAGTGATAGCAGTCATCAACCTGGCCAGCCAACGGACGCGCCGCGTCATTCATCGGGCTCATCGTTGAGGAAGAACCTGCGGTTGACGCGCGCGAAGTCAAGGAGTTCCTCGGCCAGCGGTCCTGCAGCATTCGCATGAAGATCACAATCAAGCAGGTAGTTGCGGATCCGTCGGCGGAGTGTGTTCTGGAGGTACTCGCTGCGTGGGAAATGTGGAGGCCGGACTCCCTCGCTGATGAGCCTATGGAGGTTCCGGGTGAGTGCAACGACGTTATCGGCACTGGTTGAGGACATAGCTGCTGCCTCGGTTGCCTCCCGGAACCTGAGCTCAAGCAAGCTGCGGATGGGCGCCTCCGTACGCCGGTCTAGTCCATCGTCCTCAACAGCGGCCTCCCTCCCCCGCGCTTCCCGCACCAAGCCGTCAAGAGCATGCGCAAGCCGCTCGGGGTCTGCACGCAGTTCGGCGAGAATACGTTCCATCCGCTCACTGAGCCGCTCGTAGTACGCCCGATCTGACGCTATCCGCTCCGCGATACGTCGGCGTAGCGCGTGCTCCATCTCCAGCGCTCGCACTCGCGGACTGGCCAGCGCCGCCACCCGCTCGCGGAAGTCCGCCGCGGTGATCTCGACCGGCGGGATGAACTGGACGATACCGCTGATCCGGATGTACTGATCGAGCAGGTAGCGCACCTTCGCCCCGAATGTATACGGGTCGAGACTTCCAGAACGGGTCTCGCGGAAACAGCGCCGCACTCGGTACTGCGCGAGGCCGTACGCTCCCGCGTCGTCCTCGTACTCAAGCGCCGCAGGCCGGGGGAGCACCCGGTCCAGATATCGGAAGAACTCGCCGAGCAGTCCATCGAATTCCACCCGGAGCCGCGGGTCGGCCACCACGATTAGCAGTTTGTCCAGCTCTGTTGCGTCGATCAGCCGGCCTATCCCGTGAAGATCAAGGAATTGCCGAACGGACTGGTGTGCGTGCCTCAGCCGAGGCACGTCGTCCTCGCGGAGGAAAGTCTTGGTTTCTGCGAGATCCTCCTCGTCATACGCAGATAGTGCCGTGTCGAGATGCCTGGAGACGCCGGCGTAGTCCACGACTAGGCCGATCGTCTTGAGCCTGGCTGGCCGGTTGACCCGCGCGATGGCCTGGAGCAATTCCAGGTCACGGATCGCCCGGTCGAGATAGAGCACCTGCTCGACCGGCGCGTCGAAGCCGGTGAGCAGCATGGACTGCACGATGATGAACGCGATCGGCCCCGGGCCGCCACGATCGGGCTGCCCGGGCGCCGACCTCACGGCCGCACCTTGCCTGTGGTCGAAACTATCGTCTGGAGGCTCCGCGGCCCACGGTTCATCGCGTGGCCCCTGGTGCACCGGGTGACTGCTGCCCTCTGGGCCCGGAGGGGTGTCGGACCATGGCGGATCGCCCGGCGACGGCCGCCCAGCTTCGTGCGGGCCCGCTTCGCCGCCAAGCGTTTCTGGAGCGGGGAGTGGCTGTTTGAAGCCGGCGATGTGATCGCGCTGGCGGCCGTCTGCCGTCCACAGTGACCACTCGGGTGGGTCCGCCCGGAGCTGTCTGGTGTCCGGGTCCCTGGTCTGCCCCTCTGAAATCACCGGCACGAAGTCGATGATGCGGAGCAACGGCAGGAACGGCAGAGCGGCATTCAGGAACGTCGCATCCGGACAGCCGCGCGCCGCCTCCGAATCGTCGCGCAGCGCGGCCTCGTAGGCGGCCAGTTCCGCGACGAGTTCGTCCCGCGCGGTCAGCAGCGCTGTTCGGTACCGCACGGCGGCCAGCCGGGTCGCCGCCGCCACCTGAGCCTTGAAGCCGTTCGGCAGCACCGTCTCGACCCAGTGCCGCAGCATGTCACGCGCCTTGTCGGCGATCAACTGCTCCGATTCCAGGGCCTCGCGAGTCGTGATCCGCTGCTGCGCCAGTTCGCGCTCCGCTGCCGTGCCGCCGACCTCGCGCTCGTATTCGGAGTCGAGTTCTATCCGGTCCACGACGTACGCTTCGGCGTGGCGCTGCTCGTAGCGGATCGGGACGGTCGCGTCGTCCGTCACTGCGTCCCGCAACGTGTACGAGTCGACGAACGGCCCGAAGATCCCGATGGTGGTGTTACGGCGTCTGTCCTCGCGGGTTAGCGGCGTGCCGGTAAATCCGATCCACGCGGCCCGTGGCAGGCCGCGCCGCAGCCGGGCGTGCAGCCAACTGCTCTGGCCTCTATGTGCCTCGTCGACGAGCACGAGTACCCGCTCGCTTCGGGTCAGCACGGGGAAGTGGATGACACTGCTCGCCAGGTCGCTGCCGAGCCGTTCCTCAGCCGCGGCTTCGGCTGCCGTGTCCGCGTCCCGCTGAGCGTGCTGCATCATGATCATTACCACGTTCGGCACGTCATCGGAGAGCTCCGCGCGGGCCGAGGCGACTCCGCTTGCTTCGATGACGGTCTCACCCGCGATGGCAAGTGATCCGGCCAGTTGCTCGCGAAGGTCGACCCGGTCGACCGCCACGGCTACCTTGAAGCCCGACAGGTCAGGCGTTGTCCGCATTTTGCGGACGAGGAACGCCATCGTAAAGCTCTTGCCGGACCCCTGCGTGTGCCAGACGGTGCCACCTCGCGTATCGGCCCGTCCGGCTGCCGATGGCCGCCCCGTTTGCAGATTACGCACGATGCGCTGCACGGTGCGGAACTGGGGATAGCGGGCCACTAGCTTCACCACGCGGTTGTCCACGTTGTGGAAGGCAGTGAAATTCTGCACCAGGTCGAGCAGGTGCGAGGGGCGCAGCACGCCGGCGACGAGGCGTTCCAATCCGCTCAGCCGATTCGGTGAGACACCGAACTCCGCAGCGATCTGGTCGCGGCTGGCGGGTTCAACGGTCTTCCAGTCCGCGAAGTGCTCGGGTGCCGATGTGATCGTGCCGAGTTTGGCCTGCGTCATCCCGTCGGTCGCGACGAGCATCTGGACATAACGGAAAAAGCCCGGCACGGTCTCACGCGGGCCGTCCAGCCGCTGCCCGGTGTAGCTACGCAGGTCGGCGATGGCCTCCCCAACCGTCGGCTCGCGATCTGGCGACGGATGCCGGATGACGGCGAGCGGCAGGCCGTTGACGAACAGCACGTAGTCGAGCATGACGAAGCGCGGGCCGCCGTCGGGCGGACGGTCGAGGCGGAACTTCTCGACTACCCGCAGGTCGTTGCGCTCAGGTACGTCCCAGTCGACCAGCCGGACCTTCCGGCTCCGGCCCCCATCCCAGTCGGGCAGCCCATCGACCACGACGCCCTGCACGAGCACCTCGGTGACCGCGCGATTCGAGTCGGCAAGATCGTCTCCGGCAGCAGCGCGGCGCAGCCTGTCGCATATGAGATCGAGACGGGCCTCATCGAGCCAGGACTGCCCGTCCGGGCCGGGATTGATGGCGCGCACCCGGTCGCGCAGCCGGTCAAAGAGCAGTTCGTCGTGATAGTCGCTACGGCCATCGCTCGGAGTGACGGCAAACGGGTCGGCAAAAACGATCTCGCCCCAGCCGAGTCTGCGGAGAATGTCGGTCAGCGATCTCCCGGGCTCGCTATCCGTCGCCTCGGCCATGACTCTATCCCTTTTATCCCGCTACTCACGAAATTTCCGATATGTAACGTTCATTCACCTATGTAACGTTCATTCACCCTGACAACGTGCTCACGCGTACCCTACCCGTCAGCAAGTTGTCCATAAGGCCCTTCTTGATCATCCGTAGCTTCCCCAGTGTGTCCGCTGCGGCCTCAACAGCTTCATTCAATTTCCGGGTCAGATTCACTACCCGGTTCTGGGCCTCGCCGGTCGGTAGAGGCATCGGCATCTGCGCTAGCAGTGCCCCATTAATTGTGTATAGCCCCGAGCTAGTAGCGCAGTTCGCCCGCCAGTAAGCTTTCGCTGTGTCGGAGTTGAGCCACGCTAGCCCGAACTCGGGCGCGATGTTAGGCGACCGGAGACGAAACAAGTGATTCTGGTACAAGAATCTGCGAGCGGTATCATTTACTTGTGCGCAGCGCCCGATTTGGTCTGGGTCTGCGTGCCCTTCCACGACTAGGAGATCGCCCGTTTTTAGCGAGTATCGATCACGCTCAGCTTGCTGGATTCCGGTAACCGTGATGTCCCTGAGATCCAGGACGCCTCGCTGTATGTTTGCTACCCGAAGGTAGGGAGCAGTGCGAGCCAGCGCCTGCCTATACGGGCCAAGCGTTAGCCCTGCGGTGATGGAATAGCAGTCCCCGACAGAAACCATCTCGCTTGAATCGATCGAGTTTAGAAGCGTACGCATCATAGCGTCGGTGAGCGTCTGACGTTTCGCCAGCTCAAGCTCGGCTGACTGGATGCTGCTGTCAGCCGCGTCGAGGATCTCCGCGACCCGAAGCTGCTCGTGGAGAGGTGGAAGGGGGAATTTGTATTCCCCAAGCTCAGATCTATTGATCTTTGGTATACCGCTCCGGCCCGCCAGGCTCTCGGCGAAAACGGAGAAGTCTGTCCCGAGTAGGAGCCTGAAGAGGAATCCCGAATCGATCTCTGGCCCAGGGTGAAGTGGATACATGTCTGCTGAACAGAGCGCATGCGTTTCAACTCGAATTACCTTGCGAAGCGCTGGCCGAATCTTTGAGAGTACGACATCCGATGGCCGAACTGTGTACTTGCCGCTGATTGCACGCTGCTCCTTAGCGCTGCGCATCTTAAGCAGTCGTCCCGTCGCCGATTCAACATGATCGGGCGCGATGAGTGGCCAGTGACAGTATGGGTGACTGCGCGGATCTACCTGCCCTTGAGGAAGTTCAACCAGGTCGAGTAGCCGCCTAGTTGGCCAGTCCCTAGGTCTCGCGGAGCCATTTGCGTTAGGCATAGCCCAGCTCCAGGAGGAACGTTGCCAGGCGGGTTGCGGCGGACTGACGCTCGGATTCGAGTTGGTCTAGGGAGACGGCGTACTTGTTGGACCAGCCGCGGAATCTGTCGATCATGACCTGACGGGCCTGGGTGACCCGGGTGTCGAGTCGGGACGCTAGATCCTCGTCCAGGATCGTCAGTACCAGGTCGCGTTCCTCGTCGGGGGTGAGGGAGGCGACTGCCATGTTGAGCGTCGTCAGGAACTGCTTCTCGAGGGCGGTCCGTTTCTTCTGCGCCGACGAGCGCGCGGCCTTCAGTTCGTCAAGATCGGTAGGTTCGGAGTTCTCCTTGTCGGCTTCATCGTCCTCCGAGCTGGCGTCGAGCGGCGCCTTGTACGCGGCGTCCGCCTCGACGAAAGCAGCTTCCGCCTGCTCAAATGCCGACAGATACTCCGGAAGCAGGTGCGGCACCAGCTTGTGGTCGAGCGCCCTGCGCCGTTCGGCGGCCGGCTTGGTCCGCAGCTTGCCGTCAGGTCCTGCTTCCGGCGTGAGTATGGCCTCGATCGTCGTCGCCCAGCCTTCTACCACGCGGCCGAAGTCGCCGGCCGCCAGTGCCTTCAGGTCATAGAGGTTGTCGCCCCACCAGCTCGCCACGATGCCCCCAGTGGCGAACTCGTCAAGCACGCCCAGCGGCACTAGCGCGGCACCGAACGAGCTGAGCAGGTCGTTACGGGCCTTCGGCAGCTGGCGGGTATCGGGCAGCTCGACGATGAGCTTGGCGTGTTCAGCCCACCAGGAGCGATAGGTGGTACGCAGCTCTATCTCGCGAGGAGCAGCCAGGCCAGGCAGCCGCTCCGCCGTCGCCACCGGACCCTCTGCACGGAATTGGAGGTACTCTGCTACCCATTCGGTGAAAAGATCCTCCGTCCGTACGCCGAGAGCGGCAAACGTAGGCTCGGCCGCGGCCACCTCCGCCCTGGGGATCCCGCCGTGCAGGTGGGCGCGGACGTCCTGCGGCTCGGGCGGCGGCGCGTTGTCCACCCAGCGGCGGATGTTCAGGTTTGCGTCGGCGGCGAGCAGCTCCGTGACGCCCACGAGGCGCGAGTAACCGTCGATCTCGCTCCACTGTCGGTAAACGGTGACGATCTTCTCCGCATGCTCGAAGCCGAGGTGGTTCTGCGCCCTGCCCGGGGTGAAGTCACGGTCCGCGTTGATGAACAGCACCTGGCCCGGGTGCTTGCGTGCACCGTCGGGACTGCGCAACACAAGGATGCACGCCGGGATGCCGGCGCCGTAGAACAAGTTCGGGGCAAGCGCGATCACGGCCTCAATACAGTCGTCGGCCAGCAGACCCATGCGGATGTCGCGCTCGGCGCCGCCGCGGAACAGCACGCCGTGCGGCATGACGGTCGCCGCGATCCCGTTCGGCCTCAGCACCGCCACCATGTGCTGGACGAACATCAAGTCGGCCTTCTTGCTGGCCTGGGGCGTCCAGCCGTATCGCATCCTGTTGCCGAAGTGCCCGCGCACCTCCGCGCGGTCGTAGCTCAGCGAGAACGGCGGATTGCTGAGCACCTTGTCAAACAGCCGCAGCTTGCCGCCGTCGATGTGCCTCGGGTCCGCGAGCGTGTCGCCGTTGCGCAGGTCGGCATCGCGGATGCCGTGCAACAGCATGTTCATCTTGGCCATTGCCCAGGAGCCGCCGTTCAGCTCCTGCCCAGCCAGGTCCAGCCGTTGTCCGGCCGTCCCGTGACGGTCGTGCTCATCCACGTACTCCCGGGCGAGGATCAGCATGCCACCGCTGCCCGCGCAGGGGTCATACACCGAGTCGCCCGGCTGCGGCGCTACCAGCCGGACCATCATCCGGACCACCGGGCGCGGAGTGTAGAACTCGCCGCCCTTTTTACCTGCCGAGTCCGCGAACTCCTTGACCAGGTATTCGTAGGCGGCACCGAGCAGGTCGGGGAACTCGAAGTCGTCGTTGCGCAGCCGGTAACGATTGAAATGCCTGATCAGATCCCGGAGCTTACGGTCGCCGAGCGTCGTCTGGCCGACCGTATGATTGAAATCGATGTGCCCAACGACGCCGGACAGGTCGTAGTTTGCCCGTTCCATCGCGCCGAGCGCTTTGTTGAGCCCCTCGCCGACGTCCTTAACCAGGTCCCTGATCGCCGCCCAGCGGGCGATCGCCGGAACATAGAAAGTGTCCTCATAAGAGTCGGGATCCTCGGCGCGGTCGAGAGCCTTCGTCTCGTCGCCAGTCCTGTCAAGCTCCTTGGCGTAGACCTGATCCTTAGCCGCGCCGAACTGGTCGGAGGACCGTTTCAGGAACAGCATCCCGAAGATGTACTCCTTGTACTCTGATGCGTCCATTTTGCCGCGCAGGATGTCGGCAGCGGCAAACAGATGCCGCTCGAGCTGGGACAGGGTGAGCTTGGCCATATGGGGGAAGCCCTTCAGGTCAGCAAGCGAGGAATGCCCAGGCATTGGATAAGACGCCACACGTCGGTCGACGGATCACGCCGCAATGGATCGCAGTGCGCCGCGTGTCCGATCTGGACCGAGCAGCAGCCGGTCCGGCAGTGCCCCACCAGGGCCTTAGCGTTGCGCACCGCAGCCGCGATCCGGTCCGGTCTCATCAGCTCGGCCGCGCGAGCCTGAGTGATCCGCTTGTCATGCGATCCGAATATGCCGAATCCCGGACAGTTCCTGAGCCTGGAATGTACCTGCTCGCTTGAGCCTCCTTGCCTGTCAGATACCGCGGTGAAGTGAAGCAGCAGCCACAGGTCGAAGGACGGATGCGAGAAGGCGACATGGATACGTTCGTGCCCGGCGAGCCTGGCAAAGGCTTCCGGGATACCGGGATGCTGGTCCCGGTCGAAGAGCGCCCAGATCTCGCTGATCGGGCTGGGGGAACCGGATGCGGACCCGCTGCCGCGCGTTCCGGTGTCAGCCGCGAGGGCGAGCGCGTGGTCAGCGACCTCGATCGGCTTAAGGCCGTTCCTACGGATGTGGAAGGCTGGTCTGTCGATCCGGAAACCGAGTCGCTCCGCGAAGGCGTTGCTGAGGGCGGTGCAATACTCGTACTCGGTGGCTTCGCCCTCGGCGACCACGTAGATGATCCGGCGCGGAGTGCGGATACGCGGTTTGGCAGTCAGGCTCTTGCCCCGCTGCGGGCGTGCGCCGCGGACCTTATCCGGGCTCACGCCAGCGCCTCGGCGACCGCCTGCGCGACTTCTCCTGATGACACCTGCGGCGTGCCCCCGTACATTCCAAGCAGGTACTTACGGAAGAGGTTGTCGTCCTTACGCGGAGGCGGATCGATACTGGTCAACGGGTAGAGCTGGCTGGCGCCCTCGCTGGATTTCTCCGTCAGCCAGATCGCGTCGCGGTCAAGGACGCGCCCCCCGCCGGTGAGCGTCCGCAATAGAGTGACGTCGTGAGTGGTGAAGATCATTTGGGCGCAGTGCGGGTTGGCGCCGGGATCCTCGAACATCTGGACGGCCTCGGCACACATCGCTGGATGCAGGCTCGCGTCCAACTCGTCGACGAGAATCGTAAGCCCCCGGTCACGACCGAACGCCTCAAGCAGCGCGCCCGCCATGGAGAACCAGGCCCGGGTGCCTAGCGACTCGCTTTCGAAATCCAGCGCGATCTCGCGCTCGCCGGCCCGGTGGATGAACTGGATCTGATCGGTGGTGCCCGGGACGACCTGGATTCCGGTAATGCCCATGTCGGCGACGGCCAGCAGCCTGGTGACCCGCTCACGGAACTCTGGATCGCGGAGCGCGCGGTCTTTGGTGTAGTTCTCCCGCCGACCGCGGTCAGGCCATTCCGGGCTGATCAGCCACAAATTGTCGCGAAACCACTCGAAAACGGGCAGGAGCTGTTCCTGGTTGAACTTCGCGGCGACGGTCAGGTACAGCGAGTCCCGGCGGGTATGCCTGGCCAGGTCGAGTTTCTCGCCCCGCAGGCCCTCGCCGGGAAAGGTAATCTCCCCGTCGTCACGCCGGTCGAACCAGACTTGCTTGCGGCCTCGCGGATAGGCGTGCAGCCACTCGCCGCGCACTCGCTCGTCGTCCAGCTCGAAGCCATATGTGTAGCGGACGTCCTCGATCTCGATGTCGGCCTCGAAGAACGATGGTTCCGCCGCCGTATCCGGGTCGAGCGCGAACGGGATACGCCGGATCGGGTCCGGTTTGCCGAACCAGTCGACCGACGTCAGCACCGCCGTTCGCATCATCCGCAGCGCGGCCAGGATGTTGGTCTTGCCGGACGCGTTAGGCCCGTAGATCCCGATGACCGGTATGACGGAGACCGACTTACCGCCACTCTTGATGCGAGTCGGTCGCGCAGAGCCCTCGTTAAGCTCGGTGGCGACAAGCGACAACCGCTGCTCGTCACGGATCGACAGCACGTTGGCCACCCGGAAGCTTAGCAGCACATAGTCTCCTTCCCTGGCTCATGATACCTATCATCCAGTCTTTTGTGAAGACTTTTCTCGTGAGAAGGCATTAGATGGATCGGGTTGGAGTATACTCTTTCGAGTTAGTGCAACCACAGGCCCCGCGGCCACCAGACGACATCAGCTGTCTTTTCCGATCCAGGCCACCGGGTTCATGGTCGCCGACCTAGTTGGCGCGGACGCCGAGCTCGTCGATGCGGCTGAGCATCTCGGCGGGGTCGGCGTAGACCCGGTACGCCCCGGCCCGCTCGAGTTCCTCCCGGCCGTACCCGCCGGACATCAGCCCGACCCCGAGCGCACCGGCCCGCCGCGCCGCGAGCAGGTCCCACACGCTGTCGCCGACCACCATCGCGTACCTGGGGTCCACGCCGAGTTCGGCCGCCGCGGCCAGGAACAGGTCGGGGTCGGGCTTGGCGTGCCGGACCAGGTCCCTGGTGATCATCGGGGTGTCCTCGGGCAGCCCGAGCAGGGCCAGCGCGGGCCGCGCCGTGGCGGCGTACCCGCTGGTCGCGATGGCCCAGCGGACGCCGGCATCGGTGAGCGCGGCGAGCAGCTCGCGCGCCCCGGGCAGCGCGGTCACCGAGTCCGCCTGCGCCCGGTACTCGGCCGCGTGCGCCTGCTGCAGCGCGTCGATGTCCGCCTTGGACAGCGACCGCCCGGTCTCGCGCAGCAGCGCGGTCACGAACAGCCCGCCGCTCATCCCGATGCGCCGGTGGATCCGCCACACCGACAGGTCGATGCCGATCCGCGTCAGCGCCGTCCGCCAGGCGATGACGTGCTGGTAGACGCTGTCGATCAGCGTCCCGTCCAGGTCGAAGAGGAAGGACGGGGTCGGTGATTCGAGGTAGGACACTGCTGAGGCCATGGCCCAAGTCTTCCCTTCATCCCTAACGGACTGGGTATCAGACACCGCCGACGCAGATTACGCCCTCCATGGTGCTCAGGTAGGCGTGGCTGCCGGTCATCGACATCGAGGAGAAGTGCGGGAGCGTGGCGCCCAGGCTGAGCGATCCCCTGGTCGCGCCGGTGGCCTGGTCGAGCTCGTACAGCGTGCCGCCCTGGTAGTCGGTGACCCAGACCCGCCCGCCGCCGATGACCGGGGAGCCCTGCGCCTGGGACGGGCCGCGCCACAGAACCCGGATCTTGTGTCCCGCCGTGCTGACCGCGGCCAGCCCGCCCTGCGCGCACGGCTCGTACACGATGCTGCCCTGGACCGCGGCCCCGCCGTACGCCTCGCAGACGCTGGCCTGTGCCACCTGGCCGCCGACGCCGCCCAGGTGAGCCGAGTCGACCAGGTACGCGGTGCCACGCTTGCCGTCCTCCAGCAGCATCCCGTCCGGTAGCAGCGCGGGCTGGGTGGAGCCGAGGTCCAGGTCGTGCGCGTTGTCATCGGCCCAGGTGGACGGTGCGAAGATGCCGGTCCGGCGCAGTCCGGGGGACAGTGCGGTCACCGAGTCGCTGTCGTCGAAGCTGGTGCTGGTCTCCGATCCGTTGCCGACGCTGACGTACATGGTGCCGTCCGGGCCGGTGACCGGTCCGGCGGTGCCCCACACGGCCCCCTCGCGCGGGGTCGGCACCACGTAGGAGATCAGCGGTCCGGCGCCGCTCAGCGGGATGCCCACCACCGAGCCGCGGTAAGGACCGCAGTCGCCGTACAGCCCGCCGAACGCCACGTACACCCGCCCGGCCGCGATGGCGAGCGCGGGCCGCTGCTGGTCGTACCGCGACTGCCCGTCCGGGGCGGGGATGTCCCGCTCCACCCCGATGCTGCCGTCGCGGACCGAGATGCCCGCCAGCACGTGGTGGTATCCCGAGGTCTCGGCCACCGCGTAGACGAGCCCGCTGGCCGGGTTGTAGACCGGGGTGCCGGTGATGCCGAGCGGGTCGATGTTGCCGCACGGCAGGTCGGCCAGCGGCACCGGGGTGCCGACGTGCCTGCGCCAGGCGACCTTGCCGGTCGCCTGGTCGAGCCCGTAGACCGAGTCGTTCTCGGTCGCCGCGATCACCAGATTGCCGACCAGCAAGGGCTGGCCGTACACCGCGCCGTCCAGGTGCACCCGCCAGCTCACCTTGAGCGGCCCCGGCCTGGCCACCCCGGCGGCCACGTCGCTGCGGGCGAAGTCGCGCCCGTAGGTGGGCCAGGCCGCGGCCGGATGCGCCCCGCTGCCGCTGCTGTCGCTGCCGCTGGCCGGAGTCGTCAGCGTCCTGGACGGTGGCGCCGAGCCCGTCGACGTCCCGCCCCCGCCCCCCGCCGAACCGCTGCACGCCACCGTCCCGGCCAGGACGGCACCCATCAGCACCGCCGCCGCGAGCTTCATCGTCATGCCCCCCACTGTTAGACGCCGCCGACCGCGACCATGCCCTCCATCGTGCCGAGGAACGCGTGACTGCCCGTCATCGACATCGACGAGAAGTGCGGCAGCGTGGTTCCCAGGCCCAGCGAGGCCCTGGTCGCGCCGGTGGCCTGGTCCAGCTCGTACAGGGTTCCCGTCTTCCAGTCGGTGACCCAGACCCGCCCGCCGCCGATGACCGGGGAGCCCCAGGCGCTGGGCGGCCCGTGCCATAGCACGCGGATCTTGTTCCCCGTGGTGTCGACCGCGGCCAGGCCGCCCCGCTCGCACGGCTCGTACACGACGCCGCCCTGGACCGCGGCCTGGCCGTAGGCGGGGCAGACCTCCGCCTGCGCCACCTGGCCGCCGACGCCGCCCAGGTGAGCCGCCTTGACCAGGTACGCGGTGCCGCTCTTGCCGTCCGCGAGCAGCATCCCGCCGGGCAGCAGGGCCGGCTGGGTGGAGCCGAGGTCTAGGTCGTTGTCGTTGTCATGGCGCCAGGTGGACGGCGCGAAGACACCGGTCCGGCGCAGTCCGGGGGACAGTGCGGTCACCGAGTCGCTGTCGTCGAAGCTGGTGCTGGTCTCCGATCCGTTGCCGACGCTGACGTACATGGTGCCGTCCGGGCCGGTGACCGGTCCGCCGGTGGCCCAGACCGCTCCCTCGCGCGGGGTCGGCACCAGGTAGGAGATCATCGGCCCGGCCCCGCTGAGGGGGATGCCGACCACGGAGCCGCGGTAAGGACCGCAGTCTCCGGCCAGCCCGCCGAACGCCACGTACACCCGCCCGGCCGCGATGGTGAGCGCGGGCCGCTGCTGGTCGTACCGTGGCTGCCCGTCCGGCGCGGGGATGTCGCGTTCCACCTGCACGCTGCCGTCGCGGGCCGAGACTCCGACCAGGACGTGGTGGTACCCGGAGGTTTCCGCCACGGCGTACACGAGGCCATTGGCGGTGTCGTAGACCGACGTGCCGGTGATGCCGAGCGGGTCGATGTTGCCGCACGGCAGGTCGGCCAGCGGCACCGGGGTGCCGACATGCCTGCGCCAGATCACCCGGCCGGTCGCCTGGTCGAGCCCGTAGACCGAGTCGTTCTCGGTCGCCGCGATCACCAGATTGCCGACCAGCAAGGGCTGGCCGTATACCGCGCCGTCCAGGTGTACCTGCCAGCTCACGTTCAGCGATCCCGGTGCGGCCGCCCCGGCCGCGACGCCGCTCCGGGCGAAGTCGCGCCCGTAGGTGGGCCAGGCGGCGGCGGGATGTCCCGCGCCACCAGGGTCGGGGGCCAGCGTCCTTGACGGCGGTGCCGAGCCGGAGGACGGGCCGTTCCCGGCCCCGCCCGAACCCGAGCAGCCCGCCGCGGCAGCAGCCAGGACGCCGCCCGTCAGTGCCGCCGCCGCGAGCCTGGCCGTGCGCCCTAGTCTGATCCGCATCCGTCAAGTCTGCTCCGGGCCGGCCAGTGGCCGCCCCCGATACTCGCGGACCTGCCCTCCCCTCCCTTTGCTCCTCGTTTGGGATGGCATCATGGTTCAGATGCCTGGAAGTAGCGTGCCGCCCGGAATCGACACTTTCGTGGCGATCGGTGACAGCTTCACCGAGGGGCTCAACGACCCGGCTCCCGACGGCGGGTACCGCGGCTGGGCCGACCTGGTGGCCGGTGCCCTGGCCGCGCGGCACCCCGGCTTCCGGTACGCCAACCTGGCCATCCGCGGGAAGCTTCTCGGCCAGGTCGTCGCCGAGCAGGTGCCGCGGGCCGTCGAGCTGGCGCCGGACCTGGTCAGCCTGGCCGCGGGCGGCAACGACATCCTCTGCGGCGCCGACGTGGACGAGCTGGCGTCTGCCTTCGAGCCGGCCGTGGCCAAGCTGCAGGCGGCGGGCTGCCGGGTGCTCATCTTCACCGGCTTCGATCCGCGCATGTTCCCGGTGATCCGGCTGCTGCGGGGCCGGATCGCCGCCTACAACATGCACCTGCGCGGCATCGCCGACTCCTGCGGCTGCGACCTGGTCGACCTGTGGTCCATGCCGGCGCTCAAGGACATCCGCGCCTGGAGCCCGGACCGGCTGCACCTGACCACCGAAGGCCACCGCCAGGTGGCCAGGCGCGCCTGCGAGGTACTAGGCACCCCGGCCTGCGAGGTGCCGGGCATCCCGGCCGGCGGGGACTGGCACGCGCCGCCGGCCGCCCGGCCCCCCGCCGCCAGGACATCCGGCCGCTCCCCGTGGCTGGCCGCGCGCCGCCAGGACGCCCGCTGGGCCAGGGAGTACGCAGGCCCGTGGGTGCGGCGGCGGCTGAGCGGCGGGTCCAGCGGCGACGGAGTCCCGCCCAAGCGCCCCGACCTGCTCCCCGTTTAACGCCGGCCTGCCGAGGCTAGAGCTCGATGCGTGAGCCCACGATGAGGGTGCGTTCGCGGGGGAGCTGGAAGTATTCGGCTGCGTCCGCGGTGACCCGCGATGTCGCGATGAATAGGCGCTTGCGCCAGCGACTCATGCCCGGCGTATCGCCCCGGACGATCTCGATGCGCGACAGGAAGTACGACAGCTCGTCGTTTTCGAGGGGTCTTTCGAGCTTGGCCTCGCGGATAAGCGGAAGCAGGGCCGGAACGTTCTGCGGGTCCATGTAGCCGAAGCGGGCGGTGACGTGGGTGATCTGGTCGTCCCTGTACCCGAGGTCGTCGGCCGTGATCCGCTCGGCCGCCGGGACGTACGGCGCGGTCGTGGTCTCGATCGTCAGGATGAGGACGTGCTTGTGCAGGACGTGGTTGTGTTCGACGTTGGCTCGCATGGCCAGCGGGGCGGTGGCCTTGCCGCGGTTGAGGAAGACGGCGGTGCCGGGCACCCGGGCCAGCGCCGGCTTCGTGGCGTGCAGCTGCTCGATGAACGCCCGGAGCGGCCCTTCTTCGTGATCCCGCAGCTGGGTGACAAGCTCGCGGCCCCGCTGCCAGGTGGTGAGGATGGTGAACGCGATGATGCCGATCAGCAGCGGAAGCCAGGCTCCGTGCAAAATCTTGGTCAGGTTGGCGGCGAAGAACAGCAGGTCGATGGCGAGCAGGACGCCGCCGCCCGTCAGCACGATCCACAGCGGCCAGCGCCACTGATGTCGGGCGTAGTAGAAGAACAGCAGGGTCGTGATGGTGATCGTCCCGGTCACGGCTGTGCCGTAGGCGTAGGCGAGCGCGGCCGAACTCCGGAACGTGAGCACGAGCGCGAGCACCGCCACCAGGAGCAGCCAGTTGATGAACGGGATGTAGATCTGGCCCATCATCTGTTCCGAGGTGTATTCGATGCGCAGCCGCGGCAGGTAGCCGAGCCGGGCCGCCTGGTGCGCCACCGAGAAGGCGCCGGTGATGACGGCCTGGGAGGCGATGATCGTGGCCACGGCGGCGAGGAAGACCATCGGGATCCGGGCCCAACCCGGGGCCAGCAGGAAGAACGGGCTGCTGGTGTTGCCCGGGTTGCCCAGGATGAGGGCGCCCTGGCCCATGTAGTTGAGGATGCAGGCGGGGAAGACGACCAGCAGCCAGGCACGCCTGATCGGGAAGCGGCCGAAGTGCCCCATGTCCGCGTACAGCGCCTCGGCTCCGGTGACGGCCAGGACGACGGCGGTCAGGGAGAAGAACGCGGTCTCGAAATGGCCGAACAGGAAGCCGGCGGCATAGGTGGGCGACAGCGCCTTCAGGATCTCGGGGTGACCGGCGATGCCGCGCACGCCGAGCACGCCGAGCACGGTGAACCAGACGGCCATGATCGGCCCGAACAGGCGCCCCACGGCGCCCGTGCCCAGCCGCTGAGCCAGGAACAGCGCGACGATGATCGTCACCGTGATCGGGATGACCAGGTTGGACAGTGACGGCGCGGCCACCTTGACGCCCTCGATGGCGGACAGGACCGAGATCGCCGGCGTGATCATGCTGTCGCCGAAGAACAGCGAAGCGCCGAAGATTCCCAGCGCGGCCAGCACGACCTTCGCCCGCCGCCCGCCGGGCAGGGCCCGCCTGCGGATCAGGGCGATCAACGCCATGATCCCGCCCTCGCCGTCGTTGTCGGCCCGCATCACGAGCAGGACGTACGTGATGGTGACGATGATCGTCACGGACCAGAAAATCAGCGAGATGATCCCGAAAATACTGTCCTCGGTCACCTTGACCGGGTGGGGATCGCCCGGATTGAAAACGGTCTGGACGGTGTACAGCGGGCTGGTGCCGATGTCCCCGAAGACAACTCCGAGAGCACCGAGCGCGAGAGCCCCCTGCGCGGCAGCGCGTCGGTTCACGCTCACAGTATTCTCCTCCTGGTGCGCCCGTCGTCCCTGGCCGTCAGCCCGGCGCCCCGGCGAGGAGAACCCGATGAACCCGCAGGAGCCAGCCAGCTCGTCCGGTGGCGTACTGAAGGCCCGCCCGCTGCTGGCTCAGACATTCCACGGCGGTGATCCGGACACGGTGGCCGCCGCCACCATCTGCGAGGTCACCCCGACCAGGTGCCAGGCACGCACCCGGCTGTACCGGGACGGCAGGCTCGAGCTCGAGGGTTTCCCGGTGGCCGAGATCAGCGATCACCTGGCCGATGAGACGGTCACCATCTGGCTGGACCTGCGGGATCCGGACCACGGCGACCTGTCCGTGCTGAGCGAGGAGTTCGGGCTGCATCCGCTGGCCGTCGAGGACGCCGTGCAGGAGCATCAGCGCCCGAAGCTCGACCGCTACCAGAGCCACCTGTTCCTGAACGCGTACGGAGCACGGCTGGAAACCGAGTCGGGTGAACTGGCCACCAGCGAGCTCGCCGCGTTCATCACCCCCCATGCGCTGATCACGGTCCGCAAAGACGACGGGCTGGACATCGGCGCTGTCGTCGAGCGCTGGGACGCCAGCCCCGATCTGGCCGGATCCGGCGTCGGCGGGCTGCTGTACGGGCTGCTCGACTTCATCGTGGATGGTCACTTCGAAGCGGTGCAGAGCCTGGACGACGCCGTCGAGACGCTGGAGGACCAGTTGTTCTCCGACGTCCCGCAGGACATGCAGGTCCAGCGGCGCAGCTTCGAGCTGCGCAAGAGCCTGGTCCTGCTCCGCCGGATCGTGATCCCCATGCGCGAGGTGGTGAACGCCCTGATGCGCCGCGACCTGCACGTGGTCACCGACGATCTCATGCCGTACTACCAGGACGTCTACGATCACGTGCTCCGCGCCGCCGAATGGACCGACAGCCTGCGGGACCTGGTGAACAGCATCCTGGAGACCAACCTGACCATCCAGGGCAACCGGCTGAACGTCATCACCAAGAAGGTCACCAGCTGGGCCGCGATCATCGCGGTCCCGACGTTCATTACAGGCTTCTACGGCATGAACGTGCCCTACCCCGGCTTCAGCCGGCAGGTCGGCTTCGCCGCCTCGATCGCCATCATGGTCATCGCCGGGCTCGTGCTCTACGTCGTCTTCAGGCGCAAGGGCTGGCTCTGAGGACCCTGCGCGGGGTCAGCCGGTGAGGTCGGCCAGGACCTCCTCCAGCCGGGCCAGCGAGGCGGCGATCCACGGCAGGGAACACGGGTCGGTTGAGTTCAGCGCGGCGAGCCGCTGGTCGTCGGTGTCGCCGTAGAGCATGGCCGTGGCGACCCGCAGCCGCAGCCGCCCGCCGTCCTCGCCGAACGCGCTGCCCGGCAGCACCCCCACGCCGTACTCGCGCAGCAGCAACCCGGCCAGGCCCTCGTCGCTGGTGATGCCGTGCCGCCCGAGCAGCACGTCGGCCAGCGGCGTGAAGTCCGGGTAGAGGTAGAACGCCGCCTGCGGCGCGGGCACCGCCGCCCCGGCCGCGGCGAACGTACGCGCCACCGCCCGCGCCACCGACCCGTGCAGGCGGCGGCTGAGCGCGACCCGGCCGGCCACCTCTGGCGGCTCGCTGAAGGCGAGCGCGGCCGCCTGCTGCACCGGCCCGGCCGGGGCGGACCAGATCTCGCTGCCGATGCCGAGCAGCCGGTCGCGCAGGTCGCGCCCGAACCCTCCGGCGGGCAGCCTGGCCACGCCGAGGCGCCAGCCTCCCAGGGCGAGGTTCTTGCTCAGCCCGGCGGTGACCACTGTCCGTTCGGGACTCATGACGGCGGGACTGGTGAACGGCGCGTCCGGATCGTGGACCAGGTCCCGGTAGATCTCGTCCGAGATGATGATCAGGTCGTGTGCCTCGGCCACCGAACAGAGGTCCCGCACGGCCGCGGCCGGGGCCAGCAGGCCGGTCGGGTTGTCGGGGAGCGTCACTATGACCGAACGGACCGGGTTGCCCGCCGCCCGCGCCGCCGTCACCGCCCGGGCTAGCTGGTCCGCGTCCGGAACACCGCCAGAACCCGGCACGAAGCGGGCTTTCCGGCCGGACAGGGCGGCCTGCGCGGCGTAGCTGACCCAGCTGGGGCGGGTCACGGCGACGTCACCGCCGATCGCGGCCATCAGGCCGAACAGCAGGGCCTTGCTGCCCGGCCCGCAGATCACCGCCTCCGCGTCGGTGGGCAGGCCGCGCCGGGCCCAGTAGCCGGCCGCCGCCTCGCGCAGCGGGGCGTGCCCGGCGACGGGGCCGTAGGAGTTGCACCCGGCGGCCCGGGCCAGCGCGGCGCGCAGGGCCCGGTGCGCGGGCAGGCCCGCCTCACCGAAGGCCAGCGGCAGCACCGGCTCGCCGCGGCGGCGCCGTTCGTCCAGGGTCTCGTTGGCGGCGAGCGTGGCGGAGACGGGAATGCGGGCCAGGCTCAGCCGGGGCGGCTGGGTGTCCGGGCGGGGAAGGGGGGACGGGGGCGTGATGGTCAGAGCCACGGGGGCTGGCACTTCCTAGCTGCGGGATGGCGGATAAGGCTGCGGGATCGTGTGGCAACCCTGCGCACCTTGACAGTTTGCCCTCGGCTAAACCATAAGTACAAGCGCTGATCTCTATCGCTGAGAGTAAGGTTCTCTTATGCTCGATCTGCACAGGCTCCGTCTGCTCCAGGAGTTCGCGGCGCGCGGCAGCATCGCCAGGACCGCGGCGGTCCTCGGCTACACGCCGTCCGCGGTCTCGCAGCAACTGGCCGCGCTCGAGCGCGAGGCGGGCACCGCGCTGCTCGACCGGTCCGCCCGCCGGGCCGAGCTGACCGACGCGGGCCGGCGCCTGGCCGGCCATGCCGAGCGCATTCTGGCCATGGTCGAGGAGGCCGAGACCGACCTGTCCACCGAGGCCCAGGAACCCGCGGGGCGGATGGTGGCGACTGCCTTTCCCTCCGCGGCCGTCGCGTTCGCGCCCGCGCTCGCCCGCAGCCTGCGCGCCCACCCGCGGCTGACCCTCGTGCTGCGGCAGACGCCGGCCCGCGAGGGCCTGCGCCAGGTCCGGTCCGGCGACGTCGACGTGGCCATCGTGGACGACTGGACTAGCCGCCTGGCCGAGGAGATCGAGCTGGGCGGGTCCATCCTGACCTGCTATCACCTGATCAGGGACCAGCTCGTGCTGGTGCTGCCGCGCACCCACCCGGCCGCGGCCGAGGGTCAGCCGGTCGACCTGCGGGCGCTGCGGCACGAGCCCTGGCTGGCCGCGCCGGCCGGCGAGCCGTCCCGGCAGGCCGTGGACCGGCTATTGGCCGCGGTCGGCGTGGCGCCGCCCGTGCTGTCCGAGTTCGAGGGCATGTCGACGATCGTCAGCCTGGTCGCGCGCGGCATCGGCATCGCCATCCTGCCCCGGCTGGCCGTGGCCGCGGCGGACCGCCGGATCACCGTCAGGGACCTGCCGCACGGCCTCGACCTGGCCAGGGACGTCTACGCGGTGGCCCGCACCGCAAGCGTGCGCCGCCCCTCGGTCGCGGTGATCGTGACCGCGCTGCGCGCGGCGGGGCCAACCCGTCAGCGGGCGGCCTGAGTAAGCTGACCGGGTGGATCTTCAGCTCGACGGGGCGGCGCTGACCGCCTGGCTCGTGGACACCCCGTCGGTCAGCGGCGAGGAGGGCCCGCTCACCGACGCCATCGAGGCCGCGCTCAGGCCGCTGCCGCACCTGACCGTGCACCGCGACGGCAACACGATCGTGGCCAGGACCACGCTCGGGCGGGCGGAGCGGGTGATCCTGGCCGGGCACGTCGACACCGTGCCGGTCGCGGGCAACCTGCCGTCCCGCGTCGAGGGCACCCGCCTGTACGGCTGCGGGACCTCGGACATGAAAGCCGGGGTGGCGGTGCAGCTCAGGCTGGCCGCCGCCCTGACCTCGCCCCGCCGGGACGTCACCTACGTCTTCTACGACTGCGAAGAGGTCTCGGCCGAGCGCAACGGGCTGCTGCGGCTGAGCGGCAACAGCCCGGAACTCCTGGCCGGCGACTTCGCCGTGCTGATGGAGCCGAGTTCGGCCGAGATCGAGGGTGGCTGCCAGGGGACGCTGCGGGCGGAGATCGTGGTGCCGGGCCAGCGGGCGCACACCGCGCGCTCCTGGATGGGCCGCAACGCCATCCACGAGGCCGCCGCCGTCCTCGACGTGCTGCGCGGGTACGCCCCCCGCGAGCCCGAGATCGACGGCCTGCGTTACCACGAGGGGCTGAACGCCGTCGGCATCAGGGGCGGCGTGGCGGGCAACGTCGTGCCCGACGAGTGCGCGGTCACCGTCAACTACCGGTTCGCGCCCGACCTCAGCGGAGAGGAGGCGGCGGAGTACGTCGAGTCGCTGTTCTCGCAATGGCAGGTCAAGATCCTGGACGTCGCCGACGGGGCCCGGCCGGGCCTCGGCCAGCCGGCCGCGGCCGAGTTCGCCGCGGCGGTCGGCGGGACGCCGCGGGCCAAGCTCGGCTGGACCGACGTGGCCAGGTTCTCCGCCCTCGGCATCCCGGCGGTGAACTACGGGCCCGGCATTTCGGAGATCGCGCACACGCCCGGCGAGTACGTGGAGACCGGCAAGATCGCCGAGTGCGAGGCCCGCCTCCGGGCCTGGCTGGACGGCTCGGGCTCTTAGCGGGCCGGGCCCTCGCCCAGCTGCATCTTGGTAGTGTGCTCGATCCCGTCGAGGCTCACCCACAGCACGGAAATCACTTCGCCCGGGTGGTACTTGCCGGTGATGCTGGTCAGCGAGCCTGGCGTGGTGATCGGCTGGCGGGAAACCGACGTGATCACGTCGCCCGGCACCATGCCCGCCGACTGGGCCGCCGAGTTGCACAGCACGCCGACGATGAGCGCTCCCGCCGCGACCGGTGCGACGCGCGCCGGGACGCCGGACGGCTGGCTGCTGGTCGAACAGGAGCTGACCCCGGGTCCCGTCCGGCCGTTGCGGCCGGCCTTCGCCTCATCGGCGGCCTGCTGCTGCGGATTGGAGCTGTCGCTCGTCGCGACCTGCACGCCGAGGAAACCGGGCAGGCCGATGTGCACGGTGGCGCTCGGCTGGCGCGACGCGATCTGCCTGGCGATGGCCAGCGCGGTGTTGATCGGGATGGCGAAGCCGAGCGTGCCGCCGGACGAAGACTGGCCGGAGGTGGCGGTGTTGGCGGCGGTGATCATGCCGATGACCTGACCCGCGTTGTTCGCCAGCGCGCCGCCGGAGTCGCCCTGCTCGATCCGGGCGTTGGTCTGCAGCATGTGGTTCAGGTTCTCGGTGCTGTTCGAGCCCTCGTCGCTGGCCTGGATGGAGCGGTCCAGGGCGTTGATGATGCCCTGCGCGGGCTTGGCCCCGCCGTGACCCTCGGCGTTGCCCAGCGCGAGCACCGGGGTGCCCAGGCGGACCTGCGAGGAGTTGCCGAAGCGCACCGGGGTCAGGCGGGACGCGCCCTGGAGCTGGAGCAGCGCCACGTCGTCGGCGGCGTCATAGCCGAGG
The DNA here is from genome assembly GCA_963753225.1 of uncultured Actinomycetota bacterium. Classification (GTDB taxonomy): domain Bacteria; phylum Actinomycetota; class Actinomycetes; order Streptosporangiales; family Streptosporangiaceae; genus Palsa-504. The sequence continues at coordinate 495,266 of CAVWBQ010000014.1, read as the reverse complement.
ACCCTGGCCGTGAAGGACGACTGGTCCGAGGAGGAGGTGGCCAGGTTGGCGCGCACGGCCGTAGCCCCGTCGATCACGTGGTTGTTGGTCAGCACCAGCCCCGAGGCAGAGATGATCATCCCGGTGCCCTCGGCCGTCTCGCCGCTGTACTTGAGGTTCGACATGATGTCGACCAGGCCCGGATCTACCTTCTTCCTCACCGCGGCCGGGTCGAGCCGCGTCGCGGAGGCTCCGCTGCCCGGCGCGTTGTCGTGCGGCCCGGGGACGTTGCCGGAGGAGACCCCGGCCGCCGGGGCCGTGCGGTGGCCGCCGAACGCGACGGTCGCCCCCGCGCCGATGCTCGCCGCGAGCGCGGCGACGGCCACGTAGACCAGCAGCCGCCCGCCGCGCGGGGCACCCCGTCCCGGCGGGGGCTCCGGCACCGGCCAGCCGGCTGCGCCTCCGCCGCCCCCCTGACCCGGGTAGCCCGCATGGCCCGGGTAGCCCGCATGGCCCGGGTAGCCCGCATGGCCCGGGTAGCCCTCCTGGTTCCCGTAGCCGCCCTGACCCGGGTAGCCGCCCTGGTTCCCGTACCAGGCCTGCCCGTAGCCGCCCCGGTTTCCGTGGCCGGCCGCCCGCGGGGAACTCTCCGGGGTGCCGAAGGCGATGGTGTCCGGATACTCGCCCGCCGACGGGGGAGCCGCGTCCGGGCCGGGCCGGCGCGCCCCCGCGCCGTCTTCGCGCGGGGCCCGCGGGCCGGCATCCTCAGGCGACTGCCACCAGCCGCCCGCGCCATCGCTCTCGTTCTCTCGCATCATCCTCGCCCTCGACCAGACCAGGGTACGTCGCGGCCGATCATGCCGGCCCGGAAGTCCGCCAGCGACAGCTGGCTTCCAGTTAGCCCGGTGAAGCTGTGCATACGCTGGCGTTTCCTTGAGATTGCCCTGTTCCGGGCGGGTTCTGCGCGATCACCCCGCCGGGCCCGCGGCCAGCGTCACCAGCGCGGTGTGCAGGCTGCCGCCGGGCGAGACCCAGGCCAGCGCGACCTGGCTGCCCGGCTGGCAGCGGCCGAGGAGGGCGGTCAGCGCGCGGGGCGAGGTCACGGCGTGCCCGCCGACCGAGATGATGACGTCCCCGGCGAACAAGCCGGCCTGGGCGGCCGGCGTCCCGCACAGCACCCCGTCCACCAGCGCACCGGTTCCGGCCGGGGCGATGCTGGCCGGGGCCGATGTGGTGTCGCCGCTGGTACAGGCCCTGCCGCTGCCGCTCACGGCGCCGGTCTGGCGCAGTTCCTGGCGGGCCTGCCGCTGCGGGCTGGTGCTGGTGCTGTCCGGGAGGAGCACCCCGAGGAAGGCCGGCAGGCCGATCTGGATCCGGGTGCCCCGCTGGCCCGCCACGATCTGCCTGGCGATGGGCATGGCCTGGTCGATGGGGATGGCGTAGCCGGAGCGGACCGTATCGCCGCCGGCCGCCGTGTCGATCCCGATCACCCGGCCCCCGGCGTCGGCCAGCGGCCCCCCGGAGTCGCCTGGCCGGATGTCGGCGCTGGTCTGCATCATGCCGCGCAGCGTCTCGCTCAGGCCCGAATTCTGGTCGGCGGCCACGATGGTGCGGTCCAGGTTGCTGATCACCCCGGGCGCGACCGTCGGCGAACCACCCTGCCCGGCCTCGTTGCCGATGGCCAGGACGGGCGTGCCCACCTGCACCTGCGAGGATCTGCCGATCGTGACCGCCCTGAGCCTCGCCACCCCGCGCACCTGGAGCAGGGCGATGTCGTCGGCGTGGTCGTAGCCTACGATCCGCGCCGGATAGCTCCGGCCCGACGTCACCGGCGTGACCGTGACGCTGGTCGCGCCGTCGATGACGTGATTGTTGGTCAGGATCAGCCCGGCCGCGGCGTCGATGACGAAACCCGTGCCCTTCGCCGTTTCCTGCAGGTAAGGCAGGTTGGCGGTCACGTCCACCACGCCGGGCTCTACCGCCTCGTAGACGGCCTCGTCGTTCATCGCGCCGTGCCGGTCCGCGGCGGCGGCGCGCGGCATTCCGGCCGCGCCCGGACCGGGCGCGGTGAGGTGCTGCACCACCCGCGTGGCGCCGATCCCGGCCGCGGCGGACAGGGCCGCCACCACCAGGTACGTCAGCCACCTCCGGAACCGGCCGGGCGCACGCCCGTCTGAGGAGCATGCCGGGCGAATCGGGGCATCACCGTCCCTGCTGTCGCCCTCGTGCATCCCACAGCCCTTTTGCCCGGAATCGACCCTTGCCAGTAGGTTTCCCGTCCAGCGGGAAGATCAAGCGTGCCGATGCGGGCAAAACACTGGGTTCACCCGGAGAACACGGTTCCCTCGCCGCTCCCGCGGCCCCGCCCCGCCCCGCCTCGGCCCGCCCCGCCCCGCCTCGGCCCGGCCCGGCCGGCGCGGCCGGCGCGGCGTGGATGCCCTACGCGTAATGCCGTGATACTCTGCCTGCAAGACACGATATGACGTGAATATCGTGCTAGGGGCTCGAAGGGCAGGAACCCAGATGTCCGCGTCGACTCATACTGACCAGGACCTTTCCCGGCGCGAGGAGATGTCCGTCTCCAGCGCCGCCATGTCGGCCGCGCCGTGGGGCGCCGCCACCGTGACCGGCGGGATCGTCGCCGCCGGCGACCTGGGCCTGCATATTATCGGCGGGCATATCGGCCTGAGCGCGCTCAGCGGTTCGGTGGCCTTCGGGGCGATCGCCTTCTTCGTGGTGGCCGCGGCCGGCGCCCTGTGGCGAGCCAAGCCGAACCGGGCGATCCGCTGGGCCAGGAGCAATCCGTGGCGGTTCGCGGTGCTGCCCGCGCTCGCTTGCGCCGCCGTGGCGCTGGTGCTCTCCGTGGTCACCGGGGGCGGCATCATCGACCCGGTGCTGAGCGGCCTCTGGCACGGTGGCATCACCTTCGGGCTGGTTGGCGCGGCCGGCACCCTGAGCAAGTCGAGGAAGCAGAGTTCGTAGCCCGCTAGCCTCCGGCGGTGGCGAGCGCCATGCCCTTGTGCAGGCTGGCGATCGTCACCTTGCCGAAGACGCGGTCCACGATCTGGTGCCTGGCGTTGAGGAAGAAGGTCTGCGGCAGCGCGATGACGCCGTACGCCGTGCCGACGGCGAAGTGCGGGTCCCATCCCACCGGATAGCTGACGTCGTTGGCGCGGGTGAAGGCCGTCGCGTTGCCGACAGAGTTGTTCTCGTCCATGCCGACCAGCGCCACCTTGCCCTGCTCGCCCCGGTAGAACCTGGCCAGCAGCGGGGTCTCGGTCTTGCACGGCTCGCACCAGGACGCGAAGAAGTTGACGATAAGCGGCTGGCCCCGGTACTTGCTGAGCGCGACCTGCTGCCCGGAGTCGTCACCGAGCAGGGGGAGGCTGAACGCGGGTGCCGCCACCACCGCGGGCCGCGCGGGCTGACCCGAGGCCGAGCCGATCGCGCCGATCGCGGCCAGCGACCCGGCCACGCAGACGGCGACGATGGCGGAGAGCACCTTGTGCCTGAGCGCCGCCCGCCCGACCTCGCGCGCCGCGCCCTTCCACGTCTGCTGCCCCATACTCCGCTTCACCCTCCACGTCTTCGCCCGTGGCCCCTGCTTCTGGTCCTGTCCGGCCGCCGCGCCGTCAGGGCTTGCGTGCCAGTCTGCCATCGGCAGCCTCCGCCCTGTCGGGCGTCCCCGGTGCCGGCCCCGGCATGAGCGCGAGCGGCGGGGCCGGGGCGGGCAGCAGTAGCTCGAACTCGCTGCCCTGACCGGGGGTGCTGTGCACGAGGACGTCGCCGCCGTGCGCCCGGGCAACCGCGCTTACCAGGGCCAGCCCGAGGCCGGTGCCCCGGGATGGGCCGGTGTCACCGCTGCGGAACCGGTCGAAGACGTGCCGCAGCAGTCTGGCCGGGATGCCCTGGCCGCTGTCGCTGACGATCATGCGGACCGGCAGGCCATCGCCCACCGTCACCACGGAGAGCTTGATGACGTCCCCGTCGGCGGTATGCCGGACCGCGTTCTCCAGCAGCGCGTCGACGGCCAGGCCCAGCCGCTCCCGGTCGGCCTGCACCGTGACCTTGTCCAGCCGGCCGAGCTGCCAGCGACGATCGGCGGTGGGCCGCCACCGGCGCAGGATCTCCATGGTGAAGCTGTCCAGCTCGATCGCTTCGGGCTGGAGGAACTCGGGTCCTTCGGCGGCCGCGATGACCAGCAGTCGTTCGGCGATCCGGCGCAGCCGTTTCAGTTCGCCCAGCACGACCTCGATGTCGTGCCCTTCCTGGCGGCCGGTCAGGCCTTCGGCGAGGAGTTCGGCGTGGCCGAGCGCGATGGTGATCGGCGTGCGGAGCTGGTGCGAGGCGTCCTGAAGGAACCTGCGCTGGGTGGAGAGAAGCCGGGCGTTCTCCTCGCCGAACCGGCGCGATTCGTGCTCCGCGGTGAGCTTGCGCCTGGCGTGCCACACCATGGCCAGGAACATGGCCGCCATGAGCGGGACCTCGGTCAGCTCGGCGACCGACTCGGTGCCGCGCGCCACGTCCACGCCGATGGCCGCGCCTGTCGTCGCCATGACCGCGCCGAGCACCGCCAGCGTGGGCCGGGGCGCCCAGGTGCGGAAGCCGTACACCAGCGTGAAGGTGATCCAGATGAAGTGGAAAGGGATGGTCTCCCAGCCGGCGAACGCGAAGATCGCGACCAGGTTGACGGCGGAGAACGCCGCCCACACGGCGTCCAGCAGGGCCGGCCGGAACGGCCAGCTGACCCTGATGGCGAACCGGCCGAGCCCCCAGATGCGCTCGGCGAGGCCGCCGTAAGCTGCCGGCAAGCTGATAGCCCTCACCGCGCACCGTCTTGATCATGCTGAAGCCGAGCTTGGACCGCAGGCGCCGCACGCACACGTCGACCACGTTGGAGCCCGGGTCGAAGTCGTATCCCCACACGCTGGCCAGCAGCCTGCCCTTGGGCACCGACTGGCCGAAGTGCTCCGCCAGCTCGCGCAGCAGCAGGAACTCGAGCCGGGTCAGCGGCACCGGCCCGTGCCCGATGTCGGCGACCAGGCGTGCCACGTCCAGGGTCAGGTTCCCGGCCCGGATGATCTCCCCGGCCGCCTCGCCTGGCCGCGCCTCGCCGCGCAGGTGGGCGTCCTCGCGTAGCCGGACCCGTATCCGCGCCAGCAGCTCGGCCAGCGAGAACGGCTTGGTCAGGTAGTCACGGGCGCCACGCTCGAGGCAGTCGACCTTGGTGGCTACGTCGGCTACGCAGGAAAGCACCATCACCGTCTGGTCCGGGCGGGCGCGCAGCAGCTGGTTCAGCACGCTGCAACCGTCCATGTCCGGCATCACCAGGTCCAGGATGACCAGGTCGTAGTGCTCGTCCAGGGCATGCCGCAGCCCTTCGGAACCGCTGCCGGCGAAGCCGGTCAGGTAGCCGGCCGCGGACAGGGCGCGGCCGATGAATGAGCGGATGTTGGGCTCGTCGTCGACGATGAGGATCCGCCGGGTCCCAGAAACTCCCTCGGGCCCGTGAACCACTTCGGGCCCGTGGGCCCCCCGGGCGGCCGGGTCGGTGCCCTCGGCCAGCGCCGCATGGGCCGGGACCGGCCCGGTCAACCGCGGCCCGGTCCGGATCACCTGAACCGCTTCCTGGTGCGACGGCATGTCCGCTACCTCGGTCCTTGTCGCGCGGCCACGAGATCATGCGTCCTCAGACGGCGGGACCGCCCGCTATCGGCCCGGATCCGCACAAGGCCGCACGACGCCTCTTTGGGAGTGATGGTCCTCGGGAACCCTGAAGCCGGTCAAGTGGCACATAGCGGTCAGGCGGATCGTTACGGCTCTGTCACACAAACGATTGCAATCCTTTGTCGCCCGCTCAACTGTGCAACATGTTCCCCATATTTCACATATGTCACTATATGGCCATGTAGTCCCGTGATCGCGACCCGCCCCCACCCCTAACCGCACGCGACCGCCGATCGGCCGCCCAGGCTCTCCGCGCCGTGGTCCGCGAGCGCCTTGACGGCGCCCCACCCGTCCTGCGCCGCCCTCCTGGCGATCTCGGTCAATGAGTTAATTGGACGCTCATCTACATCATCAAGAGCACCAATTCGCTCACCAGTACGATGATCACGACTTTTTCCGTGGTGGATTCGGGCTTGGTGGTGAATTAGGGGGTCTATAGGGCGTGTTGCAGAACTTTCGCGGCGGCGGGAGCTGGTGATCGGCTGCGCCGGTCCAGTCGCGGGTTGCGGGTCTTTGATGGCAGCGCGGGCGGCCTGTTTCGGGTGTTGCGGGTTCCCCGGTCCAGGCCCGGCGCGGCGGGAGACCGGTTCCGGGCATGCCGGACTGGCCCGGGTGACATCAGTGCTGTGGATAGTGGCGGCCGGGTGCCGGTCAGGGAAGGCTGGAGAGCCTTCGGTGGAGCAGCATCAGGTTGCTGACGGTCGCGGCCAAGGTGAGCTCGGCCTGGGCGAAGGGCAGGCCGCGCATGGAGAACCGGCGGAGCCCGATTCTGTCCTTGAGGAAGCTGAACCCGCCCTCGGACAGCGGCGCGCGGCGCCGGTAGATGTCGCGGCCCTGCCGGGTGGACAGGTTATGGGCCATCTGATCGCGGGGGTCCTGGTGCCGGCAGGCCGGGGTGTGCGGCCCGCTGCTCTCGGCCGATTCCCACGCGCCGGGGCTGATCAGCCGGTCCGGGCCAGGCGCTTCGCAGTTGTCCTTGCTGAAGTACCCGGCGTCGTAGGCCACGGTGCCGATGCGGGACCAGGCCGGGGAATGGCCGCCTGCCCGGTGCCCGGCGGCGATGGTCTGCTGCGCGGCAGTGATGGCGGCCAGCGTCGGCTTGACCTGGGCAGCGTCGTTGGCGTCCTGGGTGGCGCGGGCGGCCAGGACCAGCCCGTCGTCGGAGCGGGGGCACTGGCAGTTATAGGCCTGCACGGTGCCGTTGCGGGTGCAGTGCATCGCGCGGGAATCCGGGTCGGTGATGTTGCGCACCGGCCGGGGCGGCTTCTTGTCCCGCTTGCCCTTCCCCGTGCCGTCCCCGCCCGGCGGCCCCTGCCCGGCTCCGGCTTCTGCGGGCGCGGCGGCCCTGGCCCTTGCGGCCTTCCTGGCGGCGGCCAGCCGTTCCCGGCAGCGCCGCACCGGCGCGGCCTGCTCCGGCGGGGCGGGACGGGTGCCGCGCACGCCGCGACCGCCAGAGGCCGCGACCCGCTGGTCATAGGCGTCGCGCTTAGCCTGCTGCGCGGCGATCGCCTGCTCCAGCGCGATCTCCGCCACCGGCACCGCCACGTCCTCCGGGATCCGGCCCGGCGGCGCCTGCCCGGCCCGCGCCTTGGCCAGGTAGGCTTCCGCCTGCTGCCGGCGGGCCGCATCCTCCGCCTCGCGCGCGGCCTCCAGGTCTGCCAGGGCGGCCGCGATCCGCTCTTCCCGGGACGCCCCGCCCCATCCCTGCGGCAGCACCGCCGGGCCGCACAATCCCAGCCCCGGCAGCATCCCCCCGGCACAGCACCCGCAGCCGTCCCCGCCCTGCACGCCGGCCGCCTCGCCGTGGCCGTGCCCGTCGCAGCCGCACTCGCCGTCCGCGGCGGCGGCCTCCTCCAGCACCTTGCGGGACAGCTTCCGCAGCCCCTCCAGGGTCCGGTTGGCCTCCTTCGCCGCGTCCGCCCAGATCTTGGAGCCATCCACCGAGATCACCCGCAGCCGGCCAAGCCCCGCCACCGCGCACACATACAGCACCTGCGTGAACAGGTCCTCCAGCGGCCCGTCTTCCTCTCCGGTGCGCTGCCGGAACCGGCACAGCGTCGAATGATCCGGGGACTGGCCCGCCGACGCGATCCGGAAGCCCGCATCCGTCCGGGTGCGGTCCTCGATCTCCCGGGAGGACCGCTCCCCGCACGACATCGCGTACATCACCAGCATCGCCAGCATCCGCGGGTCATAGCCCGGCCGGCCCTTCCCCGGGCTCGTGCCGGCCTCCAGCGCCGAGGTGTCCAACTGCTGGACCACATCAACCAGGAACCAGACAAAATGATCCTTAGGCACCCACGAGCGCATATCCAGGGGCAGAAACATCGGCCGCTCCCGGTTCACCGGGAGGTACTTACGGCTCATAAACCCCATCCTGCCAGGCAAAACATCCGGCAGGGTTTTGCGACACGCCCTATAGTGCACCAAAACCACCCCGAAGCCCGAATTCACCACGATCTTTTGCGAGCAGCACGCACCACCGGTCCGATTTGCATCTCTGCTCCCGGCGGCACCATCCCGGGCACTCAGCGGCACCATCCCGGGCACTCAGCGGCACCATCCCGCCGCCCTTAACTGGGCAGGCTCGGCGGTGCCACGTGCGCGGACAGCGAGGTGCTGGCCGCGTTGATGAGCTGGTCGATCCGGGCGCGCTGCGCGTCGAGCGCGTGCTGATCCTTGCCCAGCTGCGCGGACGCGCGCGCGACCGCGTCCGGCGCCTTGGCCGTGACCAGGGTGGCGACATCGATCTGGACCCGTTGCGCCAGCGGGAATGCCCACGTCACGAGCTCATTGACCGCGGTCTGGACGTGGAACGATGCCAGTGACTCGGGCGCCTGATACTGAACCAGGTCCTCCATCGGCATGCTGTTGGCGGGCGAGCAGTTCGCCGCGGCCGTGTTGGCGATCTTGACCGCGGTCTTGACGTCGTTGCTCGCGCCGGACTGGATGGCCCGCAGCGCGGTGATCGAATCGCTGACGCCGCCTGCACACGACTCGATGGCCGTGGTCACGTCGTGCACCATCCCGCGCAGGTCGGTGGCCCGCTGCGCGGTCGACGGCCGGTGCGGGATGGCGGCCAGCGCCAGGCCGGCCACGAGCACCACGCCGGCGGCGAGCATCCACTTGGGCGTGCGCAGCACCGGCCACCCCGAAGGCCGGGAGGAGATCCTCCCGCCCCGGCGCCACGTGCCCCCGGGTTCTCGCATTTCCATGATCCCTCCTGGGATCCCGGCCGCCCGCCCTAAATGGCGCGGTGCTGGCGTTGCCGACGTGACTGAAGTCCGTTTTGTGTCCGCCCGGACGCCGACCGCGACATCGAGCCACGCGACATCAAGCCATGCTGCGTCATCCTAAGACCAGGGTTCCCCGCGGTCCGCCGCACGGCACCCGCAACTACGCTACGTGACGGCCCATCAGGTGTCACAAACGATTGCGCTATCGCTCACGGGGTTGTGCCAGGCCAGGGGCAGCCGTGCCGTCATGCCTGCATAACCGCTGGTCAGGCGATTCTGCCGACGAAACCGCCACGGCCCACAATGACAATTTCGTCATGCGCGGGGTTAAGTGTTGCCTTGCGGCTCATGTGACTGGAGTATCTACCCCGTAGGTGCCGGCCTGCACCTGACCACACGGCTGGATATGCACGTGCATTACCGCCTACGCCGCGTGCGTACGTCCGGTTATGAAGCGAGGTGGTGATCCGGTGTCCGTAGCAGCCCGGGCGGCGTCTCTGCTCGTTGCCTTTCTCGTGGTGGCGGGAGTCGTAATCTTTGTTGCCCTTTATTACGTAGGGGGTGCGAGTTCGCTGCCGACCGTCCACTACACGGCCTCAGGTGGCCAGGTCAACGTGGTGTTGCAGGAAGATCCGCAGAACGACTCGTCGAGCAAGCCCGACTGGGTCAGTTATTACGTGCAGGACCCGGCGACTAGTAAATGGGTCCACACCACATTGTTTTCCGTCCCGGCCAATACGAAGGTCAACGTGACCCTTTACGGCTACGACGGCTGCACGCCACTGCGGAACAACTATTTCAGCCAGGTGCAGGGCACCATCGGCAACACGGTTACCCTGTCCCAGTTCGACCAGCACGGCAAGGAGTACGTGTCGAATCAGACGACCTCGGTCATCAACGGGTGGTCCGACTGCAACGTCGGGCACACGTTCGCGATCCCGGCCATGGGCGTGTACGTGCCGGTCGCCTCGCCGAACGCCCAGCTGTCGGCGAACAACCTGTGCAGCGAGTCGCCGTGCGTTACGAACGGCAACCCGTATGCCCTGGAGAAGTTCAGCTTCATGACCCCGGACCACGCCGGCGTCTTCCGCTGGCAGTGCCTGGTCCCCTGCGGCGGCGGCTTCCTCGACGGTAACAGCGGTCCCATGCAGACTCTCGGCTACATGATGGGCGAGATGGACGTGGTGAGCTCATGACGACGCAGCCCGAGGCCCAGCCATCTCAGCCGGCCAGAGGCCCCCGTCACGGCCTGCGGCTCTTCCTGATCTGGATCGTCCTGGCGCTGGCCGCCGACCTGCTCATCTGGTTCGTCTGGTACCCGCACATGCCGCCCGGCGACATGTCCGACGCCGCCCGGCACCAGCAGTTCGACATCGCCGTGCTCGCCGTATCCGGCGCACCGGTCGTCATCTTCGTCCTGCTGTACTTCATCTACTCGATCGTGGTCTGGCGGGCCAGGCCCGGTGACGATACCGACGGCGAGCCCATCTACGGCAATACCAGGGTCCAGGCGATCTGGATCGTCGGCACCACGGTCATCGTGCTGTGGCTGTTCGTGTTCGGCACCGTCGAGCTCGTGGTGCCGGCAGGCGCGGGCGCCGGCCAGGGCCCGTCACCCATCTGGAAGCTGGCCGGCACGCAGTCGTCGACCTGGACCCCGAACACCAACACGATGCTCCAGGTCCAGGTGATCGGGCAGCAGTGGACCTGGACCTACCGGTACCCGCAGTTCGGCGGGATGGAGTCCTCCGAGCTCATGCTGCCGGTGAACACCCCGGTGGAGTTCCACGTGACGTCGCTGGACGTGATCCACAGCTTCTGGGCCTACCAGCTCGGCGTGAAGGCTGACGCGAACCCGCAGGTGGACAACGTGGCGTACGTGACGCCGAAGACACTCGGCAGCGTCACCGTCCGGTGCAACGAACTGTGCGGCATCTGGCACGGCGCGATGTTCAACTACGGTCACGTGGTGTCCCAGACCGCGTTCCAGTCCTGGGCGAGCGGTGTGCAGTCCCAGGAGCAGAGCGACGGCGTGCTCGCCGCCCTGCCGCCGTACGCGCCCACCTACGACCCCACCGTGATCCCGCAGATGGGCAAGAACCTGGTGACGATCGACGGCATCACCGGGGCCGCGGGCTACTACTACCCGCCGTCGGATCCGGTGACGCCATGAGGGCCGGCCAGCCAGCCGTGCGGCCCGGTAAACCCGCAATGTCCGCCATGACCTGCCTGAAGGGGTGACGGGATGGCCATCGAGACACACCAGGACCTTGCTGAGCCTGCGGGCAGCGGCCCCGAGGTCGGCGGCCCCGGCGGGGTCATGCGGCCGTGGTGGCTGCGCCCGGGCGTCCACATCGGGGTGGTCGGCGCCGCGGTCGGCTACATCCTCGGTCACCTGCTCGGCAACTTCCTGTCCAGCGCGTACCAGCAGAACGCCCTGTCCGACTCCAACGACATCCCGATCGTGCTCGGCTACGCGTTCGGCACCATCGGCTGGCTGGCCGGCCTCGGCGTGTTCAACGACCTGGGCCGGCAGATACTGGGCAGGCCGCTGCTCGCCGAGGTCAGGCGGGGCGGCCGCGAGACCGGCCTGTCGAAGTACTTCAGGTACACCCTCGACCACAAGGTGGTCGGCCTCCAGTACCTGTTCGGCATGATCGCGTACTTCCTGACCGGCGGCCTGTTCGCGATGGTCATCAGGAGCGAACTGCTGTCGCCGTCCTACCACCTCATCGGGCCGAACCAGTATCTGATGGCGGTGGGCGAGCACGGCACGATGATGATGATGATGATGTCTTCGGTCATCCTCGGGCCGTTCGGCCAGTACTTCGGCCCGCTGCTGATCGGGTCGAAGCGGGTCGCGTTCCCGCGGCTCGAGGCGCTCGGCTTCTGGCTCACCCCGGCCGCCTACGTGACCCTGCTGTCCGCCATCTTGTTCGGCGGGTTCCCGACCGGCTGGACGGGCTATGAGCCGCTGGCCACCCAGGCCAGGCAGGGCGAGGACGCGTACTTCTTCGCGTTCGGCCTGATGGGCATCTCGATGATCCTGGCCGGCTTCAACATGATCGTCACGATCATCAACTACCGGGCGCCCGGCATGCGCTGGAGCCGGCTCCCGATGTTCGTCTGGTCCATGTTCACGGTCTCGTTCCTCCAGGTCCTGGCGGTGCCCGTGCTGGTGGGCGCGTGCTACATGGGGCTGATGGACCGGACCTTCCAAACCGCGTTCTTCGAGAACCAGCTCGGCGGGTCGAGCTTCCTGTACGAGGACCTGTTCTGGTTCTTCGGCCATCCGGAGGTATACATCCTGGCGCTGCCCGGCTTCGGCGTCATCGCCGAGGTGATCTCGGTGTTCTGCCGCAAGCCGCTGTTCGGCTACCGGGTCGCCGCGGCCGGGATGCTCGGCGTGGGCATCTTGTCCTTCTTCGTCTGGCAGCACCACCTGTTCGACAGCGGCATCAACCCGGACATGCGGCCGCTGTTCATGCTGACCACCGAGCTCATCTCGATCCCGACCGGCTTCATCTACCTGGTCGCCATGGGAACGTTCTGGAAGGCGAAGATCAGGTTCAGCATCCCGATGCTGTTCGCGCTCGCCTTTTACTTCAACTTCCTGATCGGCGGCATCAGCGGCGTGTTCCTGTCCGATGTGCCCGCGGACACCACCGAGCACGGCTCGTTCTTCGTCATGGCGCACTTCCACTACACGATCATGGGCGGGCTGATCTTCGCCTTCATGGCGGGGATCTACTACTGGCTGCCGAAGATGACCGGGATCAAGCTGAACGAGAAACTGGGCAAGCTCCACTTCTGGACCATGTTCATCTTCTTCAACACCACGTTCCTGCCGCTGTTCGCGCTGGGCCTCATGGGCATGCCGCGCCGCGTGTTTGAGTACGCGCGCAACCTGGAGACGCTCAACGACTGGGTGTCGATCTCCGCGTTCTGCCTGGGCGCATCGATCCTGATCTTCCTGATCAACTTCGTCATGTCGACGCTCTTCTGGCGCGAGCGCGAGGTAGGAAACCCGTGGCGGGCGCGCAGCCTGGAGTGGCAGGTGTCCACGCCGCCGCCGCCGGAGAACTTCAAGCGGGTGCCGGTGATCCTGTCCAGTCCCTATGACTACGGCGTGCGGGACGCGCTGCCGGTGGCCGACCTGGATCCGCCGCCCGGCGTCATCGCCGCCGCGTACGCGGGCGCGCCCGGAGCGCCGTCAGAAATGGGGGCGTAACGATGACCGACATGACGGCGTCGCCGGCACCAGCGTCCCAGGAAGCGGCGCTCGCGGCCGAGGACGAGGGCTACTACCACGAGTCGGCGCTCAACGCGGCCTGGACCGGATCGCGGCTGGCCGTCGGCGGGCTGGCGTTCCTGTTCGGCAGCTTCGCGTTCGCCTACTTCTACCTGCGCTCGCTCGACTCGCAGGGCAGATGGCAGGGGTCGGGGTTCGTCCACCCGTCGCTGTGGATGGGCACCACGATCATGCTCCTCGCGGTGCTCAGCGCCGGCACGCACTACTTCGTGCTGCAGCGGATCAAGGCCGGGCACAAGCAGACCTGGCAGATCGGCGGCCTCATCGCGCTCGGCCTCGGGCTGGCCGCGGTCGCGCTGCAGATCTACATGCTGCTCAACCTGCCGTTCAAGCCGGGCAGCTCCGGGTACTCGAGCGTCTTCGTCGGCTTCTACTCGGTCTTCCTGTTCGTCCAGCTCTGCGCACTGCTCTGGCTGGAGATGCTGCTCGCCAGGTCCAGGTATATCCCGGCCCTGTCGTTCGTCGAACAGCCGCCTACGTACACTGAGACCTACTTGGTGCAGCGGTTCCAGGCCTCGCTGAGTGCCTTCTCCACCATCTGGAATTTCCTGGCCCTGATGGCGTTGCTGTTCTGGCTTCTGTTCTACGCTCTGTAGTACGGGCTCTGTCGTTCAGCGCCGGGCGCTGAGAGTCAAAGAGAAGGAAGGGATCCGGAGTGAACACTGTGATCGCTGACCCAGCGGGCAGCGCGTGGACCTTCGGCGGCTCGATACTGACCTTCGCGTTCCCGATGCTCCTTTTCATCGTCGTGGCCTGCGCGCTGTACGTCGCGTACACCAAGCCCGAACTAGTCCCCGGTCACCGCAACCCGGCCGCCGAGCGCCCCGTGACCTACACGGCGGTCCCGGGAGAGCCGGCCACCCCCACCAGCGAGCAGGCGAACCCTGAGGGCGGCGAGTGACCTCTCCAGCAGCGGTCTCCGCGGGTACGCCGGGGACACTCCGAAACCGGCAGGGCGGCGGCCGCCGCCCGGCGGGCGTGGTGGTGCGCGCGCTGATCGCGCTGACCAAGCCGCGCATCATCGAACTGCTCCTGGTCACCACGGTGCCGACCATGCTGCTCGCCCAGCGCGGCGTGCCGTCCATCAAGCTCGTCCTGGTCACGCTGGTCGGCGGCACGCTGGCCGCGGGCAGCGCGAACACGATCAACTGCTACATCGACCGCGACATCGACGCGGTCATGAAGCGGACCTCGCGGCGCCCGCTGGTGGTCAACGGCCACGGCACGATCAAGCCGTGGGAGGCCCTGGCCTGGGGTATCGTGCTCGGCGCCGGCGCCACCTTGCTGCTCGGCCTGATGGCCAACTGGCTGTCGGCGGCGCTGGCCGACGCGGCCATCCTGTTCTACATCTTCGTGTACACGCTGCTGCTCAAGCGCCGCAGCCCGGCCAACATCGTGATCGGCGGCGCCGCGGGCTGCTTCCCGGTGCTGGTCGGCTGGGCCGCGGTGACCGGCACGGTGAGCCTGCCCGCCGTCGTGCTCTTCGCGGTCATCTTCTTGTGGACCCCGCCGCACTTCTGGGCGCTGGCGATGAAGTTCCGCAAGGACTACGCGGCGGCGAACGTGCCGATGCTGCCGGTGGTCGCGTCGCCCGCCACGGTCGCGCGGAAGATCCTCTGGTACTCCTACGCCATGGTGGCGGCCACGCTGGCCCTGGTCCCGTACGCGGGCTGGATCTACGGCGTCCTGGCCGCCGCGCTCGGCGCCTGGTTCCTGGTCGAGGCGCACCAGCTGAAGTCCCGCGTCGCCGCCCTCGACGCCGACGGGAAGGCGAGTTCCTCCGCCGCCCCGATGCGCCTGTTCCACCTGTCGATCGCGTACCTGACGCTGCTGTTCGCGGCCGTCGCGGTCACCGCCCTCCTTCCCTGGGGACACTGGTAGTCCCTCGGTTGAGCTGCCCCTTTCACGGCGCGATGTCCGGTTTTTAACCGAGATGTCGGCTGGTCCGTCTTAGCTGTGTCAGGATATTTGGCGGGACATCCGGGGTAACTCCGCGTGTAACGGTTCCTTCATGTTGAGCCGGTAGACCATCAGCGGGGACTTCGCAGCCACATCGAGGAGGTAGGCCGAGTGCAACGACCGGAATCCCGACGCGCTGGCCGGCGTGGTGCCCCGGCGTACGGGCCGCGGCCGTTCGGTCCCCAGCCGTACGGCCCCCGGTCGAACGGGCCCCCGCCGCCGGGCCCCAGCCCCTACGAGCCGGACGACTCCGCCCTGGTCTCCGGCACCGCCCCGTGGCCAGACGGACCCCGGCCAGGCCGCCGCAGGCGCGGCCGGATCCGCCGGTTCTTCCGGCTGCGTACGGTCCGCGTCATCCTCGCCCTGATCGCCGTGTTCTGCTGCTGGGTCGCATTCTCCGTCGGGCAGGCGCTGGCCGCGCCCGGCGGCGGCTCCACCTCCGCCAAGCTGGCCGAATGGGCCAGGGACCACTACCTGGGCCCGGTGGTGACGTTCGGCGAGTGGATCTCGTACAACCCGCCCAAGACCGGAGGCACGCCGGGCTTCTCGCTGGCCGCGCCGGGCGGCACCACGTCGGCCAGGGACTACAAGCACACGCACGGCTTCGTGCCGAACATCCCGAGCAGGCTCACCTCACCGGCCGGCAGGGCGCTGGCCGGCGAGGGCGCCTGGCGGGTCCTGGAGACGGTCAAGGGCTACCCGGCCATCTTCGGCACCTTCCTGCGGCCGAGCGCGGTGTACACCTCCTACGTGGCGGGCCTCGTCTCGATGGACCAGCGGCTGGTCAGGTTCCAGCTGCGGCCGGGCGCCGAGGACCCGGGCCCGGGCCACTGGAAGGCCGCGACGTGGCTCCCGCCGGGCACCCGCAAGGGCCTGCTGGCCACCTTCAACGGCGGGTTCAAGCTGGACTCGGCGGGCGGCGGCTTCTACCTCAACGGCGCGCATAAGGGTGCCCTGGTGAACGGGGCGGCGTCGGTGGTCTACTACCGCAACGGCACGATCAAGATCGGTTCCTGGGGCCGCGAGCTGCGGATGACTCCCAACGTGGTGGGTGTCAGGCAGAACCTCAAGCTGCTGGTCGACCACGGGACGGTCCCGGCCACGGTGAACCAGAACGTGCTCACCAAGTGGGGCGCCACCCTCGGCGGCGGCTACTACGTGTGGCGTTCCGGGCTCGGCATCACCCAGGGCGGCCGGGTCATCTTCGTCTACGGCCCCTCGCTCGACGTCAAGGAACTCGCGTCGCTGCTCCGCCGGGCGGGTGCGGTGGAGGCCCTGCAGCTGGACATCAACCCGGAGTGGATGTCCTACGACTACTACAAGGCGGCCACGCACCCTCAGAACCCCACCCCGCACGCCCTGCTGCCCACCCAGCAGGGCAGCGTCTATCGCTACTACCAGGTCTACAGCCGCGACTTCACGGTGGTTTACTCACGGTGACCGCCGATACGAGCGCCACCGACGTGGTCCTGTCCGCGCCTGCCCACGGTGCCCGCTGGGTGGTGGCGGTGCTGCGCACCGCCCGGCCCCGGCAGTGGCCGAAGAACCTGCTCGTCTTCGCCGCGCCGCTGGCCGGCGCGTCGCTCGGCCGGCGTGACGGGCTGCTCTACGCCCTGGTGGCCGCGGCCGCCTTCGGCTTCGCCTCGGTCGCGGTGTACTTCGTCAACGACGTGGCCGACGCCGAGCGTGACCGCCTCCACCCGCGCAAGCGTCACCGGCCGGTCGCCGCAGGCGTGCTGCCGAAGCAGCACGCGGTCGTGCTCGGCATGGGTTGCGCCCTGATCGGCCTGGCCGCCGGCCTGCTCATCGCCGAGCCGCTGCTCACCGCGACGGTGGCCGCCTACCTGGCCCTGTCGTTCGCGTACTCGTGGAAGCTCAAGCACATCCCGGTGATCGAGCTGATGTTCGTGGCGTCCGGCTTCCTGCTCCGCGTGCTGGGCGGGGCCGCAGCCACCCACGTGCCGCCGTCCGGCTGGTTCCTGCTGGTGTGCAGCCTGGGCGCGCTCGGCGTGGCCCTGGCCAAGCGCTACACCGAGCTGACCAACCTCGGCGCCGAGGCCATCGAGCACCGGCCGGTGATGCGCTGGTACCGGCCCGCGGCGCTGCGGCTGAGCCAGATCGCGGTCGGCGCCTGCATGATCGCGGCGTACCTGGCCTGGGCGGCCTCGGAGCACCCGGAAGCCAGGTACTGGCATCTGGCCAGCGCGCTCCCGCTCGCCGCGGCGCTGGTCAGGTTCGCATTTCTCACCGGCCGCCGCACCACCGCGCCAGTGGAGGACCTGCTGACCAGGGACGTCCCGATGCTGGTGTGCGAGGCGTGCTGGCTGGGGTTGTTCGTGGCGGGCCTATAGGAAACGGGTAGCCGAATGGATATTTTCCCGAACGAGCCGGGTTCCTCGCCCCGCATCCTCCTTCTCGGCGGCACCAGCGAGATCGGCCTGGCCATCCTCAGCGCACTCGCCGCTCCCGCGCAGACCCAGGTCATCCTGGCCGGCCGGGATGAGCAGCGGCTGGCCGCGGCGGGCAAGCAGCTGCCGTACCAGGTGCGAACCGTGCCCTACGACGCCACCGAGACCGACGCCCACCAGGCCTTCGCGGACGCGATCTTCGCCGCGGGCCCGCTGGACATGGTCATCTCCGCGGCCGGCGTCCTGATCCCGCAGGCCGAGGTCGAGCGGGACGTCCGGCGCGCCGCCGAGATGGTCCAGGCCAACTTCACCGGACACGTCACCAGCCTGCTGGCCATCGCCGCCAGGATGCGCGCCCGCGGCCGCGGCACCATCGTGGTGCTGTCCTCGGTCGCGGCGGTCCGGCCGCGCAAGGCCAACTTCGTCTACGGGTCGGCCAAGGCCGGGCTCGATTCCTTTGCCCGCGGGCTGGCGGACTCACTGCACGGCACCGGCGTCCGCGTGGTCCTGGTCCGGCCCGGGTTCGTCACCGGCCGGATGACGGCGGGCATGCAACCCGCGCCGCTGTCCAGCACGCCCGAGCAGGTGGGCGCGGCTACCGCGGCCGCGCTGCGCGGCGGCAAGGCGTCCGTCTGGATCCCGGCACCGCTGGGCGGCCTGGCCCTGGCCCTGCGCCTTATTCCGCGCCCCGCCTGGCGCCGGGTCTCCCGCTGAAGCGGCGACCCATCCAGGCTGGCGCCGGGGTACATTCTGAAGCTGTGAGAGTGCTGGTCGCGGAGGACGACGAAGGCCTGGGCGAGGTCCTGGCGCGCGGGCTGCGAGAGCAGGGCTACGTCGTGGACCTGGTGCCCGACGGCGAGGCCGCCGCCGCGTACCTGCGCTTCTACCAGTACGAGGTGGCCGTGCTGGACTGGCGCATGCCGCGGCTGTCCGGCCTTGACCTGGTCCAGCGGCTGCGCCGCGGCGGCACGGCTACCCCCGTCCTGATGCTCACCGCGCGGGACACCCCGGCCGACCGGATCGCGGGCCTGGACGCGGGCGCGGACGACTACCTGGTCAAGCCGTTCGACTTCGGCGAGCTGCTGGCCCGGATCCGGGCGCTGCAGCGCAGGCCGCCGGTCAGCCAGGCGCCCCGGATCAAGATCGGGGACGTCGAGTTCGACCCGGCCGCGCGGGAGGTGCTGGTCCGGGGGGAGCGGCCCGCCTTTACCAGCACCGAACTCGGCATCCTGGAGATCCTCATGCGGCGCTCGCCCGGCGTGGCCGACCGCCGTTCGATCGCCCAGCACGTCTGGGACAACGAGGCCGACGCGTTCGGCTCGAACACCATCGACGTGCACCTGGCCAGGCTGCGCTCCAAGCTCGCGGGCGCCGGCGTGCGGATCGAGACCGTCCGCGGCGTCGGCTACCGGATCTGTCCGGTATGAGAGTCAAAGTCAAGGGGTCGAGCCCCGCGGTCCGGGTCGCCGCCGTCTCCACGGCGGCCATCGCGGTCGTCTACGTCATCGGCGCGGTCGTGCTCAACTTGGTGGTCGCCAGCCACCTGACCCAGCAGAACGACGACCAGCTCCGCGACCGCCTCACGACCGCGCGGCATCACCCGGGCACGCTCGGGCAGCGCGTGGCCCGCGGCGACTCGAGCAGCGACCTCGACGCCGACGGCGCCGCGGTGTACCTCTGGGCGGTGAACTCCAGGCGGCTGGTCGTGGCGCACAGCCCCGGCGCGCCGGGGCTGCCGCCAGCTCTGCTCACAGCGGCTGTCCTGCACGAAGGGAGCGCGGTCACCGCGAGGCTGCGCGGCGTGGCCCCGTTCCGGCTGAAGGTGGCGCAGGATCGCCAGGGCTGGCTGCTCGCCGGCCAGAGCCTGGCCGTCGACCAGCACACCCAGCGCCTGATGCTGGACGTCGAGGTCGCCGCCGGGCCGTTCCTGCTGCTCGCGATGTTCGGAGGCCTGCTGGTCGTCGGCATGCGCGCGCTGGCTCCGGTCGAGCAGTCGCGCCGCCGCCAGCTCGAGTTCACCGCCGACGCCTCGCACGAGCTGCGTACCCCGCTCAGCGTGATCAGGGCGGAGGCCGACGTGGCCCTGTCCGCCCCGCGGGAGGCCGCGCAGTACCGCGACTCGCTGCGCCGTATCCAGGGCGAGAGCCAGCGGCTGCGCCAGCTGGTGGAGGACATGCTGTGGCTGGCCAGGTTCGACTCCAACCCCCCGCCGCCCAGCAGCGAGCCGGTCGACCTGGCCACGCTCGCCCAGGCCTGCGCCGACCGGTTCCGCGCCGTCGGCCCCGCAGTCAGCGCGGAGACCCCCGATGACGCCGTGCTGATCAGCG
Source organism: uncultured Actinomycetota bacterium (assembly GCA_963753225.1). Lineage (GTDB taxonomy): Bacteria > Actinomycetota > Actinomycetes > Streptosporangiales > Streptosporangiaceae > Palsa-504. The sequence continues at coordinate 475,318 of CAVWBQ010000014.1, read as the reverse complement.
CGCCGCCGGAGTGGATCGACCGGCTGGCCGGCGTGCTGGTCGACAACGCCTGCCGGTACGCGGGCCCGGACGGCACGGTCCGGATCGAGGTCCGCGCCCAGGGCAGCCGGGTCAGCCTGACCGTGGAGGACAGCGGGCCCGGCATCGGTGAGGCCGAACGTCCCCGCCTGTTCGACCGCTTCCACCGGGCCACCGAGCACGGCTCGGGAGCCGGCCTCGGCCTGGCCATCGGCGACTCGATCGTCCGCTCGACCGGCGGCCGCTGGCATGTCGGCGACTCGCCGCTCGGCGGGGCGCTGATGTCGGTGTCCTGGCGGCACGCCCAGCCGGCCCGGATCACCGCGTCCTTGGCAGGCCGCTCGCCTACGGCGTAGGCTGCGCGCTCGGAAGCATTCACAAAGGGGGGAAATGGCATGGCCGACTTCGCGCAGGCCATCACGACCGCGTACGCCACCGACGGGGCCGCGCTCGACCTCGGCCGCGGCGTGCATGACGGCGCGGTCGTCCCCGCGGCCATGGTCAAGCTGCCGCTGCGGATGGTCAACCGTCACGGCCTGATCGCCGGCGCTACCGGCACCGGCAAGACCAAGACACTGCAGGGAATAGCCGAGCAGCTCTCCTCGGCCGGCGTCCCGGTGTTCGTGGCCGACGTCAAGGGCGACCTGTCCGGCGTGGCCGAGCCGGGCGACGCGGGCGGCGCGGCCGCCAAGCGCGCCCAGGACCTCGGCCTGCACTTCCAGGCCCGGGGGTTCCCGGTCGAGTTCTTCGCGCTGGGCGGCATCGGCCCTGGCATCCCGATCCGGGCGACCGTCTCGGACTTCGGGCCGCAGCTGCTGGCCAAGGTGCTCGGCGCCAACGACACCCAGGAGCAGTCGCTGACCCTGGTGTTCCACTACGCCGACGCCAAAGGGCTGCCCCTGCTCGACCTGTCCGACCTGCGGGCGCTGCTCAGCTTCCTCGTCTCCGACGCGGGCAAGGCCGACCTGACCGGGATCGGCGGCCTCTCCTCCGCCACCGTCGGGGTGCTGCTCAGGACGCTGACCGGGCTCGAGGACGGCGGCGGCAACGAGTTCTTCGGCGAGCCGATGCTCGACGTCCGCGACCTGATGCGCACCGCTCCCGACGGCCGCGGCATCATCTCCTGCCTGGAGCTGCCGGCCGTCCAGGACAAGCCGACGCTGTTCTCCACCGCCCTGATGTGGCTGCTGGCCCAGCTGTTCGAGGAGCTGCCCGAGGCGGGGGACCTGGACAAGCCGAAGCTGGCGTTCTTCTTCGACGAGGCGCACCTGCTGTTCGAGGACGCCACCAAGGCGTTCCTCACGTCGGTGGCGCAAACCGTCCGGCTGATCCGGTCCAAGGGCGTCGGCGTCTACTTCATCACCCAGACCCCCAAGGACGTGCCCAGCGAGATCCTCGGCCAGCTCGGCAACCGCGTCCAGCACGCCCTGCGCGCGTTCACGCCGGAGGACGCCAAGGCGCTCAAGGCCACCGTCTCGACGTTCCCCAAGTCCGCCTTCTACGACATGGAGACGCTGCTCACCGGCATGGGCATCGGCGAGGCGGCGGTGACGATCCTGTCCGAGACCGGCGTGCCGACACCGGTCGTGCACACCCGGATGACGCCGCCGGCCTCCCGGATGGGGCCGGCCGACGACGTTGAGGGCAAGGCCAAGGCGTCCCCGCTGTGGGCCAAGTACGGCCAGCGGGTGGACAACCAGAGCGCCAGGGAGATCCTGGCCGCCCGGATGGCCCCGCCGGCCGAGGCGGCCGCCCCGCACCGGCAGCCGGCCGCCGAACACCCCGCCGCCGAACACCCCGCCGCCGAACACAAGGAGGCGGCGGGCGCGATGGCGGGCGGCGTGGCCGCGGTGACCTCGTTCCTGAACTCCAGGGAGGGCAAGCAACTGCAGAAGCAGGTCGTGCGCGGGGTCTTCGGCCTGCTCAAGAAGAAGCTGTAGAGGACCCTGCCAGCGGCAGGCGGACGACGGCGCGCAGGCCGGGCCGGGCGTCGCCGAGCGACACCGTGCCGCCGTGCGCCTGCGCGGTGGACCGCACGATGGCCAGGCCCAGGCCGGCGCCTTCCTCCGCGGCGCCTGCCTCGACACGGGCGCGCGCGTCGTCCAGGCGAGCGAAACGGCCGAAGACCCGTTCGGCATCTTCGGCAGGGATTCCCGGCCCGTCGTCGGTCACGGTGAGTACCGCCCACCCGCCGTCCCGCAGCACCGACACGCAGACCCGGCTGGCCGCGTGCCGCACCGCGTTGTCGAGCAGGTTGACCAGCAGCCGGCTCAGCGCGTCCGGGTCGCCCGCCACCACGCAAGGCTCAAGCGCTCCGGGCGCCCCCGCCTCGGCCCGCACCGGGACCCTGGCCGTGGCGTAGCGCCCCGCGACCGATTCCCACACCGCGGCCAGGTCGGTGGGCTTGCGCCGCAGGGGCTGCCCGTCCAGCCGGGCGAGCAGCAGCAGGTCCTCGGTCAGCCGGGCCAGGCGCAGCGTGTCGGCGTGCACGTCGCGCGCGGTCTCTGTCCAGTCCAGGCCGTCCGGGTGGTCGAGGGCCACCTCGAGCTGGGCGCGGATGCTGGCGATCGGGCTGCGCAGCTCGTGCGCGGTGTCCGAGACCAGGTCCCGCTGCCGCTGCTGGGCCTCGGCGAGCCGGGAGAGCATGTCGTTCAGCGTGACGGCGAGGAGGCGCACCTCGTCCCGGGCCGGCGGCACCGGCAGGGCACGCGGCACGCCGGTCCCGGTCACCTCGGCGGCGCCACGGCGCAGCGCGGCGATCGGCCGCAGCGTGTACCCGGTGAGCAGCCAGGTGGCCAGGGCCAGCAGGCCGAACAGCAGCGGCGTCCCGATGGCCAGGACCTTGGCCAGCGTGGCCAGGCTGTCCCTGACCTCGGCGTAGGAGATCGCGGCGATGACCACGTGGTGACCGGCCGCTCCCACGGCCACCACCCGCAGCAGCGACGGCAGGCCCAGCGGCGGCCCGGACAGCGTGCGGGCCCGGCCGCTCCGCGCGGCCGCCCGCGCCTGGGCAGGCGGCAGCATCGGTACCAGCCGGTCCGCGCCGGGCGAGACGTTGGTGATCCGGCCGCTCGCGTCGAGCACCTGGATGGTGAGCGTCCCCGGCGCGACCGGCACCGGGCTGGGCAGCCGGTTCTGGTCGATGAGCGCGGCCACCTCGACCGCGCCCTGCCGGGCGGACAGGTCGAGCCCGCGGATGAGCGACGCCCGCAGCGCGTTGACCAGGAGCACCGCCGCGAGGGCCAGGGCAAGCGCCAGCCCGGCCGAGGTGGCCAGGGTCAGCCGCGCCCGCAGGCTCCGCCGCCGCCACCACCTTGCCATGGTCAGCCCCCGTCGGTCGCGAGCCGGTAGCCCGCCCCGCGCACGGTCTGCAGCGCGTTCCGCCCGAACGGCGTGTCGATCTTGCGCCGCACGTACCCGGCGTAGACCTCGACCACGTTCAGGTCCGCCACCGCGTCCGAGTCCCAGACGTGCTCGATCAGCTCCGCCTTCGACACGACCTGGCCCGCGCGCCGGATCAGGTACTCGAGCAGCGCGAACTCCCTGGCCGTCAGCTCGATGCCCGCCTCGCCGCGGCAGACCGTCCGCCCGGCCGGGTCGAGGCGCAAGTCACCGGCCGCGAGCACGGCCGGGCGCGGCCTGGCGCCGCGGCGCAGCAGGGCGCGCAGCCTGGCCGCGAGCACCACGTAGGAGAACGGCTTGGTCATGTAGTCGTCGGCGCCGAGATCCAATCCGTCGGCCTGGTCGTACTCACCGTCCTTGGCCGACAGGATCAGCACCGGCACCCAGTTGCGTTCGGCCCGCAGCCGCTCGCACACCTGGTAGCCGGACAGCCCGGGCAGCATGAGGTCGAGCACCACTGCGTCGTACCCGCCCTCCCGGGCCAGGTGCAGGCCGTCCACGCCGTCGTGGGCGACGTCGACGGCGAACCCCTCCGCGGTCAGCCCGCGGCGCACGGCCGAGGCGAGGCGCCGCTCGTCTTCTACCACTAGCACCCGCACAGTCCCAGTGTGGCGCACCGGGTCTACCACCGTCGCCGGCCTCTCAGGGTGCTCACAGCCGCGGTACGGCACTGTGGGATACATGATTCAGGCACCGAAGCTGTCCCGGCGGGCCAGGTGGGCGATCCCGGCCGGCGCGCTGGTCATCACCGGCGGGGTACTGGCCGGGTCGCTGATCTCGTCGGCCCAGGCCGCGCCCGGGCTGCCCGCGCGCACCGCGGCCCAGCTGCTCGCCGAGGTGGCAGACTCCACCCCGCCGCCGCTGACCGGGACCGTGGTGGAGACCGCCTCGTTCGGCCTGCCCGCGCTGCCCGCCACCGGCAACCCGGCCTCGCTGTCCTCGCTGCTCACCGGGTCGCACACGATCCGGGTGTGGTACGCCAGCCCCGGGCACTTCCGGCTGGCCGTGCCGCAGTCGCTGAGCGAGAGCGACGTGATCAGGGACGGCCGTACCGCGTGGCTGTGGCAGAGCACGCTGAACAAGGTCACCAAGTTCACCCTCCCGGCGAATGCCCCCGACACTGCCGTGCCTAAGCAGCCGATGACACCCCAGCAGGCGGCTGAGCAGGTGCTGGCCGCGGTCGGGCCGACCACCACGGTCCGGGTCGACAGCAACGTGACGGTGGCCGGCCAGGCGGCCTACGCGCTGGTCCTCGCGCCCAAGGACACCAGGTCGCTGATCGGCCAGGTGCAGATCGACGTGGACGGGAGCAACGGCGTGCCGCTCCGGCTGCAGGTCTTCGCCCGCGGCGCGAGCACCCCCGCCTTCCAGGTGGGCTACACCGACATCGCATTCGTCAGGCCGGCCGCCGCCGACCTCAGCTTCACCCCGCCGGCCGGCGCGACGGTCACCCAGGCGAACCTGCCGGACAGCCACCCCGGCGGCGCCATGGGCCACGCCACCCCCGGCGTCACCACGACCGGGTCCGGCTGGCTGACCGTGCTCGAGCTGCCGTCGGCCGCGCTGACCCCCGGCGCTCCCGGCGCCGGCGGCCCGTCCGCCGGTGACAGCACCGCCGTGCTGCGCACCCTGCTCGCGTCGGCGACCCCGGTGCACGGGACCTGGGGCAGCGGCCGGCTGCTGCGGACCAGCCTGGTCTCGGTGCTGATGACCGACCAGGGCAGCACGTTCGCCGGCGCGGTCCAGCCCAGCGTCCTGTACGCCGCCGCGGCGGCTCACCCGCGTTGACCGCGATCTCGACCAGCGGGCTGACCAAGCGATTCCGCGGCGGTCAGCTCGCGGTCGACCGTATCGACCTGGCCGTCCCGCTCGGGTCGGTCTACGGTTTCCTCGGACCTAACGGGTCTGGCAAGACCACCACGATCAGGATGCTGCTCGGCCTGGCCTACCCGACCAGCGGCAGCGCGTCGCTCCTCGACGTGCCGATGCCGGCAGGCGCCACCCGGGTGCTGCACCGGGTCGGCTCGCTGGTCGAGGGTCCGGCCTTCTACCCGTTCCTGACCGGCGCCGACAACCTGGCCCGCTACGACGCGGCGGACCGGACCGCCGACCAGGCCACCGCGCGGACCAGGATCGCCGACGCCCTGGACCGGGTGGGCCTGCTCGCCGCGGCGAAGAAGCGGTACCGCCACTACTCGCTCGGCATGAAGCAGCGGCTGGCCATCGCCGCGGGCCTGCTGCGGCCCCGGGAGCTGATCATCCTGGACGAGCCGACCAACGGGCTCGACCCGCAGGGGACCCGGGAGGTGCGCGCGCTGATCAGGCAGATCGCCGCCGACGGCACCACCGTGTTCGTCTCCTCGCACCTGCTGGCCGAGGTGGAGCAGATCTGCACCCACGTGGGCGTGATGCGCACCGGAAAGCTGGTGTTCCAGGGCTCGCTGCCCGAGCTGCGCCGGACCGGCGCCGCCCGGGTCACGGTGCAGACCGCCGACGCCGAGGCGGCGGCGAAGGTGCTGACCGGTCTCCGGCTGGCCGACGCCCAGGCGGCCGAGGCCGAGGCTTCAGCCGTACTCGGCGACGCGTCGCCGGAGCAGGTCTGCGCCGAGCTCGTCCAGGCCGGGATCGGTGTCCGCGGCTTCGCGGTCACCTCGCCCAGCCTGGAAGACCTGTTCGTCGGGCTCACCGGGGAGGGCTTCGATGTCAGCGGGTAGGTTCTACGCCTCCGAGCTCCGGCTCGTCCTGCTGCGCAGGCGCAACCTGCTGCTGCTGGCCGTGACCGCCGTCTTCCCCCTGATCATCGGCATCGCCCTGCGGCTGGCGGCGCCGCGCCCGGAGGGCGGCAACGGGGCCGGCCTGGCGTTCTTCAACCAGCTGGCGGGCAACGGGGTGTTCCTGACCTTCATCGCGCTGTCCACCCTGCTGGTGCTGGTGCTGCCGGTGGTGGTCGCGGTGGTGGCAGGCGATTCGGTGGCCGGTGAGGCGGGCTACGGCACGCTGCGCTACCTGCTCGCGGTGCCGGCCGGGCGGACCAGGCTGCTCGCGGTCAAGTACGGCGTGATCGTGACATACGCGCTGTGCGCCACGTTCATCGTCTCGGCGGTGGCGCTGGCGGCCGGCGCCGTGCTGTTCCCGGTCGGCCCGGTGACGCTGCTGTCCGGGACCACCATCTCGCTGGCGGCCGGGCTGCTCCGCCTGCTGTTCGTGACCCTGTACGTGGCGGCCGCGATGGCCGCCCTTGGCGCGATCGGCCTGGCCATCTCCACGCTGACCGAGCACGCGATCGGGGCCATCGCCGCCCTCATGATCCTGGTGGTGACCAGCGAGGTGGTCGACAACGTGCCGCAGCTCGCGGCGGTCGGCCCGTACCTGCCGACGCACTGGTGGCTCTCCTTCGACTCCCTGCTGCGCGTCCCCGTCGACACCTCCACCCTGCTCCGCGGCCTGCTCTCGTTCGCGGTCTACGCCCTGCTCTTCGGCTCCTTCGCCTGGGCCCGCTTCACCTCGGCCGACGTCACCAGCTGACCCCATCTCCCCGCCCCACCTGCACTCCATGCGTTATTGCAACTAAGTTGCAATTACTTCTAGACTGGGACCCCTGTGCAGGAAGGGGACTTCATGGCTGACCCGCGCGGCCGCCTGAGGAAGATCCGGCAGGGCCTGAGCCCGGCCGAGTGGACCCGCCTCGGCGGCATGGTCGCGGTGGTCGTCGGGTTGCACGTGGTGGGCTGGGTGATGCTGGTGGCCGCGCTGGGCGGCCACTACCAGATCAGCAAGACGACGGTGTTCGGGGTGGGGACCGGGGCGCTGGCTTACACGCTGGGCATGCGGCACGCATTCGACGCCGACCACATCGCGGCGATCGACAACACCACCCGCAAGCTGGTCAGCGAGGGCAAGCGCCCGCTCTCCATCGGGTTCTTCTTCTCCCTGGGCCACTCCAGCGTGGTGTTCGTGCTGGCGGTGCTGCTGAACTTCGGCATCAGGGGCCTGGACAACCAGGTCAGGAACGGCAACTCGGGGCTGCATACCATTACCGGCGTGGTCGGGACCTGCGTGTCCGGGTTCTTCCTGTTCCTGATCGCGGCGTTCAACATCATCGTCCTGGCCGGGATCATCAAGGTGTTCCGCGAGATGCGCGGCGGCGCCTACGACGACGAGGAGCTTGAGGAGCAGCTGAACAAGCGCGGCCTGATGAACCGGTTCCTCGGCCCGCTGGCCCGCCGGGTGGACACGCCGTGGAAGATCTACCCGATCGGCTTCCTGTTCGGCCTCGGCTTCGACACCGCCACCGAGATCGCGCTGCTCGTGCTGGCCGGCACGGCCGTGGCGGGCGGCCTGCCGTTCTACGCGATCCTGTCGCTGCCGATCCTGTTCGCAGCCGGGATGAGCCTGTTCGACACGGCCGACGGCTGCTTCATGAACTTCGCCTACGACTGGGCGTTCGCCAAGCCGGTCCGCAAGGTCTACTACAACCTGACCATCACCGGCCTGTCCGTGTTCGTGGCGGTGTTCGTCGGCGCGATCGAGCTGCTCGGCCTGCTGGCCCAGAACGCCCACCTGGACGGCTCGTTCTGGGCCTTCCTGGCGGGCTTCAACATCAACACGGCCGGCTTCGTCATCGTCGGGGTGTTCGTGGTCACCTGGATCGTGGCCCTGTGCATCTGGCACTTCGGCCGGATCGAGCAGAAGTGGGAGTCCGGCCCCGCGGTCAGCGCGGACCCGGCCGACTAGCCCGGCCGGATGGAGCCACGCGCAGCCAGGCCCGCGCGGTGCCTCTGCGTTCACTCCGGCCCTCTGCGTTCACTCCGGCCCTCTGCGTTCACTCCGGCCCTCTGCGTTCACTCCGGCCCCAATCGCCGCACCGGCATCAGCGTGGCGCCGGCAGGTACCGCGCCCCTGCCGGCCGATTGGGGTGAGGGGGCCCCCGCCCCCGATAGATGGGGTCGGGGGGCCCCTCACCTCGTACGCTCGCTCCCGCTGAAGCCCCGGTGAGCCCAGTCGGCACCCCCGTCACAACAGCACCCGCGGCCCGCGCTGCGGAGCCGGGCGCACCGGCCCGGCGATGCCCGTGTGATCCGCGATGCCCGCTTGAGCCGTGGTGCGGAGGCAGCCTGCCCGCCCGTTCGGCTGGAAATGACCGCAACCCAGCCTGAACCCGTCCTAGCCCGCCGGCTGGGCGGCCGGCCCGCGCAGGTCGGCCAGGGTGAGGCCGGTCCCCGGCAGCGGCCCGGCGCCCGGTCGCAGGCCGGCCAGCAGGATGGCCAGGTGGCGCTGGGCGGTGGCGTCCTGCACGGCCCGGTCCTGACCGGGCGGCAGCGGCCGGGCCAGCCGGATGAGCAGCAGGCTCACGTCGCCGAACGTGATGTCCGGGTGGATCGCCCCGTCTCGCTGCGCGTTGCCGATCAGGGTGGCGATCGCGGCGACGCTGCGCGCCCGCAGGGCGGCGAGTCCGGCGTCGTCACGGTCCAGCGCGGCGGCGATCGCGGGCATCACCCACCCGACCCGCACCCGCACCGCCTCGCGCAGGTAGCGGGCCAGCGCCTGGTAGCTGTCCGGCTCCTCGGCCAGCGCCCGCTCCGCCGCCTCGGCGGTCTGCCCGATCACCTGCACGGCGATGGCGTACAGCAGCGCGCCGCGGTACGGGAAGTGCCGGTACAAGGTGGCGTTCCCCACCCCCGCGGCGCGGGCGATCTCGTCGAGCGGGACCTCAGGACCCTGCTCGGCGATGAGCTCTGCCGCCACCGCGAGCAGCGCCGCGCGGTTGCGCCGGCCGTCGGCCCGCGTCACGCGGGCTGCGGATCCCGGCCTATCCGGGGAGTTCGCTCTCACATAGAGTGTGTAGCACGCCCGTGCCCCGCGAACCAGGAGGATCTCGTGGCTAGTGAAGTTCTCGACGAGGCCTACGTCCGGCTGCACCGGTGGGGCCCGGAGTTCGGCGGCGAGAACGGGCTGAGCAACCACGGTCCGATGGCTGCCGAGGTGCTGTCCCGGCGCGGCCTTGACGACCAGGTCGGTTCCTGGCTGGACCGCTACGTCGCGCGGCTGGAGACGCTGCCCGGCGAAGACGATCCGATCACCGAGGACAACTGGGCCGAGGCGATGGGCCAGCTTCGCCGGGTCGGCGACTGGGTGGCGTTCTTCCGCCGGGTGGTGCGCGAGGCACCGTGGCCAGAGGTGCTCGCCGCCTGGTGGCCGCGACTGCTGCCGGCCATCGCGTCGGGGGCGACGCACGGCCTGATCAGGACCGGGCACGCGGTCCGCACGGTGCTCGGCGGCGACACCTCGCCGGACGCGGTCGACGAGATCGCCCACGCGCTGGGCTACTGGGCCGCCCGGGCGATCTTCGTGCCCGGTCTCGCCGCCCCGGCCGGCGATCTCGACGCCCCGGCCGCGCTGGCCGCCCTGCCCCGGCTGCCCGAGCAGAGCGGGGTGATCCGCGACCGGTTCGCCCGCCTGGCCGACCTCCCGGCCTGGACCCCTTCGCTCACCACGCTGCGCCCGCCGGCCACACCCGCCGAGGTACCCGCCGCGCTGGCCAGCCTGGTCGAGGCCGGCGTCAGGCAGTACGCCACCCACGGCTACGGCAGCCCTGTCCTGCTCGTCCACGTCGCCACCGCGCCGAACGCGATGGGCCACCTGCTCCCCGCCCTGCCTCAGTCCCTCTGGCCGTCAAGCCTCGCCGCTACCTGGGCCGCCAGCGCCGCCATCACCGTCGCCTACGCCCCCGCCACCCCCCGCCCGACCCCCGCCGCTCCGGACCCCGCCAGCCCGGCGACCGCCACCCCCGCCGCAGCCGACCTCATGGCCCGCGCCACCGAGCACGGCGACGAGCACGTCATCAAGCTGACCGACACCGCCCTGGACGCCTACGCCCGGACCGCCGACCCCGCCCTCCTGACCGCGGCCACCTACTGCGCCGAACTCATCGACCCACCCCGCTAACCCCGCCCCCGCGAGTCTCACCAGGTGAAGTCTTCCTCCCAGAACTCGGTGGTGCCGCGCGGGGAGGACGGCCGCGACGTCTCCAAACCGCGCAGTTCCACCCGCCGGATCTTGCCGGAGATCGTCTTGGGCAGCTCCCCGAACTCCAGCCTCCGGATCCGCTTGTACGGCGCGACCCGCTCCCGGCAGAACGCCATGATCGACTGCGCCAGCTCGCCAGACGGCGAGTGCCCCGCGGCCAGCAGCACGTAGGCCTTGGGCACGGCCAGCCGAACCGGGTCCGGTGACGGCACCACCGCCGCCTCCGCCACCGCCTCGTGCTCGATCAGGACCGATTCCAGCTCGAACGGCGAGATCCGGTAGTCCGAGGCCTTGAACACGTCGTCGGTTCGGCCCACGTAGGTGATGTAGCCATCGTCGTCCGACGTCGCCACGTCGCCGGTGTGGTAATTCCCACCTCGCATGGCCGCCTCATTCAAAGCGGAATCGTCCAGGTACCCGGTCATCAGCCCGAGCGGCCGCCGCGACAGGTCCAGGCAGATCTCCCCGTCCCGCCCCGGCTCACCGGTCAGGGGGTCGACCAGCACGACCGAGTACCCCGGCAGCGGCCGTCCCATCGAGCCGGCCCGCACCGGCTGGCCCGGCGTGTTCCCGACCTGCGCGGTCGTCTCGGTCTGTCCGAACCCGTCCCGGACCGTGATCCCCCAGGCCTTGCGCACCTGATCGATCACCTCCGGGTTCAGCGGCTCGCCCGCGGCCACGCACTCCCGCAGCGCAGAAACGTCCGCGGCACCGAGATCCGACTGGATGAGCATCCGCCACACCGTGGGCGGCGCGCAGAACGTGCTCACCCGGCAGTCCCCGAAAGCGGCCAGCAGCGAGGCAGCCGAGAACCGCTGGTAGTTCAGCACCAGCACGGTGGCGCCCGCGTTCCACGGCGCGTACAGGTTGCTCCAGGCGTGCTTGGCCCAGCCCGGCGAGGACAGGTTGAGGTGCACGTCGCCCGGCTGGATGCCGACCCAGTACATGGTGGACAGGTGCCCCACCGGGTAGCTGACCTGCGTGTGCGCGACCAGCTTGGGCAGCGCCGTGGTGCCCGAGGTGAAGTAGAGCAGCAGCGGGTCATCGGCCCGGGTGACGCCCTCAGGCACAAACGAGGCGGAACGCCAGAACGCGGACGAGTACGAATGCCACCCCTCCGCATCCCCGTCGACCACGATCCGGGTCCAGTCGCCAGGTACCGCGGAGAACTTCGGCGCTTCGGCCGCATCCGTGATGACATGCCGGACCTGACCCCGCGACACCCGGTCCACCAGGTCGGCCGGCTGCAGCAGCGTGGAAGCCGGGATGATCACCGCCCCGAGCTTCATCGTGGCCAGGATGATCTCCCACAGCGGCGCCACGTTGCCGAGCATCAGCAGCACCCGGTCGCCCCGTCCCACGCCGAGCCCGCGCAGCCAGCCGGCCACCTGCGATGACCGCGCCGACAGCGACCCGTACGACAACGAAACGTCCGAATCGTCGTCGGACAGGATCCGCAGCGCCGGACGGTCCGGATGCTCGGCCGCGATCACGTCGAACCAGTCGAGCGCCCAGTTGAACTCGCCGAGTGACGGCCAGTCGAACGAGCGTCGCGCCGTGTCGTAGTCCTCGCGGTGAGCCAGCAGCAGGTCGCGTGCCGCCCGGAACGCGTCCGTCGAAGAAGTCATGGGCCTATCGTGGCAGCTAACTCCCTCTGCCGGGAAGATCGCCCCGTATCGCATACTGATCCCGTGACCGAGCTGACAATCCAGGTGGATCCGGCCGAACTCGGGCTGGACAAAGAACGACTCAAGCGCATCGACGCGCACTTCGCGACCTACGTTGAAGACAGCAGACTGGCCGGATGGCTGCTCACGATCAGCCGGCACGGCCGCCTGGCGCACGTGGCCCGCTGCGGGTCGCGTGACCTCGAGGCCGGCCTGCCGGTGACCGACGACACCGTGTGGCGCATCTACTCGATGACCAAGCCGATCACCTCGGTCGCCGCGATGATCCTCTGCGAGGAGGGCAGGCTCGCGCTCACCGACCCGGTCAGCGCCTTCATTCCCGCGTTCAAAGACGTCCGCGTCTACGACGGCGGCTCGGATCTCAACCAGGTAACCGTTCCCGCCGCGGAGCCGGTAAGGATCTGGCACCTGCTCACGCACACGGCCGGGCTGACCTACGGCTTCCACCGGGTGCACCCGGTGGACGCGCTGTACCGGGCGGCCGGCTTCGAGTGGGGCACGCCCTCCGGCCTGGACCTGGCCCAGGTCTGCGACCTCTACGCGGGCTTCCCGTTGCTGTTCCAGCCGGGGGCCGAATGGAACTACTCGGTCGCCACCGACGTCCTCGGCCGCGTCGTCGAGGTGGCCTCCGGCCAGCGTCTTGACGAATTCCTGAACGCCAGGATCTTCCGCCCGCTCGGCATGACCGACACCGCCTTCTGGGCCGACCCGGACGGCAAGGCAGATAGGCTCGCCGCCCTCTACCGCCCGGGCCAGGACGGCAAGGCGACCAGGCTCGACGCCATGGGCCAGGCGGCGCTCAGGCAGCCGCGCATGCTCGGCGGGGGCGGCGGCCTGGTGTCCACCGCGGCCGACTACAACCGGTTCGTCCAGATGCTGCTGCGCACGGACGCCAGCCCGGCGGGCGAATACAACGGCATCCGCCTGCTCAGCCCGCGCACGGTCGGCTACATGGCCCGCAACCACCTGCCCGGCGGCCTGGACCTGGAGACCTTCGGCCGCCCGCTCTACGCCGAGTCCCCGTTCCGCGGGGTCGGCTTCGGCCTCGGCTTCGCCGTCCTCCTGGACCCGGTACCCGGCAAGGTGATCGGCACCGCGGGCGAGCTCTCCTGGGGCGGTGCCGCCAGCACCACGTTCTGGATCGACCAGGCCGAGGGCCTGACCGTCTCGTTCTTCACCCAGCTGCTCCCGTCCAGCACCCACCCCATCCGCCCGCAGCTGCGCCAGCTCGTCTACCAAGCGCTCACCGACTAGCTGGCTGCGGCCTTCACATCATCTCCATCCGCGCCACACCGGCCATCCTCACCCGCGACGAAGTATCGGCCCATGGCACAGATTGTCGTGATAGGCAGCGGCCTGGCCGGACTGACCGCGGGGATGCTGCTGGCCCGCGACGGGCACCAGGTCACCGTCACCGAACGCGACGCGGCAGGCCCGCGGGGCCGCGCCGGGGACGTGTGGCAGCGGTGGGACCGCCGGGGGGTGAACCAGTTCCGCCAGCTCCACTTCATGCTGCCCCGCTGGCGGGCCGTGATGGAGCGGGAACTGCCCGAGGTGATCGCCGAACTCGAGGCCCTGGGCGGCGTCCGCACCAGCATGCTCGGCGCCCTGCCGGACGAGATGACCGGCGGTAAGCGCGACGGTGACGAGCGCTTCGAGACCGTGACCGGGCGCCGGCCCGTGCTGGAGGCCGCGGTCGCCCAGGCCGCCAAGTGCACCGACGGCCTGACCGTCTGCCGGGGCGTCGCGGTCACCGGCCTGGTCACCGGGACCGAGTCGATCGCCGGGGTGCCGCACGTCGCCGGCGTCACCATCGGGGGAGCCACGGAGGTCCACGCCGACCTGGTGGTCGACGCCGCGGGCCGCCGGTCCCCGGTCAGCGGCATGCTGGCCGCCATCGGCGCCCGCCGTCCGGATGAGGAGAAGGAGGACTGCGGGTTCGTCTACTACGCCAGGCACTTCCGGTCGCCGGAAGGCTCCTGCCCGCCCGCGATGGAACGGCTGCTGCAGCACTTCGAGGGCGTGTCGATCCTCACCCTGCCGTGCGACTCCGGGACCTGGGGCGTGGGCCTCGTCACCTCCGCCCGCGACAGGGAACTCCGTGCGCTCCGCGCGGTGCCCGCCTGGGAAGCGGCCCTGGCCCTGTTCCCCAACGTCGCGCACTGGGGTGCCGCGCAGCCGATCACCGGCGTGCAGGTGATCGCCGGCATCGAGGATCGCCACCGCAGGCACGTGGTGGACGGCGAGCCCGTCGCGACCGGCCTGGCCGCCATCGGCGACGCGTGGGCCTGCACCAACCCCTCACTCGGCCGGGGCGCCTCGATCGGGCTGCTGCACGCCTGCACCCTGCGCGACCTGCTCCGCGAGGTCGGCCCGGATGAGCCGGAGCGGCTGGCCCGCCGGTTCGACGAGGTCACCCAGGCCACGGTCGGTCCCTACTACCGGGCCACGCTCGAGTTCGACCGGCACCGGCTGGCCGAGATCAACGGCGAGATCACCGGCCAGCCGTACCAGCCAGACGACCCGGCCTGGGAGATCAGCAAGGCCCTGTACGCGGCGGCGGCGTACGACCCGGACGTGCTGCGCGCCTACACCTCGGTGGCGGCGATGACCGCCTTGCCGCGCGACGCGCTGGCCGAGCCGGGCATGCTGGATAAGGTGATCTCACTCGGCTCGACGGCGCCCAGGTACTCCGCCACGGGCCCGCCCAGGGCGGAACTCCTCGACGCCCTCGCCTCCTATACCTAACCCCGCCGACGCCCGCCTCCCGCGCAGCGCACGCAGGTCACGGCGGTGGGGCGGGCCGCCAGCCGTTCGGCCCCGATGGGCTGCCCGCACCGTTCGCACACCCCGTACCGGCCCTCCGCCAGCCGCCGCAGCGCGTCGTCGACCGCCGCCACCTGCTCCCGCGCCGCCTCGAGCAGCGCGGCGGCGTGCTGCCGCTCGAACGCGAGCGTCGCGCCCTCCGGGTCGTGCTCGTCGTCGGTCCCGGCCGCGCTGGCCGCCTCGGCTAGCCCGGCGAACTCCCGCTCCAGCGCGGCCACCCGCAGCAGCGCCCGCGTCCGCTCGCCGAGCAGCACCTCCCTCGCCGGCTCCATGCCTTCGACCCTAGCTTGACCTCAGTTTCGCCGGAGCATATCCAGGCAGCGGTGACCTCGAGCATTATGGTCATTTACTTCAAGGATGAACGCGCAGTTGTTGACCAGTGATTCATCGGACCGCGAAGACGGGGAAAGTGCAATTCCTCAGACCATTTGAGGACTATGACAGATTCACTGGGGACTTCATTTTAGCGTCGGCTACGGCAGTCAAGTTCCCGCAGGTCTTCGTCACCGGCGCGCCATGGCCTGAACTGTCATTTTGGGAGATATTGCAGTTGATAATCCGCCGCCCCGGCCCTTGAGCCGCCGGGCCGCCTCAGGTGTCCCTTCAGGTGTCCTTCATGTTGCCTGGGTAGCCTCGGCCGCCGGGAGCGCGGGATGAGCCAGCCAGGCTCATAGCTTGCCCAGAAGGTTCGTGCAGGGTATTTCGAGTACGTGACCCCAGGATGAGTGATATGAGCAGCGCACGCCGAAACAACGGGATCCGCCAGGCCGTCGCGGCCAGGGAGCGCGGCCGGGCCAAGGTCCGGTCCACGACCACCGCCGTCACCATGGCCAGCGTGGTGACGGCCGGCGCGCTGGCCCTGGCCTTGCCCGGGTCCACGCAAAAGACCAGCACGTCCAGCGGATCGGGCTCCACCTCGGCCGGCACGTCGAACTCCTCCCCGGCCAGCTCGAGCTCAGGCTCGGGTACCAGCTCAGGCTCGGGCACCAGCTCAGGCTCGGGCACCGGCTCCAGCGGCTCCAGTTCCACCAGCTCAGGCTCGTCCAGTTCGAGCTCCGGCGGCCTCAGCTCCGGCTCCGCGCCGGCCGCGAGTTCAGGCGGCGCCAGCCAGGCCACCTCCGGCGGCTCGTAATGCCGCCCGCCGCCCCGCCCGCCGCCGCCGCCCCCACGGACGCCGCCGCCTCGGCTACCTGGCGCGCCCTCGGCACGCTGGTCCACCTCGTGGTGACCGAACCCGGCTGCCTGCCCGAAGCACGCCGCCTGCTCGAAGTCGACCTCGCCGAGGTCGACGCGGCCTGCAGCCGGTTCCGCGCCGACTCCGAGATCCGCTCGCTGACAGGCGGCCAGCACGAGATCAGCCCGCTGCTGGCCGAGGCCATCGCGGTGGCGCTGCGGGCGGCCAGGCTGACCGACGGCGACGTGGACCCGACGGTAGGCGCGGCCATGTCCGCGGCCGGGTACGACCGTGATTTCCAGTACATAGAGCCGAACGGGCCGCCGCTCCGCCTCACCGTCCGGCAGGTGCCCGGCTGGCGCGAGGTCCGCCTGAACGGCCAGTCCCTGACCATGGCGGCCGGGGTCCAGCTCGACCTGGGCGCGACCGCGAAGGCGTGGGCCGCGGACCGGTCCGGGGCCCGGATCGCGCAAAGGCTCGGCTGCGGCGTGCTGGTCAGCCTGGGCGGCGACATCGCGGTCGCGGGCCCGCCGCCCGCGGCCGGCTGGCGGGTCCGGGTGCAGGACGTGACCGGCGCGCCCGGCGACCCGCCGGCCGGACCGTACGCGCTGATCGCCATCCGCGACGGAGGCCTGGCCACCTCGAGCACCGCCGCGCGCCGCTGGCAGCGGGGCGGCGACGTGCTGCACCACATCCTCGACCCGCGCACCGGCCTGCCCGCAGAACCCGTCTGGCGCACCGTGTCGGTTACCGCCGGGACCTGCGCCGACGCCAACGCGGCCAGCACGGCCGCGGTCATCCGCGGCCGCCGGGCGCTGGGCTGGCTGGCGCGGCTCGGCCTGCCGGCCCGGCTGGTCGACACGACCGGCGCGGTCCTCACCGTGGCCGGCTGGCCCGCCGACGCAGAGGGGACCACATGAACACCGCGTTCTGGTACGCCAGCCGCGCGACCGGGATCGTCGCGCTGCTGCTGCTGACCGCCGTCCTGGTGCTGGGCATCGTGGTGAACCGGCAGGGCCGGCTGCCCGGCCTGCCCAGGTTCGCGGTGACCGACCTGCACCGGAACCTGTCCCTGCTGTCGGTGGCGTTCATCGCGGTGCACGTGCTGACCGCGGTGCTCGATACCTACGTGCACATCCCGCTGATCTCCGCGGTCATCCCGTTCGCTTCGGGCTACGAGCGGCTGTGGTTGGCCCTGGGGGCGATCTCGCTGGACATCATGCTGGCGATGATCGTGACCAGCCTCCTCCGCGGCCGCCTGAACCGGATCCTGTGGCGCGCCGTCCACCTGCTCGCCTACGCCAGCTGGCCGGCCGCGTTCGCGCACAGCATCGGCTCGAGCAAGGACCTGCAGCACGGCTGGATGCTCGACGTGGCGATCGGCTGCGCGATGATCGTCTTGGCGGCGGTAATCTGGCGGCTGGCTCACGCCGCCCGGCAGGTGCCCAGGGCCGGCCGGGTCGCCGCCGTCTTCTCGCAGCACACCGCCTCAGCGGCCAGGCAGGCGCGCAGGACGGTGGCGCGATGACCACGGCCGTGAATCAATCGGCACCTGGCGGGGCAGCCCGGCAGGCTGCCGGGCTGCCCCGCCTGCTGCCGGCCGCCCCCGAGGACCTGCGCGCCCACCTGGCCAGGTACGGTCGCACCCCGTACCGCAACCAACCCGGCGCGCTCATCGAAGACATCGAGGCGTCCGGCCTGACCGGCCGGGGCGGCGCGGCCTTCCCGGTGCACCGGAAGCTGGCCGCGGTCGCCTGGGCCGGCGTCCGCCAGGGCCGCAAGGTAGTCGTCGCGAACGGCGCGGAGAGCGAGCCGGCCAGCCGCAAGGACGAACTCCTGCTGCGGGTCGCGCCGAACCTCGTGCTCGACGGCCTGCAGCTGGTCGCCGAGGCGGCCGGCGCCACCGAGGCACACCTGTACCTGCATCGTGCCCCCGGCCCGGAGATCCTGCGCGCGCTGGCCGAACGGGCCGCCCGTGGCCTGGACCGGCTCGCCGTGACGATCACGCAGGCGCCCGCGCGATTCCTGGCAGGCCAGGAGACGGCGCTGGTGAACCGGCTCGGCGGCGGTCCCGCGCTGCCGACGTTCCAGCCGCCGCGGGTCAGCGAGCGCGGCCTGGGCGGCGCGCCGACGCTGGTGCAGAACGCGGAGACGCTGGCCCACCTGGCGCTGATCGCGCGGTACGGCCCGCGCTGGTTCCGTGCCGTCGGCACCGCAGCCGAACCCGGCTCGATGCTCACCACGATCTACCGCCCCGGCGCCAGGACCCAGGTGGTCGAGGCCGAGATCGGCACGCCGCTGCGCACTCTGCTCGGCGACGGCGCCGGGGCGGGAGCGCAGGCCTGGCTGGTGGGCGGCTACCACGGCACCTGGCTGCCGATGCCGGACGCGGCCGGGATCACCCTGGACAACGCGTCGCTGCGCCGGTTCGGCGCCGCCGCGGGTGCGGGCGTGCTGGCGGCGCTGCCTTCCGACCGGTGCGGCCTGACCGAGGCGGCCCGGGTGACGAGTTACCTGGCCGCCGAGTCGGCGGGCCAGTGCGGCCCGTGCCTGAACGGGCTGCCGCGCATCGCGGCCGGGCTCGCCGAGCTGGCTGGCGCCGGGCACCGCGCGCAGACCCGCGCCGACCTGGAGCGCTGGGCGGGCCTGGTCACCGGCCGCGGTGCCTGCAACCACCCGGATGGCACGGTGCGGTTCGTCCGCAGCGCCCTGACGGTGTTCGCTCCCGAGATCGCCAGGCACGCGCGAGGCCTGTGCTCGGCGACTAACCGCCGGCCGTTCCTGCCGCTGCCGGACGGCATGCCGACCAGCGAAGACGACTGGACCTGACCATGGCACAGACCTTTGATGCACAGACCCTGCGGGTGAACCCGATCAACTGCACCGGGCATGGCGTGTGCGCCGAGCTCCTGCCCGAGCTCATCTCGCTGGACGAGTGGGGCTATCCCCTGGTGGACCCGCGCCCGGTGCCCCCCGCCCTGGACCGCGACGCCCGCCGCGCGGTAGCCGCCTGCCCCGCCCTCGCGCTCAAGCTCCTGCGCAACTGACTTCAGGAATCGGTAACCGCTCGTCGACCGGAACTATCCGTACCCCCAGCGGCAGGAGGGAGACAGGGATGATCTTGAAGTTGGCGAGCCCCAGGGGGATGCCGATGATCGTCACGCACAGCAGGGCCCCGGTCACCAGGTGCGCGATCGCAAGCTCCCAGCCGAACAGGATGACCCAGAGGATGTTGCCGATAATGGCGCCAACGCCCATCCCCCCCTCGCGCGGGGCGATGGTCCGGCCGAACGGCCACAGCACGTAACCCGAGATCCGGAACGCGGCAATCCCGAACGGGATCGTGATGACCAGGAAGAACAGGACGAAGCAGAGCAGCCCGACCAGCGCGTAGGCGATAGCCATCCAGATGCCGCAGAGCACGAGCCAGATCACGTTAAGGATGATTCTCATCGTGCCGCCCAGGTTATCAACCTACTAAAGTTGCACGCCGACCCTACCGGTGGCCCTGACGCGCGGCACCACCGCCGGACTGCAATGGGTTCATGCATACCGAACCTACCGTCCTGGCCGTCGCCGGGCTGCGCAAGAGCTACGGCACGGTGCGGGCCGTGCGCGACGTCAGCTTCAGCGTCCAGCAGGGCGAGATCGTCGCCTTGCTCGGGCCGAACGGGGCCGGCAAGACCACCACGCTGGAGATCCTGGAGGGATTCCGCGCCCGCGATGGCGGCACGGCCGAAGTTCTCGGCCTTGACCCAGGCGATCGGTCCAGTGCTCGCGAGCTGCGTGAGCGGACCGGGCTGGTCTTGCAGGACATCGCGGTCGAGCCGTACCTGACCGTTCGCGAGACCATCAGCCGCGACGCCGGCTACTACCCGGCTCCCATAGGCGTGCCTGAGGTCATCGGGCTCGCCGGCCTCGCCGGGCTTGAGCGGCGCAAGGTCCGGACGCTATCCGGCGGGCAGAAGCGCCGCCTGGACCTGGCCCTGGGCCTGATCGGCCACCCGGAGCTGCTATTCCTGGATGAGCCGACGACCGGCTTCGACCCAGCCGCCCGCCGGGACGCCTGGCAGCTGGTACGCCAGCTGCGCACGGCGGGCACCACGATCCTGCTGACCACGCACGCCATGGACGAGGCGCAGGCGCTGGCCGACCGGGTCGTCCTGCTGTCCGGCGGCGTGGTCGTGGCCGACGGGCCGCCGGCCGGGCTCGGCGGGCGAGACGCCGAGCGGGTGCGCATCACCTTCACCCTGCCTGCCGGCTATGCGCTCACCGACCTGCCCGTGCCAGCGGAGGCGGCGAACGGCGTGGTCCTGGTGGAGACCTGCCGCCCGACCGAAGCCCTGCACCAGCTGACGGACTGGGCGCTGCGGCGCAGCACGGTACTGGCCGGGCTCACCGTGGACCGGCCCAGCCTGGAGGACGTCTACCTGCAACTGACGGAGGGAACCATCCGATGACTACCACTGTTGCACGCCGGCGTCATAGCCTCGGCTTGCTGGCTCACCAGGTCCGGTACGAGCAGCTTTCGTTCTGGCGCAATCCGCAGAGCGCGATCTTCACGTTCATCTTCCCTGTCGTGTTCATCGTCATCATGGGCGCGCTGTTCGGCGGGGTGGGCAAAAGCTCGTACTTCGGCGGGCTGTCGGCCCTGCAGTACTACGTGCCGACGATCGCCGCGCTGTCCGTGCTTGGCTCATGCTACGGGCAGCTCGCCGTAGCGCTCGCCGCCCGGCGGCAGAACGGGATCCTCAAGCGGGTCCGCGCCACACCGCTGCCGGCCTGGGCCTATTTCGGCGGCCTGCTCGCGCACTGCGTGCTGGTCAGCGTGGTCGACATCGCGCTGATCGTCGGCGTCGGGCGGCTCTACGGCGTGCCGTTCCCTTCGCACTGGCTCGCCATCGCGGCGACGCTGGTGCTGGGAGCGGCCAGCTTCTGCGCCCTGGGCGTGGCGGTAGCTTCGGTGATCTCCAATGCCGAGGCCGCCCCGGCGGTCGCGCAGCTGGTCCTGTTCCCCCTGCTGTTCATCTCGGGCACGTACATGCCGATTAATTCCGGGCTGCTGAACCGCGTCTCCGGCTGGCTTCCCGTGCGGCCGTTCAACGAAGCGCTGACGGGACCGTTGGCCGCGCACGCGGGCGCTGACTGGCGGCACCTCGCCGTGCTAGCCGCCTGGGGCGGGGTCGGTGCTGTCATAGCCGTCCGCCGTTTCCGCTGGGACCCCCGGCCCGAGTGACCAGCACGCGCCCAGCCCGTTCGGCCTCTGCTGGCTCCGGGGGGACGACCCCCCGAACCCCCCGATAAGACCTCAGAGGACGTCGTGCCCGGGACGCGGCTCGACGGGTACCGCGGGAATCGAGCCCAGCCGGCCCGCCTGGAAGTCCTCGAACGCCTGGACCAGCTCGGCCCGGGTGTTCATGACGAACGGCCCGTAGGCCTCGACCGGCTCCCTGATCGGCTCGCCGCCGAGCAGCAGGATGTCCATGTCGCCCTTGGGTCCGGCCGCGAACGTGATCGCGTCCCCGGCCCCGAACACGGCCAGCTGCCCCATCCGGATCGGCCTCTTCTCTGCTCCTGGAGACTGGGCTCCGACGGTACCGCTGCCCGCCAGCACGTAGGCGAGCGAGTTGAACTTCGCGGGCCACGGCAGCCGGACCTGAGCGCCCGCGGACACGGTCGCGTGCACCAGCGAGATCGGCGTGTGCGTGATCCCAGGGCCGTCATGCCCGCCGAACGATCCCGCGATCACCCGCAGCAGCGCCCCGCCGTCCGCCGAGGACAGCAGCGCCACCTGCCCGGCCCGGATGTCCTGATAGCGCGGAGGCGTCATCTTCAGCCGGGCCGGCAGGTTCACCCACAGCTGGAAGCCGTGGAACAGGCCGCCGCTGACCACGAGTTCCTCCGGCGGCGCCTCGATGTGCAGGATGCCGCCGCCCGCGGTCATCCACTGGGTGTCGCCGTTGGTGATCAGCCCGCCGCCGCCGTTGGAGTCCTGGTGCTGGAACGTGCCGTCGATGATGTAGGTGACGGTCTCGAATCCGCGGTGCGGATGCCACGCGGTGCCCTTGGGCTCACCCGGGCCGTAGTCGACCTCGCCCATCTGGTCCAGGTGCACGAACGGGTCCAGCCGGGGCAGGTCCACCCCGGCGAAGGCGCGCCGGACCGGGAACCCCTCGCCTTCGTAGCCGGACGGCGCGGTGGTGACCGAGGTGACCTTCCGCTCCGTTTCGGCCAGGCCGGGCTCAGGGACCCGCGGCAGTACGAGTATGTCGTCGACGGTGATCGCTGGCATGACAGCCTCCTCAGCTTGGTGCCAGCATAACTACATTTGAAAGTTCAAATATTCCTAACGGGCCGGGTAAACTGCCTCCCTATGGATCCCTACGCGAGCGCGGGCGTCGACGAGGAGCGCGAGCAGGACGTGTTCGCCCGGGCCATGCGCCCGTGGCTGGCCCGGACCGCCGTGCGCTCCCCGCTGGTGACCAGCATCACCGGCCTGGCCAGCGGCTACTTCGCCACCTTGATGCACATCCCGCCCGGGCCGCCGATCGCGCTGACCACCGACGGGGTGGGCACCAAGATCCTGCTGGCCCGCGAGGCGGACCGCTGGGAGCCGGTGGGGATCGACTGCGTGGCCAACAACGTCAACGACGTGATCTGCACCGGCGCGGTGCCGCTGGCGCTGCTCGACTACATCGCCACCGACCGGATCGACGCGGCCGTGCTCGAGGCGATCGCCCGCGGCCTGTACCGGGGCGCCGACGAGGCCGGCATCGCCATCCCGGGTGGCGAGATCGCCCAGATCGGCGCGATGCTCGCCGACTCCGCGGGCGGCGGCCCCATGCTCAACCTGGTCGGCACCGCGATCGGCGCGGTCCCGGACGGGCGCACCCCGGTGGACGGGTCCGCGGTCCGCCCGGGCGACGTCGTCCTGGCCCTGCCCAGCTCGGGCCTGCACAGCAACGGCTACTCGCTGGCCCGCCAGGCCCTCGGCCGGCGCACCCGTGAGCTAACCGACGCGCTGCTCGCGCCGACCCGGGTGTACGTGCGGGCCGCCGAGGCGCTGTGGGCGGCCGGGATCACCCCGCGTGGCCTGGCGCACATCTCCGGCGGCGGCCTGCTCAACCTGGCCCGGCTGGCCGCCGACGTGTCGTACACCCTGGACGCGCTGCCGCCCGCGGCGCCGGTGTTCGCGCTCATCGCCGAGGCGGGCGCCGTCTCGCCGCAGACCATGTACGCCACCTTCAACATGGGCACCGGCTTCTGCGCCGTCGTCTCCCCGGCCGACGCCCGGGCCGCGCTCGATGTCCTGACCGCCGCGGGGGAGCACCCCGTCGTAGCGGGCTCGGTCACCGCGCGCCCCGGCCGTTACGTGTCGATCCCGTCCGCGGGACTGCTGGGCCGCGGCGACGTGTTTGAGGCGACGCGCGATACCGTCTAGGCATGGATGTCCGTGGCTATGTCGAGGCGAACGCGCGCAAATTCATCGATGACCTCAAGCAGTGGCTGACCATCCCCTCGATCTCCGCCGACCCGGCCCGGCACGGCGACGTGCGGCACAGCGCCGCGTGGCTGGCCGGGCACCTGCGCGGGGCCGGCTTCCCGGTCGCCGACGTATGGGACACCGGCGGGCTGCCCGCGGTGTTCGCCGAATGGCCGGCCGCCGACCCGGCCGCCCCCGCCGTCCTGGTCTACGGGCACCATGACGTCCAGCCGGCGGAGCCGCTGCAGGAGTGGGAGAGCCCGCCGTTCGAGCCGGCCGAGCGCGACGGCCGGCTGCTCGGCCGCGGCGCCTCGGACGACAAGGGCCAGGTGCTCATCCATTCCCTGGGCCTGCGCGCCGCACTGGCGGCTTCCGGCGCCACGGCGCCGCCGGTCACCGTCAAGCTGATCGTCGAGGGCGAGGAGGAGTCCGGCTCGGAGCACTTCGCCGCCCTGCTCCGCCGGGAGCGGGCCCGGCTGGCCTGCGACGTGATCGTGATCAGCGACACCACGATGTGGGCCGCCGACGTGCCGTCCATGTGCACGGGCATGCGCGGGCTGCTCCCGGTGGAGGTCACGCTGACCGGACCGGTCCGTGACCTGCACTCAGGATCGTTCGGCGGCGGCGTGCCGAACCCGCTGCACGCTTTGGCGGCCCTGCTGGCCGGCCTGCACGACGAGCGGGAGCGGGTCACCCTGCCCCGGTTCTACGACCGCGTGCTGCCCCTCTCGGACACAGAAAGGGACCTGATCGCCAGGCTGCCGTTCGACGAGAAGCACTGGCTGGCCGAGGCGGGGGAGAGCGGCGCCACCCGCGGCGAGCAGGGCTTCAGCACGCTGGAGCGGATCTGGGCCCGGCCGACCGCCGAGATCAACGGCATGTGGGGCGGCCACACCGGACCGGGCAACAAGACCATCATCCCGCGCTCCGCGCACGCCAAGATCTCCTTCCGGCTGGTCGCCGACCAGGACCCGGCCGACGTGGCCGCGGCATTCCGCGAGTACGTGGCCGTCCATACCCCGGACGGCCTGGAGGCCGAGATTGTCACCCTGCCCGCGGTCCGGCCCTGCCACTCGCCCATCGATTCTGTGGCCGTGCAGGCCGGGCGGCGCGCGATGCAGCGGGCGTTCGGCCGGGAGGTGCTGTTCACCAAGGAGGGCGGCAGCGGCCCGGAGGCGGACCTGGCCGAGATCCTGGACGCGCCGCTGGTGTTCATCGCGGTCGGCCTCGACTCTGACCGGATCCACGCGCCGAACGAGAGCGCGGACATCTCCCTGCTCCTGCGGGGGGCCGAGGCGTCGGCGTACCTGTGGGACGAGCTAGCCGCCGCGGACCTGAGGTGACGCCGCTGGACTCGCTCGCCCTGTCCCGGGGGACGGTGGACCGGCTCACCGGGCAGCGGACCGACCTGGCCTGGCTGGACGCGGCCTGGGCCGACCCGGGGACCCGGGTGCTCGTCGTCTCCAATGGCCAGGCGCTGGCGCGGATCGACGACGATGAAAGCGCCGCGCTGGTGTTCGTGCCGCCGGACCAGGCCCCGGAGGGCACCAGGTTCGTGCTCGGCCAGGACGCGGACGGGACCGTCTACTTCGGCGTCTCCGGGCCCCTGCCCCCCGCCCCTGACAGGGCCCGCCCCGCGGCGCTACGCGAGGTCGGGACGCTGCTCGGCGACCGCGACGCGGGCCTGCTCACGCACGCGGTGGCGCTGGCCAACTGGCACGACACGCACACCCACTGCCCGGTCGACGGGACCCCGACGGTCCCCGACCCCGGCGGGCACTCCACCCGGTGCCCCGCGGACGGCACCGAGCACTTCCCGCGCACCGACCCCGCGGTGATCATGCTGGTCACCGACCCGGACGACCGGGCCCTGCTGGCCAGGAACGCCGCCTGGCCGGGCCGCCGGGTCTCGATCCTGGCCGGGTTCGTGGACCCCGGCGAATCCGCCGAGCAGGCGGTGATCCGCGAGGTCGCCGAGGAAACCCAGATCAAGGTCACCAACGTACGCTACGTCGGCAGCCAGCCCTGGCCGATGCCGCGCAGCCTGATGCTCGGCTTCCGCGCCGACGCCCCGGCCGGCCAGGCCATCGTGGTGGACCGCGAGGAGATCGCCGAGGCGTACTGGTTCAGCCGGGACGAACTGCTGGCCGCGATCAAGGCCCGCGAGATCGCGCTGCCGCCGCCGGTGTCCATCGCCCGGCAGATCATCGAGCAGTGGTACGGCGGCCCGCTCCCGTCCACCTGGTCCGAGACCCTCAGACGCCGGTGACCACCACGGCCGGCCCGCGCGGCAACTGGGCGGGCAACATCACGTTCGCGGCGCCGGACCTCTACCGCCCGGCCTCGCTCGGCGAGCTGCAGACGCTGGTGGCGCGCGCCCGCCAGATCCGCGTGCTGGGCACCGGCCACTCCTTCAACGACATGGCCGACTCACCCGGCGCCCAGGTCAGCCTGGCCGGGCTGCCGCCCGAGGTCGAGGTCGACTCGGCCGCGTCCCTGGTCCGGGTAGCGGCCGGCCTGAGCTACGCCGACCTGGCCAGCCGCCTGGACCGGCAGGGGTTCGCGCTGCGCAACCTGGCCTCGCTGCCGCACATCTCGGTGGCCGGGGCCTGCGCGACCGGCACCCACGGCTCCGGCCCGGCCAACCAGAACCTGTCCGCCGCCGTGACCGGCCTGGAGTTGGTCACCGCGGACGGCGACGTCGTCGAGCTGAGCCGCGGCGAGGAGTCCTTCCCCGGCACCGTGGTGCACCTTGGCGCCCTCGGCGTGATCACCAGGCTGATCCTGGCGGTGGTGCCGTCGTTCGAGGTCAGCCAGCGCGTCTACGAGGGCCTGCCGCTGGCGGTGCTGGACGACCACTTCGCCGCGATCATGGCCAGCGGCTACAGCGTGAGCATGTTCACCGACTGGCGCGCCCCCCGCCTCACCCTGCTCTGGGTCAAGAGCCTCGCCGATGACGGCGTCCCGGCCATCGAAGGCGAGCCCTGGTTCACCGCTACTCCCGCCCCGGCCGCGCGGCACCCTGTGCCCGGCATGCCGGCCGGCAGCGCCACCGCGCAGCTCGGCGAGCCCGGCCCGTGGTTTGAGCGGCTGCCGCACTTCCGGCCCGAGTTCACCCCGAGCGCGGGCGACGAGCTGCAGACCGAGTACCTGATCCCCGCCGCGTACGCGGTGCCCGCCCTGCACGCGCTCCAGCGGGCCGGCGAGCGGATAGCCCCGGTGCTGCGGATCTGCGAGATCCGCACGATCGCCGGCGACGACCTGTGGCTGAGCCCCGCCTACCACCAGGACAGCGTGGCCTTCCACTTCACCTGGCTGCCCGACACCGCCGCGGTGCTGCCCGTGGTGACGATGGTGGAGCGGGAACTGGCCCCGTTCGGCCCGCGCCCGCACTGGGGCAAGATTTTCACCACCCCGGCTTCCGAACTGGCCGGCCGCTACGACCGCCTGCCCGACTTCCTCGACCTGGCCAGGCACTACGACCCGGCGGGCAAGTTCCGCAACGCCTACACCGCGCGCTGCCTGGGCCGCTAGGCGCTGAGCGCTCGGGGTCTGAGGGGACTCCGGGCGTCAGGTCGTCTCGGCCTGCAGGATCTCGGCCGCCGGGCGGCGGGCGCCGATACGCGCCGGGACGGCCGCGAGCCCGGCGACGACGGCCAGCGTCGCCAGCACCGCGGCTGCCAGCCACCAGGCCGGCGGGACGGTCAGCAGCCCGCCGCGATCCGCGACCGCGAACAGCCCGATGCCCAGCGGGATGCCGAGCAGGGTGCCCGGCAGCGCCGGCAGCAGCTGCGCCGCGGTGAGCCCGGCCGCGACGTTGCGCGGCGTCGCGCCGAGCGCGCGGGCCAGCGCGGCCGGATGCCTGGTGTCCAGCATCGTGGTCCACGCGGTGACGATCGCGTTCAGCGCGGCCAGCGTGAGCAGCGTTACCGTGAGCACCAGCAGGACCTGCTCGTCCCGGTTGTAGACCGGGTTGGATAGGCCGCTGCCCCCGCCGTTGATCTTCTGGCCGGCGGTGGCGTGGAAGGTGAGCACGGCCACCACGCCGGCCATCGTGACCGCGACGTTGGCCGTGCCGAGCAGGGCGCGGCGCGGCCTGCGGGCGACCAGCCGCAGCCCGAGCAGCAACGGCACCGGCAGCCGCCGGGACATCGCGAGCAAACCTGACCGGCGTCGCGGCGGCCGCGGCGCGTCGGCCAGGGCGCCGACGGTGCTGCCGCGCGCGGCCCGGATCGCCGGGACGAGCGTCGCGGCCAGCGCCACCGCGAACGCCACCGCCAGTACCAGCCCGGCGGCAGGCGCGGTGAGCGACGGCGCTCCCGGGGTGCCGACCAGCGCGACGCCCGGGCTGGTCAGCAGCGGGGCGGCCAGCCATCCGGTGACAAGCCCGGCCGCCGCGGCGGCCAGTGCCAGCGCCAGGTTCTCGGCCATCAGCGTCGCGGTGACCAGGCCCGGCGACGCGCCGACCGCCTTGAGCAGCCCGACCCTCCGGGTCCGCTCGGTCATCCGGCCGCCGGCCAGCACGGCCACGCTGGCGATGGCGAGCAGCGTGGCCAGCCAGGCGCCCGGGCTCAGCACCTGCTGCTCGTCCTGCACCAGCAGGGCGTCGGCGGCGGCGATGCCCGTCCACGAGATCATCTCCGGCGGCCCGAGGCCGTTGTCGTACCGGTCGGCGAACGCGTCCGCCGTGGCCGGGTTCTTCAGCTTCAGGTCCACCACGTACGTGGTCACCGGGTTCCCCGGCGTGGCCAGGGCGAGGGCGTCGGGCTTGGTGAGCCAGAGCAGCCCGATGTCGCGGGCCGAGCCGGTGTCGGGCGGCCCGGCCCGGCAGCCGCCGCCGGAGTAGTAGCACAGGTTCGGGTACGGCGGGTTGGCCGCGGTGACCGCGATCCCGGTGACGGTGAACGGCCGGCCGTTCAGCGTGATCCGGTCACCCACGCCGACGCCGAGCCCCGCGGCGAAGGTCCGCTCCAGCACGACCCCGCTGGGCCGCACCCATTTCCCCGCGGTCAGCTTCGGCTGGTCGACCGTTGCCGGCGCCTCGTCCCGTCCCTCGGCCTCCGCCCCAGCGGTCAGGCCGTTGGCCCGGACCAGGGCGCCCGCGAGCGGGAAGGGCCCGCTGGAACCGGTCACCCCCCGGGCCCGGGCCAGCGCCGCGGCCCGGGTCCGGACCTGCTTCACCAGCTTCGTCCCGGTGGCGGGTGAGCCGGAGCCGAGGTAGCCCACCTCGTCCGGCCCCCTGGTCGCCGCCCGGGTCTGCTGATACGGCTGGCTGGTCACCCCGTGCAGCACCAGGCCCAGGGTCAAGGTGGCGGTGGCCGCCGTGATGGCCAGCAGCATCAGCACCGCCTGCCCCGGACGATTGCGCAGGTCGCGCGCGACCAGGCGCCCGACCACCAGGAACCTGCTCACGACTACCCCTCCAGCCCTGCGAGCGCGCCGAGGTCACCTCGGGTCCCGCCGGTCAGCCTGGTCTCGTCGATGAAGGCCCCGTCCCGCATCGAGATCATCCGGTCGGCCGTGGCCGCGATCCGCGAGTCGTGCGTGACGATGACCAGCGTCTGCCCGGCCACGTGCAGGCTCTCGAACAGCCGGAGCACCTCCAGGGTGGCGGCGCTGTCCAGGTTGCCGGTGGGCTCGTCGGCCAGCACCACCTGCGGCTCGTTGGCCAGCGCGCGGGCGATCGCCACCCGCTGGCGCTGGCCCCCGGACAGCGCCGCGGGCAGGAACCTGGCCCGGTCGGCCAGCCCGACCCGCTCGATCAGCTCGATCGCCCGCCGCCGCGCCGCGCGTGCTGGCCGCCCGGCCAGCAGCGCGGGCAACTCCACGTTCTCCACCGCGGTGAGCTCGTCCATCAGGTGGAAGGCCTGGAAGACGAACCCGACGGCGTCCTGCCGCAGTCGCGCCAGGGCCTTCTCGCTCATCTGGTCCACCCGCCGCCCGGCCACCCGAACCTCCCCGCCGGACGGACGGTCCAGCCCGCCCAGCAGGTGCAGCAGGGTCGACTTCCCGCAGCCGCTCGGCCCCATGATGGCCACGGTCTCCCCGGCGGCGACGTCCAGGTCGACCCCGTCCACCGCGCGGACGAGCCCGGCGTCCTTTCCATAGGTCTTGCGCAGCGCACGGCAGCTGAGCAGCGCGTCCTCGGTCAACATCAATCCCTCCGGCTCATCCAGTGCCGTTCACATGCCTCAAGCCAGCGCAGGTCCGCCTGCAGCCGCAGCACTAGGCCCTCGAGCAGCAGCCCGGCCTCGGACCCGTCGGGTTCCGCCATCGCGGCGCGCTGGGCGTCGCGCAGCCGGAGCAGCAACTCGCGTCGCTGCGCGTCCACGATCGTCAGCGGGTCTGCCAGCCGGGCCGCCGCGGCCGCGACCAGCTTGAGGTGGAACTCGGCCGGGGCCGGCCCGGGCCAGCCCACCTCGGCCAGCCAGTCGGCGACCCGCTGCTGGCCGGCCGGCGTCAGCTCGTACACCTTGCGGTCCGGCCGGTCCGGCAGCCCCGCGGACGGCTCGGACGCCACCAGCCCCGCCTTCTCCAGCCGGGTCAGCGTGACGTAGACCTGCCCGGCGTTCATCCCCTCGCCGAGCGGGCCGAGCGCCTGCCGCAGCCGCGCGCGCAGCTGGTAGCCGTGCGACGGCTCCTTGGCCAGCAGCGCCAGCACCACTTCCTGCTGCACGAGCCCTCCCGGATAACGGTTATCCATATAGATAGCGGTTATCTGTCACCCTGTCAATACCGTTAACCTTGACCTCATGTCACCGGAGGGGACGGCCGCCTACGACGGCCTGAAGGGCCTGCCGCCGCTGGTCGAGCGCGCGGTCGGCCTCGCCCGCCGGCGGGGCTTCGCCAATTCCTGCCGCCCAGAACACGGCCGCCTGCTGCACGCCCTGGCCGCGGGCGCCGGGACGATCGGCGAGACCGGGACCGGCTGCGGGGTGGGCCTGGCCTGGCTGGCGTCCGGCGCACGGCCCGGCACCCGGCTGGTCAGCGTCGAGCTTGATACCGAACGGGCCGGACTCGTCGCGGACCTGTTCGCCGACCTGCCCCACCTGGCGGTGCTGCCCGGCGACTGGCGCGAGATCTACCGGGCGGCCCCGTTCGACCTGCTGGTGCTGGACGGCGGCGCGCACGGCAAGAGCGGCGGCATCCCGGCCGACCCGGAAGATCTCCTCAAGGCGGGCGGCACCCTGGTCATCGACGACCTGACCCCGGCCTCGACCTGGCCGCCGCGCTTCGGCGGGCTGGCCGACCAGGCCCGGATGCACTGGCTCACCCACCCCGCCCTGGACGCCGCCGAACTCAGGCTGGCCCCCGACCTCGCCGCCCTCGTCGCCACCCGGCGCTACCCTGCTAGCTAACTGGGCTGACTAGCTCCCGTCGCGCAGGTTCTCCGGCGCCCCGGCCCTGAACGTGATGTGGTCGAACGTGGCCGCGCACCCCGCCCCGGTGGGGGACTGGGCCAGGAACCCGACCCGGACCAGCCCCAGGCCGAGGGTGAAGTAGCGCAGCAGCCGCCACCACGCCCCGTCGGTGGAGGCGTGGAACGCCCAGGCCGCCCCGGACCGCGTGATCCGCAGCCACAGCGCGGCGCCGTCCACCTCGAAGGAGTTGCAGTCGTCGGAGGTTCCCCTGGTCACCACGGTGACCGCGGTGGGCTTGAGCTGCGGCGAGTACTCGAAGCAGAGCTTGGCCCAGTCCCGTTCGGCCGCGTGCAGCAGCAGCACCCCCGCGTCGTACATGCTCGCGAACTCCACGCTGACCTGCGCCGCGAGTGTGAAGTCGCCGGCCTGCGGCAGCCCGGCGAACCGTCCGGCGTCGGGCACCTGCCCGGCCCCGGCCGGATCGACGAACATGTCCGTGTTCGCCGCCGCGGTCAGCGTCAGCACGCCGCTCCTGACCCGGCACCCCGGCGGCGGGCTGCCCGCGGGCTCGAGCGCGAACGGCAGGCTGGGCAGCTTCAACGCGGTCACCCGCGTAGTCTCCCACGATCCGATCGCCCGGTTTTGTCGCACCCTCCCGCTAGTGTTGAATACATGTTCGAGATAGATAGGCCGGGCTCGATCTTCGCCGCCGTCTCGCCGCCGGCCGACGCCGCGGCGTCCCCGGCTGAGCCGGCCGGGGTGCCGCTGGAGCGGCTGGAGGCGCAGATCTGCGAGCTGGCCGGGCACCTGGCCGCGGCGACGTGCCGGTTCCTGGTCCTGCTGGGTGATTTCGACGCCCGGCGGGGCTGGGCCAGCTGGGAGATGAACAGCTGCGCGCAGTGGCTGTCGTGGAAGTGCCAGATGTCCTCCGGTACGGCCCGGGAGCATGTCCGGGTGGCGCGGGCGCTGCGGGACCTGCCGGTGATCCGGGCCCGGTTCGCCGCGGCCCGGCTGTCGTATGCCAAGGTGCGGGCGCTGACCCGGATCGCCACCGCGGCGAATGAGGCGGGGCTGGCCGAGATCGCCGGGCCGATGACGGGCAACCAGCTGGAACGGTTCGCCCGCGCGCACCGGAAGGTCACCGCCGCCGATGACGCGGACGCCCGCATCCGCCGCCGGCTGGCCTGGCGGTTCGAGGAGGACGGCTCCCTGTCCGGTACGTTCCGGCTGCCGCCGCTGGCCGGCGCGGTGCTGCTCAAGGCGCTGCGCGCGGCCTGCGCCGACCTCGCCGGCCCGGCCGAGACGTTTCCGCGGAAACGCCCGCCGCCGCGGAAACGCCCGCCGCGGACCCGCCCGCCGCGGACGCCCCGGCCGCGGACGCCCCCGCCGGGGACGCCCCGGCCGCCGCGGACAGCCCGGCTGTCCGGACCTCTTCGGACCTGGCGGATGGCCTGGTGGCCATCGCGGAGTCGTTCCTGGCCGGCCAGGTGGCCGGGGCCGATGACGCGGAGGTGTACCAGGTCGTGGTCCACGCCGGCACCGGCGTGCTCACCGAGCCCCCGGCCCAGGCCGCGGGGCCCGCCGGCGTTTCCGCGGAAACGTCCCCGGCCCCGCGGGTTCCCGGTGATCCGGCGGACCCGGGCCGGTGCCACGTCGAGGACGGCCCGGCGGTCAGCATCTCCACCGCGCAGATGCTCGGCTGCGGCGCCGCGCTGTCCTGGATGACCCACGGTGACGGCGGCGCGGTGCTGGCCCTGGGCCGGCGCCGGCGCCGTCCCAGCGCCGCGATCCGCCGCGCCGCCCGCGAGCGCGACGGCTGCCGGTGCCGGTTCCCGGGCTGCGAGTCCCGCCGGGTCGACCTGCACCACATCCAGCACTGGGCCAGCGGCGGCCGCACCGACCTGGCCAACCTGGTCAGCTTGTGCCCCTGGCACCACAAGGCGGTCCACGACCGCGGCTACCTCATCGCCGCACCACCGGGCGGCGGCGGGGACTTCGCGTTCTACCGCCCGGACGGCACCCCGGTCCCGTCCAGCCCGCCCCTGCCCGAACCCGGCGGCAGTATCGGGGAAACCCACGACGCGGACATCACCCCGGACACGATCATCCCGCCCTGGTACGGCGAGCGCCTCGACCTGGACCACGCCATCTACGTCTGCTTCGCCAACGCCAGGACCAGGGAAGAACGCGAGCAGCACCAGGATGTCGATCCCGCCAGCCGGGGCCGCGTCACCATCTACGAACCCGAAGACTGGCCCGAACGGATCCGCCAGTACGAGGCCCGCACGCCCAGGCGCTTCACCCCGGTCCTGGTCCCGATACCGGTCTGAGCTGCGATGGCGTAGTCCCTGTTAGGCTGCGCCCATGCTTGATCACATCGGCCTGCAGGTCCAGGACGTGGAGAAGTCGCTCGACTTCTACCTCCGCACCTTCGCCGCGATCGGGATGCACGAGGTGGCGCGCTTCCCGCACGGCGAGACCATCGTGGTCGGGCTGGGCGGCCCCGACGGCCAGCCGGTGTTCTGGCTGGGTCCGCCCACCGGCACCGAGACCAGGGAACTCCACGTCGCCTTCAAGGCCCCCGACCGTGCCGCGGTGGACGCGGTGCACGAGGCCGCGGCGGCGGCGGGCGTCGAGGTGCTGCACGCCCCGCGCGAGTTCCCGGAGTACCACCCGGGCTACTACGGGGTGTTCCTGCGCGACCCCGACGGCCACAACGTCGAGGCCGTCCACCACGGCTAGCGGCCTGACCTGGTCCGCCTGGCCCGCACCCGGGACGCGGTCCGCCTGGCCCGCACCCGCAAGGCGGCCCGGTTCGGCCGCCGCCGCGGCCCGGTGGCCGGCTCCGGGTGCCGCTCCTCCCGGTGCCGTTCGCTCCGGTGCCGGTCCCGCCGCGCGTGCAGCGCGTTCAGCTGCGGGGCTAGCAGGGCAGGCTTGGCCTGAGCCTGGTCCGGCAGGTGCGAGGACTCGAGCTCGGAGCGCAGCCGGTTCACGTGGGCCAGGATCTCGCCGCGCAGCTGCCATCCCTCCGGCTGTCCGGCCGGGTTGGTGGAGAGCAGGTCGGCGAGCTGGTCCTGCTGCCGATGAGCCTCCTCAAGGTGGTCTTCGAGCGCCTCGGTGATCGGCTCGGCCGCGAACGAGGAGAAGTCAGCGGACACCGGATCGGCCTCGAGCAGCTGGCCGTAGGCCCGCACCGCGGCGGAAAGCTCCGCGATCACGGCCGCCAGCCGGCCCCGGGTCTCGGCCTCCCTGACCGGGCTGTGCTCGCTGTCGATCCGCGCGCTGTCGGCCACCGAACGGGCCAGCACCCGCATGTCCGTCGCGGCCCGCTCCAGCGTGTCGACGCCGTCCCGCAGGCCGGCCGCCGGGTCGCCGGCCCTGAACCGCCGAGGGTTGAGCCGGACGCTCTCCTCGGCCTGGGCCAGGGCGTCGTCCACCCGCTCGATCTCGCCGCGCAGTGCCCGGGTCCGGTCCAGCCACTCCGCCGCGCGCTTCGGGTCCGGCACCTCGGCCAGGCCCTCGGCCATCCGGCCGAGCAGGTCGGCCATCTGGCGGCTCAGGTCGCCGACCGCCTCTTTGGCCGGCTGCACCCGCAGCGGGGCGAGCACCAGGCCCGCAACCAGCCCGGCGGCGGCGCCGACCAGCGTTTCGGTGATCCGGCCGGTGGCGGCGGAGTGCGAGTCGACCGAGAAGATCAGCATGGCGCTGATCGGCACCTCGAGGATCTCCTCGCGCAGCCTCAGCACCATGCCAAGCGCCATCGTGCCCGCGATGAGCAGGCCGAGCACCCACCAGCTGAACGGGACATAGGCGGCGACCGCGACGGCGGCGAGCACGCCGGCGGTGACCGCCGCGACCCGCCGGACGGCGGTGCCGATGGTGTGGAACAACGTGGCCTGCACCACGAGCAGCGCGGTCAGCGGGGCCAGCACGGAGCGCGGCGACCCGCCCGGCAGCTGCAGCGCGAGCAGGTACGCGAACACCGCCGTGACGGTGAGCCTGGCGATGTACACCGCCGATGGCTGAGCCCGGCGGCGGACGACGGTGAGCTGTTCGGCCTGGTGCCTGGCGGCCGCCTTAGCGGCGGCGCCGACGTTCTCGACAGGTACGGGACGGACGGGGAAACCCTTCATGAGCTGCATACCGAGGGTGAGTGGGCGGCGGGATCCAGGGATAGCTCTAGCCGAGAGCAAAACCCTTCACCAGGGACCAACGCGCGCCGGGCCGAGCTATTCCCGTCTTATTCTCCCGAACGGGCTGGGTTTCCCGCCCCGGTGTCCCTACTCGCCGGCCGTCAGCGCCGCCACCGCGGCCTGGTACACGTCGATCAGGCCGGAGGCTACCTCGGGGGAGCCGAACTGCGAGCTCCAGGTCAGCTCGGCCAGCGAGTCGCTGATCACGAAGGCCGACGCGAGCGCCAGGCCGCGAATCTCCGCCACGGCGAACAGGGCGGCCGCCTCCATCTCCACGCAGAGCACGCCCTCGGCCTGGTAGTGCCGCACCTCGTCGATGGTCTCCCGGTAGGGGGTGTCGATCGTCCAGGAATTCCCCGTCCGGAACACCAGGCCCGCCCGTCGCATGGCCGCGCCCAGGGCGGAGGTCATCTCGGCCGGGGCCGCGGCCAGCCGGCCCGGCGGCAGGTAGTGGTGCGAGACCCCCTCGTCCCTGATCGCGGCATCGCACAGCACCAGGTCGCCGGGCTTCAGGTCGCGCTGCAGGCTGCCCGCGGTGCCGACGGACACCACGGCGGAGGTGCCCAGGGCGGCCAGTTCCTCCAGCGCCGCGGTGGCGGCGGGCGCCCCGATCCCGAACCGGCCGAGCAGCCCGACCCGGCCGCCGGTGCTCGGCAGCGGCACCGGCAGCGCCCGCCGCGACGGCTCGACGCCCTCGGTCCGCAGCACGTGATCGTACAGCGAGCGCTGGTAGCAGAGCACCACGCCGGCCCTGGCACGTCGTCCCGCGCGCCCACCCGTCGCAAATAGGCGAGGAAGTCGGCCGCGGTGAACAGCGCTTCCCCGGCGTGCTTGCCCGCGAAGTTCGGATAGCTGGACTCCGGCACGAATGCAGAGTCTACGCCCGTGACCGGTCCCGGCCCGGGACCAGCAGGACGGCCACCGGCACGATCACCAGGCCGGCCAGCGCCCAGCTCAGCCCGAACGACTGTGCCACCAGCCCCACCGCCAGCGGCCCCAGGCCCCCGGCCAGCCCGGCGGCGCTGCTCAGCGTCACCGCCACCGAACTCCGTCCGGGCAGGCTGCCGTACAGCCGGGCCTGGACGATGGGGTACCACGGCGCGGTCGCCGCGCTGAGGGCGGCCAGCACGATCAGCTCCGGTACCACGCCGGGGACCAGCAGGAAGCCCGGGTAGAGCAGCGCGGCGGCGGCCGCGCTGGCGCGCAGCACGGTCAGGTCGCTGACCCGCTCCAGGATCACCACGAGGGCGGCGTCCCCGGCCAGCGCGGCGCCCAGCCTGACCGCGATGGCCAGCGCCGCGACGGCGGGCGTCAGGTGCGCGACGTCCACCAGGTACAGCCCGAGGAACCCGGTGAACACGTCCACCAGCAGGTCGCCCACCTCGATCAGCAGCAGCCAGCGCAGCGTCCCCCAGTCGCGCAGCGCGGCACCGATTTCCCGGACCCGCGCCGTCCAAGGCCGCTGCTCGGCGGCCTTCTCCGCCTCCGCCGGTGCCGGCGCGGCATGCGCCGGGCGCCGCAGCACCGTGCCGAGCCAGATCAGCGCGCTGATCGCGGCCAGCACCAGGAAGCCGGCCCGCCACCCCCCGCCCCCCTCCACTGCCAGCACCGCGATAAGCAGCAGCGGCCCGGCCACGGCGCCCGCCGCCCCGGCCAGGTCCCAGCGCGCCATGACCTGGGCCTGCCGGTCCGGCCAGGCGTCCATGATCTCGGCCTGAGTCAGCGAAACGAACGCGCCGGAGGCCGGGTAGAAGGCGACGAAGGCGGCCAGCAGCACGGCGAACGAGCGTGCGGAGGCCACGCCGAGGAGCGTCAGCACGAACAGGATGCCGCCGCCGAGGATGACCAGCCGGCGGCGCCGGCCCTGGCCGGCCAGCACGCCTATGGGCAGCTCGAGAAAGCCGCCGATCAGCAGCGGGACCGAGGCCAGCAGCCCGATCTGCTCGTAGCTCAGCCCCAGGTCGCGCCGGATGAGCGGGAGCGCCGCCCCCTTGGCTCCGTCAACCAGCTCGTCGGCGAGCTCGATCGCGAGCGCGACGGCGAGAACAGAAAGCGCAGGCCTTCAACGTCAAGTGAAACCCATGGCGCCATGGTAAGGCCCATGGTCCCGCACGTCACCGGGGTTTCCGCGTCACCGCCGGTTCTCGACCCGCCAGACCAGCCGCAGGCCAGACCAGTCTTCGTCGATGGCGGCCACCTTGACGTCGACCAGCCCGATGGGCAGGGCCTGGTCCCTGATGAAGTTCTCGGTGATGTCGCTGCGATGCCCGGCCGCCCGTCGCGGCCAGGCCACCCACAGCGCGCCCGCGGGATATATCCGGCGGCCCAGTTCGCCGATCTGCGCGGCCAGGTCGGCCGCCTCGGAAAAGAAGGCCACGATGACGTCGGCCTGCCCGTCCCGGCCGGGCCCGGCCAGCCCGTCCGGCGGGGCGGTCAGTGCCCAGCCGTTCGGCGGCTGGTGCAGGCTGACCCGCTGCCCGGGCTTGAGTCCCAGCTTGGCCGCCTGGGGCCGGCCCGAGTACCCCGGCGTCGTCACCGCCCGCCCCCCACCTCTGCCCGGGTGTAGCAGAAGCCGAGCCCGCGGCGCAGGCTGCCGTCCGGCGCCCGCAGCGGCTCCAGCAGCGCGACCGCCCGGGCCCGGCCCGCCCGCAGGTCCGGCTCGGGGATCTTCTCCCAGAACAGCGCGGGCGCCTGGTTCCAGCTCGCCTTCCACCAGGCGTCCGGGCTGGCGTAGCGCACCTCGGCCACCCGCTGCGTGGTGCCGATGCCGCGGTAGCCGGCTCGCCGCAGCATGGCCTCCATCGCGGGCACGGCGTCGAACGGCGGCCGGTGCAGGAATCCGGCGAACCCCCCGTCCGCCGCGTGGTCGTCCATCGCGGCGATGACCGGCACCCAGGCGGGATCCTCGGCGACGTTCCAGCTGAACGCGAACACGCCGCCCGGCCGCAGCAGCGCCGCGTAGCGCCGGGCGGCCCGCTCCGGGTCGGCCAGCAGGAACATGACGTTGCTGGCCAGCACCGCGTCGAAGCTCCCGTCCGGGTACGCCGGATCCTCCGCGTCGCCGGCCTCGACCCTCACCTGAGCCAGCCTCAGCCGCGCCGCCGTCGCGGCCGCCCGCGCCAGCATCCCGGCGGCCAGGTCGATGCCGGTCACGTGCCCCTCCGGCCCAACCGCCCGCGCCGCGGCGAACAGGCACGCCCCTGCTCCGCAGCCCACGTCGAGCACCGCCTGCCCCGGCCGCAGCCCCGCCACCCGGACCAGCAGATCGGACACCGGTGCGAAGAACCCGCCCCGTTCGGTGTCATACCGCGCCGCGAGCCCGTCGAACGCCGCCGTCACCCGCTCCTTGAACCCAGCATCCACACCCGCATCCCATCACACCGCCCCGCCCCCACCCCGCTCGCGCCCGCCCCGCCCCCGCCGCCCCGACTTTGGGGTGAGGGGGTCCTCACCCCCGATAGATGGGGGCAAGGGCCCCCTCACCCCAGGCGGCCGTGTCCGTTCAAGCCACAGCCATCCCAGCCGACACCCCCTTCACGGCATTACCGGCGATCCAGGGCGCTGCGGCCCGATCCGGAAGGGGGCCTAGCCGGTGTGTGAAAAAGGGGGGGTTAACCGGTGTGCCATCGCTTGGTTTATCGAGTACTATACCGAGTATGCTACTCGATAGGGTGATCGGATGAGCGTCCGGCACGCGCTGCTCGCGCTGCTCAGCGAGGGTCCCAAATACGGGCTTCAGCTGCGGGAAGAGTTCGAGGCGCGGACCGGTGAGGTCTGGCCGCTGAACGTCGGCCAGGTCTACACCACGCTGCAGCGGCTGGAGCGGGACGGGCTGGTCGAGTCCGAAGGCGACGGCCAGGACGGCCCGCAGAAGGGCTTCAGGATCACGGCGGCCGGCGTGCAGGAGCTGACCGGGTGGCTGCGCACGCCGTCGGACATGAGCTCGCCGCCGCGCGACGAGCTGGTGATGAAGGTCCTGGTGGCACTGCGGGTGCCCGGCACAGACGCGCGCGAAGTGATCCAGGTGCACCGCAGGTACCTGGTGGAGCTGATGCAGCAGTGGACGCGGATCAAGGAGGCCGAGGCCGAGTCCGATATCAGCCTGGCGCTGGTGGTGGACGCGGAACTGTTCCGGCTCGATGCCGTGGTCCGCTGGCTAGACGCCGCCGACGGCCGCATCAGGCGGCGCGCCGACCCGTCGGCAGACCCGCAGGCGAAGACGACAACGGGGACGACACCGGCCGTACCGAAGGTGCGGCGCAGGATTGGAGCAAGAAGATGAGCGTGCTAGAGATGCGGCGCGTGTCACGCAGCTACGGCCTGGGGGCCGCCGAGGTGCATGCGCTGCAAGACATTGACTTGACGGTCGACGCGGGTGCCATGGTGGCCGTGATGGGGCCGAGCGGATCGGGGAAGTCCACGCTGCTGACCATCGCCGGCAGCCTGGAGGAGCCCAGCAGCGGCGAGGTCCGCGTCTGCGGGGCGGAGCTGACCAGGCTGTCGCGCAACGACAGGGCGCGCATGCGGCGCCGCTCGATCGGCTACGTGTTCCAGGATTTCAACCTGCTGCCCGGGCTGACGGCGGCGGAGAACGTCGCGCTGCCGCTCGAACTCGACGGCGTGCCGGCCAGGAAGGCCCGGGCGGCCGGGCTGCAAGCGCTGGAAGAGCTCGGCCTCGCCGAGCGGGCGGCCAGCTTCCCGGACCAGCTGTCCGGCGGTGAGCGGCAGCGGGTGGCCATCGCCAGGGCCGTGGTGGGAGAGCGTCAGCTGCTGCTGGCCGACGAGCCCTCGGGGGCGCTCGATTCGGTCAACGGCGAGGCGGTCATGCGGCTGATCCACGCCGCCTGCAAGCGCGGCGTGGCCGCGGTGGTCGTCACCCACGACGCGCAGCTCGCCTCGTGGGCCGACCGGGTGGTGTTCCTGCGGGACGGCCGGGTGACCGACCAGACCCTGCCCGTACCGGGCCCCGAATCGCTGCTCACGCGGGGATCAGGCCAGTGAGCACCGCACTGCGCGAACGCCAGGCCTCGGCGGGAACCTCGAACGGGGGCGTTCCCGCCCGCCGGGCCGTGATCCGCTGGTCGTGGCGGATGTTCCGCCATGAGTGGCGCCAGCAGATGCTGGTCCTTGCGCTCATCGTGGTCGCGCTGGCCGCCACCGTCGTCGGGGCGGCGGTGGCCACCAACACGCCACCCCCGGCCGGCGCGGGCTTCGGCACCGCGCAGGACATAGCCACGCTCCCCGGCGGCCCGCACCTGGCCGGCCAGATCGCCGCGCTGCAGCAGTACAGCGGCCGCGTCGACGTCATCGAGAACCAGACCGTCGCCATTCCCGGCTCGATCAACACCTACGACCTGCGCGCCCAGGATCCGCACGGCGCGTTCGGCCAGCCAATGCTCTCGCTGGTCAGCGGGCACTACCCGGCTGGGCCGGGCCAGGTGGCCGTGACCCAGGGCGTGGCCACCACCTTCAAGCTCACGGTCGGCGACGTGTGGCACCAGGGCGGCCAGACCCTCCACGTGGTCGGGATCGTGCAGAACCCGCAGAGCCTGCTGGACGAGTTCGCCCTCGTCGCTCCGGGTCAGGTCAGCAAGCCAAGCCAGGTCACCGTCCTGTTCACCGCGCCGTCCGGCAAGAACGCCGCCTCAATCGGCTCCCTCAGCCAGTACGTGGTGAACCGGCATGATGCGGTGGCCAGCAACCCGCTCAACCCCGAGACCATCGTGCTCGCGCTGGCCACGGTCGGCATGCTGCTCATCGCGCTGGTCGCGGTGGGTGGCTTCACGGTGCTGGCGCAGCGCCGGCTGCGCTCGCTCGGCATGCTCGGCGCCCTGGGCGCCACCGACGCGAACATCCGCCTGGTGGTCCGGGTCAACGGTGTCCTGGTCGGTGTCGTCGGCGCGCTGGCCGGGACCATCCTCGGCCTGGCCGTCTGGCTGGCCTACCGGCCGCGGCTGGAATCCAGTGCCCACCACCTGATCGGCCCGTTCCAGCTGCCGTGGATCGTGATCGGCCCGGCGATAGCACTGGCCGTGGTGGCCACCTACTTCGCCGCCTCGCGCCCGGCCCGCGCGATCACCAGGATTCCGGTCGTCGCTGCCCTGTCCGGCCGGCCCGCGCCGCCGAAGCAGGTGCACCGCTCGGCGCTGCCCGGCGTGGTCCTGTTCGTCATCGCCGCGGCCCTGCTGTCCTACTCCGGCAAGAGCAACGGCAACGGCGGCGGCGGGGCACTGGAACTCGTTCTCGGCATCGTCCTGCTCGTCGTCGCGATAATCCTGCTGGCGCCCTTCTGCCTGGTGATCCTGGCCCGTTTGGGGCGGCGCGCCCCGATCGCGATACGCCTGCCCCTTCGCGACCTGGCCCGCTACCGGGCGAGGGCGGGCTCGGCCCTGTCGGCCATCGGCCTCGGCGTCTTCATCGCCGCCCTGGTCTGCGTCCTGACCGCGCAGCGGTACGGGAACGTCCTGGACTACGCCGGGCCGAACATGGCCTCGAACCAGATCATCGTGTACACGCCCAACGGCAACGGCGGCCCGGGCGGCGGCGGCCCGGGCAGCGGCCAGGGCGGCGGACCGGGCGGATCCAGCCCGTCCGGCACCGCCAGCACTCCGCAGGCCCAGGCGGCGGTCGCCCAGAACATCGCCAGGGCCCTCGGCTCGAACACCGTCATCGAACTCGACCAGGCCGGCGCCTCGCTGCAGCACGCCGCGGCCGGACGTTCCTGGTCCGGGCCGGTGTACGTGGCCACCCCCCAGCTCCTGGCGGCGTTCGGGATCAAGGCCTCCGAGGTTAACCCCGACGCCGACGTCCTGACCATGCGGCCCGGGCTGTCCGGCCTGTCCAATATGCAGCTCGTCTACGGCGGCTACTTCGGCCCGGGCGGCGCAGGAAACGCGGGGCCAGGCAACGGGCCGGACAACGGGTCAAACAGCTACCCGTGCCCGAAGGGCCAGTGCGTGGCCAACCCGGTGATCCAGGAGGTCGGTGCCCTGCCGTCCGGCACGTCGGGGCCCAACACGGTGATCACCGAGCACGCCATCCACACGCTCGGCCTGCACACCAGCACCTCCGGCTGGCTCATCCAGACCCCGCACCCGCCGACCGCAGTGCAGATCACCGACGCCAGGCTCACCGCCTCCGCGGCCGGCATGTCCATCGAAACGAAGTCGAGCACGCCCTCCTCGGCGGAGATCCTGAACTATGCCACCGCGTTCGGCATCGCCCTGGCGCTCGGCATCCTGGCCATGACCATCGGCCTGCTCCGCAGCGAGACGGCCGGGGACCTGCGCACGCTGGCCGCCACCGGGGCGAGCAGCTTCACGCGCAGGGAACTGACCGCCGCGACCGCCTTCGCGCTGGCCCTGGGCGGCGCCGTGCTCGGCACGGTGGCGGCCTACGTCGCGGCCGTCGGCTACGCCTGGGACAATCCGCTCGACGGACTGTCCGGACTATCCAGCGTGCCCGCCCAGCAACTGCTGTTTATCCTGGTCGGCATGCCGGTGGTCGCGGCGGTCGTCGGCTGGCTGCTGGCCGGGCGCGAGCCGTCCGCCATGTCCAGGCAGCCGCTGGAGTAAGGGCAGGCACCAGCACCCGTTCGGGCCCGGCCTAACTGACGTA
Source organism: uncultured Actinomycetota bacterium (assembly GCA_963753225.1). Classification (GTDB taxonomy): domain Bacteria; phylum Actinomycetota; class Actinomycetes; order Streptosporangiales; family Streptosporangiaceae; genus Palsa-504. The sequence continues at coordinate 432,530 of CAVWBQ010000014.1, read as the reverse complement.
GGCCGGGTCCGGACTGTCCGCCCTTGTCCTTGCGCTCCAGGATCTCGGCCGCGCCGCGGATCACGCACCGGAGCGGGTCCTCGACCAGGACCGTGCCGATGCCCGCCGCGGTCTCGATCCGGCTGGCCAGGCCGGGCAGCAGCGAGCCGCCGCCCGCCAGCCGGACCTTGCCGCGCACCACGTCCTCGGCCAGCCCGGCCGGGATCTCCGACAGCATCTCGTGCACCGCGCCCGCGATGGCCGAGACGATCGGCTCGAGCGCCGAGGCCACCAGGCCCCCCGGCACGTACTCCGACCTCGGCGTCCGCTGCGCCACGTCCAGGCCGACCACCTCGGCGGAGCCCTGGGCTCCGCCGGTGACCCCGAGCGTCGTCTTCAGGTGCCGGGCCGCGCGCTGGCTGATGATCAGGCCGAGATCGTTACGCAGCGCCTGCACGATCGCGTCGTCCATCGCGTTGCCGGCCTTGCGCAGCGACTGGGACCTGACCACCCGCCAGCCGGCCACCGCCGCGACCTCGGTGGTCCCGCCGCCGATGTCGACCACGAAGCCGCCCGCCCCGCCGGTCAGGTCGAACCCGGCGCCTGCCGCGGCGGCCACCGGCTCGTCGATCAGCCGCACGTGGTACCTGGGCCGCCGTACGCTCAGCGCGGCGATGATCGACCGCCGCTCGACCGGCGTGGCCCCGCTCGGCACGCATACCAGCGCGTCGCGCCGCGCCAGCGAGAACCGGCGGGTCCGGCGCAGGAACGCGTGCAGCATGGCCGCGGTCGCGTCCAGGTCCGCGATGACCCCGTCCCGCAGCGGGTGGATCACCTGGATGTCCTGCGGTTCCTTGTCGGCCAGCGCGTCCGCCGCCTCGCCCACCGCGGCGACCTTGCCGACGCCGGTGTCGATGGCGATCGCGGTCGGCTCCTCGAGCACGATGCCGCGGCCTGCCACCCAGACGAGCGTGTTCACGGTGCCGAGATCGATCGCCACGCTACCCCGGAAGCGCATGCTGCTCTCCTCCGTGCCTGTCACAGGTCAACGCCACGCGACGTTCGCTAAGCGTACAGCCGGTATTCTTCGCCCGGGCGAGCCGGTGGATCCGGACGTTGGATCGTGATGTTCTGGTCTGATTATGGTTGTTATGGTCTTCAGGGCCGACGGAGGGAGACGTTTATGCGTGCACCGAGGCTGGCAGCCGTCGCGGTCGGCCTCTGCGGGCTCGCCGCCGTGGCGAGCACCACCCCCGTGGCTACGGGTCCTGCCAGCTCATCGGTCTCTGCGTTTTCGGTTTCTGCGCTGGCCGACGTGGCCGTCCGGCCCGGCGTGCAGCATGCCGGGCGCGTTCAGGCCAGTCCGCCGACCACTGCTGACTGTGAGAAAGCCTACAAGGTCGCGTGCTACGAGCCGGCCCAAATCCAGCAGGCCTACCACCTGTCCTCGCTCTACGCCAGCGGCGTGACCGGCCGGGGCACCACGATCGTCATCGTCGACTCGTTCGGCTCGCCGACGATCAGGAACGACCTGAAGGTGTTCGACCAGACCTTCGGCCTCCCGGCCCCGCCGAAGTTCAACATCATCCAGCCCGCGGGCAAGGTGCCGCCCTACGACCCGAACAATTCCGACAGGGTCGGCTGGGCCGGCGAGACCACGCTGGACGTGGAGTACGCGCACACGATCGCCCCGGGCGCCAGCATCGCGCTGGTCGAGACGCCGGTGTCCGAGACCGAGGGGGTGCACGGCTTCCCGCAGATCATCAAGGCCGAGGAGTTCGTGATCAGGCACCACCTCGGCGACGTGATCAGCCAGAGCTTCAGCGCCACCGAGCAGACCTTCCCGAACCGGGCCGCGGTCCAGGCGCTGCGCGGCGCGTACCAGCTCGCCGCCAGGAACCACGTCACCGTGCTGGCCGCCTCGGGCGACTCGGGCGCCGCCGACGTCAAGCTCGACGAGAGCACGTACTACCTGTTCCCGGTGACCTCGTGGCCGGACAGCGACCCGCTGGTGACCGCGGTCGGCGGCACCCGGCTGCACTTCACCGCGAAGGGCAAGCCCGCCGCGCCGACGGTGTGGAACGACACCTACAACAAGGCCGCGAACGAGTTCGCCACCGGGAACGCGGGCCCGAACCCGCTGGCCGGCGGCGGCGGCCGCTCGGTCCTGTTCGGCCGGCCCGGATACCAGAATGGGGTAGCGCGCGCCGTCGGCGGCCACCGGGGCGTGCCGGACATCTCGATGAGCGCGGCCTGCAACGGGTCGGTGGACACTTACGGCACGTTCGGCGGTGCGCCGCCCGGCTGGTCCCCGGCCTGCGGCACCAGCGAGGCCACGCCGCTGTTCGCCGGCATCGTCGCTCTGGCGGCGCAGGTGGCGGGGCACCCGCTCGGGCCGGTCAACCCGGCCCTGTACCGGCTGGCGGCCGCGCACGCCCGCGGCATCGTGGACGTCACCACGGGCGATAACACGGTGTCGTTCACCCAGGGCGGCCAGCGGCGCACGGTGCGCGGGTTCGCCGCCGTGCGCGGCTATGACCTGGCCTCCGGGGTCGGCACGGTGGACGCCGCGTACTTCGTCCGCGAGCTCGCCTTCGCCGCTGGCCGCTGAAAGGTCGTTTTGTCCCGAACGGTCCTCGGTGCGAGCCTTGGGAACGGCGTAATCATCTGATGTTTCCGCGCCGCCGGGCTACGCCCGGTGCGGAGTGAAACCCGATCTGCCTGGTGAGAAACACCTGGCAACCTGCCCGCGTGATTCGGCGCGAAGCGCCATTGCCGGGCGCTCCTCGCGAGATACATTGTCTGCGGGTGGCAGCACCACCAACGCCGCGTACAACGTGCCAGCGCCCGCTGTGACCTCGTGTTTCCCGGAAGAACCACCCGTACCACTCCCCGCCAGCGACGGTTAGAGCCATCCCGGGCGGGAAGTGGAAGCGCACTCCGGCGAGGTGACACGCAAGGAGGAGAGGAACCGATGGAGGACGTGTTCGATGCCCTGGCCGAGGACCACGAGGAGATAAGACAAGCCCTCGCCGAACTCGAGAAGGGTCCGACCGCAGCCACGGGTGCCACCGAGGATCAGCTCATGCTGCGCAAGATCATGACCGAAGAGCTGATCATCGAGGAAGCCAAGCACGAGGAGATCGAGCTGACCTGCGTCTGGCCGGCCGTGCGGGGGTACGTCCCCGGTGGCGACCAGCTCGCCGACCGGGCCATCTGCGCCGAGCTCGAGATCGTGGCCCTGCTGGCCGAACTGGACCAGCTGGACGCCTGCCAGCCGGAGTTCGAACGGCTGCTCAGCGCTTTCACCCAGGCGGCCAGGGAGCATTTCGACTTCGAGGAGCGGCTGGTGTGGCCGCGGCTGCGCGCTGCCTTCAATTCCGGGGCGCTGTCCGCCAAGGCGGCGGGCCAGCTGGGTCTCAAGATCCTCCAGGCCAGGCAGGCCGTGCCCGTCCCGCCCTTCCCGCGAGCGTCGGCCTCGTCCAGCTGAGGGTTGGCCCGTGCTGATAGCGTGAATCTGCAGCCTGCCTTCAGCTATCCATCAGGTTCGTGGTGCTCACTGGTAGAGCCAGCCCTGACGCCCAGACCTAAGGCGTGATGCAGATGCAGGATTACAGCGGGTACGGCGGGCATACCACGCCATTGCCCCCGATGCCTCCCCCGCCGCCCAGGCGTCGCGTCGGCCTGCTGAGTTACATAGCCGTCGCGCTGGTGGCGGGCGCCCTGGGGGCGGGCTCGGTGGTGGCCCTCTACCACCCGGCGGCGAGCAGCGCCGAGCCATCGGCGCAGCCGAGCATTAGAGCACCCGTCCCGCTGCCCAGCACCGCGGTGCCAATGCCGAGCAGCGGCGGCACCGGGACCACCGGCGGAAGCATGAGCAAGGTGGGGAAGGGCATCGTCATCATCAACACCACGCTGCAGTACAGCAGCGAGCGGGCCGCGGGCACCGGCATGGTGATCAACGCGGGCGAGGGCCTGGTGCTGACGAACAACCACGTCATCGAGAGCGCCACCAAGATCACCGCGACGGCCGCCACCGGCCAGAAGTTCCTGGCCAAGGTGGTCGGCTACGACGTGACCGGCGACATCGCGCTGATTCAGCTGCAGCACCCGTCCGGCCTGCACCAGGTCCCGCTCGGCGATTCCGGCAAGGTCAGGACCGGTGACGTGGTGACGGCCCTGGGCAACGCGGAAGGGCAGAGCAAGATCGTCCCCGCGACCGGGCACATCACCGGGGTCAACCGGTCCATCACGGCCAGCGACCAGGGCGGCACGGTCACCTCGGAGACCCTGCACGGGATGCTCCAGACCGACGCCGGCGTCGTGTCCGGCGACTCGGGCGGCCCGCTGGTCAACGCGGCCGGCAAGGTCATCGGCATGGACACGGCAGGCAACGACGTCCGCTACCCCGACCAGCAGGCGGCGGCCGGCTTCGCCATCCCGATCAACACCGCCCTCTCGGTGGCCAGGGAGATCGCCGCGGGTCACGCCAGCTCCGTCATCTCGATCGGCTACCCGCCGTTCATCGGGATCTACGTCGGCCAGGGCACCAGCAGCGACCCGCAGCAGCAGGCCGCGGCGCAGCAGCAGAACAACGGCGGCTTCGGCGGCTTCGGCGGCGGGAACGGCTTCAGCGGTAACGGCTCCGGCAGCCAGAGCTGTTACTCCAACGGCTCCAGCCTGCCCGTCCCGGACAAGATCGCCCCGGTGAGCTCGGGCACCCTGGTCGTCGGCACGATCTGCAGCAGCCCCGCTGCGGTCGCCGGGGTGTCGGCCGGATCGGTCATCACCAGCGTGAACGGCCAGGCCGTCGGTGCGCCGCAGACGCTGCACGACGCGCTGTCGAAGTTCCGGCCCGGCGACACGGTGTCCCTCACCTGGGTCACCCCGTCCGGCCAGCGCAAGACGGCCAGCATGACCCTGACCGCGGGCCCGCCCCTGTAGGCGGTCCCCGGCCAGGGGGAAAGACCCGGCGCCCGAGGCGGTACCCGCTGGCCGCCTCGGACGCCTTTCCCTTCCCGCTCGGGTGCGAGCGGCGCGGCGGCGGTACGGGGTGGCGGTACGGGGTGGCGGCCGAAACCGGGCCAGCGGGTGCGTCGGCGGGTGCGGCACGCGTATGTTGAGGCAGTGGCTACCGTGAGCGTTCGTTACATCGTGTACGACGTCGATGCCGCCATCGACTTCTACTGCCGGAACCTGGGCTTTTCCGAGGTGATGCACCCGGCGCCGACCTTCGCCATGCTGGCCAGGGGCGACCTGCGGCTGGTGCTCAGCGCCGCGGGCGGCGGCCCCGGCGGCGGCCAGGCGATGCCGGACGGCCGCCTGCCCGAGCCCGGCGGCTGGAACCGTTTCTCGATCGAGGTCCCCGACCTGGCGGTCAAGGTGGAGGAACTGCGGCGGGTAGGTGCTCAGTTCCGGAACGAGATCGTCACCGGCGTGGGCGGCAAGCAGATCCTGCTTGAGGACCCGTCCGGTAACCCGGTGGAGCTCTTCGAGCCGACCAGGTCCGAGGCCAGGCTGTCGCAGCCATCCTGAGCTGACCGGGCCTCAGGGGTTCAAAAGGCGCCCTGAGGTCGTCACACTGGATCACGTGTACGACTACGACGTGCTGGTTATCGGCTCGGGGCCCGGCGGCCAGAAGGCCGCCATCGCCGCGGCGAAGCTCGAGCGCCGGGTGGCAATCATCGAGCGCAAGGACATGATCGGCGGCGTGTGCCTGAACACGGGCACGATCCCGTCCAAGACCCTGCGCGAGGCGATCCTCTACCTGACCGGCGTGGACCAGCGGGAGATATACGGGCAGAGCTACCGGGTCAAGGACGACATCACCATCGGCGACCTGGCCGCCAGGACCACCCACGTGGTCGGCCGGGAGATGGACGTGGTGCGCAGCCAGCTGTCCCGTAACCGGGTCACGAACATGACCGGCACCGGCCGCTTCATCGACCCGCACACGGTGGAGGTCGACGGCGGTGACGGGCGCGTGCGCCGGGCCACCGCGGACAAGATCGTGATCGCCACCGGCACCCGGCCGGCCCGGCCGGCCAGCGTGGAGTTCGACGAGCGCACCGTCATCGACTCCGACGGGATCGTCCACCTGGAAACGGTCCCCCGCTCGATGGTGGTGGCGGGCGCCGGGGTGATCGGGATCGAGTACGCGTCCATGTTCGCGGCCCTCGGCACCAAGGTCACCGTGGTCGAGCAGCGCGAGCGGATGCTCGAGTTCTGCGACGTCGAAGTGGTCGAGGCGCTCAAGTACCACCTGCGCGATCTCGCGGTCACCTTCAGGTTCGGGGAGACGGTCTCCTCGGTCGAGGCGCGGCCGGAGGGCGCCATCGCGACGCTGCTGAGCGGGAAGAAGATTCCCGCCGACACCGTCATGTACTCGGCCGGGCGGCAGGGAGCCAGCGACGACCTCGACCTCGAGGCGGCCGGCCTGAGCGCCGACAAGCGCGGCCGGATCGTGGTGGACGAGGTCTTCAGGACCGCGGTGCCGCACATCTACGCGGTCGGCGACGTGATCGGGTTCCCGGCCCTGGCGGCGACCTCCATGGAACAGGGCCGGATCGCGGCGCACCACGCCTGCGGGGATCCGCTGCACGAGGTCAGCGACCTGTATCCGATCGGCATCTACAGCATCCCCGAGATCAGCTTCGTCGGGCGGACCGAGGAGCAGCTGACCCACGACAGCGTGCCCTTCGAGGTGGGCGTCTCGCGCTACCGGGAACTGGCCCGCGGGCAGATCATCGGCGATTCCTACGGGGTGCTGAAGCTGCTGGTCTCGCTGGATACCCGCCAGCTGCTCGGCGTCCACGTGTTCGGTACCGGGGCCACCGAGCTTGTCCATATCGGCCAGGCCGTCATGGGCTGCGGCGGCACGGTGGATTACCTCGTCGACGCCGTTTTCAACTACCCGACCCTGGCCGAGGCGTACAAGGTCGCCGCGCTGGACGCGACGAACAAGATGCGCCAGATCGCCCGCTTCGCCTGAGGCCGGCGGCCAAGTGCCGCTGCACCCGGCCGGCTTGCCCGGGCATCATGGACCTATGGCCGTCAACGACGTCACCGAACCCGCTGTCAGGGCCCTGATCGCCGCCTACCGCAACGACACCTGGGGCGAGATGCGCACCAAATGGGCGTTCACCATTGCAAACGGCAAGGTCAGCCGCTTCGAGACCGGCCAGGCCCGAGGCTGCTGATCAGCTCGGTTCAGACCGGGCGCAACGCCCCCGCCACCATCTGCACCGAGTGCCTAGGCCTGTGCACCGAGATCATCGCCGGGGAACGCGGCCCTACGTGAGCTCGCGGAGATACTGCGGGAGCATCTGGCGCCAGGTGGGCCACTGGTGCGCCCACTGCGGTCCCCAGTTGTCCACCCGGTTGGGGACGCCCTTGTCGCCCAGGACCGCGGCCATCTGCCACGACGAGCCGATGTCCTCCCAGTCGCCTTCCCCGGACGCCAGGATCACCCGCCGCTGCCGCAACCGGTCCAGCTGCGCGCCCTCCAGGCCGGGCAGGAACTGCATCGGCGCGGCGTAGTACAGGTCCTGGCTCCAGGCCTCGTCGTAGAAGCGCTCGATCCGGTAGCTGCCGCTCATCCCGACGGCCGCGCCGAACACGTCCGGATACCGGCACAGCACCGCCACCGCGTTGAACGCGCCGATCGAGGCGCCGGCGGTGATCACGTCGATGGCCTGGCCGCCCAGGTCGGCGTGGATGGCCGGCACGAGCTCCCACCTGACGAACTCGTGGAACTGGCCGAGCAGCCACAGCCGGTGCTCGACCGGGCCGGCCTTCGTCATCATCGCCTGCCCGGCCACGCTGTCCACCGAGTACAGCTTGATCCGCCCCTCGGCCAGCAGCGGCCCGCACGCGTTGACCAGGCCGTGCCGCTCGATCTCCTCGGCGTCGCCGCCCGCGGACGGGAACACCAGCACGGGCACGCCGAACATGCCCCAGCGCACCACGGTGACGTGTGTCTGCAGGCGTTCGGAAAACCACCGCTCCCTGACCCTCAGTTCGTCACTCATTACTCATAAATATACTTCTGTGGACCCGGGAAAATCCATGACAGCCCGTCCCGCAGCCGGTCTCGCCAGTTCTCCCAGCTGTGCCCGTCGCGGGCCTCGACGTAGCGGACGGTCATCCCCGCCGCCTCGAACACCGGCACCATCGACCGGTTCCGCACGATCAGCGGCTCGTAGACGCCGCAGCTGACGAAGAGCCGGTCGGCGACCCGGCGCGGCGCGGCCCGGAACCGGTTGACGAACCGCACCACCGGCTCGAACACCGGCCCGCCGCCGTGGTCGTTGCCGATGTCGGTGAAGACGAACGAGCCGGACTGCAGCAGCAGCGACCCGTAGACCTCCGGGTGCCGGTAGGCGGTAGACAGGGAAGCCACGGCGCCGAAGCTCGAGCCCATCAGGCACCGCCCGGACGGCGTGCCGGCCAGCGGGAGCTCGGCCTCGAGCCGCGGCAGCAGTTCCGCCGTCAGGAAGCGGGCGTGCGCCGCCGAGTTGGCGTACTCGGCCAGCCGGTCGCCAGGGTAGATGAAGGCCGCGACGAGCCCGGCGACGTCGAGCCGGTGGATGAGGTTGTCCAGCACGGTCTTGGCCTCGGCGTACCGCAGGTAGTCGCCGCCGTCGTGCACGATCAGCAGCGGGTAGCGGGTTCCCGGATCGGCCCGGCGGAACCTGGCCGGCAGGTACAGCGTGACCGGGCAGTCGCGCCGCAGCGCCCGGCTCGGCACCACCATGTCCACCAGCGACCCCGGCCGGGCCTCCGGGTCAAATCGGGTCCAGTCCGGTATCTCGTGCCCGTGCGCGTAGCAGACCGAGGAACTGCCGACCGGGCTGTGCGCGAGGCGGGGGTTCAGCGGGTCGTTGATCCGCTCGCGCTGCCCGCCCCTGGCCACCTCCAGCTGGTACTCGACCCGGGAGCCCTCGGGCAGCTCGAGCACCACGTACCACAGGTCGGTGCCGCGCAGCCGGCGCAGCGGCAGGTGGTCGGGCAGGCCGAAGATCCGGTGGATAAGGAACACCTCGTCGGCCTCGCCCCGGTACAGGAACGTGCAGCGGGCCCCCTCGACCACGGGCACCTCGTGCCGGGCCAGGAACCGGTCCACCGCGCCCGCGTCGAGCGGCCGCCGCTCGCGCAGCCGGTTGATGGCGAGCTTGCGGCTGACCGGCCCGCTGACCACGGTCACGCGGCCTGCCACGCGGTCACGTGCCCGTCCTCGCCGAGGACCCGGGTCCCGGGCGGCCAGCCGCCGTCGGGGACCTCGATCCGGGTGCCGGTCTCCAGCAGGACGCACCGGGCCGGGGCGAACCGCCGGGCGAAGACCGCCATCCGGGACGTGTCGTCGAGCAGCAGCCGGGCGCGCGCGTGCGGCAGCAGCACCACGTCGCGGAGCAGGCTCAGCCCGCTGCCGTACACCTCGGCGTGCCCCGGGCCATGGGGCGACCGGTCACCGAAGAGCACGATCCGGTCGGTCAGCGCCATCGCCCCGGCCGACCAGGCGATCACCGGCGCCGACCGCAGCGCCGCGGCGATGTTGAACAGGTGCAGCACCTCGGCCAGCACCCCCACGTGCCCGCCCGCGATGACCAGCGCGGCCGCGTCCGCCAGCACCGCCGATACCTCGGCGCGATGCCCGGCGATCACCGGCCGGTCGTGCGGGGACAGCCGCTGGAAGAACTCGCCGCGCGCGCCGTTGACCCGGCGCAGGTGCGCCGCGTCAAGCTCGCGCACCGCGGCCACCGCGTCCTCGACGGCCGCGGCGCCGGCCTGGCCTGCCCGCCGCTGCACCGCGTAGACCGCCCGCAGCGCGTAGTCCAGCCGGAGCAGGTACAGCTCCTGCAGTTCGGCGAGCACGGCGGCCAGCTCGTGCTCTCCGGCGAAGTACTCAGGGTCGCGGTCCCGCACGTCCAGCCATCGCCGGTACAGCCCCAGGCTGACCGTGCCGTCCCCGGCAGGAAGCAGCGCGGTCAGCTCGGCGTCGTCCGGTTCGCGCTCCTGCCAGCCGGCCGTGATCGTGGCCACCGGCCCGCCCGGGCCCGGGCCAGGGAACAGCGACCGGGCTACCCCTTCGAGCGTCGGCCGGCGCTGCGGTCCGAGCAGGATGGTCCTCACGACGCGTAGACGTGCAGCGTGCGGCCCACCGCGTCGAGCATGCCGCGCAGTGTGTCGTAGTCGGGGTGCCGCATCCGCACGTAGGCGTTGGCCATGTACCCGGCCTCGACCCCCTGGGTGGGCGTGCCCGGCGACGGCAAGTGCGCGTCGATGACCCACTCGCCGTACTGCTGCTGCAGCTCGTCCACCCCGCTGAAGCCGGAGATCACGCCGTCCTGCGACGGCCGCAGCGCCACGATCCCGCTGGCGTACCGCCGGGACGGCACTGGCATCAAACCGGGGGCGGTCCCGCCGCGGGTGATGGCATCCGCCCAGGCCCGGTACAGGTCCATGTCGTTGCCGGCCGAGTACAGGTCCCAGGCGCCCACGCCGGGCGGCCGGCAGCCGATCTCGGAGAACCGCAGCCCCTTCGGCCCGAAGAACCATTCCATGTGCGTGGCCGAGGTGCCGATGCCGAGCGCGGCGATGACCCGGGCACCCATCTCCCGCAGCTCGCCGTACTCGGGCGCGCTGTCGATCCGGTTGGTGGAGACGAACTGCGGCGAGATCCACCGGGTGCGCATCGCCTCGAGCACGTTCGGGTAGTAGTGCGAGACGAAGTCCACGGCCACGTGCCCGTCCACGGCGATCGTGTCGTAGAAGCCCTCGTGCCCCTCGATGAACTCCTCCACCGCGATCGACTCCACGCCCTGCCCGCCGAACACCCCGAGCGCATCGTCCAGCTCAGCCGCCGAATCGACCCGCACCGTGCCCGACGCCCCGGCGCCGCTCCTCGGCTTCAGGATCAGCGGAAACCCGGTCCGTTCGGCAAATTCACGGGCCCCGGCAGCGGACGACACCGCGGCCGAGGCCGCCGTCGGCACCCCCGCGGACCGCAGGACCTCCTTCATCGACGGCTTGTCCCGGCACAGCCAGGCCGTCCGCACCGACGTGCCCGGGATCGTGCATGCCTCGCGGACCTGCGCGGCGGCCATGGTGTGCGCCTCGATGGTGGCCTCGAGCCGGTCCACCCACAGCTTGTCCTGCACCCAGCGGACCGCCTGGGTCATCGCGTCCACGTCGGTCACCGAGGGCACCCGCTCGTAGTGGTGCAGCCAGCCCTTGAGGTCGTCGTCGAACGACCCGACCCCGTACTCGCCGATGCCGATCACCGTGGCGCCCGCCTCGGCCAGCGCCCGGGCGAACTGCCGCTGGCTGGACGGGAAGAACGGCTCGACGAACACAACGTTCATGACTCGCATGTTAACCGGAGGGTACGTTCTTCCCATGGTGGTCGCCGGGTTCGTCGCGCCGTATCTGCTCGAAACGACGACGCGCTTCGTGGAGGCGGCGGCGCGGCTGCCCGGTACACGGATGACCCTGATCACGTGCGAGCCCGAGGACCGGGTGCCGCCCTCGCTCAGGGATCACCTGGCCGGGCACTGGCGGATCGACGACCCGCTCGACCCGGGCCAGATCGCCGCCGCGGTCCAGGGCCTGTCCCGCCAGTTCGGCCAGGTGGAGCGGCTGCTGGCCGTCCTGGAGCAGCTGCAGGTCCCGCTGGCCCAGGTGCGCGAGCATCTGGGCATCGGTGGCATGGACCCGGTCACGGCGAACAACTTCAGGGACAAGGCGCAGATGAAGACGGTGCTGCGGGCGGCCGGCGTCCCGTGCGCCCGGCACAAGCTGGCCGTCTGCGCCGCTGACGCCCTCGAATTTGCCGAACGGGTGGGTTTCCCGCTCGTGGTAAAGCCGCCTGCCGGGGCCGGGGCGAAGAGCACCTTCCGGCTCGACGACCGGGCCGACCTGAGCGCCTGGCTCGATACCGTGCCGCCCACGCAGGAACGGCCCGCCCAGATGGAGGAGTTCCTCACCGGCGACGAAGGCTCCTACGACAGCGTCATGGTGAACGGGCAGGTCGTATGGGACTCGATCTCGAACTACCTGCCGACCCCCCTTGAGGTGCTGCGCAACCCGTGGATGCAGTGGGTGGTGCTGCTGCCGCGCGACATCGGCGGCCCCGAGTACGCCGGCATCAGGCAGGTCGCGCCGCAGGCCCTGAAGGCCCTCGGCCTCACTACCGGGCTGACCCACATGGAGTGGTTCCGCCGCCCGGACGGCTCGGTGGCGGTGTCCGAGGTCGGCGCGCGCCCGCCCGGCGCCCAGATCACCTCGATGCTGTGCTATGCGCACGACTTTGACCTGTACACCGCGTGGGCCGCTCTCATGGTGGACGGCAGCTTCGACCCGCCGGAGCGCACATGGGCCGCGGGCACGGTCTACCTGCGCGGGCAGGGCGCCGGGCAGGTTAAGGCGGTGCACGGCCTGGACAGGCTGCCACCCGAGGTGACCTCCCTGGTCGTCGACTCGCGGCTGCCCCGGGCTGGCCAGCCCTCCTCGGGCAGCTACGAGGGCGACGGCCATATCACCATCAGGCACCCGGACACCGCCGTGGTCGCCGCCGCGCTGAAGAAGCTGGTCAGCACCGTGCGGGTGGAGCTCGGTTGAACGTGCTGATGATCTCGCCCGGCTACCCGGCGGAGATGGCCTTCTTCACCCGCGGCCTGAGCCAGGCCGGCGCGACCGTCATCGGCCTGGGCGACCAGTCGCCGGACGCGCTCCCGCCGACCGCCAGGGAAGCCCTGGACCACTACGTCCATACCGGCTCGCTGGCCGCCGAGGACCACCTCCTCGGGACCGTGCGCGGGCTCGCCAAGCACGTGCGCATCGACCTGGTCGAGTGCCTGTGGGAGCCGTACATGGTGCTGGCCGCGCGGCTGCGCGAGGAGCTGGGCCTGCCCGGGCTCACGGTGGAGCAGACCGTGCCGTTCCGGGACAAGGAGCGGATGAAGCAGCTGCTCGACGCGGCCGGCCTGCGCACCCCCTGGCACGCGGCCGCGCGGACCGTCGCGGAGGTCTGGCAGGCAGCCGAACGGGTCGGCTACCCGCTCATCGTCAAGCCGATCGACGGGGCCGGGTCGGCCGACACCTACCGGGCCGACTCCTCCGCCGAGCTCGACGCCGTCCTCCCCATGATCAGGCACGTGCCGCAGGTCAGCGTGGAGGAGTTCGTCGAGGCCGAGGAGTTCACCTACGACACCATCTGCGCGGGCGGGAACGTCCTGGTCGAGAACATCTGCCAGTACCACCCGCGCCCCCTGGAGACCAAGATCCACGAGTGGGTCAGCCCGGTCACGATGGCGCTGCGCGACCTGGACGAGCCCGGGCTGCAGGGCGGCCGCAAGCTCGGCCGCGATGTGCTCCGGGCGCTCGGGTTCACCGACGGGTTCACCCACATGGAGTGGTACCGCAAGGCCGACGGCGAGGTGGTGTTCGGCGAGATCGGCGCCCGGCCGCCCGGCGCCCGCACCGTCGACGTGATGAACTACGCCACCGACGCCGACCTGTTCTCCGGCTGGGCGCACGCGGTCACGCACGGGAGCATCCCGTACCCGGTCGAGCGGCGCTACAACGCGGCCAGCATCTTCAAGCGGGCCCAGGGGACCGGCCGGATCACCCGCTACGAGGGCCTGGACCGGCTGCTGGCCGAGTACGGCGACCACGTTGCCGTGGTCGACCTGCTCCCGCTGGGCGCGCCGCGGCGGGACTGGCGGGCGACCCTGATCGCCGACGGCATGGTGATCATCCGCCACCCCGAGCTACCCCAGGCCACGGAGATGGCCCAGCGCTTCGCCGCCGACCTGCACCTGTTCGCGAGCTGAGTCCGGAGCGTAACGTCCTGTCCATGACAGTGCAGCTTGGCGACGCCATCCGGGGGGTACTGCCCTCCGCCCGTGCCGACCTGGAACGGCTGGTACGGATCCCGTCGGTGTCGGCGGACCCGGACGCGGCGCGGCACGTCTGGGCCAGCGCCGGCGAGGTCGCCGCGCTGCTGCGCGATGCCGGCCTGCCCGAGGTCGACGTGGTGACCGCCGCGGACAGCAGGCCCGCCGTGCTCGGCCGCAGGCCGGGGCCGCCCGGCGCCCCCACCGTGCTGTTGTACGCGCACCACGACGTCCAGCCGCCGGGCGAGGCCGCGGACTGGGACAGCGACCCGTTCGAGCCGGCCGAGCGGGACGGCCGGCTCTACGGGCGCGGCACCGCCGACGACAAGGCGGGCGTCGCGGTGCACCTGGCCGCGCTGCGCGCGTGCAGTATCGCTTACCGGGACCGGCTTCCGGTCGGGGTCACCGTGCTGGTCGAGGGGGAGGAGGAGATCGGCTCGCCGGCCCTGTCCGGGTTCCTGGATGCCTTCAGCGGCGAACTGCGGGCCGACGTGGTGGTGTTCGCCGACGCAGGCAACTGGGCCACGGACATCCCGGCGCTGACCACCTCGCTGCGCGGCGGGACCAGCGTCGTGGTGGAGGTGCGCACGCTGCACCACGGCGTGCACAGCGGCATGTACGGCGGTCCGGCCCCGGACGCGCTGACCGCGCTGTGCCGGACGCTGGCCAGCCTGCACGACGAGCGCGGCGGCGTGGCGGTGCCCGGCCTGACCCACGGCGACGCGGATCCGCTGGACCTGACCGAGGAGCAGTTCCGTGCCGAGGCGGGGATGCTCGACGGGGTGCGACTGACCGGCACCGGCGGCCTGACCGCCCGGCTCTGGGCCGGCCCGGCGATCGCCGTGGTCGGCATCGACGCGCCGTCGGTGGCGGCGGCCTCCAACACGCTCGTCCCGGTGGCGCGGGCCAAGGTGAGCATGCGGGTGGCGCCCGGCGACGACCCCGCCGCGGCCTGCGACGCGCTCACCGCGCACCTGAAGGCGCACGCGCCCTGGGGTGCCCAGGTGAGCGTGCAGCCGGGCGCGCTCGCCGCCCCGTTCACCGCCCGGTCCGGCGGCCGGGCGTACAGGTGCGCCCGTTCGGCCCTCGACGAGGCCTGGGGGAGGCCGGCCGTGGACGCCGGCGCGGGCGGGTCCATCCCGTTCGTCACCGCCTACGCCGGCCTCTTCCCCGACGCGGAGATCCTGATCACCGGGGTGGAAGACCCCGGCACGCGGGCGCACGGCAGCAACGAGAGCCTGCACCTGGCCACCTTCGAGCGGGCCTGCCTGGCCGAGGCCCTGCTGCTGCGCAACCTGGCCGGGCAGTAGCCGGGAGGACCGGTCAGACTGTGGCGCCGACGTCGGCGAACCGCGGTGCGTCCGGTTCGGGCGCGAGCCGGGTCGCCCGGGCGACGTAGGAGATCGCGTGGTACCAGCCGCAGATCAGCAGGGCGTCGACGGCGCCATCTTCGCCGACCTCGGTGACCAGGCTCGTCCAGTCGGCGTCGGACAGGTCGCTGTCGCGGTGCAGCGCGTCGGCGGCGCGGAGCACGGCCCGGTCGGCCGGGTCGGTCCAGCAGGGGTCGTCCGGGTGCCCGGCGGTCACCGAGCGGATCTGCTCGCCGGTGAGGCCGGCCTTGCCCGCGAACACCTGGACGTGCACGCCCCACTCGTACTCGGCGCCGCACCGTGCGGTGGTGCGCAGGATGAGCAGTTCCCGATGGCGCAGGCTCAGGGCGCACCGGCGGGACAGGTAGTACCGGCCCCAGCCGGCGATGCCGTGCGCCCGGTCCGGGCGGCGGGCGAACACCCGGAAGATCCCGATCGGCGGCCCGAGCACGTCGAGCGCGGCGGCGGTGTCGGCGTCGTACGGCGGCGTCACGAGCGTGACCCGGGGCCGGGTATTCTGGTTCGAATTCCGAAGCATGGTTGCCATCGTAGCATGGTTTGCTTCGGAAATAGAAGCACGGCATACGGCGGGCTAAGGGAGGCGCGGATGGCGCGATCGGACACGCCACTCCCCGGCCGGCCGGTACGCGGGTCCGCCACCGGCCGGCCGGTGATGGCGCTCCTCGACCTGCTCGGCCGGCGGTGGGCGCTGCGCGTGCTCTGGGAGTTGCGGTCCGGGCCGGTACCCAGCTTCAGGGAGCTGCAGAGCCGGTGCGGCGGTGTCTCCTCCAGCGTGCTCGCCGACCGGCTCACCGAACTGCGCGAGGCGGGCATCGTAGAGCGCGCCGACGATGGCTACCGGCTATCCGCGCGCGGAGCGGAGCTGGCCGAGGTCGTCCTGCTGATGGCCAAGTGGGCGGCGGACTGGCAGCCTCCCGCTTAGCGTGGCGGCCCGGCTGACCGGAACCAGGCTGGCGCCCGCCGCGTCCTACTGGCATGAAGCGGATGGCCGTCCTGGTCCTCGTCCTTGCCGCGGCCGCCGCCGCCACCGGATGCGCCAGCGCGGCGCCGCCCCCGGTGACCCAGCCCGCGATCCCGCCCGCGATCCCGCCGGAGTTCCGGGCCGCCTGCGGGCACCCCGGCGCCCAGGTGGAGGTGCGCAAGGTGCCGGTGACGGTCTCGCACGCCGCCTGCGACCTGACCGGCGTCGCGATCTCCTACCGGGACTTCGGCGGGGCGACCGTCCCGCACGGCGGCGGCGGGACCAGCATCGGCAACAGCAACGGCTTCGATCTGGCGGTCCACTCCGGCTCGCTGGACGTGACCATCACCGTGACCGGGCTCCCCGGCAATGTGTGATGGAAGGGGCTACGCGCCGCCAGTGGCTTCCTGCCGACCGGGTATGCTCGGGGTCGTGGGTTACTGCTACTTCAAGCGTCCGCGCACCGTCTGAGGCGGTGCGCTGTGCCGGGCGGCTGCAAGCTGTCCGGCCCTGTGGCGTGAGTCCCTCATGCGGGCTCTGGTGTCTGGGCGTGCCGCCGTCGGCTGGTCATCCTTCCGACTGGACGGGACGTTCCTGTGGACCCACGCGATTCTGCTTGCCGGCAACGTGACAACATACCTTCGCGCGCTGAGCGGCGCCGGGCGCTCGCGGCGGCCGCCTCGTATCTGCGCTGCCCTGTCTGTACCGGCCCGCTGCGCCTGGGCGGCAGCCAGCTGGCATGCCGCCGCGATCATGGCTTCGACATCGCCCGTCACGGATATGTCAACCTGACCGCCGGCCGGGCCGGGCCAGGCACCGGCGACACCTGCGCCATGGTCGCGGCCCGCGACCGTTTCCTCAGCCGCGGTCACTACCAGCGGCTCGCGGCGGCCGTTCAGTCACTCGCCGCGCGGCACGATCCTGGCGCGCCCGGCCTGGTGGTCGACCTGGCGGGCGGTACCGGCTACTACCTCGCCGGTGTCCTTGAGGCCCTGCCGCATCGGCATGGCGCGTGCATTGACCTGTCGGTCCCGGCGCTGCGGCGCGCCGCCCGGGCGCACTCCCGGGCGGCGGCCCTCGGCGCGGACGTCTGGCGGCCGCTGCCGCTCGCAGGCTGCTCGGCAGCCCTGGTGCTGAGCATCTTCGGGCCGCGCAACGCCGCCGAGACCGGCCGCGTCCTCACCCCTGAGGGGACGCTGCTCATAGCTGTGCCGGGCACCGGCCACCTGCGCGAACTCCAGCGGCCGCTCGGCATGATCGGCATCGACCGGCGCAAGCCCCAGCGGCTCGCCGGGACCTACCGTGACTACGCTCGATCCGGCGTGACCAGCGTGAACTACCAGCTGAGCCTGGATCACGCCGATCTCACCACGCTGGTGTCCATGGGCCCTAGCGCACGCCATATCACGCCGCAGGCGCTGGCAGCCCGCATCCGCTCGCTGCCCAGCCCGTTCACCGTGACAGTTGACCTGCAGATCAGGGCCTTGCAGCGACGAGCTATATCAGGAACTGAGAAGACACCCCCCGTCTGAGTGGGGGGCGGCGTGCGCCGTCACCGGGGCTGCTCCGGGGAGCGGACGGCGGCGGTGCCTTCTGGGCCGTGGCCAGCTGGTTCGTGGACTCCAGCGGGAACGCGTTCAAGACCCCCTGGTCAGGGTCAACCCGGGCGACCCCCGGCGCCCGCTGGGATGGAGCCGGTCAGTCGGCTAATATGGTGACCCGTTCCAGCAGCGAGGAGGATCGCTGGTGGTGCTGGACGTGCTGCTGGCCACCAAGCTTCATGTGCCCGGCTCGCACCCGGGCCTGGTTCCCCGGCCGCGGCTGGCGGAACAGCTCGATGAGGGCCTGGGGCGAGGGCTGATCCTGGCGTGTGCCCCGGCTGGTTACGGCAAGACGGCGCTTCTGGCGGACTGGGTCCGGCGTGGCGGGCGCCCGATCGCGTGGCTGTCGCTGGACACCGCGGACAATGACCCGGCTAGGTTCTGGCGCTATGTGGTCGCCGCGCTGGACCGGGCGTGCCCGGGGATCGGTGAGCGTGTCGGACCGTTGCTCGGTCCGCCTGCGCCATCGTCATTCGGCCGGTTGCTTGAGGCCCTGATCAACGAACTGGCCGCTCGGCTAGGTGGTGGCGAGGCGCTGCTTGTTCTGGACGACTATCACGTGATCAGCTCCGAGCCGGTGCACTCCTCGCTCCGGTTCCTGCTAGAACAGCGGCCGCCAGGGCTGTGCCTGATATTGGCCAGCCGCAGTGATCCACCGCTATCGCTGGCGCGGTACCGGGCCCGCGGGCAACTGGCCGAGCTGCGCGTCGCCGAGCTGCGGTTCACCGCTAAGGAAGCGGCAGCCCTACTGCAGCAGGTGGCGGCGGCACCGGGCGGAGCCCTATCGGATGCGGCCTCCTCGGCGCTGGCCGCGCGGACCGAGGGGTGGGCAGCCGGGCTTCAGCTGGCTGGCTTGTCGCTGCGTGGCCAGCATGATGTCGCGGGGTTCGTAGCGGCGTTCACCGGGAGCCATCGCTACGTACTGGACTACCTGGCCGAGGAGGTGCTCGAGCGGCAAAGCGAGCAGGTGCGCACATTCCTCCTGGAAACCTCGGTGCTGGAACGGCTCAGCGGCGCATTGTGCGATGCGGTCACCGGCCGGGCGGGTAGCCAGGCGATGCTGGAGGACGTGGAGCAGGCCGGCCTGTTCCTGGCGCCGCTGGACGAGGTGCGCGGCTGGTGGCGCTACCACCACCTGTTCGCCGACCTGCTCCGCGCCCGCCTGCAAGACGAACAGCCCGGCCGCGTTTCCCAGCTGCACCGAACGGCCGCCGCCTGGTGTGAGGTGCACGGCCTAGCCGACGACGCGATACGGCATGCAGTCGCCGCCTCGGACATGACCTGGGCAGCCCGGCTCATCGAGCAGCACTTCGACGCGGTCTTCTACCTGCGCGGTGAAGCCGCGACGATCCAGAGGTGGATTTCGGCGCTTCCCGATGACCTGGTCCGGTCGCGGTCCCGGCTGCTGCTGGCGCAGGCGCAAATGGCAAACGCCAGTGGCCGCGCCGGAGCGGCCGGCCCGCTGCTTGACTCCGCCGAGCGCGCTTGCGAGGTCTCGGCCGGTGAACCGTTCGAGCCCACTGCGGGTCCGGGTGCCAGCCTGCTGGCGAACGTCGCCGGTGGCATCGCGATCGGCCGCGCTTACCTCGCCGCGCACCGCGGGGATGCCGAGGCGACGGCGGCGTTCGCTTCGCGGGCTATGGCCGAGCTCGGCGAGGACGACCAGCTGCCTAGTTCCATCGCGCAGGTATTGATGGCCGTGGCACAGCGGCTCCGCGGCCAGCTGGCCGAGGCTGAGCGGACCCTGGTCGCTGGCATCGCCGGGTGGCAGGCGGCCGGACAGCACACCGTGACCGCGTGGGGCTTCTATCACCTCGGCCAGGCTCAGCGAGGGCAGGGGCACCTGGACGCGGCCGCGCAGACCTTCCAGCATGCGCTGGAGATCACCGCCGTGCCAGGCCGGCCGCCGCTGCCGGCGGCTGGCCCCGCCCATGTGGGCCTGGCCCAGGTTGTTTACCAGCGGAACGAACTCGGCGTCGCACTTGGACACGTCACCGAGGGCATCGCGCTGTGCCGGCAGTTCGTCCACACCGCGCCGCTGGCCGATGGCCTGATGACGCTGGCGTGGATCCGGCAGGCCAGCGGTGATCCGGCCGGGGCGCTGGATTCGATAGGCGCGGCCATCGAAGCTGCTCCCGGCCCGGTCGGGCTGCTCAACCCGGTCCCGGCACAGCGGGCGTGGCTCCGGCTGGCCCAGGGCGACCTGGCCGAAGCCGCGAGCTGGACGCGGGAAAACGGTCTCGGTCCTGACGACGAACCTGACTATCTCCGGGAGCTGGGGCATCTGGTGCTGAGTCAGCTGTTGCTGGCTCAGGGAAGGCCCAGCGAAGCGCTCGCCCTGCTGGATCGCCTGCATACGGCGGCGCTCGGCCAGGACCGGACCGGCAGCGTGATCGAAGTTGGAGCACTGCGGGCACTGGCCCTGTCTGCCGGCGGTGATGAGACCGCCGCGGTAGCGTCCCTGTCGGACACGCTGAGCCTTGCCTGCCCGCAGGGCTATGTCCGGGTCTTCGCCGACAAGGGGCCGCCGATGGCCGCGCTGCTGACCCGGTTGGTCGCGGCGCAGCGGGGCGGCCATGCCGCCGGGGCGCGGGTCTCGCTGGGCTGCCTGGCCCGCCTCCAGCGTGCTTTTGACGCCGACCACGCCGGAGCCGATGGCGCGCAGCACCCCCCTGTGGTGTCCGGTCTGGTCGAGCAGCTGACCAGCCGCGAGCTGGAAGTGATAGAAATGCTGGCCGCCGGCAGGCCGAACCAGGCCATCGCTAGTGAGCTCGTGGTCACCGTCGACACGGTCAAGAAGCACGTCAGCCATGTCCTGGCCAAGCTCGGTGCGGTAAACCGCACCGAGGCCGTCGCCAGGGCACGGGAACTGGGTCTGATTCCCTGATCCGCGACGCCACCTTTGTGCCTGCCCGGCGGCGGAAGATTCCACCGGTGCGGGCACTTTCGAGTGACGCCGGCCGCAATGCCAGCTCGTAACGTCTTCGCAATGGCCATCCGTAGCCCGAAACCGGAGGTAGCAGTCTCATGTCTCACATAACTACCAGTGACCAGGCAGCGGTGCTTGTCCGCGCCGCGGATGCGGAGCGAATCGGGTTTCCTCCCCAGACGGTCCGGCTTCTGGCCGATGGCTCGTCCACTGGCGGGAAGCTCAGCGCGCAGCGTGTCACCCTTCAGGGCGGTGCCGATGGCGCCAATCCCCATCACCACGTCTCGTCGGCCGAGCTGTTCTACGTGGTCAGCGGCTCAGCGCAGCTGCTGGCCGGTGATCGCGTCCTTCTTGTTGCCGAAGGGGACCTCGCCGTCGTGCCGCCCGGACTGCCGCACGCATTTGCGGCTGCGGAGGAATCCGACGCCGATCTGCTGATAGTGATCACTCCCGGCATCGAGCGATTCGAGTACTTCCGTCACCTGGCCAGGATTGCCACTGGCCAGCAGTCGCCTGAGAGCCTGCTCGAGGTCCAGGCCCGCTACGACACCTTCTTCGACGACAGCCCGGTCTGGCGGCGAGCGCGTAACAGCACGCCATCAGGTTCGTGACGGCCGGACGGCGGCAGCGCCGATCCGTACCTTCACCTGATGGATGGTCTTTGTTGCGCCCCCAGTAGGATTCGAACCTACGCTCCCGGCTCCGGAGGCCGATGCTCTATCCCCTGAGCTATGGGGGCTACGCGACGTGGGAAAGAGTACCAGTGAACGAGCCCTCCTCGGACACGCAGAGGTGGACGCGCGGAGGCAAGGTGCACCATCACCGGCCAGAAGACGCTACCCTCACGGGCGTGACGCACGGACTGGGACGGGTGCTCGTCGTCGACGACGACGAGGTGATCAGGCGACTGATCGCGGTGAACCTCCAGCTGGAGGGCTTCGACGTCGAGACGGCGGTGGACGGGCAGGACTGCCTGGCAAGGGTGGCCGAAATCGACCCGGACGTCATCACGCTGGACGTGATGATGCCGCGGCTCGACGGCTGGGAGACAGCGGTTCAGCTGCGCAAATCCCCTGAGACCGCGCACATCAAGGTGGTGCTGATCACCGCCCGCGCCCAGGAGGACGACAAGACCAGGGGCAGCCGGGTGGGCGCCGACGCCTACCTCACCAAGCCGTTCGACCCGAACGAGATGATCCGCGTGGTCCGCGAGCTGGCCAGCGACGCCCCGCTTTCTCCCCCAAGCCCGCCCTAGATGATCACCGCCGGGCTGCGGCGCGCGATCGCCGCCGCGGCCGGCCACCAGGACGCCGACCCGCTGCTGAGGCCGGGCCAGGCGCCGGGCAGCTACACCTCCAGCCTGCCGTTCCGGCTCGACCCCGGCGACCCCCGAGCCGCCGCCGCCCAGCTCGCCGCCCGCCTCGCCGGCGAGCTGTGGATCGCCGAAGCCGAGGTTACCGGGCCCGGCTTCGTCACCGTGACCGTCACCCACGCCACCCTGGCCCGCCTGGCGATCAGGATCGCCCACGCCGGCCCGGCCTGCGCGGAAAGCGACGCGCTGGCCGGCCGCACCGTTCCCGTACCCTGGCCGGCGCCCGTAGCGGACTGGCCGCAGGCGCGGGTGGCCCTCGCCGCAGAACTGACCGGCCGGCTCGCCGCCGCCGCAGGTGCCATCATTGATCCCGAACGGGCCCCGGTGCCCGCCCCGCCACCACCTCCCCGCGATCCCGTGGCCGAAGCCATCGGTTACGCCGGCCAGGACGCCGTCCGTTTCGCCCTGGCTCGGATGCCGCCTGGCGGCAAGCCCCCCGAGGCGATCGTTGTCGCGAAGCACGAGCTGGCCAATCCCGCCTATGCTGTTCGGTACGCGCATGCCGCCGCCGCCGCCGTGCTGCGCTGGGCCGCCGCGCTGGAGATCAGGCCAGCCGGGTTCACGCCGCGCCTGCTCGCCGAACCGGGAGAGCTGGCGCTGCTCGATGCGCTGTCCTGGCTCCCTGAACGGGTGGCCGTGGCGGCGCGCCGCAGACGTCCCGACGAGTTCGCCGGGTACGTGGCGGAGCTTGCAGCGCGCACGATTGACACGATGAGCACTACCAGTTTCAGGAAGATACCGGACATCAGCAGCGAACGGCTGTGGCTGGCGGACGCGGCGCGGACTGGTCTCGCGGCGGGCCTCGGGCTACTCGGCATCGACGCGCCCAGCCGACTGTAGGAACTCCTAGGAAAGGAACACCATGAGCCGTGTCGCGCACCCGGCCGGGCCACGCCATGGCGACGTGCTGCCCGCCGACCATCCGCCCGCCGCGCCACAGGACCTGAACGAGCTGTACGAGGAGGTCTGGCCGCGCGGCGCCCGGCGCTCGGGCGGAGTGCTCACGCTGGGCGGGGTGGACGTGCGGGAGCTGGCCACCGAATACGGCACCCCGCTGTACGTCTGCGACGAGGAGGACGTCCGGTCGCGCTGCCGCGAGTACCTCGAGGCGTTCGGCCCGGACGGGCGGGTGTTCTACGCGGCCAAGGCGTTCTGCTCCCGGGCCGTGCTGCGCTGGGTGAGCGAGGAGGGCCTGGGCGTCGACGTGTGCACGGGAGGCGAGCTCGAGGTGGCGCTGTCCGCCGGGGTGCCGCCGGAGCAGATCACCATGCACGGCAACAACAAGACGCTGGACGAGCTGTCCCGCGCGGTCACGACCGGGGTGGGCCACATCGTGGCGGACTCCTTCGAGGAGATCGCCCGGCTGGCCTACCTGACCGAAGCGGCCACCGTCCGCCCCAAGATCCTGGTCAGGGTCACCACCGGGGTAGAGGCGCATACCCACGAGTTCATGGCGACCGCGCACGACGACCAGAAGTTCGGCTTCTCGCTGGCCTCGGGAGCCGCCGACGAGGCGGTCCGGCGGGTGCTCGCCTGCCCGGGCCTGTCGTTCGCCGGGCTGCACTCGCACATCGGCTCGCAGATCTTCGACACGGCCGGCTTCGAGGTGGCGGCGCACCGGGTGGTCGGGCTGGCCGTCCGGATCTCCGACGAGCACGGCATCGAGATCGCCGAGCTCGACCTGGGCGGCGGGTTCGGCATCGCCTACACCGACGAGGACGACGCCCCCGACGTCAAGGACCTGGCTCAGAGCTTGCGCGAGATCGTGGACGGGCAGTGCCGGGCCGCCGGGCTCACCCGGCCGCGGCTGACCGTCGAGCCAGGCCGCGGCATCGTGGGCCCGTCCACGGTGTCGCTGTATACGGTGGGCACGATCAAGGACGTGGACGGGCTGCGGACCTACGTCAGCGTGGATGGCGGGATGAGCGACAACATCAGGACGGCGCTGTACGACGCCGCCTACCTGTGCTCGCTGGCCTCGCGTGCCTCGGCCGCCCCGCCGATGCTGTCCCGGGTGGTGGGCAGGCACTGCGAGAGCGGCGACATCGTGGTGCGGCACGCCTGGCTGCCGTCCGACCTGGCCCCCGGCGATCTGCTGGCCGTGCCGGCTACCGGCGCCTACTGCTGGTCACTGGCCAGCAACTACAACCACGTCCCCCGCCCGGCCGTGATCGCGGTCGGTGCGGGCGCCGCCCGGCCCATCGTCCGCCGTGAGACCCTCGGCGACCTGCTCAGCCTGGATGTTGGTTGACATGAACCAGACCCTGCCAACCCTGAAGATAGCCCTGCTCGGCTGTGGCGTCGTCGGCACCGAGGTAGCCCGGCTGCTCACCGAACAGGCCGGCGACCTCGCCCAGCGCGTCGGCGCCCGGCTGGAGCTGGCCGGGATCGCGGTCCGGCGGGTCGCGCACCGGCGCTCCGCGACGATCGACCGCTCGCTGCTCACCGCGGACCCGCACGCGCTGGTCACCCGGCCCGACGTGGACATCGTGGTCGAGGTCATCGGCGGCATCGAGCCGGCCAGGTCGCTGCTGCTCGCCGCGCTGAAAGGCGGCAAGCCGGTGGTCACCGCGAACAAGGCGCTGCTGGCCGAGAACGGCGCGGAGATCTACGGCGCGGCCCGGGAGTACGGAGCCGACCTGTACTACGAGGCCTCGGTGGCCGGCGCTATCCCGCTGCTCCGCCCGCTGCGCGAGTCACTGGCGGGGGACACCGTGCACCGCGTGCTCGGCATCGTCAACGGCACCACCAACTTCATCCTGGACCGGATGGACTCCTCCGGGGCGGGCTTCGCCGAGTCGCTGGAGGAGGCGCAGGCGCTCGGCTACGCCGAGGCCGACCCGACCGCCGACGTGGAGGGGTTCGACGCGGCGGCGAAGGCGGCCATCCTGGCCGGCCTGGCCTTCCACACCCCGGTGACCGCGGCGGACGTGCATCGCGAGGGCATCACCGAGGTCTCCGCGACCGACATCCTGTCGGCCCGGGCGCTCGGCCGGGTGGTGAAGCTGCTCGCCATCTGCGAGCGGTGCAACGAGGGCGTCTCGGTCCGGGTGCACCCCGCGATGATCCCGCGCTCGCACCCGCTGGCCTCGGTCAGCGAGGCCTACAACGCGGTGTTCGTGGAGGCCGAATCGGCCGGCCGCCTCATGTTCTACGGCGCGGGCGCGGGCGGCACCCCGACCGCGAGCGCGGTGCTCGGCGACATCGTCGCCGTGGCCAGGAACCGGCTGGCCGGCACGCGCGGACCGGACGCGTCCACCTATGCCGGGCTGCCGGTGATGCCGATGGGGGAGACGTTCACCCGCTACCACGTATCCCTGGACGTGGACGACAAGCCCGGCGTGCTCGCCCCGGTGGCCGAGGCGTACGCCAGGCACGGCGTCTCCATCGAGGCGGTCCGCCAGGCCAGCCGGGGCACCGCCGCCCAGCTGGTCATCGTGACGCACACCGCGCGGGACGCCGCGCTGGCCGCGACCGTCCGCGAGCTCGAGGCGCTGGCCGTGGTCCGCGCGGTCGCCAGCGTGATGCGGGTGGAAGGCGAGGAAGAATGATGGTCCAGAAGGTCACCCAGCAGTGGCGCGGGGTGATCGCCGAGTATCGTGACTGGCTGCCGGTCACCGAGGCCACCCCCGTGATCAGCCTGCGCGAGGGCGGCACGCCGCTGCTGCCGGCCCCGGTCCTGTCCGCCCGCACCGGCTGCGAGGTGTACCTCAAGGTCGAGGGGGCCAACCCGACCGGCTCGTTCAAGGACCGCGGCATGACCGTGGCCATCAGCATGGCCTGCGGGAGCGGCGCCAAGGCGGTGATCTGCGCGTCGACAGGAAACACCAGCGCAAGCGCGGCCGCCTACGCGGCCCGGGCCGGGCTCACCTGCGCGGTGCTCGTGCCACGCGGGAAGATCGCGATCGGCAAGCTGGCCCAGGCGCTGGTGCACGGGGCCAAGCTGCTGCAGGTCGACGGCTCGTTCGACGACTGCCTGGAGCTGGCCAGGAAGCTGGCCGCCGAGTACCCGGTGGCGCTGGTCAACTCGGTCAACCCGGACCGGCTGCAGGGCCAGAAGACCGCCGCGTTCGAGATCGTGGACGAGCTCGGCGACGCGCCCGACGTGCACTGCCTGCCGGTCGGCAATGCCGGGAACATCGCCGCCTACTGGATGGGCTACAGCGAATACCGGGGGGCCGGGATGGCGTCCATGTCGCCGCGGATGTTCGGCTTCCAGGCCAGCGGCGCGGCGCCGATCGTGACCGGCAGGCCGGTGCTGCAGCCGCAGACGATCGCCACCGCGATCAGGATCGGCAACCCGGCGTCCTGGCTGCTGGCCGAGGCGGCCAGGGACGAGTCGGGCGGTGTCATCGAGTCGGTCACTGACCGGGAGATCCTCGCCGCCTACCGGCTGCTGGCCACCAGGGAGGCGGTCTTCGGCGAGCTCGCCTCCTCGGCGAGCGTGGCCGGCCTGCTCCGGGTCAGCGCGAGCGGCCAGATCCCGGCCGGATCCCGCGTGGTCTGCACGATCACCGGCAACGGCCTGAAGGACCCCGACTGGGCCCTGTCCGGCGCACCGGCCCCGGCCACGATCCCCGCCGACGCCACGGCCGCCGCCACCGCCCTGGGCCTGGCCTGAACCCGCCCGCGCCCACCCGCCGCGCCCACCCGCCGCGCCCACCCGCCGCGCCCACCCGCCGCGCCCACCCGCCGCGCCCCTGGAGCGCCACTTCGCCTTCACCCAAACGCATCTCTCATCCCACCAACCCTGCTCGCAACACCAACCCCACCAGTAACCCAACGATGCCCGCAGCTAACCGTCACGATGTGATATTGATGCGGTTATAAGGGGCGCGTCATGAAATAACCCGTTGCTTCGGGATTTCTGGCGCGCTGACGTGATAACAGGTGGGTCGAAGTGCCGTTGGTCCGGCTAGAACAGGACCAACGGGACATCGACCCAGAACCGCCGGCCCGCGCCGTCGCCGCGGCTACTGCCCGCCCGCTCGCACCCGGAATCAGACCGGCGAGTTAATAACTGACGCGCGCCAACCGCCACGATGTGACATCGTGCCGGTTGCGAAACGACCAGAACGAGGAGTCAGATGGCCTGGACGACCGACGTGGTACGGGTGCGCGTGCCCGCGACCAGCGCCAACCTGGGCCCGGGCTTCGACGCGCTCGGGCTCGCGCTGAGCCTGTACGACGACGTGGAGGCGTGGGTCTGCGCGTCCGGGCTGGCCATCGAGATCTCTGGCGAAGGCGCGGACCTGGCCGGAGCCGGCGAGGACCACCTGGTCGTGCGCGCGATGCGAGCGGCGTTCGCCGTCACCGGAGGCCAGCCCCCGGGACTCGGGCTGCGCTGCCTGAACCGGATTCCGCACGGTCGCGGCCTCGGCTCCTCGGCCGCCGCAATCGTGGCCGGCATCCTGGCCGGGCGGGCGCTGGCCGGGCCAGGCGCCGCCAAACTGGCTGACGGCGCCCTGCTCGGGCTGGCCACCGAGCTGGAAGGGCATCCGGACAACGTGGCGGCCTGCCTCGGCGGCGGGCTGACCATCGCCTGGACCGCGGACGGCGAGCCGCGGATGGTCCGGCTTGAGCCGATGGCCTCGATCAGGCCGGTGATCTGCGTGGGGCCCGCGCCGGTGCGTACCGAGGTGGCCAGGCGACTGCTGCCTGACCTGGTGCCGCACCGGGAAGCGGCGGCCAACGCCGGACGCAGCGCCCTGCTGGTCGCCGCGCTGACTCAGCTTCCCGCGGAGCCGGGCGCGCTGCTCGCCGCGACCCGCGACTGGCTGCACCAGGATTACCGCGCCGAGGCGATGCCGGAAACCGCGGCACTGGTCGGCCGGCTCCGGGCGGCCGGCATCCCGGCCGTGGTGTCCGGGGCCGGTCCGTCCGTGCTGGCCCTGCTGGGCGGTCCGGATAAGCCTGATTATCGTCACCACCTGGACAGCTTGGGTTCAATCGTGAGAGAAACGGGTATTGCATGGCACATAAGCTCGCTAGACGTCGAGCGGCAAGGTGCGCGCGTCCTGCTCCCGGAGCCCACGCTGGGCTGACGGCGCGGGAAACGAGCGGCCGATCCGTCCGGCCGGGTGCGTGGCGGCACATCTCAGGCCAATACATCAATCCTGGAGCTGTGCACGCCGGGTGCCCGAGGCTGCTAGCGGGCCTCTTGGGACCGTTGCCTCTTCTTCCGCGCGACACGGACGGCTGCGAAGGAATGCCGTGAGTCCTCATGGTGTTAGGCTTAGTGGCGCACCGGGTGCCCCGCTCTGGAATGGGTGCTCGTCGGCAAACCGGGCGCTCGCAGGCAAACTCCTTTGGGACGGTATTGTTGCCGTACCCAAGGTTTTTGCCGCAGGATGTCCCGTTCTCTTCTCAGCTGAGGAGCACGGCCAGCCTGACGGGAGCGCGCGATCCGGGGACGCGGGCGAGCGGCACCGCCGCCCGGATGCTCCCCGACCCATCTCCCTAGCTTGCGGATACATAGCGACGCACGGAGGAGCGCAAGGCGTTGCGGGAATCGTGGACATTCGGCGGCTGTCAGAGCAGCGCGAATCAACTCTGGCCCCAAGGGGGGCCGCTATATCGGGTCGACGGGCCTAGCGGGTTCACCCAGGCGGCCGAGAATCATGGAAGGACCATTAGTGAGCGACACAACCGAACTCCTCGGTGGCGCGCCCAGCGCCTCTGAGGACGCCCCCGTCGGTAACTCGGCGCCGCCCGCGGCCGCTGGCGGAGCGACGGCCCCGACGTCCAAGTCGCGCAGTCGCGGTGGCACCGGCCTTTCCTCGCTGCTCATGCCCGAGCTGCAGCGGATGGCGCAGTCCATGGGCATCCAGGGGGCCGGCCGGATGCGCAAGGGGCAACTCGTCGAGGCCATTCAGGCCCGGCAGGCAGGGGCGGGTATCGCTAGCCAAGGTTCAGATCAGCGTGTCGCGTCCGCGGGAGCTGACTCGACCCGCCTGCGGAAGCAGGACGCTATGGAACCAGCCACACATACGCAGCCTGGCGTCGGAGACGGTGCCGCGGCAGGCATTGGCGCCAGCGGGCGCGGTCAAGGGGCCGGGATCGGCGCGGACGGAGCCGAAGGGGCCGGGCAGCAGCAGCTCAGCTTCGACCAGTCGGCCGCGACCGACAGGTCGGCCGGCCGGGCCCCGAGGGCCCAGCGGCCTCAGGGGGTCCAAGGGGGGCAAGGGGTCCAGGCCGAGCCGGCCGCGGCCCAGCAGGACCCAGCTCAGTCGGCCCCGGCTCAGTCAAGCGGAGCCCAGCCAGCCTCAGCCCAGCAGGCCAGTGGCGCGCCGCAGGGCGCCCGTGAGGACGCCCAGCCGGGTTCGCGGGACGAGGCCGCGGGCGGCGAAGCGCAGCGTGGTGACCGGCGGCGCCGGAACGGCCAGCCCTCGCGTGGCCGGGATCAGGCCCGCGACCAGGGCGGCCGCGACGGAACTGGCCGCGATGGCGGTGGCCGCGATGGCGGTGGCCGGGACCAGGGCGGCCGGGACCAGGCCGGACGGGACCAGGGCGGCCGCGACGGCGGCCAGGACCGCGGTGGCCAGGACCGCGGTGGCCAGGACCGCGGCGGCCAGGACCGCGGTGGCCGGGACCGGGAGCCGATGGCGGCCAGCCGCGGCAACTCCGGCGAGGCGTACGACGACGACAGGCGCGGTGGCCGCAGCCGGGACCGGTTCAGGAACAGGAACCGCAGGCGCGACCGCCAGGCCGACCCGGAGCCGGTGATCAGCGAGGATGACGTGCTCATCCCGATCGCGGGCATCCTCGACGTGCTCGACTCGCAGGGGTACGCCTTCGTCCGCACCACCGGTTACCTCCCGGGGCCGAACGATGTGTACGTCTCGCTCTCCCAGGTCCGCAAGCACGGCCTGCGCAAGGGCGACGTCATCGAGGGCGCCGTCCGGCAGGCGCGCGAGGGTGAGCGCCGGGAGAAGTTCAACGCCCTGGTCCGTCTGGACAAGGTCAACGGCCTGGACCCGGAGAAATCCGCGGGCCGGCCGGAATTCTCCAAGCTGGTGCCGCTGTACCCGCAGGACAGGCTCAGGCTGGAGACCGATCCCGGCAACATGACCACCCGGATCATCGACCTGATCTGCCCCATCGGCAAGGGCCAGCGCGGCCTGATCGTGTCGCCGCCGAAGGCGGGCAAGACGATGATCCTGCAGTCGATCGCCAACGCCATCACCAAGAACAACCCGGAGTGCCACCTCATGGTCGTCCTCGTCGACGAGCGGCCAGAAGAGGTCACCGACATGCAGCGCACGGTGAAGGGCGAGGTCATCCACTCCACCTTCGACCACCCCGCCGACGACCACACCACGGTGGCCGAGCTGGCCATCGAGCGGGCTAAGCGGCTGGTCGAGATGGGCCACGACGTGGTCATCCTGCTCGACAACATCACCCGGCTTGGCCGCGCCTACAACAACTCGGCGCCGGCCAGCGGCCGCATCCTGTCCGGTGGTGTGGACTCCACCGCGCTGTACCCGCCCAAGCGGTTCTTCGGCGCGGCCCGCAACATCGAGCACGGCGGCTCGCTGACGATCCTGGCCGCGGCCCTGATCGAGACCGGCTCGCGGATGGACGAGGTCATCTTCGAGGAGTTCAAGGGCACCGGCAACATGGAGCTGCGGCTGCGCCGCGAGCTCGCGGAGAAGCGGCTCTTCCCGGCGGTCGACGTGGACGCGTCGAGCACCCGTAAGGAAGAGATCCTGCTCTCGCCGGACGAGCTCAAGATCATCTGGCAGCTGCGCCGGGTGCTGCACGCGCTCGAGCCGCAGCAGGCGCTCGAATTGCTTATGGAGCAGCTGCGTAAGACCAAGAGCAACGCCGAGTTCCTGCTCCAGGTGCAGAAGACCACGCTCGGTTCAGGAGATTCCAGATAGGCATGGCATTCCCGCTGGCCGGCACCGGCCGGCGGGAATGCCGGACCGCCAAAAGTGGTTCCACAGTCTGGCACACTAGAAGCCGCAATCACGCGGTACCGGTTCCCGTCCCGTACTGGTTCTGGGGTCCCCAGAACCCCCGCAGGGCGACCCGGCGACCGCTCGAGGCACAGGAGTTGTCACATGAAGGCTGACATTCACCCCCAGTACAACGTCACCACCGTGACGTGCGGCTGCGGGAACACGTTCACCACGCGGAGCACCGCTCCCAGCGGCACGATCCACGTCGAGGTCTGCTCGAACTGCCACCCGTTCTACACCGGCAAGCAGAAGATCCTCGACACCGGCGGCCGCGTCGCGAGGTTCGAGAAGAGGTTCGGCAAGAACCCCTCGGGCAAGCCCGCGGACAAGCCCGCGGACAAGAAGTAACTAAGCAGACCTGACCGAGGGCGGCCTGCCCCCGGTCAGGTCTTTGCGTTTTCACGTAGGTACGAAAGGAAGTCCGGTGTTCGACCGGCTAAGTGATCTGGTTAGCGAGCATGCGGAGCTGGAAAACGCGCTCGCCGACCCGGCTGTGCACTCCGACCAGGAGAAAGCGCGCACGCTTGGCCGCCGCTACGCCGAGCTGACCCCGATCGTGCACGCCTACCGGGAATGGCAGCAGACCGCGGCGGACGAGGAGGCGGCCCGTGACCTTGCCCGGGAAGACTCCTCGTTCGCGGCCGAGGCCGAACAGTTCGCCGCCCACCGCGAGGAACTCGAGGCCCAGCTGCAGAAGCTGCTGGTGCCGCGCGACCCCAACGACGGCCGCGACATCATCCTCGAGGTCAAGGCGGGCGAGGGCGGCGAGGAATCCGCGCTGTTCGCCGGCGACCTGCTCCGGATGTACCAGCGCTACGCCGAGCGCCGCGGCTGGAAGACCGAGATCCTGGACTCCACCGTCACCGGCCTGGGCGGGGTCAAGGACGCCACGGTCGCAGTGAAGGGCAAAGGCAGCGACGGCGCCTGGTCCCGGCTGAAGTACGAGGGCGGCGTGCACCGGGTGCAGCGGGTGCCCGTGACGGAGTCCCAGGGCCGCATCCACACCTCGGCGGCCGGCGTGCTCGTCGCGCCCGAGGCCGAACCGGTCGAGGTGCAGATCAACGACAACGACCTGAAGGTCGATGTGTTCCGCTCCTCGGGCCCCGGCGGCCAGAGCGTGAACACGACCGACTCGGCCGTGCGGATCACCCACCTGCCGACCGGGATCGTCGTGTCCTGCCAGAACGAGAAGAGCCAGCTGCAGAACAAGGAGCAGGCGCTGCGCGTGCTGCGCGCCAGGCTCCTCGCGCAGGCCGAGGCCGAAGCCGACGCCAAGGCCAGCGCCGAACGGCGCAGCCAGGTGCGCACGGTGGACCGGTCGGAGCGAGTCCGCACCTACAACTTCCCGGAGAACCGCATCTCCGATCACCGGGTGAACTACAAGGCCTACAACCTGGACCACGTCATCGACGGGGACCTGGACGCGGTGGTCGACGCGCTGGCGGCCGCCGACCTGGAGGCCAAGCTGGCTGGTGCTGGCGATGATGAGCCTGCTTCTTGACGAGGTCGCGCTGGCCGCGCTGCGGCTGGCCGACGCCGGGGTGGAATCCCCGCGCGCCGACGCCGAACTGATCGCCGCCAGCGTGCACAACGTCCGGCGCGGCGAGCTGCACACGGTGCGCGACGCCGACTTCGACGCGCGGTTCTGGGCCGAGATCGCCCGCCGCGCCGCGCGCGAGCCGCTCCAGCACATCACCGGCAGCGCCCACTTCCGTTACCTCGAGCTCGACGTGGGGCCTGGGGTGTTCGTGCCGCGCCCGGAGACCGAGGTGATGACCGGCTGGGCCATCGACCGGCTGGGGAAGATGGACGTCGCCGAGCCGGTGGTGGCCGACCTGGGCACGGGCTCCGGCGCGATCGCGCTGGCTATCGGCCAGGAGGTGCCCCGGGCCAGGGTGCACGCGGTCGAGGCCGACCCGCTCGCCCGGGCCTGGGCCGAGCGCAACGTCAGCAAGTACGTGGAGAGCGACCCGTACACGGCGGGCCGGGTCATGCTGCACGCGGGCGACCTCACCGACGCCCTCGGCGAGCTCGACGCCACGGTCGACCTGGTGATCAGCAATCCGCCGTACATCCCGGTGGGGGCGTACGTCGAGCCCGAGGTCAGCGAGTACGACCCGCCGGCCGCCCTTTGGAGCGGAACGGATGGGCTCGACGCCATCCGCGCCCTGGAGCGCACGGCCCGGCGGTTGCTCCGCCCCGGCGGCCTGCTCGCCGTCGAGCACGGGGCACAGCAGGGCGCGGCGGTGTACTGGGTGTTCCCGGAAGAGCAGGGCTGGCGGGACACCCGCAACAATAAGGATCTGGCCGGCCGTGACCGCTTTGTCACCACTGCCTGGTCGGGTGAGGGAGCCTGATGAGCAAGCGTTACGACTGCCGGGATCCGCAGGAGCGAACCGCTGGGGTCGACGCCGCGGTGACGGCGGCCCGGGCAGGGGAGCTGATCGTGCTGCCGACCGACACGGTGTACGGCATCGGCGCGGACGCGTTCACCCCGGCGGCGGTCACTACCATGCTGGCGGCCAAGGGCCGGGGCCGGAACCTGCCGCCGCCGGTGCTCGTCGGCACCGCGCGGGCCGCGGCCGCGCTGGTGGATGACCTCGGCGCGTTCGGGCAGGACCTGATCGACGAGTTCTGGCCGGGCGCGCTCACCCTGGTGTTCCGGGCCAGCCCGACGCTGCTGTGGGACCTGGGTGACACCAAGGGCACGGTCGCGCTGCGGATGCCGCTGCACTCGGTCGCGCTCGACGTGCTCAAGCAGGCTGGGCCGCTCGCCGTGTCCAGCGCCAACCGGCACGGCCAGCCGTCCGCGGTCAACGCGGACGAGGCGGAGCAGCAGCTCGGCGAGGCGGTCTCGATTTACCTTGACGGCGGCCCGTGCGCCGACACCGTCCCGTCGACCATCCTGGACCTGACCGGGGTCATCCCGAAGGTCCTCAGGCAGGGTGCGATTTCCGTGGACCGGCTGCGCGCCGTGGCCTCGGTCATCACCGACAACGAGGAGTACGCCGAGGCCGTCGATCCCGGCCCCGACTTCAAGCCCGCGGCACCGCATCCGCTCGAAGGCCCGGCCGATGCGATCGACCCCGCCACCGGTGAGCCGCCCTCCCTGGCGTAGCCGTTGCCATAAAGTAGGCCCTGATGAAAGCCGACAGTATCCGGGACCGCTGAGGCAGCATGCGCGAATACGCCCTGGTCTTGCTCGTCACCGCGGCGGTGACCTACCTGCTCACCCCGCTGGTACGGCGGGTGGCGATCGCCACCCGCGCCATTCACGAGCCCCGCGCCAGGGACACGCACACCGAGCCGACCCCGCTGCTAGGCGGCCTGGCCATGTACGGCGGGCTGGTCGCCGGGCTGCTCCTCGCCAGCCGGCTCTCCTTCGTGCAGGATCCGTTCCGGACCGCCGGGTCGCGGAGCCAGGCCGGCCTGCTGCTGGCCGGCGGCCTGGTCGTGCTCGTCGGGTTCGCCGACGACCGGTGGGGGCTCAGCGCGATCAGCAGGCTGGCCGCGCAGGTGGCCGCGGCCGGGATCCTGGTCTGGAGCGGCCAGGCGCTGCCCTGGCTGCCGCTGCCGAACGGCGGGGTGTTCTCGCTCGAGCCGGACCTGAGCGTGACGCTGACCATCCTGCTCGTCGTCGTCACCATGAACGCGATCAACTTCATCGACGGCCTGGACGGGCTCGCCGCCGGCATCGTGGCCGTGGCCGCGCTGTCGTTCCTGGCCTATTCGTACACGCTGATCCGGACCGTCCACAGCACCTCGCAGTCGCTGCCCGCGGTGGCGTCCGCGCTGCTGGCCGGCATGTGCATCGGGTTCCTGCCGCACAACTTCTACCCGGCGCGGATCTTCATGGGCGACATCGGCGCGATGCTGCTCGGCCTGCTGCTCGCCTACGGCCCGATATCCAGCACCGATTCCCTTGATCCGGCCCTGCTGACCAACTACGCGCAGAACCCCACCCTGGACCGGTTCCCGACCTTCCTGCCGCTGCTCGTGCCGGCCGCGATCTTCATCATCCCGTACGCGGACCTGATGTTCGCGGTCATCCGGCGGACCCGGGCCGGCAAGCCGATCATGTCCGCCGACCGGCAGCACCTGCACCACCGGCTGCTCAACATCGGCCATTCCTACCGGCAGAGCGTGCTGATCATGTACCTGTGGGCGGCGCTGTTCTCGGTCACCGTGGTCTCGCTCTCGATCGTCCGCAGCCCCTCGCCGGTGTTCTTCGCCGCCACCGTGGTCGCGGTACTCGCCCTGCTGCCCGCCACCATGCCCAGCCTGCGCCCCTGGCGCTCGGCGGCCAGGAACAAGGCAGTCCCCGCCGCGCAGGTCCCCGCCGCCGGCCTGCGCTCCAAGGCGCCGCCCGGCCTGCCGCGCCACCCCGCGGGCAGCCCGCCCGCCCCGGCCTCCGCGCCATCCGGCGCCGCCATTAACGGCGCGACCCCGGCCGGCCACGGCACGCAGCCCGGCCACGCCCGCGACGCGCCCCCGTTCCGCGACGCGCCCCCGTTCCGCGACGCGCCCCCGTTCCACGGTGACTCCCACCCGGCGGACACGTCCGCAATACCTGCCGATCCGCTGCCCCGTGCGGGCCGCCTCTCCGGCGCCGACCCGTTCGCCGGGCAGAGCCCGTTCGGCGCCCAGGACCCCTTCCGGCGCCAGGATCCGTTCCCGGGCCAGGATCCGTTCCCGGGCCAGGATCCGTTCCCGGGCCAGGACCCGTTCCCGGGCCAGGACCCGTTCCCGCAGGCCCGGCCGGAGCCCGGGGAGGACCCGGCCGACGGCCGTGACCCGTTCCCGCAGCCCCAGCGGCCCGACGCGCGGCCCAGGTAGTCCCCTCGAAGACCTCTCCTATACCTGCTCTTTACCTTCCTGAGGGCTTATGCGGTTCGGACCCTGTTCTCGTGATTACCAGCCACACCAGTCCACACGGCTCGGGAAGAATGTCCGGTTATGTGGGGATTTCCCAAGCCTGGCCCGATGGCTGCGGGGTGCGCCGGGGCGGATCCGGGGCCGGGAAGGGGATCTCGCGGGCCCGGGACTCCAGGTTGGTCATAAATTGTGCGCGATCAGGTAAAAACAGGGTCAAGGACTTTGTGATAGCTTTCACGAGTAGCCCCTCTACGGCTGATGAGAGGCCCGTGATACCTTTCCTAAACCTGACCGGAAACCCGCAGCGCGACAGCGATGCGGCGACCGGCTCCTGCCTCGCACGCGGGACATCCTCCCGCGTCGTGCCCCCTCGGGGGGGTCTGGGGGGGTCGTCCCCCCTGGCCATGCCCTCGCGGGGGGGTCTGGGGGGGTCGTCCCCCCTGGCCAGCACTGTTGCTGTCGAATCCCCAGGAGCCCTGTAATGCTGGCGAAATACGCCACGATCGTGCGGCGCGCGGGAGCGCTGACGGCGATCGCGGCCGCGATCATGGTCGCCGTGAGCGCCGCCCTGGTCGGCGTCAAGGGCCTGATCGGCGCGCTCATCGGGGTGGCCATCGTCGCCGTGTTCTTCGGCATCAGCGTGCTGGTGGTCGGCCGGGCCGCGCGGGTCAGCCCGCAGGCCATGATGATAGCTGCGATGATCACCTACCTGGTCAAGATCGTCGCCCTGGCCGTCATCGTCTCCAGCCTGAACGGTACGACCGCGTTCAGCACCAGGACGCTCGGCTTCGTCGCGATCGGCTGCATCCTGGTCTGGAGCGCCACGCAGGTCATCACGACGATCAAAGTCAAGATGCTGTACGTCGAGCCGGAAACGCCCGCGGCGCGGCGAGGCGGGTGAGATGAACGGCAAAGACAACGGGCCTATCACAGGGAAAAGAGCGACTGCGGCGGAAGGCCGGGCCGAGGGCCTGAACGTCGGCTGGACGGTGTCCGGCTACCTGGTCTCCGGGATGCTCGCCTACGGCCTTATCGGCTGGCTCATCGGCCGGGCCGTTCACGTCTCGCTACTCCTCCCGGTCGGCATGCTGGTCGGCCTGGCCATCTCGATCGGCTTCATCATCTACCGCTACGGCGTACAGGGAGCGGCGACGCAGCCCCAGACCAGCGCAAAAGCACAAAAGGAGATGACCGGTGACCGGTGACGTGACCGCGCTTGCCAGCGGGGGCTGCCACATCTTCAGCGGGTGCGGATTCCCTGCCCCGGGCCTGCAGGATTTTGAATGGAAGCCGTTCTTCACCATCGGCTCGTTCGCGTTCACCAAGCCGATGCTTCTCGCGATCCTGGCCGCGCTCGTGGTGATCGTATTTTTCTGGGCGGCGTTTCGTAAGCCCAAGCTGGTCCCGCGCGGCATGCAGAACCTCGGCGAGATCGCGATCCTGGGCGTACGGGACCAGATCCTCCGCCCGTCGCTGGGCAGGAGAGGCGATTCTTACCTGCCGTTCCTCGTGTCGCTGTTCTTTTTCATCTACATCATGAACGTGATGGAACTGATCCCGATCTTCCAGTTCCCGGTCACCTCCAGGATCGGCTTCGTGTGGCCGCTGGTATTCATCGTCTACTTCCTCTACCTGTACCTTGGCGTCAAGAACCAGGGGCCCTGGGGCTACCTCAGGAACATGATCCCGCCGGGCGTGCCGGCGCCGATCTACATCATCCTGGTTCCGGTCGAGCTGCTCAGGTTCTTCGTCTTCCAGCCGTTCACCCTCGGGGTGCGGCTCTTCGGGAACATGTTCGCCGGCCACCTGCTGCTGACGATCTTCACGATCGCGACGTGGTACCTGCTGAGCCTGTCCGTCGGGCTGCTTTACGCCGCGGGTTCCTTCGCGCTGGCGATCTTCGTCTTCCTGCTCGAGACCCTGGTCACCCTGCTGCAGGCATTTATCTTCACCACGCTGACCGCCACGTACATAGCCAGCTCGCTTGAGGCGTCACATTGACCGCGCCGTACCTACGACCCATCCGGCGGGACGAGCCGCCGGCACGACACGTAAAGGACTGAACCTATGTCACTTACCACCGCCCTCGTTACGGCCGCCACGACCCCCAAGAGCGTGCTGAGCATCAACGCCGGCGCCATCGGATACGGTCTCGCCGCCATCGGCCCGGGCATCGGCATCGGCCTGGTCTTCGGCCACGCGATCGAGGCCATGGCCCGGCAGCCGGAGGCCACCGGCCGCATCTCGCTGTACATGTGGATCGGCTTCTCGCTGACCGAGGCGCTCGCGCTGATCGGCCTCGTGGCCCCGTTCATCTTCAAGTACTGAGGTAATCGCGTCATGATCCAGGCTGCTGACACGGCGTCGACAAACCCGCTGCTCCCCTCGTGGCCCGAGTTCGTTATCGGCACGATCCTCTTCGTCTTGGTGTTCGGCGCGCTCGCCAAGTTCCTGCTGCCCAGGGCCCAGCAAATGCTGGCGCAGCGCACCGAGATGATCGAGGGCGGCCTGGCCAAGTCCGAGGAAGCCCAGGCCGAGGCCACGCAACTGCTCGACCAGTACCGCGAGCAGCTCGCGGAGGCCAGGCACGAGGCCGCCAGGCTGCGTGAGGAGGCCAGGGAACAGGGCGCGCAGATCATCGCCGAGATGCGCGAGCAGGCCCAGGCCGAGGCGCGCCGGATCACCGAGTCGGCCCAGGCCCAGATCGAGGCCGAGCGGCAGCAGGCGCTGAACGCGCTGCGTACCGAGGTCGGGACGCTGGCGACCGAGCTGGCCGGCCGGATCGTGGGCGAGTCGCTCACCGACCAGGCGCGGCAGAGCCGGATGGTGGACAGGTTCCTCGAGGAGCTCGAGGTGGCCGGCCAGTGAGGCGGATAACCGGTCCGGGGGCAGTCATCCAGCCCGTTCGGGTCGAAAATCCTGACTCCGACCGCGGAGGTGATGAGCGTGCGGGGAGCGAGTAGGACGTCGTTCGCCGGTCTCACCGAGCGGCTGGAAGCGGAGAACATCACCAGCGCCAGCGTGGCCACCAGGCTCGGCAACGAGCTGTTCGCGGTCGTCGGCCTGCTCGACACCGAGCACGGGCTGCGCCGGGCCCTGTCCGATCCGGGCAAGCCCGCGGCCGAGAAGGCCGCGGTGGCCTCGGCCCTGCTGCACGGGAAGGTGACCGGGCGCACCGAGTCGCTGGTCGTGGCGGCGGTCGAATCCCGCTGGGCGACCTCGGGCGACATGGTGGACGCGATCGAGCAGCTCGCGATCGAGGCGCTGGTGCTCACCGCGGAGGCCGAAGACGGCCTGGACGACCTGGAGGACGGGCTGTTCAGGTTCGGCCGCGTGGTGGCCGCCCAGCCGGAGCTGCGCGCGGCGCTGGCCAGCACGTCGCTGCCCGCCGACGGCAAGGACGAGCTGCTCAGCACGCTCCTGCGCGGCAAGGTGACACCGGTGACCCTGCGGCTGATCACGCAGATGGTGACGCACCCGCGCGGGCGCTCGCTGCCCGTGGCCCTGGACATGTGCGCCAGCATCGCGGCGCGGCGCCGGCAGCAGCTGATCGCGGTGGTGCGTTCGGCGGTCGAGCTGACCGCGGCTCAGCAGCGGCGGCTCGCCGACCAGCTGGCCGTCGCCTACGGGCACCGGGTGCACCTGAACATCGTGATAGACCCCACGGTCATGGGTGGTATTTCCGTCCAGATCGGGGATGAGCTTATCGACGGGACCGCGGCCCGCAACCTGGCCGCCGTCCGGCGCAAGCTGGCGGGCTGACCGACATGCACCTGAATCCGCCGCGGGAAGACCTGAAGCCGGAAGACCACGCACGGAAAGACATAGAGGACAATGGCTGAGCTGACGATCCGTCCGGAGGAGATCCGGGACGCGCTGGCGCGCTTCGTCCAGGAATATGAGCCAGAAGGTGCCTCACGGGAAGAGGTAGGCATCGTCACCGAATGCGGCGACGGTATCGCGCGGGTCGAGGGCCTGCCCTCCGCCATGGCCAACGAGCTGCTCGAGTTCGAGAACGGCGTCCGTGGCCTGGCGCTCAACCTGGACGTGCGCGAGATCGGCGTGGTCATCCTCGGCGAGTTCAACGAGATCGAGGAGGGACAGCAGGTCAAGCGCACCGGCGAGGTGCTGTCCGTGCCTGTCGGCGACAACTTCCTTGGCCGCGTGGTCGGGCCGCTGGGCGAGCCGCTGGACGGCAAGGGCCCGATCGAGGACACCGAACTGCGGCCGCTCGAGACCCAGGCGCCGTCCGTGGTGGAGCGGCAGCCGGTGAAGGAGCCGCTGCAGACCGGCATCAAGGCCATCGACGCGATGACCGCCATCGGCCGGGGCCAGCGGCAGCTGATCATCGGCGACCGGCAGACCGGCAAGAGCGCCATCGCCATCGACACGATCATCAACCAGAAGGCCAACTGGGAGTCCGGCGACCCGGTCCGCCAGGTCCGCTGCGTCTACGTCGCCATCGGCCAGAAGGGCTCCACGATCGCCCAGGTGCGCCAGGCGCTTGAGGAAGCGGGCGCGCTCGAGTACACCACGATCGTCGCCGCCCCGGCCTCGGACCCGGCCGGCTACAAGTACATCGCGCCCTACACCGGTTCTGCCATCGCGCAGCACTGGATGTACCAGGGCAAGCACGCGCTGATCATCTTCGACGACCTGTCCAAGCAGGCCGAGGCGTACCGCGCGGTCTCGCTGCTGCTGCGCCGCCCGCCGGGCCGCGAGGCGTACCCGGGCGACGTGTTCTACCTGCACTCCCGGCTGCTCGAGCGGTGCGCCAAGCTGTCCGACGAGCTGGGCGGCGGGTCGCTGACCGGCCTGCCGATCATCGAGACCAAGGCCAACGACATCTCCGCCTACATCCCGACGAACGTCATCTCGATCACCGACGGGCAGATCTTCCTGGAGACCGACCTGTTCAACGCGGGCGTGCGGCCGGCCATCAACGTGGGCCGCTCGGTCTCCAGGGTCGGCGGCAACGCGCAGATCAAGGCGATGAAGTCGGTCGCGGGCAACCTGCGCCTCAACCTGTCGCAGTACCGCGACCTGGAGGCGTTCGCGGCGTTCGCGTCCGACCTGGACGCGACCTCCCGGGCCCAGCTTGACCGCGGTGCGCGACTGGTCGAGCTGCTCAAGCAGCCGCAGTACTCGCCGTTCCCGGTGGAGGAGCAGGTGGTCTCGATCTGGGCGGGCGCCAACGGCTACCTGGACGACGTGCCGGTCGAGGACGTCAGCCGGTTCGAGACCGACTTCCTGGACTACCTGCGCCGGTCGCACGCCGGCATCCTGCAGACGATCCGGGAGTCGCTCGCGCTGACCGAGGACACGGTCACCGCGCTCAAGGACGCGATCGGGGAGTTCCGCAAGGGCTTCGAGACCAGCTCGGGCGAGCTGCTGACCGCCGAGGACGAGGAATCCGAGCCGCTGGAGACCGAGGAACAGGAGACCATCGCCCGCCGGGTGCCGAAGCCCGAGAAGGAGTCGTAACAGCCCATGGCAGCGCAGCTTCGCCTCGTCCGGCGGCGGATTTCCTCGGTGCAGTCCATCGCCAAGATCACCCGCGCGCAGGAGCTGATCGCGTCGTCACGGATCGTCAGGGCGCAGCAGCAGATGCGCTCGGCCGAGCCGTACGCTCGCGAGCTCACCCGCGCGGTGGAGGCGGTGATCAGCCGCTCGGCCAATGTCACCCATCCGTTCATCCAGGAACAGCAGGACCCGTCCCGGGCCGCGGTCCTGATCCTGACCAGCGACCAGGGCTTCGCCGGCGCCTTCAACGCCAACGTCCTGCGGGAATCGGCCCGGCTCCGGCATACGCTGCGGGAGCGGGGCGTCGAGCCGGTGCTGTACGTGGCCGGCCGCAAGGGCATCGGCTGGCACCGGTTCCGCGAGCTCGAGCTGGCGAACTCCTGGAGCGGCTTCTCCGCCGCGCCGAAGTACCGGAACGCCCAGGAGATATCCGAAGTACTCCTCGAGGCCTTCAACGCCAGGGCCGACGACGGCGGGGTGGACGAGATCCACCTGGTCTCCACCGATTTCGTCTCCATGCTGACCCAACGGCCCGCTGTGCGCAGGCTGCTGCCGCTGGAGATCGAGGAAACCGACGAGCCGAGCCCGTCGGGCCCGCTGCCGCAATACGAGTTCGAGCCAGGCCCGGCCGAGGTGCTCGACGCCCTGATGCCGCAGTACGTGGCCGCCCGGATCTTCTACGCGATGCTGGAGGCGGCGGCCGCCGAGCTGGCCTCGCGGCGGCGCGCGATGAAGGCGGCCACGGACAACGCGAACGATCTGCTCGAGACGCTGACCCGTGAGGCGAACAACGCACGGCAGGCCGAGATCACCCAGGAAATCAGCGAGATCGTCGGCGGCGCCAACGCGCTGGCCGACGCGAGCGCAACGAGTGAGTGAGGAACACATGACCGCGACCGATGAGAAGACACCCGAGAGCGGCGACACCATCGCCAGCACCGGCCGCGTCGCGAGGGTCATCGGCCCCGTCGTGGACGTGGAGTTCCCGGCGGATCAGATGCCGGAGATCTACTACGCACTGCATGTCGACGTCACGATCGGCGACACGACGCGGACGCTGACGCTGGAAGTCGAGCAGCATATCGGCGACAACATCGTGCGTGCCATTTCGATGCAGCCGACCGACGGCCTGATCCGCGGGGCCGAGGTGACCAACACCGGCGTGCCGATCGAGGTCCCCGTCGGCGACGTCACCAAGGGGCACGTGTTCAACGCCCTCGGCGAGTCCCTCGACGTGCCCACCTCATCGCTGCACATCGAGGAGCGCTGGCCGATCCACCGCGACCCGCCGCCGCTCGACCAGCTCGAGCCGCGGACCCAGATGTTCACCACCGGCATCAAGGTCATCGACCTGCTTACCCCGTACGTGCTGGGCGGGAAGATCGGGCTGTTCGGCGGGGCCGGCGTGGGCAAGACCGTGCTGATCCAGGAGATGATCCGCCGGGTGGCCCAGAACTTCGGCGGCGTCTCTGTCTTCGCCGGGGTCGGGGAGCGGACGCGCGAGGGCAACGACCTGTTCCTTGAGATGACCGAGTCCGGTGTCATCGCGGACACCGCTCTGGTGTTCGGCCAGATGGACGAGCCGCCGGGCACCCGGCTGCGGGTCGGGCTGTCCGCGCTGACCATGGCCGAGTACTTCCGTGACGTGCAAGGCCAGGACGTGCTGCTGTTCATCGACAACATCTTCCGCTTCACCCAGGCCGGCTCGGAGGTGTCCACGCTGCTCGGCCGGATGCCCTCGGCGGTGGGTTACCAGCCCACGCTGGCCGACGAGATGGGCCAGCTGCAGGAGCGGATCACCTCCACCCGCGGTCACTCGATCACCTCGATGCAGGCCATCTACGTGCCCGCTGACGACATCACCGACCCCGCGCCGCACACCGTGTTCGCCCACCTCGACGCGACCACCACGCTGTCCCGGGCCATTACAGAGAAGGGGATCTACCCGGCGGTCGACCCGCTAGACTCCACGTCACGGATCCTGGACGCCAGGTACATCGGCCAGGAGCACTACGACGCGGCCCGCGAGGTGCAGCGGATCCTGCAGCGGTACAGGGAGCTGCAGGACATCATCGCCATCCTCGGCGTCGACGAGCTCGGCGAGGAGGACAAGATCACCGTGCAGCGGGCCAGGCGGATCGAGCGGTTCCTGTCCCAGCCCATGTTCGTGGCCGAGCAGTTCACCGGCCAGCCGGGTGTCTTCACCCCGCTGGAGGAGACGATCTCCTCGTTCAAGGCGATCACCGAGGGCAAGTATGACAACCTGCCCGAGCAGGCGTTCTACATGGTCGGCGGGATCGAGGACGTGGAGCAGAAGGCCAGGGAGCTGGAGCGGTGACCTTGCGGGTAGAGCTGGTGGTGCCGGATCGCGAGCTGTGGGCCGGCGAGGCCAGGACGGTGATCGCCAAGACCACGGAGGGCGACATCGGCGTGCTCACCGGGCATTCGCCGGTGTTCGGCGTGCTGGCCGAGGGGAGCCTGGTCGAGATCCTCTGCGACGGCGCCGACCCGGTGCGCGCCGCGGTCAGCGGGGGGTTCCTGTCTGTGGCCGACGACCGGGTATCGATCCTGGCCGCCGAGGCTCGCCTCGCCCAGGAAGTCGACCGGGAGGAGACGCGGCGCGAACTCGACGCCGCGCTATCCGAGGGCGATGCGGGTCCGGAGGAGTCGACCGAGGCCAAGTACGCGAGGGCGCGCCTGCGGGCCGCAGGCGACCAGGCCTAAGGTTTCGGTGGGCGGGGAGCTGGCGCTTGATGCGGCCTGGCTGTTCGCCGCCTTCCTGATCATCCTGATCCTGGCCGCCGTCGGCATCGCCGCCCGCCGCTTCCTGCTCGAGCGCGGCGGCGGCACGGTCGAATGCGGCCTGCGTCGCGGCCCGAACGGGTCCTGGCGACTCGGCTTGGCGTCGTACCAGCGCGAGGAGCTGAACTGGTTCGGCGCCCTGGGGCTGACCATGCGGCCGGACGTGGTGTTCCCGCGGCGGGACCTGACCGTGGTGTCCCGCCGCCTGCCCACCGAGGCCGAGGCGGCCAGCCTGGGGCCCGGCATGATCGTAGTGGAGTGCAAGCTCGGTGAGGACAGCGGCCAGTTCGGCCCGGTGCCCGACGATGGCGGTCCCGGCCCGGGCGGGACCATCGAGCTCGCCCTGGGCGAGGAAGCGCTCACCGGCCTGCTCTCCTGGCTCGAGGCCGCTCCGCCAGGCTCCCACCTAGGCATGGCCCTCTGATCCGCGCCCCCGGCGGAGCCGTCATCCGCGTTCGCCGCCGGGCTTCCACAGCACGTCGTCGTGGCCCGCGTTGGCCTGGCGGGAGAGAATGAACAGCAGGTCGGACAGCCGGTTCAGGTACTTGGCGGGCAGCGGGCTCACCGAGTCGCCGTGCTCGCCGACC
The DNA here is from genome assembly GCA_963753225.1 of uncultured Actinomycetota bacterium. Taxonomy (GTDB): domain Bacteria; phylum Actinomycetota; class Actinomycetes; order Streptosporangiales; family Streptosporangiaceae; genus Palsa-504. The sequence goes on along the minus strand of CAVWBQ010000014.1, from coordinate 387,652 downwards.
GCGGCCCACGCGCTGCGCTCCGCCCGCCGGGTGACGGTCCGCGCCATGTGCAGCAGCGTGGCCCCGGGACTGCCGCCCGGCAGCAGGAAGCTCCGCAGCGTCGGCAGCTCGGCGTTGTGCGAGTCGCACTCGCTCTCCAGCCGGGTGATGTAGGCCTCGTCGATCCGCAGCGGCGGATACGGCGGCGGCGTGTCACTCACCGGGTTGGCCAGGTCGGCGCCGACGTCGAAGAGCTCGTTCTGCACCCGGGAGAGCAGCTCGCTGATGTCCGCGGCGAGACTACCGAACGTGATCGCCATGCCGATCGCGCAGTTCGCCTCCTCCACGTCCGCGTAGGCGGCGAGGCGCGTGTCGGTCTTGGCGGTGCGGCTGCCGTCGGCGAGCGCAGTGCTGCCATCGTCGCCGGTACGGGTGTAGATGCGGGACAGCACGACGGGGTTTTCGCTGCGGTTGCGCGCCATGAACCCACCCTAAGGGAACCGGCGGGCGGACCTCGCTGGCCTCGGCGCCGAACCCCCGCGATCAAAACGAGACCATCGGATTGACCAGGGGTGTTCCCATTCAGAGCACGATGTGGCATCGTGTGACTACGATAAGTGGTCACTTAGTTGATCAGCAGTGACGGAACACGCAAGGCTTCCCATTGCTGTTACCGTGCGTGACCGGCGAGTTCAGAACGTCGGGTCACGGTGAGCATCGCAGACGTCCGGACCGGCGGTTCTCGGGGGCCCGCCGGATCCGGACTCCAGTCACACCAGCCCCTCTTCCCTGGGTCGATGGCACATCGGTCCGCCTAGAACCTGACCAACGGCACATCGACCAGAAACCCCGCCCCAAGGCGCCCCCGGCCCCAAGGCGCCCCCGCCCCAAGGCGCCCCCGCCCCAAGGCGCCCCCGCCCCCGCTCCAAGCCAAAGCCCCCCGAACCCCACAGGCTCCCCGAACCCCGCGGCGCGTTATTGTCCCCTTATCCCTTTAGGAGCCGCCCGTGTATGACTACATCATCGTCGGAGCCGGCAGCGCCGGCTGTGTCCTGGCCGCGCGCCTGTCCGCCGATCCGGGCGTCAGCGTGCTGCTGCTGGAGGCCGGCCCGGCAGACGACGCCGACGAGATCCGCGCCCCCGCCGCGGTGAACAGGCTGTTCCAGACCGTCTACGACTGGAACTACCTGACCGTCCCGCAGCACCGTGCGGGCGGCCGCACCGTCTACTGGCCGCGCGGCAAGGTCCTGGGCGGGTCCAGCAGCATCAACGCGATGATCTACATCCGCGGCAACCGGCACGACTTCCAGGCCTGGCGGGACGAGCATGGCTGCGCCGGCTGGGGCTACGAGGACCTCATCCCGTACTTCAGGCGGTCAGAGGACAACTCCCGCGGCGCCAGCCCGTACCACGGCACCGGCGGCCCGCTGGCGGTCACCGATCCCCGGTACAAGTCCCAGGCCTGCGAGGCGTTCATCGCGGCCGCCGTGGAACAGGGCGCCAAGGCCAACGACGACTTCAACGGGCCGCGCCAGGACGGCGTCGGCTGGTACCAGCTCACCCAGCGGAACGGCCAGCGCTGCTCGGCCGCCGCCGCGTACCTGCACCCCGCCATGTCCCGGCCGAACCTGACCGTGCACACCGACGCCCTGGTCACGAAGGTCATCATCGAGGGCGGCCAGGCGACCGGGGTGAGCTACCTGCACCACGGCGAGCCTCAGACCGCCCAGGCCAACGCCGAGGTCATCCTGTCCGGCGGCGCGGTCAACAGCCCCCAGTTGCTGATGCTGTCCGGCATCGGCCCGGCCGAGCAGCTGATCGAGATGGGCATCGACGTCGTGGCCGAAAGCCGCGGGGTCGGCGCCAACCTTAGCGACCACCCGGTGCTGCCGGTCATCTGGTCCACGCCGCAGCTCCGGGGCCTGTGGGAGAAGGGCAACCAGGTGAACCAGGTGCGCTGGCAGCTGACCCACCGGGGCCCGCTGACCAGCAACGTGGCGGAGTCGGGCGGCTTCGCCCACTCCGAGCCCGGCCTGCCCGCGCCCGACCTTCAGTTGCACGTGCTCCCGGCGCCGTTCCAGAACCAGGGCCTGGCCGACCCGGCCAGGCGCGCGATGACGGTGCTGGTCGGCCTGGTCGACGTGGCCAGCCGGGGCCGGGTCAGGTTGCGCAGCGCCGACCCCAGGCACCGTCCGGCCATCGACCCCGGCTACCTGTCCGACGAACGGGACAGCCGGGCGCTGACCGCGGGCCTGAAGCTGGCCAGGGAGTTCGTGACGGCCCGGCCGATGGCCGCGATCTGCTCCGGCGAGATTGCCCCCGGCGCGCACGTCCGCTCCGACGCCGAGCTCCTCGACTACGTCCGCAGCAGCGTGGTAACCCTGTACCACCCGGTCGGCACCTGCTCGATGGGCGGCGAGTCGCGCTGGAACAGCGTGGTCGACCCCGAGCTCAGGGTCCGCGGCGTGACCGGGCTGCGGGTGGTCGACGCGTCGGTGATGCCGGTCGTGCCGCGCGGGAACACCAACGCGCCCACGATCGCGATCGCCGAGCGGGCCGCCGACCTCATCGCCGGACGGGCTCCGCTGGCCGCGGTGGACCCCTCCGATCCCATCGACGCCATGGTCATGGCCAGCCAGGGGGCGGGCCAGCACCAGGGCGCGGGCCAGCACCAGGGCGCGGGCCAGCACCAGGGCGCGGGCCAGCAGAGGCCAGGCCCAGCCGCCTAACGCGCCCGGCGCCTAACGCGCCCGGCGCCTAACGCGCCCGGCGCCGCCCGCCACGCCGCGGCCGGTACAGGCGCCCGTGCAGCAACGTCACCAGCGTCACGATCCGCCGCATGTCCTTATCGGTACGGCCGAACGACAAAAGATTGATCAGCGGCCGCATCCGCTGCCGCGTGATGGCCTTGGGCCGGGCGAACTCGCGCAGCCCGTCCGCGCCGTGGATCCGGCCGAACCCCGACTCGCCCACCCCGCCGAACGGCAGCGCCGGCACGATCGCGAACCCGAGCACGGAGTTGATCGAGGTCATCCCCGACCGCAGCCCGCGAGCCGCCGTCATGGCGGCCGAACGATCCCGGGCGAACACCGCCGACCCGAGCCCGTAGCGCCCCGCGTTGGCGAACGAGACCGCCTCGGCCAGCCCAGCCACCGGCGTCACCGTCACCGTCGGCCCGAACGTCTCCTCGGTCACCGCCGCCGAACTCTCTGGCACGTCGGTCAGCACCACCGGCCGCACGTACGGTGGCGCCACGGCGTCCGGATCCCCGCCCACCTCCCCATCCCCCCGCACCTGCCGCCCGCCAAGAGCCAGCGCGTCGGCCACGTGCTTGGCTACCGTCTCCGGCTGCGAGGGCAGCGTCATCGGCCCGTACGACGCCTCGCTGTCAAACCCCGGCCGCAACGACGACACCTTGGACGTCAGCCGCTCCAGGAAGCTGTGGTACACCCCGTCGGCCACGTAGACCCGCTCGATCCCGATGCAGGTCTGCCCGGCGTTGGACATCGCGCCCCACGCGGCGGCGTCGGCGGCCGCCTCCAGGTCGGCGTCGGCGCTCACCAGCATGGCGTCCTTGCCTCCGCATTCGGCCAGCACCGGGGTCAGGGTGTCCGCCGCGGCGGCCATCACCTTGCGCGCGGTGGGCGCCGAACCAGTGAACGCGATCTTGGCTACCCCGCTGCGGGCCAGCGCCTCCCCGGTCGAGCCGGGCCCGGTGACCAGCTGCAGCACCGGCTGGACGTCGCCGAAGATGCCCAGTGCCTCGTTGAACGCCTGGACCAGCCAGGTCCCGGTCGCCGGGGTCAGCTCGGAAGGCTTGAACACGACCGCGTTCCCGGCCGCCAGCGCGTACGCGATCGACCCGATCGGGGTGAACACCGGGTAGTTCCACGGCCCGATCACGCCGACCACGCCGAGCGGCTGGTACTCCACCGTGGACGCCTGGTTGATGGCCGCGAGCCCGCTGCGCACCCGGCGCGGGCGCAGCACCCGGCGGGCGTGCCGGGCGGCCCAGTCGATGTGCACGATGGCCAGGATGATCTCGAGCGTGGCGTCGTCGAGCGGCTTGCCGGTCTCCTCGTGCACCAGCTGCGCCAGCCGGCCCATATACCTGGTCAGGTGCGACTTCCAGGCGAGCAGCCTGATCCGCCGCTCGGACCAGCCGAGCCCGTCCCACCACACCGCGGCCTCGCGGGCCTGGGCCACTGCGGCATCCACCTCGCGGCGCCCGTGTACGGGGAAAGTGGCCAGCACTTCCCCGGTCGCCGGATTCATTGTCTCAAGCATCGCCTGACCAGTAAAGCATCGTCAGCCCGCCCGAAGCTACGCTGGGTCCGTGCCGTCTCGTCCCTACATCGTGTTGTCCTGCGCTACCTCAGCCGACGGTTACCTGGACGACGCCAGCCCGCGCCGGCTGATCCTGTCCGGCCCCGCCGACCTGGACCGGGTGGACGAGGTGAGGGCGGGCTGCGACGCCATCCTGGTGGGCGCCCAGACGGTCCGCAAGGACAACCCGCGGCTGCTGATCAGGGACCCGCGGCGCAGCGCCCGCCGCGCCGCCCGCGGCCTGCCCGCACACCCGGCCCGGGTCACCCTCACCGCCACTGGCGACCTGGACCCCGGCGCCCCGTTCTTCGCCCCCGGCGCGCTCCGCCTGGTCTGCTGCGCCACCCCCGCCCTGCCCGCCGCGCGGGCCAGGCTCGGGGACAGCGCCGTGCTCATCGACGCCGGTGACCCGCTGTCCCTCGATTTCCTGCTCAAAGATCTGGCCGAACGAGGCGTGGCGCGTCTCCTGGTGGAGGGCGGGGAGCGCGTCCTTGGCGAGTTTCTGGCCGCCGGCCTGGCCGACGAGCTCAACCTGGCGGTAGCCCCGTTCTTCCTCGGCGACCCCGCTCCGGCCACCGCGCCGCGCCTCAGCCTCTCCCGCCCCGACCCCGCAAGCCCCATGACCCTCGCTGAGACCTACCGTGTCGGCGAGGTCGCGCTGCTGCGCTACCTGCTCGGCCCGGGCGGCCCGGATCACCGCTTCCTGCGCTGGGCGGTGGAGCTGTCCCGGCTGTGCCCGCCGTCGGACTCGGCGTTCTCCGTCGGCGCGGTCGTCGTCGGCGAGGACGGCGACGTGCTGGCCACCGGGTTCTCCCGTGAGCAGGAGGATCACGACCACGCCGAAGAGGTGGCGCTCCGTAAACTCGGGCCCGGCGCTAGGCTGCGGCACGCCACCTTGTACAGCTCGCTGGTGCCCTGCGGCGCCCGCGCGTCGCGCCCGGTCACCTGTGTCGGGCACATCGTCGCGGCGGGCATCCCGCGGGTCGTCTTCGCCTGGCGCGAGCCCCGCCTGTTCACCGACGGCGAGGGGGCCGAACAGCTCAGGGCCGCGGGCGTCGCCGTCACCGAGGTGCCAGAACTGGCCGAACGGGCCCGCGCCGTCAACGCCCACCTCACCGGAAGCCCGTCCGGTTAGCCTGGGGGCGTGACGATCCACGAGCTGTCCCGCACCGACGCGCGCCGCATCGCCGTGCGCGCGCAGCTCCTGGACGCCACCCGGCCGACCGCGCTGCTGGACGTGGTGCGCCACCTGACTCTGCTCCAGATCGACCCGGTCGCGGTCGTCGCGCCCAATGCCGACCTGGTGGCCTGGAGCCGTCTCGGGGCGTCGTATTCGCCCGCCGACCTGGAGACCGCGCTGGCCGACCGGACTCTGCTCGAGCTCCGGGCGATGATCAGGCCCGCCGGGGACCTGGCCCTCTACCGCGCCGACATGGACGCCTGGACCGGCGCCCTGGACGGGCAGGGCTGGCGCAGATCCCAGCTCGACTGGGTGCGAGCCAACGATGCGTGCCGCCGGGACATCCTCACCCGACTGGCCTCTCAAGGCCCGCTGCCGTCGCGCGAGTTCCCGGACACGTGCCAGGTACCGTGGCGGTCGACCGGCTGGACCAACAACCGCAACGTCACCCAGTTGTTGGAGTTCATGGTGCGGCGGGGCGAGGTCGCCGTCGCCGGGCGGAAGGGCCGCGACCGGCTGTGGGACCTAGCCGACCGGGTCTACCCCGCTAACCCGGTCGTGCCCGCGGACGAGGCGCAGCGCATCCGCGACGAGCGGCGGCTGCGCGCCCTGGGGATCGCCCGCGCCCGGGGACCCGAGTGCCCGGTCGAGCCGCAGGACGTGGGCGAGGCGGGGGAGCCGGCCGTGGTCGAGGGCGTCCGGGGCACGTGGCGGGTCGATCCCGTCCAGCTGGGTCAGCCTTTCTCCGGGCGGGCCGCACTGCTGTCGCCCTTCGACCGGCTCGCCTACGACCGCAAGCGGATGGCCGAGATCTTCGAGTTCGACTACCAGCTGGAGATGTACAAGCCGGCCGCCAAGCGCCGCTGGGGGTACTTCGCGCTGCCGATCCTGTACGGCGACCGGCTGGTGGGCAAGCTCGACGCGACCGCCGACCGCGGGGCGGGTGCGCTCCGGGTCGACGCGATCCACCAGGACGTGACCTTCAGCAAGGCCATAACGGCTGCCGTCGATCAGGAGATCAAGGGCCTGGCGCGCTGGCTGGAACTAGAGCTAACCAGGGCATTACCTAGAACAGGGTGTTCTCCGGCGCCACGCCGCGCATGATGTCGTAGTTCAGGGTGACGCAGCGGATTCCCCGGTCGGTGGCCAGGGTGCGCGCCTGCGGCCTAATCTCCTGGGCCGCGAACACGCCCTGCACCGGGGCCAGCAGCGGGTCCCGGTTCAGCAGTACCAGGTATCTGGTGAGTTGCTCCACACCGTCGATCTCGCCACGCCTTTTGATCTCCACCGCGACGCTCACCCCCGCGCCGTCCCGGCACATCAGGTCGACCGGCCCGATCGGCGTCGGGTACTCGCGGCGGACCAGTCGCCAGCCCTCGCCGAGCACGTCGAGCTGGGCCGCTAGCAGTTCCTGCAGGTGCGCCTCCACCCCGTCCTTGACCAGCCCCGGGTCGATGCCGAGGTCGACCGAGGTGTCGCTCACCACCTCGGTGAGGGTGATGATCAGTGTCTCGCCCGACTTGCCGGTCACCGTCCACAGGCCCGGTTCCTCGCTGAGCCGGCACGGGGGCGACATCCAGTTCAGCGGCTTGTACGAGCCGCCGTCGGAGTGCACGAGGACCGAGCCGTCCGCCTTGACGATGAGCAGGCGCAGGGCCTCGGGGAGGTGGGCGGTGAGCCGGCCGACGTAGTGGACGCTGCACCGCGCGATGACGAGCCGCACGACCGGTAACTCTACTGGCTTCGGCTCGCCTAAGCTGGGCAGGCGTGAGCCCGCGCCGGATCCGCCGCGACCGCTCCGGCCCGCCGGACCCCGTGCCCGGGCCCGAGCGCGTCGAGTCGTGGCCGGACGGCGACTGGATAGTCCGCCGGGTGCCTGGCGCGGCGTCCGGCAAGGCCTACCGCTGCCCCGGCTGCGACCACGAGATCGCGCCGGGGACCCCGCACATCGTGGCCTGGCCCGCCGACGGCGCCCGCATGCCCGGCGGTCTTGCCCTGGACGAGCGCAGGCACTGGCACACCGCCTGCTGGGAGCACCGGCTGCGCCGCGGCCCGGGCGTCAAGCGGAAAGGAGTCCCTTGACTACTCTCCGCCCTGAAGGGCGGGGATTCCGGCCCTCGCGGGCCGGGGTTCCTGTTTCGTCGCCGACCGCACCCGGGAGGGCCCGGAATGTCTTACGTCAGCTCCGCAGGCATCGCCAGGGGAGCCCCGGGCTACGGCAAGACCTGCCGCAAGGATGTTCTGCGCGGCGTTGATGTCCCGGTCGTGCCGGGTGCCGCAGGACGGGCATGTCCAGTGCCTGGTGGACAGGCTCAGGTCCGCGAGCCGGTGCCCGCACGCCGAACAAGTCTTGGACGACGGGTACCAGCGGTCGATGACGACCAGGCGGCGGCCGTACCGCTCGCACTTGTACGCAAGCTGGCGGCGGAACTCGCCCCAGCCGCAGTCCGAGATGGCGCGGGCCAGGTGCCGGTTGCGGACCATGCCGGAGATGTTGAGGTCTTCGATGACGATGGTGTCCGCCGTACGGACGAGGCTGGTGCTGGCGCGGTGCAGGAAGTCCCGGCGCGCATGGCGGACCTTGCGGTGGGCGCGGGCGGCCCTGGCCGCGGCCTTGGCCCGGTTCGCCGATCCCTGCTGGCAGCGGGCCAGGCGCCGCTGGTAGCGGGCCAGTCTGCGGGCCTTCCGTTCCAGGTGCCGCGGGTTGGCGATCTTGTTCCCGTCGCTGGTGGCCGCGAAGTCCGTCACACCGAGATCGACGCCGATGGCGTGCCCTGCCTGGTTCAGGGGAACCGGGGCTGCGGCCTCGGCGGTGAAGGTCACATACCAGCGTCCGTCCGGCTCCCGCGAGACGATCACCATCGCCGGGTCCAGCGTGGCCATGTCCACATCCGGCCAGGACCAGACGTACCGCAGCGGGGTGCTCATCTTGGCGAGCCGCAGCTCGCCGCCGCGCATGGTGAACGCGCTGCGGGTGTAATGCGCGGACTGCCGGCCGCCGCGGGACTTGAACCGCGGGTACCGGGCCCGCCTGGCGAAGAACGCGGTGAACGCCTGGTGCTGGTGCCGGAGCGCCTGCTGCAACGGCACCGAGGACACCTCGGACAGGAACGCCAGCTCCGGGTCCTTCTTCATGGCGGTCAGCGCCCGGTCGGACTCCGCATACGACGTGCCCTTGTGGTCGGCGCGCCAGCGGCGGTGTCGGGCGGCCAGGGTGCGGTTCCACACGACCCGGACGCAGCCGAACGTACGGGTCAGCACGGCCTGCTGCGCCTGGTCGGGGTAGGCCCTGCACCGGTACGCCATTCTCACTCTCACGGGATCGCACGTCTGATCGAAAAACTGCGGGAGCCACGCCGTACAGACGGCTGTCTTTTTCTGCCCTGCTGCGCAGGGAGCCGAATTCCTCCCCGGCCTGAAGGCCGGGGCTTCCTCCGGGAGGTTTGGTGACGATTACGAGCGAGCGACTCGAGGTGGAGCGGACGATCGAGGCCGCCCCCGATGCGATCTTCCGGGTGATCTGCGACCCGCAGGGACACGTGGCCATCGACAGCACGGGCATGCTGATGGACGCGACCGGCGAGCCGGTGACCGCGGCCGGCGACACCTTCGTGGTTCACATGGACAGGGAGGCGCTGAACGACTACCCGCTGGGCCGCTACGACGTGACCGTCACCATCACCACGCTGGTGCCGGACCGGGAGATCGCCTGGACCGTCAGGGGCCGGATCCGGCCGCAGGTGGGGCACGTCTACGGCTACCGGCTCGAGCCCGCCGGGGACGCGGGCACCCTCGTCACCTCGTACTACGACTGGTCCTCGATCCATCCGCACTGGCGCGAGGCCGGCATCTTCCCCGTCGTCTCCGAGGCGGCGCTGCGCGCCACGCTCGGCATCCTGGCCCGGACCGTCGCCCGCGGGTACGTCGGCCGCCCGACATAACCGGACGAGGCCTACAATGCCCCGAAGGACACCCGTGACTGGGAGGGACTCGTGTACCTGTTCGACCTCACCGGCAAGGTTGCCGTCGTCACCGGCGGGACCCGCGGGATCGGCATGATGATGGCGCGCGGCCTGCTCCAGGCGGGCGCCTCGGTCTACATCAGCTCCCGCAGGCCCGAGGCAGGCGACGCCGCCGCGGCGGAGCTCTCCAAGTACGGCACCGTGCTGTCGGTGCCGGCCGACCTGGCCCGCGAGGAGGAGTGCCTGCGGCTGGCCGAGGAAGTCGGCCGTTCCGAAGAGGGCATCCACGTCCTGGTCAACAACGCCGGCACCAACTGGGGCGCCCCCCTGGAGGAGTTCCCCGCGCACGGCTGGGACAAGGTCATCGACCTCAACCTCAAGACGCCGTTCTACCTGACCCGGGCGTTCCTGCCGCTGCTCGAGGCGGACGGCACCGCCGACGACCCGGCCCGGGTGATCAACGTCGGCAGCATTGACGGGCTGCGCGTGCCGTACGAGTACCCGACCTACTCCTACTCGGCCAGCAAGGCCGGCCTGCACCAGCTCACCCGGGTCCTGGCCCGCGAGCTCGGGCCGCGGCACATCACCGTCAACGCCGTCGCCCCCGGCCCGTTCGAGTCGAAGATGATGGCGGCCACCCTGACCGCCCGCGGCGACGATATCGCGGCCTCCTCGCCGCTCGGCCGCATCGGCCGCGCCGACGACATGGCCGGCGTTGCCGTCTTCCTCAGCGGCCGCGGCTCGGCCTACATCACCGGCGCCGTCATCCCCGTCGACGGCGGCATCTGGGCCGCCAGCTAATCCCGCTTTCCCGCGCCCCAGTAGAACGGCCCGGACGTCGCGGTGACCGTGATGTCCCAGCCGATCCGCCTGAGCCGCTCCTCGAGGTCCGCCGCCTGGTAGGGCACCTTCACGATCTGGTAGGACGTGCCGTCCTCGAGCCGTCGGCGGATGGTGGATGAGAACGGGCCGTGCACCAGCTCATCGGGGGTCCTGTACGCGTCGTCGGCGAAGAACACCCGGCCGTTTTCCGCCAGGGCGCCGGCCACCAGCGACCAGAAGGCGTCGAAGCGCTCCGGCGGCACGTGCGACAGCCAGAAGCCAAAGAACACGACGTCGTAGTGGCGGTCAGGGACCCAGTCGAACAAGTCGGCCCGAACGAACCGCACGCGGTCGCTGCCGGTCCGGGCCGCTGCCACGGCGAGCATTTCCGGGGACGCGTCCACGGCGGTGACCTCGGTCGCGTGGCGGAGCAACTGGCCGGTCCACACGCCCGGGCCGCAGGCGAGCTCGAGCACCCGTCCGGCCGGCCGGAATTCCTCGAGCGCCTCGGCCAGCTCCGCGCCGCCCGGCAGATCCAGACCCTGGTGCAGGTAATTCTCTCCGAGGGCCTGGTAGTAGGCGGCCTGCTCGGTAAGCAGCTGCTCGAGTTCTTCGCCTCCGGCCAACGCCTTAGCCTCCACTCTTCTCTCAGGTTGCCTAGTCAATCTCACGGTAAGGGGCACAGCGCACTGGTGATGGCGTCGGCGAGCCCGCGCGAGTACCGCTCGAGCGACCACCCGCACCTGCACCACCTATCGGCTCACATGAGCGTGGGGCGGCCTCGGCCGCCGATGCCGCTGTGATGCAATCGTCGCCTGGGGTTCACGGGGTTCGATCGGGCCCAACCGTTCGGGGTGAGGGGGCCCCCGCCCTCGTCTATTGGGGGCATGGGCCCCCTCACCCCATTCGCTCGGATGCCGGGACGCCGGGACGCCGGGACGCGGCTATCGGCTACTCCTCGGGGGTGAGCCAGAGGACGCCCAGCGGGGGCACGGTGATGATGGCCGAGGCGGGCCGCCCGTGGTAGGGCTCGGGCACCGCCTCGACGCCGCCCATGTTGCCGACGCCGCTGCCGCCGTAGATCGCCGCGTCGGTATTGAGCACCTCCCGCCAGCGGCCGGCCCGGGGCAGGCCGATCTGGTACTTCAGGTGCGGCAGGGCGGAGAAGTTGGCGATGCAGGCGATCACGTCCCGCTCGTCCTCACCGGACCCGGCGGCGGCACGAGCGGTGCCGCCACCCGGCGTGATCGGCGCGGACATGCGCAGGAAGGACAGCGTGTTGCCCTGGGCGTCGTTGGCGTCGATCCAGCTGAACCCCTCGGGCGAGCTGTCCAGCTGCCACAGCGCGGGAGTCCGCCGGTAGACCGCGTTCAGGTCGCGGGACAGCCGCTGCACGCCCTGGTGAACGTCGAAGTCCAGCACCCACCAGTCGAGCCCGTTGTCCGCCGACCACTCACTCCCCTGTCCCCATTCCGAGCCCATAAAGAGAAGCTGCTTGCCGGGATGAGCCCACATGTACGCCAGCAGCGCGCGCAGCCCGGCGAACCGGCGCCACTCGTCGCCGGGCATCTTGCCCAGCAGCGAGCCCTTCCCGTGCACCACCTCGTCGTGCGACAGCGGCAGGATGAAGTTCTCCGTGAACGCGTAGATCATGGAGAACGTGACCTCGTTGTGGTGGTACTGCCGGTAGATGGGATCCTGGCTCAGGTAGGACAGGGTGTCGTGCATCCAGCCCATGTTCCACTTGAAGCCGAACCCGAGCCCGCCCAGGTACACCGGCCGCGACACGCCCGGCCAGGCGGTCGACTCCTCGGCGATCATGGTGATGCCGGGCACCTTCTTGTAGCAGGTGGCGTTGACCTCCTGCAGGAACGAGATGGCCGCCAGGTTCTCCCGGCCGCCGTACTGGTTGGGCACCCACTCGCCGTCCTTGCGCGAATAGTCCAGGTACAGCATGGAGGCCACGGCGTCCACCCGCAGCCCGTCCACGTGGAACTCATCTAGCCAGTAGACCGCGTTGGCGACCAGGAAGTTGCGCACCTCGGTCCGGCCGAAGTTGAAGACCAGCGTGCCCCAGTCCGGCTGCTCGCCGAGGCGCGGGTCGGCGTGCTCGTACAGCGGGGTGCCGTCGAACCTGGCCAGTGCCCACTCGTCCCGCGGGAAGTGCCCGGGCACCCAGTCCAGGATCACGCCGATGCCGGCCTGGTGCAGCTCGTCGACCAGGTAGCGGAAGTCGTCCGGGCTGCCGAACCGCGCCGTCGGCGCGTAGTACGAGGTGACCTGGTAGCCCCACGACCCGCCGAACGGGTGCTCGGCCACGGGCAGGAACTCCACGTGGGTGAAGCCCATGTCGGTGACGTACTCGGTCAGCTGTACCGCCAGCTCCCGGTAGGACAGGCCCGGCCGCCACGAACCCAGGTGCACCTCGTAGATGCTCATCGGCTCGCGCACCGGCTCGCGTTCGGCCCGCGCCTCGACCCACGCGGAGTCGCCCCAGGTGTGCCGCGAGGTGTAGATCACCGACGCGGTGGCCGGCGGCATCTCGGCCGCATTGGCCATCGGGTCGGCCTTCTCCCGCCACACCCCGTCCGGGCCGCAGATCGCGTACTTGTACCTGGTGCCCTCGCCGATGCCCGGCACGAACAGCTCCCAGACTCCCGACCCGCCGAGCGAGCGCATCGGGTACGCGTTGCCGCCCCAGCCGTTGAAGTCGCCGCTGACCCGGACCCCGTGCGCGTTCGGCGCCCACACCGCGAACGACGCGCCCGCAGTCTGGCCCACCTCGCGGACGTGCGCGCCGAGCACCCGCCACAGCTCCTCGTGCCGTCCCTCGCCGATCAGGTACAGGTCGAACTCGCTCAGCGTGGGCAGGTACCGGTACGGGTCGTCGCGCACATCTTCACCGGAGCCGGACCCGTAGACCGCGGCGATCCGGTAACCGGGCACCTTCTCGTCCGGCACGGTGACGGCGAAGACGCCCTGGTGCACGTGCTCCATGGGCAGCCTGCGGCCGTCGTCGAGCACGGCGGCCACCGACGTCGCCAGCGGGCGCAACGCGCGGATGATCACTCCGTCAGGACCGGGGTGCGCGCCGAGCACCGAGTGCGGGTCGTAGTGGTGTCCCGCGGCGATCCGCTCGATCTCGCCCAGGCTCACGCCAGCCAGCCGGCCGCCAGCCAGGTTGGGGTCGGCCAGGTTGGGGTCGGCCAGGTTGGGGTCGGCCAGGTTGGGGTCGGCCAGGTTGGGGTCGGCCAGGTTAGGGTCAGGTTGTGTCATGACAGGCCACTCAATCCGTCTTATGAGCTATAGCTCGGCAATGGACTCTAGCGGAATGGGGACCCAGGTCGGCCGGTTCCTAGCCTCGTAGATGACCTCGTACACGGCCTTGTCGAGCAGCATCGCCCGCAGCAGGACCGAGTTCTGGGCCGGGTCAAGACCGCCGGCTGCGGCGTAACCGGCGCAGAACGCGTCACCGTTGCGCCGGACCCAGTCGGCCGCCTTGGGCGCGAGGCTGGGGGCGTCCGGGTGGGTGACGAGCTGGTGCCGGGCGGCGTAGTCGAACGAGCGGAGCATCCCGGCCACGTCCCGCAGCGGGGTGGACCGGGCCCGGCGCTGGGCCAGCGGGCTGGCCGGCTCGCCCTCGAAGTCGAGCACCACCCAGCCGGTCTGGGTCCGCATGACCTGGCCCAGGTGGTAGTCGCCGTGCACCCGCTGGGCTGGCACCGGCTCGATCAGCTTGGCCAGGTCGGAGTACGCGTCGCCGACCTTGTCCGAGTACCTGGACAGTTCGGGCACGGTCGCGGTGGCCATGTCGAGCCGCCGGTACATCTGCTCGGCCAGTTCGCGGATGGCTTCCGGCTCGAGCTCGGACCGGCCGAACGCGTCGGCCAGGTCCCGGTGCACCTGCGCGGTGGCCGCGCCGAGCCGCTCGGCTTCGCCGGCGAAGTCCCCGCCGGCTTCGGCCGCGCGGGTGCCCTCCTCGGTCGCGTACAGGTCGCGCACACTGGTCGCGGCCAGCGACCAGCCGTCCGAGGCGGCCCGCAGGTACCGGGACAAGATGGCCAGCACCGTGGTGGCGCCGTCGATCCTGGTCTCCACCCAGCCGAACGGCTCGGCGATGTGCGACGAGCCGAGCTGGGCCAGCGCCGAGGCCACCTCGAGGTCCGGGTTCGGCCCCGCGGTAACCCGGCGGAACACCTTGAAGATGGCGGACTCGCCGAACACCAGGCTGGTGTTGCTCTGCTCGCCGGTGAGCACCAGGCTGTCCAGGCCGGCCTCGATCGGCGCCCCGGGCATCCGGCAGAACCGCAGCACGCCGACGCTGCGGTCGTCGACGATCGCGTCGAGCAGCGTCCGGGTCAGCGCCGTGTCGTGCAGCCCGTCGTAGATCTGCAGCCCGGCGTGGGTTCCGATCCTGGCGTGCCGCAGCCGCGCCGGCAGCCGGGCGCGGTAGCCGATGAACAGCTGGTAGCAGTCCGAGGTCGCGCCGTGCGAGACGGTGACCATCAGGTGCCGCAGGCCGGGGTCGCCCGGGATGATCTCGGTGTCGGCCACGACCGCGAGATCGTGGACGGTCCGCCCTTTACCCGCGAACCATCGCTGCTTGACCAGCCATGTTGCCAGTGTGTCTTCGAAAGTCATGAGCGCTTACCACATCCCCGTGGCTGGTCCCGGCAAACACGCCCAGGCCGATTTCCGGGCTGCATATTGAGATATTTCAGGACAACGGCCGCGCGGCGCGGCCGCCACGATCACCGCCTCATCGCTGGTGGCTCTCTGGCGGCCCGGGCAGGTGATCCCCCATGGTCGGCGTGCGGGGTTCCTCGGCCGGGCCGAGAGCCGCCGCGCCGCCCCCGGCGGGGGTCACGGCGCCGCTGTCGTCCCTGGCCGCGGGCAACTGGAACCAGTAGAACCCGTGCCCGGGCAGGGTCAGCAGGTACGAAAGCTCGCCTATCCGCGGGAAGACCACGCCGCCCATGCACTCGACCGGCGTCACCCCGATGAACCGGCGCAGGTCGAGCTCGACCGGCTGCGGGAACCTGGACAGGTTGTTCACGCACAGGATCCGGTCCGAGCCGTCCGAGTCCCCGTCGGCCGAGGCGTCCGGCACCCGGACGAAGGCCAGCACGCTCGGGTTGGAGGAGGTCAGTTCCTCGTAGATGCCGGTGCCGAAGACCGGGTGCCGCTTGCGGATCTCGATCATCCGCTTGGTCCAGTGCAGCAGCGAGCCGGCGTTGCGCTGCTGCGCCTCCACGTTGAGCGCCTGGTAGCCGTAGATCGCGTCCATGATCGGCGGCAGGTAGAGCCGCTGCGGGTCGACCTGGGAGAAGCCGCCGTTGCGGTCCGGCGTCCACTGCATCGGGGTCCGGACGCCGTCCCGGTCGCCCAGCCAGATGTTGTCGCCCATGCCGATCTCGTCGCCGTAGTACAGCACCGGCGAGCCGGGCAGCGACAGCAGCAGCGCGGTGAACAGCTCGAGCTGGTTCCTGTCGTTCTCCAGCAGCGGCGCCAGCCGGCGCCTGATCCCGATGTTGGCCTTCATCCGGGGATCCTTGGCGTACTCGGTGTACATGTAGTCGCGCTCGTCGTCGGTGACCATCTCCAGCGTCAGCTCGTCGTGGTTGCGCAGGAAGATGCCCCACTGGCAGCCCGCCGGGATGGCCGGGGTCTGGGCCAGGATCTCCGAGATGGGGTAGCGCTGCTCCCGCCGCACCGCCATGTAGATCCGCGGCATCAGCGGGAAGTGGAACGCCATGTGGCACTCGTCGCCGCCGACCTCGGGGTCACCGAAGTACTCGATCACGTCGGCCGGCCACTGGTTCGCCTCGGCCAGCAGCACCTTGTCCGGGTAGAGCTTGTCGATCTCGGTCCGGATCCGCTTCAGGTACTCGTGCGTCTCCTTCAGGTTCTCGCAGTTCGTGCCCTCCCGCTCGTACAGGTAGGGCACGGCGTCGAGCCGGAAGCCGTCGATGCCAAGATCCATCCAGAACCGCAGCACCTCCAGCATCGCGTCCTGCACCTTGGGGTTCTCGAAGTTCAGGTCCGGCTGGTGTCCGAAGAACCGGTGCCAGTAGTACTGGCCGCGGACCGGGTTGAAGCTCCAGTTGGACTGCTCGGTGTCGACGAAGATGACCCGGGCGCCTGAGTACTTGTCGTCGGTGTCGGACCACACGTAGAAGTCGCCGAACGGCCCGTCCGGATCCGAGCGGGACGCCTGGAACCACGGGTGCTGATCTGAGGTGTGGTTCATGACCAGGTTGGCGATGACCCGGATGCCGCGCTTGTGCGCCTCGTCGACGAACGTGACGAAGTCGCCGATGTTCCCGTACTCGGGCAGCACCGACATGAAGTCGGCGATGTCGTAGCCGCCGTCGCGCAGCGGCGAGGAGTAGATCGGCAGCAGCCAGATGCAGTCGATGCCGAGCCACTCCAGGTAGTCCAGCCGGGAGGTCAGCCCGTGCAGGTCGCCGGTGCCGTTCCCGTCCGAGTCCTGGAAGCCGCGTATGAGTACCTCATAGAACACCGCGCGCTTGTACCACTCCGGGTCAAAGGGCTGGTCCACGTCGAAAGAGTCGGCTATCGCCTCGTGGTGTTCGGTCACGGCAAGATCTCCTGGGTCTTACTGGATCGTGCGAAATAACTGCGGGGGGGTTACCGAGAAAATATGAGCAGGCCGCGTCGCCGGGTCCAGGCGGACGTAGTTGGCATGCCCCCACCGGTAGGACTCGCCTGTTAGCTCGTCCGTCACGATGAACTCGCGGTCGACGCCGAGTGCCGGCAAATCGAGCCAGACCGTGGCTTCCCTGGTCTGATAGGGGTCGAGGTTCGCGACCACCAGTACGGTATCGTCCCGCGGTCCTGCCGGGACGTTAGCCACGCGTTTCGAGAAGCACATGAGTCCGGGCTGGTCAACAGCGTGAAAGCGAAGATTGCGCAGCCTG
The DNA here is from genome assembly GCA_963753225.1 of uncultured Actinomycetota bacterium. Classification (GTDB taxonomy): domain Bacteria; phylum Actinomycetota; class Actinomycetes; order Streptosporangiales; family Streptosporangiaceae; genus Palsa-504. The sequence goes on along the minus strand of CAVWBQ010000014.1, from coordinate 370,442 downwards.
TGCAGGGCGGGGTGGGCGCGCCGGATCCGGTTGAGTTCGGTGATGTAGTCCGCGATCCCGATGCCGTCCCTGGCCGCGGCCTCCCAGTCGCGCGGGCGGTACTGGTATTTCTCCGAATCCATGTACTCCTCGCTGCCCGGCCTGATCGGCACGTTTTCGCACAGTTCGTACCCGGAGTAGATACCCCACGTCGGGGAGAGCATGGCCGCAAGCACGGCCCGGATCTTGAACGCGGCCACCCCGCCGTGCTGGAGGTACTCGTTCAGGATGTCCGGGGTGTTGGTGAAGAAGTTGGGCCGCATGTAGGCGGCTGTCTCGCCGGACAGCTCGCGCATGTACGCGGTCAGGTCGTCCACCCGGTTGCGCCAGGTGAAGTACGTGTAGGACTGGTGGAACCCGATCATGGCCAGGGTGCGCATCATGGCCGGCCTGGTGAACGCCTCGGCCAGGAACAGCACGTCGGGGTCGGTGCCGCGGATCTCGCCGAGCAGCCGCTCCCAGAACCGCAGCGGCTTGGTATGCGGGTTGTCCACCCGGAAGATCCGCACCCCGTGGTCCATCCACAGCCGGACGGTCCGCAGCACCTCCGCGTAGATCCCCTCCGGGTCGTTGTCGAAGTTCAGCGGGTAGATGTCCTGGTACTTCTTGGGCGGGTTCTCCGCGTAGGCGATCGACCCGTTGGCGCGCCTGGTGAACCACTGCGGGTGCTCCTTCACCCACGGGTGATCCGGCGAGGCCTGCAGGGCCAGGTCCAGTGCTATCTCCATGCCAAGCTCGCGCGTCCTGGCCACGAACGCCTCGAAGTCGTCCATCGTGCCCAGGTCGGGGTGCAGGCAGTCGTGCCCGCCCTCGGCGGACCCGATCGCCCACGGCGAGCCCGGGTCGCCCTCGGCCGGGGACAGCGTGTTGTTCCTGCCCTTGCGGAACGTGGTCCCGATGGGATGCACCGGCGGCAGGTAGACCACGTCGAAGCCCATGCCGGCGATAGCGTCCAGCCGCTTGGCCGCGGTGCGCAGCGTGCCCGAGGCGGGCGCCCGGCGGCCCATTGGGTCAACCTGAACCCCTTCGGAGCGCGGGAAGAACTCGTACCACGAGCCGTACAGCGCCCGCTCCCGGTCCACCTGGACGGTCAGCGGCCGGGATCTGGTGACCATCTCGCGCAGCGGCCAGCTGAGCAAGATGGCGGCGATCCGGGGATCGGTGGCCGCCGCCAGCCGGTCCCACGGCGCCAGCCTGCGGTCGCGCATCGTCGCCACCAGCGCGCGCAGCGCGGTGCGGGCCGCGGCAGGCCGGCTCGCGCCCGGCGGCTGCGGGATCCGCCGCGCGGCCTTCTCGAACAGCAGCGCGCCCTCGGTGAGCATCAGCTCCACGTCCTGGCCAACGGGGATCTTGATGGCCGCGTCGTGGTGCCAGCTGGCGATGGGGTCGCCCCACGCCTCGACGTGAAAGCGCCACGTGCCCTCGCTGGTCACGGTCACGTCCGCGCCCCACCGGTCGGTGCCCGGCGCGAGCTCGCGCATGTACACCAGCGGGGATGCCTTGCTGGCCCGGGGGGACGATCCCCCCAGACCCCCCCGCAGGGGCCGATCAGGGTCGCGCAGCACCGCCGCGGCGTTGATGATGCCGTGCCCCTCGCGGAAGATCGTGGCACTGACCTGGAAACTCTCGCCTTTTGCCGCCCTCGCCGGACGGCGCCCGCAGTCCACCGCGGGCTCCACGTCAAGGATCGGGATTCGTCCAATCACCCTGGTTACGCTACCGAGCAAGGTTGCGTTAATGCCAGCGCGGGTACAGGTTTGCGCCTCGCTCCGGCGAAGAGTAGTTCGATGAACCGAACGGGCTGGCATCTCGCCACCCCGTTCGGGATAATTTGAACTGATATTCCCGGTCGCTATCCTTGGTTTTCGCATTGAATTTGCTCTGGGGCCGGCCAATCGTTCCGCGTCACCCGCGCGGACCGATTAAGGTCTGCCCGTGAAAGCGATTCGCCGGTTCACCGTCCGCGTAACCCTGCCCGAGCCGCTGGCCGCGCTGCACGGCCTGATGATGAACCTCCGCTGGTCCTGGCACCGCCCGGCCGCCGACCTGTTCGCATCGATCGACCCCGCCGCCTGGGCGGCGTCGGGCGGCGACCCGATCGCCATGCTCGGCGCGCTGCCGTCGGCCCGGATCGCCGCGCTCGCGGCGGACGGGGACTTCCTGCGCCGGCTCGGCGAGGCCGAGCAGGATCTGCACCGGTACATGTCCGAGCCGCGCTGGTACGCGGGCCAGGACAGCGCCCCGGCCGCGATCGCGTACTTCTCGCCCGAGTACGGCATCACCGCCGCGCTGCCGCAGTACTCCGGCGGCCTGGGCATCCTGGCCGGGGACCACCTGAAGACGGCCAGCGACCTGGGCGTGCCGCTGATCGGGGTCGGCCTGCTGTACCGGCACGGCTACTTCACCCAGTCGCTGTCGGCCGACGGGTGGCAGGCCGAGCGGTACCCGTCCGACGACCCGAACGGCCTGCCCCTGGAGCTGCTCCGTGACGCCTCCGGCGCGCCGGTGCACGTCAGGGTGGACCTGACCGCGGGCCGGGAGCTCGCCGCGCAGATCTGGCTGGCCCAGGTCGGCCGGGTCCCGCTGCTGCTGCTCGACTCCTACGTGGAGGAGAACGAGGCCGACCTGCCCGAGGTCACCGACCGGCTGTACGGCGGCGGCAGCGACCACCGGCTGCGCCAGGAGCTGCTGCTCGGCATCGGCGGGGTGCGCGCGGTGCGGGCCTTCTGCGCGCTGCGCGGGCACGCCTCGCCCGAGGTCTTCCACACCAACGAGGGCCACGCCGGGTTCCTCGGCCTGGAGCGCATCCGCGAGTACGCCGAGCAGGGGCTCAGCTTCGACGAGGCCCTCCAGGTCTGCCGGGCGGGCACGGTGTTCACCACGCACACCCCGGTCCCCGCGGGCATCGACCGGTTCGAGCGCAGCCTGATCTCCGAGCACTTCGCCGGCGACCCGCTGCTGCCCATCGACCGGGTGCTCGCGCTCGGCGCGGAGACCTACCCGGGCGGCGACCCCGAGGTCTTCAACATGGCCGTGATGGGCATGCGGCTGGCCCAGCGGGTCAACGGCGTCTCGCTGCTGCACGGCCAGGTGAGCCGGGAGATGTTCGCCGGCCTGTGGCCGGGCTTCGACACCCGCGAGGTGCCCATCGGCTCGGTCACCAACGGCGTGCACACCCCCACCTGGGTAGCGCCCGAGATCGCGGCGCTCGCCCAGGGGGACGACGCCTGGCAGCGGGCCGCGACCGCCCCGTCCGGCGAGCTGTTCCAGACCAGGCACCTGCTGCGCGCCCGGCTGGTGGCCGAGACCCGGCGCAGGCTGCGCGCCTCCTGGCGGCAGCGCGGCGCCTCCGAGGCCGAACTCACCTGGATCGACGATGTCCTCGACGAGAACGTGCTCACGATCGGGTTCGCCCGGCGGGTGCCCTCCTACAAGCGGCTGACGCTGATGCTGAACGACCCGGCGATGCTCGGCCAGCTGCTGAACGACCCGCTCGAGCCGGTGCAGATCGTGGTGGCGGGTAAGGCGCACCCGGCCGACGAGGGCGGCAAGGGCCTGATCCAGCAGATGGTCCAGTTCACCGACTCCCCGGAGGTGCGGCGCCGGATCGTGTTCCTGCCCGACTACGACATGGACATGGCGCACGCCCTGGTGCAGGGCTGCGACGTGTGGCTGAACAACCCGCTGCGGCCGCTCGAGGCCTGCGGCACCTCGGGCATGAAGGCCGCGCTGAACGGCGGGCTCAACGTCTCGGTCAGGGACGGCTGGTGGGACGAGTGGTACGACGGCGGGAACGGCTGGGAGATACCCTCGGCCGACGGCGTGGCCGACGCCACCCGCCGCGACGCGCTCGAGGCCACGGCGCTGTACGAGCTGCTGGGCAAGTCGGTGGCGCCGCTGTTCTACGACCGCGACGCGGACGGCGTCCCGCAGGGCTGGGTCGAGCGGATCCGGCACACGTTCCGCTCGCTCGGCCCGAAGGTGCAGGCCGAGCGGATGGTCAGGGAGTACGTGACGGCGCTGTACGTGCCCGCCGCGGCGGCCTCCCGCGACCTGGCCGAGCCCGCTCTGGCTGGCACTGAACTGGCTGGCGCTGAACTGGCTGGCGCTGAACTGGCTGGTACTGAACTGGCTGGTACCGGGGGGTTCGGTCCGGCGCGCGAACTGGCCGCCTGGAAGCGCCGCGTGGTGCAGGCCTGGCCGCAGCTGCGGATCGAGCACGTGGAGGCGGAGGCCGCCGGGCAGGCGCTGGGCTCGGCGCTGGCTGTCCGGGTCACGGTGGCGCTCGACGGGCTCACCACGGACGACGTGGCGGTCGAGGTGGTCTACGGCCGTCCCGACGACGCCGACGAGATCATCGCGCCGGCCTACGCCTCGCTGAGCGCCGAGCCGTCCGGCGCCGCCAACGGCCTCGTGCGCTACTCCGGCGAGGTGTCGCTGGACCAGCCAGGCCCGTTCGGCTACACCGTCCGGGTGCTGCCGAACCATCCGCTCCTCGACAGTCGCGCCGAGCTCGGGCTGGTCACCTACCCGCAGGCACCGGCCGGCATGACCAACGGCGACCTTCGCTGATCGGGGGGGTGCCAGGGAGGTCGTCCCCCCGTGGCTATACGGTTCACTTATGGGTGAGTTCGTCAATCTGGAGACCGACGGCGGCATCGGCACGATCCGGCTGAACCGGCCGCCGGTCAACGCGCTAAGCGACCAGGTGACCGCCGAGATCGCGGCGGCCGCCCGGGAGGCCGCCGCATCGGACGAGGTCCGCGCGGTCATCGTCTACGGCGGCGAGAAGGTCTTCGCCGGGGGCGCGGACATCAAGGTCATGGCCGAGGCGGGCTACGCCGAGATGGCGCTGCGGTCCGGGCGACTGCAGGAAGCCGTCGGCCTGGTGGCCGCCCTGCCCAAGCCGGTGGTCGCCGCGATCACCGGCTTCGCGCTCGGCGGCGGGCTCGAGCTCGCCCTCGCCGCCGATTTCCGTATCGCGGGGGAGCGGGCCAGGGTCGGCCAGCCCGAGATCCTGCTCGGCGTCATCCCCGGGGCCGGCGGGACGCAGCGGCTGCCCCGCCTAGTCGGCCCGTCCAGGGCCAAGGACATCGTTTTCAGCGGGCGGATGGTCACCGCCGCCGAGGCGCTGCAGATCGGACTGGTGGACCAGGTGGTGCCGGACGCGGAGGTGTACCAGGCCGCGCTGGACATGATGAAGCGCTACGCCAGCGGCCCCGCGCTCGCGCTGCGCGCCGCCAAGCAGGCCATCGACGCCGGGCTCGGCGTGGACCTGGCCACCGGCCTGGAGATCGAGCGGGTGCAGTTCGCCGCGTTGTTCGGCACCGAAGACCAGCAGGCCGGCATGCGCAGCTTCCTGGAAAACGGCCCGGGCAAGGCCACCTTCACCGGCCGCTAACCCGGCGCGCCCCCGGCGTGCTTCGCGGGCCGCTTCTCGCCCCGGCGCCGCCGTGCGTAGCGCCACACGGCAAGGACGATGACCGCCAGCACGATCCCGGCGATGATGTAGCTGGGACCGTGGAACGCGTTCACGATCGACTGCCAGTTCGCGCCCACGGCGTAGCCGGCCACGGCCAGCGCGGTGGTCCACGGGAGGCAGCCGAGCGTGGTGTAGACGCCGAACCGCAGCGCGGGCATGCCCGCGATCCCGGCCGGCAGCGAGATGAACGTCCTGACCACCGGGAGCAGTCGCCCGATCAGCACCGCCTTGCCGCCGTGCCGGTCGAACCACGCGATGGCGCGGTCCAGGTCGTTCTCGCGTAGCAGGCGCCCCCAGCCGGCCCTCGCTCAGCCGGCGCAGCAAGGGCTGGCCGCCGTACCGGCCCACCGCCCAGGCGATGTAGCTGCCGGCCACGTTGCCCGCGGTGCCGGCCAAGATGACGCCGATCAGGTTGAGGTGCGTGCCCGGGACCGCTCCGGCCGCGAGCGCCCCGCCGAACGTCATGATCAGCTCGGAGGGCACCGGGATGCACGCCGACTCCAACAGCATGAGGACGAAGATGGCAAGGTACCCGTAGGTCGCGATGAAGTGCTGCACAAGCCTTTCCCTTACTTGAGGAATCCGAGATAAACCACGCAGGCCAGGCCCGCGACCAGGCAGTAGATGCCGAACGGATAGAGAGTGTTGGTGCGCAGGTAGCGGACCAGGAACCGGATCGCGGCGTAGGCGCCGATGAAGGACAGGATGCTGCCGAGCAGGATCGGGCCACCGATGCCCTGGCCGAGCGGCCCGAACAGGTCCGGGATCTTCAGCACCCCGGCGGCGAAGATCACCGGGGTGGACAGCAGGAAGGCGAACCGGACGGCGTCCTCGCGGGACAGCCCGCGCCTCATGCCGGTCACCATCGTCACCCCGTCCCGGCTGATCCCGGCGAACAGGGCCAGGATCTGGGCCGAGCCGATGACGATGGCCCGGCGGTAGCCCATGGTCGACAGCCGCTGGTCGGAGGCGACCGCCGCCGCCTCCTCGGACTGGCCCATCCCCCCGGTGCTGGCCGTCCGGAGCCGGGCGTGGGCCGGCCCTGCGGTCGGCTGCTGAGCCGCCGCCCGGCCGCCCGCCATGACCAGTTCCGCCTCCCGCCTGGCCGCGATGCGCTCGTCGGCCTTCAGCGAGTCCGGGCGCCGGAACCGCTCCCCGGCGATGAGGATCACGCCGTTGACGGCCAGGAACACCCCGGCCACGATGGGCTTGCCGAACAGCACCCGGAACGGGTGCTCGGCGACCAGGCCGACCAGCCCGACCGGGATGGTAGCCAGGACGATCATCCAGGCCAGCCTCTGGTCGGCCGTTTCCACCCGGCGTTCGCGGATCGAGCTGCCGAACCCGCCGATGATCCGGACCCAGTCCCGCCGGAAGTAGACGAGCAGCGCCAGTGCGGTCGCCACGTGCAGCCCGACGATGAACGCCAGGTAGGGCGACTCGGCCTTGGCCACGTTGAGGTCGGCTTCCCACGAGCCGCCGACCAGGGCCGGGATCAGCACGTTGTGCCCGAGGCTGGAGACAGGGAACAACTCGGACACGCCCTGGACGAGCCCGACGACGGCGGCCTCCAGGTAGGTCAGGTGCGACATGTAGTACCGCCTTCAGCCGGGGGTTGCGGGCGGAGCCGTGTCGTAGTGTCATGATGAGGTCCGCCCGTGTTCTACAAACAATGTAGAATATCTACGAGACCTGTAGAAGCAATGTGAGCAGAAGGGGGCCGGGAATGGCCGGTGAGGAGCTCGCCAGGGACGCGGGGCCGGGCGCGCCCCGGCGTCCGCCGGGCGCGCTCGAGGCGGAAGTGATGAACGTGCTGCGGGCGGCGGGTGCCCCGCTGAGCCCGGGGCAGGTCCGCGAGCGCCTGACCGCGCGGCAGCTGGAGGAGCTGTCCTACAGCACGGTGGTGACGATCGTGTCCCGGCTGCACGCCAAGGGCCTGCTGGAGCGCGAGCGGTCCGGGCGCGCCTTCGCCTACCGTCCGGTCGACGACGCCAGCCTGGCCGCCGGCCAGATGAGGCAGGCCCTGCAGGCCGGCACGGATCACGGAGCGGTACTGAGCAGGTTCGTGTCCGGGCTGTCCGGCCGCGACGCCCGGCTACTGCGCCGGCTGCTCGGCGAGGACGAGGACCAGCCGGGATGAACGCGCTCGTCTACCTGCCGCTGCTGGTTCCGGTGCTGGCGGCGGTGGCCGCCCGTCCGCTGGCGGCGCGGCTGGAGCCGCGCCTGGCGACCTGGCTGCTGACCGCGGCCACGGTCGCGCTCGCCGCGTTCAGCACGGCCGCGCTGGCCCTGATGGCCGCCTCGGCGCTCGCCCGGGCTCCGGTCCTGGCCGCGCTGGGGGACTACTCCCAGCCGGTGCTCCGCCGCGGTGACCCCGTCCCGGCCCTGGCCGGGATGGCCGCGGCCCTGCTGCTGACCGCGGCCGCGGTAGCGGTCGCGGTGGTGATCCGCGCCCGCGCCCGCGCGCTGGCCGAATCCTACCGGCGGGCCGCCAGCATGGCCCGCGGCGGACGCGTCGTCGTCGTGCCCGGCCGTTCCATCGAGGCCTACGCGCTGCCCGGCTCGCCCGGCCGGATCGTGGTGTCCGGCCGCCTGCTCGACGCGCTCGACGACCGCGGCCGGGCCGCGCTGCTCGCCCACGAGCACGCGCACCTGACCGGTCGGCACCACCTGTTCACCACCGTGGCGCACCTCGCCGCCGCGGCCAACCCGCTGCTGCTCCCGGTGGCCCGCGCGGTGGACTACACCGTGGAGCGCTGGGCCGACGAGCGCGCCGCCGCCATCACCGGAGACCGCCGCCTGGTGGCTAGCACCATCGGCCAGGTCGCCCTGCTCGGCACCGCCCCCCGCCCCGCCCGCTTCCGCGCGGCCGCGCTGGCTATCACCGGAACACGGGGCATTACCGGTGGCCGGGGCGCCGCCCGCATCCGGCCCATCTCACTGGCCTGGGCCGGCCCGGTGCCCAGGCGGGTCGCCGCCCTGCTCGCCCCGCCCCCGCGCCGCCAGCTGGCCCTGCTGGCCATCGCCGCGATCCTCATCCTCACCGCCGGCGCCTCCGCCGCGGAAGCCGCGCGCGACCTGCACGCCCTGCTCGAGTTCGCCCAGGCCGCCCGTTAGCGCCCGGTTCCTTTTATTATCAGAGGTGCCTATTCCCGACGCACGGAGGACTTTGGCCTGATGCCCGCTGAACCGCCGGCACCCCCCGAATCGAATCTCGCGGACCCGATCGGCGTCCGCTACCCCAACACCGCCCGTATCTGGAACTACCAGCTCGGCGGCAAGGACAACTTCGCGGTCGACCGCGAGGCGTCCGACGCGGCCAACACGATGGTCTCGGGGCTGGGCGTGCCGGCCGGCGCCGACACGGCCGTCGAGAGCCGCCACTTGCTGCAGCGGATGGTCGACTACATGCTCGGCCGGGGCGTCCGCCAGTTCCTCGACCTCGGCTCGGGCCTGCCGAACATGGCCAACACCCACCAGGTCGCCCACCGGACGGCGCCCGGGGCACGCGTCGTCTACGCGGACATCGACCCGATGGTGTCGACCCATGCCGCCGCGCTGATGGCCGGTGCCGGCGTCGTCACGCTCCGGGCCGACCTGCGCGAACCGGAGCAGGTGCTCGGCGACGCGCGGGTCCGCGACCTGCTCGACTTCGGGCAGCCGATCGGGATCATGTTCATGTGCGTCCTGCACTGCCTGTGGGATTCCGAAGATCCGTGGCAGGTCGTCAGGCGGTTCAGGGACGCGGTGGCCCCGGGCAGCTACCTGGCCCTGAGCCACATGACCGGCGAAGCCCACCCCGAAGCGGCCGAGGGGCTGTTCCGGATGACCCAGGAACTGCACTGGAACACGCCGCTCATATCGCGCGACCGCGCCGATATCGCACGGTTCTTCGACGGGTACACGCTGGTGGAACCCGGCCTGGTGCCGCCCGCGCAGTGGCGGCCCGACCTGGACAACCCGCTCCGCCAGCGCCATGAGTACGGCGGCGACGACGCACCCGTGCTCAGGCTGATCGCCCCCGAGCCAGCCGAGCCCGATCGCGGCGTGGCCTGGCACCTGTGCGGGATCGGCGTCAAGGACCAGCCCTGAACGATCAGCCCTGAACGATCAGCTGCCCGCGACCAGCCTGCGCAGGGCCTGCGCGGCCTGGGCGTTCTGCTCGGCGTAGCTGACTAGGGCGCCGGCCAGGGTGGCGGCCCACTCGCCGATCGGAACCGTCTGCCGGGACAGCACCACGCCGCGCACCGCGCGGCAGACCTCAGCCACCGGCTGGCCGTTGCGCACCGCCAGCGTCATCTGCAGTTCGCCGAGCCTGGCCACGATCTTGGCGATCTCGCCGGGGCGGCCGCGCATCCGGTCGGACATGGACCGGTCCCGCTCCACCGACACGCAGTCGGCGGGCAGCGCCTCGCCCAGGGACTGGGCCAGCACGCGGGCGTAGATGGCCACGTCCGTGCTGTCGGCGCGCAGCGCGGCGGTAACCATGTCCAGCGAGAGCGCGTCGTCGTGCTCAGTCATCGGTCCGTCCCACAGTAAGAGATTCTAGTGCTCCCGGCCTGATCGGCCCTTTATCGAGCCTAGGGCAGCCGAGGCGTTACAGATAGGCAACATCTCGTTCGTTCCACAACAGGCGATCTGTTTCGTACTCTGGAATCCGCGATGCCTGCGACGGAACACCTGCCGAGGTCCCTCGGCCCGTATCGCCTTCAGGACCGCCTCGGGGAAGGCGGCATGGGGGTAGTCCACCTCGCCCGCGATCCGGAAGGCCGCCCGGTGGCGGTCAAGGTGCTCCATCCGCTCGGGACCGAGGGCGTCAACGCGCGCCGCCGGCTGGCCCGCGAGGTCGAGACCATGCGCCGGGTCCGCAGCCCGTATGTCGCCGAAGTGCTCGACGCCGACGTGACCGGAGAGTTTCCCTACATCGTCACGCGGTTCGTGCCCGGGCCCACGCTGGAGGAGATGGTGCGCACCCGCGGGCCGCTGTCCGGCCCTGGCCTGCGCCGGCTCGCCCACGGCATGGCCGAGGCGCTGACCGCGATCCACGCGGCGGGGGTGGTGCACCGCGACCTGAAGCCAGGCAACGTGATGCTCACCGACGACCGGCCCATCGTCATCGACTTCGGCATCGCCCAGGCTGGCGACGCCACCCGGCTGACCCAGACCGGGCTGGTGATGGGCACGCCCGGGTACCTGGCGCCTGAGGTGATCGAGGGCGAGCCGAGCAGCCCCGCCTCGGACGTGCACTCCTGGGGCTCGACGATGGCGTTCGCGGCCACCGGGCACCTGCCGTTCGGCGGCGGCTCCTACGAGACGATCTTCTACCGGATCATCTCCGGGCGCGCCGACCTGAGCGGCGTCCCCGCGCCGCTCGTGCCGCTGATCTCCGCGGCGCTGGCCCGGGACCCCTCGCACCGGCCGTCGGCCGGCTGGCTCAGCGCCCAGGCCGTCGCGCTCGACATGTCCGCCACGACCCCCGCCTACGACGGTTTTCCGGTCACCGAGACCCAGTATCCCCGTGAGGCGGTGGTCATCCCCGCGGTGCCGTCGGCCGCCCCCCAGGCTCCGCTGGCGCCCAAACAGGCGGCCAGGGACGTCGCCGACCTGCTGCCGCCGGTCAGCTACCCGCCGGCCGGGAAGCAGCAGGAACAGCAGCCGTACCAGGACCAGGCCGGCCCGTGGGGCCCGCAGGGTCCCAAGCCCGCCGGTCCCGCGTCCGCCGGTCCCGCGTCCGCGTCCGCCTCGCGTCCCGCCGCCCGGCCGAACACCGCGGCCGGCCTCGCCATCATGGTCGCGCTAGTGGCGCTGACCGTGGTGCTGCCGGTGGCCGGGCTGCTCGTCTCGCTGGCCGTGATCACCCTGCTCCGGGCGGCTGACCGGGCCCAGAGCAAGCTGGCGGTGCGCCGTTCCGTGCGCGGGCCGCGGGCCAGCGACCTGGTGGTGGTGCTGATCACCGCGCCGCTGACGGTGGCCAGGGCACTGCTCACCGAGGTCCTGATAGCCCCGCTGGCGATCGCCGTCGGCGCGGCCGCCTACGGTCTCGCGGTCGTCCTCACGCACAGCATGAACATGCCGCGGTCCGGCGCGTACGCGGCCGCGGCCGTGGTGGCCTGGTATGGCCTCGGGCCTGGCTCGGGCCGCCCGCGGCGGCAGCTGAACCGGATGGCCGGGGCGGTGGCCCGCACCAGGACCTCGGCCGCGGCGATCACGCTGTGCGTATGGGCGCTCGCGGTCGCCGCCGTGCTGTTCGCCTCGTCGCAGACCCCGTACTACTGGCCCGCGGTCGCCCCGCACCTACCCAGCCTGCATCACCTGATCGTGTCGGCCTCGCACTGGCTTCTCAGGAACACCCACCTATAACTGCTCGCCGATGTCGGCCGGCGGCATCGGCTTGACCAGGCCGAGCGCGACGACCTCGTTGGCCAGCCTGGTACGCCGGTTCGGGCCCTCGGGGATCCGGAACTTCTGGTACAGCCTGAGCAGGTGCTGCTTGACCGCCGCCTCGGTCACCACCAGGTCGGTGGCGATCTCATGCGCCGTCGCGGGGGTGGCGAAGGCCTCGTCGGAGAGCGCGGGCCGGCACAGCGAGGTCAGCACGTCCAGCTCACGGCGGGTGAGGTCGGGCACCGCCGAACGCCGCAACTCGGCCTCGGCGGTGATCTCCTCCAGCGGGATGCCGCCGATCCGGCAGCGCGCCGCGCCGAAACTCAGCACGTCGCCCTCCTCCAGGACCCGGCGGGCCACGGGTCGCCCGTTCACCCGGGTTCCGTTACGTGATAAACCCAGGTCGGCGACGTAAACGTAGGGGCCGCGACGGACGAGTTCGGCGTGCAGCCGGGAAACGCTGGGGTCATCCAGACGGATGTCGACACCCTGGCCACGGCCGACGGTTGTCACCACGTCGCGCAACGGAAAGACCTCGCCACTTTCCTCGGCGCGAAGAAATGGGGTATCCACGGCAGACCCTCCGCTCTATCGGAGCCGTGACTATGGTCTTACCACCGGGTTACCCCCCGTGTCACGGCTCTTCCGCGAGAAATTGCATATCGATCAATTGCGCGGCCCGCGATCACACCCTCAGCCGCCTTACCCGGGCCGTACGCCTCGCTGAACCGCCAGGATGTCTCACTGACACAAGTCCTTAGCGCAATGCCGCCGGATCATGCCCGTCGGCGCCGATGGCCGCCGTAACTCCTGGTACTCATACGCTAACAACAAGCACCCGTGACCCAAGTTCCCCTCCGTTCCCTCTAAGGGCGCGTCAGAAGATAACCCGTCGCTTCGGGATTTCTGGCACGCTGATGCGGTAACCGCTGGGTCGATGTGCCGTTGGTCCGGTTAGAACCGGACCGGCGGCCCATCGACCCAGAACCGCCGCCCCGCACCGCCGCCCCGCACCGGCGCCGCGGCTACCGCCTCGCCGCTCGCGCCCGAGCTACATCGAAAGACGCCGCTACACCAGCGGACCAGAGGCCGTAGGGGCGGCTGGTACCTATGCTGGGCGATGGAGAGCCGGGCGCCAGAAGATCCGCTTGCGAAGGCGGGGCCGGGCGGCTGGCCTGGCCCCGGTAAACTTCCCTGCGGAAACCCGGGAGGCACAGGCATGGCGAATAGGCCGGTGAACACTGGCTCTGGCGGTACCGCCGCGCCGCCACCGGTCCACCATGACGCCATCCTGCCCGCCCCCGGCGCAACCCCGGCCGCCCCCGGCGCAACCCGGGCCGCCCCCGCCGCAACCCCGGCCGCCGCCTCCCGGAACCCGGCCGCCGCCTCCCGGAACCCGGCCGGCCACCGCGCCGCCCGCCCGGCCCGCGCCGCCCGCCCGGCCCGCGCCGCCCGCCCGGCCCGCGCCGCCCGCCCGGCCCGCGCCGCCCGCCCTCCCAACCCCGGCGGCCTGGGCTGGCTGGCGTACCTGGTCGTGCTGGCCGGCGTCGCCGCCGGGATCTTCGTCATCTGGCAGGGCTCGAAGTACGCGGGCCGCGGATCCGCCATCGTAGGCTGCTCGCTGCTGGCCGGGGCGCTGGCCCGGCTGATCCTGCCGCCGCGCTACGCGGGCCTGCTGTCGTCCCGCCGAAAAGCTTCCGACGTGCTCGCCTTCGCGGTGTTCGGCGCCGCGGTGCTCGCCGTCGCCATCGCGCTGCCATAAGCAGCACGTCCATGAAGGGAACCGGATAACACCATGGCCAAGATCAAGGTGGCGAACCCCGTCGTCGAGCTCGACGGTGACGAGATGACCCGCATCATCTGGCAGTCCATCAAGGACCAGCTGATACTGCCCTACCTGGATATCGAGCTCGAGTACTACGACCTGTCCGTGCAGCACCGCGACGAGACCGATGACCAGGTGACGGTCGACGCGGCGTACGCCATCCAGCGGCACGGCGTGGGCGTGAAGTGCGCGACGATCACCCCGGACGAGGCGCGGGTCACCGAGTTCGGCCTCAAGAAGATGTGGCAGAGCCCGAACGGCACGATCCGCAACATCCTGGGCGGCGTGATCTTCCGCGAGCCGATCGTCATCTCCAACATCCCCCGGCTGGTGCCGAGCTGGACCAAGCCGATCATCATCGGCCGCCACGCGCACGCCGACCAGTACAAGGCCACCGACTTCGTGGTGCCGGGCCCGGGCACGGTGACGATCTCGTACGTGCCAGAAAACGAAGGCCAGCCGATCGAGATGGAGGTGGCCAAGTTCACCGGCGGCGGCGTCGCGATGGCGATGTACAACTTCGACGACTCGATCCGAGACTTCGCCCGGGCCACCATGCGCTACGCGCTGAACCGCAAGTTCCCGCTCTACCTGTCGACCAAGAACACCATCCTGAAGGCCTACGACGGTCGGTTCAAGGACATCTTCGCGGAGACCTTCGAGTCCGAGTTCAAGGCCGAGTTCGAGGCGGCCGGCATCACCTACGAGCACCGGCTGATCGACGACATGGTCGCCCAGGTGCTCAAGTGGGAGGGCGGCATCGTCTGGGCCCTCAAGAACTACGACGGCGACGTGCAGTCCGACGTGGTGGCCCAGGGCTACGGCTCGCTCGGCCTGATGACCAGCGTGCTGATGACGCCGGACGGACGCACCGTCGAGGCCGAAGCCGCCCACGGCACCGTGACCAGGCACTACCGCCAGCACCAGCAGGGCAAGCCCACGTCCACCAACCCGGTCGCCTCGATCTTCGCCTGGACCAGGGGCCTGGCCCACCGCGGCATGCTCGACAGCACCCCCGAGGTCAGCGCGTTCGCCCAGACCCTCGAGGACGTCTGCGTGCGGACGATCGAGGGCGGGCAGATGACCAAGGACCTCGCCCTGCTCGTCGGTAAGGACACCCCGTTCCTGAACACGCAGGACTTCCTCGGCGCGCTCGACGATAACCTGCGCAAGGCGATGGGCTCACAAGAAAACCATTAATCCCGAACGGGCCGAGGTATCCGCCACCCCGCCCGCCGACGTGCATTCACGGACGAAGGAGTTCTCGCACATGTCTCGCAAGGGCAAGATAACCGTCGTCGGGGCCGGGTTCTACGGCTCCACCACCGCGCAGCGGCTGGCCGAGTACGACATCTTCACCGAGGTCGTGCTGACCGACATCATCGAGGGCAAGCCGGAGGGGCTGGCCCTGGACATGAACCAGTCGCGCCCGGTCGAGGGGTTCGAGACCAAGGTGACCGGCCAGACGACCGGTCAGGCCGGCGAAGGCTACGAGGTGATCGGCGGCTCGGACATCGTGATCGTCACCGCCGGGCTGGCGCGCAAGCCGGGCATGAGCCGGATGGACCTGATCGAGACCAACGCCAAGATCGTCAGGAACGTGGTGGAGAACGTCACCAAGTACGCGCCGGACTCGGTGCTGATCGTGGTGTCCAACCCGCTGGACGAGATGACCGCGCTGGCCGCGAAGGTGTCCGGTTTCCCCTCGGCCCGGGTGATGGGCCAGGCGGGCATGCTGGACACCGCCAGGTTCAGCTACTTCGTGGCGGAGAAGCTGGCCGTGCCGGTCGGGTCGGTGCGCACCCTGACGCTGGGCTCGCACGGCGACACGATGGTCCCGGTGCCGTCGGCCTGCACGGTGAACGGCCGGCCGCTCGCCGACCTGATGCCCGCCGACGTGGTCGAGCAGCTCGTCACCCGGACCAGGAACGGCGGCGGCGAGATCGTCGCGCTGCTGAAGACCGGTTCGGCGTACTACGCCCCCTCGGCCGCCGCGGCCCGGATGGCCCGCGCCGTGGCCGAGGACTCGGGCGCGGTCATGCCGGTCTGCGCGTGGATGGAAGGCCAGTACGGCATCTCCGGCGTCTACCTGGGCGTGGAGGCCGAGATCGGCGCGGCGGGCATCCGCCGGGTGGTCGAGCGTGACCTGACCGAGGCCGAGCTGGACGGCCTGCGCACCGCCGCCGAGGCCGTCCGCGCCAAGCAGGCCGACGTGGCCAGCCTCTAACTCAGCTCCAGCCGGCCGGGCGCGTTTCCGCGGAAACGCGCCCGGCGGACCGGCACGCAGGCCAGTGCCATCTCGTACTCGAGCGTGCCGAGCTCGCGGCGCATCAGGTCGCCCCCGAAGCTCCGCAGCAGCCTGGCCATGGCCGCGTTATCGGCCGCGACCGCGGCGGTGAAGCGGCTGATGCCCTCCTGGCAGGCCCGTTCGGACAGCCGGGCCAGCAGCTCGGTACCCAGGCCGCGGCCCTGCCAGTCGTCGATGACGGTGACGGCGATCTCGGCCGTGTGCGAGTCCTCGCGGTCCCTGACGTACCTGGCGATGCCCACGCCGCCCCCGCGGACGTGGTCCAGCGCGCCGAGCGCCTCGTGGTCACGGTGGTCGACGTCGGTGAAATAGCGCAGCTCGGCTGCTGACAGCGCCTCCTTCGGGCCCAGGAAGCGCATCCGCCGGGACCGGTCGCTCAGCCGGGCGAAGCCCTCCGCGAGCAGCCCGTCGTCAGCGGGGCGGACCGGCCGGATCAGCACCGCCGACCCGTCGCGCAGCCGCACCGGCCTGCCCCTGCCGCTGGCCGGCCGGCGCAGCTGCCGGGCCCGGCGGACCCCGTCCGCCTCCGCGCGGAGAGCCCTGGTCCGCTCGCGCGCCAGCTCGGCGTGAATTACTGGATGGATCATCATTAACCGCTCCTTCGTGTATCCGTCCACGGTGCGGCACGCGCGGCCGCGAAGGCATCGGTGGCCACCACGGATTCGGCAGCTTCCGTGCCGGGCACGGATGCCGCCCGGACCGCCCCCGCGCAGGCTGGCGTTGCGAGTCCAATTGCGGATCCGCGGTGAAGACGGGAGACAGGACATGACCACGACGGAAACGAACCCGATCGACCAGGCGCGGCTCGAGGCCTTCGTCGGGCAGGCGGTCACTGACATGGGCGCGGCCATCTCCGGGCTGCTGCTGCACATCGGCGACCGGCTTGGCCTCTACAAGGCGATGGCGGGCGCCGGGCCGATCACGTCGGCCGCGCTGGCCGGCCGAACCGGCACCGCCGAACGGTACGTCCGCGAGTGGCTCGGCAACCAGGCGGCCGGCGGCTACGTGACCTACGACCCGGCCGACGGCACCTACGAGCTTCCGGCCGAGCAGGCCATGGTGGTCGCCAACG
This sequence comes from uncultured Actinomycetota bacterium, assembly GCA_963753225.1. Taxonomy (GTDB): domain Bacteria; phylum Actinomycetota; class Actinomycetes; order Streptosporangiales; family Streptosporangiaceae; genus Palsa-504. Next base: position 353,332 of record CAVWBQ010000014.1, on the reverse strand, counting down.
AGGACAGCCCGGTCTTCCTGGGCGGCGCGTTCGAGGTCATCGCGTCCTGCTACGCCGACCACGGCCGGTTCACGGACGCGTTCCGCACCGGCGCCGGAGTCGGCTGGCACGAGCACGACGACCGGCTGTTCTCCGGCGTGCTGCGGCTCTTCCGCCCCGGCTACGCCGCCCACCTGGTGAACGAGTGGCTGCCCGCCCTGGACGGGGTGACGGACAAGCTGCGGGCCGGGGCGAGCGTGGCCGACGTCGGCTGCGGGCTCGGCGCCTCTACGATCATCATGGCGCAGGCCTTCGGCCGGTCGACCTTCCTCGGCGTGGACAACCACGAGGCCTCGATCTCCGCCGCGCGCAAGGCGGCGGCGGACGCGGGAGTTGCTCAGCGGGCCAGGTTCGAGACCGCGACCGCCCAGCAGGTTCCCGGCACCGCCTACGACCTGGTGTGCATGTTCGACTGCCTGCACGACATGGGCGACCCGGTCGGGGCGGCCCGGCGCATCCGCCAGGCGCTGGCGCCGGACGGCACGCTGATGCTGGTCGAGCCGATGGCCGGCGACGCGCTCGAGGAGAACCTCAACCCGGTCGGGCGGACCTTCTACGGCCTTTCCACGGTGATCTGCACGCCCGGGTCCCTGGACCAGGAGGTCGGCCTCGGGCTCGGGGCGCAGGCCGGCGAGCAGCGGCTGGCCGCCGTGCTGCGCGAGGCGGGCTTCAGCCGCGTGCGCCGGGCCACCCAGACCCCGTTCAACCTCATCCTGGAGGCCAGGCCATGACGGTCGCGCCCATCGCGGCCAGCTCGGCTTCCCCCCGGGCCCGTTCGGCCCCCCCGATGGCGATCAGGGTCCTGGCCCACTGATAGCGGCACCCGGCGGCCGCCAGGGCCGCGGCCGCCGGGGCCAGGCCGGCGCGGTCGCCGGCCAGCGCCTCGGCCCGGTCCACGATGGCCGCGGCGACCGGGTTGTCCCGCGCGGCCAGCCGAGCGCGGCGGATCCTGGCCGCGGTGTCCGGCTGCCCGGTGACGACGGCCGCCTCGGCCCACAGCGCCGCGTACCACGGCAGCCACATGCCGGCCGCCCAGCCGCGGAACTGCTCAGGCGCCGCGCTCAGCACCTCCATCGCCGCGGCGGCACGGCCCTGGTGCAGCAGCAGCAATGCGTCGAAGAACTCGTTGAATGCCATGGTGGACAGCGGACGGCCCGGCGTGGCCAGCGCGTCCACGATGTCAAGCCAGGCCGTCCTGGCGTCTTCGTCCCCGCGCAGGCCATGCACCGTCGCCGCGGCGTAGGCGCTGCGGGTGAGGTTCCCGGCCCGCGGCCGCCCGGCCTGTTCCCATCCCTCGCGGAACTGCGCGGCCAGGGCCAGCGTCTCGTCCCAGTCACCGGCCAGTGCGGCGACGACGATGAGACGCGCCGTGGACAGGTGGCCCTCTTCGCGGTGGAAGGGCAGGTCCCGGACCTGTTCGGCGAGTTGCCTGGCGATCCGCAGGTCACCGGCGGCGGTGGCGCACTCGGTGGCCATGCACAGGGCATCCGAGAGCTCAAGCCCGGACTCGGCCGTCGCACGCATCGGGGCGACGAGCTCCGTGCGGCGCAGCGCGCTAGCCAGCGCGGCGCGGATCTCGCCGCGGGCCAGCTGGACCGAGGTGAACTCGTCCAGCGCCGCGCTCTCCGCGAGCGGGTCGCCGGCCCGGCGGGCCAGCGCGATGGCCCGCTCGGCGAGCTCGGCGGTGACCGGATCGAGGTCGTCGCCGTTGAAAGCCTCGGCGGTCAGCAAGCGGGCCTCCACCGCTACGCTCCCGCCGGCCAGCACCCGGGCCCGGGCGAGCAGCTCACCGGCCTGGCCCGCCGGCGGCAGGGTGGTCATCAGGCCCGGCGTGCGGTTGCACATCTCGGCGGCCTGGGCGAGGTCCATCGCCGCCCCGGCCCGGTCACCCGCGCGGACGGCCGCCTCGGCCGCGGCCAGCTGCAGCCGGAGCGCGTCGTTGCCGAAGTGCCGTGACTTGGCTGCGCCCGCCGCCCAGCGCAGCGCGGCGGCGGCCTGGCCGGCGTCTGCCGCGAGCTCCGCGGCCTGCTCGTACCGCCGCTGCGACTCACCGGGCAATCCGCGGGCGAAGGCCAGCTCGGCCAGCGTCATCGCCAGCCGGTACGCCTCCGGCTGGCGCCCGGCGCCGGCCGCCGCCCAGCGCAGCGCAGCGCGCGGCTCGTCGGCCAGCTGATCGAACGCCGACCGCCAGGCGCGGTCGGCTTCGGCAGGCGTCCCGAGAGCGGTGGCGGCGTCCAGGCACCAGCTCAGATGCCGGGCGGAAGCCTGGTCCGCCTCGCCCGCCGCGTCTAGCTGGGCGGCACCGTACTGGCGGACGGTCTCCAGCGCGCGGTAGCGGGTTCCGGCCGGGTCCGCGGCGGCGACCAGCAGGCTCTGATCGGCGAGCCGGGCCAGCGCGGCCGGGACCGCGCCGCCGGCCGCCGGCGGCCAGCCGGCCAGCATGGCCTCCGCCGCGGTCGCGGTGAACGGGGCCGCGAACACCGAGATCCGGCGCAGCACCGCCCGGTCGGCCTCGTCGAGCAGGGCGTAGCTCCAGTCGAGCGCGGACCGGAGTGAGCGGTGCCTGTCGTCCGCCCGCGGGCCGCCGGCCAGCAGGTTCATCCGGTCGGCCAGCCCCGCCTCCACCCCGTCCAGGCCGAGCGACGGTACGCGCGCAGCGGTCAGCTCAATCGCCAGCGCGACGCCGTCGAGACCCCGGCAGATGGCGGCGACCCGGCCGGTGTCCGTCTCCGTCAGCTCGCCCCCGGCCGCGGCGGCCCGCATCAGGAACAGGTCCACCGCGTCACCCGGGCCGCCGTCACCCGCCGCGATGGACAGTCCCGGCACACCGAAGACCCCCTCGAACGGCACCAGCAGCCGGGCGCGGCTGGTGACCAGCACCGACAGCCGCGGGCTGCCCGCGAGCAGCCGCTCGAGCAGCACCGGCATCGCGTCCAGCAGGTGCTCGCAGTTGTCCAGCACCAGCAGGGCTTCCCGCGGCGCCAGCCAGCCGAGGATGGTGTCCTCGGCCGAGCGGGCCTGGCGCTCGCCGAGGCCGAGTGCGGCCGCGATGGCCGGCGCGACCATGGCCGGGTCGGTGACCGGCACGAGATCCACGTACCAGGCGCCGTCGGCGTAGCGCCCGGCCACCTCGGTGACCACGCTCAGCGCCAGCCGCGTCTTGCCCACCCCGCCCGGCCCGACCGCCGTCACCAGGCGGTGCGCCCCGAGCGCCCCGGCCAGCGCCTCCCGTTCCGCGGCCCGGCCGACGAACGAGGTCAGCGGCGAGGGCAGTGGCAGGGCCACCGCGGGCGGCGCGGACGCCGCCGGGCGCAGCGTCGCCGCCGCGGCGGCCAGCGAGCGGCGATCGTTCACCTGAAGCTTGCGCAGCAGCGAGGACACGTGGCTTTCGACGGTGCGCACCGAGATGAACAGCCGGGCGGCGATCTCCGCGTTGGTCAGGTGCTCGCCGAGCGCGGCCAGCACGTCAGCCTCACGGGCGGACACGCCCACTCCCGAAGCCACCGAACCAGCACCCACCCTCAGATTGTGCCCGAAGGCCTCCCGCCGAGCAGGCGTGACCTCAGCTCGCCGAAGGCGGTCGGCTCCTGCCCCCGGTCCAGGAACGCCTTGATCCGCAGGGCGCAGTCGCGGGCACCGGCCCGGGTGGTGTCGCACTCGACGTCGTAAAGACCGTGCGCGTGTACCTGCTGCCGCTGCGCCAGGGCCTGCCCGGGCTCCCGGTCGCCCCGGGCGCGTTCGCGCCGGTCGAGCTCGGCGGGGGAGCAGTGCACGCCGACGAAGACGACCCGGTAGCCGGCCAGCACGGTCAGGCAGTCGAGCAGCCGCCACGGCTCGCTGAGCACGTAGTCGGCGACGACGTTGTTGCCCGCCTCGGCCATGCCCGCGACGGCCCGGTGGAAGCCGGCCCGTGTCCTGGCGAGCACCGCGCTGAGCTCGGCCGGGTCGAGTGCCAGCGTCTTCTGTCTGGCCCGCATGCTGTTGATGGCGTCCACGGACATGTGGAAGTGCGGCGGATCGAGCAGCAGCAGAAGCTGCCCGGCGATGCTGGACTTGCCCGAGCTCGAGGTGCCGTTCAGGAAGATGACCCGGCCCCGCCGGCCGTGAACGGACACGCTGCGGCTACTGGGCCTGCCCCAGCCGGCCCTGCCCCAGCCGGCCCTGAACGAGCCGGCCCTGAACGAGCCGACGGAGCGCCAGTTCGGCGTACAGGGCCGTGCCCTCGGCCAGGGCGGAGTCGTCGAACAGCGCGATGGCCGAGTGGTTGGTGGGGGCGGTCTCCGGGTCGCGGTCCGGCGGGCAGGCGCCGAGGAAGACGAACGCGCCGGGCACCTCCTCGAGCACGAAGGAGAAGTCCTCCGCGCCGGTGATCGGGAACCTGGCCGTCTCGCCCCGGTCCGGGCCGAACACCTCGGTTATCACCTGCCCGGCGAACGCGGCCTCGGCCGCGTCGTTGACGGTGACCGGATACTCGGCCGCGTACTCGGCGTCGGCGGTCAGCCCGTGCGCGCCGGCGATGTCCGTGATCAGCCGGGGCACCAGGCTCGCCAGCGCGGCCCGGGACTCGGCGCTGTAGGAGCGCGCGGTGGCCAGGAACCTGGCCTGGTCAGGGATCACGTTGTCGGTGGTGCCGGCGTGGAAGCTGCCGACCGTGATGACGACCGGGTCGAACACGTCGAACTTTCTGGTCACCATCGTCTGCAGGGCGATCACCATCTCGCACGCGGCCGGGATCGGGTCGGCGGCACGGTGCGGCTGGGAAGCGTGCCCGCCGCGCCCGTGCACGGTGACCGTGATCTGGTCGGCGGCGGCCAGCATCGGGCCCGGCCGGGTGGAGAACATCCCGCAGGGGAGCTTGTTTCCGCTCACGTGCAGGGCGTAGGCCGCGACCGGGCGCTCGCCCGCGGCGTCGAGCACGCCCTCGTTGATCATGTACCTGGCGCCGGCGTAGCCCTCCTCGCCCGGCTGGAACATGAAGATCACCGTGCCGGGCAGTTCGGCCTGCCGGGCGCTGAGCAGCTTCGCCGCGCCGGCCAGCATGGCCGTGTGCAGGTCGTGGCCGCAGGCGTGCATCGCGCCGGGAAAGGCCGACGCGTACGGCAGCCCGGTCTCCTCGGTGACTGGCAGCGCGTCCATGTCGCCGCGCAGCAGCACCACCGGGCCCGGCCGTCCGCCGCGCAGCACCGCGGTCACCGAGCTGAGTGCCTTCCCCGTGCTGACCTCGAGTGGCAGCCCGGACAGGGCGTCGAGCACCTTGCCCTGCGTCTTCGGCAGGTCCAGGCCGATCTCGGGTTCGCGGTGGATCGCATGCCGCAGCTCGGCGATCTCGCCCGCCAGCTTCGCCGCCTCGTCGCGTACCAGCACGAACTTCCTCCTACGCTCGGGGTCCCGGGCCACCTTATCGCGAGCAAACCAGGCGGCCGCCGGCTAGGCAGTCCGGCCCGTACGCCGCCCCGACCAGTGGGCTCCCAATTCACTTCAGCCCCAGCCAGCGCATCAACCCCAGCCAGCGCACCGGCCCCAGCGCACCGACCCCAGCGCACCGACCCAGCGCAGCGCCAGCCGGTGCCGATACCGCGCCCCCCGAAATCCCGCTGGCCCCGCGTGTCACAGCAGCATCCGCGCGCCCGCCGACCGATGGGGTGAGGGGGCCCTCGCCCCCAATAGGGACGGGTCCTCTTTTAACCTGAGTTTTCGGCGTGTCGGGTGGCAGGATGTGCTGATGGGTGCGGACACGGATTTTGTCGGGCGTATGGGGCCGGAGCTGGAGCTGCTGCTGCCGCAGCTGGATGAGAGGTCGCGGCGGCTGGTGCTGGGGGCGGTGGCGCGGGCTGCCGGGGACGGCGGGATCACCGCGGTCGCGAAGGTGACCGGGGCATCGTGGCAGACGGTCGCGGACGGCGCGGGCGAGCTGGCGTCCGGGGATGCGGTTGCGCCCGGCCGGGTCCGGCGCCCGGGCGGCGGCCGCAAGAAGCTGGAGGAGCGTGACCCGCAGTTAATCCCGGCGATGCGGGAGCTGCTGGAGGCATCGACCCGCGGGGACCCGATGTCGCTGATCACGTGGACAACCCTGTCGGTGCGGGGCATCGCGGCGGAGCTGACCGCCGCCGGGCACCCGTGCGCCAGGAACGCGGTGCTGCGGATGCTGCACGCCGAGGGGTTCAGCACGCAGGGCAACTCCCGGACTGTCGAGGGGAAGCGGCACCCGGACCGGGATGCCCAGTTCCGGTACATCAACGACGCGGCGAAGGAGTTCCTGGCGGCCGGGGACCCGGTGATCAGCATCGACACCAAGAAGAAAGAGCTGGTCGGGCTGTACGCGCAAAAGGGCACCGAATGGCGGGCCAAGGGGGACCCGCGGCGGGTCCGCGATCATGACTTCCCTGACCCGCGCGGCGGGAAGGCGATCCCGTACGGGGTCTACGACCTCGGGGACAATTCCGGGTTCGTCAACGTCGGCACCGATCACGACACCGCGCAGTTCGCCGTGGAATCAGTCCGCCGCTGGTGGCAGGCCATCGGCAAGGACCGCTACCCGGGCGCGGCGCGGCTGCTGGTCACCTGCGACGCCGGCGGCTCCAACGGGTACCGGCTCCGGGCGTGGAAGGCGGAACTGGCGGCGTTCGCGGCGCAGTCCGGGCTGGAGGTCACCGTCAGCCACTTCGCGCCCGGCACCTCCAAGTGGAACAAGATCGAGCACCGGCTGTTCTGCCACATCACCCGCACCTGGCGGGGCCGCCCGCTGAGCAGCTACGAGGTCGTGGTGAACACGATCGCCGCGACGGCCACCAGCACCGGGCTGACCGTCACCGCCGTCCTGGACGCCGGCCGCTACCCGGCCGGGGCAGAGGTGAGCGACGCGCAGATGCGGCACCTCGAAGAACGCTTCATCGCCCGGCACGGCTTCCACGGCGACTGGAACTACACCATCCTCCCGGATCCCCGGCCCGCCCCGGACCCGGACCCGGCCCCCGCGCCCGCCCCGCCCCCGGCGCGCCTGGACCCTGCCATCTTGGACCAGCCCGCGCTGACCGGGCTGCCGCCCGGCGGCGCCGCCGCCCTGGCCGCGGCCCTGGCCATCCCGCACGCCGCCCACCGCGCAGCCCGGCTGCACGCCAACCGCCGCGGCCGCCCCCGCAAGCGCGCCGACAAGCCCCGCAACGACCCCCGGCACAAGATGACCTTCCCCGGCTACGTCCTGGCCGCCATCCTCCACCAGCGGTTCGCCCTGCCCGCCCGCGCCATCGCCGCCCTGTTCGGCTGCGACCGCTCCACCATCGGCCACGAACTGCCCCGCACCGGCCAGCTCCTGGCCGCCACCGCCACCACCATCCCGCCCGGCCCCGTCACCCTGGCCACCTACCAGGACCTGCGCGACTACGCCGCCGACAACGGCATCCCCCTCCCGACCTGGCCCCGCAAGACCACATGCCCCCAGCAAGCCACGCTAACAACCCCGGACACACCCTGAACTCACCTTAAAAAGGGACGTGTCCTAGATGGGGGCGAGGGCCCCCTCACCCCGAACGTCTGCTCCAGCCAAGCTCTCAGCCAGCCCCAGCAGCCACTCCTGCCACGCCCGCACTGGCGGCCGCACCGGCGCCCGCACCGGCGGCCGCACCGGCGCCCGCACCGGCGGCCGCACCGGCGCCCGCACTGGCGCCCGCACCGGCGGCCGCACTGGCGGCCGCACCGGCGCCCGCACTGGCGGCCGCACTGGCGGCCGCACTGGCGTCCGCACCGGCGTCCGCACCGGCGGCCAGCCCGGCGTCGCCGCCTAGCCGCTCAGCCGCCGGGCGCTCTCGGCGGGCACGGCGTCGAGGTACTCCGGCGCGGTCCAGCCGCGCCGGGCGAACGCCGCCGTGACCGCGTCCCTCACCGGGCCGCGCGCCGCCGCGGGCACCAGGGCGAGCACCGAGCCGCCGAACCCCCCGCCGATCATCCGCGCTCCCGCCGCTCCCGCGGCCACCGCCGCCTCCACCGCCGCGTCGGCCTCCGGCCAGGACACCTCGAAGTCGTCGCGCAGCGAGGCATGCGCCTGCGCCAGCAGCCGCCCGATCTCGCGATACGTGTCCGCGGACGGACCCGAAGGCGCACGCAGCAGCGCGACGACCTCTAGCACGCGCTGGTTGTCCGTGACGACGTGGCGCGCGCGCCGCCGCAGCACCGGATCGGCCAGCGAGTCGGTATCGCTCAGGTCCGTTAGGTCCCGCAGTGACGGGATGCCCAGACGGCGGGCTGCCTCCTCGCACTCGGCCCGCCGACGGCCGTACTCCCCGTCGGCCAGCTCGTGCCGCGCCCTGGTGTTGATGAGCAGCAGGCTGGCCCCGGCCGCGCCCGGGTCGAACGGCACCTGGGAGGCCTCCAGCGAGCGGCAGTCGAGCAGCAGCGCGTGCCCGGCCCGGCAGAGCAGCGACGCGGACTGGTCCATGATGCCGGTCGGCACCCCGGCGAACTCGTTCTCGGCCCGGCGGGTGAGCGTGACCAGCTCGCCGCGGGGCACGTCCAGGCCGGCGAGCGAGGTCAGCGCCAGCGCGGTCGCGCACTCGAGGGCGGCCGAGGAGGACAGCCCGGCGCCGGCCGGCACGTCGGAGTCGATGGCGACGCAGGCGGCGGGCACCCGGTGGCCGGCCGTCTCCAGCGCCCAGGCCACCCCGGCCGGGTAGGCGGCCCAGCCGGTCACCCGGCCGGGCGCCAGGCCGTCCAGGTCGACCTCGACCACGTCCGCAGGTTCCTGCCGGGAGCAGAGCGTCAGCCGCCGCGTCCCGGATCCGGTCCGATCAAGATTCCGGGCCGCCGCGGCGGTCACACCCTGGCCGAGTGCGAACGGCAGCACGAACCCGTCGTTGTAGTCCGTGTGCTCGCCCATCAGGTTGGCCCGCCCCGGGGCCAGCCACACGCCGTCCGGCTCGCCGCCGAACCGCTCGGAGAAAAGCGAAACCGCCCTCACCGGGACGAGCGCGCCTGGGTGAAGCGCCAGGCATCGGCGGCCATGGCCCTCAGGTCGCGTGACGCCCGCCAGCCCAGCTCGGACTGGATCTTCGCGGACGAGGCGACCAGCACGGCCGGGTCGCCGGCCCGCCGCGGGCCGGTCTCCACCTCGATGTCGATCCCGGTGACCTCGCGGCACACGCCGATCACCTCGCGGACCGAGAAGCCGGCCCCGTTGCCCATGTTGTAGATGCGGTGCTCGCCGGGCCGGGTGGCCTCCAGCGCGCGCAGGTGCGCGTCGGCCAGGTCGGTGACGTGGATGTAGTCCCTGATACAGGTCCCGTCGGGGGTGGGGTAGTCGTCGCCGAAGATCCGCACCGGCCGGCCCTCGGTCGCGGCGGCCAGCACGTTCGGGATCAGGTGGGTCTCCGGGTTGTGCCGCTCGCCGAGCCACCTGCCGCCCTGCTGGACACCGGCGCTCTCGTGCGCGCCCGCCACGTTGAAGTAGCGCAGGCTGACCGCGCCGAACCCGTACAGCCGGCAGAACTCGCTCAGCGTCGTGTCCACCGCGATCTTGGACGCGCCGTAGGGACTGGTCGGGCGGGCCGGATCGGTCTCGGTGACGGGCGTCCGCTCAGGCTCGCCGTAGACCGCCGCGGTGGAGGAGAAGACGATCCTGCGGACACCGATCTCGCGCATCGCCTCGAGCAGCGAGATCGTCCCGCCCAGGTTGTTCGACCAGTACTTGGCCGGGTCAGCGACCGACTCGCCGACCAGCGACTTGGCCGCGAAGTGCAGCACCGCGTCGATACCGTCCGCGAGCACCTCGGCGGCGCAGTCGCGCAGCGTGCCCTTGACGAACACGGCCCCGGCCGGCACGGCGTCGGCGAACCCGGTGGACAGGTCGTCGAGCACGGTGACCTCGTGCCCGGCCGCGACTAGCTGCGCGGCCACGACGCTGCCGATGTAGCCGGCCCCGCCGGTCACGAGCACTCTCATGAAATCAGGCAAATCAGGCAAATCAGGCCTCCCTGAGCCGTTGCGCCGCCTCTTCAGGGACGATGTCGTTGATCCACACGCCCATCCCCGATTCGGTCCCGGCGAGGTATTTGAGCTTGTTCGCCGCGCGCCGGACCGACAGTACCTGAAGGTGCGCGGCGAACTGGCCGCGCGCGCCGGCGTCCCCGACCGGGGCCTGGTGCCAGGCTGCGATGTACGGTGCGGGCTTGCCGAACAGCGCGTCGAACCGGCGCAGCACGTCCAGGTAGAGCGGCCCGAATGACTCCCGGGCCGCGTCGTCGAGGGCAGGAAGATCAGGCACCCGAACGACCGGGAATATCCGCACCTCGTACGGCCAGCGGGCCGCCTCGGGCACGAACACGATCCAGTGCTCGTTCCTGGTCACGACGCGGTCGCCCGCGGCGAGTTCGGCCGCGACCAGAGCGTCGAACAAGTTCCCGCCGTCATGGCCGGCCGCGTACTCGCGGGCCTGCGCCACCATCTGGGCCAGCCGCGGCGCGACGAACGGGAACGCGTAGATCTGCCCGTGCGGGTGGTGCAGCGTGACGCCGATCTCCTCGCCCCGGTTCTCGAAGCAGTACACCTGCCTGGTCCCGGGCAGCGCGCTCAGCGCCTGCGTCCGGTCCGCCCAGGCCTCCAGCACGGTCCTGACCCGGCGCGGGGACAGCGCGGCGAACGAGGCGTCGTGGTCGGGGGTGAAGCAGACCACCTCGCACCGGCCCAGCGGCTCGGCCAGCGAGGGGAAGCGGTTCTCGAACACGACCACGTCGTAATTGTCCGCCGGTATCTCGGTGGGCCGCCCAGGCCCGGACGGGTCGAGCGGGCACTGGTCGGCGGGCGGCAGGAACGTCCGGTCCTGGCGTGCCGCCGCGATCACCACCCACTCCCCGGTCAGCCGGTCCCAGCGGACCCCCCATTCCGGCCGTCCGTGCGGCAGGCCGGGCCCCGGCATCCGCGGCGGCAGCGGCCGGGTGTCGCGGATCTGGTCGCGGCCGAGCCCGGGCGCCTCGTCGAAGTAGACGATCTCGCGCCCGTCCGCCAGCCGGGTGCTGGATTTCCAGATGGTCCAGCTAGATTGCGTGCCCACGGGACACATACGTTATCCCGTCTAGACTGGCCAGACAGCGCGGGCTGCCGCGAGCCGAAGGGCCGCGGCGCTGCCTGGGCAGTGTTTATCCCGCTCGCCCACCCAGGGGCGACGGAGGAGCGACGAGGGAAGGCAGCGCCTCGAAAGCGGCCCGGAGGCGAGCGGCAGAGGAAAATTGAGCAGAGTCGTCCTGGACGTCATAGTCGTCCTCATCATCATCCTCATCGGGGGGTTCTTCGCAGGCTCCGAGATGGCCCTCGTCTCGCTGCGCGAAGGCCAGGTCAAGGCGCTGGCCAAGCGCGGGCGGCGAGGCCAGCGGGCCGCCCGGCTGGCGCAGGACCCGGCCCGGTTCTTCTCCGCCGTGCAGATCGGCGTAACCCTTGCCACCCTGGTCTCGGGCGCGTACGGGGCCGAGACCCTGGCCGGTTTCCTCAAGTCCTGGCTGATTCACCAGCACCTGTCACCCGGCTGGGCGGGCACGGTCGCGTTCATCGTGGTGACCATCTGCATCACGTTCTTCAGCCTGGTCCTGGGCGAGCTCGCGCCCAAGCGGATCGCGCTGCAGCGGTCGACTGCGCTGGCGCTGCTGGCCGCGCCGCTGCTCGACCGGATCTCCGTCCTGGCCCGGCCGGTGGTCTGGCTGCTGATCAAGTGCACCAACCTGATCGTCGCCCTGCTCGGCGGCGATCCCCGGATGGGCCGCCAGGCCATCACCGAGGAGGAGCTGCGTGACCTGGTGACCGGCGCCCAGACGCTCAGCCAGGACGAGCGGCACATCGTAGGCGAGGTCTTCGACGCCGGGAAGCGGCAGATCCGCGAGGTGCTCGTGCCGCGCACCGAGGTCGTCTTCCTGGACGCGGAAACGCAGGTGGCCGAAGCCGCCGCCATCGCCATGGGCGTACCGCACTCGCGGCTGCCGGTCTACCAGGACACCTACGACAACGTCATCGGCTTCGTGCACGTGCGGGACCTGCTCGGCCCCGGCGTAGCCTCGGTCCCAGTCCGCCAGATCAGCAGGTCCGTGAAGTACCTGCCGATCAGCAAGACCGTGCTCTCCTCGCTGTCCGAGATGCGCCGCGAGCGCGCCCACCTGGCCATCGTGGTGGACGAGTACGGCGGCACGGCCGGCATCGTCACGCTGGAGGACCTGGTTGAGGAGCTGATCGGCGACATCAGGGACGAGTACGACATCGAGCAGGACCACGCCACCCGGCTGCCGGCCGGCGACGTGGAGGTGGACGGCCTGCTCAACCTGGACGAGTTCGGCGAGCAGACCGGCATCGAGCTGCCGGAGGGCCCGTACGAGACCGCCGCGGGCTACGTCCTGGCCGTCCTCGGCGCGTTGCCGTCGGTGGGCGACACGGTCCAGGTGGCCGGCCGGACCATCACCGTGACCGAACTCGACGGCCGCCGCATCGCCCGCCTGCGCGTCACCGCCAACGTCCCGGCCCAGCCCGCCCAGCCGGCCCAGCCGGCCCAGCCCGCCGCGCCCGCCCAGCCCGCCCAGCCGGCTCAGCCCGCCCAGCCCGCCGCGCCCCCTGCCACTAACGGGGTTTCCGCTGGTCAGGTCCGGCTAGACTCGGAGACCCCGCGCGAGTGAAAGGTGATCAGCGTGCCCGGTGGCTTTGACACCGTCCTCGTCGTCGACTTCGGCGCGCAGTACGCGCAGCTGATCGCCCGCCGGGTCCGCGAGTGCCACGTCTACTCCGAGATCGTCCCCTCCACCATGGGTGTGGCGGAGATGCTGGCCAAGCGGCCGAAGGCGATCATCTTGTCCGGCGGCCCCTCGTCGGTCTACGCCGACGGGGCGCCGCCCGCCCCGGCGGGCCTGTTCGACGCCGGGGTGCCGGTCCTCGGCATCTGCTACGGATTCCAGCTGATGGTGGCCGGCCTCGGCGGCGCGGTCGAGCGCACCGGCGCGGCCGAATACGGCGCGACGGTGCTGGCGAACACCGGCGGCGTGCTGCTGGCGGGCACGCCAAAGAGCCAGCGGGTCTGGATGTCGCACGGGGACACCTGCACGGCGGCCCCGCCTGGCTTCGCGGTGACCGCGCGGACCGAAGCCACCCCGGCGGCCGCGGTGGAGAACACCACGGACCGCCTGTTCGGCGTGCAGTTCCACCCCGAGGTCCTGCACACCGAGCACGGCGCCCGCATCCTGGGCCGCTTCCTCGAGCTGGCCGGCTGCCGCCCGTCCTGGACCATGCTGAACATCGTCGAGGAGCAGGTCACCGCGATCCGCGAGCAGGTCGGCGACGGCCGGGCCATCTGCGGGCTGTCCGGCGGGGTGGACTCCGCGGTCGCCGCGGCGCTCGTCCAGCGGGCCATCGGCGACCGCCTCACCTGCGTATTCGTCGATCACGGGCTGCTGCGCAAGGGTGAGGCCGAACAGGTCGAGCAAGACTTCGTTGCCGCCACCGGCGTCAAGCTCATGGTGGCGACCGAGGCCGAGGCGTTCCTGTCCGCGCTGGCCGGGGCGGTCGATCCCGAGCAGAAGCGCAAGATCATCGGCCGCGAGTTCATCCGCGCCTTCGAGCGCGCCGCCCGGGAGATCACCGTGGAGGCCGGCGAGCTCGGCGAGGCGTGCGAGTTCCTGGTCCAGGGCACGCTGTACCCGGACGTGGTGGAGTCCGGCGGCGGCACCGGGGCCGCGAATATCAAGTCCCACCACAACGTGGGCGGACTGCCGGACGACCTGAAGTTCGGTCTGGTCGAGCCGCTGCGCGCTCTGTTCAAGGACGAGGTGCGCCGGGTGGGGGAGGAACTCGGGCTGCCGCCCGCGATCGTCCGCCGCCAGCCGTTCCCCGGCCCCGGCCTGGCCATCAGGATCATCGGCGAGGTGACCGCCGGCCGGCTCGCGGTGCTGCGCGAGGCCGACGCAATCGCCCGCGAGGAGATGTCCGCGGCCGGGCTGGACACGCTGATCTGGCAGTGCCCGGTGGTGCTGCTGGCCGACGTTCGTTCGGTCGGCGTCCAGGGCGATGGCCGCAGCTACGGCCATCCGGTCGTACTCCGCCCGGTGACCAGCGAGGACGCGATGACCGCGGACTGGGCCCGGCTGCCGGACGACGTGCTGGCCCGGATCTCCACCCGGATCACCAACGAGGTCCCCGAGGTCAACCGGGTGGTACTCGACGTCACCAGCAAGCCGCCGGCCACCATCGAGTGGGAGTAAAACCCTTTTACCGAACGACCGCGGGTTCCCGCCCCGATGGCAGGCTTCTGCCTCTTTTATTTCGCTGGTTTCGCAGTTCATGCGGCATAAATGCAGAATTAGCGGGATAACGGAAAGTCGTTCATATTAACCGCTTGCCATTATGCTGAGCACGTAAATGCTTTCATGGCTGGCTTGCCGGTTTAGGTAGAGGTGAATGCGACGTTTGCTAGGGCTGCGACCGTCATGCTGATAGCGCTCTTCGGCACGCTCCTGGTGGTCGCGGTGGCCGTCATCGGCATACTGGGCATCCGGTCGGCCACGTACGAGGGAAAGGTGATCGCGGGCGGCGAGCTCAACACTGCGGTGGCGACGAACCAGCTGGCCCGGGACATGGACGCGGCGTACGCCACCGGCGAGGGCGCCCTGGGGGCAGCCGATCCCGCGACGAGGTCCCGGCTCCTCGGCACGCTCTACACCAGTCTGCTCCCCGAGATCGACGCGCAGCTCTTCTCGCTGCAGCAGCTGCACGTCGGCGACCCGCCGGCCGAACGCGCCGACCTGGCCCTGTTCATCCGGCAGTGGAACGCCGTCCGCGATCTGCTCAGCGTGCCGGCCCTGACCGCCGGGCCGCCCGCAGCGCTCGCGGGCCGGCTGAGGGCCGCCTACCAGTCGGCCAGCGCCCACCTCGACGGCCTGATCCTGAAGGAGCTCCACGACGCACGCGCCGATCACGCGGCCGCGTCCGCGGCCGCGGGCCGGGCCACCGTTCTCATCCTCGGCACGGCGGCCGCGGGCATCGCGATCGCCTGGCTCTTCCTGTGGTACGAGGTCTGGCGCATCCGCCGGAGCCTGGAGCCCGTCCAGGACCAGGCGGAGTTCGCCGATACCCTGCAGATCGCGAACGGCGAGGAGGAGGCGCAACAGCTCCTGCAGCAGCATCTCGAGCGCACGCTGCCGGCCACCGCGGCCGTGGTGCTCAACCGGAACAATAGCGCGGACCGGCTGGAGGCGGTCACGCCCCTGACGCCCGGCTCGCCGCTGGCGGGGACGCTGCGCGGCGCGGAGCCGCGCTCGTGCCTGGCGGTGCGGTCCGGCCGGACGCACAGCGAGCGCGGAGGGCGGCCGCCCCTGCTCTCCTGCCCGGTGTGCGCCCCGGTGCCCGGCGCCTCGGCGTGCGTTCCGCTCATGGTCGGCGGCGAGGTGATCGGCTCCGTCCTGCTCAGCCGCCCCGCCCCTTATTCGGAGGCCGAGGAGCAGCGGATCCGCGAGTCGGTCAGCCAGGCGGCGCCCGTCCTGGCGAACCTCCGCAACCTGGCCGTCGCGGAGATCGGCGCCGCGACCGACGGCCTGACCGGGCTGCCCAACAAGCGCGCGGTCACGGACGCGCTGAAGCGGACGTTCGCGCAGGCCACGATGACGAGCGCGCCGCTCGGGCTGGTCATGCTCGACCTCGACCACTTCAAGCAGGTCAACGACCAGCACGGGCATGCCGCGGGGGACCAGGTCCTGGCGGGCGTCGGCGCCGCGCTGCGCGGCGTGCTGCGGGCCAGGGACTTCGCCGGCCGCAACGGCGGGGAGGAGTTCTCGGTCCTGCTGCCCGACACCGAGATCGACGCGGCCCTCGAGATCGCCGAGCGCATCCGGGCGGCGATCGCCGAGATCACCGTGCCGGGCACCGACGTGCCGGTCACGGCATCCCTCGGTGTCGCCGGCTTCCCCGGCCACGGGAGCACGCTGGAGCGGCTCGAGCGGCTCGCCGACGCCGCGCTGTACGTGGCCAAGCGGCAGGGCAGGAACCGGGTCGAGCTGGCCTCCGTCGAGGCCGGGTCCGATCTTCCCGGGTCCGATCTTCCCGGGTCCGATCTTCCCGGGTCCGATCTACCCAGGCCCGTCCTGCCCGGGCAGGCCGCGAACAGTTCCGATCCCGCGTCGGTGCCCGTGCCCTAACCCATGCTCCGGACCGCCCACAGGTCGGGGAAGGTCGGCTGGCTGAGCGTGGACCGCAGGTAGGTGGCGCCGGCCGAGCCGCCGGTGCCGGGCCGGCCGCCGATCGTTCGCTCCACCATCTTGACGTGGTGATAGCGCCACTCCTGCATGCCCTCGTCCACGTCGACCAGGAGCTCGCACACCGCGGTCGCGTCGGTGTCGTCGTCGTAGACCCTCTTCAGCGCCTGCTGCATCGCGTCAGAGGCCTCGATGGGCTGGCCGACGTCGCGGTTCACGATCTCGGGCGGCACGTCGTAGCCCTGTCCGGCCAGGTAGCGGGCGAAGGAGTCGAACAACGACGGCCGCGACATCGCCGCCGTGATCCGCTCCCGCTCGGCGCTGCCCTCGGCGTACTGCGCCACCATCATCCGGTCCCTGCGGCCCAGTACCGCTTCCAGCTCGCGGAACTGCGCCGACTCGAACCCGCTCGAGGTGCCGAGCCAGTCGCGGAACCGGGTGAACTGGGTGGGCGTCATGGTCTCGAGCACGTCGAGCTGGGCGACCACGATCTTCAAGATGGCCAGCGTCCGGTGGAGCGTGCGCATGGCATGCGTGGTGCTGCCGGCCTCGAGTTCGGCCTGCACCTTGCCGAACTCGTGCAGGAGCTGCTTGAACCACAGCTCGTAGATCTGGTGGATGACGATGAAGAGCATCTCGTCGTGCTCGCTCGACTTCGGCTGCTGCGCGGACAGCAGCTGGTCGAGGCGCAGGTAACCGGAATAGGTGACGGGTTCAGCCATGGCTCTCGCACAGTTCGCTCTCGATGATGTCGCGGGTGGCGGTGACGGCGGTCCAGACGTCGGTGAAGCGCGTGGTGAGCGGGGACAGGCCGAACCTGAGCCGGTCCGGGGTGCGGTAGTCGGTGATGATGTTCGCGTCGGCGAGCAGCTCGACCAGCCGCTCGGCCCGCGGGTGGCGGTAGGTGACGTGGCCGCCGCGCCGGCCGCCGTCCCGCGGCGTGGCCAGGGCACAGCCGAGCGGTGCCAGCCAGGCATCGCCCAGCTCGATGAGGTAGCTGGTCAGCCGCAGGCTCTTGGCGCGCATCGGGTCAAGGCCCGCCTCTAGCAGCAGCCGGGCGCCCTCCTCCACCGCGGCGGTGCCGGGGATGGACGGGGTGCCCGTCATGAACTTGGCGACGCCGGCCGCCGGGTCGTACCTGGGTCCCATGGCGAACTGGTCGCGCTGGGAGAACCATCCCCAGATCGGCTGCCGCAGCACCTCGCGCAGCCTGGCCGAGACGTAGAGGAACGCGGGCGCGCCCGGACCCGCGTTGAGGTACTTGTAGGTGCAGCCCACGGCCAGGTCCACGTCACAGCGGTCGAGCTCGACAGGCACCGCGCCGACCGAGTGGCACAGATCCCAGAGCATCAGCGCCCCGGACTTGTGCACGGTCTCGGTGATGGCCGCCATGTCGGCCAGGGCGCCGCTGCGGTACGCCACGTGGGACAGGCTGACCAGTGCGGTGTCCTCGTCCACCGCGGCGCGCACCGCGGCGGGGTCCAGCCCCCGGTCGATGTCGGTGGTCAGCATGCGCAGGCCGGCACCGCGCTGGGCCGCGATCCCCTCGAGCACGTAGCGGTCGCTGGGGAAGTTGTCCTGGTCGGTGACGATCACGTGCCGCCCGGGCCGCGCGTCGAGCGCCGCGCAGGCCAGCTTGTACAGGTTCACCGTGGTGTTGTCCGCCACCAGCACCTGGCCGGGTGCGGCACCGGTCAGCCTGCCGACCGCGTCGCCTGCCCGGCCGGGCAGGTCCACCCAGTGATCCCACGACCGGGCCAGCGCGGTGCCCCACTCCTCGCGGGTCACTTCCTCGAGGCGCCGCAGCGTGGCCCGGGGGAGCGCGCCGAGCGAGTTGCCGTTCAGGTAGACCAGGGACGGGTCGTCCAGCGCGAACCGGTCGCGGAACCCGGCCAGCGGATCGTCCGCGTCCAGCTTCGCCGCGTACTCCCGCGCCAAGGACACCTGGGACATACCGCTCACGATATCCCCCCAGGCCACCGCCTTGCGGCGTCAGATGCGGCTGCCGTCCTTGCTGCTGTCCCTGCTGCTGTCCCTGCTGCTGTCCCTGCTGCTGTCCTTGCTGCTCTTCCTCGGCGCGGGGACCTGCGCCGCATTCGGCCGCAGCAGGGCCTCGGCCAGGGTCAGCACGGTTTCCTCCAGCGAGCCGAGCTGGGTGGCCACGTCGCTCTGGGCGGCGTCGACGATCTTGGCCAGCGTGTCCTGGATCTCGATGTGCCCAGGCCGGGACCTCAGCTCGTCGGCGAGCGGCTCGAGCTGCTCGTTGAGCTGGCCGCCCATCCCGTCGACCCGGCCGCCGACCGCGGTCACCTGCTGGCCCAGCGACTCCAGCTTGCCGCTGACGTCGGTGAACCGCCCGTTCGCAGTCTCCAGCTTGCCATCCAGGCTGCCGAACCTGTCGCCGAGCCCTTCGATCCTCGCGCCGACGCCTTCCAGCCTGCCGTCGATCCCCTCGAGCCGGCCGCCCAGCATGCCAACCTTGCCGTCGACCGTGCCGAGCCTGCTGTCCAGCGCGCTGAGCTTGCTGTCCACCGGGCCGAGGCGGCCCGCGACCGTTCCGAGCTTGCCGTCGACCGAGGTGAGCCCGCGGCCGTGCTCTCCCAGCCGGTCGTCGAGCCGTTCCATCCTGGTGTCCAGCCCGCCCAGCTTGGTGTCGACGGCGACCAGCGCGGCCTCGGCCAGGCCGATCCTGGTGTCGGTGGCGGACAGCGTGTCGCTGATCGTCCCGAGCTTGGTGTCGGTGGCGCCGAGCGTGTGGTCGATGGCGCTTACCCGGTCGTACTGGTCGTCGAGCCGCTCGTCCAGCCGTTCCAGCCTGGTATCCAGGGCGGCGACCCGGGCGTCGGTCGACCCGATCTTCTCGTCCGCCGTGGTCAGCCTGGTGTCGAGCGCGCCGAGCTTGTCGTCGGCCGCGGCCAGCTTGGCGTCTACGGAACCCAGCTTGTCGTCGGTGTCCGCCAGCCGCTCATCCAGCCGCTCGATCCGGCCGTGCACCACCTGGACCTGGCCGCCGAGCAGGTCGACCTGACCGCCGACGCCCGCCACGTTGTCCGCCAGGCCGTCGACCGTGGCCGTCATCGCCGCCATCGACTGGGTGAGCTGGCGCGTGGTGGTCTCCGCGCTCTGGTCCACCTTGGCCGCCAGCGCGCCGAAGCTCACCTCGGCACGTCCCTTGACCGCCGAGAGCTCCTTGTCCAGCTGGCCGGTCCGCTGCGCGAGCTCGGCGATGGCGTTGTCCAGCCGGCTGAACCGGCCCGCCGCCGACTCCATGCTCTGCTGCAGCTTGCCCACGCTCTGATACAGCTTGGCCAGCCGGTCGTCCTGCGTCTGCAGCGCCTCCATGGCCCGGCCCATGGTGTCGCTGACCGTCTGCAGCTGGGGCAGGGCGTGCTCGACGTTCTCCGAGACGGTGCCGAGGTCGCCCCACAGCGAGTGCAGCTCGGCCACCGGCGCCACCTGGGCGCGGAGCACCGCGATGTGCTCGGCGAGCGACTCGGCCCACTGCGGCGGCCGCTGGGCGGTCTCCTCGAGCTGCCTGGCCAGGCCGTCAAGCTGGGCCGCCATGCCGGGAATCTCCCGTTCGCGGACCTCCTTCACCAGCCACTCGAGCCCTTCCATCCGCTGCCGGATGTCATCGATCGCGCCGGCGTTCGACCTGGAGTCGGCGACGTGGTCCTGTACCGTCCGGGCTAGCAGTTCGCGCATGCGGTCGGCGGCGGCCGGCTGGTTTCCTCGAAGCAGGATGTGGTTTCCCGGCTGATCCATGATGCTCCTTCAGAAGGGTTTGCCCATCCCGGTGGCTCCGCAGTTCAATCTGGCAGTCCGGTCCCGCTGGCACCGGGGACCGGTCAACTCTAGTAGCTTTCAGTAATCGCTCGTGTACAGAGAGAGAAACAATCCGATTGCTGCCCGCGCGCTCGTTTGACGTGCCCGCCCGGGGACACTACTGTTCCGAATTAGCACTCACTGAAGTAGAGTGCTAATGCGACGAGGCAGTCTGACACCCGCGACGGCAGGCCGCCACGCTCGCCCTCTCTAGCAACGACTCGCCAATAGCCTTTCCGGAGGGGGAGGTCAGATCGTGACGACCGCCACCAAGGTAGTAATCAAGCCGCTCGAAGACCGGATCGTGGTGCGCCCGCTCGAAGCCGAGCAGACCACGGCGTCCGGCCTTGTGATCCCGGACACCGCCAAGGAGAAGCCCCAGGAGGGCGAAGTCCTTGCGGTTGGCCCGGGTCGCTTCGACGACGCGGGAACCAAGCGCGTGCCGATCGACGTCAAGGTCGGCGACGTGGTGCTGTACAGCAAGTACGGCGGCACCGAGGTGAAGTACGGAGGCGAGGATTACCTCGTGCTCTCCGCGCGCGACGTACTCGCCGTCATCGACAAGTAGTCGTACTGACGCGCTCCGGCGGTTCTGCCGCCGGAGCGTGTCGGCACGCTGTCTGAGAACTCGATCCAACCGTAGGTTGAGGTAGTAAATGCCCAAGATCCTGGAGTTCGACGAGGACGCCCGGCGCTCGCTTGAGCGCGGTGTGGACAAGCTCGCCGACGCCGTCAAGGTGACGCTGGGCCCGCGTGGCCGCAACGTCGTCATTGACAAGAAATGGGGCGCCCCCACCATCACCAACGACGGCGTGACCGTCGCGAAGGAGGTGGAGCTGGAGAACCCGTACGAGAACCTCGGGGCCCAGCTCGCTAAGGAGGTCGCCACCAAGACCAACGATATCGCCGGGGACGGCACCACGACGGCAACCGTCCTGGCCCAGGCGATGGTGCACTTCGGCCTGCGGTCGGTCGCGGCCGGGGCCAACCCGATGGACCTCAAGCGCGGCGTCGACGCTGCCGCCGCCGCGGTGTCCGAGCGGTTGCTCGCCGTCGCGCGTGATGTTGAGGAGCAGACCGAGATCGCGCACGTCGCGACGATCTCCGCGCAGGACTCCAAGATCGGTGAGCTGATCGCCGAGGCGTTCAGCAAGGTCGGCAAGGATGGTGTCATCACCGTCGAGGAGTCGCCCACGATGGGCCTTGAGCTGGAGTTCACCGAGGGCCTCCAGTTCGACAAGGGCTACATCTCGCCGTACTTCATCACCGACGCCGAGCGCCTCGAGGCGGTCCTCGAGGATGCTTACGTCCTGGTGCACCAGGCCAAGATCTCCTCGATGGCCGACTTCTTGCCGCTGCTCGAGAAGATCGCGCAGGTGAAGAAGCCGCTGCTGGTGATCGCCGAGGACATCGAGGGCGAGGCGCTGGCCACCATCGTGGTGAACAAGATCCGCGGCCTGCTCAACGTGGCGGCCGTGAAGGCGCCCGGCTTCGGTGACCGCCGCAAGGCTATGCTCGCCGACATCGCCACGCTAACCGGCGGCACGGTGGTCAGCGAGGAACTCGGCATCAAGCTGGAGTCGGTCGGCCTGGAGGACCTGGGCCGCGCCCGGCGGATCGTCGTCACCAAGGACAACACCACGATCGTGGACGGTTCCGGTGACAAGCAGGCGATCGAGGACCGGATCAGGCAGATCCGCACCGAGATCGAGAACACCGACTCCGACTGGGATCGCGAGAAGCTGCAGGAGCGGCTGGCCAAGCTGTCCGGCGGCGTCTGCATCCTGCGCGTGGGGGCGGCCACCGAGGTGGAGCTGAAGGAGAAGAAGCACCGCCTCGAGGACGCCATCTCGGCCACCCGGGCGGCCATCGAGGAAGGCATCATCCCCGGTGGCGGCAGCGCCCTGGTGCACCTGGCCACGGACCTCGGCGACCTCGGCCGCAAGGGCGACGAGGCCACCGGTGTCCGGGTCGTGCAGCGCGCGCTGACCGAGCCGGCCCGCTGGATCGCGCTGAACGCGGGCCAGGAGGGCTCCGTCGTGGTGGCTAAGATCGCCACCCTGCCCGCCGGGCACGGCTACAACGCTGCCACCGGCGAATACGGCGACCTGGTAGCCCAGGGCGTCATCGACCCGGTGAAGGTAACCAGGTCGGCCGTGCAGAACGCCGCGTCGATCGCCGGCATGCTGCTGACCACCGAGACCCTGGTGGTCGAGAAGCCGGAGGAGAAGGAGGCCCCCGCGGCCAACGGCCACGGGCACAGCCACCCGCACTAAGGCACGGCAGGCCTGCCAAGGCCTACACGAAGGCCGGGTTTTCCGAAACCCGGCCTTCGTGCTGTTCCGGGCGGGCGCGTGCCCAGGCTGCACCCCGAGATGACGCAGGCAGCGGCGAGAAGATCGGGGTGGATCGGGGCTCCTGGGTGGTTTTTGTGCACCATAGTGCCCCCGGGATCACCCGCAAGCCCGAATCAACCCCGCAAAACCTCACAATCATCGTACTGGTGAGCGGATGGACGTGCGGGAGAGGATGACGAGGCCGATGTAGCCCTTGTCGCCACTCGATATCACGCAAGGCAATATCGCGGTGACGCTGAGGCCATAGGAGTGTGGCGAACGCGTCCGGCGTTTCGCGGGGAGAGCCGCCCGCCGGCCGGGCATTAACTCTCTGTGACGAAATGCGAGCACCTCGCGGTTACCGGCGAGGAAACGGGAGCCACGACCGACGACGACCACCTGCTGGACCCGGGCCGTCTGAAACCCCGGGAGCACCAGGATCCGCTGACCAGGCCGGATGCCGTCGAGGCGCTACTGCGCCAGTTCCGGCCCGCCATCGTCCGGTACTGCCGGGCCCGGCTGGCCGGCAACCGTACCCGCACCGGCAGCCTGGACGAGGATGACGTGGCGCAGGAGGTCTGCCTCGCGCTGCTGTCCGCGCTGCCGTCCTACCGGGACACGGGGCGGCCGTTCGGCGCCTTCGTGTTCGCCATCGCCGCGCACAAGGTCGCGGACGCCGCCCGCGGCGCCGCGCGGGCGCCGCTGCCGGTCCCGGTCCTGCCCGACCTGCCCGACCGCTGCCTGGGCCCCGAGGAGACCGCGGTGGCGGGCGTCGACGCCAGGCTCGCCCGGGTCCTGCTGGCTCACCTGCCCGCCGCGCAGCGGCGATTGCTCCTGCTCAGGGTGGTGGCAGGACTGTCCGCTGAGGACACCGGGTACGTGCTCGACATGTCGCCGGGCGCGGTCAGGGTGGCCCAGCACCGGGCCCTGGTCCGTCTCCGGGCGCTAGCCGCCCATGAGAGCCGAACGGGCGAGCTAGGGGCACTCCGCCCCTCCCCGCCCCGGTCTCAATAGGATGGGTACATCCCCGCTGCCACTCCCGGTGAAGGTGCCATGACTGATCAGCTACCCCCGGACGACAAATTCGCGCCCGTCGGCCTGACCTTCGACGATGTGCTCTTGCTGCCCGCGCATTCCGCGGTGCTGCCCAGCGAGGCCGACACCAGCACCCGGATCACGCGCCGCTACCGGCTCCGCGTCCCGCTGGTGTCCGCGTCGATGGACACCGTGACCGAGGCGCGGATGGCGGTCGCCATGGCCCGTCAGGGCGGCGTCGGCGTGCTGCATCGCAACCTGTCCGTGGAGGAGCAGGCGCAGCAGGTCGACATGGTCAAGCGGTCCGAGGCGGGCATGATCACCGACCCGGTGACCTGCGGGCCCGACGCCACCATCGCGGACGTGGACCGCCTGTGCGGCCGCTACCGGATCTCCGGCGTGCCCGTTACCAACAGCGACGGCGTGCTGGTCGGCATCGTCACCAACCGCGACATCAGGTTCGAGACCGACCAGACCCGCCGGGTGTCCGAGGTGATGACGCCGATGCCCCTGGTCACCGCCCCGGTCGGGGTAAAACCGGACGAAGCCCTGAAGCTCCTGCGCCAGCACAAGGTCGAAAAGCTGCCGCTGGTCGATGACAGCGGCCGCCTCAAGGGCCTGATCACCGTGAAGGACTTCACCAAGAGCGAGAAGTTCCCCCACGCCACCAAGGACCCGGCCGGGAGGCTGGTGGTCGGGGCCGCGGTAGGGGTCGGCGAGGACGCCAAGCGCCGCGCCCAGGCCCTGATCGAGACCGGGGTGGACTTCCTGGTGGTCGACACCGCGCACGGGCACGCGCAGGCGGTCCTGGACATGGTCGGGCAGATCAAGGCCAACTCCGACATCGAGGTGATCGGCGGCAACGTGGCCACCCAGGCGGGCGCGCAGGCCCTGGTCGACGCGGGCGCGGACGGCGTCAAGGTGGGCGTCGGGCCGGGCTCGATCTGCACCACCCGGGTGGTGGCCGGCGTGGGCGTACCCCAGGTCACCGCGATCTACGAGGCGGCCAGGGCGGCCCGCCCGGCAGGAGTGCCGGTGATCGGCGACGGCGGCATGCAGTACTCGGGCGACATCGCCAAGGCGATCGCCGCGGGCGCGGACGCCGTCATGCTGGGCAGCCTGCTCGCCGGGTGCGAGGAGAGCCCGGGCGAGATGGTCTTCATCAACGGCAAGCAGTACAAGCTCTACCGCGGCATGGGTTCGCTCGGCGCCATGCGCAACCGGGAGCGCGGCCAGTCCTACTCCAAGGACCGCTACTTCCAGGACGACGTGCTGCGTGAGGACAAACTGGTGCCGGAGGGCGTCGAGGGACAGGTGCCCTACCGCGGCCCGCTGGCCGCGGTGGCCGGCCAGCTCGTCGGCGGGCTGCGCGCGGCCATGGGCTATTGCGGCGCGCGGACCATCGCCGACCTGCAGGAGGCCCGGTTCATCCAGATCACCGCGGCCGGGCTGACCGAGAGCCACCCGCACGACGTGAAGATGACCGTTGAGGCGCCCAACTACAGCGGCCGCCCCGGCCGCGACGGGACGCAGTAGATGACCGACGTGGAAATCGGCCGCGGCAAGACCGGGCGCATGGCGTACTCGCTCGGCGAGATCGGCATCGTGCCCGCCCGCCGCACCAGGGACCCCGAGGAGGTCTCGATCGCCTGGCAGATCGACGCCTACCGGTTCGACCTGCCGCTGATGGCCTGCCCGATGGACAGCGTCGTCTCGCCCGCCACCGCGATCCAGATCGGCCGCCTGGGCGGGCTGGCCGTGCTCGACCTGGAAGGGCTGTGGACCAGGTACGAGGACCCCGAGCCGCTGCTCGCCGAGGTGACCGAGCTCGATGAGCAGGCGGCCACCCGGCGGCTGCAGGCCATGTACGCCGAACCGATCTCCGAGGACCTCATCGGCCGCCGGATCGAGGAGATCGCGCGCGCCGGGGTGACCACCGCCGCCAGCTTGTCCCCGCAGCGCACCGCGCGCTATGCCAAGGCCGTGGTGGACGCGGGCGTGGACATCTTCGTCATCCGCGGCACCACGGTGTCGGCGGAGCACGTCTCCGGCCGGGCCGAGCCGCTCAACCTGAAGCAGTTCATCTACGAGCTCGACGTCCCCGTGGTGGTCGGCGGGTGCGCGACCTACACCGCCGCGCTGCACCTGATGCGCACCGGCGCGGCCGGGGTGCTGGTCGGCTTCGGCGGCGGCTCGGGCCACACCACCGTGAAGGTGCTCGGCGTGGCGGTGCCGATGGCCACCGCGATCGCCGACGTGGCCGCGGCCCGGCGTGACTACCTGGACGAGTCCGGCGGCCGCTACGTGCACGTGATCGCCGACGGGTCGATGACGAGCAGCGGCGACATCGCCAAGGCGCTGGCCATCGGCGCGGACGCGGTCATGGTGGGCTCCCCGCTGGCCCGGGCGGCCGAGGCGCCGGGCCGGGGTTACCACTGGGGCAGCGAGGCCAACCACACCGAGCTGCCCCGCGGCGCGCGGGTCAAGGTGGGCACGATCGGCACGCTGGAGCAGATCCTGCACGGCCCGTCGACCGTCCCGGACGGCTCGATGAACCTGATGGGGGCGCTCCGCCGCACCATGGCCACGGCCGGCTACTCCGACCTGAAGGAGTTCCAGCGGGTCGAGGTGGTCGTCGCCGATTCCGGCTTGCCGGCCGGCCGCCGATAGACTCCAGCGCATGGCTCAGCTGCCGCCACGGCTTCGCGTCCTCTCCGGCATTCAACCCACCGCCGATTCCTTCCACCTCGGCAACTACCTCGGCGCGCTGCGCCAGTGGGTGACGCTGCAGGACAGCCACGACGCCTTCTACTGCGTGGTCGACCTGCACGCGATCACCGTGCCGCAAGATCCCGCGCTGCTGACGAGAAGGACCAGGGTGGCCGCCGCCCAGCTGCTCGGGGCCGGGCTCGATCCGGACCGGTGCACGCTGTTCGTGCAGAGCCACGTGCCCGAGCACGCCGAGCTGGCCTGGGTCCTGTCCTGCATGACCGGGTTCGGCGAGGCGAGCAGGATGACCCAGTTCAAGGACAAGTCGTCGAGGGAAGGCCAGGAGCAGGCCTCGGTCGGCCTGTTCACCTACCCCATCTTGCAGGCCGCGGACATCCTGCTCTACCAGGCCGACGAGGTGCCGGTGGGCGAGGATCAGCGGCAGCACCTGGAGCTCAGCCGGACCCTGGCACAGCGGTTCAACCACAGGTACGGCCAGACGTTCGTGCCCCCGCAGCCGTACATCCTGGCCGAGGTGGCCAAGATCTACGACCTGCAGGACCCGACGGCCAAGATGAGCAAGTCGTCCTCGTCCCCGCAGGGCATCGTCGACGTGCTCGACGACCCGGACGTGATCCGCAGGAAGATCGCCCGGGCGGTCACCGACGCGGGGTCCGAGGTCCGCGCCGACGCCGAGGCCAAGCCGGGCGTGACCAACCTGCTGCGGATCTACTCGGCGCTGGCCGAGGAGCCGGTGGCCGTCCTGGAGGCCAAGTACGAGGGCGCGGGTTACGGGGGGTTCAAGAAGGACCTGGCCGAACGGGTCGTGGCAACCTTCGCCCCGATCAGGGAGAAGACCGAGCGGATCCTGGCCGACGAGGCCGGGCTCGACCGCGTGCTCGCCGACGGCGCCGCCCGGGCGCACGAGGTCGCCGGGCAGACCATGACGGCCGTGCGCGACCGCATGGGCCTGCTCAAGCCCGCGGGCTGAGCATCCTCAAGACCTCCTCGAGGCCTCCTCGAGGCCTCCTCAAGACCGGCGGACCGCCGAGCGCCGTGCACTCGAGCGCTGGTGGCGGCTGTAGGCGAAGCCGACGCCAGCGGTGAGCACCGCCACGCAGCTGAACCCGGCCGCGGCCAGCACCGAAGGGCCCGAGCCCGCCGACTTCGCCCGGTCCGCCCGCTGTCCCGCGGCGGCCGGCGGCGACGGGGCGGGCGTGGAGGCGCGCGGCCGCAGCGCGCCGACCAGCGTGCCCACCGGCCTGACCTTCCCGTCCACCGCGAAACCCCAGTTCAGCAGGCTCTTGCCCGCGTCGATCTCGGTCAGCGCCGGGCAGTGCAGCAGGGTCACGATCAGCGTGATGCCATGCCGCCTGGCCATCCCCACGTAGGTGGCGCCGGCCGCGCTGGTCCAGCCGATCTTGCCGCCGAGCGCACCCGGGTAGGTGGCGAGCAGTGAGTTCTGGTTCCACAGCCCGACCGACTTCTTCTTGCTGATCCGGAACTGCGCGCTGGTCGTCTCGTCGTACTTGAGGAAGGCCGGCATCTGCAGGCCCTGCCGGGCGAACAGCGCCAGGTCGTAGGCGGAGGTGTGCTGGCCGGGCGCGTCGAGCCCGTTGGGCGTGACGGCCACGGTGTCGTCGGCCTGCAGGTGCCTGGCCTCGGCGTTGATCACCGCCATGCCCTGGCTGAGCGAGCCTGTCGCCTGGGATAGCGCCATCGCGGCGTCGTTGGCGGAGATCGTCAGCAGCGCGGTGAACAGGTCGGAGACCTTGTAGGAGTGACCGGGCAGCAGCCCCACGATGTTCGGCGACACCGTGGTGGCCTGCTTGCTGGCCACCACCATCGCGTTCGGATTGAGCACGGGGATGAGCGAGATCGCGGTGAGCACCTTGAGCGTGCTGGCGGGCCGGTACCAGCCGTGCGGGTCTTTGGCCGCGAGCACCTGGCCGGTCCCGGCGTCGGCGATGACCCACGCCGAGGCCTTTACCTTCGGCAGCCGCCGGACCGATCCAGGCGGGTAGTTGACCAGCACGCCGCGGCCGGAAAGCTGCGCCCCGCCAATAGCGCGTCCGATGGCCGCGGGGGAAACGGCCGCCGGGGAGGCCGAGGGGGGAGGGGTCGGCGAGGCAACCGCGGCCGGGGTCATGGCCGCGGCCGCGGCCAGTACCGCGCCCGCGGCCAGTACCGCGCCCGCGGTGGCCAGCACCGTACGCAGCATGAGCTCCCGCTCTCCGTTCTGGTCGCCTGGCCGCCTCGAAGTACCCTGAGCACATGGAGCGCACGTCCGAGTCAGGGCTTCCCGTCGATCCCGTCTACGACGCAAGCAAGCTTACGGATTTCCGGCCAGAAGAGAAGCTCGGCAGGCCGGGAGAGTATCCATTTACTCGCGGTGTGTATCCGCGCATGTATGTGGACCGGCCCTGGACGATGCGCCAGTACGCCGGGTTCGCGACCGCCCAGGAGTCCAATCAGCGCTACCACGAGCTGATCGAGGCGGGCACCACCGGGCTCTCTGTCGCCTTCGACCTGCCCACCCAGATGGGCTACGACTCCGACGCCCGGATCGCGCAAGGCGAGGTGGGCAAGGTCGGCGTGGCCATCGACGCCGTCGGCGACATGCGCACCCTGTTCCACGGCATCCCGCTGGACAAGGTATCCACGTCGATGACGATCAACGCGCCCGCCGCCGTGCTGCTGCTGCTGTACCAGACCGTCGGCGAGGAGCAGGGTGCGCAGCCCGCCCAGCTGACCGGGACGATCCAGAACGACGTGCTCAAGGAGTACATCGCCCGCGGCACCTATATCTTCCCGCCCCGCCCGTCGCTGCGCCTGGCCGCGGACACGTTCGCCTACTGCCGCCGCGAGCTGCCCCGGTGGAACACGATCTCCATCTCCGGGTACCACATGGCCGAAGCGGGCGCCACGCCGGTGCAGGAGATCGCGTTCACGCTGGCCAACGCCAAGGAGTACGTCCGGGCCGCCCTGGCGTCGGGCCTGGCCATCGACGACTTCGCCCCGCGGCTCTCCTTCTTCTTCGTGGCGCGGACCACGCTGCTCGAGGAGGTCGCGAAGTTCCGCGCCGCGCGGCGGATGTGGGCGCGCATCATGAAGGAGGAGTTCAAGGCCGAGGACCCCCGGTCGCAGATGCTGCGCTTCCACACCCAGACGGCCGGCGTGCAGCTCACCGCGCAGCAGCCGGAGGTGAACCTGATCCGGGTCAGCCTGCAGGCGCTCGGGGCCGTGCTTGGCGGGACCCAGTTGCTGCACACCAACTCCTACGACGAGGCGCTCGCGCTGCCCAGCACCAAGGCGGCCCGGCTGGCCATCCGGACCCAGCAGGTCATCGCCAACGAGACCGACCTGACCGCGACCGCGGACCCGTTCGCCGGCTCGTACGCGATCGAGTCGATGACCGACGAGATCGAGGCGGCCGCGAAAGACCTGGTTGACCGCATCGAGGAAATGGGCGGAGCGGCCGCGGCGATCGAGC
Organism: uncultured Actinomycetota bacterium; assembly: GCA_963753225.1. Classification (GTDB taxonomy): domain Bacteria; phylum Actinomycetota; class Actinomycetes; order Streptosporangiales; family Streptosporangiaceae; genus Palsa-504. Next base: position 323,696 of record CAVWBQ010000014.1, on the reverse strand, counting down.
GCGGTTTCCAGAAAGCAGAGATCGAGGCGGCGGCGTACCAGGTGGCGCGGGAAATCGACGAAGGCGACCGTATTGTCGTCGGCGTGAACAAATTTGTCGCCGACGGCGAGGAGCCTTATCAGCCGCTGCGCGTCGACCCGTCCATCGAGGCGGCGCAGGCGGCCCGGCTGAAGCGGCTGCGGCAAGAGCGAGCCAAAGAGCCGGTCGCCCGCGCCCTTTCCGCGCTCAAAGCGGCCGCGGAAGGCAGCGAGAACGTTCTTTACCCGCTCAGGGAAGCGCTGCGGGCCGACGCCACCCTCGGTGAGGTCTGCGACGCACTGCGGAATGTCTGGGGCGAGTATCAGCCCAGGGAAATTTGAGACCTGGGCATGGAGGATGAAGGGCCGGCATGGTTATTGAGTGGAATCCTTCCCACGGCGCGACGCTCGGCGTCGAATGGGAGGTCCAGCTGGTCGACAGCGAGACCAAGATGCTGCGCCAGGAGGCAGGGAAGCTGCTCGACGAGCTGCCCGTGGACGCCGATACCGGCGAGCACCCGCGAATCAGGCACGAGCTGATGCAGTCCACTCTTGAGCTGGTCACCGGCATTTGCAGCACCGTGTCCGAGGCGAAAGACGACCTCACCGTAACGATCACGGAACTCCAGCGGATGGCGTCCGGGCACGGTATCCTATTGGCGTGCGCCGGGACTCACCCGCTGAGTGACTGGCGAGACGCGACGATGGCGCCCGTACAGCGCTATGCGGAGCTTGTCGAGCAAATGCAGTGGCTTGCCCGCCGGATTCAGACCTTCGGCGTGCATGTCCATGTGGGGATTCGCGACGGGCGCAAGGCGATGCCGATCGTCAATGCGCTGGCCGCTTACCTCCCGCATTTCCTGGCCATTACCGCGTCGAGTCCGTTCTGGTGCGGGTATGACACCGGGCTTGCCTCCAGCAGGTCGGTGACATTCGGCGCGCTGCCGACAGCGGGTCCGCCGCATCGGCTAACGGACTGGAAACAGTTCGAGGACTACATGGACACCCTGCTCCGGGCGGGAACCATCCGCAGCATCAAGGAGGTCTGGTGGGACATCCGGCCGCACCCGGACTTCGGCACCGTCGAGCTCCGTATGTCCGATGGTGTGCCCACGCTGCGCGAGGTCGGCATGATCACGGCGCTGGCGCAGTGCCTGGTCCACCTGTTCGACGCCCAGCTCGACCGCGGCTACACGCTTCCGTGCCCGTCGTCGTGGGTGGTCAGGGACAACAAGTGGCGTGCCACCCGGTACGGGCTGGACGCGATCGTGATCACTGACGAGGCCGGAGCCACCGCTCCGCTGCGTGACGAGCTTTTCGAGCTCCTCGCCGAGCTTGAACCTGTAGCCTCGAGGCTAGGCTGCCAGGACGAGCTCGCCGTCGTGGCGGAAGTGCTCGAATACGGTGCCTCATACGAACGGCAGCGGGCCGTCTACGCGCGAACCGGGGATTTGATCAGCGTGGTAGACGCCCTCGTTACCGAATTCGCCGAAGACAGATTCTGCACGTACGGGGATGGTGGGCATGGGCGAGAATGAGCAGGGTAACGATCTGCTCGCAGAACTGGATGCGTTCCTGGCGGAACACGAAAGCGAGCTGATCGAGTTCCGCCGCGATCTGCATGCTCATCCTGAGCTGGCCTTCAACGAGCACCGCACCACCCGCCGGGTGGCCTTGCGGCTGGCCGCGGCGGGGCTGCGGCCGGTGATCCTGCCCAAGGGCACCGGGATGCTCGTGGACATCGGCTCGGAGCAGGTTCCTTATACCGAACGGCCGGTGGTGGCGCTCCGCGCCGACATGGACGCGCTGGCGATGACGGACGACAAGGACGTCCCCTACCGCTCCACGGTGCCGAACGTCTGCCACGCCTGCGGTCACGACGTGCACACCACGATCCTGCTCGGGGCCGGCCTGTTCCTGGCCGAGCAGGCCGCCCGCGGGGTGCTGCCCGGACGGGTCAGGCTCGTCTTCCAGCCCGCCGAGGAGGCGGCAGGCGGCGCGCTCGACGTGCTTGCGGCGGGCGGGATGGCGTCGGTCGGGCGGATCTTCGCGCTGCACTGCGACCCCCGCCTGGACGCCGGCCAGCTCGGTGTGCGCTCCGGCGCGATCACCGCGGCCTGCGACCGGATCGAGGTCCGGGTGTCCGGGCCCGGCGGGCACACCGCCCGGCCGCACCTGACCGCGGACCTGGTCTACGCGCTCGGCAAGATCCTCACCGAGGTGCCCGCGGCGCTGTCCCGGCGGGTCGACCCTCGGTCCAGCCTCAGCCTGGTCTGGGGCCGGGTCAGCGCGGGCACCGCGGCCAACGCGATCCCCGACGAGGGGGTGGCCGAGGGCACCGTCCGCTGCCTGGACGACGAGGCCTGGCACAGCGCGCCCGACCTGCTCAAGGGGCTGATCGACTCGGTGGCCTCGGCGTACGGGGTGAACGCCGAGGTCAGCTACCAGCGGTACGTGCCGCCCACGGTCAACGACCAGGCCAGCGTGGCCATGATCTCGTCCGCGGCCCTGGACGTGCTCGGCGCGGGTTCGGTCGTGCAGTCGCCGCAGAGCCTGGGCGGCGAGGATTTCGCCTGGTACCTGGAGTCGATCCCTGGCTCGCTGGCCCGGCTCGGCACCCGGGTGCCCGGCACGGCCGTGTCGCACGACATCCACCAGCCGACGTTCGACGTGGACGAGCGGGCCATCGCCGTCGGGGTCAGGGTGATGGCGGCCACGGCGATCACCGCGCTGTGGGATGACGGCGCGATCGTGGCCCAGCCGCTGCCCGGCGTGACCGGCGCGTGATCAGCACGTGATCCGTGCGGCGTTACCCTGAACGGGTGGAAAAGCCGCAGATCTTCCGCTCGCCGACCGCCGTCGTGGTCTGGGTGGTGTGGCTGCTCTTCGCCGTCGGCAACTGGATCGACCTGGCCGTGCAGGGCCGTGACCACCTCGCCGTGGTCGCGGCGGCCGTCCTGCTGCTGGCCACCGGCATCGCCTACGTCACGGCGCAGCGGCCCCGGATCATCGCCGACGACACCGGGGTGACGGTCCGCAACCCGCTGCGCGATCACCGGATCGGCTGGGCCGGCGTGGCCCGGATAGACCTGGTCGATCTGCTCCGCGTGCACTGCGCCTGGGGCGGCCCCCCCGGCGCGGTTCCCGCCGACCGGGAGCACCACAAGATCATCAGCGCCTGGGCCATCCACTACTCCCGGCGGCGCCAGATGGCCGCCGAGGCCAAGGCGCGGCGCGGCGCGCGCCGCTCCACCTCGGCCTTCCAGGTCGGCTTCGGCCGGTCCGACGCCAGGCCTGCCAGCGAACCCGCCTCCGCCGCCGAGGCCGAGGCAGAGAAGATCGTCAAGCTGCTGGAAGCGCGCGCCACCGCCGTCCGCGCCGAGGCCGTCTGGGCCGACAGCACCGTAGAGATCGCCGGCGCCCAGCCCCGCGCTCCCGAAGCCGCGGAGACCGCCACCCCCGCGACCGGCACGGCGCCCGCCACCACCGCCCTGGCCACCGCCGGCTGGACCGAGCCGCTCACCAGGACCTGGAGCCGCCGCGCCCTCGCCGCGCTCCTTATCCCCGCCCTGATCCTGCTGATCGTCGTCCTAGTCTGAGCCCGCCCCGGGTTTCACCGGGAAAGAGCGAGGCTCACGGGCCCCCGGCACTTTCTGGGCCCTCGTAGGCCGTGTTCGAGTCGCCCATCTTGGCGCAGGGCAGCGCCCGCAGCGTCGCGACGTAGTCGGCCGGGGCGCCGGCCCGCTCGGCCGAATCGGCCAGGATGCCGATGCTCCGCGCCGACGGCAGCCCGCCCTCGTAGAAGTTGAGCACGTACAGCCAGGCCAGCACGTCGCCGTCGAGCATCTCTACCCGGACTTTGGCCCTGCGGTAGTAGCCGAGGGTGACACCGTCCCAGTTGTCGAGTTCCTTCTCGTCGCCCTCCGACACGTCGTAGAGCACCACGAAGACCCGGGAGCCCGGATTCTCGACCACGGTCGCGAGGGCACCGTCCCAGCCGATGTCCTCCCCGCCGAACGTCAGCCTCCAGCCCTCCAGCCACCCGGTCCCGCGTTGCGGTGAGTGCGGGCAGCGCGACAGCATCTGTGCCGGGTCCAGGTTGCTGCCGTAGGCCGCGTACAGTGCCACGGAGGCAAGCGTACGGTGTCGCGTCGCCGGGCGAAGCGCATTGCCCCGCCCCTGATACCCCCCTGATACCTGGAAGCGACCAACCCACCGGGGAGGTTTACCCACCGTGACCTTGCCACGCCAGAGAATCGCGATCCTCGGCGGCGGCCCCGGCGGCTACGAGGCCGCCCTCGTCGCCGCGCAGCTTGGCGCCGACGTCACCATCGTCGATTCCGACGGGCTCGGCGGCGCCTGCGTGCTCACCGACTGCGTGCCCTCCAAGTCCCTCATCGAGACCTCCAACGCGATGACGCTGCTCAACCGCAGCGACGGCCTCGGCATCGCCACCGGCGGCCTGCACACGGTCAACGCCGCGCGGCTCTACGAGCGGATCACCGACCTGGCCCGGGCCCAGTCCGGCGACATCACCGCCAGGATCGCCGCCGAGGACATCAAGGTGATCAAGGCGCACGGCCGCCTGGACGGCCCGGGCCGGATCAGGGCGGGCGAGGCGGAGATCAAGGCCGACGCGATCCTGATCGCCACCGGCGCGCTTCCCCGCGTGCTCCCCGGCGCCGAACCCGACGGCGAGCGCATCCTGACCTGGCGCCAGCTCTACGACCTGACCGAGCTGCCCAGGGACCTGATCGTGGTCGGCTCGGGCGTCACCGGGGCTGAGTTCGCCAGCGCCTACCAGGCGCTCGGCTCGCGCGTCACGCTGGTGTCCTCCCGGGACAGGGTGCTGCCGCAGGAGGACGAGGATGCCGCCAACCTGATCGAGGACGTGTTCCGCCGCAACGGCATGACGGTGCTGTCCCGGGCCCGGGCCCGGTCGGTCCGCCGGGACGCCGAAAGCGTCACCGTGACCCTGGACGACGGCCGGGCCGTGACCGGAAGCCACTGCCTGATGACCGTGGGCATGGTCCCGCGCACCGAGGGCTGCGGCCTGGACGCGGCCGGGGTAAAGGTGAACGAGCGCGGCTTCATCGAGGTGGACCGGGTGTCCAGGACCTCGGTGCCCGGGGTGTACGCGGCCGGGGACTGCACCGGCGTGCTCATGCTGGCCTCGGTGGCCGCCATGCAGGGCAGGATCGCGATGTGGCACACGCTCGGCGAGTCGGTGCACCCGATCCGGCTCGGCCACGTGGCCGCGACCATCTTCACCGACCCGGAGATCGCCACCGTCGGCGTCTCGCAGCGGGCGGTCGACGCGGGCGAGGTCCCGGGAATGGGCAATGCCCGTACCCAGAAGCTGCCGCTGGCCACCAACCCGCGGGCCAAGATGGCCGGCTTCCGCGAGGGCTTCGTCAAGCTGTTCACCAGCCCGGGCACCGGAGTGATCCTGGGCGGCGTGATCGTGGCCCCCCGCGCGAGCGAGCTGATCCTGGCCGTCTCGGTCGCGGTGGAGCAGCGGCTGACCGCCGAGCAGCTGGCCCAGACGTTCACCGTCTACCCGTCCCTGTCCGGCAGCGTCACGGAGGCGGCCCGCAAGCTGATGGAGTTCAAGGACTTATCCCGAACGGGCCGGGCGCGTGCCCCCTCAATGCGAGGGGCGTCCCAGGTCGGGGTCGTCCGGCGGCTCGAGCCCGTGCCGGCGCAGCCGGGACACCCGGATGTCGTCGGCGTACACCGCGACAATGCCGACGGTGCAGATCAGGAACAGCCCCGGCACCGCGATGCGGATCCACAGCGCCCCGGGCAGCAGCGCCAGCACCGCGCAGAGCGGGAGCACCACGATCACGTGGCGGACGGTGAGCCGGCCCCGCCAGCCCACGTCGGTCAGCTCGTGCCGGACCCAGTCCCGGTTCCGCTCCGGCAGCCGGGCGCCGAGCGCGAACAGCACCTGACGTCCCAGTCCCGGGTCCCCCGGGATCCTGCTCACGGCGATCAGTCCGTGAGCTCGCAGATCGAAGCGCCGGCCGAGACGGTCTGGCCCACCTCGACGGCAAGCCCGGTCACCGTGCCGTCCTTGTGCGCGGTCAGCGGCTGTTCCATCTTCATCGCCTCGAGCACCACGATAACGTCGCCGGCCGACACCCGCTGCCCCTCGCTGGCCGCGATCTTGATGATCGTCCCCTGCATCGGGCTTATAAGAGTGTCGCCCCGGGGGGGACGACCCCCCCCAGACCCCCCCCGCGCACGGGGGGACTTCCCGTCCCCCCGTACCCCCCTGGGGGGGCTTCCGCCCCCGCGCATCGCGCCTGCCGGCACGATTACCTCCAGCCTCTTCCCGCCCACCTCGACAATCAGCCTCTCCCGCTCGGCCGGATCCGCAACCTCGGCGGTCGCCTGGTCCGGCATCGGCGTGTTGAACTCGGTCTCGATCCAGCGGGTGTGCACCCGCAGCGGCTCGCCGGCGAACGCCGGGTCGGCCACCACGGCCCGGTGGAAGGGCAGCACGGTCGGCATCCCTTCGACCTCGAACTCGTCCAGCGCGCGGGCCGAACGCTGCAGGGCCTCGGTCCGGCTGGCGCCGGTCACGATCAGCTTGGCGATCAGCGAGTCGAACACCTGCGGGACCGTCATCCCGGCCGCGTACCCGGCGTCGAGCCGGACGCCGGGCCCGGACGGCGGCTCCCACACGGTGATCGTGCCGGGTGCGGGCAGGAAGTTGCGGCCCGGGTCCTCGGCGTTGATCCGGAACTCGATCGAGTGCCCGCGGGCCTGCGGGTCGTCGTAGCCGAGCGGCTCGCCCTCGGCGATGCGGAACATCTCCCGTACCAGGTCGATGCCGGTGACCTCCTCGCTGACCGGGTGCTCGACCTGCAGCCGGGTGTTGACCTCGAGGAAGCTGATCGTGCCGTCCTGGCCGATGAGGAACTCGCAGGTACCCGCGCCGACGTAGCCGGCCCGGCGCAGGATGTCCTTGGAGGACCGGTAGAGGGCCTCGGTCTGCTCGCCGGTCAGGAACGGCGCGGGCGCCTCCTCGACCAGCTTCTGGTGCCTGCGCTGCAGCGAGCAGTCCCTGGTCGAGATCACCACCACGTGCCCGTGCGCGTCGGCCAGGCACTGCGTCTCCACGTGCCGGGGCCGGTCCAGGTAGCGCTCCACGAAGCACTCGCCCCGGCCGAACGCGGCCGTGGCCTCACGGACCGCCGACTCGTACGAATCCGCGACCTCTTCCTCGCGCCAGGCCACCTTGAGGCCGCGCCCGCCGCCGCCGAACGCGGCCTTGATCGCCACCGGGTAGCCGTATTCCCGGGCGAACGCCAGCACTTCCCCGGCGTCCCTGACCGGATCCGGGGTGCCCGGGGTGAGCGGCGCCCCTGCCTCCAGCGCGATGTGCCGGGCCCGGACCTTGTCCCCGAGCGCCTCGATGGCCTCCGGCGGGGGACCGATCCAGGTCAGCCCGGCCGCCCCGACGGCCCGGGCGAAGCTGGCGTTCTCGGCCAGGAAGCCGTAGCCGGGGTGCACGGCGTCCGCGCCGGATTCCAGGGCCACCTTGATGATCTTGTCCATGTCCAGGTAGGTCTCCTGGCTGGTCGACCCCCCCAGCGCGTAGGCCGCGTCCGCGACGCGGGCGTGCAGCGCGTCCAGGTCGGGCTCCGCGTACACGGCCACGCTGCCCAGCCCGGCGTCCCGGCAAGCCCGCGCTACCCGCACCGCGATCTCACCGCGGTTCGCGATCAGCACCTTGCGCACTGTGGCCTCCTGGCTCCACCTAGGTCAGTCCAGATCATCCAGATCATTAAGTCGAGATCATGCTGCCATGCTGACAGCGAACCTGGAAATCGCGTCATGAGTGTGATAACAGGCACATACCGCCGATGAACGGCATGAACCAGCATCAACAACACGCCGGGCCGCCAGAGGCGGCGAGTTTGTCTCCCGGTGGACGCCCTTCCTCAACCGAAGTGTGATCTCGGGTACGTAGAGTGAGCGTAGACCGGTTACGACCGTCACTTGGGGCAGTGCCAATCAGGGCTGGGGACTCGGTGGTCGTCGGCACATGACCTGCGTGACGACGGCGACTTTTCGTTACGACGAGGTAACGAAAGTGTGACTAAGCTATCCGCTTTTGCCCGGCGTGCGTTGAGTACTTCAGAACTGCGGGCGGAACGGAAGGAGCCCTGGTGCGGCTGATCATGTCGGAGCGCCGAGCATGACCGTGCTCGGCATGCTGGCGTGGTGCGCGGCGGCGGTGAGCTTGTGGCTCGGCGCCCGCCGGTACGAGAGCGCCGTCGCGCGGGCCTACCGCTGGCTCGCCGGCGGTGCCGCGCTGTACTGCTCCGGCCTGGTCGTGCAGGAGATCCTGGGCGGCACGCTGAACCCCGCTCCCGGGCTGTCCTTTACCGACCTGCTGCCGCTGCTGGCCCTGGCCGCCCTGGCCATCGGCACCGCCATGCTCACCATGGCCGAACGGGAAGTCACCAGCAGCCCGCAGGAAGGCTCGGCGGGCTCGGTGCTGCCCGGGCTCGCCGACGGCTACGTGATGGCCGTCGCCCTGCTGGTGATCGGCTGGTCCACGCTGTTCAGCGCGGAGTTCCACCGGTCCGGCGAGCGGCCGGGCACGTTCCTGCTCGCGCTCGTACACCCGCTGGCGGACCTGGCCGTGCTCGGGGCGCTGCTGCCCATGGTCACCACCGCCTGGCGGCGGGTTACGCTGCCCTACCTGGCCCTGATCGCCGTCGCCGTCGGCGACGCGCTGGCCGTGGGCCAGCGGGTACTCGGCGGCCACCTGGGCGTCGCGGCCCAGCTGATGCCGGTGCTCGCGGCGCTGCTGCTCGGCGCGGCGCCGTGGCGGATGACCGAAGGATTCGGGACCAGCTGGACCCGCCGCACGGCGAGTTCGGCGGCGGCGACCGTCATCGCGGTGCTCGCCGCCTCCGTGGCCACCCTGGTGGTGATCGGCAACGGCCTGGCCGGCGCGCTGGCGTCCGGGATCGCGCTGGTCGTGGCGGGCGGCGCCGGCGTGCTCGTGCTGGCCGCGAGGGTCTTCATGCTGGTCAGGGAGAACCTGGCCGTGCTCGGAATCTGGCGCGAGTCCAGCCGGAGCCTGCGCGACCTGGCCAACCGGACCAGCGATGTCGTCCTGGTCTGCGACCTGGACGGCGTGGTCAGGTACGCCAGCCCGGCGGTCGAGGACTACGGCTATCCGCCGGGGACGCTGACCGGCAGGCGGCTGCTCGACTTCGTCCACCCCGAGGACCGGCCCGCCGTGCTGGCCTCGGTCCGGCTGGCCCTCGGCGGCTACGCCGAGCGCGCCGAGGGGTTCGACGGACTCGAAGGCTCCGGCCGGTTCCCGGTCCGGGTCCGGGCCGCCGACGGGACGTGGCGGCACGTCGAGTCCACCCTGCTGCGGTACCAGGCGCCCGGCGAGCCCGTCCAGATGCTGGTCACCGCGCGCGACGTGAGCGACCAGGTCGCGCTGCGCCAGCAGGTCACCCACCTGACCTTCCACGACGGGCTCACCGGCCTGCCGAACCGGGCCTACGTCGAGGAGCGCGCCAGGGACGTGCTGCGCGACGCCGCGGCGGCCGCCAGGGCCGGCGTCATCTTCCTGGACCTGGACCGCTTCACCGCGGTCAACGACTCGGTCGGCCACGGAGCGGGCGACCTCGTGCTGGCCCAGGCGGCCCGGCGGCTGCGCGCCGTCGTCCCGGTGCACGACACGGTGGCCCGCTGGGGCAGCGACGAGTTCGCCGTCCTGATCGAGAACGCCGGCAGCGCCCAGGAGGTAGCGGAGATCGCCGAGCGGCTGGCCGCCGCGGTCGCCGCCGAGCCGTTCCGTGTGGCCGGCCAGCAGATCGCGCTCACCGCGAGCGTGGGCGTCGCGGTGGCCGACGCGGACCCGTCCGACCTGGTGCTGCGCAACGCGGACGTGGCCATGTCGCGGGCCAAGGACGCCGGCGGCGACCGGGTCGAGGTCTACGCCGCGCACATGCACGCGGACGTGGTCCGCAGGCTGGAGATCGTCAGCGACCTGCAGCAGGCCATCAGCAACGGCGAGCTCACCCTGCAGTTCCAGCCGATCGTGGAGCTGGCCACCTCGCGGGTGACCGGGGCCGAGGCGCTGGTCCGCTGGTGGCGCGGCGACCAGGTGGTCCCGCCGCGGGAGTTCCTCGGCCCGGCCGAGGAGTCCGGCCTGATCGTCCCGCTCGGCGAGTGGGTGCTGCGCGAGGCCTGCGCGCAGGGCGCCGCCTGGCGGCGCTCATCAGGGGGGTCGACCTGGGACGTCGGGGTCTCGGTGAACGTGTCCGCCCGGCAGATCACCGCGCCCGCCTTTACCGCGCGGGTGGCGGCGATCCTGGCCGACACCGGGCTGCCGCCCGGTGCGCTCACCGTCGAGGTGAACGAGCGGGTCCTGGTCGAGGAGGACGGGCTGATCGTCGAGCGGCTCGCCGAGCTGCACCGGCTCGGCGTCCGGATGGCCATCGACGACTTCGGCACCGGCTACGCCTCGCTGGCCTACCTGCGCCAGTTCCCGCTGGACATCATCAAGATCGATCCCTCGTTCGTGGCCGGCCTCGGCCACGACGACACGCTCACCCTGCTGACCAAGACCGTGGTGCAGGTCGGCCGCGAGCTCGGCCTGCAGGTCATCGCCGAGGGCATCGAGCAGCCGCGCCAGCTCATCGCGCTGCGCGAGATGGGCTGCGGCTACGGCCAGGGATTCCTGGTGGCCAGGCCGATGGGCGCCCCCGGCGTGGAGGCCATGATCAGGACGTCGGGCGAGACTCCCGAGGAGCCGGCTGTCTCGGAATGTGAGACAACTCGCGTCAGCGGTTGACGCACCGATTCCAGATGGCAGTAAGGTGTTATCCGTGAAGTACCCGCAGATCCTCGTACTTGGCCGGCGCGCAGGCAGCTGACCAAGCAGCTCACTGCGCGCTCCCCTCGACTGCCACTAGGCACGAGGGGATTTTTTATGCCGCCGGATCCAGCCGATGTACCCAGCTAATGGAGACTTACCGATGACCGAGCAGATGACGGGCCGCCACGGACCCGCAGGCACGGAGCGGCCCGCTCCGCAGGCTCCGGGGGCGACGCCCCTGCCAGCCGGCCCGCCTGCGGCGGAGGGCCCGGGCCCCTCCGCGGCCGCCGCCGGGCCTTCGGCGCCCAGCCCGCGGGACCTGGCCGCCCGCTCGCCGCACCACCCGGCCGCCCGCGACAGCCAGCCGCGTCCTGCCGAAGCCCCGATCCCCGCCGCGCCGCAGGCCGGCAGCCAGGTCCCGGCGCAGGGCTCCGCGCCCGAGCCGGCCCGTGTCCAGGTCACCAGCCCGGGCAAGGTCCAGGCCACCGGGGCGCAGGCGCTGGTGTACGCGCTCGAGCGCGTCGGCGCGGACGTGGTGTTCGGGATCCCGGGCGGCGCCGTCCTGCCGGCCTACGACCCGCTGCTCGACTCCAAGATCATCAGGCACGTCCTGGTCCGGCACGAGCAGGGTGCCGGCCACGCGGCCACCGGCTACGCGCAGGCCACCGGGCGCGTCGGCGTCTGCATGGCGACCAGCGGGCCGGGTGCGACGAACCTGGTGACGCCGATCGCCGACGCCTACATGGACTCGGTCCCGATCGTGGCCATCACCGGGCAGGTGCCGTCCAGCATGATCGGCACCGACGGCTTCCAGGAGGCCGACATCTCCGGGATCACCATCCCGATCACCAAGCACAACTTCCTGGTCACCAAGCCCGAGGACATCGCCCGCACGATCGGGGAGGCGTTCCACGTCGCCTCGACCGGGCGGCCGGGGCCGGTGCTCGTCGACATCGCCAAGGACGCGCTGCAGGCGATGACCGAGTTCAGCTGGCCGGTTCCCTTCGAGCTGCCCGGCTACCACCCGGTGACCCGGCCGCACGCCCGGCAGGTGCGCGAGGCCGCGCGGCTGATCAGCGAGTCCAGGCGCCCGGTGCTCTACGTCGGCGGCGGCGTGATCAAGGCGCGCGCCGCGGCCCAGCTGCGCGAGCTCGCCGAGCTGACCGGCATCCCGGTGGTCACCACGCTGATGGCCAGGGGCGCCTTCCCGGACCGGCACCCGCAGCACATGGGCATGCCCGGCATGCACGGCACGGTGGCGGCGGTCGGCGCGCTGCAGCAGGCCGACCTGCTCGTCGCGCTCGGCACCAGGTTCGACGACCGGGTGACCGGCAAGCTGGACACGTTCGCGCCCGGGGCGCTGATCGTGCACGCGGACATCGACCCGGCCGAGATCTCCAAGAACCGCCGCGCCGACGTGCCGATCGTCGGCGACTGCCGCGAGGTCATCGCCGACCTGGTGGCCGCGGTGAAGGCCGAGCACGAGCAGGGCCACCGGGCGGACCTGACCGCCTGGCGGGCCCAGCTGGACTCGCTGCGGGAGACCTACCCGCTGGGTTACGACCAGCCGGATGACGGCACGCTGGCGCCGCAGCACGTGATCGAGCGGATCGGCAAGATCGCCGGCCCGGAGGCGGTGTACGTGGCGGGCGTCGGTCAGCACCAGATGTGGGCGGCCCAGTTCATCGACTACGAGAACCCGGGCACCTGGATCAACTCCGGCGGCCTCGGCACGATGGGCTTCGCCGTGCCGGCCGCGATGGGCGCCAAGATGGGCCGCCCGGACGCCACCGTGTGGGCGATCGACGGGGACGGCTGCTTCCAGATGACCAACCAGGAGCTGGCCACCTGCGCCATCGAGGGCATCCCGGTCAAGGTCGCGATCATCAACAACGGCAGCCTCGGCATGGTCCGGCAGTGGCAGACGCTGTTCTACGCCGAGCGCTACTCCAACACCGACCTGCACCGGACGGCGGAGCGGAAGCTGGCGGGCACCCGCATCCCCGACTTCGTCAAGCTCGCCGAGGCCTACGGCTGCGAGGGCATCCGCTGCGAGGAGACCGCCGACGTGGACGCGGTGATCGAGCGGGCCATGGCCGTCGATGACCGCCCGGTCGTGGTGGACTTCATCGTGCACAGGGACGCCATGGTCTGGCCCATGGTCGCGGCCGGCACCAGCAACAACGACATCAAGTTTGCGCGCGGCCTGGCGCCCGACTGGGGAGGCAGTACAGAATGACCCACCACACGCTGTCCGTGCTCGTGGAGAACAAGCCGGGCGTCCTGGTCAGGATCGCGGGGCTGTTCGCGCGGAGGGGCTTCAACATCGACTCCCTCGCCGTCGGGCCCACCGAGCACGAGGAGATCTCCCGCATCACCATCGTGGTCAACTGCGACGAGCACCCGCTCGAGCAGGTCACCAAGCAGCTGAACAAGCTGGTCAACGTGCTGAAGATCGTCGAGCTCGAGCCGGGCTCGACGGTGCAGCGCGAGCTGATCCTGATCAAGGTCAGGGCCGACGCGGAGAGCCGGTCGCGGGTGCTCGAGACCGTCGGCCTGTTCCGGGCCAAGGTGGTGGACGTCGCGCTCGACGTGATCACCGTGGAGGCGACAGGGAACCGGGAGAAGCTCGACGCGCTGATCAAGGTGCTCGAGCCGTTCGGGATCAAGGAGCTGGTGCAGTCCGGGCTGGTGGCCATCGGCCGCGGCGGCCGATCCATCACCGACCGCGCGCTGCGGCCGGTCGAGCGCAGCGCTTAGAGCTAAATTTCGTTCCGACGACAACAGAGAAAAGAAAGGCCCGTTTCAGTGGCAGAGATTTTCTACGACGACAGCGCCGACCTGTCCGTGATCCAGCGCAGGAACGTCGCCGTCCTCGGGTACGGCAGCCAGGGGCACGCGCACGCGCTGTCGCTCCGCGACTCCGGCGTGGACGTGCGCGTCGGGCTGCCCGAGGGATCCAAGAGCCGGGAGAAGGCCGCCAACGACGGCCTCAGGGTGGTCACGCCCGCCGACGCGTGCGAGGAAGCGGACCTGATCATGGTCCTGATCCCGGACCACCTGCAGCGCCAGCTGTACGCGGAGGCGATCGCGCCCTCGCTGGTGGAGGGCGACGCCCTGTTCTTCGCGCACGGCCTGAACATCAGGTACGACCTCATCAGCCCGCCGGACGGCGTGGACGTGTGCATGGTCGCGCCCAAGGCCCCCGGCCACCTGGTGCGGCGCCAGTTCGCGCAGGGCCGCGGCGTGCCCGTGCTCGTCTGCGTCGAGCGGGACGCGACCGGCAACGCGTGGCCGCTCACCCTGGCCTACGCCAAGGCCATCGGCGGCACCCGGGCGGGCGCGCTGAAGAGCACGTTCACCGAGGAGACGGAGACCGACCTGTTCGGCGAGCAGACGGTGCTCTGCGGCGGCGTCGCCGAACTGATCAAGGCCGGCTTCGCGACCCTGGTCGAGGCGGGCTACCAGCCCGAGTCGGCCTACTTCGAGTGCCTGCACGAGATGAAGCTGATCGTGGACCTGATGTACGAGGGCGGCATCTCCAAGATGTACTGGTCGGTGTCGGACACCGCCGAGTACGGCGGCTACACCCGCGGCCCGCGGCTGATCAACGAGCACACTCGCGAGGAGATGCGCCGCATCCTGGGCGAGATCCAGGACGGCTCGTTCGCCCGCGAGCTGGTGGAGGAGTTCGACGCGGGCAAGCCGAACTTCCTCAAGCGCCGCGAGGAAGAGCACAACGAGCAGATCGAGCAGGTCGGCGCGCGGCTGCGGCCGCTGATGTCCTGGCTCGAGGACGAGTAGCAGCTACAGGCACGTTTGACCGCCCCGGACGGGGTAGCAGGTCCCGATGGCAGTGAACAGCACGCAAACCAGGACCCGAAGCAACGCCCGCGCGGGCAGGACGCCGGCCACCCCGGCGGCCCCCGCCCGGCGCACCCGTCCGGGGCAGGTCGCTCCCGCCCCGCCGCACCCGGTTCCCGTCGCCGGGAGTCCCGTCGCCGGGAGCCCTATCGCCGGGAGCCCCGTCGCCGGGCGCCCTATCGCCGGGAGCAGGCCGAAGCCGTCGGCGTCGGCGGCCGACGTGGTGAAGGCCTACCTCAAGGTCCAGGTCGCGACGCTGCGGTCGCTCGAGCCGGAGGTGCGCGCCGACGAGTTCGACTCCGTCCACCAGATGCGGGTGACCACCCGCAGGCTGCGCGCCACCCTGCGGACGTTCGGCACGGTGATCCCGCGCCCGGCGACCGCGGAGGTGGCCGCGGAGCTCAAGTGGCTCGGCGGCCTGCTCGGCGAGGCCCGCGACGGCGAGGTGCTGCCCGGTCACCTGCTGGCCAGCCTGGAGACGGTCCCGGTGGAGTTGCTCATCGGCCCGGTCCAGGCGCGGGTCCAGGGCCACTTCGCCCCCCGGCGGGCGTCCGCCCGTGAGCTGGTCATCGAGGCCTTCGACTCCGAGCGCTACGCCGCGCTGCTTGGCGACCTGGACCAGCTGGCCCTCGACCCGCCGCTGGGCCCGCAGGCGGGGGCCAAGGCCCGCGACGTCCTCCCGGCCGCCGTGCACAAGGCATACCGGCAGGCGAGCAGGCGGATGCGCCGGGCCAGGCACGCCCCGCGCGGCCAGGCCAGGGACACCGCCCTGCACGAGGCCCGCAAGTCGGCCCGGCGCGCCCGGTATGCGGCCGAGGCCGCCCGCCCGGCGTCCGGCAAGCCCGCCCGCAAGTTCGCCCGGCAGATGAAGAAGGTCCAGTCGGTCGCCGGCGACCATCAGGACACCGTGATCGCCCGCCGGGCGGCCCGCGATCTCGGTATCGGCGCGCACCTGGCCGGCGAGAACGCCTTCACCTACGGCCTGCTCTACGAGCGCGAGCGCGACCAGGCCGAACGCCTCCAGGCCCGCGCCCGCACGGTCTGGAAGAAGGCGTCCCGCCCCCGCTACCGCACGTGGATGCGCTAGCCCGCCGCTCACTCCCCCCCGCTCCCCGCTCCCCGCTCCCCGCTCCCCGCTCCCCGCTCCCCGGCTCCGCCCGTCCGCGGCCTCCCTTGCCCCGCGTGCCGAGCACTGTTACACCACGGGTCCCATTCGCCCCAATGACCTCTTCGCACACTCGTGTACCCGCATAGCAACCGATACGATGTGACATCGTGACGGTTAGCGCGCGTCAGTTATTAGATACGCGGGTGTGATCTCGGGTGCGAGCGCGCGGGGCGATAGCCGCGGCGGCGGTACGGGGCGGCGGTTCTGGGTCGAAGTGCCAGTGGTCCGGTTCTAGCCGGACCAACGGCCCATCGACCCAGCGGCTAGCACATCAGCGCGCCGGAAATCCCGAAGCGACGGGTTATTTAGGACGCGCTAACCGCATCAATGTCACATCGTGTCGGTTCCCCAGCCCAGCCCAGCCCGGCCCAACCGCCACGACGCGGCATCGTCGTTGCTGCGGGCAGGTATCCCGGATCGCTGGAGCCGCCTCAAGCCGGCGGAGCACCCGCATCCCGAGCACCCGCATCCCGGGCACCCGCATCCCGAGCACCCGTCTTGCCCGAGCTCCCTTGTCCTCCGCCCGGACCGCCCGGCGTGGTCTCCGTCCCGCGCGAGGCCTCCCCGTTCAGCCCGCGCCATCCCAGATGAAGTAGGAACTAAAAATAGTGTCTCGGATAATGAGACAGACGTCTTGAGAGACGTCCGCCTGGTTTCCGGCTCGGGTAACGTAGCAGACACTATGCGGCACGTCGTACTCATCGCCCGCCGCAGCGGGGCCTGATCCGAGGCAGGCCGGCAACCCGCTGCGGGGGTTCGCTGCTGGCCGTAAGACCGATCCCGGATCTCGATCAGGAGTATTTCCGTGTACGACATGTATCCCTGGGACTCTGCTAGCCAGGGCGACTACCCGCCCGAGCCTCTCCGTTCGTTGCGGGACCCGTCCCCTCGTGAAGACTCCCCGGCCCAGGCCGTCCAGGTCGCGCTCGACCGCCGCGACAACGGCGGCGACACCGTCCCGTCCGGACAGCGCACGACTCGGCCCGCCGCCAGCCTGACCCGCCAGTAAGGTTCAGGCATGAGTTCACGAACCATCAGGCTGGCCGTCGTCGGCGGCGACGGCATCGGCCCCGAGGTGACCGCCGAGGCACTCAAGGTGCTCCGCGCCGCCACGCCCGGGGTCAGTATCGACGAGACCAACTACGACCTCGGCGCGCAGCGCTGGCACCGCACCGGGGAGACGCTTCCCGACGCGGTGCTCGAGGAGATCAGGGGCCACGACGCGATCCTGCTCGGCGCGGTCGGCGACCCGGGCGTGCCCAGCGGCGTGCTCGAGCGCGGCCTTCTCCTTAAACTGCGCTTCGAACTCGACCACTACGTCAACCTGCGCCCGGTCCGGCTGTACCCCGGGGTCGCCACCCCGCTGGCCGCCGCCCGGCCGGAGACGCTGGACATGGTCGTGGTCCGCGAAGGCACCGAGGGCCCGTACACCGGGGCCGGCGGGGTGATGCGCAAGGGCACGCCCGCCGAGATCGCCACCCAGGAGAGCATCAACACCGCGTTCGGCGTGCAGCGGGTGGCCCGCTACGCGTTCGAGAAAGCCATGAACCGGCCGCGTCGCAAGCTCACGCTGGTGCACAAGACCAACGTGCTCACCTACGCCGGCGACCTGTGGCAGCGGACGGTAGACGCGCTGGCCAAGGAGTTCGCCGAGGTGTCGGTGGACTACTGCCACGTGGACGCCGCGTCGATGTTCTTCGTCTCCCAGCCCGAACGGTTCGATGTCATCGTCACCGACAACCTGTTCGGCGACATCCTCACCGACCTGGGTGCCGCGGTGGCGGGCGGAATCGGGCTCGCCGCGAGCGGCAACATCAACCCGGAGGGGACCGCGCCCAGCATGTTCGAGCCGGTCCACGGCAGCGCGCCGGACATCGCCGGCCAGAGCAAGGCGGACCCGACCGCGGCCATCTTGTCCGCCGCCATGCTCTGCGAGCACCTGGGCCTGGCCGCCGAGGCCGCCAGGATCGAGCAGGCCGTCGCCGAGGACCTGGTCGAGCGCCAGGGCGCCTGGGCGGCGCGCACCACCGTCGAGGTCGGCGACGACATCGCCGAGCGAGTAGCCGGTTAACCGGCTGGCCCTTCGCGCCTGCCGGGCTCCCGGCAGGCCACCCCCTCGCCAGGCAGGCCCAGCAGGCCCACCGTGCGCACCGGGCCAGAAGCACGGTGCCGCGAGCCGCGCCAGCATGGCGCAGCCCACAAGCTCCAGCCCATGGGCGCGGCCGCCGAGAAGTCCCCGGCCGGGTGAGACCCTGGTCTCACCGGCTAGAGTCAATGTCCTGCCCGTGCGGGCGAGGAGGAAGTTTTCGCATGACTGAGTTTGATATCCGCCCCTCCGGCCACCCGGTGCCCGCCGCCGAGCGCGAGAGGCTGCTAAAGGCGCCGGGGTTCGGCCGGCTGTTCACCGACCACATGATCACGCTCCGCTGGACCGCCGAACGCGGCTGGCATGACGGCCGCCTCGAACCCTACGGGCCGTTCACCCTCGACCCGGCGACGTCGGTATTCCACTACTCGCAGGAGTTCTTCGAGGGCCTGAAGGCATACCGCCAGGACAACGGCTCGATCACCGTGTTCCGGCCGGACGCCAACGCGGCCAGGTTCAACAGCACCGCGCGCCGGATGGCGATGCCGGAACTGCCCGGGGAGACCTTCATCCGGGCGCTCGAACTGCTCGTGGCCCAGGACCGCGAGTGGGTCCCCGGCGGCGAGGGGAACAGCCTGTACCTGCGGCCGTTCATGATCGCGACCCAGCGGGGGCTCGGCGTCAACCACCCGTCGAGCGAGTACCTGTTCTGCGTCATCGCCTCGCCGGCCGCGTCCTACTTCGCCAGCGGGGTCAAGCCGGTCACGGTCTGGCTGTCCCAGGAGTACACCCGGGCGGCGCCGGGCGGCACCGGCGGGGTCAAGACCGGCGGCAACTACGCGGCCGCCTTCGTGGCCCAGCAGCAGGCCGTGGACCGGGGCTGTGACCAGGTGGTCTGGCTGGACGCCGCGGAGCACCGCTGGGTCGAGGAGATGGGCGGGATGAACCTGTTCTTCGTCCGCGGCAGCAGCACCGAGCCCTGGATCGCGACGCCCCCGCTGACCGGCACCCTGCTACCCGGCATCACCCGCGACTCGCTGCTCAAGCTGGCGCCGCAACTCGGCGTCAAGGCGGTCGAGGAACCGATCACTACCGACCAGTGGCAGGCGGAGTGCGAGGCCGGCGAGCTGACCGAGGTGTTCGCCTGCGGCACCGCGGCGGTCATCACCCCGGTCGGCCTGGTCAAGAGCGAGACCGCGGAGTGGACGGTCGCGGACGGCGAGCCCGGCCCGGTGACTATGCGGCTGCGCGAGGAACTGGTCGCCATCCAGTACGGCCACAAGCCCGACCCGTTCAACTGGATCCACAAGGTCTGCTGACTAACGCGTAAGCCTCACCCGCGTCTCGGATGGTGAGACAAAGGCGTCAACTACCGAACGGATGTGGCAGACTGTCACCGTGACGTCAGGCCGCATCATTATCGGCTGGCGCGTCGGCACCTAGGGCAGCAGCCCTAGCGCCGGGGACCACGAACCCCGGCACGTCGGCGCGCAGACCTCTCGCGTACTCGCGAGGGGTCTTTTTGTTTGAGCAAGACCACAAACCAGGAGACATTCCGATGCTGGACGACACCTTTCACGTCTACGACACGACCTTGCGAGACGGCGCGCAGCAGGAGGGCCTGAACCTCAGCGTGGCCGACAAGCTGGTCATCGCCCGTCAGCTGGACGAGTTCGGTGTCGGGTTCATCGAGGGTGGCTGGCCAGGCGCGATCCCGAAGGACACCGAGTTCTTCCGCCGCGCCGCCAGGGAACTGGATCTCAGGCACGCGCAGCTCGCCGCGTTCGGCGCGACCCGCCGGCCCGGCGTGAAGGCGGAGGGCGATCCCCAAGTCGCCGCGCTGCGCGAATCGGGCGCGCCGGTCGTGACTCTCGTCGCCAAGAGTCACGACCGGCACGTCCTTCTCGCCCTGCGGACCACGCTGGAAGAGAACCTTGCCATGATCGCCGACACGGTCAGCCACCTGCGCGAGCACGGGCAGCGGGTCTTCCTCGACGCCGAGCACTTCTTCGACGGCTACCGGTCCAACCCGGACTACGCGCTGGAAGTGGTCAGGACGGCCGTGCAGGCCGGCGCGGACCTGGTCGCGCTGTGCGACACCAACGGCGGCATGATGCCGAACGAACTCGGTGATGTCGTCGCCGCCGTCCGCGACAGCACGCGAGCCCGCCTGGGCATCCACTGCCATGACGACACCGCCTGCGGGGTGGCCAACACCCTGGTCGCGGTCGACGCCGGCGTCACCCACGTGCAGGGCACCGCGAACGGGTACGGCGAGCGCGCGGGCAACGCCAACCTGTTCAGCGTGGTGGCGGGCCTGCAGCTGAAGAAGGGCCGCCAGGTCCTGCCGGAAACGGGCCTGGCGGAGATGAGCCGGATCGCGCACGCGATCAGCGAGGTCACCAACGTCGCGCCGGACACCCACCAGCCGTACGTGGGCCTGTCCGCGTTCGCGCACAAGGCCGGGCTGCACGCCTCGGCGATCAAGGTCGACCCGATGCTGTACCAGCACATCGACCCCGCGCTGGTCGGCAACGACATGCGGATGCTGGTCTCGGACATGGCGGGCCGCGCGTCGGTGGAGCTGAAGGGGCGCGAGCTCGGCTACGACCTGTCCGGCGACAAGGACACCATCGGCCGGGTCACCGACCGGGTCAAGGACATGGAGGCCCGCGGCTACACGTTCGAGGCCGCCGACGCCAGCTTCGAGCTGCTGCTCCGCGACGAGCTCGGCCAGCGGCGCGAGTACTTCGCGGTGGACTCCTGGCGGGTCATCGTGGAGCGCCACCCGGACGGCCGGATGACCAGCGAGGCGACAGTAAGGCTGGCCGCCAAGGGGGAGCGCCTGGTCGCGGTGGGCGAGGGCAACGGCCCGGTGAACGCGCTGGACAAGGCGCTGCGCGCGGCGCTCGAGCAGATCTACCCCGAACTGGCCACGCTCGAGCTGACCGACTACAAGGTGCGGATCCTGGCCGGGACGCACGGCACCGGCGCGGTGACCCGCGTGCTCATCGAGTCCGACGACGGCACCGGCGACACCTGGAGCACGGTCGGCGTGGACGAGAACATCATCGCCGCCTCCTGGCACGCCCTGGAAGAGGCCGTCACCTACTGCCTCCTCCGCTCCGGCCGCGAGCCCAGCTAGCGTGCGGGTGCAGCTGTGAAACGTGGAGCCCGTGGGATAGCCGGGCCCGCCGCTGCGGGGCCCGGCCATCCCCGTCCCTAGCGGGTCCTCACGCCCCGGCCGGCACCTTGTCCAGGAACCCGTAGACGCTGCGGATCTGGCCGCCCCCGTTCAGGACCGCGACGTCGAAGCCGATCACGACCGGCTCGGCGCCGGACGGGCCCAGGTGCCAGCGGAACCGCGCCTGCTCGTGGTGCGCGTCGACGGGGCCGCCGAGCGTGAACACGAAGTCGGGGAACTGCTGCTGGACCGCGCCGATGAGCCCGTCGATCTCCGTCGGCCCGTTCGCGTCGGCCAGCGGGTCGGTGTAGCTGCCGTCCTCGGCCCACAGCGCGTCCACTAGCCCCCGGCGGCGCTGCGCGTCCTTCTCGTTCCACGCGGCGATGTAGCGCTCGACAATCTCCTGCATCGGATTTCCCTCCGTAGATAACTACCGACGGCCTCGATCCTGCCGGCTGGAGGGAGGCGCGGCAATTACCTCCCAGGTAATGCAAACGCGGACGAAAACCGGCTAGCCTCGCCAGGATGCACGCCGGTGACCTGATCCGCGAGTGGCGGCAGAGCCGCCGAACGCCGGTGGCAGGCCGACTGGAAGATTGTCAAAGGCGTCCTCGAAATAGGGCCCTTCGTCCCGCTGAGCGCCTCGGACCGGGACGCCATCGCGGCCGAAGGGGATCGGCTTCTCGGCTTCGCCGCCCCCGCGATAGCCGTCCGCGATGTACGTTTTGCCCAGGTTCGTTCCGCTGAATAACCGACCCAGGGCCGCAGCGGGGCGGCCAGGGACTTACGGTAGGGGCATGGACGACAAGGAGATCATGGCTCATATCGACGAGCTGATCGACACGGAGCACCAGCTCCGCCGGCAGCTCGCGGTCGGCGAGCTGACCAGCCAGCAGGAGCGCGACCGGCTGCGCTCCGCTGAGGAGGCGCTGGACCAGTGCTGGGACCTGCTGCGGCAGCGGCGGGCCCGCCGGGAGTTCGGCGAGAACCCGGATGAGGCGATAGCGCGGCCGGCCAGCGAGGTTGAGGGCTACCAGCAGTAGCTCCGCTGGTTCCGGGGGGCCACCCCCCCGTGTCCCCCGAAGCATGAGCCAGCCGCAGTTTCACGACGACAGGGAGTGGCGTGCGTATCGCGAGATTCGCCAAGGGCGACGGGGTCGCGTACGGCGTAGTCGAGGGCGAGCTCGAGAGCGGAGGGGCGGGAAGGCCGCCGCGGCCTGGACTGACGATCGCGGAACTGCACGGGCACCCGTTCGGCGTCGATCCTGGCGGAGTCCGGCTGACCGGTAACAGGTACCCGCTGGCCGAGGTCAGGCTGCTGGCGCCGGTGCTGCCGAGCAAGGTCGTGGCCGCGGGCCGGAACTACGCGTCGCACGCGCGGGAGATGAGCGGGGAACCGCCCGCCGAGCCGGTGATCTTCCTCAAGCCGTCCACCTCGGTGACCGGTCCCGGGGACGCGATCAAGTACCCGGTCAAGCTCACCGACCGAGTGGACTTCGAGGGCGAGCTCGCGGTGATCATCGGCAGGCTCTGCCGCGGCGTGCCGCGGGAGCGGGCCGAGGAAGTGGTGTTCGGCTACACCTGCGCGAATGACGTCACCGCGCGGGACCTGCAGGCCAGGGACGGGCAGTGGACCCGGGCCAAGGGCTTCGATACGTTCTGCCCGCTCGGGCCGTGGATGGAGACCGGCACGAACCCCTCCGACCTCGAGCTCACCACCACGGTCAACGGCGAGATCAGGCAGCAGGCGCGCACGTCCGAGCTGCTCTGGGACGTGCCCGGGCTGATCGCCCACGTCAGCCAGGTGATGACGCTGCTGCCAGGGGATGTCCTGCTGACCGGCACGCCGGCCGGCGTGGGGGCGCTGACCGACGGGGACGAGGTCTCCGTGACAATCGAGAGCATCGGCACCCTGACCAACCGGGTGGTAATCGGCGACTGAAAATTTGCCCCGATTTAGTTTAGGATTAGCGTTCGGAGCAGGCGCGACCGTGCGCCATGAACCTACTCCGGCAGGTTCGCGCAAGGGTGGGCATTATGGGTGGGGGCCACGTTCGCAATTCCGGTCGGCCATCCTCGTCGTATTCTTTCTCCCACCTTGTGCCGGTGCGTCACTGGGCCCGCGACCCGGCGTTGCGCAGCTGGCCGGTGCTGCTGCTGGTGGGATTGGTCTGCGTGCCGCCCATCGCGCTGGTCATGCTCAACAACCCGACCGAAGCCACGTTCCGCGACATCGCCTGGATCTTCGCGGTCTACTTCGCGGTCGCCTGGCTGCTGCTGCTCGGCGTGATCGTCCGCCCGCAGCACGTCAGCCGGGCCATGCTGGCCGCCGTCGCGGTCGTCGGCATCCTGACCCAGGCGCCCACCGCGATCTTCCTCGAGACCAAGCTGCACAGCAACACGAGCAGCCTGCTCGACATCTTCACCATCGGCCTCCCCGAGGAGCTGGCCAAGGCCATCCCGATCGTGGTGGTGGCGTGGATCTGGCGGCGCTACTGGCACACCCAGACGCCGCGGGACTACCTGTTCCTCGGCGCGGTGAGCGGGCTGGTGTTCGGCGCGGCCGAGGTCGTGCACTATTTCACCGACGTGCTCGGCTCGCTCTCCGGCAACGTCAACGGCCTGGTCCTGCAGGATCTCACCATCCAGTACATCTGGCGGTTCCTCACCGACCCGATCGACCACGCCTGCTGGGCCGGCATCACCGGCTACTTCATCGGGCTGGCCATCACCGGTCAGGACCGGAAGTACTCGATCGGCCTGGTCGGGATCGCCATCGCGGCGGTCCTGCACGGCCTCAACGACTGGAACCCGGTCAACAGCCACCCCGCCTGGGTGCTGATCACGCTGATCAGCGTGCTGCTGTTCCTCGGCTACGCCCGGGCCGGGGCGTGGCTGCCGCAGCAGGCGATGGCCTCGCCGGATGGCATGGCCGCACCCCCGGAACACGCGCAAGCGCCCCGTCCGTCACCCCCAGCGGAATGGTGGCAGCACGTCCCCGCGGCCAGCGCCCCGTCCGCTCCGCCCGCGCAGCCCGTACCGCACGCACCGCACGCCGCCGCCACCCCGCACGCGGCTGTCACGCCGGCCGATCGGACCGCACCGCACGCCGCCACGCCGTACAATCCGGCCACCGCGCCTACCGTGGTCCAGCGCAAGCCGCCCGTTCGGCCGTGGTGGGAACAAGAGCGATAGGTCCGTGACAGGCTAGTAGCGCCCGAGCCGGGAGAGGAGGGGATTCCTCCGGTGGTCACTGTCGACCGCAGGAAACTTGCCGCGCCGTTGTTCGCGCAAGCCGCCGCGTTCGTCGTGGTGCTGGTCATCGGCGGGTTCACCGGCCACACATCGCCGCCCTCGCCCGGACCAGGACCGGGCGGGACGCAGGCCCCGACCGCCAGCGCCAGCGCCAGTTCAGCCTCGAGCAAGGGGGCCGCGCTCAAGCTCACCGTCAAGGTGATCAAGGACGGCGACGGCCTGCCGCTGCCCGGCAGCCAGGTGAACGTTCTGCAGACCGGGACGCTGACCAGCGTGGTGACCGGCACCCTGAACTCGGCCCTGGAGTTCGCCTCGAACGTCCCCGCCGGGCAGTACCAGGTGTGCATCGACCCGCCGATCGGCTGGGGCAGCGGGGTCCGCACCACGCACGTGCTGGCGGGCTGGATCTGCTCGCCGGCCGATCTGCGGACGAGCCCGCAGCTGGTGACGTTCCGCCTCAGCACCCAGGTTCCCCAGGTGGGGCAGTGAGCGCCCACGGCCACCGCGGACCGGAGCCGGCCGGCGCGGCCCAGTTCGGCTGGGCGCTCCTGGTCATCGCCATGGCGCTGGTCGGCGGCCTGGCCGCGGCCACCCTGGTGAACGCCTCGCTGGTCATCGCGGTGGTCGCTTCCGTCGTCATCGGCGCCGTCGGCGTGGTGTTCCTGTTCCGCTCGCCCGCGCGGGAACCCGAGCTGACCGCCCCTCGCACGGCTACCATTCCGCGCACCCAGCCGCACCCAGGCACATTGAGCGGGGCCGCGCAGCCGCCCGGCTCCTACCCGCCCGACCCGGTCGCCCCGGTCACCGCCCAGGCGCCGGCTCCGGGAGCCGACGGGCTGAACCGCGGCGGCGCGCCCGCCGTGAACGAGACTGTGGTCCAGATGCTCCCGCTCGGAACCGAGGGCACGCCGGACGCGCCCTGGTGGGATTCGGCCCAGGGTGCGCCGGCGCCGAGCGCGGGCGCCAAGCGCGCGCCCGCCCCGGACCTGTCCACCTACCTGGCGTCCACCTTCATCGCGCAGTGCCCGCGCTGCGGCGCGTTCCGGCTCGACATCAGGCGGGCCAGGAGCGGCTGGAATTTCCGCTGCGAGGCGTGCGAGAACACCTGGACCTGGCAGCCGGGCACGCCGTGGCCGCCCGTCCGGGTCATGCCGCCGTGACCCCTGGAGTTCCTTGTTATCGCCGGAAAGCAACGGAGGTCGTTTTATGTATGAGAGGGATATCAGCCGGAGAGATCCCGGCTGCGTGGTTTTCCTGCTCGACCGTTCCGATTCGATGAAGTCCACCTGGGTCAACAGCCGGGAGACCCTGGCCCAGGGGGCGGCCCGGGTGCTCAATGAGATCTTGCTTGAATTGCTCTTCACGTCGCAGGGCGAGCCGGGGAAGGCGCGCCACTATTTCGACATCGGCATCTTCGGATACGGCCTGCGCCCGGTGGCCGGCGGCGAGGGCGTCGAGCCCGCCTTCGGCGGGAAGCTGGCTGGCCAGCCGCTGGTCGCGCTGCCGGACCTGCGGGACAATCCGATCGCGGTGCGGGAGACGCCGTCGGTGGACGTAGGCGCGCCGCCGAGCCGGGTGCCGGTCTGGGTCGAGCCGGTGCACGGCTATCGCACCCCCATGTGCCAGGCAGTCGCGGTGGCCGGCGCCCATGTCTACGAGTGGGCGAACGCGCACCCCGACTCGTTCCCGCCGATCATCATCAACATCACCGACGGCATGGTGACCGACAGCCCGTACGAGGGCGCCCCGCTGGACGAGTGGGCGCAGCGGCTGGTGAACATCCAGACCAGCGACGGGCCCGCGCTGTTCTTCAACATCTTCCTGTCCCCGGCGGCGTCCAACGGCGTGCTGTTCCCCGCGACAGACTACGGCCTGCCCGAGCCGGGGCCCCAGCTGTTCCGGATCAGCAGCCCGCTTCCCCCGCCGATGATCGCCAACGCGCAGAGCACAGGTACGACGGTGGAGCCAGGGGCGCGCGGGTTCGGCTTCAACGCCGACGCCACCATGCTGGTCAGGTTCCTCGAAGTCGGTACCAAAGTCGACGTGCGAGACTGAGCTGGCCCGTCATGCAGATCCAGATGGTCACCTTCAGCGCGGCGAAGGACGGCAACGCGCCCGGCGAATGGCAGGACGGCGCCTGCGGCGGCGTCGCCCCCGACGGGCGCTGGGCCCGTTTCGTGGTGCTCGACGGCGCCACCACGGCCTACGACCCGGTGCGCTGGGTGGACCAGCTGGTGCGGTCGTTCGCGCCGCCGGCGGGCGGGTCGGCCGGGACCCGGCTCTCCCGGCTGCCCCGGCTCGAGCCCGCCGCCATGCGCACCTGGTTCGCCGAGATGCAGGACCAGTGGGCCGCGGGGGGCCGCGACTTCGACAGCATCATCGAGGAGCGCAAGTTCGCCGAGGTGGGCTCGTTCGCGACCCTGCTCGGCTTCGACATCTACGGGCTCGACGGCCCGGAACCCTACTGGCGGGGCGTGGCCCTCGGCGACACGGTGCTCTTCCACGTCCGGGCGGGCCGCCTGATCGCCGCGTTCCCCCCGATGGGACCCGAAGACTTCGGCACCCTGCCCGACGGCGTGCACACGTCGCCCGCGAGCCTGGACCGGATGACCGAGCGCCTGCTCACCGGCGGCGGGGTGCTCGAGGCCGGTGACTTCCTTTTCGCCGCGACCGACGCGATGGCCCAGTGGATCCTGCGCACCATCGAGCGCGGCGAGGCCAAGGTCTGGGACACGCTGACCACGCTGGCGCACCCCGACGTGTTCGCCCGGCTGGTCGGGGACCAACGCAGAGAGCTGGACAGCGCTAAGAGGATGAAGAACGACGACGTGACGCTCATGCGCCTGCGGATGCTGGCCGGCCAGCCCGCCTACCTGCTGGCGTGCCGGTGAACGCCTTCCCCGCCGCCGGCGATTACTACAAGGCGGTGCAGGCGCCGTCTAGGTGCTTCACCGTGCCCAAGCTCCAGGCCGCCGAGTTCGTCTGGGACAGCCTCGGGCCGACGCTGGCCCGGGGCAGCAGCGCGGTGGTGTTCCAGGCCTCGGTGGAGGGCAGGCCCCAGGCGCTGCGCTGCTACATCAGGGAGGACGCCTCCAGCCGGGACCGGTACAGCGCGCTGGGCGCCTATCTGGCCGGGCACGACCTGAGCCCGTACGTGTCGGGCACCACCTGGCTCGACGGCGCGATCACGGTCAACCGGTTGCCCTGGCCGGTGCTGACCATGGAGTGGATCAACGGCCGGACGCTCAACGAATACGTGGACTTCCTGGTCGCCGGGTCCAACACCGCCGCCCTGACCACGCTGGCTGGCCGCTGGCGCGAGCTGGTCGCGCTGCTCCAGCGGAGCGAGTTCGCCCACGGCGACCTGCAGCACGGCAACGTCATGGTGGACCAGGAGGGGCAGCTCCGCCTGGTGGACTTCGACGGGGTTCTGGATTCCGCAGCTGTCCGGGCAGCCTCCGCCCAGCGAGTTCGGCCACCCGAACTACCAGCACCCCTTGCATCACCACTGGGACCGCTGGCTCGACACCTTCTCCGCCCTGGTCGTCTACCTGTCGCTGGTCGCGCTGGGCAAGGATCCCGGTCTCTGGCTGGCTCTGTACAACTCCAAGAACCTGCTGTTCGCCAAGACCGACTTCTTCCCCCCGTTCAAGACGGAGGCCTGGAAGCAGCTGGCCGCGCTGCGGGACCCGCAGGTCGACGAGCTGGCCAGGAAGCTGCAGGAGTGCTGCGACCCGCTCTGGATGTCAGGCCGGAGCCTGGAGACGACCCTGGAGCAGCCGGCCGCGGCCCCGGCCTTGCCGACGGTCCCGGCCGACCAGCGCTGGTGGGAGCAGCGCCCCGCGCCCGGCCCGGCGCCCGGCCCTGTGACCGCGGCCCCGGGGGCCCCGGCGTCGCCGTCCCGGCCCTGGCCACAGGCGGCCCCGCCGCCAGCCCGGTCCGCGGCCCCCCCGCCGCCGGCCCGGTCCGCGGCCCTCCCGCCGCCGGCCCGGTCACCAGCCCGGTCCGCGGCGGCCCCGCCCGTGCCCGCCCCCGCGCCCGCCGCGGGGTCGCCGGGGGCCGCGCTCCCCGCCCCGCCCCCGTTGTCCGCACCGCTCGGCATGGCCGGCACAGGACCGATGCCTCACCTGAGCCAGACGATGATGCCGCCCAGCGACACAATCTGGTGGACCCTGCCGCCCGGCCAGGCCCAGGGCACGGCCGGCTCCGGATACCAGGGGTCCGTGCCGCCCGCGCCCATGCCCCGCGGGTACGCGCCCCATGCCCCGGTCCCGACCCCGCCAGGTCCCCCCATGCCGGGATCGGCCGTCCCGGCGAAACGGACGCAGACGGGTCCGGTGGTCGGCGCTGTCGCGCTTGCCCTCGGCATCCTGCTGCTGGTCATCGGCGCGGTCGGCCAGGTCTCCATCGTCGTGATCGGCGGCTTGGTGGCCGGGGCGTGGGGCATGTGGCGGCTGGTCACCGCGACCGGGACGGGCGGCAGGCCGCCCGGCTAGGGCGTGTCCCGCTGGTCGTAGTGGGTGGTCGGCCGGCTGGTACGGGTGGGCTGTGCGGGACTGGCGGGGAAGGGCGGGTTCAGGCTGGTTTGCGGTCATTTCCAGCCGAACGGGCGGGCTGCCTGCCCCCGCACCACAGCACGCACAGGCATCACAGATCACGCGGGCATCGCCGGGCAGGAGCGCGTGGCCCGATGAGAACCGCCACGATGTCACATCGCGGCGCTCCTGAGCGCGCGCCTTAAGATAACCCGTCGCCTCGGGATTTCTGGCGCGCTGACGTGGTAACAGGTGGGTCGATGTGCCGTTGGTCCGGCTAGAACCGGACCACCGGCACTTCGACCCAGAACCGCCGCCCCGTACCGCCGCCTCGGCTACCGCCCCGCCCGCTCGCACCCGAGATCAGACCAGCGTGTTAATAACTGACGCGCACTGACCGCATCACTGTCACATTGCTGCGGTTCGGCAGTGCCCGGGGGCTGGTGCTGCTGTGATGGGAGCGGGGGCTGGCGAGGAGTGAGGGCTGAGGGCCCGGCTGCCGGGGGTGCGCGGGCCGGCTAGAGCGCGTCCCGTAGATCATGAAACGGGTGACGGAGCCAGATCCGGATTCACCGGTGCCGCAGCCGCGGATGAGCAGGCAGTAACGGCTCCAGCCGAGCCCACTCCGCATCACCGAGGTCATGACGCCTTAACCTGTCATCGTCCGCCGGCCAGTCAAACCGGAAGCGGCCCAAGAGATCTAGAGATCTACGGGACACGCTCTAGTCGGCGATCCAGTTCAGCTGCTTCCAGTACGCCAGCAGGTCGCCGGCGTTGGTCCCGACCAATACGACCATGACGTTCTGCTGGCGATCGCTGGTGACGATGATCGGGGCATTGCCCTTGCTGGTGTACTCCGCGATGCTGCCCGTCATAAACGGCGTCTTGTTGTTGAAGTCCGACTGGCACTCGACCAGGAAGTCGGTGAAGTCGCTGCCGGTCGTGCACTCCCGCTCCTTGCGGAAGTGCACGCCGTTGAGGAAGCTGCTGATCCCGCTGGTGAGCGCGGTCGAGCTGGGATACAGGTAGTAGAAGATCGTGCCGGCGGCCAGGCTCAGCCGGGGGCACTCGGCCACCGCGATCGCGCCGTACTGGGTGCCGGCGTTGGGGCAGTTGCTCTGGCTTCGAACCGCGCTCGGGATCTTGCTCAGCAGGACGTCGAAGTCCGACGTCGGGCTCGGATCCGGGGACGCGTCCGGTGACCCGGCCGGGCTCGTGTTAGTGCTCGGCCCGGTGCTCGGGGACTGGGACTCGGACGAGGTCGCCGCTACCATCTTGGCCGGAAACGGGCTCAGGTGCGCCGCCGCCGCGATTCCCAGGTAGCCCGCGACCAGCGCGATGGCCGCGGCCACCCCCACCGTGTTGCGATTGAGCACCCTGGACCCGGACGACCTCCGCGCCGCCCTGGCGCCCGCACCCGCACCCGCACCTGCACCTGCACCTGCACCCGGAGCACCCCCGCCAACCGTCATCCCCGGCGCGAACCCAGGCCCGCCCGGCACCCCCGATCCGCCCGGTACCTCCGGCCCGCCCGGCACTCCAGGTCCTGCGGGCACCCCCGGTCCCGCGGGCACCCTCGGTCCTGTCGGCATCCCTCGTCCTGCCAGCGCTCCCGGTCCTGTCGGTGCTCCCGGTCCGCCCTGAACCCCCGATCCTCCCGATCCTCCCGAGCCCCCCGAGCCCCCCGAGCCCCCCGAGCCTCCCGAGCCCCCCGGCACACCCGCGCCGCCGCTCCCCGTGGGCACGCCCGCCCCGCCCAAGGCACCTGCCCCAGCCGCCCCAGCGGCCTCTCCGCCCGCTCCGCCCGGCATCACGCGCGGCATCGACTGGGTCCCGCCCGGTGCGATCAGGCCGAGGGCGCGCGCGAACTCGCGCACCACCCACAAGCTCGCGGCGTTGTCCAGGTCGTGCGCCCCGGCCAGGGTGGTGGCCACGGACTGGATGGCACCGTAGTTGCCGAGCTGCGGGATCTTGTCCCTGAGCAGCGCCGGCACATCCGCCCGCGCCGCGCTGACGATCAGGATGCACTCGCCTGGCAGGGCGGTGAGCTGCGTCCGGCAGAGGTTTTCCATGATGGTCGCGTCGGACAGCACCTCCGGCCCGCTCTCGGCCACGGCCTCGTGCACGGCCCGGCGGGCATCGCCGTCCGGATCGATGACGTGCCCTGTCCCCTCAGTCACGAAGGACCTCCCCAGAGGTATCCGCAGCGCTGCTACCGGTCACCTTAAAGGACATTTGCGCCGCGGGCTCAGTGCAGGAAGTCCCTGAGGTGACGGAGTTGTCGTTCTACGTGCAGCATGGGCACCTCGTGACCGGTGAACGGGTGTACCGCGATGTCCTTACCCGCGGCGATCTCGTTGTAGGCGGCGAACACCGTGGACGGCGGGCAGATCGTGTCCATCAGGCCCACGCTGAGCAGGCAGCGCGCGGTGATCCGGCGGGCCAGCAGCGCGCAGTCCACGTACCGCAGGGTGTCGAGCGCGGCCGGGATCAGGTCCACATTGTGCGCCAGGAACTCGGGCACCTCCGTGTACGGCGCCGCCGGTGCCAGCGTGATGCCGCGCTGGATGTCACAAAGGAACGGCACGTCCGCGTGGCACACCGCGACCGCCTGCGGGATCAGCGCGGCGGCGGCCAGCGCCAGCCCACCGCCCTGGCTGGCGCCGCTGACCGCGACCCGCGGTGCGCCGGTCAGCTCGCTGGCCGCCTCGACGGCTAGCACGGCGTCGGTGAACAGCCGCGTGTAGTAGTAGCCTTCCGGCCGCGCGATTCCCCTGGTCATGACCCGGGCGTTCTCCGGTCCCGCGGCCGGGTCGCCCTGGCGGTCGCCGGTAGCCCCGGTGGTCCACCGCCCGCCTTGGCCCCGCGTATCCATCACGAACACGGCGTAGCCGAGCGCGGGCAGCAGCGCGTGCTCGGCGGGCATGCCCCGGCCGCCGCCGTAGCCGATGAACTTCACCACCACGGGCATCTGTCCATCGGTGCCCGGGGGGCGCAGGTACCAGGCCCTGATCCGGTCGCCGCCCGCCCCGGAGAACTCGGTGTCGAACACCTCGACCGGCGCGTAGATCTCGGCTTCGTATCTGTTCAGCACCGGCGGGCGGGCCATCGCGCGGGCTTCGTCGAGGCGCCGCCGCCACCATAGGTCGAGGTCCGGCGGCTCCGCGGTATCTGTGCGATAATCGCGCAACTGGTCCAATGACAGGTCAAACCAGGGCATTCGTCCTCCGGACAGTCAAGGCGCCTGAAACTAGCCCTACCATTTTCCTTGTGACGGCGGATCCCGGGGCGCGCGGTGATCAATGGCGCCGCGTGTCCGGGGTATACGTTAACCGGGCCTCTGCTGGCTCCGGCGGGGACAACCCTCCCGGACCCTGGCGGGGCGATGGCGACGGGATGCACGGTTACGGTATGTACGCCGACGGGACGGACGGCAGCCACCGGGAGCGCGGTGCCGCTCCGGGGTCTCCGGGGCGGGGCCACCGTGTCGCCGCGGTCGTCGCCCTGATCCTCGGCCTGGCCGGGTTCGCCGTCTCCGCGATCGGGGTGGCCATCCAGGTCCTGCCCCGGCATTTCAGTGCGAGCGAACAGCGCCAGATCGAGGCGTGGGAGGTCATGCGCCGCTGGCAGACCATCCCCGCCGGGCAGATCTTCCCGGCCTCGGTTCCCTACCAGCTCTCCGCCAAGGTGCTCCAGGACGTGGCCCCGCTCAACCTGGACGCGCTCCGGGTCAGCATCGCACCCCAGGAGCTGGACTGCGCCAAGGCGGTGACCAGCGCGACGGTCGGCGCGGCGCTGCGCAGGATCGGGTGCGAGGCGGTGCTCAGGGCGACTTACGTCGACGCCACCAGGAGCTACGTGATGACCATTGGCGTCGCGGTGCTGCCGAACGCCGCCGCTGCCGCCAGCGCGGATAGCGGGCTGGCGGCGCCGCGGCTGACCGCGGCACACGACGTCAGAGCCGGCGGTCAGGTGCCGGCCGGCGTCCAGGTGGTCAGGTTCGGCGGCATGGCGTCCGGTCTTTACGACTACCACAGGCAAGTGTCCAAGAGCTTCACGGCCGGCCCGTACCTCGTCATGTACGCCGTCGGGTACGCCGACAGCCGGCCGCAGGTGCCTGTGTCCGACGACCCGTACTCCGACGCCGAGATGACCAGCATGGCCTCGGGTGTCGCGCACTCCGTCGCGCACACGCTCGCCGCCGCTCTCGCCCCGCCGCGCTGCCCGGGAACACCCGGATGCTGACCCGCGGGTGGCGCCCCGGAATCGCCCTGCTCGCCGCGGCCGGCCTGATCTCGCTGGCCGCGCTGCCCGCCGCCCCGGCCCCGGACGCGGCCGCCGCTACCGCCGATGGCATACAGGCCACACAGCAGTGGGTGCTGAACATGCTCAACGCCGAAGCGGCCTGGTCGGTGACCCGCGGCGCCGGAGTAACCGTCGCGGTCATCGACAGCGGAGTGGACCCGGACGTCAGCGACCTGTCCGGCTCGGTCATCACCGGCCCCGACTACACCGGCGTGACCACCAGACCGTCCAATACGGACTGGGGGGTGCACGGCACCTGGATGGCGTCGCTGATCGCCGGGCACGGCCATAATGGCGGTTTCAGCGGGGTCATCGGCACCGCGCCCGCGGCCCGGATCCTGTCGATCCGGGTGATCCCCGATCGCGCTGACCCGCACTACGGCAAGTACGAGCACGAGCGGGAGACCGACATCCAGCAGTCGCTGGCCGACGGGATCAAGTACGCGGTGACGCACGGCGCGCAAGTCATCAGCATGTCGATCGGCTACAGCGCGCCGAGCGTCACGGTCAGGTCGGAACTGCTGGACGCCTACCACCACGGTGTGGTGGTGATCGCCTCCGCCGGGAACTCGGGCGGCCCGAGCTCGGGCCGGGTTGGCAAGGCCCCCGAGTCCTACCCCGCGGACTACCCGGGCGTGATCAGCGTCAGCGCCGTCGCCGCCAGCGGCGCGGTGGCCGGCTTCTCCAGCGACAACCTCTCCGTCAAGGTGGCCGCGCCCGGGGTAAAGGTGCCTGCCCAGGGCCGGGACGGGCAGTACTGGCTGGTCAGCGGCACCAGCCCCGCCTGCGCGCTAGTGGCGGGGGTTGCCGCCCTGATCAAGTCCAAGTACCCGCGACTCGCGCCCGACCTGGTAGCCAGAGCGCTGGACTCGACGACCACCGACCGGCCGGCCAAAGGCTACGACAGCCAGGTGGGGTTCGGCATCGTGGACGCGGCCGCCGCGCTGGCCAAGGCCGGGCGGCTGGCGGGTGCCCGGCCCGTGGAGACCAGCATCAAGGCCACCGTCAGGTACCACGGCGTACTCCGGCCCGCGCCGGTCCGCCCGCGCGGTTCCGGCCAGCTCGTCCTGTTCGCCCTGCTCGCGCTCACCTCGCTGGTCCTGATCGTCGCCGCCGGGACCCGGCTGGCCGTGCTCCGCCGCTCACCGGGCCGGGCGGACCGGTGACCCGCCAGGCGGACGACGGCGGGCCGCCGCCGGTCGGTGACTTCGCCAGCAACGTGCTCGACGTGGTGGACTCGATCCCGCCCGGGCGGGTGATGTCCTACGGCGACATCGCCGAGTACCTGGCCGCCGGGCGCGGACCGCGCCAGGTCGGCCGGGTGATGGCCGTCTACGGCGGCGCGGTGGCGTGGTGGCGGGTGATCCACTCCGACGGCACCCCCGCCCCCGGGCACGACACCGTGGCCCTGCGGCACTACCTGGCCGAAGGCACCCCTCTCCGCTCCGCCCGCCCGCCGGTCCGCGTCGACATGCACCGCGCCCGCTGGCCCGGCAGATCCGCCCCGCCACCCCCCACCCCATGAAGATCCCCGCCACACCGGCGCAAAACTCCGACGCACCGACGTAAAGCGCCCAGCCGGTGCCGACGCGAACCTCGCCGCAAAAAACGCCTCGGCGGCCCCACGGAGAACCCCAGCCGCACCGCGGCGCGCACCCGTAACCCGGCCCGCCACGACACGCCGAACCTTCCTCAGATGAGCCGCGAAATGTCAGTACCGTCTGCTGGAATGCCAGTAATGGACCAGTCCCGCGCCCCCGCGTACCGCCTCGTCCGCCGGCCCCTGGCCGGCGCCGGAGCGGCAGCGGCGGGCGGCCCCCCCGGCCCCCCGGGCCCTCCAGGAACCCCCGGACCCCCCGGGCCGCCCCACCTGGATCAGGCCCAGCAGCAGGTCGTGGACCACAAGGGCGGGCCGCTGCTGGTGCTGGCCGGGCCGGGCACCGGAAAGACCACCACGATCGTGGCGGCGGTCGCCGACCGGATCGAGAACCGCGGCATAGATCCCGAGCGGATCCTGGTCCTCACGTTCAGCCGCAAGGCGGCCGCCGAGCTGCGCGAGCGCATCACGGCACGACTCCGCAGAACCACCCGCGAGCCGCTGGCGGTGACCTTCCACAGCTACGCCTACGCGCTGACCCGGCGCGAGTTCGTGCTGGCCGGTGACGAGCCGCCGCGGCTGCTCTCCGCGCCGGAGCAGCTGCTGGAAATCCGCCGGATGCTGAGGGGCGAGGCCCAGGACGGCGGCGGCCGGTGGCCGGAGCGGCTGCGGGCCGCGCTCGCCACACGCGGTTTCGCCGAGGAGGTGCGCGACCTGCTGCTGCGCGCGGCCGAGCGCGGCCTGGACGGCCGCGGCCTGCGCCAGCTGGGCAAGCACAAGGACCGCGACGACTGGATGGCCGCGGCCGGCTTCCTCGACCGGTACGCGGCCCGCTTCGACCTCGCGCCGGTCCCGGCCTACGACTACGCCGAGATCGTCCGCATCGCCGCGGCCCTGCTCGGCCGCGAGGAGACCAGGCAGCGCGAGCGCGGCGCCTACGACGTGGTGCTGGTCGACGAGTACCAGGACAGCGACCCGGCGCAGGAGTCGCTGCTGATGGCGCTGGCCGGGGAAGGCAGGGAGCTGATCGCGGTCGGCGACCCGGACCAGTCCATCTACGCGTTCCGCGGCGCCGACGTGCGCGCGCTCACCGAGTTCCCGGACCGGTTCCGCACCGCGGACGGCCAGCCGGCCCCGGTGGTGGCGCTGCGTACCTGCCGCCGCAGCGGCCGTGACCTGCTGGCCGCGTCCCGCCGGGTGGCCCGGCGGCTGCCCGCGGCGCCGGGAGCATCGGCCGCCGGGGCCCGGCACCGGCTGCTGGTGCCCACGCCGGACAGCCCGCCCGGCGAGATCCGCATCCTGGTCGCGGACAGCTCGACCCAGGAGGCCGCGCTGGTCGCTGACACCCTGCGCCGCGCGCACCTGGCCGACGGGGTGCCCTGGCCGGACATGGCCGTCCTGGTCCGCTCGGCGACCCGGCAGGTACCGCTGCTGCGCCGGGCGCTGACCGCGGCCAACGTCCCGGTCGCGGTGGCCGGGGACGAGCTGCCGCTGGCCGAGGAGCCCGGCACCCGCCCGCTGCTCATGCTGCTCCGCTGCGCCCTGCACCCAGCCGAGTTCGACGAGCCGACCGCGGCCGAGCTCCTCTGCGGCCCGCTCGGCGGCACCGACGCCCTCGGCCTGCGCCGCCTGCGCCGGTCCCTTCAGCTCCTCGCCGACGCCGACCCGGAGAGCCGTACCACGCAGCGCGGCAACGACATGCTCACGCACGCCCTGCTCCACCCCAGGGACCTGGCCATGGTGCCGGACCGGGTAGCGGCGCCGGCCAAGCGCCTGGCCGGCCTGCTGGCCACCGCGAAAGGCGCCATCTCCAAGGGCGGTAGCGCCGAGGACGTGCTCTGGGCCGTCTGGGACGCCTCCGGCCTGGCCGCGCAGTGGCAGCAGGTCAGCGCGGCGGGCGGCCCGGCGGGCGCGGCCGCCGACCGGGACCTGGACGCGGTGCTGGCGCTGTTCGACAAGGCCGCGCACTTCACCGACAGCATGCCGCCCGGCGCGCCCGCCCTGTTCGCCGACAGCCTGTCCAGCCAGGAGATCGCCGGCGACACCCTGGCCGAACGGGCCGTCAGGGATGACTGCGTCCGCATCCTGACTGCGCACCGGTCCAAGGGCCTGGAGTGGGACGTCGTGGTCGTCGCGGGCGTCCAGGAGGAAACCTGGCCCGACCTGCGGATGCGCGGCTCGCTGCTGGGCGTCGACGAGCTCGCCGAGGCCGCGAGCGGCCCCGGCCAGGACGCGAGCGCGGACGTGGACGCCGCCATGCTGGCGGCCAAGCTGCTGGCCGAGGAGCGCCGGCTGTTCTACGTGGCGGCCACCCGCGCGAAAAAGCGCCTGGTCGTCACCGCGGCCGGCGGCGAGGACACGGACCAAAGACCGTCCCGGTTCCTGACCGAGCTGGCGGGCGACGACATCCGCGTCGAGCGGGTCGCCGAGACGCACGGCGGGCACCGCTGGCTGTCCATGCCCGCGCTGGTCGCCGACCTGCGCCGGGCCGCGGCCGACACCGAGCGCCCGCCGGCTGTCCGGCAGGCCGCCGCGGCCCAGCTGGCCCGGCTGGCCGCCGCCGGGGTCCGCGCGGCCCATCCGCGCGAGTGGTACGCGCTGACCGAGCTGTCCGACTCCGGCCCGATCGTGACCGGCGGCGAGACGGTCCGGCTGTCCCCTTCCCAGGTCGAGTCGTTCACCCGGTGCGGGCTCCGCTGGCTGCTCGAGGCGGCGGTCGGCGCGGGACGGACGGACGTCCTGCGCCACCTGGGCACCGTGATCCACGCCGCCGCCGTACTGGCTGCCGAGGGTGCTACCGAACGGGCCGTGGCTGATCGCATCGATGAAATCTGGCACCATCTCGACTTCGGGAGCGCCTGGTACAGCGCCAAGCAGCGCGCGCTGGCCGAGCGCATGGTGCGGCGGTTCCTCGACTGGCACGCGGAGAACCCGCGCGAGCTAGTCGCGGTGGAGCAGGCGCTCAAGGTGCGGGTCGGCCAGGTGGAGATCACCGGCCGGGTGGACCGGCTGGAGTCCGACGATCAGGGCCGCGCGGTCGTGGTGGACCTGAAGACCGGCGGCAGCGCGCCGCGCGAGGACGAGCTGGGCCGGCACCCGCAGCTCGGCGTCTACCAGCTGGCCGTGCTGCTCGGCGCGTTCGAGCGGTTCGGCCTGGCCGAGCCGGGCGGCGCGGAGCTGGTCCAGGTCGGCAAGGCGGCCGGGGTGACGGTGCGGGCCAAGGTGCAGCGGCAGGGCGCGCTGGCGGAGGACGACGAGCCCGGCTGGGCCAGGGACCTGGTGGAGACCGTCGCGGCCGGGATGGCCGGGCCCGTCTTCGAGGCCCGGGTGAACCCAGGCTGCCGCACCTGCCCCGTCGCCGCCTGCTGCCCGGTCCACCCCGAAGGGGAGCAGGTCAGGCCCTAAAGCTTGCGCGATGACCCGGCTTCCGGCGTGCTGGTCCCGCGCGTGGTTCATCCACGGCGGGTGATACCGGCCGTTGGCGGGGTGGGGGACGATGGCCGGGGACGACGGCAGAGCCCAGCCCGATGGCGCGCATGGAGGTGTCTGCTTGCCATGACTCATCGAGGACCTTGACCTTTCTGCCGTCGGGGCGGGCCGGTCCCGAAGTCACCTGGAGAGAATATGAAAGCCGTCGCGGTCTTTCCCGGATCTCAGCAGGTCAAGATCATCGAGCAGGACGTTCCCCGGCTCTCCCGGCCCGACCAGGTCATGCTGCGCCTGCTCGATGTCGGCATCTGCGGCACCGACACGGAGATCTGTTCCTTCGAGTACGGCACCCCGCCGCCGGGGGATGACCACCTGGTGATCGGCCACGAGTCGCTGGCCGAGGTCGTGGAGGTCGGCCCGGCCGTCGAGCGCTTCGAGGCAGGGGATCTCGTCGTGCCCTCGGTGCGCCGCCCCTGTCCGCATCCCGGCTGCCTGGCCTGCCGTTCCGGGCACCAGGATTACTGCTACACCGGCGAGTTCACCGAGCGAGGCATCAAGG
The DNA here is from genome assembly GCA_963753225.1 of uncultured Actinomycetota bacterium. Lineage (GTDB taxonomy): Bacteria > Actinomycetota > Actinomycetes > Streptosporangiales > Streptosporangiaceae > Palsa-504. The sequence goes on along the minus strand of CAVWBQ010000014.1, from coordinate 284,836 downwards.
AAGCCCACGGCTACATGACCGAATACGTCGTCGACTCTGAGCGATATATGAACGTGGTGCCGCCCGACCTGCGCGAGGTCGGGGTGCTGGCCGAGCCGCTGACCATCGCGGAGAAGGCGCTCGGGCAGATCTTCTGGATGATGCAGCGCCGCCCGCCCTGGCTCGACCCGCAAACACCCAGCCACGAGCGCGGCGCGGGGCTTTCGGCGCTGGTCCTCGGCATCGGCCCGGTCGGGGTGCTGGGCGCGATGACGCTGGCCATGGCCGGCTTCACCACCTACGTCTACTCCCGCGAGTCGCCTCCCAATCCGCGGATCGACCTGGTCCGCGCCATCGGCGCGACCTACGTCTCCGCCGAGACCGTGACGTTCCCTGACCTGGCCGCGCAGATCGGCAACATCGACCTGATCTACGAGGCGGTCGGGCACTCCCACTTCGCCCTGCGGGCGCTGCGGGTCCTGGGCACCAACGGCGTCTTCGTGCTGACCGGCGTCCCTGGCCTGCAGGACTTCGTCCAGTCGGATCCGGCTCACCTGATGCGGAGCATGGTGCTGAAGAACCAGATGCTGCTGGGCACGGTCAACGCCGGGCCCGAGGCCTTCGCATCCGCGCTGCGAGATCTCGATGCCTTCCGGCGGCGCTGGCCGGCCGTGGTCCGCACGCTCATCGCCGGACGTTACCCGCCCGAGCAGGCACCGGAACTGATCCAGGACAGGCCGGCCGGCATCAAGACCGTCATCGCTTTCGACGCGCCAGCCTGACGGTACCTGCCTCGCGCCGCGATGCAGCAGGCACGCCGCACCGGGCGCGGGTCAGTCTTCAGGTCCGAGATAGCTCCACACCTGGGGGAAGCTCCCGATGCCGAGGGTCCGGCAGATCTTCTGCGCGGCCATGCAGACGGCCTCGGTGAAGGTGGGGAACGCGAGCTGGAGCTCGGCGACCACGTCGTAGGTGGCGTGCCTGGTAGCTCCGAGGATGGCGTTCATGGCCGCGATCCGGCCTTCCATCCTGGCGCTCTGCACGATCATCGACCGGCCGTTGACATCGCCGGCGGCGAAGATGTGCTCCACGTTGGTGCGCAGGTAGTCATCGACTCCGATCGCGGCGGGCGTGGCGTGCACGCCGGCCGCCGCCAAGGCCAGGCGGCTGAGGTTGGCGGGCCAGCCGACGGCGAAGAACACGGCATCCGCGATCAGGTGAGCCGATACCGGGCCGCTGCGGTAGTCGACGCGGATGGCGCCGCTGTCCGGGCCGAGCGCCTCGACCAGCGTGTCCGTGTGCACGCCCATGTCCTGGGCGCGGAACGCGCGGCTGAGTTCGGCCGAGACGCTGGCATCGGCGGCGGGTAGGAGGACAGGGCCGGCTTCGAACAAGCTGACTGCGGCGCCGAGGTCATCGAAAATGGACGCGATCTGACAGCCGGTGTCGGCGCCGCCGACCACCGCGACCCGGCGGGGGAAGCTGGCCAGGGACGGAATGTCCTCGTAGGTGAGCGCGAGGTCAGCCCCGGGGATCCGGAGCCGGCCAGCGTGCCCGCCGACGGCCAGGATGATGCGGTCCGCAGACCAGTTGCGCGCCCCGTCGGCGGCCACCGTGTGCGGATCGACGAAGCCGACCGGGCCGAGGTTCTCGACCAGGTCGATCCCGTGCCGGCGCAGATGGCCGGCCAGGTCCTTCTTGTCATGGGCGTAACGGGCCACCCGGTCGCTGCTGGCCATCACGACAGGGAGGTTCGGGACCGGCGGCGGGCCGTCGAGGCCGAAGGTGGCCCAGGAGGACCAGTCGCGCGCCAGCCGGGCCGTCCGCGCCAGCGTCCGCACCGGCGCCGGGCCGCGGTTGAGGCTGGTGCCGCCGATTTGACCTGCTTCGAGCAGGGTGACTTGCGCGCCGAGCTCGCAGGCCTGGAGGGCAGCGGTGACCCCGGCCGGCCCCCCGCCGACGACCAGCAGGGTCCGGTCAGAGCTCATCGCCGGATCCGTATGAGCGCATTAGCGATCGGAGGGAACGGACTTTCCCGCAGAGTCGACCGGCTCTTCGTCAGTTCTTCGGTCACCGCGTATACGCTCTCGCCAGTCACGAGGCGAACCTGGGCGACTATAAACGCGAAAGCCACCCAGTGCCCCTGGGTGCCGTCATGATGTGCTCATAAACAGTTTGCGCCCGGCCCGGGACGCGCAAATCATCCTATCCGGATGATGCATGCCGCGTTTGCCCGCGCCATTCTGGCAACCTGCCGGCCGTCCACGAACCGCGGACCGGGCCGGAACTCGCGGCAGTAGCGAGCGAATGGTGAATGACATGGTCATTGAGGACCGTCAGCGACTGGATGAGGATATGCGCGCCGTTTCCTGGCGGCGCTCGGGACCCTGCCTCAGCGGGCGGCCGTGGGGAACCGGGGTGCGCCGGTGACCGGGTGGCCGGCCAAGCCGGTGATCTACGAGATCAACACCGCGATCTGGCTGGGCGACTTGTCGCGGGCCGCCGGGCGGCGGGTGACGCTGGCTGACGTGCCGGCCTCCGCCTGGGACGATGTCACACCGGCCGGCGCCGGCGCGGTGTGGCTGATGGGCGTGTGGGAACGAAGCCCGGCCGGCCTCGAGCTGGCCAACGCGAACGCGGGGCTGCAGGCCTCGTTCCTGGACGCTCTGCCCGACGTACGGCGTGACGACGTGATCGGATCGCCGTACTGCGTACGCCGGTACGTCGTCGACGACTCGTTCGGCGGCCCCCTGGCCCTGGCCGAAGCGCGCGCCACGCTGGCCGCCCGCGGCGTCCGGCTGCTCCTGGACTATGTGCCCAACCACGTCGCGCCCGACCATCCCTGGGTGACGACCCACCCGGAGTTGTTTGTCAATGGCGGCGAGGCCGACATCGAGGCCGAGCCTGCGGCCTGGGTGCGGGCCGCCGGGCACATCCTGGCCCACGGCCGCGACCCCTACTTCCCGCCGTGGCCCGATGTGGTGCAGCTTGACGCGTTCTCGCCCGCCCTGCGCGCGGCGACCACGCAGACCCTGTCGGACATCGCCGGGCAGTGCGACGGGATCCGCTGCGACATGGCCATGCTGATGACCAATCAGGTGTTTGCCAAGACCTGGGGCGGCCGTACTGGCCAGGAGCCGGGCGAGGAGTTCTGGCCTGCCGTCATCGCGGGCCTGCGCAGCCAGCACCCGGAGACCGTGCTCGTCGCCGAGGCCTACTGGGACATGGAATGGACACTTCAGCAGCAGGGCTTCGACTTCTGCTACGACAAGCGGCTCTATGACCGGATCGTCGGCCGGGACGTTTCCGGCGTCCGCGGTCACCTGCGCGCCGACCTGGCCTACCAGTCGCGGCTCGTCCGCTTCCTGGAGAACCACGACGAGCCTCGCATCGCGGGCCTGCTCCCCGGCGACGCCGAACGGGCCGCGGTGGTGGCCATCGCGACCCTCCCGGGCGCCACCTTGTGGCACGAGGGACAGTTCGAGGGCCGGCGAGTACGCCCGCCGGTCTTCCTGTCGCGCCGGCCCGGCGAACCGTCCGACCCCGCCCTGGCCAGCTGGTACCGGCGGTTGCTGGCCACCGTGGCCAGCCACCGGGTACGGGCGGGCGACTGGCAGTTGCTCGAGGTGGCCGGCTGGCCCGACAACGATTCCTGCCGCAACCTCCTCGCCTGGTCGTGGACCGCTGACGGCGCGGGCGGCGGCGTTGCTGACGGCGTGGCTCACGGCAACGGCCGGTACGTGGTGGTGGTCAACCTCTCCGCCGAGCCCGCCGACGGGCGCGTCGGGCTCGGCTGGACCAACCTGCGCGGCCGCAACTGGAGCCTCACCGACCTGCTCGATGACCGCGTATACGAGCGGAGCGGCGACGAGCTGGCTGACCAGGGGCTGTTCGTCGCCCTGCCCGCCTGGGGCTGCCATCTGTTCGCCATGCTGTGACCCACGTCCCCGCGCCGCGTATCACTTGCTCCGGGCGAGGTCCGGGCCGCACCGACGGGAGTCACCCTGGTCACTGGCTGATCTGGCGGCCGCCGCAGCCGGAGCAGGTCGATCCCATCCCCCGCGCAGTTCCGCACCTCACGTCCCAGGCGCCCCGCAGCACTCATTTTCACCCGCGCCCAGTCCGTCCCGCACGCGGCCTAACCGCCCCGGTGTCACATCGTGGCGGTCCTGAGCGCGCGTCTTAAAAATAACCCGTCGCCTCGGGATTTCTGGCGCGCTGATGTGCTAACCGCTGGGGCGATGTGCCGCTGGTCCGCTAGAACCGGACCACCGGCACTTCGACCCGGAACCGCCGCCCCGTGCCGCCGCCGCGGCTACCGCCCCGCCCGCTCGCACCCGAGATCAAACCCGCGTGTTAATAACTGACGCCTACTAACCGCATCGACGTGACATCGTGGCGGTTGCGCGCGCCGGCGTCCGGCTAACGGGTGAGGCCGGGGAGGCCGGGGAGGTGCGTATGCCAGCCGGGGACCGGACGACGCCCGGCAGCGGCCAGATCTCAGGCTGATCACCCCTCACGCGGCCCAAAGACCGGGCACATGTGACTTGCCATGGCGCTAGGCAGCAGTAAGCTTTGCGATTCCCGGCACTTGAATTTAAGTTTATGTCGTCTATTTGCCACTTATCGTTTACCCTTAATTCATTCAAGGGCCGGAATCCCGGCCGGCGCGGCTTGTTTCCTGACTCTCAATCACCCGCTAGGGGCGATGACGTGTCCTTGTGCCGCTGGTAACACTCGATACACGATGAGAATGATTCCACGGCCGAACAGATCAGGTGATGCCCCGTTCCGGTCCGGCCGATCGGCGGCAGGCGAAGAGGGACAGGAAATCCCGCCGGCCGGCCCAGGGGGCCAGGGAACCCGGCGAGAAGCTGTAGCGAGCGACGAAGGGACATAGGAACATGCCTGATGAGCCTGGCCTGCCGGCGCTGGCCGACCCGGCCTCGCTGACGGCCGAGGAGCGGCGGCTGACGGATGCCCGGGCGGGTGTCCCGTGGCGTGCCTGGGGACCTTATCTCAGTGAGCGTCAGTGGGGGACGGTCCGGGAAGACTACAGCGACAGCGAAGACGCCTGGTCGTATCTCAGCCATGATCAGGCGCGGTCTCGCGCGTACCGGTGGGGTGAGGATGGCATTGCCGGGATCAGCGACGACAAGCAGCGGCTGTGCCTGGCTCTTGCGCTGTGGAATGAGCGCGACCCGATCTTGAAGGAGCGCCTGTTCGGCTTGACAAATGCCGAGGGCAACCACGGTGAGGACGTCAAGGAGTGCTACTTCTACGTCGATAACCTCCCGACGCACAGCTACCAGCGCTACCTCTACAAGTACCCGCAGGCCGAGTTCCCCTACAACGACCTGGTCGCGGTGAACCGGGCCCGGTCACGGCATGAATTCGAGTACGAGCTCATCGATACCGGCGTCTTCGATGACGACCGTTATTTCGATGTCGAGGTGGAGCACGCAAAGGCCGGCCCGGAAGACATCCTCTGCCGCATAACCGTGCACAACCGTTCGTCGCAGGACGCCGGCCTGTACGTGCTGCCGACGCTGTGGTTCCGCAACACATGGTCGTGGGGAGATAGTGATCCCAAGCCCCGGCTCGCTCGCGCCGAGGCGGCGGATCCCGTCGTCCGGGCCGAACATCATCAGCTCGGCGTTTTCTACCTCTACGCCGAACCGGAAGCGGCCCTGCTGTTTTGCGAGAATGAAACGAATATGGCACGCGTGTTCGGCACCGAGCCTGCGACGCGCTTCGCCAAGGACGGCATAGGCGACCATCTCCTGCACGGCGCGGACACCGTGAATCCCGACGGCGAGGGGACCAAGGTGGCGGCGCGGGTCCGGCTGGCCGTGCCGGCCGGCGGGCAGGCCGCGGTGCGGGTGCGGCTCACCCGCGAGGGGCCGGAGACCCTCATGGCGCCCTTCGCCGGCGCGGATGAGCTGATCGCGCGGAGGCGGGCCGAGGCAGACGAGTTCTACGATGCCATCACGCCGCCGGCGGTGACCGATGACGCGAAGGCGGTCATGCGGCAGGCGCTGGCGGGGATGTTGTGGTCCAAGCAGTGCTATTACTTCGACGTGGACCGCTGGTTGCGTGAGCGCCACCGGCACCCGCTGCGAGCGCCGACCCGGCGGGGTACCCGCAACGAGTCGTGGTTCCACATGGTCAACCATGATGTCGTGTCCATGCCCGACAAATGGGAGTACCCGTGGTATGCCGCCTGGGATCTGGCGTTCCATTGCATTCCGCTGGCCATGGTCGATCCCGACTTCGCCAAGAGCCAGCTCGACCTGATGCTGTCCGAGGGTTACCTCCACTCGACCGGCCAGATGCCTGCCTATGAGTGGAACTTCGGGGACGTGAACCCCCCGGTCCACGCCATGGCCACCTTGTTCCTGGCGAACCTGGAGGCTGACCTGGGCAAGGTGGACCTTCCGTTCCTGCAGGAAAGCTTCGCCAAGTTGCTGCTGAACTTCACCTGGTGGGTGAACCGCAAGGATCCCTCCGGCCGCAATGTGTTCGAGGGAGGCTTCCTCGGCCTGGACAACATCGGCGTGTTCGACCGCAGCGCGACGCTGCCCACCGGCGGGCGGCTGGAACAGGCTGACGGCACGGCCTGGATGGCGATGTTCAGCCAGGACATGCTCGAGCTTGCCCTGACTCTGCTGGAGCATGATGAGACCTACGAGGGGTTCGTGCTCAAGTTCGTCGAGCATTTCTTCTGGATCGCAGCCGCGGTGGACCCGATTGGTGAGCATCCCGACGAGATGTGGGACGAAGAGGACGGCTTCTTCTATGACGTGCTGCGCCTGCCCGACGGCACCGGGGCCCGGCTCAAGGTCCGGTCCCTGGTGGGCCTGCTGCCCCTGTGCGCGACGACGGTGATCGAGGCCGACGTCATCGACCGCTATCCGCGGATCGCCGAGCATGCGGCCACCTTCATCCGGCGCAACCAGGACCTGCTGGCCAATATCGCCGACCCGTTCGTGCCCGGCGTCCACGGCCGGCGGCTGCTGTCCCTGGTGAACGAGGACAAACTGCGGCGCGTCCTGGCCCGGATGCTGGACGAGGACCGGTTCCTTGGCCCGCACGGCATCCGCTCAGTCTCGCGCTGGCATCTCGAACACCCCTATGCCTTCGATGTCGCCGGGGCTGAGCACCGAGTGCAGTACGAGCCGGCCGAGTCGACCAGCGGAATGTTCGGCGGCAACTCCAACTGGCGCGGGCCGGTGTGGTTCCCGGTCAACCTGCTCTTGATCCGGGCCCTGATCCAGCACTACCGGTACTACGGCAACGACTTGAGGGTTGAATGCCCGACCGGCTCCGGGCAGATGATGACGCTGCTGGAAGTCGCCCAGGAACTGTCGCGCCGCCTCGCCGGGACATTCCTGCGAGATGGCGACGGGCGGCGCCCCGTCTACGGCGGGACCAGGCTATTTCAGGACGACCCGCACTGGCGTGACCTCATCCTGTTCTACGAGTACTTCCACGGCGACAACGGAGCCGGGCTCGGCGCGTCCCACCAGACCGGGTGGACGGGCCTGGTGGCCAGGCTGATCCAGAGCCTGGGCCAGTTCGACGCCGATACCGTGCTCGAGGACCGCCAATGGCCGATGGCCCGGCCGTACCGGCGCCTCGCCGCCGCATCCATGCCCGACGTCGCCACGGCTCGCGAAGCCCGCGGCGTGACCGAACCGCGATCATCACCTCCCTGACCACGCCCCGCGGCCGGCCAAACCGCGTCAACCCTGGCCGGCGGCGGGCAGCACGGCCAGCGCGTCGCGCGCCTCGTCCGCGATCGGCGGCGGTACGTCGTCCATGGCCAGCACGTGCTCCAGGGCCCGGGCGTACGCCACGTCGCGGGCCTGCTCCGGGTCCGTCGGCACGTCGGGCACCACGCCGGTGCCCTGCCAGTTCGTCCCGGTGACCGGGTTGACAGAACGCGCGAACGGTATCGCGATGTGCACGGCGGCGCTGACCGGGAACGGGCGGGTCGGGTGCGCGCCGCCGCCGGTCGTCTCGCCGATCACCTCCGCCCGGCCGAGCGCCTGCAGCGTGTAGCCGAAGTCCTCGCCGCCGGAGAACGTTTCGCTGCTGGTCAGCACGTAGACCGGCCGGTCGACATAACGGGTGCCCGGAACATACGGCAGCGCCCAGAACTGCCTGGTCTCGCCGGTATCGGCGTGGAAGATGTCATTGAAATGAGTCGGCTTCTCACTGAAGAGGTAGGTGCACCAGAAGGTCACGCCCTCCGGTGAGCCGCCGTGGTTGTGCCGCAGGTCGATGATGAGCGCGTAGGTGCCGGCCACCAGCTCCATCGCGGCGGCGATGGCCGGCCCCGCGTTGGCCGGCACGGCCACCCGGCGCACGTCCAGGTAGCCGACGTTGCCGTCCAGCCGCTCGACCCGGCGGATGCCGAAGTTGTCCAGCCGGCCCATCTGGCGCATGGCCAGCCGCCTGGCCTCGTGATCCTTGTGATCCTTGGGTTTCCGGTGTCCGGGCTCCGGGCCGGGCCCGGGCGGAGGCTCGGGCGGCCCCCCGCCCAGCCGCAGCGCCAGGTGCTTGTCGTCGCAGACTTCCCGCAGGTGCCGGGTGACGAGGTTGGTCAGCGTGATCTCGTCCAGGTCGTCGTACTCGCCGGCCGCGAGCCTGGCCTCGACCGCGGCCGCGGCCCGCTCGGCCAGCTCGGGGAACACGTAGTTGGCCCGCAGCAGCGACAGGGCCGTCGTCACGATCTCGCGGCCGGACGGCTGCTCGGCGGCCAGCGACCCGTCGTCCGGCATCTCGATCCGTGGCGTGGCGGCGCCGGGGACGTCGAAGGTGAACTCGAGCAGGCGCGCCGCGGGCAGCCGCAACGACAGCTCCCGCCGGAGCCTGTCCATCCCCGTCCGGTGGGCGTCCTGCCATACGGCCAGGGCCTGCTCGTAGTCGTCCGGCCGGTCCGGCGCCGGCACGAACACCCGCACCAGCAGCTGACCCGGCTCGATCGCCGGATCGTCGCCGTGCTGCAGCAGCACGGCGCGCTGCACCGCGCCGGTGAGAAAACGCTCCCGCAGCTCGTGGTTGATAACCCGTTCGATCTGGTCAAGTTCGGCCCGTTCCATGTCGGCCTCCATCCCCGGTTACCCGGTAAACGACGTCGCCCGCGTGACGGTTCCGCCGCGGAATGTCAGTGGCATCTGATGGAATTCAAGGGTGAGCACCCCGGTCGGAGCGGCCCCGATAGGACCGGCGCAGCTGGCCCGCCTGCTCCGGCTGCCCGAGCCGACGCCGGAGCAGGCGGCGGTGATCTCCGCCCCGCTCGGCCCGCTGGCGGTCATCGCAGGCGCGGGCTCGGGCAAGAGCGAGACTATGGCGGCGCGGCTGGTCTGGCTGGTCGCCAACGGGATGGTCCGCCCGGACCGGGTGCTCGGCCTCACCTTCACCAGGAAGGCCGCGGCCGAGTTCGCCGACCGGGTGCGCTCCCGCCTGGAGCGGCTGCGCCGCGCCGGGCTGGAGGGCGCGTCCTCCTCAGGCGGGGACCCGCTCGGCGGGGATCCACTCGGCGGGGATCCGGTGATCGGCACCTATCACGCCTACGCGGGCCGGCTGGTCAGCGACAACGCGCTGCGCGAGGGCCTCGAGCCGTCCATGCGGCTGATCACCCCCGCGCTGTCCTGGCAGCTCGGAGCGCAGATCGTGGCGGGCTACGACGGCCCGATGGACGAGGTAACCTGGACGCCGCAGACGGTCACCGCGGCCGTGCTCGAGCTGGCCGGCGACCTGTCCGAGCACCTGCGCGACACCGGCGACGTCACCGCCGTCGGTCTCTGGCTCACCGCGGAGCACGATGCGTTGCCGGGGCGGATCACCGCGTCCGTTCGGAAGATAATTGCCACCCAGCGCGCCAGGGAACAGCTTCTGCCGCTGGTCAGCCGGTACGCGGCGGCCAAGGCGGCGCGCGAGGTGCTTGACCACGGGGACCAGGTGGCGCTGGCGGCCAGGATCGCCAGCAGGCACCCCGAGGTCGGGGCGGCCGAGCGCGCCCGCTACCAGGTGGTCCTGCTCGACGAGTACCAGGACACCAGCCACGCCCAGCTGGTGCTGCTGCGGGCGCTGTTCGGCGGCGGGCACCCGGTCACCGCGGTCGGTGACCCGTGCCAGTCCATCTACGGCTGGCGCGGCGCGAGCGCCGGCAACCTGCGCCGGTTCACCGCCGACTTCCCCGTGGTGGCCCGGGTCCGGCCGTTCGGCGCCTCGGCGCCCTCCGGGCCGGCCCCGGTGCTGCAGCTGTCGACCAGCTTCCGCAACTCCGCGCAGGTGCTCGACGCGGCAGCGGCCATCCAGGAGGAACTGCGGTACGAGGCGCCCGACGTCCCCCGGCTGACCTCCGCGCCGGACCGGGCCGAACGGGGCGCGGTGACCTGCGCCCTCCTCGGCACGATCCTCGACGAGGCCGAGTGGGTGGCCGCGCAGGCCGCCGCGCTGCTGGCCGGAACCGGAGCGCCGAAGGGCTGTGCCCCCGACGGGGGGCCATGGCCGGAAGACCGGCAGTCCGGGGTACGGCCGTCGGACATCGCGGTGCTGTGCCGCAAGCGGTCCCAGTTCGTGCCGCTGCGGCACGCCCTGGAGGCTCGCGGCATCCCGGTCGAGGTGGTGGGCCTCGGCGGGCTGCTCGCCGTGCCCGAGGTGCAGGACGTGGTGTGCACGCTGCGGGTGCTGCACGACGCGGGCGCCTCCGACGCGCTGGCCCGGCTGCTCACCGGGCCGCGCTGGCGGATCGGGCCGCGCGACCTGGTCGCGCTCGGCCGCCGGGCCCGCGCGCTGGCCCGCGGCGAGGGCGACGGCCGGGCCGTCACGCGGGCGGCCGCCGTGGAGCAGGACGCCCAGGACGCGCTGGCCGAGGCCATCACCGACCTGACCGCGGAGACCGGCAGCCTGGTCGAGGCGCTGGACGACCTGGGCGAGCCCGCCGCCTACTCACGGGCCGGCTACGCGCGGATGCACGCCCTGGCCGGCGAGCTGCGCCGGCTGCGCGCGCACATCGGGCGGCCGCTCGCCGACCTGACCGCCGAGGCGGAGCGCGTGCTCGGCCTCGACATCGAGGTCGCGGCGCGGCCCGGGGTGGACCCGGTCGCGGCGCGCGCCGACCTGGACGCCTTCACCGACGTGGCGGACGCGTTCGCCGGCGAGGGCGCCGAGCCGACCCTCGGCGCGTTCCTGGCCTACCTGACCGCGGCCCAGCAGGAGGAGTTCGGCCTGGAAACCGGGCGGGTCGGCGAGTCGGACTCGGTCAAGCTGCTGACCGTGCACGCGGCCAAGGGCCTGCAGTGGCCGGCCGTGTTCGTGCCCGGCCTGGCCATGGGGGAGCGGTCGCAGGTGTTCCCGGCCCGGCCGCGGGTGTCCACCCGGTGGACCGACAACCCGCGGCTGATCCCGTTCGGCCTGCGCGGGGACGCGGGGGACCTGCCCGAGCTCCTCGGGCTCGACGCCGCCTCGCTCGAGGCCTTCGGCGAGGCCTGCGCGGCCAGGGACCTGTCCGAGGAGCGCCGGCTGATGTACGTGGCGGCCACCCGGGCGGCGTTCTGGCTGGGCTGCTCGGGTTACTGGTGGGGCGAGGGCGGCAGCAGCCGCCTGGGACCCTCGCCGTTCCTCGAGGAGGTCAGGAAGTCCGGCGTGACCCGGGTCACGGAGTGGGCGGGCGAGCCGGATCCCGACGCGGAGAACCCGCTGCTCGCCGCCGTGGACGCGGCCGACTGGCCGGCCACCCAGGCGGGCCGTCGCTATGAAGCGGTCCGCGAGGCCGCCGCCCTCGTTGAATCAGCCCTCGCCCAGCCCGCCGCACCATCGCCGGAAGACCTCGGTGCCCGGGACACGGAACTGGCCGAGGCCTGGGAGCGGGACGCCGGCCTGCTGCTGGCCGAACGGGCGCAGCGCCGGGGTGACGGCGTGACCCAGGTGCCGCTGCCGGCCAGGCTGTCGGTGTCGTCGCTGGTGACGCTGGCCCGCGACCCGGCCGAGCTGGCCCGGCAGGTCCGCCGGCCGATGCCGCGCCCGCCGGCCAGCCAGGCCCGCCGCGGCACGGCCTTCCATCAGTGGCTGGAGCGGCGGTACGGCCAGCAACTGCTCATCGACGACAACGCGCTGTTCGGCCCCGAGGACGGCAGCGCCGACGGCGAGGCACCCGGCGAAGGCGATCTCGCCGCGCTCCGGTCGAGCTTCGAGCATGGCGAGTGGGCCGAACGCTGGCCGCGGGCGGTCGAGGTGCCGTTCGAGACCCTGGTCGGCGACCGGCTGGTCCGCGGCCGGATCGACGCGGTGTTCGCCGACGCTCCCGGGGGCGGCTACGACGTGGTCGACTGGAAGACCGGCCGTCCGCCAGGTAATGAAGCCGAACGGCATGCGGTATCCGTCCAGCTCGCGGCCTACCGCCTAGCCTGGGCGGCGCTCACCGGGGTGCCGGTATCCGACGTCCGGGCCGCGTTCTACTACGTGGCCCACGACCAGACCGTCCGCCCGGCCGACCTGCTCGACGAGGCCGGCCTGGCCGCGCTGATCGAGCAGGTCCCGGCCCCAACCTAGAAGTACTGCCCTAGAAGTGCTGCCTAGACGTGCTCCGAGAGGAGCACCGCGTGGGTCCCGGGCTCCATCGCCTCGAACACGTGCGGTACGTCGCCGGGGTAGCGGATATAGTCGCCCGGGCTGAGCTCGGCCGCCTCGCCGGCCACCCCGACCAGGGCACGCCCGGCGCCGATCACCACGTGCTCCACTACGCCGGTCATGTGCGGCTCGGACGCCCGCGGGTGGCCCGGCTCGGCCTGGATCCGGTAGATGTCGCGGCGCGCGCCCGGCGGGCAGGCGGCCAGCAGGGTGGCCAGGTAGTCGGCTTCGGCCGCGGCCACCGTGGGCCCCTCGTCGGCCCGGATCACCTGGGTGTACGGCCGGGGCGGATCGACCAGCCGGGAGAACGGCACGTCAAGCGCGACGCAGATGGCCCACAGCGTTTCCACGCTGGGGTTGCCGGTACCCGACTCCAGCTGGGACAGCGTGGACTTGGCGATGCCGGCCCGGCGCGCCACCTCGGTGAGCGACAGCCCGGACGCTCGGCGCTCCCGGCGCAGTGAGGCCGCGATGAGTTCCAGCGGCGCCTTCTGTGACTGACTGTTCGTCATATAAGTCGATCCGTTCGGTTTGACGAACGATGGCCTAGGTGTTCAGAATAAACTCCATGCGTTCGATATACAGAACCCTGGAACGTAGCGTACTGGCTGACATCGGTCTGGCCTGCGTGGCCGTATTCTTCATCGGCCTGTCCTACGGTGCCATCGCGGTCGCCTCCGGGTTCCCGCTGTGGGTGCCCGCCGCGCAGAGCGTGCTGGTGCTGGCCGGCGCGTCGGAGTTCCTGTTCGTCGGGATCGTCGCCGCGGGCGGCAGCCCCATCGCGGCGGCCCTGGCCGGCCTGCTGGTGAACTCTCGCCACCTGCCGTACGGCCTGGCCCTGCCCGACATGGCAGGGCCGCCCGGCGCGGCCGGCCGGGGCTGGCGGCGGCTGCTCGGCACGCACCTGATGAACGACGAGAGCGTGGTCTTCGCCCTGGCCCAGCCGGATCTGCAGCACAAGCGCGCCGCCTACTGGGCCTGCGGCCTCGGCGTGCTGGTCTGCTGGCCCGGCGGCGCGGTGCTCGGCGGGCTGATCGGCTCCGCGGTGCACGACACCAATGCGTTCGGCCTGGACGCGATGTTCCCCGCGGTGATCCTGGCGCTGATCGTCAAGGACCTGCGGGACGCCAGGACGCGGCGCGCCGCGCTGGCCGGCGCGGCCATCGCGCTGGCCGCGACCCCGTTCCTGCCCGCCGGGGTGCCGGTCCTGCTGGCCCTGGCCGCCGTGCTGCTCCTGGTCCGGGCGCCCGCGACCGAGACCAGCACCAGCCCCGACGAGGAGCCGGCGGTGGCCCAGGTCAGGACGGCACCGTGAAAGACAGCGCCATGGTCGTGGCCGGCATGGCCACCTTGGCCGCCGGCACCTACGCCTTCCGCCTGTCCGGCCAGCTGCTGCGCGCCCGGGTCACGTTCCCGCCCCGGGCCGCCAAGCTGCTCGAGGCCGCCGCCGTGATCCTGCTGGCTGCCCTGGTCGCCACCACCGCGCTGACCGAGGGCCACGGCTTCTCCGGCTTCGCCCGCCCGGCCGGCGTCCTGGCGGCCGGCGTCCTGGCCTGGCGCAAGGCCCCCTTCCTCGTCGTCGTCCTGACCGCCGCCGCGGTCACCGCCCTGCTCCGCGTCCTGGGCGTCAGCTGACGCCGCTCACCCCTGCAGGTACCGCTCCACCGCCTCGACCTTTCGCCTGTCAACCAGGAGCGCTCGCGGGAAGAAGCTCAGGGCGATGGCCGGCGAGCCGAACGGCTCAGCGCGGCCCTTCGGCTTCGAGGACGACCGCGTCACCCAGCGCGAGGACGAGGCCGCCGTCCTACGTGAACTGACAGCGCGATTTCTCGCAGGTGAGCTGCAAGACACGCTGGTTGCGGACCTGAACACGCGGGGGATACCTACCGCTCAGGGCAAGCCATGGACGCGGACGGCGCTGAAAACGTTGCTTACTCGCCAGAGGAACTGCGGCAGGATCATCTACACCGACCCAGCGTCGGGCCTGACGTCCGTCGTTGGCCGCCTGCCAGGTGATCCGATCGTTCCGGAGGAGGACTTCGACCGGGCAACCGCGATGTACGCCGCCCGCCGGCGCGGACGCCCGAGTTCACCGCACTACCTGTGCTCGTCCTTCGCCGTCTGCGGGCAGCCCGGCTGCGGCCATATCCTCCACGGCCGGACCCGCAATGGCCTCAAGCCGTACCCGGATGGATCGGTGAGCCGTTCGTACTGGTGCGACCCCAGTTCAGGAGGGTGCGGAAAGACCGAAGTGGATCAGCGGGCACTGGATTCAGCGGCACGCGCGCTCGTGGTTGAGATCTTGTCGGACACGCGCAACACCGATGAGATCGAGCACGCCGCCTACGAGGCGGCCAGCGGAGCCGTCCGACTCGACATCAAGATCGCTGAGGCTGAGGCGGTGGCGGAAGCTCTCACCGATCGCCTAGGACGAGGCGAGATCACGCTCGCCCGCTACGACCTAGTCATTAAGCCAGTCGATGAACGCATCGCTAGCCTCCTGGCCGAACGCGCCGCACTCCCTGATCCCGGCCCCGTCCCTGGAGCACAGCAGTCACTGGGAACAAGCCGTGCGCAGTGGCAGCAACGATGGGACACCGCCGACTACAAGGGAAAGCGAGACCTGCTCACGATGGCGCTGCGGGGCAAGCGCCTGGTGATACAGCCAGCCCAACGGGGCAGGGGCAGCGTCGACCAGGCCGACATCGTGCGCCGCATCACGATCAAGTAGCGCCGCACTTCCGCCCAGGCAGGCCATTACAACGTTTCGTTTCGTCACCCGATACGAAAACGAAAGGCCCTGAGACCACGGGCCACCACGATCATGGGAGGGCCGATGACCAGCAAGAAGACCACCACGGCCGACGGCACCACGGCGCGGCCGACGTGCAGCTACCCCGGATGTGACCAGCTCGCCGCACCGGCCGAGAAGCCCGGACGACCGCCAGAGTACTGCGCGGGACGCGGCCACACCCGCGCATCGGCCTGAAAGGAACGCCGACGGCTGAACGCCGAGAAGAACGGCACCACGATCAGCGCGGCCGATGACGCCAGCCCGGTGACGATGGCGAAAGTGGGCGGCGCGGAGCTGCTGCGGTCGCTGCGCACCGAAGCCGACCGGATCGCCGCGCTGGGCGCGGACGCCGAGCGCCGCGCCGCTCAGGCCGACCAGTTCCGCGTGGAGGCCGATGACGCCGCCGAGCAGATGAGCGAGAAACTGACCGACGCCCAGGACCGCGCGAACGCGGCCGAGCAGCGCGCCCAGGCCGCCGAGGCTGACCGGGACGCCGCCGTGGCCAAGGCCCGCGCCGATGCCACAAGCGGATCGCCGACACACAGGCCGAGCGGGACGCCGCCATAGCCAAGGCCCAGGCGGACGCCGACGCCCGCGTCCGGGCGGCGGAGGAGGAGCGGGACACTGCGCGGAAGGCGGCAGCAGTCGCCGAGGCCGTCACCGAGCAGGCGAAGCAGGAGACCACCCGCGCGCAGGCCGCCGCCGAGGCCGCCCAGGCGGAAACCAAATGGGTCCGCGCCGACGCCGAGCGGACTCTCACCCCAGGTTCGCGCCGACAATGCCCGCGAGCGCGACGAGCTACGGGCCGACCTGCGCGCCCGCGCCGAGCGCGCCGAGCACCAGGCCGACGCCTACCGGGGCGAACTCGACCAGCTCCGCGCCAGCGCCCCCGACCCCGAGCCCGTCGAGCCGCCCGTCAAGACAGCCCGGCGAGGTACGCGCCAGGCCGCCCAGCCTAGGCAGGCGGCCGACCAGTGAACCGCTACGGGGCCGAGGCCCTGGAGCACTGGCGCGCGTACCTGCCGACCAGTTACGGCCGACTGGAGGACCGGGTGCGGTTCTTCACCGAGTTGGGTGAGCAGGCCGACGCGGAGATCGAGGACAGGTACCTCGAATACGCAGGGCCGGATATCCCCGGGGAGAGCGCGGAGGACAAGCAGGCGCGCCTCACCCAGGCGATGAACCGGGCATCCGAGGAAGTGTTCGCGGAGCTGGTGACCCCGAGCCCGGCCAGCCAGGGCGATTGGATGGCAGATCTATCAGGCGGGTCACGAGTGGGCTTGGTCGTCCTGCTTCTCAGTCGCTGCCTCCAGCCGCTCAAGCTTCGAGTCGATCTGGCCTTCGTAGCCTGGCCGGATGTCCGCCTTCAGCACCAGCGAGACCCGCGACCCGAACGGGAGCACGGCCTCGGTGGCGCGCTTCACCACGTCGAAGCACTCGTCCCAGGTACCTTCAAGTTCAGTGAACATCGACGACGTCCGGTGCGGCAGGCCGGAGTCTCGTACGATCCTCACCGCTGCGGCAACCGCATCGGAGACGGAGCCGTCGGCGCGTCCGGTACCGGACGGAGCGACCGAGAACGCGACGATCATGACGGAGAGACCTCCTGTAGATGTCCTGAGCTGCGGCGATGCTGTTCAGTGCTAACAGTGCGTTAAGTAAACGATGTTAGTGAACATGGCGCCGGTCCGGTTAGGCAGCTCGCTCTCCCGGGCGACCCGGACCGTCTCGGCGACGATCTCGCCGACACCCTCACCCGTGCCGAGCGGCGTAATTGAGAAAGCGACAAGCATGCTGCCAGAGTAGCCCGGGATGCCCGGCTTCACTGGTGACCTCGACGTCGACCTGGAGCGCGGGCTGGCAGAATGTGCGTCCAAGACGATCATGACGCACATCCTTGAAGGGTGCAGCTCGCCGGTCACCCGGAGATCAGGCAAAGCTCCAGGTCAGAAGTCCCTTCATGCGAGCTACACCCATCCCGGGTCTGCCTGGCCGCGTCAGTCCAGATCTTCCCAGCCCCATGGCTCGGCTGGGGTGCCATCGGCCTCCCGGCCAAACCGGAACCGGTCCTGGTAGTCCTCTTGCTGGCGGAAGAGTTCGAACATGCCCGCCGTCGGTAGACGACCAACCAGCGCGGTGGCCTGGTCCTGCGCGCCCGCTTCCCGCAGGCTCGCGAGCAAGAGGGCTACGTAGGGTGAATGGTCGAGGAGGACCTGGGGAACCAGATCACGGGCCAGCACGGCCACCTGATCCTGTGCGCCTGCCTCCCGCAGGGTATCCAGCAGCCAGGCCACGTTGCCCGGATGGTTGAGGTCGACGTAGGCGGGCAGATCATGGGCCAGTGCGGCCACCTGATCCTGCGTGTCTGCCTTCAGAAGGCTCTGCAGCACCCGGGTAACAGCTTCCGGGTATTCGACGGGGACGTGGGCGGCGTGATTACGCGCCAGCAGCGCGGTGACCTGGTTGTGTGCGCCTGCCTCCCGGAGGCTGTCCAGCAGCCAGGCCACGGCGTCCGGATCATCGAGGGGGACGTGGGTGGCCGGATCACGGGCCAGTAGGATCGCGACCTGGTCCTGTGCGCCTGCCTCCAGTAGGCGGTCCAGCAGCCAGGCCACGCCGCCCGGGTGGTCGAGGGGTACGTGGGCGGCGGCGCGGGCGGCTAGAACGGCGACCTGGTCCTGCGTGTCCGGCTCCAGCAGGCGATTCAGCAGGCTGGTTACGTGCATCAGGCCCGGAAGGGAGGCGTGGGCGGCGGCGCGGGCGGCCAACACGGCGACCTGG
Source organism: uncultured Actinomycetota bacterium (assembly GCA_963753225.1). Taxonomy (GTDB): domain Bacteria; phylum Actinomycetota; class Actinomycetes; order Streptosporangiales; family Streptosporangiaceae; genus Palsa-504. The sequence continues at coordinate 266,640 of CAVWBQ010000014.1, read as the reverse complement.
TCGTGTGCGCCTGCCTCCCGCAGGCTGTCCAGCACCATGGCCACGGGGATCGGGTAGCCGAGGGGGATATGAACGGCCGGATCACGGGCGAGCAGCGTGGTGACCTGGTCCTGCGCGCCCGCCTTCCGCAGGCTGTCCAGCAGCAGAGCCACGGCGACTGGGTCGTCGAGGTCGGCGTCGGCGGCCGGGTCACGGGCCAGCAGCGTGGTGACCTGGTCCTGCGCGCCCGCCTCCCGGAGCCAGTCCAGCAGCTGGGCCACGTCACGCGCGTGGTCGAGGGGGATCTGGGTGGCCGGATCACGGGCGAGCAGCGTGGTGACCTGGTCCTGCGCGCCTGTCCCCTGCAGGCTGTAGAGCAGGTTGGCCACGGCGCCCGGGGTGTCGAGGGGCGCGTGGTCTATGGCCCAGCGGATGGGGCGGGTGTCCGGGTGAAGAAGGTCCGGGGAGTTGCTGAGGTATGAGACGGCGTGAAGGTTGCCCCGGGCGGCGGCGTTCTTGTGGAGTTGGGCGGCGTCACGGTACAAGCCGCGGTCGTGAGCGGCATCACCGAGCGCGGCTTGGTCGGCAGGCAATGCGTGATCTGTCGCGGCGGTCCAGAAGTCGGTCGGGGGAATCTGGTCGTTGCGGTGGCGGTGACCGTGCTGGTCGAGGTAGTCCGCGAGTCGGTACAGCGGCATGCCCACGATGCTGACCCGGCCGTCGGCCAGTTGCTCATCCCTGTCCGTGGAACCGGGTCTGGACGGACGGGATCGGGTCGGGCGGGGGCGGATGCGGGTGAGCGGCCCGCGGACGCCTTTGCAGGGAACGGTGGTGTAGGCCAGGGCCTCCTCCAGCCAGTCCTCGCCGAGCCCATCCCAGTCGGTGTCAGTCAAGTAGCCAGGGGCGGCTGCTTCCAGGAACGCCAGCGGTAGCGCGACCCCTGCGCCCAGGCGGCGGGCGTCCATCGCCGCGCTGATCAGCGCGGCTGCGGCCAGCGGGGCGTTGCGGTAGCGGGCCAGCAGCTCCGGTGCCCCGGCCAGGAACTGGATGACCTGCCCGCCTTCCGCCGCCCTGGCGGCCTGGACCAGCCGGGGGTCGGCCGCCCCGTCAAGTCGCCGAAGCTGGGCTTCGGCGAACGTGGCGGGCACGGTGATGTCCCGCCCTGTCAGCAGTTCCCTTGCCTGGGCATGCGGGTCATCCGGGCTGGATGCGGTCCGGGTGGTCAGCTGATCCCAGAACCGGGGCCACAGCGTGGCCAGCACGAGCACCGGTGCCTTGGCCGGATCCCGCAGCAGTTCCCGCAGCCCGGCTGCCACCCGTTCCCCCAGGCCGCCGGACGCGTCGAGGTAGAACTGCGCTTCATTCAGCCAGATGACGGTCCGCGGGCCGATCGAACGCAGCTCACGCAGCGCCGCCTCCGGCCGCGAAGGGTCGATGGGGTGCCACAGCCGCCACGGCTTAACCTGGTCCCTTAGCAGCCGCAACACCTCCCAGCACGCCCGGGTCTTCCCGGTGGAGGACCCGCCCACCAGCACCGCGATCCCGCTATCGCCTTGTGCGGCTGCTGTGACCACCCGCTCCAGTTCCGCGTCATGCTCCCGGGGCACGTAAGCGGGCAACTCCGGAAGGCCGGGTGGCGGGGTGTCGGGCTGCACCGGCCGGTGGACTTCTAGGACAAACGGATCGGTCACCTGGGCCAGCAGCCGCCCGGGCAGCACGTCACGGAGGGGCCCTTGCCAGGACTCAGCATCAAGATCGTGTTCAAGGTCGGCGTACCGGCGCCGCCAGTCTGCCTCGTCGCGCAGGTCCGGCGGCACTGTTCTGCTACTGGCCTCGGCGTGTTCCAGGCAGGCGCGGACCATCGCGATGATGACGTCCCAATCGGGAAGCCTCTTGATCTTGCCGTTCAGGATGTCGGACATCTGCGACCTGCCAAGGTGCGCAGCGCTGAGGAGCCGTGACTGGCTGATGCCGGATGCCATCTGAAGGCGCTTGAGGCGGCCGCAGAACAGCGTCAGCGGGCCTGAAGCGGCCCCCAGGGCCCCCAGTTCCATGTCCTGTCTGCTTCCAGTGTCCGGTTCCGTCCGCTGTTCTCGTCTTAATTCTGCCGTCCTTCCTGCGGACTTCCGCAGCCTTCCGTATCTTTCCGGCGCCAGCATCAGTGGGCGACGCCAGTCCGCATCCTCATGGCATGAACGCTTCCGCCCGCGCGATCACCGCCGCACTCGCCGTCACCCTGCCCGCCCACGTGCTGCTGATCCTCGGCAGCGGAATCGCGACGCTGGTACTTCTCATCTATATCGGAATTGCCTTGCCTGCCATATGGTCCGCCAAGCCGGCCCGCCGTAAAGCTGCCGCCGCCGTGCTCCGTCAGATCCTCAACGCCTGCACCGACAGGAACTGCCGGTAAGTCAGGTGCTGCGCCCTCGCCGCCGTTGGCACGCCACCGGACGGCGCCCTGCACATCAGCGTTCTCATCGTCGCGCCCTGCTCGTACCCGGTGGCCTCCCGCCGCCCTGATCCCGCAACTGCTGGCCGAAGGACGACCTGCTCCTGTGTCCCGCCTGCGTGAAGCCGGCAGACGGCAACGGCCGGGCGCTCCGGAACGTGCTTGGGGCTTCGAATCAGAACACTGTCAGACCGAACAGGCAGACTGTCAGATCAATCAGGGAAGAATCGGGGTCGGACGATGCATGACATCATCAGCGACATCATCGACTGGGACCAGGCCAACAAGACATACCTGGCCGGTGAGGGCCAGTCGGGCGAACGGTACATCCAGCGGCTAGAAGCGGCCGACCGGATGGCCGAGATCGAGACCCGGTGGCATCATCTCCCCGGAGGGTTCGACGGCGAGCGGAAGCTCATCAAGACCCACATCCAGGCCGTTGCCGAGAGCACACAGGTTGCAACTATTGAAGAGGTGTGCTGGCTGGCCATCACCGCCGCAAGCGCCTGGGTACCCCAACGGGAACCGGCTGAGACGGCGTTGCCTTAGCAGCTCGCAGGCAGGCCGTCCCGCTGGACGGCCTTTCCACTGCTCAGAGGCGGTTACCGTGCTGCGGATAACAGGTTCGCCCAAAATAGCTTATTGAATCCCTGCCCAGTCACCCTCGATCGTGATGAACATGGCGTCGGTCTGGTTCGGGAGCCCGCTCTCCCGGACCGCCTCGGCCACCACCTCGCCGACCGCCTCCCCGGTGCCGAGCGGCGTAACGGAAAACGCGACGAGCACGGCCCGCTCCTCTCCCTAGTCCGACCATCCTCACGCTATCGACACGGAGCAGCGCGCATAACATCAAAAAACTGTGAAAATCCCTGGTCAGGTCGGCAGGTGGGCGAAGTTTGTGGCGAAGCGCACGATTGAGGCCACACAATGACGGCATGACCGGTTCTCTCCTCGCGGCCAGGAGCGCGGCCAGGAGCGCGGCCAGGAACGCCAGGCGGGATCCCGTCCCGGCGGGCCCGGCGGCGGCGGCCGGAGCGGAATCCGGCGCCGCGCCGCTGCTGGCCGTGTCCGGGCTCAACCTCAGTTACGGCAGGTTGCGCGCCCTGGCCGACATCAACCTGACCGTGCAAAGCGGCGAGCTGGTGGCGCTGGCCGGCGAGAACGGCGCGGGCAAGACCACCCTGGTGCGCTGCATCGCGGGCGACGTGGTCCCGGCCAGCGGCGAGATCTACCTCGGCGGCAAGCGGGTGCCGCCGGACCCGGCCGGCGCGGCGCGGCACGGAGTCGCCGTGGTCTGGCAGGACCTGGCGCTGTGCGACAACCTGGACGTCGCGGCCAACATCATGCTCGGCCAGGAGTCGCAGCGGCTCATGCTGTCGGAGACCCGCTTCCACGCGGCCGCCGCGTCGCTCCTCGCCGAGCTGCGGATCCCGCTGAAGGACACCACCCGCAACGTGCGCTGGCTGTCCGGCGGCCAGCGCCAGCTGGTGGCGGTGGCCCGGGCGATGGGCCGCCGGCCGCGGCTGCTGGCCCTGGACGAGCCGACCGCCAACCTGGGCGTCAAGGAATCAGCCCAGGTCGAAGAGCTGATTATGGGCCTGCGCGAGCAAGGCACCACGATCCTGCTCGCCTGCCACGACATCGACCAGATGTTCCGGCTCGCCGACCGTATCGTCGTGCTGCGCCAGGGCCGGGTGGTCGCCGACCTGCGCCCGGCCGACACGCACCCCGACGACGTGATCGCGCTCCTGTCCGGTCAGACGATCGACTCCTCCGCCCGCCGCCAGCTGACCCGGCTGCACGGGCTGACCGACCGCCTGGTGAGCGCCGACCCGGGCTCCAGCCTGTCGCTGATCTTGTCCGCGCTCGGCGCGGCGCTGTCCAGCGAGCGGCTGTGCATCCACCTGGTCAGCGACCGGACCCTGTTCTGCGCCGCGTCGCTCGGCTTCACCCCCGGCGAGATGGAGCCGTGGGCCCGGCTGCCGTTCGGGCCCGGTGGCGGGCCGGTGGGCCTGGCCGCGGCCGACGAGCGCCCGGTCATCGCCGACAACGTGCGCGTCGGCGCGGCCTGGCGGAGCTTCCGCGACCTGGCCAAGACGGTCAAGGTGGCCAGCTCGTGGTCGGTTCCCGTGCTCGGGCCCGGCGGCCTGTCCGGCGTGATCACGGTCTTCCGCACCGAGCACGGTGCGCCCCAGCGCGACGAGCTCGACCTGGTCACCGTGTACGCGGGCTACGCCGCCAGCGCGATCGAACGGGACCGGCTGCTCGACCAGGTGACCACCAGGAACCGCGTGCTGGAGACGATCAGGGAGATGCTGGAGACGCTGGCCGGGCCGGTCCTGGTCAGCGAGGGCCTGGTCATCGCGCTCCAGTCGCTGCGCCGCGGCCTGCAGGCCGAGGAGGTCGCGCTGATCACCCAGCCCGCGGGGCAGGCTACGGTTCCGGCCAGCTGGCGGGCCTACGCCGGGCCGGAGGGCACCGACCCGGCCTCGGCCGCGCCCTCGCTGCGGGACCTGGCTGAGGACGCGCTGTCCAGCGCGCATCCGGACGGGGTGGCCCGGCAGCTGCGCAGCAGCCGCAGGCACCGGGCCCGGGCGGTGGCGTTCACCGCGGTCGGCGGCCCCACCGTGCTGCTGGCCAGCTGGCGGCGGGTCCCGCCGACCAAGGAAGAGACCACGCTGCTGGAAGACGCGGCGAACTCGCTGCGGCTCGCGCTGGAACGTGAGGAGTCGGCGCACGCGCACCAGGAGGCGGCGGCCCTGCGCCGGTCGCGGGAACTGCAGCGCGGGTTCTTGTCCCGGCTCAGCCACGAGCTGCGTACCCCGCTGACAGCCATCAGGGGCTACGCGTCCAGCCTGATGCAGCCGGACGTGACCTGGGACCGCGACTCGCAGCAGCGCTTCCTGGACCGGATCGCGGCCGAGTCCGCGCGCCTCGGGCGGCTGGTCGACGACCTGCTCGACTTCTCCGCGATCGAGTCGGGCATCATGCGCCTGCAGCGGGACTGGTGCGACATGCGCCTGGTGATCGAGGCGGCGGTCGCCTGCCTGCCCCCGGAGCACGCGAAGGAGGTCACGCTGACCTGCGACGTCGACCTGCCCGTAGTGTGGGCGGACCACGACCGGATGGAACAGGTCCTCGTGAACCTGCTGAACAACGCGTTCGGTCACAACCCGCCGGGAACCCGGGTGCGGGTGACCGCCGAGGCCGGCCCGGCCGAGGTGGTGGTCAGCGTGCTGGACGACGGGCCTGGCCTGCCGCCGGAGCTGGCCGCCGCGCCGTTCGAGCCTGCCCGCCGCCCCCGCACGAGCACGGGAGCTGGCCTCGGCCTGTCCATCGCCAAGGGCATCGTGCAGGCGCACGGCGGCCGGCTCGGGCTGACCGCGCAGCAAAGGGGCACCTGCTTCATCGTGTCCCTGCCGGTCGAGGCCGGACACCACGCCGTACACCAAGCCGAGCCGCACGCAGAGACGAGGGCCGAAGAATGACGGCGATGACCGAGGACGGTCGCAAGACCTGCGCCCTGGTGGTGGAGGACGACCCCAACATCGTGGACCTGATCCGGTCCAACCTGGCCGTGCGCGGCTTCGACACCGTGGTGAGCGTGGACGGCATGCGAGCGCTCCAGCTGCTGGAGACCGAGGACCCGGACATCGTGCTGCTCGACCTGATGCTGCCAGAAGCCGACGGGTTCGAGCTCTGCCGCCAGATCCGCGAGCGCTCGCCGGTCGCCATCATCGTGGTATCGGCCCGGGGCGGCGAGCGGGACAAGGTGACGGCCCTGCACATGGGGGCGGACGACTACATGACCAAGCCGTTCAGCATCGAGGAGCTGCTGGCCAGGATCACCGCCACGCTGCGCCGCACCCGCCCGGCCGCGCCCACCGAGCAGCAGGCGCCGCCGGTCATCGTGGTCGGCGACATCATCATCGACCTGGCCCTGCAGCAGGTGCGGCGGAACGGGCAGCCGGTGCACCTGACCCCCACCGAGTTCGCCCTGCTGCGCGAGCTCGCCGTCAACCGGGGCAAGCTGCTGACCCACGCCCACCTGCTCCGCCGGGTGTGGGGTCACGGCTACGAGACCGAGACCGAGTACCTGCGCGTCTACGTCCGGCGGCTGCGGGCCAAGCTCGAGGCGGAGGAGAGCGCGCCGCTGATCCTGACCCAGCCGCGGGCCGGCTACCGGCTGGCCCCAGAATGATTGCGCTAACAATAACGCCCAGGTGACAAAAGTAAATCATTATTGGTACGACGTGATCGCTGTTCACAGTATCTTCATGGATCCGTGCCGATGTTAAGGCTACGTTTATTCCTGTCGTTCTAGAGTCATTATCAGGACGCTATGGCCGCGACGACCGCCAGGTCAGGGGGTTAGTCCCGCATGCCTGGATGTGACCCGACGGCCCTCCCTTTAGACCCAAGGTGGTTTATATGATCCGAATGGCCAGGAAAGGGGCTGTTGTGGTGTCAGCGTCGGTGGCCTTGTGCCTCGCCGCCGCTGCCTGCAGCAGCAGCAGCTCCTCCTCCCCCTCGAGCGGAAGCAGCAGCACGAGCAGTCCCAGTTCGAGCGGGGTCACGGTGTCGATCTCGGTGGCCCAGTTCGACCGGAGCCTGTCCGCGATGTCGGTGCTGAAGCCACTCACCGCCGCGGGCAAGGGCAACGTGGCCGTCATCCTGCCGGACACCGTCTCCTCAGCCCGGTACACCCAGTTCGACGCGCCCTACCTGACCCAGGCGCTGACCAAGGCGGGTCTGTCGTCCTCGCAGTTCACCGTGCAGAACGCGCAGGGCAGCGACGCCACCGAGCTGTCCGACGCCCAGACGGCCATCACCAAGGGCGCCAGCGTCCTGATCATGGACCCGCTGGACTCCGGGGTCGGCGCGCAGATCGAGTCTTTGGCCAAGTCGAAGGGCGTCGGCGTCGTTGACTACGACCGGCTGACCCTCGGCGGCAGCCGGGCGTACTACGTCAGCTTCAACAACGTGCTGGTCGGCACGAAGATCGGCCAGGGCTTCACGGCCTGCGCCGCCGCCTGGCACGTCGCCAAGCCGAACGTGCTGGTGATGAAGGGCGCGCCCACCGACAACAACGCCACCCTGTTCGCCCAGGGCTACGACGCGGTGCTCGCCCCGTTCTTCTCCAGCGGGAAGTACGTCAAGGTCGGCTCGGCGGCCGGAACCTGGGACCCGCCGACGGCGCTGAGCGAGTTCCAGCAGCAGTTCACCGCGCACAAGACCATCAACTCCGTCCTCACCCCGAACGATGAGAACGCCGCCCCGATCATCCACTACCTGCAGACGAAGGGCGTCAAGGCCAAGACCTTCCCGGTCACCGGCCAGGACGCGACCACGGTCGGGCTGCAGAACATCCTGGCCGGCTACCAGTGCGGCACCGTCTACAAGCCGATCTACCTGGAGGCGCAGGCCGCCGTGGCGCTGGCCATGTTCATGCGGGCAGGCAAGACCCCGCCGACCACCCTGGTGAACGGTGCGACGCAGGACTCCAAGGCCAACATCTCGGTGCCGTCGGTGCTGCTCCAGCCGACCTGGGTCACCACGGCGAACATGGCGTCGACCGTCATCGCGGACAAGTTCGTGACGGTGGCGCAGCTGTGCGTCGGCCAGTACGTGGCCTTCTGCAAGACTGCAGGGATATCGTAGTGAGCAGCTTCTGGCTGAATGTAAGGAGGCGCGCCCGGTGACCACCCCGAGCGCGGACGACGCCCGGCCCGCCACCGCGGGCCGGGCGTCGGCTCCTGAGTCCGGCCAGCCCCCGCAGACCCGCGGGGCCCAGGAGCCGGGCGCCCCCGAGCCCGGCGCGGCCGGCCGCCCCGACGTCGCCGGCGAGCCGCCCGCGGAGGCGGCCGCCATCCAGGCTGAGAAGGCCGCGGCCCAGGCCGAGACCGCGGCCGTGGACGCCGAGATCGCCGCCGGGCGGGCCGAGGCGGCCTTCGCCGAGGCTCCCGCCACCGCGCCCAGCAACGGCGACCAGCCGCTGCTGCGCCTGGTCGGGGTGGGTAAGAACTTCGGCCCGGTGCGCGCCCTCACCGATATCAACCTGGACGTTCCCATCGGCCAGGTGACCGCGCTCGTCGGCGACAACGGCGCGGGCAAGAGCACGCTGATCAAGACGGTCTCCGGCATCTGGCAGCAGGACCATGGCCAGATCCTGTGGGAGGGCAGGCCGGTCCGGCTGCACTCGCCGAAGGACGCCGCCGATCTCGGCATCGCCACCGTCTACCAGGACCTGGCGCTGGCCGACAACCTCGACATCGTCCAGAACATGTTTCTCGGCCGCGAGCCGGTCAGGCACTGGGTGCTGGACGAGGTCGCGATGGAGAAGCAGGCCAAGCGCACCCTGGCCGACCTGTCCGTGGTGACCATCCGCTCGGTCCGGCAGCCGGTCGGGTCGCTGTCCGGCGGCCAGCGCCAGGCCGTCGCGGTGGCCAAGGCCGTGCTGCGCCAGGCCAAGCTGGTGATCTTGGACGAGCCGACCGCGGCCCTGGGCGTCACCCAGACCCGCGTCGTGCTCGAGCTCATCCGCAGGCTGAAGAGCCAGGGCATCGCGGTGCTCGTTATCTCGCACAACCTGAGCGACGTCTTCGAGGTGGCCGACCGGGTGGCGGTGCTGCGCCTTGGCCGGATGGCCGCCGTCGGGCCGCTCGCCCAGTTCGACACCGAGTCGATCGTCGACCTGATGACCACCGGTACCTCCAAGCGCCTGGCCGCCGTCCCGGCCGAGCCTGCCTCAGGGAGCTCTAGTGAGCACTGACGTCCAGCCGCCGGCCGAGGCCGACGACATCGCGTCCGAGGCTGCCGCCACCGCCGCCCCCGAGGTCATCGCCGACTCGCTGGGCGAGTACATAAAGATCTGGTGGGCCCGGGTCCGCAGCGGGGACAGCGGGGCACTGCCGGTCCTGCTCGGCCTGGTCGCCATCGTCGTCTATTTCCAGGTCCGCAGCTCCCTGTTCCTGTCCGCGGGCAACCTGGTCAACCTGATGACGCAGGCGGCGTGGATCGTGCTGCTGGGCATGGCCGAGGTGTTCGTGCTGCTGCTCGGCGAGATCGACCTGTCCATCGGGTATACCTCGGTGATCGGCGCGACCCTCACCTTGTGGCTGCTCGAGCCGCCTGGACCCGCCCCATGGCCGCTGGCGGTGCTGGTCGGCCTGGCCTTCCCCGCGCTGTTCGGCGCGGTCGAGGGCGTGATCATCACCCGGCTCCGGCTGCCGTCCTTCGTGGTCACGCTGGCCGGCCAGCTGGCCGGTCTTGGCCTGCTGCTATTCATCATGGACCAGGCCGCCCCCAACGGCGGCGGGACCATCCGGCTGTACAACAACGTGCTAATCGCCGTCGAGGGCGGCGCCCTCAGCCCGCTGGCCGACTGGATCGTCATGGCCGCCGCCGTCGTGCTGGTCGGCGCGCTCTTCGTGGTGCGCGACACCCGCAGGCGAGCCGGCGGACTCGCCGCGCCCCCGGCCAGCGTGACCTGGCTGAAGGTCGGCGCGATGGCGGTCGCGGGCGTGGTCCTGGTGCTGATCGGCAACACCAACCGCGGTGTCACCATCGCGGTACGCGGGTTGCCGTGGGTGGTCCTGGTGGTCCTGGTGGTACTCGTGGCCTGGAGCTTCCTGCTCGGCCGCACCCGGTTCGGCCGGTACATCTACGCGATCGGCGGCAACGCCGAGGCGTCCCGGCGGGCCGGGATCAACCTGAACCGGATCCGGGTCGCCGCGTTCGCCCTGGCCGGCCTGACCGCGGGCATCATGGGCATCGTCTACGCCTCCTACCTCGGCTCGGTTTCCACCAACGTCCAGGGCGGGAACAACGTGCTGTACGCGGTCGCCGCCGCGGTCATCGGCGGGACCAGCCTGTTCGGCGGGCGCGGCAAGATGCTGGGCGCGGTGCTCGGCGGGATCATCGTCGCCGTGATCTACAACGGGCTGCAGCTGCTCGGCCTCGGGGCCGCCGCCCAGAACCTGTGGACCGCGGCCGTCCTGCTCGCCGCCGTCACCGTGGACACCGTGGCGCGCCGTAACCGTCCCAACGCATAACGGCCCGGGCCCGCTGGCCGTCTGGTCCCAAGGTCAATAATCCGAACGGTCCTCGGTGCATGCCCTGGCCACCGTGGGCAGATACCTTCTATGCGCCTTGCTGTTCTGTCTTCCGAGGAGATGACCCCGGAGCAGGTCGACTTGTACCGGGAGATCCTGGGCAGCCCGCGCGGCCAGGGGCCGCGCGCGGTTCTGCTCGCCAGCGGCGCCGGCGGCCTGGCCGGCCCGTTCAACGCCATGCTCTACGCGCCGCCCGTCGGGCACGCGCTGCAAGAGCTGGGCACGGCCATCAGGTTCCGCACCGAGCTGGCGCCGCGGATCAGGGAGATGGCGATCCTGGTGGTGGCACAGGCCTGGGACAACGCGTACGAGCGCGACTCGCACGAGCTGCTCGGGCGGGACGCCGGACTCACCGATCAGGAGATCGGGGCGCTGCGGGACGGTGAGGATCCCGGCTTCGCCGACAAGCAGGAGCAGGTCGCCCACTCGGTGGTGCAGGCGCTGACCGGCCCTGGCGCCGACCTGGACGACGAGCAGTACGACACCGCGGTGACGGTGCTCGGCGAGCAGGCCCTGTTCGAGCTGTCCACGCTGGTCGGCTACTACGCGACGCTGGCGCTGCAGATGCGCGTCTTCCGCGTCGGCGGGCCGGCCTCCTAACCCGGACGTTGGACAGCTCCGGTACCTGGGAGTGGGAGCCGGTACCGGAGCTGTCATCCCCCCTCTGGGACTCATCATTACGTTACCAAACCAGATCAGACCAGTCCAGTCCAGATACGTATTCTGGTTGAGTTTGGTCTGCTAAGTTATTCCAATGGCCGAACTTAGTACGGTTGATGCCGATATGCCGGAACCGGCATATCGCCAGCTCGCAGCCATCCTCGCCCGGCGGATCGGGGCCGGGGAATGGCGCCGCGGTCCGCTGCCCTCGGTCAAGGCCCTGCAGCAGGAGTACGGCGTGGGCCGGGACACGGTACTGCACGCGCTGCGGCTGCTCCGCGAGGACGGCGTGATCTTCACCGTCTCCAAACGCGGCAGCTACGTCAGTCAGCCACGCTGAAGGGGCGGACAGGCCGGCCACCGGTAGCGCCCCGCCGGTCGTGTCGTTACCACCCTGGCCGGCGGAGACGTTAAGCTGCCGCGGTGGTGTCGGTTTTGTTCGCGCTGCTGACGGCGCTGTTCAACGGCCTGGCGTCAGTCCTGCAGCGGATGGCCGCCTCGACCGCCCCTGCCGCCAAGACACTGCACCTGTCGCTGTTCAGCTACCTGATCAAGCGCAAGGTGTGGCTGGCCGGCATCGGCATGGTGCTGGTGGCCGCGGTGTGCCAGGCCATCGCGCTGGCCACCGGCCCGGTCGCGCTGGTGCAGCCCATCTTCATCATCGAACTGCCGTTCACCCTGCTGGTGGCGAGCAGGCTGGCCCATCGCAAGCTGCCGCGGCGGACCTGGTGGGCCGTGGGCCTGGTCACGGTCGCCCTCGGTGCCGGGCTCGCGGCCGCCGCTCCGTCGGGCGGGGGGACAAGCGCCAGCCTCAAGGTCTGGGCCGCGGCGCTCATCGTCACCGGCTGCTTCGAGGCGATAGTGATCACCATCGGCATCAGGACCAGCGGGAACGCGCGCGGGGCGGCGTTCGGCCTGGCCGCTGCCTGCGGCTACGCGCTGACCGCGACGCTGCTGAAGAGCGCGGTGGCCGCCCTGGACATCAGCGTCGCCGCGTTCTTCAGCTCCTGGGAGCTCTACGGGACCGCGGTCGCCGGGGTCGGCGCGCTGTTCCTGCTGCAGAACGCCCTGCAGGCCGGCTCGCTGGTGGCCGTCCAGCCGCCGCTCACCCTCGGCGACGCGCTGATCAGCGCCTGCTACGGGGTGACGGTCCTCGGCGAGGAAGTCAACACCGGGGGCTGGCTACTGGTCATCGAGATCGTCGCCGTGCTCGCCGTCGCTATCGGCTGCATCGAGCTGTCGCGCTCGCTGGCGATGGTGCACCAGGCCCCCGCCCAGCCCAGCTAGCAGGGTTACCCGGTGAACCCGGCGCTGATCGCGTCCCTGGCGGCGGCCGTCCCGCTGGCCTGCACGTCAAGCTGGCGGCGAGCCTGGGCACGCTGCTGGCCTGGTTCGGCTGGCGCCTGCTGATCGGGGGCGGCTTCGCCGGCTTCCTGCTGGGCGGGTTGTTCGCCGGGGCGCTTCTGGCGGGCGGGCGCGGGCAGGAAACACTCCATCCCGTTCGGCCCTTTCATGATCGCCGGCGCCGTCCTGGCCGTTGTCGCCTGGCCCCGCCAGCCCGTCAGCGGATGTAGACCGGCTCGCCCGGGATCTTCACCAGCTTGTGGAAGAAGTTCGCGATGTCCATCGGGATCCGGACGCAGCCGTGCGAGACCGGGGCCAGCGGCACATCGGTGTCGCCGTGGATCGCGAACGCGGTGCCGATGAAAAACACCGGGTTGAACATCTCGCCCAGCGGCACGTGCACCCAGCCGCGCATGAACACGATCGTGCGGAAGTTTCCGGTCGGGGTGACCGCGTACCCGCAGCCGCCGCCGGGGTTGCAGAAGTAGTAGTGCCCGCCGCTCGACACGTGGCTGATCAGCTGGACCTGGTTGTTGCGGTAGAGGACGAGGACCTCGCGGGACAGGCTGATCTCGATCCGGTTGGCGCCGCCGTGGCGGACCAGCTTCCTGGGTGCCCGCGGGTGAGCCAGCGCCCGCCTCATCGCGGAGTCTACGTAGTTGTGCGCAGTCAGCCCCTGCACCTCATAGAACGCCCACACGGCCTCGAGGGTGCTGGTGCCGAACCTGCCGTCGATCGCGCCCGGGTAGTACTTCAGCGCGGCCAGCCGCCGCTGCAGCGCCTTGACCGCGGAGCCCTTCATGCCGGGCTGCAGGGCCCGGGCCGGCACCGACCGGGCCGCGGGCGCCGACCGGGCCGCGGGCGCCGCTGGCGATGCCCAGGCCGCGGACGCCACGGCCGCCACCATGACCGGCACGAGCAGCAAAGACAACCACAGGCGACGCATCCCCGACCTCCGCGCAAGCTCGGGGCATGATTTGTAGCCCCGCTAGTCGTTTAGTACCCCAACATCAGGTCTGGGTATCACTGACCCTCGGGACCGACATATCTCGATCAGATACCAGATAGTGAGGTAACGGCCCTGGCGTAGCGGAGATCGCCGAGGGCCGGCGTGCTGTCCAGGACCTGGTCCGCGGTGCCGGCCGGCCCGAGCCGCCGGACCAGCGGGTCGGTGATCGCGGCGGTCAGGGCGGCGGCGAAGCGCCCGGCGTCGAGGACCTGGTATGGCCGATCGTGGTAGGGCCGGGTGCCGGGGGCGAGGGGTTCAGTAAGGCCGAGCCCGTTGTGCGCCTCGGCGACGATCCGGTACGCCCGGACGAGTTCCCGCTCCCGGGCGGGCCAGTCGGCTGCCGCCAGCGCCGCGGACAGGTGCCGGCCGAGCCCGGCGCCGGCGGGGACCCGGGCGAAGGCGCTGCCCAGCCACTTGCTGTACGGCGGGTAGCGGCGGTGCATGAGCAGCCACAGCCGCATCAGTTCGCGCACCAGCCGGGCCGTGACCACCGCGGAGCCGAGCTCATCGCCTGCCTCGGCGCACCGGCCTGGGAACGCCTCTTCCTCCGCGATCCTGCTCCACTGGCAGCTCAGCACGTACCGCCACACGTCGGGCGGGTACCAGCTCAGCATCTGCCTGGCCCGGGTCAGCCCGCCCGGCGCGTCGTGGAACACGGCGCCCGCGGTGACCTCCGTCAGCCGCTGCCACGGCGCGGCCAGCCAGTCGCGCACCGTGACGCCACCGCGCGGGTCGAACCCGAGCCGCAGGCTCAGCCAGCCGCCCAGGCCGAAGACCTCCACCCGGTGCCGCGTACCGCTGTCAGGGTCACGCGTGACGCCGAACGCCACCGGATACCCGCCGAACGCGTCCGGCAGCCGCCTGCCGAGCACCTCGTCGACCGCCCCGCCGAGCCGTTCCGCGTCCTCGTCGTCTAGGAACACCAGCAGCCGCGGTCCCCAGTCATGATCGGTAGACCGCTCGGTGTCGAACCCGAGCACCTCCGACCCCGCCCCGATCAGCCCCGCCGCGTACGCCAGCCCCGGGAACTCCGCCTCAAGCACCGGCCGCACGGCCTCCGCATAAAACTCGCCCGCCAGCCGCACTCCCGCCACAAACTCGCCACCCACCCCGCCGATAATGCCGCCCTCCCGCCCACCCCGGCACCTAGTTTTCGCCCGCGCCCGCCCAAGCCGCCCCCAGCCATGCCGCCCCCAGCCATGCCGCCCCCAGCCATGCCGCCCCCAGCCATGCCGCCCCCAGCCCATGCCGACCTCGCCGTCCTTTGCCCACCGCTGCACCTCCCACCACAGCAGCCTCACTCACACCACCCCGAAGCCCGGCACAACCGCAACGATGTGACATTGACGCGGTCAGTGCGCGTCAGTTATTAACGCGCGGGTTTGATCTCGGGTGCGAGCGGGCGGGGCGGTAGCCGCGGCGGCGGTGCGGGGCGGCGGTTCTGGGTCGAAGTGCCGGTGGTCCGGTTCTAGCCGGACCAACGGCCCATCGACCCAGCGGCTAGCACATCAGCGCGCCAGAAATCCCGAGGCGGCGCTGGCGCACCGTCCGCACCAGCAGCGCTTCCAGACCCCTCGTATCCCGGCTCCGCGCGCTGGCATTGCCCGCGCGTCAGCCGTCCGTCCTCAGCCGTCCGTCCCCAGCCGTCCGTCCCCAGCCATCCGTCCCCAGCCGTGCGGTCGGGTCCGGGATCCCCGCTGCCGGCGCGGGCGGCGAGCCGCGGCCGGTACGTGTTCCACGCGACGTCGAGCCCCTCCCGCAACTCCGAACTGGGCAGGTTCTCGGGCCGCGGTGGGAGAAGGGTCCCGCCATCTCCGGCCCCGGCGAGCGTCACCATGCCCAGGGTGCTCCGCACACCTGCGCTGCCGTCGCGCTTCATTTGCCAAGCGCTCGCTTGACATCTCAATCATGCTTGGTAAAGTTAGCAGAGAAGTTTAATGAGGAGGCTAACATGCCCAGTACCCGCACGCGGGACCTGCCGGAAGAGTTCCTGGCCGCCACGCGCAAGAGCCAGGAAGCCATGATCCGCGCGATCAGGACCTGGGTCGAGACGGTCAGGACCGTCAGCCCGAAGCTGCCGTCCGCCTACGCGCCGCTCGCCGACCGGCTTCCCAGGCTGCCGTCGGTCACCGTGCCGTTCGCGGACAAGCTGCCCAAGCCGGAAGACGTCGTGGCCAGCGGCTATGACTTCGCCGAGAACCTGCTCGCCGTCCAGCGCAAGTTCGCCGAGGACCTGCTGGCGGCCACCGAGCCGCTGATCCCGGCCAACGGCAAGCGCGCCTGGAAAGACGCGACCAGGAAGGATGCCGCCGTAGCGGCCGAGAAGACGGCGGCAGCCGCGAAGACCGCGGTGGCCGAGACCGCCCAGGCGGCCCAGAAGGCCGTGGCCCAGGCCGCGCCGAAGCCCGACGCACCGAAGCCCGACGCGCCGAAGCCCGACGCACCGAAGCCCGCCGCGCAGCCCGACGCGCCGAAGCCGACCGCCCAGGTCGCCCCGAGCGCGCCGAAGGCCGTTGCGACCACGGCCCCCAAGGCCCCCGCGACGACCGCCCCCAAGGCTCCGGCTCCCAAGACCCCGGCCAGGCCCGCCGCGCGCAAGAGCCCGGCGCCGAAGACAGCAGCCCCCAAGCCCGCAGCCCCGAAGTCCGCGGCCCCCAAGCCCGCGGCCCCGAAGAGCGCCCAGAAGCCGGCCACCGCCCGGCGCGCGCCGAAGGACACCGGCACCAGCTGACGCGCCAGCGCCGAGCAACCGCAAAATAAATCTAGCACTTCTGCTTGACATACCAAGCAATGCTTGGTAAAGTTAGCAGTAGAAGCCCAATAAGGAGGCAAAGAAGATGGCCACCAGCACCAGCACCCAGAAGGAACTGCAGGACCAGATCCTGTCCATGGTCCGCAAGGGTCAGGAGCTCGCTCTCGACGCGATCAAGACGATGGTCGACACCGTTCAGACGATCACCCCGAAGATCCCCGCGGTCGACCTGCCGTTCGCCGAGAAGCTGCCGAAGCCGCACGACGTCGTGGCCGGAAGCTACGACTTCGCTGAGAAGCTGCTCACCAGCCAGCGCAAGTTCGCCGACGAAGTGGTCAAGGCCACCGCGTCACTGATGCCTGCCAAGGGCGAGAGCAAGTAAGCAAGCAAGCACGACCAAGCACGACCAAGCACGACCGAGCGAGACGCAGGAGGCAAGGCCATGGGTAGCACCCCCACGCAGGACCTGCAGAACGAGGTTCTGAACACGGTCCACAAGAGCCAGGAGAGCGTCATCGACGCGATCAAGACCTGGGTCGAGTCGGTCCAGTCCATCACCCCCAAGGTCCCCGCGGTGGACATGCCCTTCGCGGGCAAACTGCCCAAGCCGGAGGAGGTCGTGGCCAGCGCCTACGATTTCGCCGAGCAGCTCCTGGCCAGCCAGCGCAAGTTCGCCGAGGAAGTCCTCAAGGCGACCGGCTCGCTGATGCCGGGCACCCAGAACGGCACCAAGTAAGACCGAGTACATCGAGTACATATAGTACGCGCCAGCCCCGGTACGCCGGGGCTGGCGCGTACTATACTTAGCAACTAGCCAGAGGAGGCGCCATGTCGGACCCGTGGGAAGCGCAGCGGGAGGCACTCGGCGCCTTCATCAAGGAGCGGCGCAAGCGCGCCAACCTGTCCCTCCGTCAGCTCGCCGAGCTGACCAGCCTGTCCAACCCCTACCTCAGCCAGGTCGAGCGCGGCCTGCACCAGCCCTCGGTCCGCGTGCTCAAGGCCCTCTCCAGCGCGCTCAACGTTTCCGCGGAAACGCTCATGACCCAGGCCGGCCTGATCGACGCGATCGCCGGCGAGGCCGCCGGGGCCACCGACAAGGAAGCGCCGAACGTCCCGGGCACCGAGGACGCCATCCTCGCCGACCCGCGCCTCGGCGAGGAGCAGAAGGCCGCCCTGATCGCCGTCTACCGCAGCATGCTCGGTTCGGCGCCCCCCCTCACGACCGAGAAGGACTAGCCGCCGCCACCACGTGCCGCAGCAGCAGCGCCGTGGTCACCGGCCCGACGCCACCAGGCACCGGGCTGAGCGCCCCCGCCACCTCCGCGACCGCCGGATCCACGTCCCCGGCCAGCCCTCCGTCGGCCGTGGCGTTGGTCCCCACGTCGACCACCACTGCCCCGGGCGCGACAAAGCCAGGCCCCACCAGCCCTGCCCGCCCCGCCGCCACGACGAGCACCTCGGCCGTCGACGTCACGGCCGCCAGATCCACGGTCCGCGTATGGCATACGGTCACGGTCGCGTCCCGGGCGATCAGCAACTGCGCCACCGGCTTGCCCGCCACCGCCGAACGTCCCACCACCACCGCACGCCGCCCGCTCAGCGCCACCTCATAAGAGTCGAGCAGCGCCAGCACCGCCTCCGCGGTGGCCGGCGCGAAGGTCGGCAGCCCCGTCATCAGCCGTCCCAGCGACACCGGGTTCGCCCCGTCCACGTCCTTGGCCGGATCGATGAAACCCGCCAGTTCAGCTAGCCGCGCCCCGCCCGGCAGCGGCGTCTGCAGCACGATGCCGTGAATCAGCGGGTTCTCGCTCAGCGCGATCAGTGCTACCCGGATGCTCTCCACGGTGGCTTCCTGCGACCCGGGCCGGTCCGGCTCGGCCGGGGTCAGGTCGGTGACGTCGCAGGCGATGCCCGCCCTGGCCGCCGCCTGGGAGAGCAACCGCACGTACCATGCGCTGGCCTGGTCGGCGGTAGCGGTGACCACCGCCAGCCGCGGCTGCCGCCCCGCGGCGGTCAGCCCGGCCGCCCGCTCCGCCGTCCCGGCCCGGATCTGCGCCGCCAGCTCCCGCCCGGAAAGCACCCTCATCGGGCGAGCTCCGCCCGCACCGCCGCGACGATCGCGTCGGCCCGTTCGGCCACCGCGCCAGCGACCGCCGCCGCGGTCCCGAACTCCTCCGCCAGCACCAGGTCCGTGATCCCCTTCAGGTTGACTTCGATGTTCAGCCGCGCGGTGACCGCGGCGGCGCGGGCCGCCTCGGCCGCGGCGGCCACGTCGGTGATCACGTTGCGGTTCCCGGCAGGCAACAGGTTCTCGGCCAGGCTGACCAGCAGGAGCGCGGTGCGCACGACGTCGGCGGGAGGACGTGCGGCGCCGGCCAGGGCCGAGGATATTGCGGCCGAACGGGCCGAGGTTTCCTGCTCCGTCGCCCGCGGGAGCCGGTATGCCCCGGCGACCGCACCGAAGGCTTTCGCGTCGGCTTCGGCCAGCGCCAGCGCGTCCTCGCGCAGTTCGTCGGCCTCGGCGACGACGCGGTTCATCAGACCGGCGTCGTACTTCGGGCCGTCGCTGTACCGGGCGACCATGGCCAGCAGCGCCGCGGCCTGCGCGGCGTGCAGGGCGGCGGTGGCGCCGCCGCCGGGGGCGGGAACGCGCGCGGCCAATTGGTCCAGGAAGGCCGCGATGGTGTCGTCGCGCATGCGGCGAGGTTACCCCGGACGGCTCAAACCCTTACAGTTGGATCATGCGCGGCTATACGCAGGACAAAGACGCTTACCTCAAGCGGCTTCGTCGGATCGAGGGTCAGGTACGAGGGCTGCAGCGCATGGTGGAGTCCGACACGTACTGCATCGACGTGCTCACCCAGGTATCCGCGGTGACGCGGGCGCTGCAGGCGGTCGCGCTCGGGCTGGTCGAGGACCACCTCGGCCACTGCGTGACGCAGGCCATCGAAGCCGGCGGCCCCGAAGCCGAAGCCAAGGTCAAGGAAGCCTCCGAAGCCATCGCCCGCCTTGTCCGGTCCTGAGCCCGTACCCGGCGACTGGCGCCGCTGGGTCGTCTACCAGATCTATCCCCGCAGCTTCGCCGACTCCGACGGCGACGGCGTCGGAGACCTGCGCGGCATCATCGGCCACGTCGACTACCTGCACCGCCTCGGCGTGGACGTGGTCTGGCTGTCCCCGGTCTACCGTTCGCCGATGGACGACAACGGCTACGACATCAGCGACTACCAGGACATTGACCCGCTGTTCGGCACTCTGGCCGACCTGGACGAGCTGATCGCGCAGCTGCACGCCCGCGGCATGAAGCTGGTCATGGACCTGGTGGTCAACCACACCTCCGACGAGCACCCCTGGTTCGTCGAGTCCCGCTCCAGCCGGGTCAACCCCAAGCGCGACTGGTACTGGTGGCGGGACACGCCCACCAACTGGGAGTCCCACTTCTCCGGCCCCACCTGGACCTGGGACGAGAAGACCAGGCAGTACTACCTGCACATCTTCTCCACCAAGCAGCCCGACCTGAACTGGGAGAACCCCGAGGTCCGCCGGGCCATCTACGCCATGATGCGCTGGTGGCTGGACCGTGGCGTGGACGGCTTCCGCATGGACGTCATCAACATGATCAGCAAGGACACGTCCCTGCCGGACACCACGCCCCGCCCCGGGTCCCTGTACGGACCGGCCGACCAGTACTTCACCTGCGGTCCGCGCAACCACGAGTTCCTGCAGGAGATGTACGCTGCGGTGTTCGCCGGCCGGGACGCGCACGTGCTCACCGTGGGGGAAATGCCCGGCGTCACCATCGGTGACGCGGTGCTTTTCACCGACCCGGCCCGGCACGAGCTGGACATGGTCTTCCAGTTCCAGCACGTCCTGGTGGACATCGGGGCGAACAAGTTCGACCTGCTCCCGCTGCACCTGCCCGACCTGAAGGCCGCGATGGCGGACTGGCAGCGGGGTCTGGCCGAACGAGGCTGGAATTCCCTCTACTTCGGCAATCATGACCAGCCCCGTTCGGTATCCAGGTTCGGCGACGACGGCCCGCACCGGGTCGCCTCGGCCAAGACCCTGGCCACCGTCCTGCACCTGCACCGCGGCACCCCGTACGTGTACCAGGGCGACGAGCTGGCCGTGGCCAACGCGCCGTTCACCGCGATCACCGACTACCGCGACATCCAGACGCTCCGGTTCTACGCCGAGGCGGCCGAGCGGGCGGGCACCGACCTGCCCGCGCTGCTCGCCGCGATGGCCAGGATGAGCCGCGACCAGGGCCGCACCCCGGTGCAGTGGGACGCCTCCCCGGGCGCCGGCTTCACCACCGGCACGCCCTGGCTGGCCGTCAACCCCGACCACACCACGGTCAACGCGGCCGCGCAGGTCGGTGAGCCCGGCTCGGTCTTCGAGCACTACCGCCGGCTGATCGCCCTGCGGCACGAGGATCAGGTCGTCACCGACGGCGACTTCGAGCTCCTCCTCCCGGAGCACCCCGCGATCTGGGCCTTCCTCCGTCGCACCCCCGAGGCGGAACTCCTGGTCGCGGCGAACTTCTCCGCCGACGTCGTGGACGCGGCCCTGCCCCTGGATGCTGACTGGGAGGACGCCTCCGTCGTCCTGACCAGCCTCGACGGCGACGCCCCGCTCCAGGCGCCGCCGGGCTTGAAGCTCCGTCCCTGGGAATCCGTCGTCTGGCGCCGAACCCTGTCCTAGGCAGGCCCGCTGAGCGGCACAGGAACACGATGGTCGGGCTGGCCGTCCTTGGCCAGGATCGAGTGCGAGTCGGCGGTGGCCCGGTAGAGCCTCAGGCCGGCGCCGGGCCGGACGTCCTGGCTCGTCCAGGCCCGCCCGCCGTGAGCCACCGAACGGGCGGAGAATGCCTCGATCCCCCGGGCGGCTTCGTCGCCCTCGAGCAGGGCCCCGACGGCGGGCATGTACACGCCCTGCCCGGCGCCGATCGCCGCTTGGGTGTCGAAGATCGCGATGCCCACCTCGGGCCGCACCGCGATGTTGACCGAATGCGTGACGTCGGGCGAGGAGACCCAGAAGAACTCGGTGAAGCCGATGTGCGCGAAGTAAACCGGCGTGCTCCACGGCCGTCCCGCCGCGTCGGCGGTGGCCAGCACGAGGTAACGGCTGGCCTCGATGATGTCCCGCACGGTCTGCGCGGCCGGGTCGTGAGCGCTCATGTCAGCCGGCCCTGCGGTAGGTGAGGGCGAAGTCATGCTCCCACTCGCCGTCGTCGCGGCCCGACTCCCAGGCGCCGCTGATGGTGTTCCCGTCCGCGCTGAACGTGCCGGTGAAACGCTGCCGGAAATCCAGCGGCGTGAAGTCGGGCGACTCCCGCGTCAGCGTCCACACCCCGTCGGCGAAACTCATCGCGTACAGGCGCACCACGCCGCGGGAGTCGTAGTAATGCTGCGTGTACGCACCGGTCTGCGGGTCGGCGCTGACGATCATCATGGCGTCGGGCGCCTCGGGCACCGGGACCTCGGTGCGCTGGATCAGGAACTGCCGGTCCAGCGTCCACTCGAACGTGCTGCGCGCCGCCGGGGCGTCCCCGCCGCCGGGGAACCGCGCCTCCATGACCCACTCGCCGACGAAGACGTCCAGGCACGCCAGCGCATCCGCCCTGTTTTCCGTCACGACGATCACTCCTCTCACGGATATAACGGTGGCGGGCGGGCGAACTCATCGCCCGCCCGCCGCCCGGAAGGTCAGAGCCCGCCGTCGTCCGAGGTGACCCAGATCCCGTTGTCCGTGGCAGCTACACAGGTACTGATGCTCAGGCAGGAAACGGAGCCCAGCTCGTTGGTGGTGTCCGACGTGACCGTCGACCAGGAACTGCCTCCGTCGCTGGTCCCGGCCAGCGCGTCCGTGGAGCCCGCGCCGGCCGCCCAGCAGTTCTGCGTGCTGGCACACGAGATGGAGTTGAACCAGCCGTTGTCGGCGAGGCTCTCGAGCTGCGTCCAGGTGGCACCGCCGTCCTGCGAGGCGAGCACGAGCGACTCGGCCGTGCCGGAATCGGACGCAAAGGTGACGCCCGCCCCATAGCAGGTCGTGCCGCCCCCCGAGGCCGGCAGGCAGGAAACGTCCATGAGTTGCTGCACGCCGGACAGCGCTGCGCTGGCTGACAGGCTCCAGGTCGCACCGCCGTCCGTGGTGGAAATGACCGTGGCCGGCCCGGACCCGCCGTTGAGGCCGCCAGCGGCCACGCACGAGTCCGCCGAGACGCACGAGATCCCGTTGAGCTCATAGGTCCCGATCGGTGTGGCCGGGACCGTCGGCAGGTTGCTGAACAGCGTCCAGGTCGCCCCGCCGTCGGTGGTCTTCTCCACCGACGGGTCCTGTGAGAATCCCGTCGGCCCGGCCATCCAGCACGTCGTCGCGGTCGGGCAGTCGATAGCGAACGCCCACCACGGAGCATTCGCCCAGTCGGCCGGCGTCTTGTCGGTCCAGGTCTTGCCGCCGTCGGTGGTCTCGGCCACGGCGGGCCCGCCAGTCGCCCAGGTCGTGCCGGTGACCCAGCACACCTTCTTGGTGGCACACGACAGCGCGTCCACCAGGAATGTCGACGGCAGCGTGGCATGGCCGGTCCAGGTCCGCCCGGCATCCCTCGTGATCAGCGCCGCCTGGCCGATTGAACCGCCGTTGACCAGGTTCTTTATGTCCGGGACGATGGCCACGCAGGATTTCGTCCCGGGCACGCACGACACCGGCTCATGACCGCCGGCGTCCTCGACGAGGGATTTGGCGTATACGGGTGCCAGCTTCGCCATGGTCCAGTCGCTGCCGGACAACGCCGCCTGCGCCGGCACGGCCAGGCCTACGGTCGTCACGAGGGATGCACCCGCCGCCAGTACACCCAGTGTCCAGCTGCGTCTTTTCGTTAGCTTCATCAGTTCCGTCCTCAATAGCCGGGAAATGGCGAAGCAATCGTAGAGCGCGGGATTGTCAGGCGGCCGGGTGTTCGCTGCAGAAGCAACCCCCGGACCGCCATCGCGTACCCGGGCGGCCCCGCCCTTACGCCCCGCCCTTACGCCGCACCCTTACGCCCCGCCCTTACGCCCCGCGCGAGCCGGACCTATGCTCTCTGGTCACCTCAGCCTCAAAGAGCACACTGACATCAGCCAGGCGCCGGGATTAACCGTCACGATGTGACATCGTGACGGTTATAACCGCATCGATGTGACATCGTGGCGGTTGCGACAGGGGCATTGTCGCTGACGGGACGGCCCAGACTGAGTTCACTCGTCCCGGCAGTCCCACGCGGCGCACTCGCGCCGGGCTGAGTCCGAGCGCACTTCGGCGTCTTCGCGAAAACCCCGTCCTCCTCCAGCGGCCAGCCCAGGCCAGCCCTCTCAGCGGTGCAGGTCCCTCTCGCGGTGCCGTTGACGCAACCGAGTGGTTGCTATACAGTGGCAACCGTTCGGTTGCTATCTATCGGAGGAGGCCGCCATGGAATTTTCCGCCCCGCCGGCCGCCGCCTGTCCATCCGGGCCGAACCGGTTCGTCGTGCCTGTAACGGGAGTCAGAACCCCTGCCCCGTTCACTCACAGGAGGTTTCGCGATGAGTCTTCCCGATGTCGTCTCCCGCGAGCAGTGGCTCGAGGCCCGGCGTCGCCTGCTGGCGCGCGAGAAGGAGTTCACCCGCCAGCACGACGCGCTGAACGCCGACCGGCGCAGGATGCCCATGGTCAAGGTGGACAGGGAGTACGTCTTCGAGGGCCCGCGCGGTCCGGTCACGCTGGCCGGGCTGTTCGGCGACAAGCAGCAGCTGATCGTTCAGCACGTGATGTTCGGCCCGGACTGGGACAAGCCCTGCCCGGGTTGCTCGGCCGCGATCGACGAGCTCTCCCCGGGCGTGCTCGAGCACGTCGCCTCCAGGGACACGGCGTTCGTGCTGGCCTCCCGCGCCCCCTACGACAAGATCGCCGCGACGGCGGCCGAGCGCGGCTGGACCGTCGCCCCGTGGTACTCCACCGACGGCAGCGACTTCAACTACGACTACCAGGTCAGCCTGGACGCCGACCGCGGCCAGGCCGAGTACAACTACCGGGCCGAACCGGGCCTGCTCGGCGGCGACCGCTCCGCGGAGATGCCCGGCTACAGCTGCTTCCTGCGCGAGGGCGACGAGATCTTCCACACCTACTCGGCCTTCGCCCGCGGCACCGAATACGTCGGGAACGCCTATACCTACCTGGACATGACGGCGCTCGGCCGCCAGGAGGACTGGGAGGAGCCCAAGGGCCGGGTCGCGCCGGTCCGCGGCGGCGACCCGACGTTCACCAGCTAAATGGTGCGGTAACCGAAATTCGCAAGATACCCGGGCCGGGTTTACTTAATACCCATGCGGGGTTTATATAATACCCGGCCCGGGTTTCGAAACAGGGTATTCGGCTCTGTAATTCGACCATTCTCTTGCCCGATCCGCAAGTCGTCTTTTACCGTCGTATTAGTTTCGCAAAGGGGGCACCACATGAGCGAGAGCCTCGCGGTCGGCCACGCAGCCGCCCGGCCCGCGCCCGGCCGCGCCGCCACCACCACCGCTACCACCACCACCGTCGGCACGGTCGCGCTCGACCCGCGGCGCAAGCTCCAGCTGGCCCTCGGCGTCATCTGGGTGCTGGACGGCATCCTGCAGTACCAGCCGTCCATGTTCACCAAGAGCTTCCCGGACATGCTGGCCGAGAGCGCGCACGGCAATCCCGCCCTGGTGGCAGGCCCGATCACCTGGTCGGCGAACCTCATCGACCACCACGTGGTCGTGCTGAACGCCGCCTTCGCCACCATCCAGCTGGCCCTGGGCCTCGGCATCGCCTGGCGCCCCACCCTCAGGCTCGCGCTGACCGCGTCGGTCGCGTGGTCGCTGGCCGTGTGGTGGCTCGGCGAGGGCTTCGGCGGCATCCTGGCCGGAACCGCCAGCCCGGTCAGCGGCGCCCCCGGGCCGGTCATCCTCTACGCGGTCCTCGCCGTCCTGCTGTGGCCTGCCGACCGCGAGCCGGACGCGCCCTCAGTAGCCGAACGCGTCGTCGGCCGCCGCCCGGCCCAGGCCGCCTGGCTCGTCCTCTGGGGAAGCCTGGCCGCGTTCGCCCTGCTGCCCGCCTCCCGCGCTCCCGGCGCCATCAGCGACATGCTCACAGACGGCGCTGATGGCGCCCCCGCCTGGCTCGCCTGGATCGACACCCACGCCGCCAGCGCGCTGAACCACCACGGCCTGGTCGCCTCGATCGTGCTGGCGGTCCTGCTCGCCCTGGTGGCCGCCGCCGTCTGCCTGTCCGCGCCCGTCCTTCGCGCCGCCATCGTGCTGGCCGTCGTCCTGGCGGCGGCGCTGTGGCTGGCCCAGGGCATGGGCGAGCTCTTCACCGGCATGGCCACCGACCCCGAATCCGGCCCCCTGCTCGCCCTGCTGGCCCTGGCCTTCTGGCCCGCCGCCGTCAGGCCCGCCGTACCAGTGAAGGAGGCCTGACATGGGCGGCCCCGGCTGGCTTACTGACATCTTCGCGGCCGCGAGCCTCGCCGTCGCCGTCTACTGCGCCGCCCGCCTGGCCGCCGCCGTCCGCCTGGCCGGCGCCGCCCGCCGCGGCCGCCGTCCGACCGAACTCGACACCGACAGCGCCCACGTGGTCATGGGCGTGGCCATGGCCGGGATGCTCGTCTCCGGCCTGCGCACCCTGCCCAGCGCGATCTGGGAAGTCGTCTTCGCCGCTGGCGCGGCCTGGTTCGGCTACCTGATGCTCCGGTCCCGCCGCGGCGCCCAGCCGAGCCCCTGGCGCTCCTCCCACCCCCTGCCGCACCTGGTCGAGTGCGCCGCCATGGTCTTCATGTTCCTGATCCTGCCGGCCTCCGCCGCGGTCAAGGCCACCTCCGGCGGCATGGGCGGCATGGGCGGCATGGCCATGACGGCTGCCGAGTCCCGCTTCTCGTTCCTGACCCTGCCGCTGGCCCTGTTCCTGTTCGGCTACGTCGTCTGGCTCGGCGACCGGGTGACCCTCCACGTCCCCGCCCTCGCCATCTCGGCCCCCGCCAGCTCCGGGTCCGGCTACGGCAGCCGCAGCGGCAGCGGCAGCCCAGACCCCGTGCGTCCCTACCTCGCCCCCCGCTGCGCCGCGATCTGCAAGATCACGATGGGCATCACCATGGGCTACATGCTGGTCCTCATGCTCTAGCCGCGCCACTCGCAACCGCGCCACCCGCAACCGCACCCGCAACCGCCGCCCCACGGTAACGATCCCGGAACGCCCATCGCCTAACGTGGTCAGTCATGGGCGAGATACGGCACGCGGCCAGGAAACCCCTAGTTGCCTGGTCGCTGACGGGATCGGCGCTCGTCGTGCTCGCGGCGGCGCTGGTGCTGCTCGGGCTGAACGCCAGCCGGCTCAACGCCAGCCGGCTCAACGTCGGCGCGATCGGCCTCTACGGCCTGCTGTCCGTCGGTGCCCTGGCCTACGCGGGCGCCGGCGGCCTGATCGCCCGCCGCGTCCCGGGCAACGCGATCGGCTGGCTGCTCGGCCTGACCGGCTTGTCCCTGACCGTGGCCATGCTGACCGAACAGTACGCCCTTTACGGCCTGGCCACGGCCAAGGGCACGGTCCCCGCGGCCAGGGTCGCCGGCGTCCTGTCCGGGGCCGCGGTCGCGGTGACGGTCGCCTTGCTGTTCGTCCTGGTGCTGCTGTTCCCCGACGGGCGGCTGCCGTCGCCGCGCTGGCGGCCGGTCCTGTGGGCGCTGGTCGTCGTGGCGGCCGGCCTGGTCGCGCAGCAGTTCCAGGCCGGCATCATGATCAGCGGCGGGATCATCGACGCGCTGGACGAGGCCGGGGTCTCCTACCCGAACCCGCTGGGGGTTCTCCCGCAGCACGGCTGGTTCAGCGGCCTCCTGGCGGGAATCTTCGTCCTTGCCGTCGTCACCGGCCTGCTCGTGGTGGCCTCGGTGTTCGCGCGGCGCCGCGGCGCGAGCACGGAACGGCGCCAGCAGCTGGCCTGGCTCGGCTACGTCGGCCTGCTGACCGTCGTCTGGATCGTGTTCATGGTCCTGGCTAACTTCCTCCTGCGAGGCCGGGCCAATGGCGTGGTCACCGCCGTGTTCTGGAGCCTCATGTTCCTGACCCCGGTGGCAGGCGTACCGCTGGCGTGCGTGGTCGCGGTGCTCAAGTACCGGCTGTACGACCTGGGCCGGATCGTCAGCCGCACCGTGACCTACGCGATCGTCACCGGGCTGCTGGTCGGGATCTACGCCGGCCTGGTCCTGCTGGCCACACAGGTCCTGACGATCAAGTCCCCGGTTGCGGTGGCCGGTGCCACGCTGGCGGCCGCGGCCCTGTTCGGCCCGCTCCGCTCCCGGGTCCAGCAAAGGGTAGACCACCGTTTCAACCGGGCCCGGTATGACGCCGAACGGATGCTGGCCGCGTTCGCGGCCCGCCTCAAGGAAGAGCTGGACGCCGACGCGGTAACGCAGGACCTGGCCCGTTCGGTACACGCCGCCCTGCAGCCCGCCCACGTCTCCATCTGGCTCAGCGAGTGGTCGCCGTAGAAGGCCACTGCGATCCGCGGTTCGCGCCACTGCGCGACGCCTTCCGCGCCAACTTCGCCGAACGCGGCGAAATCGGCGCCGCGGTCTGCGTCATGGTCGGCGGCCGCGTCGTCGCGGACCTCTACGGCGGATGGGCCGACCGGGAGCAAGGCCGCCGCTGGCAACCCGACACGCTGGTGAACATGTTCTCGGTCGGCAAAGGCCTGGTCGCGGCCTGCACCGCCCGCCTGGCCGGCCAGGGCAAGCTCGACCTCGACGCGACGGCCGCCACCTACTGGCCGGAGTTCGCCGCCGCGGGCAAGGGCGCGGTCACCGTCCGCCAGCTACTCTCCCACCAGGGCGGGCTGCCCGCCGTCCGCCGCCGGCTGCCCCCAGGCGCCATGCTGGACTGGCCGGCCATGACCACCGCCCTGGCCGAAACCGAACCCTGGTGGGAGCCCGGCACCGCCCACGGCTACCACGTCAACACGTTCGGCTTCCTGGCCGGCGAGGTCATCCGCCGCATCACCGGCTCTACCGTGGGAAGGCTGCTCAACGACGAGATCGCCGGCCCGCTCGGCGCCGACGTGCACATCGGCCTGCCCGCCTCCGAGCACGAACGCGTCGCCACGTTCGCCTGGCCCGGTCTGCCTCCCGCGGAAGAGGAGCCACCCGGCCTGGACCCCGCCCAGCTCATGGAGCACAACTCGTACTTCAACCCGAGCGGCCTGTCCGGCTTCGGCGTGGTCAACACACCACGGTGGCGGGCCGCGGAGAGCCCGTCCACCAACGCGCACGGCACCGCCCGCGGCGTCGCCCTCGTCTACTCCGCGCTGATCACCCCCGCAACCCCGGCGATCGTCGATCCCGCCGCCCTGGCCGAAGCCATCACCGAGCAGGCGTACGGCCAGGACCTGGTGCTGCACCGCCCGTCCCGCTTCGGCCTCGGCTTCCAGCTCACCCAGCCCGAACGGCCCATCGGCCCCGGCCACGCGACGTTCGGCCATTTCGGCGCGGGCGGTTCGCTCGGCTTCGCCGACCCCGAGGGCGGCGTCGCCTTCGGCTACGTGATGAACCAGATGGGCCCGCGCTGGCAGAATCCCCGCACCCGGGCCCTGGTGGACGCCGTCTACGAATCCCTTGCGCGGTAACGTTCCCGGAACGCTTACCGCCTACCGTGGTCATCATGGGCGTGATAGGGCCTGCGCGTCGCGCACGGAAACTCCTGGCGGCATGGTCGCTGACGATAGTGACCCTGGCCGTGCTGGTCGCGATGCTGGTGCTGGCCGCGCTGAACACCAGCCGTACCGGCGTGTCCCGTCTCGGCCTCGACGCCGCCATGTCCGCCGCGGTCCTGCTGTACGCGGCCAGCGGCCGCCTGATCGCCAGCCGCCGCCCGGACAACGCCATCGGCTGGCTGCTCGCCTCGATCGGCCTGGCCCTGACGACCAGCCTGTTCGCCGAGCAGTACGCCGTGTACGGCTTGGCCACCGCGCCCGGTGCCGTGCCCGCCCCCAAGGCCGTCGGCTGCGTCGCCGCGGCCGCCGCCTCGGTCACCGTGGTGCTGCTGTTCTTCGTCGTCCTGCTGTTCCCCGACGGTCACCTCCCGTCGCCGCGCTGGCGCCCGGTGCTGTGGGCGATGATCGCGGTGTTCATCGGCTGGGGCAGCCAGGAGTTCCAGGCCGGCACGACGATTTCCGGCGGGATCACCAACGCGCTGGGCGCCGTCGGCGCCGAGTACCCGAACCCGGTCAGCTTCCTGCCCCGCCACGGCTGGTACAGCGACCTGCTCCTGGCGATCTTCGTCCTGGGCATCCTCACCGCGATCGCCGTGGTCGCCTCGGTCTTCGCCCGCCGCCGCCGCGCCACCCCCGAACGCCGCCAGCAACTGCGGTGGCTGGGCTACGTGGGCGCGCTGACCATCGTCTGGATCCTCTCGATCGGCCTGGCCAACGGGCTGGCGAAAGGCGCCGCCGACAGCTGGCTCGGCCCCGTGCTGTGGGGCCTGGTCGTCCTCACCCCGGTAGTGGGCATCCCGCTGGCCTGTGTGGTCGCGGTGCTGAGGTACCGGCTGTACGACCTGGACCGGATCGTCAGCCGCACCGTGGCGTACGCCGTGGTCACCGGCCTGCTGATCGGGGTGTACGCCGGCCTGGTCCTGCTGGCCACCCAGGTCATCGGGATCACGTCTCCGGTGGCAGTGGCCGGCGCCACGCTGGCCGCGGCGGCCCTGTTCGGCCCGCTCCGGTCCCGTGTGCAGCACAAGGTGGACCGCCGTTTTAACCGCGCGCGGTATAGCTCCGAACGGCTGCTAGCCGCGTTCGCGGCTCGCCTCAAAGAAGAGCTGGACGCCGACGCGGTAACGCAGGACCTGGCCCGTTCGGTACACGCCGCCCTGGAACCCGCCCACGTCTCCATCTGGCTCAGCGAACGCTAGTAGCCCCCGCATCCACCCCCTCCACCCTGGGATGGATATTCCGATCTCCACTCCCAGGCCGATGCCGCGCCGCCCGCCGGCCCGTAGCGTTCAGTACATGAGTACCGCCACCAAGGATCACCCGTCGGGCAGCCTGCGCGTGTCCGACGCCGACCGCGACCGGGCCATCGCCGAGCTGAGCGAGCACTACCAGGCCGGCCGCCTGACGACCGAGGAATTCGAGGACCGCACCGGCCGCGCTCTTCAGGCCCGCACCTCCGCCGACCTGGCCGCCCTCTTCACCGACCTGCCGCGGCGTCAGGCCCCGGTGACCAGCGCCGCCGCTTCCGCCCCCGCCAGCGCTGGACGGTCCTGGCCCGCCCGCGTGCCGGTAGTCCCGTTCGCCATCCTCGCCGTCGTGGCGGTGCTCGCCCTGCTCGGCGGTCACCCCTTCCACTTCGCGTGGCTGCCGGCCGTCGCCATCATCGTCGTCAGGCTCCTGGTCGGCGGTCGCGGTCGCCGCCGCTGCGACCGCCGGTCCCTCCGGTAACCGGACCGCCCGACGAGCGCCCGCCCGACGAGCGCCCGTCCGGTCGGCTCAGCCGGTACTGCGCACGGTAGGAGAGGCCGGTGACCGGTAGCAGCGGGAGCGCGATATCCAGCGCCAGGGCGGCCCAGGTACTCAGCCAGGAGACGCCGGTCGCGACGAGGAAACCGGCGGGTGGCACGATGGCGAGCGCCCGGCTCACCCTGATGAGCCGAACGGGAAGGTGCCCGGCGAGCCCGGCGGATCCTGTCGCGTACCACCAGGTAGCGGCGTCTAGTCCGGTCACGAAGGTCAGGTTCAGGTTGTAGGCAGTCATCGCCAGCGGATCGGTGAGATGCCGGGCAAGCACGCTCACGGTCCAGGGGACGAGCGGGATGAAGGCCAGCATGGCCAGGGTCAGCCAGGTGTAGGGATGATCGCTGCGGCGCACGTACTCGAAGGCGTTGCGGTGCCCGAACCAGAGCGTGCCAAGCGCCAGCATGCTGATGAAATACAGCAGCAGGTGCGGGAGGCCGCCGCGCAGGACTGCCGCGGCCGAATTCCCGGTTCCGGCGCCGTCGGGCAGGCTCAGGGCGAGCAGCGTCATCGCCACGGCGAAGATACCGTCGGCGAGTGCCTGCAGCCTGGTGGTGCTCCCCTCAGAGCGCGGATTCGCGTCCGGCTTGGTCGTTTTGGACATAACGTGTACCAACCCATCGCGGTCACCAGGTCATCCAGCCGACGAGGTTCAAGCGGAGCGGCCGGTGGAACCAGGAGGCACGGGATGGACCGCCCACAGTCATGAAAGCAGTTGTCGCAGCGACCTGATTCCGCCGCCACATGTGGGAGTGGTGACCGCCATGACCTCGATGCCGCCCGAGCCGCCTCCGTGGCCGGCGTATCAGCCGCCCGCCTACCCGCCACCGCCCGCCTACCCCCCGCCGCCGGATATGCCCCGCCGCCGGATGAGCACCGTTCGCATCGTCTGCGGCGTCCTGTGGGGAAGCATCGCGATTATCTGCGCCGCGGGCAGCGTCGGCGAATGGCTGATCGGCGTCCACGGGGGAGCCATCCTCTGCCTCGTCATCGCCGTGGGCAGCGGCTGGTACGACTACCGGGTCTGGACATCCAGGAGCCGCCGGCTCATCGTCTAATCTGTAGCGTGAGCGACGCTGACCTGCAGCGCTCTGGGCTAGCCGATCCGCGCACCCAGGCGGCCGGGCCCCGCAGTCCGGGCGGTCACGCCCACCGGTCAGCGCGCGTCTTAAAATAACCCGTCGCTTCGGGATTTCTGGCGCGCTGATGTGCTAACCGCTGGGTCGATGTGCCGCTGGTCCGGCTAGAACCGGACCACCGGCCCATCGACCCAGAACCGCCGCCCCGTACCGCCGCCCCGTACCGCCGCCGCGGCTATCGCCCCGCCCGCTCGCACCGGCCACCCGCCACGGCCAGCGGGACACGCACTAGCCGAACAGCGCCTTCAGTCCGGAGCGCAGGGCCGCGGCGTCGGTATCCACGCCGAGCAGGTCCACGGCCGGGATCGCCCCGGTGAGCTGGCGGTTCCCGGTGAAGATCCCGGTGATGCGGCCCCGCTCGCGGGTCCGGTCGATGACAGAAGTGATCGCCGACACCACCGAGTCCTCCAGCGCCGACTTCTGGCCGAGCGACAGAGAGAGGTCGTAGGGCCCGATGAAGATGCCGTCCACGCCGTCGACCCCCAGGATGTCGTCGAGGTGGTCCAGCCCCGCGCGCGTCTCGACCATCGGCAGCAGCAGCGGCTGGTCGCGCCGGCCGAGCAGGGAAACCCGTGCCAGGCCCTTGCTGCGCCGCCCCCGGGGCGGAAAATAAGCCGCCTGCACCAGTTCCCCGGCCTGGCCGGCGGACTCGACGGCGGGAACGATCACACCGTCGACCCCCGCGTCCAGCACCCGGCCCAGCTGCGCCTCGTCGTGCGACGCCAGCCGGACGAGCACGGGCACCGGGCTGACCCGCGCCAGCGGCGCGACATCAGCACTATCGAGATCGCCGTGCTGGGTATCTATCCCGATCCATTCCGCGCCGCAGCCGCCGGCCAGCTCCAGGCCGAACGGGCTCAGAAACGTCAGCCACAGCCCCCGCCTGGGGGCTCCGCCGCCCGCGCGCATCTGTCCCGCGAAGCCGCTCATCCGGCACCGAACAAGCCGTCGGGGTCGTGCACCGCTCGCCCGCCGGCCACGGTCAGCGCGGGCTGCCGCGACGGCAGGTCGTCGACCGGGCCGTCCAGCAGGTCACCGCGGAACCCGACGATATCCGCGAACGCGCCAGGGGCCAGGATTCCTATGCTGTCATCTTCGCGCAGCAGGCGCCCGCCGGCCGCGGTGTAGAGCCAGATGGCCGTGTACGTGTCCACCCGGGACTGCGGACCCTGGACTCCCACCGTGCGCGTGCCGCGGGTGACCAGGCCCCAGATGGACAGCAGCGGGTCGAAGAAGCTGACGTTGCAGTCGCTGCCGGCGGCGATCAGCGCCCCCTCGTCAACCCAGGCCCGGACCGGCATCACCTGGCTGGTGCGGTCCTCACCCCAGTACCGCACCAGGTTGCCGCCCAGTGAGTACAGCAGCGGATGCTGCACGGTGATCCCGACGCCCAGCCGCACCGCGCGGGCGCGAGCCTGCGCGTCGGCCAGGAAGGCGTGCTCGATGACCAGGGTTCCCGGCGGCAGGCCCGGGTGCCGCGACGCCACCCGCTCGTAGGCGTCCAGGACCCGGCGGACCGCGCAGTCGCCGACGGCATGGCAGCCGACCCGCCAGCCCCGGCCGACCGCGTGCTCCACCACCTGCTCGAAGTCGTCCGGCTCCCAGAACGCGTGCCCGCGGAAGCCGGGGTTGTTGGCGTACGGCTGGCACAGGAACCCACCCTCGACCCCGCCGTCCATGCCCATCTTCAGGCCCCAGATCCCCAGCCCGCCGTCGCCCCGGACCGAGCCAGCTCTGACCGAGCCAGCGCTGACCGAGCCAGCGCTGACCGAGCCAGCGCTGACCGAGCCGGGCGCCGGCAGTGAGTCGACGTAGGCGAGCGTTCCGGTCACCGTCGCCTGCGGCATGACCCAGAACATGAGCCTGGTGCGGGTGGTCAGCTCGCCCCGGTCCGCCACGGCCTGGTAGACGGCCACCTCGTTCGGCATGAGTCCGGGGTCACGGACGACACCGATTCCGCGGCGGTTGTAGAGCCGGCACTGCCGTGCGAGCAGGTCAGCCTGCTGAGCCTCCGTCACCGGCGGAAGCAGCCGGCGAACCGGGTCGAGCGCCCCGGCCTCGATGAGCACGCCGGCCGGGGTCCCGTCGCCGAGCCGCACGACGGTGCCCGACGGCGGGTCTGCCGACGTCGCGGTGATGCCGGCCATCCGCAGGGCCGCCGAGTTGACCACCGCGACGTGCCCCCCGCGCTGAACGAAGATCGGGTGGTCGCCGCTCGCCGCGTCAAGCTCACGCGCCGTCGGCAGCCGCCCCTCCCGCAGGTGGGTCTCGTGCCAGCAGCGCGACGAGATGATCCACTCGCCCGGCGGGGTCTTGGCCGCGGCTGCCCGCAGCGCCTGCACGACCTCGTCGATCGACCGCGCCTGCTCCAGCGATACGCAGTCGAGGTCGCGGGCCGCCATCAGCTGGTGGTTGTGCGTGTCGGCGAACGCGGGATAGAGCACCAGTTCCGGATCGTCGATCACCGTGGTGCCCGGGCCGATGAGGGAGTCGAGCTCGTCCAGGGACCGTTCGGCCGCGGTGATCCGGCCGTCCGTGACCGCGACCGCCTGATAGACCGCGCGGTCAGCGGTCATCCCGTACGCGCGGCCGACCCGGAACACGGTGTCTGCGGGCATGTCCCTCACTCCCTGCTGGCTGATCGGCGTGATAGCGCACATACGTGACTTGTCACGGCACTAGGACGCGACCGGCATCGGATAGTAGTTCTCGTACACGGCCAGGGCCTCGCGCCGGGCGTCCTCCCAGCTCCGGGTCCGCGGGATGAACCGGTCCGGGCTCAGCGACCGCACGTACGGCGAGGGATCGCCGGCCAGGCTCTCCACCAGGTGCATGGCCAGCCCGGCCGACCCGGAGACGCCGTGGGCGTTGCAGCCCGCGGCTAGGGCCAGGCCCCGGATCGCGCTGACCGGGCCGACGATGAACCGCCCGTCCGGGACGAAGGCGGGCCAGCCCTGGAACGTGGTGGCGATGCCCGCGCTGGCCACCTCCGGCGCGAAGGCACTCAGGCTGCCAGCGAACGCGCCGAGCACGTCCCAGTCCGGCCGGGCCGCTAGCCGGGACATCACCGTCACATCACGCGGGTCGATGCTGGTGCCGCTGTTCTCGAAGCCGCCGCAGAGCACCCGGTCGCTTTCGCCGCGCGCGTACACCTGGACCTCGGGGATGCGCAGGCAGGGCAGGCCGGCGTGCCAGCCAGGTACCGGCTCGGTGACGAAATACTCGTGCAGCACCGGGACGATGGGCAGCTCGAGGCCGGCCAGCCGGGCCAGCGCGGCCGACCAGGGCCCCGCGGCGATGATCACCTGCTCCGTCCGGTAGGTGCCGGCCCCGGTCGAAACCGACTCGACCACGCCGCGCCGCGACCCGATGCCGGTCACGGCGGCGTTGGTGGCCACGGTGACGCCGAGATCCCTGGCCGCGCTGACGTACGCGGTCACCAGGCTGTTCGGCTGCAGGTAGCCGTCGGTAGGCGACCACAGGGCCGCCTTGACCGACTCGGTGCGGGTCAGCACGGGGTAGAGCTCGTGCAGCTGCGCGTCCGTCAGGAACTCGACCGGCAGGCCGGTGATCCCGGCGGTCTCGGCGATCTGCTTGAGCTCCCGGACCGAGGCCTCGGACAGGGCGAGCCGGACCGCGCCGCATTCGCGGTAGTCCATCGAGTAGCCGGTCTCCCGCTCGAAGTCGCGGTAGATAGCGGCCGCCTTCATGGTCAGCCGGGCCCGGTCGATCGTCGGCCGAGCCTGCCCGACCATTCCCGCCGCCTGGCTGCTGGTCGCCTCGCACAGGCCGCGGGCCTCGAGCAACTGGATATCGGCGTGCCCGTCGCGCGCCAGGAAGTAGGCCACCGCGGCGCCTACCGCGCCGCCGCCGACGATGGTGATCTCGGCGTCCCGGGGCCCGGACACGGCCCCTCAGCCCTTGCCCGTGACAGTGAGCACGGGAACAGGATACGGGCATCACCGCGTCGGCCCCCGGCCCGTTCCCGGCGGTTCGGCAACGCGGGCCGCCGGTAATCACGCACCCGGCCGTGTATCAAGGCCGCGCCGGTCCCCTCCGCCATGGAAAGGCCGTAACGGGGGGACGACGATGCGGATCTTGCTTATTGCCAGCGCCTACAACAGCATGACGCAGCGGGTGCATGCCGAACTCGCCGACCGCGGCCACGAGGTATCGGTCGAGCTGGCCCTAAGCGATGAGGTGATGCGGGACGGGGTCCGCCGCTACGACCCGGACCTGATCATCGCCCCGATGCTGACCAGGGCGATTCCCGCGGACATCTGGTCGGCCTGGCCGTGCTTCATCGTCCACCCGGGCCCCATGGGGGACCGTGGCCCGTCCTCGCTGGACTGGGCGATCATGGGCGGCGCCGGGCGCTGGGGTGTCACCGTACTGCAGGCGAACGCGGAGATGGACGTCGGCGACATCTGGGCCAGCGCCCAGTTCACGATGCCCGGCGACTCGAAGAGCTCTACGTACAGGACCGAGGTCGCGGACGCCGCGGCCGACGCGGTGCTGCGGGCGGTATCCCGGTTCACAACAGGCCGGTACCGGCCCGAGCCACTGGATTACAGCCGAACGGATGTCACCGGGCACTTGCGTCCGCCGTGCCGCCAGCCCGACCGCACGATCGACTGGCAGACCGAACCCACCGAGGCCGTGCTCGCCAGACTGCGCGCGGCCGACTCCAGCCCCGGCGTGCTGGACCAGATCGGCGACACGGAGTACTACCTGTTCGGCGGGCACCCCGAAGACGAGCTGCGCGGTCAGCCCGGGACCATCCTGGCCCGGCGGAACGGCGCGATCTGCCGGGCCACCGCGGACGGGGCGGTCTGGATCCCGCAGCTGCGCCGGCGCCCGGCACCCGGCGGCCCGGGTACCTTCAAGCTCCCGGCCACCCTCGCGCTGCGCTCATCACCGGGCGGCGAGCTGGACGGCGTACCCGTGCTCCCCGCCCCGCTGACGCTGCCGCCGGGGCGGCGCACCTACCGGCAGATCGGCTACCGCGAGTCCGGCGCGGTCGGCTACCTGGAGTTCAGCTTCCCCGGCGGCGCCATGAGCACCGGCCAGTGCCGAAGCCTGCTGGCCGCCTACCGGCACGCCCAGGCCCGCCCGGTCAAGGTGATCGTGCTTGGCGGGCCCCGGGACTTCTTCGGCAACGGCATCCACCTGAACGTGATCCAGGCCGCCGCCGATCCCGCCGCGGAGTCCTGGCGGAACATCAACGCCATCGACGACCTGGTGCACGCGATCCTGACCAACACCGGTCAGCTCACCGTGGCGGCGCTGGCCGGGAACGCCGCGGCCGGCGGCCTGATGCTGGCGCTGGCCGCCGACCAGGTGTGGTGCCGGTCCGGCGCGGTCCTCAACCCGCACTACCGCCTGATGGGCCTGCACGGCTCGGAATACTGGACCTACACCCTGCCCCGCCGCGTGGGCGCCCGCGAGGCGGCCCGGCTGACCCAGGCCTGCCTGCCGGTCACCCCCTACTCGGCGCTCCGGTCCGGCCTCGTCGACCACGTGATCGCCTGCGACCCCGCCGCCTTCCGCGCCCAGGTGACGGCCCTGGCCGGGCAGCTGGTCTCCGGTCCCGCCTGCCAGACCCTGCTGGCCGCCAAGACCCGGCAGCTCGCAGCGCCCGAACAGCAGCGCCCGCTGGCCGCCTACCGTGCCGCCGAACTGACCGTCATGGCCCGCAACTTCTTCGACCCGGCCGAACCGTACGCCGAACTCCGCCGGGCCTTCGTCTACAAGGAGAAGCCCTCCCGCACCCCGCCCCACCTCGCCCGCCACCGGACCGATTCACCACGACGGAGCGAGCTTCCCCGGCTAGCGTCCTAGCCGCGCCCGGTCACAAGCCGCCTCCGCCCCCGCCCGAGGGGGTACACGTCACCACCGATGGATCGCAGGAGAAGCTGGGGAAGGGAGTGGGATTGCCACCGCCATTGCCACCGCCATTGCCGTTGCCGTTGCCCGCCGAAGCGGATGGAGTGGGCCCAGGTGCTTCAAACGTCACGGTCGGCGTGGGCGTGGCCCGAGGGCGCGGGTGTTTCCTGGCCGGTGTGTTGAGCTTCTTCTCGATCGCGTCCAGGCCTTTAGCCCAGCCCGTCAGCCGCGCGGTGGTCGCGCCCCTGGGCGCCACCGCCGCCACGTAGCCGACGGTGATCGTCCCGTGGGCGGGCAGACGCAGGTGCCACTCCACCACCGGATCGGCGCGCAGCACCTTGACCGAATCCGGGTGGA
Source organism: uncultured Actinomycetota bacterium (assembly GCA_963753225.1). GTDB lineage: Bacteria > Actinomycetota > Actinomycetes > Streptosporangiales > Streptosporangiaceae > Palsa-504. The sequence continues at coordinate 228,413 of CAVWBQ010000014.1, read as the reverse complement.
AGCGGATCGCCTGCACGCTGCTGGCGGCGGCGTCCGGAATGCTGTCCCGGAACCAGGTCGCCACGGCCTTGCCCGCGGGGTTGCCGACGGTAACGGTCTCTGTCAGCCGCGAGCCCCGGTTACCGCCCAGCGTCCACCGCCGCGTGACCATCAGGCCGTTTCCGTACCGCTCGGCGGCAAACGCGTAGGAGGCCTCGAGCTGCGCCTTGGCGGAGTGGGACGGCGTCGGGTGGTGCGGCGAACGCGTCACCACCAGGCCGATCACGGAGCCCAGGACCGCGACCGCCGCGGCCAGCGCGAGTGCGACCCGGCGCGAGCCGCGCCTGGCGCCGGGTTCGAGCGGGCCTGCCGCTGCCGGCGCCGCCGCTGCGGGCGCCCCCGCTGCCGGCGCCGCCGCTGCGGGCGCCCCCGCTGCCGGCGCCGCCGCTGACCTGCGCACCGGGACCGCGCTGCTCGGCTCGGTGACCGCATGACTCAGCGGAACATCACGCGTCTGGTACGGGGCTTCGGTGGCCAGGCGGCTAGGACCGGCCCCGGCGGCACGCCCGGACCCGGAGTTGTACGGCACGTGGCCGAACGCCGCACGGAGGGCATCGGCGAAATCCCGGCAGCTGGCGAACCGGTCGCCCGGTGACTTGGCCAGCGCCCGGGCCAGGACGCCGTCCGCGCCGGCCGGGAAGGCGGGACCCCGGGAGCTCAGCGCGGGCGGCGGCTCCGACATGTGAGCCCAGATCACCGCGGTCACATGCTCGCGCGGGAACGGCACCTCCCCGCAGAGGAGCTCGAACGCCACGCACGCCAGCGAATACTGGTCCGCCCGCCCGTCGACCGGCTTGCCCGCCATCTGCTCGGGCGCCGAGTAGCCCGCCGTTCCGAGCCACTGACCCGTCCCGGTCGGCCCGAGCGAGGCCAGCACGCCCTTACTCAGCCCGAAATCCGACAGGTACACGTGATCCGGACGGCCGGGCCGCGTGTCGATCAGCATGTTCTCCGGCTTGACGTCCCGGTGCACCAGCCCGGCGCCGTGCGCGGCGTCCAGCGCCGACGCCACCGGGGAGACGATCGCCAGCGCGCGTTCGGGGGTCAGTGGCTTGTTCCGGCGTAGCAAGGCGCGCACGTCCCCGCCCGGCACATAGCGCATCGCGATGAACAGTGCACCTTCGAACGGGGCACCCTCGGCCTCGCCCGCCCCGAACACCGGGATGATGTGCGGATCGTCGACCGCCGCCGCGGCCTGCGACTCCCGGATGAACCGCTGCCGGAACGCGTCGTCGGGGGCGAGCGCCGGGGACAGGACCTTCAGCGCTACCCGTCGCTGTAGGCGCTCGTCGCGGGCGCGGAATACCACCGCCATCCCGCCCGCGCCGATCTGCTCCTCCAGCATGTACCCGGCGATCCGGGAACCCGGTGTGAAGCCGGCCGGCCGGGCGCCGGCCACAGCCGGGAAGTTCTCGCTCACCTTGCCTCCCGCGACCGCGATTGCTCCGCGGCCCCCTCCCTCAGGCTCGATCCCCAACCCCGGTGATGAGCCGGAGAACTACCTCAGCGGCAAGAACCGGCGACAGCAGGCATCTGCATCTATCCCTGGCGCAACAGGCCAAGCGGTCAGACAGCCCCGGGCGGGGCCGCGCCGGGACCGGGCAGCACGTCGATGTCGGTGGCCTTCATGGGCTGGCCGCAGTCGGAGCAGCGCAGCTCGACGTGGCTGATCTGGCCGCAGGCGTGGTGCCGGTACAGCACCGGCGGCCCGGCCTCTCCGGCCAGCCATTTGTCTCCCCACGCCACCATGACCATCAGCACCTCGAACAGCTCCAGCCCCTTGGCGGTCAGCACATACTCGTGCCGCGGGGGCCGGGCCGAGTATTCGCGCCGTTCCAGCACGCCGGCCTCGGTCAGCCAGCGCAGCCGCTCGGCGAGCACCTTGCGGGACATGCCCAGGCTCTGCTGCAGCTGGTCGAACCGGGTGATGCCGACGTAGATGTTCCTGAGGATGAGCGGCGACCAGGGCTCGCCGACCACGTCCATGGTGCGCGCGATCGAGCACGCCATCGCGCCGAACTGAGTCCGCTGCATGATGCCATCTTAGCCTTAAAAGTTCCCTAAGGGAACTTACTGTGCTAGCGTACCGTCTTGTCAGTTCCTTAAAGGAATCAACAGGACAGGAGAAGACCATGGACCAGCCGCAGCCGCACACCGAGCACGCATCCCAGGTCGGGGAGCTCGATCACCCGGGCGCCCGGGACCTGCTCGCCACCCAGACCCTGACGCGCCTGGCCTATACCGGGCCCGACGGTTTCCCCCGGGTGATCCCCATCGGATTCCACTGGACCGGAGAGCACATCATCGTCTGCACCGCGCCCAGCTCGCCGAAGGCCCGCGCGATGGCCGCCCGCCCGCATGTCGCGCTCACCATCGACACCGACCAGGGGACGCCCGGCCGGTTCCTGTCCGTACGCGGCGAGGCCGCCATCGAGATCGTCGACGGCGTGCCGGACGAGTACCTCGCCGCCTCCACCAAGAAGATGGATGACGAGCAGGGCCGCCAGTTCGAAGCGGCCGTGCGGTCGATGTACCAGCAGATGGCCCGGATCACCATCCAGCCGCGGTGGGCACGCTATTACGACTTCGGCGGCGGCCGGGTACCGGGCTTCCTGCTCAAGCTGGCCCAGGGCAATCCCGAGGGGTGACCAGAGGGCCGCCCGGCCAGACCGGTGGCCCGTAGGGTGGAGCCGTGATCACGAGACAGGATTGCGCGGCCATGGTGGTGGGCGGCCCGACCACCGTCCTCGACCTCGGCGGGCTGCGCATCGTCAGCGACCCCACCTTCGACGCCCCCGGTCCCCACGGCTACCTCACCAAGACGGCCGGCCCCGCGGTCGCCGAGGACCAGTTCGGGCCGGTGGACCTGGTGCTGGTCAGCCACGACAACCATCCCGACAACCTGGACGACCGTGGCCGCGCCCTGGCCCTCGCCGCCCCGCTGGTGCTGACCACCCGCGGCGGAGCCGGGCGCCTCGGCCCGCCGGCCGTCGGCCTGGCCCCGTGGACCAGTCATACCGTGCGATGTCCCGACGGCGGCGACCTGATCGTGACCGCCGTTCCCGCCGTGCACGGCCCAGAAGACGCCGAGCGTGACGCCGACGGTTTCGTCAACTGCGAGGTCATCGGCTTCGTCCTGTCCGGGCACGACCTGCCTGCCGTCTACGTCAGCGGGGACAACGCCTCCGTCCGGACCGTGACCGAGATCGTCCGGCGCACCCGGGCCATCGACGCGGTCGTCCTGCACGCCGGCGCCGCCCGCGTCCCGGGCAAGTTCCGGGACCGCGCGCTGAGCCTGGACAGCATCCGGGCGGCCGCCGCGGCCGCGGTCCTGGGGTCCGGCGTCGTCATCCCGGCCCACTACGACGGCTGGGCCCACTTCAGCGAGGGACGCGATGACCTCGCCCGCGCCTTCGATGACGCGGGCCTGGCCGCGCGGCTTCGCCTCAGCGACCACGGAACCTGGATCCCGCTCAGAACCTAGACCCCGCCAGCCGAACCTCACCAGGGCACAGGCCCGAAGTGGTCGATCGGCGACATCACCGTGGACTGCGACGTCCTCAACGACAGCGATACGGACCTCAAGATCGTCATCTACACCGCCGCGCCGGGCAGCGAGGACGCGACCAAGCTCGACCTCGCCCGGATCGCGCGGGTTGTGAAATCGTGCACAAGGCGTTTCCGCGGAAACGCCCGAGACGGCGATCCCGTTCAGTCGGCTTGGTCTGCACCGGCGATGGTTCAGGCCGCCGAACCCCAGGCCGCCGGTAACGTCATCTCCAGCCCGCCGAACTCTTCCACGATGCAGCGCAGCCTGATGTCACCCGCCGTGGTGTCGACCAGGTCGAGCGGGACGAGCCTGCCCGCTCCGCCTAAAGCCGGATTCCGGTGGCGATGAGATGCGGTCCGAAGCCGGTCAGCTCGGGTACCCGTTCGATGGCGCGTGCCACCTCCAGCGCAACGGACCGGTCGACCGGATCCGCCATCCGCGCGTCCAGGTCGCCGAGTATGAACGCCGGTCCCTCGACGCTCACCAGGTCCATGACCTCTAGCCCGGCTTCCTCAAGCTCCTCCCGCAATTCCCCGGGCCGGTGGCAGAAGGCGGTGAACGCCCCTTCATGCAGCGGGGGCAGCATCCCGGTGCGGTCTATCTCGTTAATGAGGTCGAGCGCCGCCGGGTACGTGAGGTAGAGCCGCTCCCGGAGCATGCCGTCGATCCGGGCCGCCCACCGCGAGATCGCGGCAGCGAACACCGGCCCGCCCGGCCGGACGATCCGCGCGCACTCCCGCAGCGCACGTACCCGTTCTGCCCGCTCGAGGAGATGGTAGAGCGGCCCGAGCAGCAGAACGGCGTCCACCGAGGCGTCGGGCAGGTCGAGGTCCCGCACGTCGCCGACCGCGGTGTGAATCCGTGCTATCCCGGCCGTGTCCGCCGCGAGCTGCTCGACGTGCAGCGGCATCAGGTCCCGGTGCTCGACCTGGTGCCCGAGCGATGCCAGCCACAGCGCGTACCGTCCCGGCCCTCCGCCGATGTCCGCGACAACGGCGGGTGCCGTCGGCAGCCGGCGCAGCACGATCTCGGTGGTTCGCGTGAACTCTAGATCCCCGCGCCCGTCGCTGAGCCGCTCTCGCTCCATGCCCCGCTCGTAGTAGGCGCGCAGGGCCGCGTCGTCCGCCTCCATGCCACGCGACTGTGACACATCCGCGTCCCTGCCGGCCACCAATTAATGCGAGGGTAAGAGGATGCGGATCGTCTGGCTGACCGTGGTTGCCGTCCTCGCCGGCGGCGTCACGGCGTGCGCGCCCGCCGCCGGGGGAGACAGTCCGCACCCCGCGGCCATGCACGCTTCGACCGCCAGCACGCGTCCGTCCGCCACGCTGGGCCGTCCCCGCCCGCCCGCCGGGTCGGCCCATCCCAGTCCATCCGCCAGCCCGGCGATCCAGGTGACCGGCGCGCCCGGCGGGGTGAAGGCCAAGGGAGCGGTGCTCGCCGACGCGGCCACCGGCCAGGTGCTGTGGAGCCGTGATCTTGGTACCGAACGGCCCATGGCGAGTGTCACCAAGGTGATGACCGCCCTCCTGGTGCTGGAGAGCGGCAAGCTCGGGCAGGAGATCCGGGTGCCGAAGGCGGCGTTCAACTACGCCTGGAAGTACGGAGGCGAAACCGCGGCGCTGCACCCGGGAGACACGCTCACGGCGCAGCAACTGCTGGCGGCGCTGCTGCTGCCGTCGGGGGCGGACGCAGCGTATACCCTCGCGAACGCCTACGGCCCCGGCCTGGATGCCTTCGTCGCGCGGATGAACGCGACCGCGGTCAGGATGGGCATGACGCACACCCATTTCACCTCGCCGGACGGGCTGCCCTATCCCACCGGGACCGCGACCTACTCCACGCCGTCCGACCTGCTCACGCTCGGCCTCGCGGCGATGCGGTACCCGGTCTTCCGGTCGATCGTGGATCTCCGGTTCTACCACCTGCCGAAGGCGCACGGGCACCACCAGTACTGGTGGGACAACACCGACGGGCTGATCGGCTCCTATCAGGGTGCCATCGGGATCAAGACCGGCTACACCGACGCGGCCCGGCACTGCCTGCTGTTCGAGGCGGCCAGGAACGGCCGGACGCTGATCGGAGTCGTCCTGGCCAGCCCTGCTACCGGCGTAGCGGCCGGCGTGCAGGACGCCGAGAAGATGCTGAACTGGGGCTTCCGGCTCCGCGCAGCATCGCCGTTATGACGGACGTCCACCACGGCCGCGGCGGCACCTGATGGCCGACGCCCTCCAAGGGCAGCAGCTCGGCATGGGGAATCTCACGGGCCAGAGCCTCGCCATGACCGAAGGGAAACAGAGGATCGGCCGTACCGTGGATCACCAGGGCCGGCGCGGCGATCTCGTCAAGCCGCCCGCGCGCCAGCTCACCCTCCTCGGCCAGCGCGTGGTTCGTCATGCTGGCGGCCATGTCGCTGGTGCGGTCAACGATCCGCTCCACGAGCGCGCGCACGTGCGCCTCGTCGAAGTATTCCGCCCCCTCCAGCCGCCGCTCGTAACCGACGAGGTAATCGATCACTGCCGTCCGTTCGGTCCAATCCGGCTTGACCTCGGCGGCGAAGTAGGCCCGCAGGTCCTCCGCCATCGGCGGAAGCTCCGTCCGGCCCGGGCCGCCCGGGACCGCGGGGCTGGTCGAGATCAGCACCAGCGAGTCGACGCGATCCGGATGAGCCAGCGCGACCTGCTGTGCGAGGGCGCCCCCCATCGAGATACCGGCCAGGTGAGCGCTATGCCGCCCGAGCGCGTCCAGCACCCCGGCCGCGTCGGCCGCCAGGTCCGCGCCGGTGTACCCCGGCGCCCCGGCCGGGTAGCTGACCGACCGCCCGGTGTCACGATGGTCGTAGCGGATGACAAATCGCCCGCCCTGGCCTTGACCGCTTGCCAGCCGCTGGCAGAATTCCTCCTCCCACCAGTCCATCGAGCTGCCCATGCCGCCGATGAGCAGGATCGCGGGATCAGCCGCGTCGCCAGTAGTGTCCACGCACAGCTTGACGCCGTTGACATCGATAATTCGCTGACCGTCCATAACGCGGCGGGCCGGTACCGGACGTTCACGGCCGACCTAGGATCGCTCTCGCCGACCCGGTGGAGGCGGACCGGCTTGCCGCCGGGGTTGTCGTACAGTCGGATGCCGTCGCCGAGCAGGACCGGCACGATGTGCAGGTCGACCTCGTCGATCAGTCCGAGCTCGAGCAGCTGGCGGCCGATGGTGGGCGAGAACACCTCGAGGTTCTTGCCGCCGGCCGCCGCCAGCCCGATCCGCACCGCCTCGGCCGGGCCGCAGGTCAGGAACGTGACGCCGTCGGCGGGCGCCGCGTCCTCGGGGTGGTGGGTGAGTACGAAGATCGGCCCCTGCCACGCGCCGCCGTACGGGCGGCTGCCGTCGATGGCCTGGTCCCAGCCGTTCCGGCCGCCCAGGATGGCGCCCGTCGTCTTGACGTACTCGTCGTGCAGGCCAGGCCGGACGCAGACCCCGGTCATCCAGTCCATCGCGTGGTCCGGCCCGGCCACGAACCCGTCCAGGGACATCGCGAAGTGAAAGAGCACCTTCCCGTCCGCGGTCTGCGGCTTGGTGTCGCTCATCGGTCGCCTCCTGCGATCTGCTTGCAAATTGCAATCGGTGGGCCCACGCTAGACCATCTGGTGGTAGATTGCAACCAGTTTGAGGGTGAGGTGCGAGTTGGCGGAGCCAGCGCGGTCGGGTTGTCCCATCAATGCCGCGGTCGAGGCGTTCGGCGACAGCTGGAGCCTGCTCGTGCTGCGGGACGTGATGTTCGGCAATCGCCGCTACTTCAGGGAGTTGCTGGCCGGCTCCGAGGAGGGGATCGCCTCCAACATCCTGGCCGACCGGCTGAAGCGGCTGGTCAGCGCCGGCCTGTTGACCCGTGAGGACGCGGGGCCGGGACGGCGGGCCGCTTACAGCCTGACCGAGGCGTCGATTCAGCTGGTGCCTGTCTTCGCCCAGCTGGGCGAGTGGGGCCTGCACCACCGCCCGACCACGAAGCGGCTACGGGTGCGAGCAGAACTGCTTGCCGCCGGCGGCCCGGAGCTGTGGCGTGAGTTCATGGCCGAGCTGCGGACCGTCCACCTCGGCGAGCCGGCGCCGGAACGGGACGGCCCGAGCGTCGCCGAACGCCTGGCCGGGGCCTACGCCGCCGCGCTCTGATGTCCCACGGGTTCGCCCACGGCCCTAGGTCACCGGGAACGGCGGCTGCCACCACCAGGGCGTCGTCTGGAGTTCGATGCGGTCGACCCACTTCACCCACCAGTACCCCCGCCGACCGGGTGCGACCAGGCGCAGCGGGTAGCCGTGGCCTACGGACAGGGGAGCCCCGCCGACGCGAGTGGCCAGCAGCAGCCGGCCGATGTCGCTCACCGGCAGGCGGATCCAGTAGCCGGTGACGGAGTGCACGAGCAGGCTCCGGGCCTGCCCGGAGCTGCGGAGCAGGGCGCTGACCGGCACGCCGCTCCAGTCCTGCCGGGCGTACCAGCCGGAGGTGCAGTCAAGCGTCGCCCGCATCCGGGCGCCGAACGCCGACAGCTCGTCCAGCCCCAGCTGGTACCGGCCGGTGCCGTCCACGACAGTCAGCCGCCATCTATCCGGATCGACGGCCGGGACCGGGTCCTCGAGCCAGATCGTGGTGGGCATCGCGTCCGGATCGAAGGATCCGGTCTCGTAGGAGCCGGTGAAGCGCCGGCCGGCCCCGGAGAGTCCGCCAAGCCGGACCGCCCCGGCGGCGGCGAAGTAGAGCCCGGCCGCCCCGGCGCCCAGCAGGCCGGCCCTCATGAAGGTCCGGCGCGACAGGTCCGACCGCCGCGGGCGGATTCGCCGGGCGACGATGTGCCACAAGGCCAGGGGCACCAGCACGAGCGCGACGGCGATATGGACCCACAACCCCGGCCTGCCGGCGATCGAGCGCACGAGCCCGGTAGCGTAGCCAAGCCCGGCCACGAACGTGACGACGATCAGCGCAGCGAGCAGCAGCGACGCCCACCGGGTGCCGCGGCCGCGGCGGAGACCCCCGCGGATCACCCGGCTCTTCCACGGGATGAGCAGCAGGATCACCAGCCCGGCGATGCCATGGGCGATGGCCGCCCACCGCCCGCTTGGTGATCCGATCGCCACCGTCGCCACACCGGTCCCGAACACCAGCACCAAGGCGACGAGAAGCGTCTGGTTGGTAATCCTTCCCGCGGGCGACCGCAAGATCTTGCGGAGCCGGCCCGGAGCCCGGGGAGCGCCTGGAGTCATCGGGCTTCCTCCGGGGACGAGCGTTAAAGCCTTCGTTATACGTTACGTTCGCCTGCGAGCCGTGCTGACCGGACCGCGCTGCGGATTGTCAGGCCCTTCGTGCATGCTGGATGTGTGGAGCCCATCTTCGAGGCGGTCCTGGCGAACGATCCGTCCCGGATCACGGCGGCCGCGGCCGCACAGCGCATGGAAGAGGACCTCCTCGTCGCGGAGCTGCCGCACATGCTCTACCGGGGCGACACGCCCCTGCACCTGGCCGCGGCCGGCCTCCGGTACGACGCTGCCCGTGCGCTGCTCGCCGCCGATACTCCCGTCAACGGGGTCAACCGGCGCGGCGCGACGGCGCTGCACTACGCCTGCGATGCCCGGCCGCTGTCGCCGACCTGGGACCCGGCCGCCCAACGGCGCATCATCGAGCTGCTGGTCTCCGCCGGAGCGGCGGTTGACCAGCCCGACCGAGGCGGGGTGACGGCCCTGCACCGAGCCGTCCGCGCGCGGAGCCCGGCCGCCGTCGCCGCGCTGCTGTCCGCCGGCGCCGACCCCTGCGCGGTCACCAGGAAAGCGGGCTCGACCCCGCTGCACCTCGCGGTCGCCCCCACCGGCGCGAGCGGAACCGCCGGAGCCGGCGAACTCCAGCTCGAGATCGTCCGGATGCTCCTGGCAGCCGGCGCGACCCTGGCCGACACCGATCGCAACGGCGTCGCCGTGGCCGACCGGATCCAGAGTCAGGCGCTGCGCAACGAGCTAGCCCCCGGGTCGGCATATTCATGCAGAAAGACTCCAAGACATTGATGGCCTCCTGGTCCGGACGCGGGCCGTGCTCGGCTGGTCCTTCGAGACATGGACACTGCTAAGGCCCGGCCCGATGACCCGTTCGAGCGCTCCAGTGCCGTTAGACGGCAGCGACCACCCGGCCGACTAATTGGATCACCACACGTGTCTCGTCCCCAGCGCTTGATGATTGTTCTCGTCCTCAACCTCGCTCTCGTGGTTGGCCTGGTGACAGTTGGCCTTTCGGCGCACTCGCTCGCTGTCCTCGCCGAAGGCGGCGACTACCTGCTGGACACCGCTGGGGTGGCGCTGGCACTGTTCGCTATCCGCCTGTCGGCCCCCTCCTCCGGCCGGGCTCGGCCGCCAGGCCGCCCCGCCCCGACGGACCTCGCCGCGCTGTTCAACTGCGGATGGCTGCTTCTCCTGGAGGTGCTCGTGATCATCGCGGCAGCGGAACGGCTCGTCACCCGTAGCCCGGAGGTACACGGCCTGCCGGTGCTGGTAGTGAGCGGTGTAGCCGCGCTGACGATGACCGTCGGTACCCTCGTGCTCCGGGGCGACGCCGATGATGAAGACGAAGCTGACGGGGGTGACCTCTCCGTCGCCGCGGTCCTGCTGGACACCATTGCCGATGCCGCAGCAGCGGCCGGCGTCGCGGCCACCGGCGGAATTATCCTGGCCACCGGCGGCTGGTACTGGCTCGATCCGGCGGTGGCGCTCGTCATCGCCGTCGCCATCGGCTACCACGCCCTCGCGCTGCTCCGCAAGGTCCTCGCCCGGCTCCACTCGCAACCGCCGCAAGCCCGCCAGAAATCGGGCTAGGCTCCGGCAGGTCGGGCCAGGCAGAGCTCCCCGCTGACACCGTGACGCGGCAGATGATGAACCCGTTAGTCATTGGCCTGCAGGCGATGGTTCAAGAGGCGAGAGAGCGCGTAGAGCGCGAGGCCGCTGCGCTCCCGGCATGGTACGACGGCGCCAAACCCGTTTCCGCGGAAACGCCGCAATGGCCCGAGGGCTCGCTCGCCCACCGCTTCCTCACCGGCACCTACCTGGGAGAGGCGCTGGACGGCGGCGGCCTGACGGTTCATGCTGCTGATCGGTTGCGTTTCTCCGTCCCGGCCAGCCAGGCCCGTTCGATCTGGCGCAGCAGGGCCGGGTAGACCACCCAGTGCCGGAACGGCGCGATGAACGCCATGTACTGTTTCCCGAGCCGGCCGCGCGGCTTGACATAGACGGCCATCTGTCCCTGGTAGCGGCCGTGGCCGCGATCGACCCAGGCCAGGTGCATCACGCCGTGCACCGTCTGGTTCGACAGTTCCGCGGCGAACTCGGTGCCGGTGCGGTACAGCGGCGAGAACGAGGAACCGAGCCTCAGCCCGGCCGCCGTTCCGCGCAGGTCATCCGGCAGTCGTTCGGCCAGCGACGCTTCGTCCCGGCCCGGAATCGGCCGCGCGGAGCCATCATCCCAGCCGAACCACCGGCCGAGCAGCAAGCGTGCCCCGAACAGCAGGCGAGTCGCCGGGGACGCCTCGCGGGCCAGGTCGCGGGACGTCATGACCTCGAGCAGCGCCGGGAAGTCCCCGGCGCCGCCGTGCACGGGAAGGGCCCAGACATCCTCCAGCGTGAAATCCGGCGCGATCTCGCGAATCCGCCAGGGGCGGGATTCGTGTACTGCGTTCGGAAGCCTCATGGCAGGTCCCCTCGTTCCATACGGCATCGTATGGATATTAGGCGCGGCCGCTTGCGTGCGTCAATACGGTGCCGTATAGATAGGTCGGTGGCCAAGGTCAGGACTCCGCGCGGCGCCTGGGTGCACGCGGCGCTGCAGGCCCTGGCGGCCGGCGGCCCGGACGCGGTGCGGGTCGAGACCCTGGCCGTCTCCCTGGGGGTGTCCAAGGGGGGTTTCTACTGGCACTTCGCGGATCGCCAGGCGCTGCTCGGGGAGATGCTCGACACCTGGGAGAAAACCGGGACCGAGGACATCATCGCGCGCGTCGCCAGCCACCCCGGCGACGCGCGCGCCAAGCTGCAGAAGCTGTTCGATATCACCTCGTCGCCCGAGGGACTCGCCGTCGAGCTGGCGGTCAGGGACTGGTCCCGCCGCGACAGTGATGTCGCCGGGCGGCTGCGCCGGGCCGACAACCGGCGCATGGGGTTCGTCCGCTCGCTGTTCGGCCAGTTCTGCGCGGACGAGGACGACGTCGAGGTCCGCAGCATGATGTCCTACTCGATGGTGATCGGCAGCTACTTCGTCGCGGTGGAGCACGGCGACAGGACCAGGTCCCAGGTGCTGCAGCTCGCGATCGACCACCTGCTCCGGTGAGGTTAGAACTGGGCCTTGAGCTCGCACAACCAGCTCGCACAACCAGGAGGTGTGGCCATGGAGTGGTCCGTGCGGACACCAGACGGCAGGACGCTGGCGGTCGAGGACGCGGGGGACCGGGACGGCCGCCCGGTCATGGTGCACGTCGGCACGCCGAACTCGCGGCACCTGTACGGCCGCACGGTGGCTGACGCCACCGCCCGCGGCCTGCGGCTGATCAGCTACGACCGGCCGGGTTACGGCGACTCCACGCCGCAGCCGGGACGGACCACGGCCGACTGCGCGGACGACGCGCGAGCGATCTGCCAGGCCCTCGGCATCGACCGGCTGGCCATGTGGGGCCTGTCCGGCGGTGGCCCGCACGTGCTGGCGTGCGCGGCGCTGCTGCCCGACCTGGTCGCGGCGGCCGCGTCCCTGGCCTCGCCGGCCCCCTACGACGCCGGGGGACTGGACTGGCTCGCCGGGTTCAGCCAGGACGCCGTGGACGAAGTCCAGCTGATGTTCACGGATAAGCCCGCATCGCGCGCCATGTTCGAGAAGGGCCGGGACGAGATGCTGGCGGCGTCGCCAGCCGAACTGGCCCAGGACATGAAGGCCCATGCGCCAGATGCTGACCTAGCGTTCCTCACCGACGAGGCGGTCTGTATGCAGCAGGGGTACGCATCCGGGATCGAGGGCTGCTGGGACGACTGCTGGGCGCAGCTCACCCCGTGGGGGTTCGACCTGGCCCAGATATCCGTTCCGGTGCTGCTGCTGCACGGCGGTCAGGACAAGGCGGTGCCGTTCAGCCACGGCCAGTGGCTAGCCGCGCACATCCCCGGCGTGGAGGCCTGGCTGTTCGACCACGAAGGGCACGGGACGATGCGGGAGAACCACATCGGCGAGGTGCACGCCTGGCTCGCCGGCCGGCTCTGAGTCTTCTCCGGGCCTTCTCCGGGCCTTACGGCGCCCATGGGCCGACGCCGCCGATGCGCTCGACGGAGTAGCGCACGAGGTAGCCGGGACCCTTCGGCGCCGGGAACCCGGTGCCGGGGGACATATAGACCTTCGTCAGGCGGTCGAGCAGATTCCATGCATCGTCGCCCGGCTCTATGGCCGCCCGTGCGTGCAGCACGGCGTACGGGTTCAAGAACACGCCGGGCGCCCGCGGCGCCTCGAAGGACAACACGACCCGCGGGTCTCGCTCGATGTTGCGCAGCTTCGCGTACCAGCTCATATGGCCGCTGACGAGATCATCGCCGTCCAGGCCGATCCAGATGACGCTCACCTGCGGGCTTCCGTCGGCGTTGATGGTGCTCAGGTGAGCCATGGGGCCGGACTCGATCAAGTCCCGCAGCTCACGCGGCAGGCCGCTCATGGCTTGATCGCATCTGTCACGGGGCTCATCGTAACGGGTACCGTTAATTCAGGTCGGCAGTGCACGCAAGCTCGGGCAAGGAGCAGCGGCATGATCGAGGCGCGCGATCTGACCAAAATCTACGGTGGCAAGGCGGCGGTGGATCACCTGTCGTTCACGGTCGAGCCCGGGCAGGTGACAGGGTTCCTCGGGCCTAACGGCGCGGGCAAGTCCACCACCATGCGGCTCATGCTTGGCCTTGACCGGCCGCAGAGTGGCAGCGCGCTCATCAACGGCCGGCGTTACCGTGACCTGAAGGATCCGCTGCGGACAGTCGGCGCGCTGCTTGAGGCTAAGACCGTGCATCCCGGGCGCAGTGCCAGGAACCACCTGCTCTTCCTGACCCAGACTCAGGGTCTGCCTGCGCGCCGGGTCGAGGAGGTGCTGGCCCTGGTGGGCCTGCATGATGTGGCGGACAAGCGGGCCGGCGGCTTCTCGCTCGGCATGAGCCAGCGGCTCGGCGTGGCCGTGGCCATGCTCGGCGACCCGGAAATCCTGCTGCTTGACGAGCCAGTCAATGGGCTCGATCCCGAAGGCGTCCTGTGGATCAGGAACCTGATGAAGCAGCTCGCCACCGAGGGCCGAACCATCCTGGTGTCCAGTCACCTGATGAACGAGATGGCCGTCACCGCCGACCACCTGATCGTCATCGGCCGGGGCAAGCTCATCACCGAGGCCAGCACCGAGGATGTCATCGCGCGCAGCACGGACAAGTCGGTTCGGGTGCGCACCCCCGGCGCGGACCGGCTGGCCGATCTGATCACGGCGGCGGGCGGCAAGGTGGTCCGGGGCGCCCCGGCGGAGGGCGCCGGGCTGCTCACGGTCACGGGTCTTGAGTCGCCGCGGATCGGCGAGCTCGCCGCGTCCGCGTCGATCGTGCTGCACGAGCTGACCCCGCTGGCCTCGCTGGAAGGGGCGTTCATGGAACTGACGTCCGGCAGCGTGGAATTCGGCGTGCCCCGCCCGGATCCGGTGAACTCCGGGGAGGGGAGTGCCCGATGACGACCACGTCGCCGGTCACCCCGGCCCGCGGGCCCGCGGACCCGGCCGCCGGCCGCCACGCCGGGTTCGCCGGCCTGTTGCGTGCCGAGTGGACGAAGATCCGCTCGGTGCGCTCGACAGTCTGGACGCTCGTCATCTTCGTCGTGGTGTGCGTCGGCTTCACCGCGCTGATCGCCTGGCTGACCGAAACGCACTGGTACGGCCCGAGGGCCGCGGCGCGGGACGCCAGGGCCATCCTCGACCCGGTCGGCTTCATCCTGGGCACGGGGGTGGGCCTGGGGCAGCTCGCCATCGGCGTGCTGGGCGTGCTGGTCATCACCAGCGAGTACTCGACCGGGGTCATCCGCGCCTCGCTGCTGGCCGTGCCGCGCCGGATACCGGTGCTGGCCGCCAAGGCGGTAGTGTTCGCGGTGCTCCTGCTCATCGTGACGGAGATCGTCGCGTTCTGCTCGTTCTTCGTCGGCTCGGCCATCCTGCACGCCCACGTCCCGGTGTCGCTGAGCGGCCCGGGCGTCACCCGCGCCGTCGCCGGCGCGGGGCTGTACCTCACCGTGCTCGGGCTGCTCGCGCTGGCGATCGGCACCATGATCCGGCACACCGCCGGCGCCATCTCCACGATCATCGGAATCGTGTTCGTGCTGCCCATCCTGGCCGGGCTGTTGCCGGACAGCTGGGGAGCGCACATCAACGCCTACCTGCCCGAGCAGGCCGGGACGCTGATCACGCACACGCGGGAGCAGTCCGGTGACCTGCTGTCCCCCTGGCAAGGGTTCGGCGTCCTGTGCATCTGGACGGTGCTAGCGCTGGCGGCGGCCGCCTACCTGCTCGAGCGCCGCGACGCCTGAGCCTGCGTCCTGTAGAAGCATCTCCGCGTCCGGCATCTCGTCATCACGAACGGGGGCCGGGCGTGATGCACCGCGGGATCGGTGCAGGGTGATGACAACCGAGGCGAGGACAAGGGCAGCGCCGAGCCCTTCTCGCCAGGTGAACTGCTCGCCTAGGAAAATGATCCCGGCCAGCACAGCGACGACGGGGTTGACGTAGGCGTAGGTGGAGACAGTAGTCACGGGAAGGTGGGACAGTGCGTAGCCGTAGGCGGTGAAGGCAAGGATCGAGCCGGGACCGATGAGGTAGGCCAGGGCAATCCAGGACGTGGCCGGAACCGAGGACCACTGGATGCGGGAGAACTCCCCGGAACCGGCCGCCACCGCCAGCAGGACCACGCCGCCAGCGAGCATCTCGATGGCGGCGGCAAGCATCGCATGGCTCGGCACGGCGAGCCGGTGGCTCAGGACTGACCCGAAGCCCCAGGCGGCCGCCGCGCCGAGCACGATTATCACGCCTGAGATGCGGCCTGATGCCGTGCCGTCGCCGACCAGGATGGCCACCCCGCCGAGCCCTACCGCAAGGCCGGCCGCCGAGCGCAAGGTGACGCGCTGGTGCTGTACAAGCCAGGCAAAGACGATCATCCAGAGCGGCACCGTAGCCACGAGAACGGCGGCGAACCCCGAGGGCAGCATCGTCTCCCCGACGGTCAGGCCGCCGTTGCCCGCGAATAGCAACAGGATGCCGATGACAGCGCCGGCGAACCAGGCCCTGGCGCCTGGCCTCGCCCTGTGCTCGGGCGACCCGCGGCCGCCGGCCGCCCGCAGGGCGATGGGGTACAGCAGCGCGCCTGCTATGACGTACCGGGTCCCGGCCAGAAACAACGGCGGCAGGTGCCCGACCCCGACGCGGATGGCCAGGTAGGTCGATCCCCAGACCAGGTATACGACTCCCAGCGCGATCCAGCTCAGGACTCGGCTGCGGGTACCGACTGCGGCGCCGTTGTTGGTCATGTTCTCATCCTTGCCCCGCCGGGCTGCCGCCGCGAGTGGCAGAATCGACAACTAAAGGTAGATTACTGCCATGCATCGAATTGCTGTCCCCGTCACTGCGGGCTTGCCGATGTTCGAACTGGCCATCCCGTGCGAGGTCTTCGAACCAGGCAGGCAGGATTTCCCGGTGCCCTGGTGGTACGAGCTGCAATTGTGCGCGGTCCAGGACGGCCCGGTCCGCACCGCCGAGGGGCTGCTGTTCGACAGTCCGCTCGGGCTGGATGAGCTGAGCCAGGCGGACACGGTGATCATTCCTGGCTGCGCCGGCAGGCAAGACGATGCGCCCGAAGGGCTACTGCAGGCCTTGCGAACCGCCCATGCCCGCGGTGCGCGGATTGCCTCCATCTGCACCGGCGCCTTCATCCTCGCCGCCGCCGGGCTGCTTGACGGCCGCACCGTCACAACCCACTGGATGCACGCCGGCGAGCTCACCCGGCGATGGCCAGCCGTCAGGGTGGAGCCCAACGTGCTCTACACCGACGACGGCCAGATCCTTACGTCCGCGGGAGCAGCAGCCGGACTCGACTTGTGCCTGCACATCGTCTGTAACGACCACGGGACCAGGATCGCGAACACTCTCGCGAGGCGGCTCGTCATCCCGCCGCACCGGGAAGGCGGCCAGGCCCAGTACATCGAGCAGCCACTGCCCGCCAGCGGCGCCCGGGGCCTCGGCTCATCGCTTGACTGGGCCAGGGAGCACCTCGAGCTGCCGCTGACTGTCGAGGACCTCGCCCACCGGGCCATGATGAGCCCTCGCACCTACGCCAGGCGATTCCGCGAGACGACCGGCACCACGCCGCTGCAATGGCTGTGCGCCGAACGAGTCCGCCGCGCGCAAGACCTGCTCGAGAACACCGACGACACCATCGAGCGCATCGCAACCCTGTGCGGCTTCGGATCCGCACACCAGATGCGCACGCACTTCACCCGGATCAACCACGTGACCCCGCACGCGTACCAGCGAACCTTCCGGCCCCACGCCGCAGCCTGAGACCGCCGCCCGGGGTGCGCCGGGGCTTAGCGCGTGAGCCGGAGGTGCGTGCCGTCCGCCCGTCCGGCTTGTTCGGCGGCGGCGGTTATGTTCCGGAGCATGCCGCCGAACACGACGCCGTGAAACGGCGAGATGGACCGCCAGTAAGCATGACCTGCGAGCCCGCGCGGCCGGAAAATCGCCCGCTGGCTGTAGGTCGTCATCCCGTCGTAGTCCTGGCCCACTGACAGCTCCAGCCAGGCCAGGCCAGGCAGCTTCATCTCCGCGCGCAGCCGCAGCAGTTTTCCCGGCTCGATCGCCTCCACCCGCCAGAAATCCAGGGCGTCGCCGATGAGCAGATGCCGGGGGTCGCGGCGGCCGCGTCGCAGTCCCACCCCGCCGGCCAGCCGGTCGAGCACCCCGCGGACGGCCCAGGCCGCCGGGAAGGAGTACCACCCGGTCTCGCCGCCGATGCCCTCGATTACCCGCCACAGCGCTGCGGGCGAGGCGCGCACGACGCTGTTGCGCGCATCGACGTAGAGGGATCCGCCGGCCCACGAGGGATCGGTCGGCAGCGGGTCGCTGGGCGCGCCGGGCGTCGCGGCCGACGACCAGCGGGTAGAGACGGCGCCCTCGCGGGTGTACCGCAGGGCCAGGGTGATGGCCTGGTCGAGGGTCAGGAGCCCTTCGGGCGGATCCGGGATGTACTCGGCGATGTCGTGCTCGGAGCAGACGACCTCGTTCCGCAGGGATTCCACCAGCGGCCGGGCCAGGTTGGCGGGCACCGGCGTCACCAGCCCGACCCACAGCGACGACAGCCGCGGCGTCAGTATGGGCACCTTCACGATGGCCCGCGGCGTGAGCCCGGCCACTTCGGCGTACCGGCGCATCATCTCCACGTAGCTGAGCACGTCGGGGCCGCCGATGTCGAAGCGGCGGCTGACGTCGGCCGGCAGCGTGGCGCTGCCGGCCAGGTAGCGCAGCACGTCGCGGACGGCGATCGGCTGGATGCGGGTATCGACCCACCGGGGGGTGACCATGGCCGGCAGGCGCTCCGTGAGGTAGCGGAGCATCTCGAACGACGCGGATCCGCTGCCGATGATCACCGCGGCCTGCAGCGCGGCCGTTGGCACGCCGCTGGCCAGCAGGATGTCGCCGACCTCCGCCCGGGAGCGCAGGTGCGGGGACAGCTTCCCGGCCTGCCCGGAGATGATGCCGCCCAGATAGACGATGCGCTGCACGCCCGCGGCTTTCGCGGCCGCGGCGAAGCTCTGCGCCCCGGTGCGGTCGCGCCGTTCGAACGACGCGTCCGTGCCGAGGGAGTGGATCAGGTAGTAGGCGACGTCCATGCCCTCCAGGGCGCGCCGCACCGCGCCGCCGTCCATCACGTCGGCGACCGCGATCTCAACGTCGTCCGACCACGGGCGGTCGCTGAGCTTCCCCGGATCGCGCGCCATGCACCGGACCGCGTATCCCGCGCTCAGCAGCTCAGGGACGAGCCGCCCTCCGATGTAACCCGATGCGCCGGTAACCAGACAGTGAAGTCGCGATGACATATTGCCAGTGTGACACGGTCCCGCCGGGGTGATCATGGCGCAGGGCCTCCGCTCAGGCCCTGCGCCCACGTTTAACCCGGTCAGGCGGTGCGGTTCAGCACGACCTTGAGCGCGCCAGTGTCCGCGGCCCGGCCGAACACGTCATAGGCCTGATCGAACTCATCCAGCGTGAAGTGGTGGGTGATGAACTTTCCCGCGTCGATCTGCCCGGTGGCGAGCAGGTCCAGCAGCGTGGCCGTGGAGTACGCGTCGACCAGGCCGGTGGTAATGGTGATGTTCTTGATCCACAGCTCCTCGAGGTGCAGCGTGGCAGGCTCGCCGTGCACCCCGATGTTGGCGATGTGACCGCCGGGCCGGACCAGCCGGGCGGCGAGTTCGAAGGCGGCGGGCACGCCGACCGCCTCGATCGCCACATGGGCGCCGAGCCCGCCGGTCAGCTCGCGGATGACCTCGAGCGGGTCCTGCCGGCTGTTGTTCACGGTGAGATCGGCGCCGAAGGTCTTCGCCGCCTCCAGCCGGGTGTCGGCCAGGTCGATGGCGACGACGTGGCTGGGGCTGAACAGGCGTGAGCCGGTGATCGCGGACAGGCCGATGGGACCGGCCCCGACGATCGCGACCACATCGCCCGGCCGGACGGTGCCGTTGAGCACGCCGACCTCGTAGCCGGTCGGCAGGATGTCGGACAGCATCAGGATGTCCTCGTCGGACGCCCCGGCTGGGAGCGGGTAGGTAGAGGTGTCGGCGAAGGGGACCCGGACGTATTCGGCCTGGGTGCCGTCGATCTTGTGACCGAGGATCCAGCCGCCCCCGCCGAGGCACTGCCCGGCATGCCCGGCGCGGCAGTACAGGCACGTCCCGCACGCGGAGATGCACGACACGAGGACGCGGTCCCCGGCCTTGACCGTTTTCACGCCGCTGCCCACCGTCTCGACGGTGCCGACCGCTTCGTGGCCGAGGATCCGCCCGTCCGTGACGGCCGGGACGTCGCCCTTGAGGATATGCAGGTCAGTACCGCAAATCGTCGTGGCGTCGACCCGCACGATCGCGTCCGTGTCGGCTGTGACCTCTGGCTTCGGTACGTCCTCCCAGGCCTTCAGGCCCGGGCCGTGGTACACAAGGGCTCGCATGAGCATCTCCGCTTCGTTAGGGGTGCGTGCCCCCGACCCTGGCCGCCGCGTCCGTGCGGCGGCAGGGCCGAAGGTCCCGCTGAACCAGAAGGATTACCTCGGAACTGAGATATATAGTTCCGAGGTAAGTATCTTTACTCGGAGACAAAAGACCGTTAGGTTGACTCCCAGGAGGCAGGCAGTCTCCACTTCGGGAGGGAAACCAAATGAGCGCCACACTTGCCGTCCGGCACAACGTTCGTGACTACGCCGCATGGCGCAAGGTCTACGACGAGCTCGAGCCGCTTCGAGTCCAGCACGGCTGCACCGCGAAGCACGTCATGCGGCTTCCCGATGACGGCAATGACCTGTTCATCACCCACGAATTCCCGACCGCCGAGCAGGCCGCCAGCTTCGCGCACGACCCGGGCCTGCGGGCCGGGATGGAGCAGGCTGGAGTGGAGGGCGCACCGCGGATCGAGATCTTCACGGATGTCTGACCCCAGGTCACTGAGGCCGGGGAGGGGCAGCCGCCCCTCCCCGGCTTCGCTCGGCGTGGTCAGGGTCGACGCCGATTTCCGGGACGAGTATCCCGGCGGCGACACCACCTGCACGGAGGCATACGCATCCCTGTGCCGCACCGGCGAAGCCCTCCTGGGCGAACTTGACCGCCGCATCGCCCTGACCTTCGACATCCACCAGGCCGCCGCGACGGCACTGGCCGTCATCGACGGGGCCGCCGCGCCCCTGACCCCCTCGCAGGTCAGCGACCGGGTCCTGATCGCCTCGGCCACCATGACGGCCACGCTCGACCTGCTCGAGCGCCGCGGCTGGATCCGCCGCATCCCCAACCCCGGCGACCGCCGCAGCGTCCTCATCGAGATCACACCCGACGGCCGCGCCACCGCCGACCAGCTGCTGCCCGGCATCCGGGCCATCGAACGCAGCATCCTGAGCGCCCTCACCCAGGACGAACGAGCACACCTGCTTGACCTGCTCGCCAAGGTCCTGGCCCGGGCCGCCGACGTCGCCGCCGGGCAACCCGAACCCCTCAAGGGCCAGCGCATCCGGCCGGCCCGGCTCGACCGCCCCCGGCACAGCACCTGATCCAGGTAACCGGCGTGGGGCGGCTGCGCGTTGAAAGGGTGTGAGGACCCGACCGGACTTCGCGGAGTTCTACCGCGAAGCCACCCCGCCAGCGCACCTGCCGCCCAGCTGGCGGCCTGGACGGTAGCCCGCCAGGCCGACGGCAGCATCCAGGTCACCATCCGCGAACTGCGCGACCCGCGGCAGCCAGAGCCAGCACCGGCAGCTAGCTATCCGGCTCGTGACCTGGCCTGGGCGACGCTGAAAGTGCTCGGGCGCCGCGCCTTCCCTGTCGCCTCAGTTGCCCGTTTCCCAGGCCCGGCACAGGGAGTTCGCCAGGGTCATCTGGTGCGGGGTCCGGCAGGACACCCGGATGAGATCCGGGCTGGCCACGATGATGGCCAGGGCCCTGGCCCGTGAGGTCGCGACGTTCAGCCGGTGCGGGTCGTAGAGGAAGTCCAGCCCGCGAGGCGCCTCGTCGGCCGACGAGGTCGCCATCGAGTAGATGACCGCTGGAGCCTCCTGACCCTGGAACTTGTCCACGGTCCCGACCCTGAACCCGGTCTGGCCGCTGTCGGCCAGTGCCCGCTGGATGGCCCTGATCTGCGCGTTGTAGGGCGTCACGATCAGGATGTCGGTGGGTTCCATGGACCGTTCGGCCCCGTTCGCGCCGCGCCACGTCCGGCCGGTCAGCTGGGCCGCCAGCCGCGCCACCTCGCGGGCCTCTTCCGGCGAGATGTTCGTGTTCCCCTGGTGCGGTACCTCGACGAGGCGCAGCCCCGAGCCCCAGCCCTGGATCTCCTGACGGCCCAGCCCGTCGACCCCGTCCAGCTTGCCGTCGTAGAACGCCGCCGAGGTGTACCGGCACAGGTCCGGGTGCATCCGCCAGGTCTGGTCGAGCAGCAGCCCGGCAGCGGCCGGCATCGTCGCCCGGTCACCCAGGATGTGCTCCAGCGCGGAGGCGCCCGCTCCGGGCGGGTGCGTGGCGTGGCTCGGCTGGGCGAGCTGCTGCGGATCGCCCAGCAGGATCAGGTTCCGCGCCGCCCCGGCCACGGCCAGGACGTTGGCCAGCGACAGCTGGCCCGCCTCGTCCACGAACAAGGTGTCCACGCTGCCCGCCAGCCCCGAACGCGCCCACAGCCACGCCGTGCCCGCGGCGACATCCAGCTCGCCGTCGCGCAAGGCCTTCTCCAGCTGCTCGTTGCTCATCGTCGTGGCGTCCGCATGCAGGTGCGGGTTGTCGCGGTCCGCCCGCTGGCCGATCCGCGGCGGCCCGGCCCCGTGCCGCCTCGCGTGCTCGTACACGGTGTCGATGAGATGGCAGATGACGGCGTGCGAAGGCCCGGTGATGCCGACGGTGCGGCCGCGCCCGATGAGCTCGAGGATCTGCTCGGCCGCGGTGTAGGTCTTCCCGGTCCCCGGCGGTCCCTGCATGGGCAGGTACGAATGACGCAACGAGGTCGCGAGCCGGATCGCGGCGGCGCTGGCCGTCTCGCCCCGGGCCCGCAGCGAGCCGGCCGCATCGTCCCCGTCATCGGGCCGGCGGCGCAGCAGCAGCGCGGTCGCCATGTCCCCGCCGCCGAACCCGGCGCGCACCACCCGGTCGCCGAGATCACGCAGCCGATCCCGCTGCTCACAGGTCCTGGGCGGCCCCACCTCGATCAGGGCGGCGGGCCACGGCCCGGCGTAGGTGCTGCCCGCCTTCAGGTCGATCGTCCCCTGCGCATCGTCCACGGCGCAGACCGGCCACTGCTTGTCCGTGCCCGGATCGCAGGCCGTGCCGCCCGCGGAGAACTTGTGTTCCTGCGCCGGGAAGCGGAATCGCCGTACCACCGACTTCTTGACCTGGCCGACCACCTCGCCGCCGGCGAGCCCGCCCAGCGCGTCCGGCTCGCCGGTCAGTTCCGCCGGGCTCAGCGTGCGGAGGTAGAAGTACCGCCACCAGGCCGGCTTGTCCTCGCGCCGGTGCCAGTCGAGCAGGTCTGCCAGCAGCACCCGCGCCTGCCCCTCCGGCGTTTCCGCGGAAACGCCGGCTAGCAGCGCCGACCGGATCCGGGCGGTCTCGGGGTCTTCGGCGGTACCCGGTTTCTCCGCGAAGGCCGGCCGCGGCAGCTCCTGGCCCAGCCGTTCGGCCAGCTCGGCCCGCCGTCCCTCGAGCCAGTCCCGCAGCGCCAGCGTGGCCCGGCAGTCGTCCTCGTTGTACCCGGCCACGACCCGCCGCCGCTCGCCGTCCCCGGCCGCGGTCCCCTCTTCGAGGGCCGCCTCCAGCGCGATCAGGCTGGCCGTCGCTTCGGTCAGGTCCACCCGCCGGCCGTACCCGCACAGCGGCTCCAGCCGCTTGATCGAGTAGCTCTCCACCCCGGCCCGCACTCCCTGCCGCACGACCCGGTACAGGTCGGTGAACACCCCGAGCCGGAACAGGTCGTCCACCTCGTCCTCGCGCGTGGCGAACCGTCCCATCAGAGCGCCCACCGCCTCCTGGCGCGTGCCGTGGAGCTCGGTCAGATGGTCCACAGCAGTCGGCTCGTAGTGGTTGTAGTGGTAGACGTGCAGGCCAGGATGGCGCGCGCGGCGCTCGGTGATGAAGTCGATCAGCTCCTCGAACGCGCGCTTCTCGCCCAGCCGGCCGAAGGCCCAGATCTGCGTGTACCGGGGAAGTCCCGCCTCGTCGGCCTCGGCCGTGTCGACGACGCCGAACAGGTACTGCAGCCCGAACTCCCGTCCGTCCTCGGAGTAGTACCGGGCTCCCTCGATGTCGAAGAACAGGTCCCCCTCGGCTGGTTCGGGCAGCGCGAGCAGACCGCGGCTGGCGACCAGGGCGCCATCGGCGTCGCGTTCGGGATCCAGGAGCTCGTACCTTGTGATCTGGTCGTCCTCGCTGGCCACCTGCAGCCGGGCCTGCTGCCGGGCGCGCCCAAGGACGTCCGGGCTCACCCGGTCCAGCCGCGGCAACTCGGCCAGCCCGGCGAACCCGCGCCGGGTCGAGGTCCCGGCGCCCTTCAGCGCCCGCCGCTGCCCCGTAGTCATCCCGGCCACCAGCGACAGGTCGTCGTCGGTTCTCCTGCGGCTGGTGCATAGTTCGCGCCACCGGCAGATGGCACAGTGCTCGACCGGCTCCGGGTAGACCCCGGCCGCCGGATCCCCGCCGATCGCGGCCTCCAGCAGCCGCCGCGTCTGCCGCTCGTAGGCGGCAAAGTCGTCCACCTTGAACGAGGCGAACTCCCCGTTGCCCAGCGCCAGGTGCATCCACCGCGGCGCGATCGGCTGCACGTCGGCGAGCAGGTGCGAGTAGAACGCGGTCTGCAGCACGGCGCGGGCCTTCGCGGACCGCGCCAGCTTGGCGTCCACGACCTCGTAGTGAACCCCGTCCGGCCGCGGCTCCCCGTCCGGCGCAGGCAGCAGGTCCGCCCGCATCAGGAAGTCCGGCCGCCCGAACAGCGCCGCCCCGGAGCCGCCTCTGGCCAGCGTCCCCTGATAGACGACCCCGGCCCCGCCCCGGATGGCCTCTGCCGTCGCCCCGGTCCCGTCCTTCGCTGCGCTGACGTCCACGACGTCATGCCCGTCCGCGCGGAACCCCTCCAGCACGGCCCGCTCGTGCACCTCTCCGCGCCGGACCAGGTCCTGAAACCCGATATCGAACTCCCGCGGCGGCCGAAGCTCACCCCGCGCCCTCAGTAGATCCAGCTGCGTCAGCCGCCGGCAGGCCAGGAAGTTGGCCACATCACTGGCCGCAAGCCGCACCTGCCCCCCAGTGATCTTCATCTGGCTCCCTCCCGGCCGCGTGCGCTGACCTCTGACGCCCATTCTGACGCCGGCGTGGCGCCCCTGGTTCGGCGTTGTCGCCGCGGGCATACTCTGTGGGTCTGTCGCAGGTCAGCACGGGGTGAACGCGGCGGATTCGGCGCGCTCACGGCTGCCAGGGTGGTGAGCTGGCGCCGTCGTGGCACTGTTCCAGAAACACTTGGGGGAAAATCAGTGAACCGCAAACCAAGCACACATTCAAGCACACATAGCAGCACGCGCCGGACCGTCAGGTGGGCCGCTGCGGGCCTGAGCGCGATGGCCCTTCTGCCCGCCCTCCAGGGAATCCCGGCGGCCGCGCAGTCGCGTGCCGTCTGGGCGCCACCGTCCAGGACCGTCCAGCACTGGGGCACGTTGTTCGGGGGGGCCAACACACTCGAGCCCGAGGACATGACTACCTCTCCGGTGTCGGTCACCTTGCCAGGCCCGGTCGCGGAGGTGGCCACGTCGAACTCGACCGAGTACGCCCTGCTGACCAACGGCAGCGTCTACGCGTGGGGGCTGGGCAACGCGGGCCAGCTGGGCGACGGTGCGACCACGAACTCCTTCACGACGCCAGTGCGGGTGCGCTTCCCGGCGAGGGTGAGGATCGCCTCGCTGCCCATTGACGTCATGCCCTTCGACACCGGCCTGGCCGTCGATACCAAAGGCCACGTCTGGGGCTGGGGCGACAACCAGGGTGGGGAGCTGTGCCTGGGTAATCACAACCAGCACCTCACACCGGTCAGGCTGCCGTTCTCGCACGTGACCGCCGTCGCCGGCGCGTTCGACCATGCGCTCTACGACGCGAGAGGCCGGGTCTGGGCGTGCGGCCTCAACAGCCTCGGGGAGCTCGGCGACGGCACGACCAGGCCCAGCTCGGTGCCGGTCAAGGTGAAAGGCCTCGGCCCCCGCGCCCACGTGGTGTTCCTGGTGGCCGCGTTCGCCAACTCCGGCGCCCTGCTCGCAGACGGAAGGTACCTGGACTGGGGCACCAACGGCCAGGGGCAGCTCGGCACCGGCACGCTGAGGAAGCGATCCGACGTGCCGGTCACGGTGTCTTTGCCGGCCAGGGTGCAGCAGGTCACCCAGGGCGGGTCAGTGCCTGGCAACGGGCAGACGCTGGTGCTCCTCACCAACGGCGACCTGTACGCCTGGGGCGCCGACGGGCAGGGGCAGCTCGGGGACGGGAAGACGGCGGCGCAGTCCTCACCGGAACTGATCACCCCACCGTCCGGAGTCACCTACCAGACGCTGGCGACCAGCGGCGGCACCTCGTACGGCATCTCCACGACCGGGGACGTCTACGCCTGGGGTGGTGGCATGGAAGGCCAGATCGGTAACGGGACCACCGCGAGCAGCTTCATCCCGGTCAAGGTCGCCTCAGGCGCCACCGGCATATCGGCCACCGCCGACGACGTGCTGATCGCCGTCACTGGATCCTGAGCGCCGGCCGCTGTGAGGCCCAGCGTGATCGCCGGGCCTCACAGCGCTCCCGTTGCCACAGGAGAAGGCCCCGAAGGGACTTAAGTCCTTAATACGAGGACATATGGCCGGGTCCTCACCGGATCACGGGACCGTAACGTCCGTGCTATGTGGCCTAGGCCAGAACGGCGGGAGAAGAGGAACTAATGGAAGACGTATTTGTGCTATCTGCGGTGAGGACTCCGATCGGCAAATATGGCGGTGGCCTCGCCTCCGTTCCGCCTTGTGATCTTGCCGCGAAGGTGCTGCGCGAGGCGGTCAGCAGGTCGGACGTGGATCCGGCCCAGTTCGGCCACGCCGTGTTCGGCAACGTAATCCACACTGAGGCCAGGGACATGTACCTGTCCCGGGTGGCGGCCGTCAACGGCGGCCTCGGGGTGGGAACGCCCGCGCTCACCGTGAACAGGCTGTGCGGCAGCGGGCTGCAGGCCATCGTTTCCGCGTCCCAGTCCATCATGCTGGGTGACTGTGAGGTCGCGGTAGCCGGCGGCGCCGAGTCGATGAGCCGCGCCCCGTACTGGCTGCCCGGCATGCGCTGGGGCCAGAGGATGGGTGACGGCATGGCCGTCGACGTCCTGACTAGCGCGCTCTCCGATCCGTGGGACGGGTGCCACATGGGGGTGACGGCGGAGAACGTCGCCGGCGACTTCCACGTGTCCCGGGCCGATCAGGACGCCCTGGCTGCGGAGAGCCACCACCGTGCCGCCGCCGCGGCCGCGGCGGGCTACTTCAAGGAGCAGATCCTCCCCGTCGAGATCCCGGGCAAGAGAGGCCAGATCACGATCGTCGACACCGACGAGCACGTTCGGCCCGAAGTCAGTCTCGAGGACATGGCCAAGCTGCGGCCCGCGTTCGCCAAGGAGGGCACCGTCACCGCGGGCAACGCGTCCGGCCTTAACGACGCCGCCGCAGCCGTGGTGCTGGCCTCGGAGTCGTTCGTCCGAAGCAGCGGCCGCAGCCCGATGGGCAAGCTGATCGGCTACGCCCACGCGGGCGTCGAGCCGCGCATCATGGGCATGGGCCCGGTGCCTGCGGTCCGTAAGGTGCTGGACCGTACCGGCCTCAAGGTCGACGAGATCGACGTGTTCGAGGTGAACGAGGCCTTCGCTGCCCAAGCGCTGGCGGTGGTCAGGGAACTGGGCCTGCCGCCCGACCGCACCAACCCGAACGGCAGCGGCATCTCCCTGGGGCACCCCATCGCTGCCACCGGCGCCATCCTGACGGTTAAGTCGCTGTACGAGCTCAAGCGCACCGGCGGCAGGTACGCGCTGATCACCATGTGCATCGGCGGCGGCCAGGGCATCGCCGCGATCTTCGAGCGTGTCTGACACGTCGGCGACCGGGCCCGGCCCCTCCGCGGCCGGGCCCGGTTAGCAGCAGCCAGAAAGGTAAAGACCATGGCCAGCAATCCCGCCCAGGAGCGGCAGGAAGAGTTCCTGTCCGCCATCCGCAAGAGCCAGGACACCGTACTCGACGCGATCAAGACCTGGGTCGATGCCGTCCGGTCCCTGGTCCCCCAGGTACCTTCGGTCCAGGGGCCGCTCGCAGACAAGATGCCCAAGCCCGAGGACGTCGTGGCCACGGCCTATGACTTCGCCGAGCAACTGCTGGCCAGCCAGCGCAAGTTCGCCGAAGAGCTCCTGAAGGCGACGACCTCGCTGATGCCGGGCGGCGACGGCGCGCCGAAGGCCGCAGCCACCAAAGTGAGCCATCGGGCCGGTAAGTCCGCGGGGCCGGCTTCCTGACCGGGCTCAGCTGAGGGTCCAGCGCGGGGCTGGCGTCAAGCACGCGATCAGCACATCTCATGGAGGTCGGTATGGAGTCGGTGTCGTACACGGCGTTGTCGCCGCTGTCGTTTCTGGAACGGTCGGCTCGGGTATGGCCCGGCAAGACCGCTGTGATCTACGGCGCGCGGCGGCTCACTTACTCCGAGCTGGCAGCCGAGGCGCAGCGGGTGGCAGGAGCGCTGCGGGCGAGCGGTATCGGGCCGGGCGACCGGGTCGCCTACCTGATGCCGAACCTGCCTGAGATGCTCATCGCGCATTACGCGGTTCCGCTGGCCGGCGCGGTGCTCGTCGCGGTAAACACGCGGCTCACGGCTGAGGAGGTGGCCTATATCCTCAGTCACTCGGGCGCGAAGATCCTGGTTGTCGACGCGGCGCTCCTTCCGACGGCAGCGGCGGCCGCCAAGGACGTGGGGGCGGTGACCGAGCTGGTGGTCGCCGAGGACACCGAGCTTGCGCCGGCGGATCCGGATCTGAGCGGCGAGCCGCGGCTGGTGCGCTACTCCGAGTTCCTGGCCCGGGGCACACAGGAGCCGCTGTCCTGGTCGGTCTCTGATGAGCTTGCGCCTATCGCGATCAACTACACCTCCGGGACCACCGGGCGCCCGAAGGGCGTGATCTATACGCACCGGGGTGCCTACCTGAACTGCTTCGGCGAGATCATTCACTCCCGCCACGACGAGACCAGCGTCTATCTATGGACGCTGCCGATGTTCCACTGCAACGGCTGGTGCACGCCCTGGTCGCTGACCGCTAGCGGCGGCACGCACGTGTGCCTGCGCGAGGTGCGCGGCGACGCGATCTGGCGGCAGCTGCGCGAGCACGACGTCACCCACCTCAACGCGGCCCCGACCGTGGTGAGCGCCATCCTGAACGCGCCCGAGGCCGGCCCGCTGACCCGGCCGGTCCTGATCACCACGGCCGGCGCACCGCCCAGCCCCACGACGATCGCGGACATGGAACGCAGGGGCTTCCAGATCGTGCACGTCTACGGGCTGACCGAGACCTACGGCCCGATCTCCTACTGCCAGTTCCAGCCGGAGTGGGCCGGGCTGTCATCCGGCGAGCGCTCCGTGCTGCAGGCTCGCCAGGGCGTGAGCATGATCCAGGCCGAGGGCCTGCGCGTCGTGGACGAAGCGATGGCCGACGTGCCGGCCGACGGCAGCACAATGGGCGAGATCGTCATGCGCGGCAACAACGTTATGGCCGGCTACTACCGCGATCCGGAGGCCACCGCCCAGGCATTCCACGGCGGCTGGTTCCACAGCGGGGACCTCGGCGTCATGCACCCCGACGGGTACATTGAGCTGCGCGACCGCATCAAGGACATTGTCATCTCCGGCGGAGAGAACATCTCCACCGTCGAGGTGGAGCAGGCGCTCATGAGCCACCCGGCCGTACTCGAGGCGGCGGTCATCGGGGTCCCCGACGACAAGTGGGGCGAGCACCCGAAGGCGTTCGTCGTCGTCCGCGCCGGCCACAGCGCAACGCCAGACGAGCTAATCGCGCACGTCCAGACCAAGATCGCCCGCTACAAGGCACCCCGCGAGATCGACATCATCCTCGAGCTGCCGAAAACCTCCACGGGAAAGATTCAGAAGTTCGTGCTCCGCCAACCCGAATGGGAAAGCGGAACCGCCGTACCACTGACCTCTTGAGGTGGCCGACCACCTCGCCGCCTGCGAGCCCCGACCCGGGGACCGGAACCTCACCCCCGTGAGGTGATGCCGTCGGCGGCCTAGTCCGGCTGAGCTGAGCCCGGCTGACCCGAATTGAGCTGTCGGCACTTGGAAGTCTCATGGCGGACGTCAGCGGGCGGTGTCACGACGCTTACGCCGATCAGTTCGAGGCCGAGGCCGGCGACCCGCTGTATTAGTCCGTGGAGGGCGCCCTGATCTGGGAGCTCGCGATGAAGCGTGGTTGTGTCGGGCCCCACGCTGACCTCGCAGTCGTCGAATTCTGCCCGGGCAACGGCATCCGCCTGGCCGACGAAAGTGATTTCGTACATTCGTGATGGCATAAGCTTGCCGCCTCCGAAGCCTGATCCCAGTCTCGCGTGGTCCGAGTATGTTTGGTGGGTGCGATCGGGTCGTCACCTTTCGAGGGCGATCCGCTGTCTGTGGCCATCAGAAAGGCCTCCGCGGGAGCGCACTGCCCGTGGGCGGAGCTTGCTTAGCCGCCGATTGTGCTGCGAGACTGAACCTTCGGATGCTGCTCCAGACCCCGGCGGCAGCAGAAGAACTACTGCCTGGGGCGTGAATGAGCCGTGACGACTGCGAGGCGGCGGACGCCAGCCGACCGGCTGGCCTTCGGCCATGAGCGGGACGGCGGGTGACGCCGGGAGGCAGCGCGCGGTGACGGAGCGGGTCCCGCATGACGCGCGGTTCGCGCTGGCGAAGTTCCGCCCTACGACGCTGCCCACCACGCTGCTCACAAGGCCGGCGCTGCTTGGACGGCTGGAGGCTGGAGCCAGCCAGCGCCTGACGGTGGTGGTGGGATCGGCTGGTGCGGGCAAGAGCGTGCTTTTGTCAAGCTGGGCGGCAACGCGAGATGGCGGGGTGACGTCCTGGCTCTCGTGCGATGAGGCCGACGCGGATCCCGTCCGTTTCTGGGCGGGGTTCATCCAGGCGCCTCGGGCTGTCGCGCCGGGGTTCGGTGCCGATGCGGCTGAACTGCTCGCGATGGACGGCGTGATGTCCGCCGACGTGACCGCCTCGATCGCGAACGATGCCGCGAGGCTGCCGGCCGGGTCGGTGATCGTTGTTGACGACTTCCACGCGGCGGCCGGGGCCGCGAGGACCATGACCGATCTGGTGGAGCGCTGGCCGGCCAGCACCGCGCAGCTGGTGCTGGCCGGCCGCGCCGACCCGCCGGTGCGGCTGCACCGGCTGCGGCTGTCCGGTGAGCTATGCGAGCTCCGTAACAGCGACCTGTACCTCTCGCTGTCCGAGAGCGGCGCCCTGCTCGAGAATTTCGGTGTCCGGCTCGGCCCCGGTGAGCTCGCCCTCTTGCACGGACGAAGTGAAGGGTGGGTCGCGGCACTGCAGATGGCCGCGCTGACGCTCCGGGCCACCAAAGACCCGGCCCAGATTGCCCGTGCGCTAGACGTCCGCAGCCATACGGTCGCCGAGTACTTCATCTGTGAAGTCCTCGAGCAGCAGCCACCTGAGGTAGCTGGCTTCATGCTGGAGACTTCTGTCCTGGACGAGCTGACTGCTGATGCCTGCGCGGCAGTGACCGGCAGGCAGGACGCGGCGGCGCTGCTGCGCAGCACCGAGGCGGCCAACCTGTTCATCGTGGCGCTCGATGATGACCGGACGAGTTACCGGTATCACCATCTGGTGCGCGAGGTGCTGCGCGCGCAGCTGCGCAGCATGGATCGCGGCCGGGAGCTCACGCTGCGGCTCCGGGTAGCCGAGTGGCTGGAGTCCGCGGGCGACACGCGGGGAGCGACCCGCTATTACCTCGCGGCGGGGCAGGCCGACCGGGCACTGGGCTTGCTGCAAGAGCGGGTGGCGGCCGACCTGTGGCGTGATCCGGCAGCGCCGGCGGTGCTGGACCTCAGCAGGCTCGACCCATCGCTGCTGGCGGGCGTCCCCGAGCGGCTGCTGGCCCTTGCGGCCGACCTGCTGCTGTGGGGTGACAGGGTTCGCGGCGGTCAGTACCTGGACCTGCTGGAACGCACCCAGCCGGCCATTGCGCCTGACTCGCGGCTGGCGTCCAGGCTCGCGGTGCTGCGATCGCTGCGCTGCGCGCTCTCCGGCGAGGCAACCGAGACAGTGCGCTATGGCTTCGCGGCGCGGGGCATAGAAGAACGGACCCTGCTCGAGGACGAGTGGGGTTTCGGCGTGCCGCTGCTACTGCTGCGTGCCTACACATGGCTGGAGGACTT
The DNA here is from genome assembly GCA_963753225.1 of uncultured Actinomycetota bacterium. Lineage (GTDB taxonomy): Bacteria > Actinomycetota > Actinomycetes > Streptosporangiales > Streptosporangiaceae > Palsa-504. Next base: position 196,546 of record CAVWBQ010000014.1, on the reverse strand, counting down.
CGAGGCGGTCGACCGCGAGGCGGCCGCGGCGCAGGCGATGCCCTCGGTCGCCGAGCCGGCCAGGCTGGTGGATCTGCGGGGCGCGCAGGCGCTTGCGTGGTTCGAAGCCGGCCGCCTGACCCGGGCCGCTGAGGCCGCCAGGGCCGCCGATACCGACGCGAGGCGGCTCGGATTCGAGCAGCATCCCTTCGCAGTGGATTACCTGCGCGTTCTGGCAGGCGCGGCGCTGGAGCAGCGGGACCTCGACGCGGCCGAGCAACTCACCGAGCGTGCGCTGTCGATATCTGAGCGCTTCCGGCCCGTCTTCGAGTTCCTCGCCCTGCTCGACCGGGCCGGGATCTGGGCCGCCCGCGGGCACATCCACGATGCGCTGGCAACGGTCGACGCAGCGCGCCTCGTCCTGGCCGGGACGAAGTCCGTTCTGCTGGCGCGAGCCGACGAGCTAGAGGCACTGCTGCGCTTGTCACTCGGCGACCTGCGCTCGGCCGCAGGACTGGCGAGCGGCCTTCCCGCCACCCGGCGCGGCCTGCTGCTGGCCAGGGTCGCGCTCGCCGCCAGCGATCACGACGCCGCTGCGGAACACCTGGACGCGCCGTCGCTGGGGAATCTGACGCCACGAGCCGCGCTGGTGCGCGAGGTACTCCTGGCCGCCGCCGCCATCGAGCGCGGCGACCCCAAGGCGGCTGGCATCGTGGGCGGTCTGCTCCAGACGGCACGTCACGAAGGCTTCCTCAACACGGTCGTGGCGACCGTGCCCCAGGTGACGCGCTACCTGGTCGAGCATTCGACCGACGCGATGGCACCCGACCCGTTCCTGCAGCGGATCGTCGGCGCGGCCCTGGAGGTCCGCGCCACGCAGCCCGAACGATCCGGTCGCATTCTCGCCGCGCCGCTGACCGATGCAGAGCTGCGAGTCCTGAAACTATTGCCGACCACCAGCTACGTGCAGATGGCCGCCACCCTTTACATCTCCCGCAACACGGTGAAGACCCACCTGCGGTCGATCTACCAGAAGCTGGGAGGGGCCTCACGCTCAGAGGTGATCGAGCGAGCCCTGGAACTGCGCCTGCTTTGAGACCATCCCCACGGGAGGGCGGCAGCCGGTTTTTGCGAACCCGGTCTTCGAAATCACCCGGAAAGGGTGGTGCCGGCCGCCTCTGCCAGGCGCAGATTCAACCGTAGGGACAACGCAGCAACGCGGAGCTATCCGCCTGTGGGCACTGGCCCGGCGGTATCACGCCGCTGCGGCCCGGAGGGAGTTGCCATGACTACGACGGCCGATAGCGCAGGGGCTAGGAAATCTACGGGCGGAGCGGCCAGGAGATCACGTGCATCAGGCACGGGGGCTTCTGCCCGCAAGCCGGCGGGGGCCGCGCCGGTGGAGCCTCTGAGTCGCGCGGACCGGGCGGCCCGGGGGAAGGACGCCCGGACGGTGGCCCCGCTGGAGTCCCATAGCGAGTTCTCGCCAAGGGCGGGACGGGATCCGGTCGGGCTGCTGCTGGGCCAGGCGGCGTCGCGGGTGCCGGAGCTGGTGCCGGTCCGGCACGGGCGGATGCTGGTGTCGCCGTTCACGTTCTACCGGGGCGCGGCGCTGCCGATGGCGGCGGACCTGGCCGGCACGCCGGCGTCGGGGCTGCGGGTGCAGCTGTGCGGGGATGCGCACCTGTCGAATTTCGGCGCGTTCGCCTCGCCGGAGCGGCGGCTGGTCTTCGACGTCAACGACTTCGACGAGACCCTGCCCGGCCCGTTCGAGTGGGACGTCAAGCGGCTGGCCGCGAGCCTGGTCGTGGCCGCCAGGGACAACGGGTACCCCGCCAAGGCCGGGCGCAAGATCGCCCTGGCGGCGGGAGAAGGTTACCGTACCGCGATGCGCGGGTTCGCGGAGCAGACCCTCATGGACGTCTGGTACGCGCACCTGGACATCGAGCCGGCCATCGCCGAATTCAGGTCCCGGGTCAAGGCGAAAAGGTACAAGCTCGCCGAGACGATGCTGGCCAAGGCCCACACCGCCGACAGCACCAAGGCGCTGGGCAAGCTCACCACCATGGTCGACGGGCAGCGGCGGATCATCAGCGACCCGCCGATGATCGTCCCGATCGAAGAGGTCTTCGCCAGTGTGCAGGCCGACGCGATCAACGAACTGATCCGCACCGTGCTGGGCAAGTACCGGCGCACCCTGCAGTCCGACCGGCGGCACCTGCTGGAGAATTTCACGATGGTGCAGGTGGCCCGCAAGGTCGTCGGGGTCGGCAGCGTCGGCACCCGCGCCTGGGTCGTGCTGATGGACGCCAGCGACGGGGTCGAGCCGCTGTTCCTGCAGGCCAAGGAGGCCCAGCCGTCGGTGCTGGCGGAGTACGCCGGGCGCAGCAAGTACAACAACCAAGGTGAGCGGGTGGTCGCCGGGCAGCACCTGCAGCAGGCCCAGAGCGACATCTTCCTCGGCTGGACCCGCGTCCTCAACCCCCTGGACGGGGTGGACCGCGACTTCTACGTCCGCCAGCTGAAGGACTGGAAGTTCTCGGTGCCGATCGAGCTGATGCTCCCCGCGGGCATGGAGATGTACGCCCGGTTGTGCGGGTGGACCCTGGCCCGGGCGCACGCCCGCTCCGGGGACCGCGTTGCGCTGGCCGCCTACCTCGGCGGCTCGGCGAAGTTCGATGAGGCCATCGCCGACTTCGCCGAAACCTACGCCGACCAGAACGAGCTCGACTACGCCGCGTTCCAGGCCGCCGTCAAGGACGGCAGGGCCGAGGCCACCACCGAAATCTGATGCCGGGACGCTGCCGGGGTTCCGCGATCGTAGCGGACGGCCTCGGCAGCGGCCATACCGCACCCGATGAGGTATCGCCTGCCTCCGGTCCCCGGTTGCGCACTACCACCCCTGAAGGGTGAAGCCCGCACGCCCGGGGACGTGCGATTCTCAGCGCAGGTGGCGCTCATGGGGAGCAATCCGCCGCCAGCCGTGACCTGCCTTGCACGAGCAGGGCGCGCTGACCGACGACGAATTCGCCACCGCCAAAGCCAGGCTGCTCGGCGGTTAGGCGCCGTGCAGCCGCCGGACCTAGATCCCGGTGACCAGGATCGCTTGAAGGAGCACAGGATGAGCAAGCCGTTCAAGGGCACGATCAACGTCGATATCCGGGACTCGGTGCCGGACTGGGAGCCGTTCGAGCCGCCGAAGGCTCCCGACGGCGCGCCCAGCGTCGTCTACATCGTGCTGGACGATGTCGGGTTCTCGGCCATGAACTGCTACGGGGGCCCGATCGAGACGCCGAACATCGACCGGATCGCGAACGACGGGATCCGCTACACCCAGTGGCACACCACGGCGCTATGCTCGCCGACCCGGTCGTGCCTGCTCACCGGGCGCAACCACACGCGCAACTCGATGGCCTGCATCACCGAGGCCGCGATCGGGTTCCCGAACGCCAGCGGCACCATCCCGCCGGAAAACGGCATGCTCTCCGAGATCCTCGGAGAGCAAGGCTGGAACACCTACATGGTGGGCAAGTGGCACCTGTGCCCGACGGTGGAGATGAACGTCGCCTCGACCCGGCGGAACTGGCCGTCCGGTCGCGGGTTCGAGCGCTGGTACGGGTTCCTGGGCGCGGAGACCAACCAGTGGTACCCCGACCTGGTCTACGACAACCACCCGGTCGACCAGCCGAAGTCACCGGAAGAGGGTTACCACCTGACCGAGGACATAACCGACAAGGCGCTGGAGTTCATCAAGGACGCCAAGTCGGTCGCGCCGGACAAGCCGTTCTTCCTCTATTACGCGCCCGGCGCCGCCCATGCGCCGCACCACGTCTCGAAGGAGTGGGCGGACAAGTTCAAGGGCCGCTTCGACATGGGGTACGAGGCGATGCGAGAGCAGACCCTGGCCCGGCAGAAGCAGCTGGGCATCGTCCCGGCCGACACCGAACTGCCCCCGGTCAACCCGATCGGTACCCCCGAGACCCGCAAGGGGCCCAAGGACCAGCCATTCCCGCCACTAGACGTCACCAGGCGGTGGGATTCGCTGTCTGCCGACGAGAAGCGGCTGTTCGCGCGGATGGCCGAGGTCTATGCGGGGTTCCTGGCCCACGCCGACCATCACATCGGCCGGCTGCTCGACTACCTGGAGGAGTCCGGGCAACGCGAAAACACGCTGGTGATCCTGGTATCGGACAACGGCGCCAGCGGCGAGGGCGGCCCCGACGGATCGGTCAACGAGATGCTGTTCGCCAACGGCATCCCCGACAATATCCAGGCGAACCTGGCGATGATCGACGAGCTCGGCGGGACCCGGACCTACAACCATTACCCCAACGGCTGGGCGATGGCCTTCAACACGCCGTTCAAGATGTGGAAGCGGTACGAGTTCAACGGCGGCACCGCCGATCCGTGCATCATCTCCTGGCCGTCGGCCACGGCAGGCCAGGGCGAGATACGCCACCAGTACCACCACGCGATCGACATCGTGCCCACCATCCTGGACACCCTGGGCGTCGAGCCCCCGGAAACGATCAAGGGCCACGTGCAGAGCCGGTTCGACGGCGTGAGCATGCGCTACAGCGTGGATGACCCGTCCGCGCCGTCGGCCCGCAGGACCCAGTTCTACTCAATGCTCGGCTCACGCGGGATCTGGCACGACGGCTGGAAGGCGGTTACCACCCACCCGACCCTCAGCGGCTGGAGCGACTTCAACGACGACACCTGGGAGCTGTACCACACCGATGTCGACCGCGCCGAGCTGCACGACCTGGCCGCCGAGCACCCGGAGAAGGTCCGGGAGCTGGTCAACCTGTGGTTCGCCGAGGCCGGCCAGAACGATGCCTTCCCTCTCGATGACCGGTCCCCACTGGAGATCATCCTGACGCCGCGACCTCAGCTGGCCTCGCCCCGCGACCGCTACACCTACTTCCCCGACACCGCCGAGGTGCCCGAGGCGCAGGCGGTGAACGTCCGCAACCGGTCCTTCACGATCGGCGCCCTCGTCGATATCCCCGCCCCCGGCGCGGAAGGGGTCCTGTTCGCGCACGGGTCCCGGTTCGGCGGCCACGCCCTGTACGTGAAGGACAACCGGCTGCACTACGTCAACAACTTCGTCGGCATGATGGAGCAGAAGATCGACAGCACCCAGGACGTGCCCACCGGGCAGGACCTGATCCTGTCGGCGTCCTTCGAAAAGGACGGCGAGGACCCGCCCCACGTGTCGACCGGGATCCTGTCCCTGTACCACGGGGACAAGAAGGTCGCCGAGGGCCGGATCAAGACCCAGCCGGGACAGTTCATGTTCGCCGGCGAGGGCCTGTGCGTGGGCCGCGACAGCGGTGAGGCTGTTACCAGCGACTACCCGAACGGATCGCCACACCGTTTCACCGGCGGCACGATCAAGCGGGTCGCCGTCGACGTCAGCGGCGATCCCTACGTCGACCTCGAACGCGAAGCGCAGGCGATGCTAGCCCGTGAGTAGCGTCCCCTGGGGGCGGCGGTTCTGGGTCGAAGTGCCGGTGGTCCGGTTCTAGCCGGACCGGCGGCACTTCGACCCAGCGGTCAGCGCATCAGCGCGCCAGAAATCCCGAAGCGACGGGGCGCCGGACGGGCTGGGCGCGGGAGAACATGAGTGTTGCGGGGCGCCTGGGACGTGAGGTGCGGAACTGCGCGGGCAAACCTACGTACTCTGATGCGGCACTCGAGCGGAGGTCAGTGCCACCCGGGCACCGTTGCGCCCGGGAGGATCCTGAAGTGCAGGACCAGGGTGCTGCCGTGGCTGCCGAAGGTCCGGTAGCCGGGCGTGTACCAGGTCATCTGCGAGTAGTAGGCGCGGCCACGGGCGGGCGCGTCTTTCGCGTTTCCCGGCGAGCCCAGCTCGCGGTGAGCGTTTCGGCGGCGGTTCGGGCGGCGTGCCGGGGTCGCCAGGTAGTACTGATTCCATATGATATGATCTTCGTATTATATGAGTTACGGAATCAATGCACCGGAAGGCTCGGCGAACACGATGAAACTCACCATCCTCGGCGCGACAGGCGCCACCGGAACCGCCCTCACCGGCCAGGCGCTCGCCGCCGGCCACGAGGTCACCGCGGTCGTCCGCGACCCCGCCCGCCTGGCCGTCCCGGCCCATCCCCGGCTGCGGACCGTCACCGCCGACATCATGGACCCCGCCTCCATCACCGCGGCCATCGACGGCGCAGACGCCGTCCTGTCCGCAGTCGGCCCCCGCGGCACCGGCCCCACCACGGTCATCGCGGACAGCGTGCGCAGCATCATCTCGGCCATGGGCAAAACCGGCACCCGGCGGTTCCTGCAGGTCAGCGGATCCATCGTCGCCGACGAAGGCGAAAGCCCCTACCTGCGCTACCTGCTCAAGCCGCTGGCACGGCGCACATTCTTGCGCCATGTCTGCGCCGACATGCGCCGCGGCGAGGAAGAGATCAGGGACAGCGACCTGGACTGGACGATCTTCCGCCCGCCCTCGCTGACCGGCAAACCCGCCACCGGCGCCTACCGCACCGCGACCGACCGCAACCTGCCACACGGATTCACCGTCTCCCGCGCCGACCTGGCCGCCTGCATGCTCGCCTCGCTCACCGACCCCGCCACCGAGCACCGCCACATAGCCATCGCCAGCTAACCCTGCGCCCTCGCGGGTCACGTGCTGCCGGCGATGCCCAGGAAAACGACCAGCGCCCGGTTGAGGTGAAGGTCAAGCACCCCGACCTTCGTGCCGAGCCTTCGGCGTCGATCTGGTTGCAGCCCAGCCGTGTTGGCCGGGGTGCCGGGTGCGGATGTTCGCGGTGAGGCAGGCAGCGGCGAAAGATCCGGGTGGATCGGGGCTCTCGGGTGGTTTTTGTGCACTATAGTGCCCCAAAATCACCCGGGAGCCCGAATCCACCCCGTAAAAAGTCGCGATCATCGTACCGGTGAGCGAAAAGGCGTTCGGGAGAGGCTGACGGGGCTGATGTAGCCCTCAGCTGCGGCCCGGACGGGGGTGATCCGCACCGCCCGGCCGGAGGCTGGTCAGGCCGTGAGCCGCACCCCGGCACACCGCACTCACCTGAATCAGGAATCACTCATCTAGATGTTCCGTCCAGCGCCGCGTCCGGGTCTATGCTCCAGGCGACTGGCAGAAGACGACAAGGAGAACCGACGTGGCGGACGCGCTCGGGCTAGTGGCGGGGACGGTGCCCGCCACGCCGCTGAAGTACTCGGTCAGCCTGGCGCCGGGTCAGTACGCGCAGCTTGACGACGTAGTGGTGACCGAGCGCGAGTTGCCCGGCCGTGGCGGCATCCGGATCGCGGGCGTGGTGACCAACGTCGAGGCGATGCACGAGGGGGCCAGGTTCGCCTCCGACGTGTTCCTTATCGAGCAGGGAGCGCTGCCGGCCGAAGTGTGCGAGGTCGCCGAGGTGACGGTGACCCGGGTCGAGCCGGAGCTGTACGTGCCGCCGCTGCCCGGTGCGCCGGTGACCCGCGCGGCGGGAGCGCAGCGCGACTCGGCCCTGTATTTCGACGAGATGGGTTCGTTCAAGGTGCCGGTCGGGTTCGCCAGGGACGGGCAGCCGGTCTACGTCAACTTCGAGTTCGTCGACGGGACCCGCGGCGCGCACGTGTCGATCTCGGGGGTGTCCGGGATCGCGACCAAGACCTCGTTCGCCATGTTCCTGCTGCACTCGATCATTAACTGCGGTGTGCTCAAGGGTGAGGCGCACAACACCAAGGCGCTGATCTTCAGCGTCAAGAGCGAGGACCTGCTGTTCCTTGACTACGCGAACAGCAGGCTCACGCCGGCCCAGCGGGAGCAGTACGCGGCGCTGGGGCTGCCCGCGGACCCGTTCGGCAATGTCCGGGTATTCGCGCCGCCGCGGCCGGACGACCCGGCCGGCACCCCGGATGTGTCCGCCCGCGACCGGGCGGTCAGCCCGTTCTACTGGACGCTCGCCGAATTCTGCGAGCAGGAGCTGCTGCCGTTCGTGTTCGCCGACGCCGAGGACGAGCGCGCCCAGTACACGATGCTGATCGGCCAGGTGGCGGCGCGGCTGCGCCGCGACGTTATCCCGGCCGGTACGGACGGGGCCATCAAGATCCGGGGCGTGGACCCGGACCGCGACCGGATCCTGCGCGGCCTCGGTGACCTGGTCACGCTGCTCGAGGAGGAGCTGGGCGATGATTCCACCCGGGGGTCGTGGGTGGCGGGCAGCGCCGTGACGGGCAGCGTCAACGCGTTGCTAAGGAGGCTGCGCTCGGCGGTGCGGCCGCTATCCGTGATCGTCCGCGGCGACCTGGCCTACCGCGGTGAGCGGTCGATCAGCACCTCGCGGGCCCAGGTGACCGTGGTCGACCTGCACAACCTGCCCGACCGGGCGCAGCGGTTCGCGGTCGGCGTCACGCTGCGCGGCGAGTTCGCGCGCAAGGAACGGCAGGGCACCGCCCGGCCGCTGATGTTCGTCATGCTGGACGAGCTGAACAAGTACGCGCCGCGCGAGGGCGACAGCCCGATCAAGCAGCTCCTGCTGGATATCGCCGAGCGCGGCCGGTCGCTCGGGGTGATCTTGATCGGGGCCCAGCAGACGGCCAGCGAGGTGGAGCGGCGCATCGTGGCCAACTGCGCCATCCGCGTCGCCGGCCGGCTCGACGCCGCCGAAGCCGAACGGCCCGAGTACGGGTACCTGCCGCCCGCGCAGCGGCAGCGCGCCACGCTGGCCAAGCCGGGCACCATGTTCATCGCCCAGCCCGACATCCCGGTGCCGCTGGCGGTGGACTTCCCGTTCCCCGCCTGGGCGACCCGGCCCAGCGAGAAGGGCGAATGGGCCGGTCACGACGCCAGCCCGGCCCGCCCATCCGACCCGTTCGCGGCCATCGCCGGGGCCGCGGACGACCCGCCGCCGTTCTAGGAGCGCACGAATTCCGATGAAGATCCTGCACACCAGCGACTGGCACGTCGGCAAGGTGCTCAAGGGCCGGGACCGTCACGACGAGCACACGGCCGCGCTGGGCAGCATCGTGCGGACGGCGCGCGACGAAGACGTCGACATCGTGCTGATCGCCGGTGACCTGTTCGAGACCGCCGCGCCCAACGCCATGGCGCAGGGGCTGGTCATGCGGACCCTGCTCGCGCTGCGTGAAGACGGCCGCCAGGTGGTGGCGATCGCCGGCAACCACGACAACCAGAACCTGCTCGACGCGGTGTACCGGCCGGTGCTCAGCCAGCTGGGGCTGCATGTCCTTGGCCTCCCGAGACGGCCCGGCCAGGGCGGCACCATAGCCCTGCGCACACGCGGCGGGGAGGCGGTCAACCTCGCGGCGCTGCCGTTCCTGTCGCACCGGTACGCGGTGCGCGCCGCCGAGGTGCTGCTGCACGACTTCGCCGAGCACAGCCTGGACTACGCCCGGCAGGTCGCCGCCATGGTGGCGGTGCTGACCGAGGGTTTCACCGGCGACGCGGTGAACATGGTCATGGCGCACGCGACCCTGCTGGGCGGGCGGCGCGGCGGCGGAGAGCGCGACGTGCAGACCAGCCTCGGTTACGAGCTCCCGGCCAGCATGTTCCCGCCGAGCACGCATTACGTCGCGCTCGGCCACCTGCACCGGTGCCAGGAGATTCCCGGGCCCTGCCCGATCTTCTACTCCGGCTCGCCGCTGGCCGTCGATTTCGGCGAGCAGGACAACGACCCGTCGGTGCTGATCGTCACGGCTGCGCCGGGAGTACGCGCCACTCCGCGCGCGGTGCCGGTCACCGGAGGCCGCCCGCTGCGCACGCTGCGCGGGACCCTCGATCACGTGATCGCCGAGGGCGAGCAGGCGGGCGACGCCTACCTGCGGGTGGTGCTCGCCGAGCCGGGCCGGGCGGGTCTTGGGGACCTAGTCAGGGAGCGGCTGCCGAACACCCTTGAGGTGATGCTCGACGACGCGCACCGGCCCCGGCCCGGTAGGCCCGGCGGCCGCAGCGGGGAACGGGCGAGCCGGATCGGCCGCAGCCCGCGGGAGCTGTTCGCCGGCTTCCTGACCGAGGAGAACATCGACGACCCGCGGCTGACCGCGATGTTCGCCGGGCTGCTCGACGAGGTGACCAGCTGATGCGACCGCTGCGGCTGCTCCTGGACGGGTTCGGCAGCTATCGCCAGCCGACCGAGGCCGACTTCTCCGACGTGAACTTCTTCGCCCTGACCGGGCCGACCGGGTCGGGCAAGAGCACGCTGATCGACGGCATGTGCTTCGCCCTGTACGGCACCGTGCCCCGGTGGGGCAAGGAGAACGTGATCGCCCATGCCCTCGCGCCCGCGGCCAGTGCGTGCCGGGTCGGCCTGGTCTTCGAGGCTGGCGGCAAGCGCTATGCCGCCGTGCGGGCGCTGGCCCGCGACAAGCGGGGCCAGGTGCACACCAGGGAGGCCCGCCTCGACCTGCTCGACCCGGCCGTCGCCCCGGACGCGCCGCTCGCCGACCTCCTCGGCGCCGCTATCGAGCACCTCGCCGAGGGCCCCGACCCGGTCAAGGCGAAGGTCCAGGACATCCTGGGGCTTAGCTACGACCACTTCATCCAGTCGGTGCTGCTGCCACAGGGCCGGTTTGCCGACTTCCTCCAGGCGGAGCCGCGCAAGCGCCAGGAGCTGCTCGTCGAACTGCTCGCGTTCGGCGTCTACAAGAAGATCGGGCAGCAGGCCAGGGACCGGGCCAGGCTTGCGGCCGAACGGGCGCGCATGGCGCTAGAACATCGGGCCAAGCTCGCCGATGCCACGGCCGAAGCCGAGGAACGGGCCGCCGTCCGCGCCCGGGACCTGAAAGCGCTCGGACAGGCCGTCGACGACCGGCTGCGTGCCCTCGGCCAGCGTTCCGAACAGGCCCGCGAGGCGGCCGAGCAGGCCAGCGCCGTGCGCACCCAGGCCGGGTTGCTGGCGGCCGTGCGCGTGCCCGCCGGGGTGGCGGACCTGGCGGACAGGATCGCCGCCGCCGGCCTGCGGGTCGCGGCCCGCGCAAGGCAAGCCGACGACGCGGCCAGCGCCGAAGATGAGGCCGAACGAGCCCGCGCCACGCTGCCCGGCAAGGCCGACGCCGAGGCACTGGGCCGCGGATACGAGCAGCAGCGCACCCTCACCACCCGGCTCGGAGTGCAGCAGGAGAAGCTGACCGCCAACCGGGATGCGCGCGACGCTCTCGCCCTCGAGCTCGCGGCGGCGGAGCAGGAGGCAGGGCAGGCTCGCGCCGCCAGGGAGGCGGCGCATCAGGCGCACGCCGCCTACGCGCTGGCCGAAGGCCTGCGGGCCGGCGAACCCTGCCCGGTCTGCCTGCAGCCGGTTACCACGCTGCCCGGCCACGCGACGCCGCCCGGGCTGGAACAGGTCAGGGCGGCGGTCGACGCCGCCGAGAAGAAGCTGACCCGGACGCGGAAGGCCCATGACGAGGCCAGCCAGCTGGCGGCGGCCGCCGAGGCCACCGTGAAGATCACCCGCGAGGCCCTCGGCGACGTGGCGGCGACGCTCGCCGCGGCGCCCGCTGAGCCCGAGGTCGCCAGCACCCTCGAGGCGATCTCCCGGGCCGACGAAGCCCTGGCCCATGCGCGCGAGGCCGTGCGGACCCAGCGCCGGGACCTGGCGGCGGCGAAGAAGGACCGCGAGGCTCTCGCCGAAGATGAAGCCAGGGCATGGGCCGACCTGCGCCGGGCGCGCGACTCGGTGGTGGGTCTCGGTGCACCCGCCGTCCAGGAGGGCGATCTGGCCGCCGCGTGGGAGGCGCTGGCCACCTGGGCCGCGCGGGAACACGCGGAGCGCGGCCAGCGCCTCCCGGAGCTCGAAGCCGCGGCCTCGGCCCTGCGGCAGGAGATCATCGCCGGCACGACCGCGTTGCTCGGCCAGCTGGCCGAGCACGGCATCGCCGGGGTGACCGACCCGGCCAGGGCCCCGGGCGAGCTGGCCGGCCACCTCGCCCGGGCCGAGGAAGTCCTTAGCCGGATCCGCCGCGACCGCGAGCAGGCGGCCAGGCTCGATGATCAAGTCCGGGCCCACCGGGAGGACGAGCAGGTCGCTACCGAACTGGGCCGGCTGCTCCGCTCGGATCGCTTCGAGCGCTGGCTGTGCGGCGAGGCGCTGGACTCGCTGGTGGCCGAGGCATCGGTCACGCTCATGGAGCTGTCCGGCCAGCAGTACGAGCTGGACCGGGACGACCGCAACGACCTGGTGGTCATCGACTACCAGGACGCCGGGGCCAGCCGCCCGGTGCACACGCTGTCCGGAGGCGAGACTTTCCAGGCCTCGCTGGCGCTGTCTCTCGCGCTGTCCCGCCAGGTCGTCCAGCTCTCCGCCGGCATGCGCGACCTGAACTCCATGTTCCTCGACGAGGGGTTCGGCACCCTCGACCCGGAAACCCTCGATACCGTCGCCACGACACTGGAGCGGCTCGCCGCCGACAAGGACCGCATGGTCGGCCTGGTCACCCACGTGGCGGCGCTGGCCGAGCGAGTCCCGGTCCGGTTCGTGGTCAGCCGCGACGGCGCCACCTCCACCCTGCGCAGGGAAGGGCCGTGACCGCGCCCGCGCCGGTTTCCTACACCGTCGACCCGTGGGATCCCGGGTACGGGGTGGCGTTCAGCGAGGAACTGGACGGCGGCGCCCTGGAGGAATCCAGCGCCGAGCTCAACCTTGACCTGGAGACGCCCAGCGCTCAGTGGCGGCCCGTCGACCCCGATCCCGCCGTCGTCCTGCCCGGCACGGTGCTGTTCCTGGACGGCGTGCGCCGCATCGACGCCCGGGTCTGGGTGCACGGGACCAGGCCGCAGCCGGTCCCCGGGATCGCCGCGTCTTTCGCCGCCGGCCTTGTTTCCTGCGACGGCGCCGCCCGCATCTGCGACGTCGCCGTCGAACGCGGCCTGTTCACCTCCGCCGCCGAAGCGACCGGCATCACCGCCGGCCGGGTGAGCTACCCGGCCCGGCTCGCCGCCGGACCGGCATTCGACCAGCTATCGCTCGCCCTGCAGCAACGGCTCACCCGCGCCGAAGTGCAGCTGGCCCTGTCCTACCGGGCCCAGAACCCGGCCGCCGACGACCTGCTGGTGATCGACGGGCCCCTGCGCGGCCGCACCCATCTAGATCGCACCGTCGGCTACATCAAGACCCATCACGCCTCCTACCTGCCTCCGGAGCAGGCGGCCGTCGTCTCCGCGCTGCGGCCGGGGCAGCGGACCCCGGCGTTCACCATGGGCACCTCGTGGCGGCGTACCTCCTGGTACCTTCAGCTACCGCGTACCTCGGGCGTGCCCTGGTCCGGCATCGTCCGGCTCGAGTGCTCGGCCGACCTGCCGCTTCCCGAGGCGATCCGTCTCGGCGACCTCACCGCCCGCCTGCTGCCCCCGCTGGCCAGCGTGCCGCACAAGGATCCCCGCGCGCCGCAGAACCTGGTGCCGATCGGCGGCCTGGAGCGCGAACTGCGGCACCGTCTCGGCGACCAGCACATCCTCTATCGCGCCCTGCGCGTGGCGGCTATGCCTGTGAGGTGAGTCATGACGCGAGAGTTCGACCTCGACGTCGAGCGAGTGCCGGAGAACTGGACGGCAGCGCGTTTCCGCGGAAGCGGCTTGTGAAATTCCGCACAAGGCGTCTCCGCGGAAACGCCCCGCGGTCCGGGCGGCCACGCCCACTCGAGCCCTCGCCCATTCCCAGTCCCCGCTCCCAGTCCCCGCTCCCGTCACACCAGCACCAGCGCCCCGGCCCGGCGATGCCCCCGTGACCCGCGATGCCCGCGTGAGCCGTGGTGCGGAGGCAGGCGCAGCCCGGCCACCCGCAACGACCAGCGGGATTCGCCCTAGGTCGCCCACGATGCCGGCCAGCGACCGGAGCAGAGCGCCCGGCAGCGTCATCACCCGCCCAGTCTCATCGGCCCCCCGGCTCCGGGACAAGCTGACCGGCCTCACCGCGACCGTCAACTTGAGTACCGAACGGGCCTGGTTTACGCCGGTCCGGACGACCCGACGCGGACCTGTGCGTCAGATGCGGCCCGCGGCCGTAGCCTAGGGCTGGAGCGTGGAGGTGGTTATGGGTTACCGGCTGCAGATGTCCGCGGAGATCTACGACTGGCTGGCTGAGCTTCGCGGCAGCGACCCGCCGGCCGCCGCGCTGGCGGCCCGGGCGCTGGCCGCCCTGGCCGCAGACGGCGACCGTCTCGGCCCCCCGCTGGTGACCGCCGCAGCGGCGGTCCGGCTGCGGCCAGACGAGCTGCTGCCGGCCCTGGACCGGCACTATCAGGCCCGGCTGGCGGAGGAGCGGCTGACCGTGGAGTCCCGGCACGAGCACATGCGGGTCGACCCCTTCCGGACCAGGATAGAAGTCCTGAAGGCGGCCTATACGGCCGCTCGGGCCGAGCAGCTGATCGAGCAGGCCCAAGACGCCGACGACGATGCCGTCCGGCCGGACGATCCCGCCGGGGCGGCGGCCAGGCTTGCCGAGATCACCGGCCAGATCGAACAGGAGCTGGACCCCGACGCGCCGGCCGAGGGCCTGATGGAGCTCCGCCCGGGCGCCCCCGCCGACAGCGACATCCGCATCCTGTTCGCCGTCGAGCCGCCCGGCACCGCGCTGCTGATCGCCGTGCTCGAGGGACGCGACGCCGTGCAGGACCACTACCGCGAAGCCGTCCTCCTCGCCTCAGAGGTGTTGCGGGAGGCGCGGTCCGGACCCTTGGACCAGGCCGCCGAGGCGGCCGCGCACACGTTCGGCGACGCGCCGTCGTTCCTGGAAGAGTTCTTCCCCGGTCGCGCCGACCAGCTCCGCGCCGCCGCCGACGCGCACGAAGTGGTCGCAGCCTACTGGGCCGCGGCCGAGGCCCGGGACTGGACTGCGTTCGGCGCGCTGCTCGCCGACGACGTGATTTACCGCGGCCCCCAGACCAGGGAGCAGGTCCGCGGCCGGGACCCCTATATCCGGTTCAACGTGGAAGGCTTCCCCTACGACTGGCATCTCACCGTGCACCGGATAGTCGGCGAGGGCCAGCGCGCAGCTAGCTGGGTCGAGTTCACGGGGCCAGACGGCACCCAGCCCGGCCTGTGCTTCTTCGATCTCGCCGACGACGGCAAGATCGCCCTGATCACCGACTTCTGGCCCGACCCATACGAACTTCCAGCCAGCCGCGCTCATCTGGTCGAACGCTACTGAGTCCCCAATCTCCTCGGTGACGTCAGTACCAGGACGGCCCGTGGTTGCTGTAGGGCTTTTCGAGGGCGGCGGCCTCGCCGGAGGTCAGTTTCAGCTCGAGCGCGGCGACGGCCTCGGGCAGGTGATGCGGTCTGGTCGCGCCGACAATCGGGGAGCGGACGGCCGGGTGGCGCAGCACCCACGCGAGCGCGACCTGGGCCATGGTGACACCGCGGGCGCCGGCGAGTTCCTGGACCGCGTTGACCACGGGCTCGTCCAGGGGCGAGTCGAAGGCCTGCACGACGTGGTCGACGCTGGACCGGGTGGACTGCTCGCCCCAGGGGCGGGCCAGGCGGCCTTTGCCTTGCGGAGAGTAGGGCACCAGGCCGACGCCGGTGTCGGCGCACATGGCCATCAGCTCTGGCTCGTCCTGGCGGCGCAGCAGGTTGTACTGGTTCTGCATGGACACAAACCGGGTCCAGCCGCCCTGGCCGGCGGCGTGCTGCAGTTTGGCGAACTGCCAGGCGTACATCGACGACGCGCCGAGGTAGCGGGCCTTGCCGGCTTTGACGATGTCGTGCAGGGCCTCCATGGTTTCGGCGACCGGGGTGGCGGGGTCGAAACGGTGGATCTGGTACAGGTCGACATAGTCGGTGCCGAGCCGGGTCAGGGAGGCGTCGATCTGCTCCATGATCGCCTTGCGGGACAGGCCGGATCCGCCGGGACCGTCGTGCATCTTGCCGAACACCTTGGTGGCCAGCACGATATCCTCGCGACGCGAATAGCGCCTGATCGCGCGGCCGGTGACTTCCTCCGACGTGCCGGCCTGGTAGACGTTCGCGGTGTCCCAGAAGGTGATGCCGAGCTCGATAGCCTGCCGGAAGAACGGCTGTGCGTCGTCGTCGGCCAGGGCCCACCGGTGGGCTCCTTCGGTCGCGGGGTCACCGTAGCTCATGCAGCCCAGCGCGAGCCGGCTGATCCTCAGCCCGGTGTCACCGAGCCGGGTGTGCTCCATGTCGTCTCCTAGCGGGGGTCCATGATTACCGAGCCTACGGCTGGCCGGGGCCAGCGCGGCGGATAAGGACGAAGGCGGCGGGGATGGCCGCGAGGCCGGTCAGCCCGCACACCCACAGGGCCCGCTGAAAGCCGCCGGTGAGCGCGGCAGCGGTTGCGTAGCCGTGCTGGACCAGCGTGTGGGAGTAGGAGGCCGCGATGGACGACGCGACGGCCACTCCGATCGCCCCGCCGAAATTCTGCGAGGTATTGAGCAGGCCGGCGGCGACTCCCGCGTCGCGCCCGGCTACCCCGGCGAGGGCGCCGATGGAGGTCGGGATGAAGGTGAACGCGGTGCCGACGCCGGCGACGAAGAACGGCCCGGCCAGGTCGTGCCAGAAGGTCCCGTCGGCCGGGGCCCGCGTGGCCCACAGCAGCCCGGCTCCGATGAGTGCCATGCCGAAGGCCATGACGAGCTTGGGCGAGGTCCTCGTCACGAGCCGCTGGGACAGGCCCGCGCAGGCCAGCGAGGTCACCGACGCCGTCATCCAGGCCGCGCCCGTCGCGAGAGCGGAGAAGCCGAGCACTTGCTGCATGTAGAGCGTGCCGAGGAACACGAAGGTGAGGAAGCTCGTCCCGAGCAGGAAGCCGACCGCGTTGGATCCGGCCACGCTGCCAAGACGGAAGAGCCGGAGGGGCAGCAGGGGTGCCTCGACCCTGGCCTCGACGACAAGGAACAGCGCGAACAGGGCCGCGCCGGCGCTGAGCATGGCGACGGTCCGGGTGGCCGTCCAGCCGACCTGGGGCGCCTGGGAGATGGCGTAGACGAGCACCAGCAGGGCGGCGGTGACCGACACGGCTCCGAAGGCGTCGTAGCGTCGCGGTCCGCTGCGGGCACGGCTCTGCTCATTTCCGGCGGGCACCAACTTTGGGGCCAGGGCGAGCGCCGCCGCGCCGATGGGGACGTTGAAGAAGAAGATGTACCGCCATCCTGCGTAGGTGGTGAGGATTCCGCCGGCCAGCAGGCCGACCGTCCCGCCGAGGGCGCCCACCCCGCCCCAGATGCCGAGGGCCTTGTTGCGTTCGGCTCCCTCAGAGAACATGTTCGTCACGATCGACAGCGCAGCCGGCAGAACGAACGCCGCGCCGAGCCCCTGGACCCCTCGCATCACGATGAGGAAGGCATCCGATGCGGCCAGGCCGCCGCCGAGTGAGGCGGCGGTGAAGACCACCAGGCCCGCCATGAGCACGCGCCGTCGTCCGAGCAGGTCAGCAGCGCGGCCGCCGAGGAGCAGGAAGCCGGCGAAGGTCAGCCCGTAGGCGGTCACCAGCCACTGCAAGTCGGCTTCGGGGAAACGGAGTTCGCGGCCGACGGTAGGCAGGGCGACGTTCACGATCGTGAAGTCCACGATCGTGATGAAGTAGGTCGCGACCAGCAGCGCGAAGGCTCTCCACCGCTGGCTTACCCACCGCGGGGGGCCGCTGGCCGCGAGCCCGGCTGCCGGGCCGGCGAGTCGTATACCAGCGTGCGGCACGCCGTCTCCGGCGGGGCGTAGCGCGTTCTTCATGATTCCCTCCTTCTCAATGTGCAACCGAAGGTAGCAGATCTCTGAGGAGAAGTGCAACTATCGGTTGCAGTTAATTGCGCGACATGCTACCGTCGGTTGCACGTACACGAAGGGAGCTGATAGCGATGCCTGGTCTCGCGATCGAGCGGGAGATCCTGATCGAGGCGCCGGTAAAGGTGGTGTGGCGCACCATCACCGAGCCCGACCAGATAAGCCAGTGGTTCGCCGACAAGGTCGAGCTCGTAGTCGAACCGGGTGCTCATGGCTACATGGGGTTCGGGGACCAGGGCGGCCCGGTTGTCGTGGAGACCGTCGATCCGCCCACCCGCTTCTCGTTCCGCTGGAATCATCCCCGCGGGGAGGAGCCGGTGCCCGGCAACTCGACGCTCGTCGAGTTCACGCTGACACCCGAGGACGACGAACGGACCCGCCTGCGCGTGACCGAAAGCGGCCACGAGCTGCGAGCATGGCCGGACGCGGAGAAGCAGCGCTATGCGGACGAGCACCAGGGCGGCTGGGGCGAGTTCCTGGACCGTCTGGCCACGCTCCTCGCGAAACGGTAACCCATGACAACGCAGGCCGATGACGAGCTGTGGTCGGCCATCGGCGATCCGTCCCGCCGCCATGTCCTCGACCTCCTGGTCAGCCACGGCGAGGTCAGCGCCAGCTGGCTGGCCGAACGGGTGCCGTTTTCCCGCCAGGCCGTTTCGAAGCACCTGGTCGTGCTCGAACGGGCCGGGCTGATCAGCCGCCGCAAGCAGGGCCGGGAAGTCCTCTACCAGGTAGAAGCCGGCCGTCTCGACCAGGCCACCAGGACGATGGCCGAGCTCGCCGCCCAGTGGGACCGGCGCCTCGCCACGATCAAACGGCTCGCAGAAACCGCGCACGCGGAAAACCTAGGAGACCGTCATGACGAATGAATCAGCAAACCCCGGCCGGCCCGCGGTCGTCGACCGCGCCGTCTTCCAGGCCGAGCTAGACGAACTACGGATCAGGGAGAAAGCGCACACCCACGACGGCGACGCGATCGCCACGGCCAGGCGGCGCCTGCCCATGGTCGAGGTAGACGCCAGCCTCACGCTGACCGGGCCGCACGGGCCGGTCACCCTGCTCGACGCGTTCGAAGGGCGCCGGCAGCTCATCGCCTACTACTTCATGTGGTGGGACGGGCACCCCGCGAGCGAGCAGTGCGAGGGCTGCACGTTCTACACCACGCAGGTCGGCGAACTGTCCTACCTGCATTCCCGCGACATCACCTACGCGGTCTTCTGCCAGGGACCATACGACGAGAGCATCCGCTACCGCGACTTCATGGGCTGGGACATGCCCTGGTACTCCGCGCAGGACTCCCTCGGCACGTTCCTGACCGGGCGCCAGATCGGCCTGTTCCACCTAGTGTGCTACCTGCGGGACGGCGACCGCGTCTTCGAGACCTACTGGACCAAACGCCGTGGCGTCGAGGCCATGGACTACAGCTACGGGCTCATGGACCTGACCGTGTACGGGCGCCAGGAGCAGTGGGAGGACTCGCCTCCCGGCTGGCCGCAGGAATGCACCAACACCCGCACCAGCGACGGCCCGCCCGCCTGGACCCCCGTCCCGGAATGGCCAGCCGGACGCCCCATTTCCCAGTGGCCGCGACTCGCGGCCGGCCACTCCGACGACCTCACCGCCGGGCGGTAACTGTCCTTTACAGACCTTGTATCAACAGCGGTGACCGACCGGGAAGTCGCGCTGATCGAGACCGGATCGAGCAGGCTCGTGGAGGTGCTCGGGCGAATCGTCCGCGCACTGGGGTACTGACGACTCCCAGCCTGTGAAGACACTTTGCCCGGCCCAGGATCGTTCTGCTGTCATGACGACGGTACGGATCGCAAACATCGAGCCATGGCCGGGCAAGCGCATGGGCGGCCGCGGGTTTAGGATCTCCTCCTTCCTCGTGGTGCTCGCCGACGACTCTGGCGGCCGTGCCCTCCCGCTCTGGCTGAACGGGCCGGAAGGGCACAGCCTGTTCCGGGGCGATGGTGACCACCCTCATCCCGAGCCCGCCGAGGTGATCACTGCGCGCCTGCTGCGCGTCGCTGACGTGACGGTGACGGGCGTGGACATCGACGAGCTGGACGCCGCGCTGACCACCGGGCCGCGACATGGGCGCGACCTCGCGCAGGCGGCCGCGCGGATCGAGTTCACCGCGGCAGGCACCGCCGAGCCCCGGCATCTGCCGGTCCGCATCGGGTACGCGCTGGCCATGGCCGCCGCCACCGGTGCGCCGGTCCGGCTGGCCGACCAGCTGATGGACCAGCTCGCGGTACCGGCCCAGGGTGACCTAGTGGACCAGTTCACCAGGGACGTGTCGCTTCCCCGGCGGCGTCGCGGCTGGCTGCGCCTGTTCCGCGGGCACCCGCAGGTTCGTCTGGCGACTCGCTGACGACCGCCGCACTCCGAGACGGAGCGTCAGGCAGGGTAAGGGTAAGCGGCTTGTGAAATCGCGCACAAGGCGTCTCCGCGGAAACGCCGGGCCGCCGGGGACATTGTGGCGGGAAACCGGAGGGGGCGCTCGAGGCGGCCCCGGCCTGGCGGGTCAGGTCCGGCGGCGGCCGAGCCGCCAGAAGCAGAACCCGGCCAGGGCGAGCGCGAGGGCCCCGAAGATCCCGGTCTCGATCCCCTGGAGGGGCCAGTAGCGGCTGGCGGGCTCGTAGGTGATGGCCTCCCGGATGCCCCGGCTTTCCAGGCAGGGCCCCGGGGAGGAGGGCTTGGGGCCCGAGAACGCCGCCTGGCAGGCGGCGGGGAGATTGCTGACCGGCTGGCCGGCCGCGTTGATGGCTCCGCTGGAGATGAGCCAGGCGCCGGGCCGGCCGGGGACGACGGTGGCGGTCAGGCTGCCGAAGTCCAGGTCCACAGACTCGATCGTGGCGATCGTCCGGTCGGGCGGGATGAGGTGGGGGCGCACCCCCAGCGGCATGGCAATCTGGGCGGCGGCAAAGATGGCCAGGGTGACGGCCATGGCGGGCACGGTACGGCGGATGAGGGCGCCGGCTGCCGTTCCGAGGGCGAAGGCGAACGCCGCGTAGCCGAGCGGGGTGATGCCGTGGGTGGCGAAGATCAGCGAGCTGAACCGGCCTCCGCTGAACACGGAGGTGCTGGCGCCAAGACCGGTGGCCTTGCCGATGGGATCCGACCACCAGGCATACATGAGGCTGAGCGCCTCGGTGACGGCCATGGCGGCCAGGCCGGTCAGCGCGAGCTTGACCACCAGCCACCGGGTGCGGGTGATGCTCTGGTTCCAGGCCAGGGTGAACGTCCGGGTCTCGAGCTCGCGGGCGATCAGCGGGGCGCCCCAGAAGATGCCGATGACCGCGGGCGCGACGAGGATGAGCCCGATGCCGAGCAGGTACACGACCGGGTAGGGGCTGGTGGCCTGCAGCCGGTTGAGGAACGCGACGGGCGCGGTCACGCAGGAGCCGCCGTGGCAGCCGGTGATCGCGCTGGCGGCGTACAGGCTGGCTAGGTGCGGCCCGGTGGCCGCCAGCAGGATCGCGAACGCGGCCAGCGCCGCGGCCGCGGTGAGAGCCTGGACGCGGAACTGCCGCCAGGTCAGCCAGATCATTTCTGCACCTCCAGGTGGTGGCGGTGGTTGTCGCGGCGGCGGCGTCCGGCGCCCTGGCTCATGTAGGCCAGCACCAGGTCCTCCAGGCCGACCTCGGAAACCGTCCAGGCCGGGTCCAGCACCGGGCCGCTGGTGCGCACCAGCAGCGTGGTCTGCACGTCGGTGTGGCTGGCGGAGATGACCTCCAGCCCGTCCGGCAGCGTGGCCGGGTCCCGGCGCGGGCCGGTGAGCAGGTGGTGGACGGCCAGCAGCTCTTCCACCGGCCCGGCGACGCGCACCCGCGAGCCGACCAGCACGATCAGGTAGTCGCACACCCGTTCCAGGTCCGCGACCAGGTGCGAGGACAGCACCACCGACAGCTCCTGCTCGGCGACGGCCTCCATCAGGTCCTGCAGGAACTCCCGCCGGGCCAGCGGGTCCAGGCTGGCCACCGGCTCGTCCAGGATCAGCAGTTCCGGTCGTTTGGCGACGGCCAGGGTCAGCGCGAGCTGGGCGCGCTGGCCGCCGGACAGGGTGCCGGCCTTCTGACCGGGATCCAGGTCCAGCCGGTCGACCCGGCCGCGCGCCAGCCCCGCGTCCCAGCCCGGGTTGAGGCGCGCGCCCAGCTTCAGGTGATCGGCGACCGACAGCCGCGCGTAAACCGGCGCGTCCTGGGCGAGGAACCCGACCCGGGCCAGCTGCGCCGGGCCGGCCCCCGGCACGCCGCCGAGCACCTCGATCGTGCCCGCATCCGGCGCGAGCAGGCCGACGGCTAGGCTCAGCAGGGTGGTCTTCCCCGCGCCGTTGGGGCCGACCAGTCCCACGACGTGCCCGGCGGGGACCGACAGCGTGCAGTCGGTCAGTGCCCACTGCCGCCGGTACCGCTTGCCCAGCCGGCCGGTTTCAATGACGGCGCTCACGCTATGTCCTCCTCGCTAGCGGACCGAAACGTGCTGGCGAACAGCGCCTCGATCGACTCATCGTCCAGCCCGGCCCGTCGCGCCCTGGCCAGCCAGCGCGCCAGGTCGCGGCGCAGCGGCCCGTGCGCGGCCAGCGACCCGCCGTCCAGCGTCCCGGTCACGAACGTGCCGATCCCCGGGCGGGCCGCCACCAGGCCCTCGTACTCCAGTTCCCGGTAGGCCTTGAGCACCGTGTTCGGGTTGATCGCCAGCCCGGCGACCACGTCCTTGACCTTCGGCAGCTGGTCGCCCTCGCACAGCAGGCCCAGCCGCAGCGCGTGCCGGACCTGGTGGATCAGCTGCCGGTACGGCGCGACCCCGGAGCGGGCGTCCAGGTGGAACTCGATCACCAGGGACCTCACTTTAACTAGGTACCTAGCACTATAGCCTTTTACCTAGCTGGCATGTCAAGAAGATCCGGGGCGCTGGCCTGAGCACCCCCAGGGCCGCTGCGCGTGATGGCTAGCGGGCCGGCGCCCAGCCATCCGGCGAGCGCGGCTGAGGTCCTTTAGCACCTAACGACCCGTGGCACACCTTCCCGTACCGGGCTGGTCGCTCATGTCGGCGCCGCGTCAGGCGGGGTACTGGTCGTGGCGAGCCCACACCTCGATCCAGTCCTCATCCGTCAGCTTGCGTCCGGCCGAACGGATCTCGGCGAGTTCGGTGAAGTACTTCTCGCGGGGCGGGCCGGGCGCGAACAGGATGAGCATCCGGGCCGGCGCACCGCTGTCGTTGGAGAAGGCGTGAATCCCGCCCTGCGGAACGTAGAGGAAATCACCCTTCACCGCGTCGATCCAGGTTTCTCCGTTGAAGAGCCTGACGGTGCCCTCCATGACGTAGAAGGACTCGGAGAAGGTCTTGTGAAAATGCGGATCGGCGCCGCCGGGCGTCCCGGTCATGTTCCACTCGAACAGGCCATACTGGCCGTTGGTCGCCGAGCCCGGCGCGGTAAACACGACGTGAGTACCCGACGGGTACGTCACCGACGGTACCTCGCCGCCTGGACGGTAGCGCGCGCTGACCTCACCGGCATCTTTGCTGTACGACATGGCCACTAAGCCTAGGGAAGACCAGACTGAAGGAGGCTCGCATGGCGAGGCTGATCTACTCGGCCATCATGTCGCTCGACGGCTACATCGCCGACGCGGACGGACGCGTCGAGTGGGCGGCGCCGGACGAGGAGGTGCACGCGTTCGTTAACGAACTCGAGCGGCCGGTCGGCACCTATCTCTACGGGCGGCGGATGTACGAGACGATGCGCTACTGGGAAACCGCGCATACGCTCGCTGGCCAGCGGGCCGTCTCGCTCGACTTCGCGCGGATCTGGCAGGCCGCCGACAAGGTCGTGTACTCCACTACGTTCCAGGCGCCGGACACCGCCAGGACCCGCGTCGAGCGGGACTTCGACCCGGACCAGGTCCGCAAGCTGAAGGAAGCGGCCACCCGAGACCTGACCGTCGGCGGAGCGCACCTAGCCGCCCAGGCCATCGCGGCCGGGCTGGTGGACGAGTACCAGCTGTTCGTGGTCCCGGCCGTCGTGGGCGGCGGTACCCGCGCCCTGCCCGGCCAGGTCCGCCTGAACCTGGCCCTGGCGCAGGAGCACAGCTTCGGCAGCGGCACCGTCTATCTCTGTTACCACCCCGCGTAGGAAGGCGGCCCCTGACCCGGGGCATCCGCTGACCCCGCGGCATCCGCTGACCCCCGCGGCATCCGCTGACCCCCGCGGCATCCGCTGACCCCCGCGGCATCCGCTGACCCCCGCGGCATCCGCTGACCCCCGCGGCATCCGCCTGGCGTACCGGCGACACCACGCACCGACCATTTTTATTGTCTTGACAAATTTTTTTGTCGGTAGGATCCTGGAACGGTGCTCGACGTCGCCGTGATCGAAGAACCCGCTGCGGCCGAGGCGTCCCTGGACCCGATCCGGGCCCGGATCCTCGCCGCTCTGGCCGAGCCCGGCTCGGCCGCCATGCTGGCTGCCCGCCTGGGGCTGCC
Organism: uncultured Actinomycetota bacterium; assembly: GCA_963753225.1. GTDB lineage: Bacteria > Actinomycetota > Actinomycetes > Streptosporangiales > Streptosporangiaceae > Palsa-504. The sequence goes on along the minus strand of CAVWBQ010000014.1, from coordinate 172,341 downwards.
CCGGCAGAAGGCCAACTACCACCTCAAGGAGCTGGAACGGTACGGGCTGGTCGAGCTCGCCGAGGAGCGGCGCAAGGGCAGCGTCACCGAGCGGGTGTACCGCGCCACCGCCGCCTCCTACGTGATCTCTCCCAGTGCCCTGGCCGCCGTCAGCCCGGATCCCTCCCGGTCTCCCGACCAGCTCTCCGCCCGCTGGCTGCTGGCGCTGGGGTCCCGGCTGGTGCAGGAGGTCGGGGCCCTGCTGACCGGCGCCGCCCGGGCCCGGCAGCGGGTCGCCACCTTTGGCATCGACGCGGAGGTGCGGTTCGCCTCCGCGGCCGACCGGACGGCCTTCGCCGAGGAACTGGCCCAGGCCGTGGCGGCCCTCGTCGGCCGCTACCACGACGAGTCCGCCCAGGAGGGCCGGAGGCACCGGGTGGTGGTCGGACTCCACCAGATCCCCGCGGCGCAGCAGACCGCATCCGACGCAGGATAGGAGAACTGACGATGACGCACCCGTTCGAGATCGAGCTGGAGACGATCCTGCCGGCCAGCCCGGAACAGGTCTGGGAGGCGATCGCCACCGGACCGGGGCTCGACTCCTGGTTCATGGGGCGCAACGAGGTGGAGCCGCGCGAGGGCGGGGTCGCCGCCATGGACACCGGGGGCCGCCGCGAGGAGGCGGTGATCACCGCCTACGAGCCCGGCAAGCGCCTCGCCACCCGGACCGCCACCGCCGAGGACGGCCGGTTCATGGCCTTCGAGTACCTCATCGAGGGACGGGGCGGCGGCAGCACCGTGCTCCGCGTCGTCCACAGCGGCCTGCTCGGCGACAACTGGCAGGACGAGTACGACGCCCTGCGCCGCGGCTGGCCCTTCCACCTCCACACGCTCCGCGAGTACCTGACGCACTTCCCCGGACGCACCGGGGTCCCCGTCTTCGCCATGGCGCCGACCGGCGGCCAGCCGGCGCATGAGGTCCGGGCGGCGCTCATCCGCGGGCTGCCGCCGTTGGACGGCGAAGTGGTCTGGTCGGACGACGAGCGCATCGAGATACGCACCGCCGACGGGATCTACACCTTCCACGGCTTCACCGGCCTGGTGGTGATGTTCCACCACCTGTTCGGGCCGGACACGGAAGGGGCCGAGGCCGCCTGGCAGCAGTGGCTGACCGGCCTCCTGGGCTGAGAAATCGAAAAACCGGACACGATACTTCAAGGAGACCTGCATGCGTACTCTGATCAGCACCGCCTTCATCTCGCTCGACGGCGTGGTGGAGGGCCCGGGCGGCGAACCCGGCTACCGGAACTCCGGATGGACCTTCAAGGACGTCGAGTTCGTCCCCGAGGCATACGAAATCAAGGGACGGGAGCAGGACGAAGCCACCGCGATCCTGCTGGGCCGCGTCAGCTACCAGGCGTTCAGCCCGGTATGGCCGGACATGAAGGAATTCGCCGGCTACAAGACGATGCCGAAGTACGTCGTCTCCACCACCCTCACCGAGGACAACCTGGCCTCGAACTGGGGCGAGACCACGATCCTGCGTTCGCTCGGCCAGGTCGCCGCCCTGAAGGAGACCGAGGGAGGCCCGATCATCGTGCACGGCAGCGCCTCCCTGAACCACGGCCTCTCGGACGCGGGCCTGATCGACCGCTACCACCTGCTCGTCTACCCGCTGCTGCTCGGCGCGGGCAAGCGCCTGTTCAGCACCGCGGACAAGGACACCCAGAAGCTGAAGCTGGTCGAACACGACGTCTACGCCAACGGCCTGCAGAAGAACGTCTTCGACGTCGTCCGCTGACAGGGACCAGGTTCCTGGGCCAGCGGTACTGTCGGGGGATGCCAGCGCGTTTCAAGGATCTCTGCCTCGACGCCAGCGATCATCAAGCTCTGGCCGACTGGTGGTGCGCGGGTCTCGGTTACGTGCGCCAGGCGGGTGAAGGCCCCCGTCCGCTGGACTGGCCGGTCCCGATCGAGGATCCTGCGGGCCAAGGGCCGCTGATCTGGATCAACCCGGTTCCCGAGCCGAAGTCGGTGAAGAACAGGATGCATCTGGACGTCGTCGGCGATAAAGCGGAGTTGCTCAGCCTGGGAGCGACGATGGTCCGCGCCCGCGACGAGGAGATTGACTGGGATATCCTCGCCGACCCCGAGGGCAACGAGTTCTGCGTGTTCGCTCCGCGGCCATGACGGCCAGCGTCAGCCAGCCTCTTCAGACTCCCGGCGGCGGAGCAGGCGTTCGTAGAGCCGCAGGCCGGTAAAGCAGGCGGCCACGCCGATGACTGGTACCAGCACCAGAACTTGCCAGTGCAGCGGACTCAGCACGAGCAGGCCGAACGGCGGTCCGGCCGGCAGGAAACCCCGGAACCCCCAGCAGGCCAGGGTCGTGGTCACGAAGGCCGGCAGCAAGAGGACGGCGGCCCGCCGGCGCACCGCGGGCCGCAGCGCGGCGATCGCGGCCAGCATCAGGATCAAGGTGCCGGCGAAGAGCCCGTCTCCCAGCCATCCCCCGATGCCCGACAGCGGGTCCGATATCGTGCCTGAGCTGGCCGTGATCGGGGTGTACGTCACGAACGCCACCTCCAAGGCCGGCCACCCGGCCAGTATCGCCGCGGCTGCCGCGAGTGCCGTCACAGCCCGCCACGAGAGCGGGCGGCCCTGGCTCCGCAGGCTGCCCAGTGCCGATGCGGCGGCTACCAGGGCCACCGCGGCCTGCCAGTAGGCCACCATGAGCCCGCCAGCGTAACCGGATACGGCGAGGGTCAGCATGATCACCTGCCCGGCCAGGCCCAGGCAGGCCCCGGTCGCGGCGACCCTCCGCCAGCGCAGCATTCCCGCCAGCGCGACCAGCGTCCACCAGGCGGCAAAGCCGATGGCGGTCACCAGCATCTGCCGTGGCTCGACGAGGACCGGTATGGCCGGCGTGAACAGGAACGGACTCGCCATCGTTCGCACCGCGGCTGCCGCCAGCAGGAGGGGACCGGCGATGGCCAGCACCGCGGCGGTGTCCCGGTGGTCCGGCTGCCGCAGCATCCCGGCGAGCCGCTCGCCGGCGCCGGACACGATCAGGTTGACCGCCTCGCCCGGTTCCGGCCAGCGCTGGCCGGGCGCGGACCTCGCCAGCGCGACACCGAGCATGTCGTCCGCGTTGGCGGCGCGGTAGGCCGCCGGATACCAGGCGAGCAGCCGCCGGTACCTGCGCTCCAGTGCCTCCGCCGCCGGCTCGCGCTCACGTTTGCGCAGGGCGCCCCCGCCGGTGCGCGGCGTATCCCGGCGGCGCCTCATAGCGTGCCCTCCGCGGGCCGCAGCCGGCGGAGCCGGCTCGCCGCCGCGCTGGCGTTGCGCCGCATCCGTTCGGTCTCGGCGGCCAGCCGCTCGATGCCCGTGTCGGTCAGCGCGTAGTAGCGGCGCAGCCGGGACTCCACGATCTCCTCACGGTCGACCACGATCAGGCCGGCCTCGCGCAGCCGGTCCAGCACCCCGTACAGCGTGCCGGTATGCAGCCTGACCTGCCCGTCGGACAGCCGCAGCACGTCTTCCACCAGGGCGTACCCGTGCAACGGCCCGCCCGCCAGCGCGGTCAGGACCAGGAACGCGGGTTCCCGCAGCGGCTGCTCGCTCATGCTGAGACTATATACGTGTTACACGTATATACGCCTAGGAGCCTCGAACAGGCTTAGCTGCGCGGCGGGATGCGGCCGCTCGCGGCGCGCGAAGCCCGCATCGCCGCGGGCCAGCTGGTCGCCGTGCGGACCTCCCCGCGCCCGTCGATGGCGATCTGCCAGGCCTGGCCCGGGACCGGTTCAGGAGCACTTTTCCGTTCAGGCGCACCCGTCCGTCCGTGGTGCGATGAAGGAAGGCGTGCATCGCACCGGATCGGTCGCCGCTTGACCTTGACCTTACGTCAGGCTTTCAAGATGGACGTATGCAGAATCACGCACAGCTGCCCACGCCGGGGGAGAGTGCCCCTCAACTGGCGATCGATGCAGTGGGGTTGGCCAAGTCCTTCGGTGGCCAGCACGCACTCACCGGTCTCGACCTGGCAGTCCCCGCGGGTTCCGTCACGGCCCTCATCGGCCCCAACGGGTCAGGGAAGACGACGACGATTCGCATCCTCTCGACGCTTCTTGCTCCGGACGCTGGCCGGGCGACCGTGTTCGGTCACGATGTCGTGGCAGAGCCGGAGGCCGTCAGGGCAGCAATCGGTGTCACCGGCCAGTTCTCTGCCGTGGACAAGTTCCTGACCGGCAGGGGAAACCTTGCCCTGATGGCTGGGCTACACCACCTGCGGCGGGCCGTTGCGCTGGAGCGGACGGCAGCAAACCTGGAGCGCTTCGAGTTGACCGAGGCAGCGGATCGACCGGTGATCACCTACTCGGGAGGCATGCGCCGTCGTCTCGACCTTGCGATGACCCTCATGGGCGAGCCCCGGATCGTCTTCCTGGACGAGCCAACGACTGGCCTTGATCCACGTGGGCGACAGGTTCTCTGGCGGATCGTCCGGGACCTGGTCGCCGGCGGGGTGACCGTCCTCCTGACGACGCAGTACCTGGAAGAAGCGGATCGCCTGGCCGACCGTGTGGTCCTCATCGACCGTGGTGCCCTGGTAGCGGAAGGCACGCCGTCCGAGCTGAAGACGCGGGCACCGGGCGGACGGATCCGGCTCTATTTCGCCGGGGATGATGCGCTCGCTGCTGCGGCTGTGGAGTTCGACGGTGCGGAACGGAGTGATGACGACTTGTCGCTCGAATTGGCGAGCGACGGAAGCGTGGCTGGCCTCCGGCACGTGCTCGACCGGCTCGAGCGTCACGAGATCACCGTGAAGAGCCTTTCGGCCCAGCCCCCGGACCTCGACGACGTCTTCTTCGCCCTGACTGGTGGCGGCCCTGAGCCGTCTCGTGCCAACTCGGCGGGGGAAGGACAATGACGGCCCCCTCTCTGGCCCTCGCTGACACGGCCACAATGCTGCGCCGAGACATACGTCACGCAGTGCGCTTCCCGATGGTGACGATCAGCGGACTACTCGTGCCGGTGCTCTTCCTGCTCCTCTTCGACGGTGTCTTCGGTCACACGCTACGCGCGGGACTCGGCAGCGCCGTCAGCGGCGGCTACATCAACTACGTGCTTCCCGGCATCCTGGTGATGGCCGCTGCCTCGGTCGCTGAATCGACGGCGCTGGGCGTGAACGCCGACATGGGTGAGGGGATCATCACCCGTTTCCGGACGATGGCCATCTGGCGTCCTTCGGTCCTGGCCGGACCGGTGACCGGAAGCGCCGTCCGCACGCTCATTACCGGTGCGGCTGTCTGCCTCTTCGCGCTCGTCCTCGGGTTCTCACCCAGCGCCACCGCACTCGACTGGCTCGCCGCCATCGGGCTGTTCGCCCTTCTTGGAATGGCACTCTCGTGGCTGACGGTGGCCTTTGGGCTGCTCGCCAAAACGCCAGCAGGGGCAAACAGCCTCTCGCTCATTCTCCTCGTCCTTCCCTTTGTCAGCAGCGCATTTGTTCCCACCGCCGCGATGCCCGCAGGAGTACGGGCGTTTGCCGAGTACCAGCCGTTCACCCCGATCATTGACACCTTCCGCAGCCTGCTTACCCGAACCCCGATGGGCAATCACGGCCTGGTGGCCGTGGCCTGGTGTGCCGGAATCACGGTGACCGGATTCCTGTGGGCGGTGAAGTTGTACAACCGAGATTCACCGGTAGCGTCCTGATGGCGAAGCTCCTGACGATCGGCCAGCTGGCCAGCCACTGCGGCGTCACCGTGCGGACGGTCCGTCATTACCACCGGGTCGGTCTGTTCCCAGAACCCGTACGGGATGACTCCGGTTACCGCCGCTATGGTGCACAGGCGGTCGTCGATCTCGTGCGGATCAAGGTCCTTGCCGATGCAGGTGTCCCGCTCGCTCAGGTCCGCCACCTCCTCAATGCTGACCCGGACGAGTTCGGCGCTGCGGTGGCCGGGATCGACGAGGCGCTTGCCCAGCAAATTGGCCAGCTTGAGCATCGGCGCCGGCAGCTCGTCGGCCTCCTCGCTGGTGACCAGCTCGTACTGCCATCCGAGGTCGCAGAGATGCTCAGCGACCTGCGGGAGGTGGGCGTGAGCGAGCAGGGCGTGCAGATCGAACGAGACGGATGGATTCTTCTCGCCGCACTCTCTCCCGAGGTGGTCCCGGAGTGGACAAGGCACAAGCGGGCCGCGCTGGCAGACCCTGAGTTCCGGCGCATCTACCTGGCCTACGACGAAGCCCGAGACTGGGACCCCGCCGACCCACGACTGAAACCACTGGCTGACAGGACGGTCGAATGGATGGCGACCCGCCACGATGCGGCCGTCGGTGCTCGTTCCAGCACGCTCCCGAGCGAGCCGAACGTCGTCCTCGTCGCACAGCTCATGGACGCCGAGTCCGCCTACACCTCGCCCGCCTTGAACCGACTGGCGGAGCTTTGCAGGTCACAGCTCAATTCGTCGGCACGGCCTCGACGTCATCACGGGGGTTCATAGGACATGACTGAACAACCAGACCTTGCGAACATCACGGATCACGTGATGGCTACCTTGGCCATCTGCAAGGGGCGGGATATCGCTGTCGGCGTGCTCCCGCGGTTACGAACGCCGTCAAATGACACGGCTCCTCATGGGGAGCGGAAGATGCCAGCCTGCGAGACGGCATCACCAAAGACATTAAGAGGCCGACGAGCCGGGCCATTTCCGGGCCCATTGTGTTAGCAGCCTGCCGGAGCCGTAACGATGTCGGGACGCTCGGCCCGTAGGTTTGGCTCATTCCGGTTGGCCTGCCGAGGGGGCGGGGCCACCGGTCCAGAACGGAGCTTGAGTTCACGCAAGCTCAGGGGAGGGTGAGTTACATGTCAGCATGGCTTAGCAAGTGGGCGCCCGCGTCCGGGGTGCTGGCGGGGGTGCTCGTCGCGATCGCATTCTTCGCGGGGCCGAACTCGCCGGGCAGTGACGCCACGGGCGCGCAGGTCATCGCCTGGTACGGGAGCCACCACACGTCGGACTTCGTGTTCGACCTTTTCGGGGGCCTGGCCGTGCTGTTCCTCGTGCTGTTCGCGGTGGCACTGGCCCGGCAGGTGCGGACCGGTGATCGCTGGCTGGCGCACGGGGCGCTCGCCGGGGCCGTCTTCGGCGGCGTGGGCTTCCTCACTTCCATCGGTTTCGATTCGGTCCTTGCGCAGGACCACAACCATCTGACGATCGCGTCGGCCCAGACGCTGAATCTGCTCGAGAACGATTTCTTCCTGCCCATTCTCGTCGGGTTCGCCCTGTTCGGCATCCTGGCCGGCCTGGCCGTCGTGGTGGGCCGGATCTTGCCGAAATGGATGGGATGGGTCATGTTCGCGTTCGGCCTCGCCACGCTGGCCGGTCCCATCGGGTTCTTCGGCCTGCTGGCGACGTTGCTATGGGTGCTGGTAGCCGGGGTCTGGATGGTGAAGCAGGGTCCGCCGGTTCCCGAACGCGTGACACCGCTGGCCGAACATCACGTTCCGGCCTGACTCAAGCGGCCGGGCCGTCTTGCGCGACCTCATGACCTGCAGGCCATGGCGCCTTCGGCTCGAGCAGCACGCCAGATGGTGCGACTGCGCGGTATAGCGGTTTCCAGTGCTTTTGACCTCGACGGATTGTTCACCTCGCGGGGCGGTGCGGACGGGGTGGACTGGGTACACCTTCGACGCGGGCGGCCTCCGACCCGTGTCCGGCATGCGCCAGCGTTGGTGAGGAGGCCCGGCAGCCGGCTCGCTGGCCCGCGGGTACGGGCGGCTGCGGCGGGCCGAGGCGGCGAGGAGGTGCCGTGGACGGTTTCTTGCTTACGTATCACGGCTTTGAGCCCGGATCTGAGGGGCTTCGCGAAGCGCTGACCTCGACGGGCAACGGCTACCTGTGCACGCGTGGCGCGGCGGAGTGGGAAGAAGCCGACGGTGTGCATTATCCCGGCACCTACGTACACGGCGGTTACAACCGCGAGACGACGATCCTGGGCAGCGTGCCCGTGCTCAACGAGGATCTTGTTAACATGCCGAACTGGCTGGTCCTCCAGCTGCGCATCGAGGGCGGGGAGGCGATCAGGCTCGCCGACGTGGATCTGCTCGGTTACCGCCACGAACTGGACATCCGGTACGCGACTATCGTCCGTCACGTTCGTTTCCGCGATCTCAGCGGCCGGGAGACGACGCTGCACAGCCGCCGGTTCGTCAGCATGGGTGACCCGCACCACGCGGGGATCGAGTGGACGCTGGTTCCGGAGAACTGGTCGGGGCGCGTCGAGGTGGTCACGGCGATCGACGGCCGGGTGAGCAATGGCGGTGTCGCCCGCTACCGGCAATTGGAGGGCCGCCACCTGAACCCCGTTTCCCCGCGGACGTTCGGGCCCGAGGTCGTCGCGCTGAAAGCCGAAACCCGGCAGTCGAATCTGTACATCAGCCACGCGGCCCGCACGCGCGTGTTCGCCGCTGATCAATTCGTTCAGGTCGAGCGGACGCTTTACCAGGTGGAGGACTATATCCAGCAGGTCCTCGCCTTCGACGTGCAACAGGGCACGGCGACGCGGGTCGAGAAGATGGTGGCGTTCTACACGTCGCGGGATCCGGCGGTCAGCGACACGCTGGTGAGGGCGGCCAGGTCGGCGGCCCGCCACGCCGACTTCGCCGCCGCATTCGAGCGCCACACCGCGGCATGGGACGAGCTGTGGCAGGTATGCGACATGCGGGTGTCAGGAGAAGAGAGCGTGCAACGGCTGCTGCGGCTGCACATCGCGCACCTGCTCCAGGTCTGTTCCCTTCACACCGCCGACCTCGACGCCGGGATGCCCGCCCGCGGACTTAACGGAGAGGCCTATCGCGGGCACGTGTTCTGGGATGAGATCTATGCGTTCCCGTTCTTCAACGTCCGGCTGCCTGAGGTCACGCGCGGGCTGCTGATGTACCGCTACCGCCGGATGGGTGAGGCCAGGGCGTCTGCCCATGAGGCAGGATTCCGTGGGGCGATGTTCCCGTGGCAGAGCGGGAGCGAGGGAGTCGAGGAGACCCAGCTGGTCCACCTCAATCCGGTCTCGGGCCTCTGGGAGCCCGACCTCAGCCGCAACCAGCGGCACGTGAACGCGGCGATCTTTTACAACATCTGGCATTACTTCCAGACCACCCGTGACCGAGCGTTCCTTCGCGACTACGGTGCGGAGATGATGCTGGAGATCACGCGCTTCTGGGCGTCGATCGCCCACTTCAATCCCGAGCGTGAGCGCTACGAGATCCACGGCGTGATGGGCCCGGACGAGTTCCACGACAAGTACCCGGGTGCGGTGCATGGCGGGTTGCGCAATAACGCCTACACCAACGTCATGGTGGCGTGGCTGTGCGGCATCGCCGGCCAGCTGCTGCCGCTGCTCCCCGCCAGCCGCGCGGAGGCACTGCGCTTGCGGCTGGGCCTCGGCGACGATGAGCTGGCGGTGTGGCAGGACATGAGCCGACGGATGTTCATCCCGTTCCTCGGCGACGAGATCATCAGCCAGTTCGAGGGATACGAGGACCTCGAGGAGCTGGACTGGGACGCTTACCGGGCGAAGTACGGCAACATCCAGCGGCTCGACCGGATCCTGCGTGCGGAGGGCAAGGACCCCAATCGCTATAAGGTCACCAAACAGGCCGACACAGTGATGCTGTTCTTCCTGTTCAGGCAGGACGAGCTACGCGAGATCTTCGGACGGCTCGGGTATGACTACCGTGCCGACACGGTGACGCGGAACGTCGAATACTATGACCGGCGGACCTCTCACGGCTCGACGTTGAGCTTTGTCACTCATGCCGGAGTACTCGCCACCATCGACCCCGAGAGCTCGTGGGACCGGTTCCTGATCGCGCTGCACAGCGATGCCGATGACATCCAGGGCGGGACCACGAAGGAAGGTATCCACATGGGTGTCATGTCCGGGACGCTCGACCTCATGCAGCGGAATTACGCCGGCGCCCATGTCTACGACGATGTCCTGCACTTCAATCCCCAGCTCCCGAGCAGGCTCGACAGCCTGTCGTTCGCTATGCAGTTCCGGGAGACCCCGATCCAGGTGACACTCACCGGCGATCGCCTGACGCTGGCCGTCCACCCCGAGGGGGCGAGCCGGCCCGTCAGGGTCGCAGTCCGCGACGATGTCCGTGAGCTGTGCCCGGGCGACCAGAGCGTATTCGAGCTCAGCCGGAACCCGGCGACCACTGGGCCCTCCGCCCGAGACTGAAAAGAAGGCCGCATGCCGAAGTTCCAGGGATCGATTTTCGACGTCGACGGGGTGCTGGTCGACTCTCCGCACGAGAAGGCGTGGCGCGAATCGCTGCGGGAGCTGATGGAGTCCGGCTGGCGCGGCATCCGCGACCGCACGACGTGGTCGCCGGACGCCTTCACCTCCCACGTCTACCAGCAATACGTATCCGGCAAGCCGCGCATGAGCGGCGCCCGCGCCGCCCTGGACTACTTCCACGTACCCGACGCCGAAAACCGCGTCGCCGAGTACGCACAGCTCAAGCAGGAGATGGTCGTGCGCCTCATCCAGGCCGGTGACTTCACCGCCTATCCCGACGCGCTGCGGTTCGTCATCGCCACCAAGGACGCTGGGATGCTCATCGCGGACGCGTCGTCGTCGAAGAACGCGGGATTGTTCCTGCGCCAGATCCGGCTCGATACTTTCGCGCAGGAGCAAGGGATCTCCTCGCCGACGCTTCGGCCGGGCCTGACGCTGCTGGACTACTTCGACGCCGACGTCTCCGGACGCGATTTCGCCCACGGCAAACCCGACCCCGAGATCTTCCTGACCGCCGCGCACGAGCTCGGCGTCGAGCCGCGCCACGCGATGGTGATCGAGGATGCGTCCGCCGGGATCCAAGCCGCCAAGGCCGGCGGCATGGCCGCGATCGGCATCGCCCGAGCCGACGACGCCGGCCTGCTGGCCACGGCCGGGGCGGATCTGGTGGTCACCACACTCGATGACGTCGACACCACCGCCCTCGCCGGCGGACGGCTGGCGGGGCGAAAGGCTTAGCCGGACGCAGATCGGTCTGCACGGCCACTGCTTAGCCTCGCGGTGGCTTCAGTGAAGCCATGTAGGACTGTACCCGGTCCAGTGTGGGCGGTGCTTGCCAGGCGGCGTCGACGTCGGCGTCGAGGACGGCCAGGTCCTGGGCCCGCGCCAGCGGCAGGAGCCGTAGCTGGCGTTTGGTGAGGCGGAATGCCGGGCCCAGGGCCGCGAGCCGCCGGGCGGCGGCTAGCGATCGGCTGGCCAGATCCTCGGCGGCCACGGCCTCGTCGATCAGGTGGCGGGCCAGTGCCGGGCTGGCCTGGAACGTGGCGCCGTCGACGATGAGCCGCCGGGCCGGGGCGTCGCCGACGCGCATGCGCAGCAGTTCCAGCGCTATCGCCGGGAAGGGGACGCCTACCGGCAGCTCGGTGACACCGGCCCGGCCTGGGCCCTCGGCCATGAGGATCCAGTCCGCAGCGGCGGCGAGAATGTACCCGCCGGCGATGGCGTGCCCGTTGACGGCCGCGACCAAGGGCAGCTCGAAGGTGGCCAGGCTGGTGAACACGCGGCGCAGTTCGGGCAGGAAGGTTGCCAGGTATGCGTCCCGCCCGGCGATCACCCGGTGCAGGTCCACGCCGGCAGAAAAGACCGTCCCTGTGCCGGTCAGCATCACTGCCTGCGCGCGGTCGGCGGCCCGATCCAGCGCGGCGCACAGCGCCTGGCACAGCGGGGTGTCCAGGGCGTTGACTTTGCCGTGCCGCATGGTGAGAACGGCGACGCCGTCCTGATAGGTGGTTTCGATCACCGGGCTGCCTCCGTCATGGTGTGAGCTCGCGGCTGAGGATTTCCAGCTGGATTTCGTCGGCTCCGCCGCCGATGCGCAGCACGCGGACGTCCCGGTAGTGCCGGGCCACTGCTGATTCCTCGATGTAGCCTGAGCCGCCGAAGATCTGGACCGCGGTGTCGACGATGTGCCCGGCGGCCAGCGCCGTGTGGTATTTGGCCATGGCCACCGACCGGGGCGCCTGCGGGTGGCCGGCGCCCAGCCGCTGCGCGGCGCGGTAGGTCATCAGCCGCGCCGATTCCAGCTCTACCGCCATGACCGCGAGCCTGTGCCGCACGCTCTGCAGGCCGGTGAGCGGGGCGCCGAACGCCTCCCGGACGCGGGCGTGCTCGGTCGCCAGGTGCAGGCATTCGGCGGCGTGGCCCAGGCCCATCGCTGCCAGCGCCACGCGTTCCAGCTGGAAGGCGTGCATGATCTGGTAGAAGCCGCGGTTCAGCTCGCCGAGCAGGCTTGTCGCGGGCACCGCGACGTCATCCAGGATGACCTCGCGGGTGTCCGCGGCGTGCCAGCCCATCTTCGCCAGCGGCGCACCGAGCGACAGGCCTGGCGCCGGCGCTTCGACCAGGAACGTGCTGATCCCGCGACGGCCCGCATCTGGCGCGGTCCTCGCCGCCACGATCAGCACATCGGCCACCCCGGCGTTGGTGATGAACATCTTGCGGCCATTCAGCCGCCACCCGGTGCCGTCGCGGACCGCCGAGGTGGTGATGGCCGCTACATCCGAGCCCGAGCCCGGCTCGGTGACGGCCAGCGCCGCGACGCTCTCGCCGCGTGCCAGCCCGGGCAGGCAGGCGGCCCGCTGCTCCGGCGAGCCGTACATGGCGATGTGCGGTGCCGCCATGTACGCGCTGACCAGCGGGCTTATCGCGATGCCTCCGCTGGCCCTGGCGAGCTCTTCGGCCAGCAATGCCACGGCCAGCTGGTCGCCCCCGCTGCCGCCGTACTCATCCGGCGTCAGCAGGCCCAGCAGCCTGGCCGCGCCGAATTCTTTCCACAGCTCCTGCGGGACGCGGCCCAGGGCTTCGGCCTCATCGACGGCGGCCCGCACATGCCGGTCCACGAATCTGCGGCATACCGCCTGGAAGTCACGGTGCTCGGCATCAAGTTCCCAGCTCATCGGCAGTCCTCGGAGTGTGTCCATCATCGGGCTACGCAGTCGTGACATGGCTGGCATCCTGCAGGCCCAGCTCGGTGATCGACGTCTGGCGCATTTTGAACTTCCGTATCTTCCCGCTGACCGTCGTAGGGAAGTCGGAGGTGAACCTGATGTAGCGCGGGATCTTGTTATGCGCGACCTTGCCCTTGCAGTACTCCCTGACCTGAATGGCGTCCAGCTGCGTGCCGGGCCGCAGCCGGATCCAGGCGCACAGCTCCTCGCCGTACTTCGGGTCGGGGACGCCGATGACCTGGATGTCTTCGATAGCCGGGTGGCCGTAGAGGAACTCCTCGATCTCGCGCGGGTAGATATTCTCGCCGCCCCTGATCACCATGTCCTTGATCCGGCCCACGATGTTGAGGTAACCGGCCTCGTCCATGACGGCGAGGTCGCCGGTGTGCATCCAGCGGGCCGCGTCGATCGCTTCGGCGGTCTTGGCCTGCTCGTTCCAGTAGCCGAGCATCACGGAGTACCCGCGGGTACACAGCTCGCCAGGCGTGCCGCGGGGCAGCACGCGCCCGGTTCCCGGATCGGTGACCTTGACCTCGACGTGCGGGTGCACCCGGCCGACAGTCGAAACCCGGCGGTCCATGTCGTCGTCGGCCGTGGTCTGGGTCGACACCGGCGAGGTCTCTGTCATCCCGTAGCAGATCGTCACCTCGGCCATGTGCATCTCGCTGACGACTCTCTTCATGACCTCCACCGGGCACGGAGATCCGGCCATGATGCCGGTGCGCAGCGTCGACAGGTCATAGCTGCCGAAGTCGGGCAGCGCGAGCTCGGCGATGAACATGGTCGGCACGCCGTACAGCGACGTGCACCGCTCGGACTGGACCGCGGCCAGCGTCTGCGCCGGATCGAAACCAGGGGCCGGGATCACGATGCAGGCCCCGTGCGTCGTGCAGGCCAGGTTGCCGAGGACCATGCCGAAACAGTGGTAGAACGGCACCGGGATGCAGACCCGGTCCTGCTTGGTGTAGCGGCAGCCCTCGCCGATGAACAGCGCGTTGTTGAGGATGTTGTGGTGCGACAGGGTCGCGCCCTTCGGGAAGCTGGTGGTCCCGCTGGTGTACTGGATGTTGATCGGGTCGTCGAACGACAGGCTGGCCTCGCGCTCGGCCAGCAGGTCACCGTCGCCGCCGTCGGTGGCGACGGCCTGGCCGGTCTCGAAGAGCGCGTCCCACCGCGGCGTGCCGATGAAGATCACGTCTTCCAGCGCGGCCAGGTCAGGCCGGACCTCCCCGATCATGGCCCGGTAGTCACTGGTCTTGAAGCGCTCGGCGCTGACCAGGACCCGAACCCCCGACTGGCGCAGGGCGTGGCTGAGCTCGTGGCTGCGGTACGCCGGGTTGATGTTGACCAGGATGATGCCCGCCTTGGCCGTCGCGTACTGCAGCTGCACCCATTCGGCGCAGTTGGGCGCCCAGATCCCGACCCGGTCGCCGGTCGCCAGCCCGGCAGCGATCAGGCCGCGGGCGAGCATGTCGGTCTCCGCGTCGAACGCCGCGTAAGTCCACCGGCGGCTCGTGGGGACGTCCACCAGCGCCTCGCCATCCGGGTGCGCGGCGGCGACGCGCCGCAGGTTGGCACCGATCGTCTCGCCCAGCAGCGGGATTGCTGAAACGCCATAGCTGTAAGACAGCGTGACCTCGGAAGACATGGCCACTCCTTCTAATGTTGATGCTCCCCGTCATGCCCGTTCACCCGCGCGGGGAAGTCCCGCCGACGGGTCCACTAGTTGTACGTTTGTTCCGTAACGTTGGTTCAATAAAGTTCTCCTGATAGTCATCAGGAAGCAGCACCGTGGTTCCACAACGACGCACCCTAGGATTCGAGGGTGCCCAGGGCTAAGCAGCGGACCGAGCAGCTGCGTGACCACATCGTGCAGGTGGCGGTCGCAATGCTGTCCTCTGACGGGGTCGGCGGATTCACCGCGCGCAACGTCGCCGCGCGGGCCCAGACGTCGCCGCCCGCCGTATATGAGCTCTTCGGCGACAAGGCCGGCCTGGTCAGGGAGGTGTTCTTCGAGGGCTTCCGGCTACTCGGGGACCGTTTCGGAAAGCTGAAGGAATCGGACGACCCGCGCGCTGACCTGATCCGCATGGTCGGCGCGTTCCGGGTTTTCGTCCGCGAGAACCCCGTCCTGGCACAGGTCATGTTCTCCCGGCCGTTCGCCGACTTTGACCCCGGCCCCGGTGATCTGGCCGCCGGGGCGAAAGTAAGGGACTTCATCGTGGGCCGGGTCCGGCGCTGCATCGACGCCGGGATCATCGAGGGCGACCAGACCGACATCGCCCACGGGCTGTACGCCCTGGCCCAGGGACTGGCGATGCAGGAAGCCGTCGGCCGGCTCGGCTCCTCCCGGGCATCGGTGAACCGGCGGTGGGAACTGACCATCCGCGCCTTCCTGGGCGGCCTCAGCCCGCCACGTCCGGACGCAGCCTCGCCTCGGCCGAACGCACCGTGACCGGGCTTGATTCCTGCTGAGCCTGGCCGGGGTCAGGGCGGGGCGGTGAACCGGTAGCCGGCGCCGCGCACCGTTTTCAGGGTTCCGGCGCTGTCACCGAGTTTGCGGCGCAGGGCGCTGATCACGACCTCGACGACGTTGCTGCCGCCGCTCCAGTCGTAGCCCCATACGTCGCGCAGCAGCGCCGCCCGGCTGACGATCCGGCCTTCGCGTTCGTGCAGGTACTGAAGGACGTCGAATTCGAGCTTGGTGAGATCGGCGCGGGTGCCGTCGAGGATGAGCTGGCGGCGGCCGGGATCGAGCAGGGCGTGGTTGTCGATAAGCATTTCCCGCGCGGCGAGGTCGGTCAGCCAGCCGTCGATGGAGGACGGTCCGAAGTCGTTGTAGAGGGCATGGTAGGTGGTCCCCCCGATCTCGGCGGCGCCGTCAGGGAGACGGGCGAAGCCGAGCGGCGCGAACTGGGACAGCGCCGCGGCGGGATCTGCGGCCAGCGAGTAGATGCGCCGGAGCCTGGGCCGCATTTCCAGGTAGCGCCGCTTGAGGTCGAGGATCAGGGCGGCCTGGGCCGGCGTCGTGGCTTCGCCGCCGTCGGCGGCCAGCATGTGGCGAAGGAAGAGCACCTGCTGGCCGCGCGGCACCGGGTTGGCGCGCAGGTGCTCGCGCCATGTGGCGGCCACCGGGTCCGCGGACAGGAGCCGGGCCGGCACGGAGGTCGCCTCGCATAGGCACTGGAACGCGGCGGGGGACCCGTCGGAGTCCCGCGCGACGCGGAACGCGGACGGCATCGTGTCCCACCAGGACTGCATGATGGTGACTGCCCCGGCTGGCTGGTGCGCGCGGGCGATGGCAGTGATCCGGGCTTCATCGACCGGCCGCGCTGGCTCGACCGCGTACCGGTGGCTGGCGGTGGGGAAGAACGCCTCCCGCACGGCCGGGTTCTCGATGAGGTAGAGCAGGTCGGCGGTGTAGCGCCACAGGTCCGTCGGCGGGGCGGTGCGCAACTCGCGCCGCAGTTGCCGCCAGGCCGCGATCCTGTGGGCGCGGTAGGCCGGCGGATCGTTGACCCGCAGCAGCGCCGCGACGACTTCGCGCACGGTGTCGTGCAGGACCAGGCCATCCGGGCCGAACTCCACGAACGGCAGCGGGCGCAGCATGTCGTAGGCATCGTGCGGGGGTACATCCGGCAGCAGGGCGCCGAGGAGCGACAGCGTCGGCCGGCGCACTGCGCAGGCGGCGTCGAGCACGGCCCGGGCCGGCTGATCGAGGCCGGCAAGGTAGATCCGGGCGAGTTCGGTGACGACGGTGGCGACCGCGGCGTCGGGGACCGTGAGGTCCGGGCGGGCGCCCCGCGCTGAGGCGGCGAGCCGCAGTGCCAGCGGGTGGCCGTGGGTGAAGCGGGTGACCCGGGCTGCGTCGGCGCCGCTGAGTCCCTCGCGGCGCAGCAGCGCGTCGGCGTCTGCGGCTGCCAGGTTCGCAAGCGGCATCGTGGCCAGCAGGTCTCCGAAATCAGTGATCCAGGCGGCGACCGGCGGCTCGCGGCCGGCCAGCGCCAGCCTGGTATTGTCGCGCAGGCCCGGCACGAGTTCCTGCCGCAGCCAGGTGTCCAGCAACCGGAGCTGTTCGTAGGTATCGAGAACCAGCACCACCCGGTCACCCAGGCCGCTGAGCGCTGTGGCGGCCTCGGCGACCGTCGCCATCGGCCGGGTCCCGCCGGGTGGTTCAGCCCGCAGCGCCCTGATCGCGCGGTCGAGCGCGGCGAGGAAACCGCGCTCGGTCGGCTCGATGCCGCCGCAGTCCAGGCTGACGACGGTGGCGCCGTGCGCTCGCGCGTCCTCTGCGAACGCGGCGAGCAGCGCGGATTTCCCGATCCCCGCGATACCGTGCACGGCCACGACCAGCGGGCGGTCACGCTCGGCCAGTTCGAGCAACACCGCCCGCTCCGCCTGCCGGCCGACCACGGCAGCTGCCCGGGCGCCTAGCAATGTTCGCAGGGTCCCGCTCATCGCCGGCCCGGTCGTGCTTCAGTCATCTGTCAGTACCCGCCTCGGGTCACCTCCGTGGGCCCGGCCAGGATAGAGAAGTCCCTGACGGCCACGTCGATCAGGTGCGGGTTCGCCTGCAATCCCTGGAAGATCTTCCCGTCCTGGTAGGCCCTCATCGCGGCGACGTCGTCCCACGCGTAGATACCACCGTAGGTGTTGGCCTGCTGGTTGGCTAGCCAGATCTTCGCGCGCAGACCCGGCAGCGCGGCGAACACCGGCGCGTTCTGCTCGGCGTGCGCCTGATACGCCGCATCGTCGATGCCGTCCAACTTGAACGTGATGACCTGCATATGCATGCCGTGCTCCTTTCGCTACGTGGTGACGGGCGCCGTGCGCTCCCGTCACTGGTGACGTGATCACCGTAGGGACGGCGCGGGCCGCGTCGGTGAGCCCTGGCTGAGGCGAAGCTGAGCCGGGCAGCTCAGCTTCGCCTCATGTTCGGCTCACTTGTGCCGGCCGCCCGCGGCCTAGCGTCTGCGGCAGGCCTGATCCATCCACGTTGCGGAGGTTTCCGATGAACACTGAACTGATCGAGCAGAACGTGCACCGGCTGCTCGGCGCGATGACCGGCGCGGCCACCACGGCTATGGTGGCGGTCGGCGACCAGCTCGGGCTGTACCGGGCACTCGCCGACGGCGGGCCGGCTACCCAGGACGAACTGGCAGCCCGCACCGGCACGGCGGCACGCTACCTGAGGGAGTGGCTGTCCCAGCAGGCCGCCGCCGGATTCCTCGCCTACCGGGAGGGCGACGGGCGGTACGTGCTGCCGGCCGAGGCCGCCGCGGTGCTCGCCGATGAGGCGTCGCCCGCCTTCCTGGCCGGCGGCGCCACCATCACCCGCGGCTGGTTCGCGGGCATCGACCGTCTCGCCGGGGCGTTCCGCACCGGCGCCGGCATCCCCTGGCACGAGCAGGACCCGGCTGTCTTCGAGGGCACCGAGCGGTTCTTCCGCCCCGGCTACACCGCCAGCCTCACCACCGAGTGGGTCCCTGCCCTGCCCGGGGTGGCCGGCAGGCTCGCCGCCGGCGGCCGGGTCGCCGACGTCGGCTGCGGACACGGCGTGGCCGCCATCTTGCTGGCCCGCGCCTACCCGCAGGCGAGCGTCCACGGCTATGACTTCCACGACCGCTCCATCCAGGTCGCCCGGCGGCAGGCAGGCCAGGCAGGCCTCGGCGGCCGCATCCGGTTCGAGCCGCTCGACGCGACCAGCTACCCGGCCGACGGCTTCGACCTGATCTGCCTCCTGGACACCCTCCACGACCTCGGCGACCCGGCCGCCGCGCTGGCCCACGCCCGCAAGGCCCTCGCCCCCGACGGCGCCGTCCTGGTCGTGGAACCGAACGCGGCCGACGACTACGCAGCGAACCTGGCCAGCCCGCTGGCCGCGCTCAGCTACGCGGCGTCCACGTTCCAGTGCACGCCGGCCGCCCTGGCCCAGCCCGGCGGGGTCGCACTCGGCGCCCAGGCCGGCCCCGCCGCGGTACGGCAACTCGCCGGCGACGCCGGCTTCAGCCGGTTCCGGCAGGTCACCCAGACCTCCGTCAACGTCGTCCTCGAGCTCCGGCCCTAACCGGGCACCCGCCGCACAGGAGCGAGCCCGCTGCCACCCCCAGACGGCGGGCTCCGGGCGCTTTCACCAGGCGACCGGACACGCGGCTAGGCCTCGCATCATGATCCCGGTTTGCCAGGTCAGGTCGTTCTCAGGTACGGCGATACGGAGCTCGGGGAGCCGGGAGAAGATCGTGCCGAGCGCCACCTGGAGTTCCATTCGCGCCAGGTGGGCGCCCAGGCAGTAGTGGGGCCCGTAGCCGAAGGCGACGTGCGGGTTCGGGTCGCGGGTGATGTCGAGTTCCCCAGCGCGGGGAAAGACGCGCTCGTCGTGGTTGGCCGAGCTCCGGGAGCACAGCACCGGCTCGCCGGCCCGTACCACCACCTCACCGAGCTTGACGTCGGCTGTGGCTATCCGGGGGTTGAGTGCGCTGCCGAACACGATGAACCGCAGCATTTCCTCGACCGCGTCCGGCAGCAGCTCCGGCCGGGCCTTGAGCTGGCGGAGTTGCTTGTCGTGGGTGAGCAGCGTGTACACCATGTTGGTGATCTGGTGCGCGGTGGTCTCGTAGCCGCCGACGAGCAGCGCCATGGCCAGGAAGAGCAGTTCGGTTTCGGTCAGCCGGTCGTCGGTATCGCGGGCCTGGACGAGCCAGGTGAGCAGGTCATCGCCGGGCTGCGCGCGACGCTGCGCGAACAGGCCGGCCAGATAGCCGGCCAGGTGCAGGTAGGTGTCCTGCGCCTGTTCCGGGGTGGACGTGGCTGTCGAGACGATCGCGTCGGTCCAGCCGCGGAAGGCGTGCCGGTCGGCGGCGGGGATGCCGAGCAGCTCGCAGATGATGATCGCGGGGAAAGCGAACGAGAAGCTCTCCACCAGGTCGGCGGGCGCGCCGGAGGCGACCATGTCCTCGACCAGGCCGGAGGCGATCTGCTGCGCGCGTGGACGTAGCCGCTCGACCCGGCGGACGGTGAACGCCCGGCCGGCCAGCTGGCGGATCCGGGTGTGCGCCGGCGGATCCATGCTCATCACGCTCTCGGCAACCTGGCCGAACTCGACCGCGCACTCGCGGGGATTGTCCCGGCCGATGGTGGCGGCGCGGCTGAACCGTGCATCCCCGGACACCGACCTGGTGAGGTGATAACCGGTCACCAGCCAGGCCGGCGGGCCGTAGGGCAGCTGCACCCGGCAGACCGGCGCGGTACGGCGCAGCTCGGCATACTGCGGGTCGGGGTCCAGCCGGTTCCGGCTGAACGGGTAACGCCGCGGCGTCCGGTTGGTGATATCGCTGTCGTGCGCCACCTCGGTACCTCACCGCCAGCTTCCGGCATGACCTCAGTCCTGCCGATTGTAAGCCGCCCGCATGCGGGACGTACTGACCGGCGACTGGCAGGCCTGCCTAGACCCGGGCCTGAAGCGGGAGCGCCGCACGCCAGTTCCTGACGCCGGACGAGCGGGGGCGGACCACGCTGCGCGATGCCGCCTGCCCGCTGTCCGAGGTCGGCCGGGCCACCTGGCAGGGATCGTGTCACCGGCCGACGTGAGCCGCGCCGTGGACCGACTCGGCCGCAAACCCGGCCGGTTCGGGTCAGCCCGGCACTGAACCGCCCACGGTACACGCCACCAGACCGAGCCAGTCCGCGCGAATCACCGCCGGTCGGCGGCATGACCGGACGTTTCCGCGGAAGCGGCTTGTGAAACGGCGCACAAGGCGTCTCCGCGTCGTAGATGTGGTTGCCTCGGCCACAGCCGATCCGGACGGAGGCTCTGTCTGCGGCCATTGGGGGCGTCGTGCCGACCGGGTTCGCCTTGCCTGAATATGCAGGCGCGGTTGGGCTGGTGGTGCATGATTGGCTGGTGTTGGCGTCGGTAGAGAGGGAGTGTCCCATGTATGCCATCACCTGTGCGCTAGCCCTCACCGGTGACCGATGACCAGCGTCATCACGTGGTATGACGTGCTGGGGGTGCTACCCGATGCCCTTCCGGACGAGATCGGTGACGCGTGGCAGGCGAGAAAGGCCGCGCTCCAGCCGGGCATGCTGGCGGGGGCCCCACCGAACGTGCTATCGGCTGCGGACCGGGCGCTGCAGGCAGTGGAAGAGGCCTGGCGCGTCCTCGCGGACCCCGCCGCCCGCGGATCATATGACGAGGACATCGGTATCCGGCGGCCGGGGGAGGGCCTGGCATCGCCATCGCGCGGGCCGTCCGGGCCTGACGTCAGCCTGGGTGAGGGGTGGTCGATGGCGGATGAGGAAGCGCTGGAGCCGTATCGGGGCCGGCCCTCCCGGGTGGTGGTGCCGGATGTCGGAGGGCTGTTCTACCAGGCGTGCCTGGACGTCGCCGGCCGGGTCGGCCTGCACGTGGCTTCGGTCCGGCTGACGGCGCACCCGATGCCGGTTGAGGGCCTGGTCGCCGGCCAGACGCCGGCCCCCGGTAAGCGAGTGCACCGCGACAGCACGCTAACAGTCCAGCTATGGCACCCGCCCGCGCCGGGCGGCCAGCGGCCAGCAGCCTCGGAATAGTCAGGCAACTCGGGGAGGCTTCCTGGCCGGCGGCTGGCGGGCCGGTGGGCCGGCGGTGCGCGCCTTGCGCATACCACATTGCCGTCGGCTCGCCTGATCGGCACACTGGGCGCCGGACGCTCGCGACCTGCGCCCGGCCGTTTGGCTCTCGCTCTCTCAGAACAGTGAGCTGGCCTGGTACGCGCGGTTGTCCCTGCGAGGGGTTCAAGAAGGCCAGGAAGTAGACCCGGCCCAGTCGCCCGTCCAAGTCCGTAACGCGGCATGAGCGCGCATTTCCGCGTGCGGCCGCGATGTATAGATTTGCAGGCTGAGCAGCCGGTCGCCGTTGCGATCGGGCCCGCGCAACGATTACCGGCGAGGCGAAGGCTTCTGGCTCTCCGCGCAGATATCCGCCTGATGCACGGTCTGACGGCTGGGTTCGGGCGTTTCGATGACCGGCCGCAAAAGCCGTAGCTATGATCTGACGGCCAGGTGAAGCGTGCTATGCAGTGGCTGCGTCTGGATCTTTGGCAGCAAGCCCGGCGAGCTCGCGAGCGGGACGGGTGTCAGCTGACGTTGCGGTCGGCGGTGTCCCAGTACTGCTTGCGCAGTTCGCGTTTGAGGATCTTGCCGGCGCCGGAGATAGGCAGCGCGTCGGCGAAGGCGACGCTGCCGGGCAGTTTGTAGCCGGCGATCTGGCCGCGGCAGAACTCGCGCAGCTGCTCGCCGGTGACCTCGCGGCCGGGCTGCAAGACGACGACGGCGTGCACGCGTTCGCCCCATGTCGGATCGGGCACGCCGATGACCGCGCAGGCGGCCACGGCCGGGTGCCCGGCGAGAGCGTTCTCGACCTCGGCGCAGTACACGTTCTCCCCGCCGGTGATGATCATGTCTTTGAGCCGGTCGACGATGAACAGGTAGCCGCGGTCATCGAGGTAGCCGGCATCGCCGGTGTGCATCCAGCCGCCGCGCAGCGCGGCCGCTGTCTGGTCCGGCTTGTTCCAGTAGCCGATCATGACGTTGTCGCCGCGGACGATAACCTCGCCGACCTGGCCGCGGGGCAGCTCGGTGTCGTCGGGGCCGACGACGGCGATCTCGACGTGCGCGGCCGCCCGGCCCGCGGACTGCGCCAGGGCCGGATCCTCGTGGTCAGCGGGGGTGAGCAAGGTGGCGACAGGGGCGAGCTCGGTCATCCCGTAGGCCTGGATGAACCCGGCGGACTCCAGCCGTTTGCGGGCACGTTCCAGGACGGCGGCGGAGATCGGCGAGGCGCCGTAGATGACCCGCTGGACGCTGGTCAGGTCCGCATCGGCGGTCTGCGGCGCGTCGATCAGCATCTGGATCATCGTCGGCACCAGCAGCACGTCGGTGACCTTGTGCTCGCCAGGTAGGCAGCTACTGCCAGCCGCAGCCGGTCGGTGAACGGCGCCAGAGGATGGGAGGGCACGGAGGCCAGGTCGGTGAAGGTCATCATGCGCTGACAGTGCGGCAGTTCCCGGTCGCCGTGAAGCATACGCAATCGCACCCGCGCCAGTCTTGCGAGCCGGCCACGGGTATGCGGCGGGCAAGCTGGGCGACGGGCAGGAAATAGTGCAGTGATCTGGCCCGGTATCGCTCGCATGTGGGTGATTGACGCGGGTCGGCTTGCCGGGCAGCGTTAGATGGCTACCGTGCGTAGGCGGCTGGCGTATCGTGCTATGGAGGTCGGCTAAACCGGATGGCTCTCCCGCAGATTCCGAATTTCGCGGCGTTGTTCACTGCTTGCCGCTGCAACAATGCGTCCTGCAGCGCCTGTGCTGGATTTCAGCTGACGCCAAGGACGGCGGCGGTCTTGTGGTCAGTGGCCCAGATTCTTGCCGACCACGGCTACGACGACGTCGAGGACCACGGGAGCGATCTTCTGCCAGAGCGGACCGGGTGGTACCTCTTCGACCGCTACCCGCGGTTGACGTGGAGCCAGGATGCTGCATGGAGGCGCCGTGCAGCCCGGGCCTACGATGACCTGGCCGCCGACCTGGCGGCTGGCGACTGGCCGTTGCCGACGTGCCCGGCGGAGGAGCTGGCGCTCCATCTGATCCTTGAGGACGCACCATCTGCTGCCGGGCATGGGTGGGCTGGGCTGGATGAGGCCACCTTCGACTCGCTGCCCGACCATCCCGATGACCTCGACTGGGACGCGATGCCTGATGTGCTGTTCCAGGACACCGACATCCTTCATCTCTTCGAGCCGGGCCTGGACGGAATCGACGACCCTCACGACGCGCTCAATGCCCAGATGGCCATCGGCGACTACAGGCCATCGGCGTGGTTTGAGAACTTCGCCAACATGCAGCCGCGAGACGAGCGAAGGGGCTTCCGCCGGTAGGCAGCGGCCAGGGCAAGCTCCAAGCAGGCTGGACCTGGCAGCGCCCGGGCCGTGCTGAGGTCCGCAGACGTGCCGGCCGGCTGAACGTTACGTCGCAGCTGCTCAGCGGTTACAACCTAAGCAACTGATGCCTTCTTGCCCAAGCTCATCGAGCACTGCGCCGCCAAGATGAGGATGCGGCAACTGGGTCCTTATCGCAGCACGGGTCGGCATTTATAGTCATGGCATGGCCCGGGTCGCCATCCTGGTGCTCGCGGCGTGCGCCGTCCTCGTCACGGCCTGCACCGCGGGCCATGCTCCGCTGGCGGCTGGTACCAGCACCCCGGCGCAGCGAAACGGCAGCACTGCGCTGGCTAGCAGACCTGCTAACCCGCCGCCCGTGAAGGGTGCAGCGTATGCCAGCGGCGGTTGCGGCGCGACGCCGCTGCTCCTGGGGTCCGCGCCGAGGTGGGCGTCGTCTGCGAACCCCCCGCCCATCCGGTATGCCCTCGCCGAGCGAGGACAGGTGGCGGGGTTCGTGTTCGGTTACCCGCTGATGGCCGGTAACCCCGAGCCTTACTCGGACAAGATCCTGTGGGTCGTGGCTTCCCCCCGGGACGGGATGCCGCTGCAGCTTGCCGGTCATCCGCTTCATGCTGCCAGGCCCGTGGTGTCATCGACCTGGCCAGCGGATTCGTCGCCAGGGGCGATCTATCCCTCCGAAATCGAAGTCCCTGCGCCAGGATGCTGGCAGTTCACCTTGTCCTGGAACGGGCACACGGACACCATTGACCTCTGGTACGTCAGGCACCGGTAGCAACAGCGAAACCAGCGCATGGACCAGACCGCGGTCCAGGGCAGCCAAGTACGGCAAACCACAAGGTCAAGGCGTACCTGGATAACGGTTCCTGCACGAACCTGGAATCTGCTGCTCCGACTGTGGGACCAACGGCCTGGCCAGCACCCGGTTTGCGGCAGAGTGCGTCGCCGGGCGTAGGCAGCCGTGGGCCATCGGCATTTTGGTGAACGGAAATTGCGCGAGCGTGTGGCGACCTGCTTGGAGCTAGATCCGCCGAAGGCGGACCTAGCTACACATCCTTCGCTAAACGGTCAGACCCGCTGGTCGCAACGCGGTCGCCTTGCTTTACTAGCAGGATGGCAACTGTGACAGGGCATGACAAAGCCACGCCGAGGAATGGGGTGGCTACGCACGAAGCGCGGACAGGCTTGACCTTGCTCTGGCTTCTTGCTCAGGCAGCAGACCGCGAAACCCCAGACTGGGTAAATCGTCGTGTAGAACAGCTGGAGTTCCTGGACACCCGGGCAGTCCGCTGGCGTGTCAGTATCGACTTCACCATCCCGCCGGGAGCACCAGTTGTCCAGGACGGCGGCCGAGTACTGCGGCTGGTGCCTCTGACAAGCTGGAAAAAAGGTAACCTTGTGGCATTTAATCTCCGCGATGAAGCTGGAAGCGCAATGTGGTTGCCTGCCGCCGAGTACACCACCGGCCTGTTCTCCTCGGCTCTTGAGTACTGGGCGTCCGAAATTCTTCGTCGAGCTCGGAGTGCGGATCCACATGCGAAATTCCAAGATCCGGCCGCGCTCAGGGAGCCACTAAAGCAATTGGTCTCCGCCACGCCCGCCGAACGGCCGGGTAAGAAACCGAAAGAGAAAGGGAAGGAGGGCGAGCAGTCTACTATTGCCTGCGATATGCCCAAAGCCGCAATTGACAATAAATTGACGGAAGATCAGATTAAGGCTGCGCAGGAGTTCGCAACCACTCTAAACCGGCTTCACCAACGGCCGGAATTCAAGAGTCAAGTGAAGAGTTTCGACAGCCAGATAGCAGAGTTGTCGCGAAATTTCATTGTAGTGGCTGCTGTAACGGGCCTGCCAGGCACTAGGCGGGTTCTCAAGCTGACCTTCGAAAGCGACATCAGGTTCCGACTGCCCGAGGACTGGCTAAGCCGGCTCTGGCAGAGCCTGGGCTGGCGGGCTTGGCGCCTGGACGTCCTCATCGGCGGGCGTGGCGGCAGCCATCACCTCGAAGTCGCCGCGCCACCTGGGGTGGACATCGTCCAGATCTCAGCGCGGCCAGCATATAACCCTATGCCCGCCGACACCATCACCGTCCCTGGCGGCTCCCCGGATGTGCACATCAAGATCCCCGAGAGCCGCAGAGTTAGACACCGGGCCACGATCCGAGTGCGCGTAAGCCGACCAGGATGGCTCACTAATTCCTTTCTGATAGCCGCTGTCATCGCAGCCGTGTTGATCATAGGAAGATTGAAACTATCGGTTCTATTCTCTGCCTCGTCTGGTGCTGCCACAGGCCAAGCTAGTACGGCAGCAGCACTTCTTCTCGCCCTGCTCGGCGTATTCGCGACAATGCTCATCGACCCTGGCGAGCACCCACTGGCCTCGAGGCTGCTCTTCGTATCGAGAGTGCTGATCATTATAGACGCGGCGGCTGTCCTGGTCGGCGTCGGCAATCTGCTATTGCATAGTGACAAGCATCCCCCACTAGGGTGGTGGACGGTGCTAGCCGTGCTATCAGGCATCGTTGCGGTCTTCATGGCAGTGTCATGGCGACTGCCAGTAGGGCCACGGGTAAACGGCAAGCAACGCAAACGTAACGCCGGAAAGAAGAAAACGGCGCCCAGCCAACCTGATCCGGCCCGAGTGGATATACCGGCAGCCGACGGCTATCATTATGGTGATGATCACGTCTGGGATGACACAGACCAGGCAAACCTAGTCCGTGAACTGAAAAATGTCCGTGAAAGCCTTGGGCAGCGCGGCCTTGAGCGCTTCAGCGCAGTGGCGTACCGCCTGACCGACTCGATTCTCCGCAGCGTGGGGAAGCGACATGACAGGCATTGATCAAGACAGGCAGGCCCTGACTCGCGCCGCGCCCCAGACTTCTCTGCCGTACCTCGCCGTGGCCTCAGGTGTCGCCCTCCTACTCCTTCACAACCGTATCCGCTGCGACCAGCAAGCCCTCACCAACGGGTTAACTTTGAATCTCGCTGCCGGCACAGGGGCTGTACCTTTCGCTGAGTGAGCCATGCGCCCATCCGGCGGCCGGTGACGTCGGCGCCAGCCGCGACGACGCGCGGATGCACGAGCTGTAGGTCGCGCACTTCCGCAGCTGGCCGTCCATCAACCCGAGCACCATCGAGGTGCTTGCCGACGTCAAACCCGCGGCACCGGGCTGGCGCTGGTGTCCAACGCGGGCCCAGACTTCTGCAGCTACTCTGGCATGGCCCGCTCAGCGACTTTGCGGCGTGCTACGGCAGCGGCGAACTGGGCCTGCTCAAGCCACACGCCTAGATCTACCAGCACGTGCTGGACGACTTGGACGTCAGCGCCGCCGAGGCCGAGTTCGTCGACAACCGCCATGCGAACGTCCGCGGCCCGCGGCGCCTACCGGCGCCGCCGCAACCTGCTCGTACGCGCCCTGTGCGCCAACCTCCCAGAATCCGGGTCGATGATGCGCCCGCCGGGATTCAGTTCCTTATCCCGCTCGCCGACGATACCGGCGATGTCCAGGGCATCAACATCTCCGCGCTGTCGCCGCTGTATTAAGTGCCAACCGCGCAGCGGGGCCCTGCTGGCCGGTTCGGTCGCCTCCCCAACCACAAGACCAACCCCGCCGTCGACGCGCTAGCCTCCGTGCTACGTAACCGACTTCGCGCAATGCCACCGGCCTGAGCACATATCAACCAGTTCAGCCGCGGTTTCGGCTGCAAGACCGACTGCCTGATCGTCGAGCAATTGGGCGGGTACGCGTGCGGATTGCCCCGGCGACTCAACCACGTACCGTGATCGATATTCGCCTGACGGACCGACACCGCGAACGTCCACGATGCCCCGTCTCGCGGCTCGGACATTCCCGTCCTCACAGCGAGCGCGCCTAACAGACACGGCGATCCGACATACCTCATCGCGGCATGACAGGGTGTTTCCCGGCATCCAGCATGGACCACGAAAGTTCAGCGCATCAGGTCATTCCGCCCAGGTAGGTGCTGGGATAATCGACGGTGCATACAAGCGCATCCCGCTGGGCGTCCCTGTCATCCAGCGGCACCAGCGGTGTCGCACCATGGAGAAAGAGATCGTCTTTGAATATCAGCATCTCACCGGGATGCAGTGTAGCCGAGAAGGCCAATTTATCAGGATTATCCGTGCGATAGAGATAGCTCTCGGCTCCGGCACCGATCTTACCTACGACATATATGATTATATATTCTTCGTTGTCTTGATGTGGTTGGGTCACCACCTGCGTGAACGTCCGGAACAGGTTGACTCCGAAGGTGCCGCGATCGTGCCGCCTTCCAGTCGGGATGAGAGACAGGCAAGCCCGGATAAAATTGCGTGCGTAGTCGTCCTCTAGAAGCAGTGCGCGGGAGTGCTTGCGCTCGCCGGGGATATTGCCGCGGTTCTTGATTAGGATATTCTCGTATTCACTGAGATCTAGCCTCGAGTCATGCCACTCGTAATATATGACATCTCTAGCCCGCTTGCGGTCTACCGGGATATCCGGTACGTCGCTATGCAGGATTTCGTCATTGAAGTAGGCCCAGGCGAGCTTATCGCGGAAATCTGCGGGAAAGCCTAGCGTGCTGTCATCGGCTGTTGCGTAACCGTGTACGAGCAGATTGTCCCTAATCCTCTCGATTTCGGCGCTTGCTGACAGTTGGTGATAGCTTGGCTCACTCTCGCTATGGGTCTGTGGCATACTAATGCGCTCCTTGGATGAGGTGACCGTCCATCGCAGGTAGCTCACCTGGATATGTTGGACTAAGCCCCGTTATAGTGGCTTTTCAATGAACCCGGTCAGTACGTACTGCGAGACCGCGCCGACGCGCCGGTCTCGTCCAGACTGTACCCTTAAGTTTTCACTACCATCCGCTACTGAATTATCAGAGTCCGTCGCGGAGTTCACGGATCACGGACCGCGACTTATCCATCGTCAGCGAAGCGGCCACGAGATCATCATAATAGCGGCGGTAGCGCCGCACGTCCTCAGCATCCTCCACATGCCTGAACCCGGCATGTGTCTCGATATGTACCACATCCTGATCTGTATCTTCACCGTACTCGAAATACGAATACATGCACGTACATGTGAACGCCGGTTGGGCGGTGAACGGTAGAATGTACAGCTGAATATTGGGTCTCGTGGACGCCTCAATCAGCGCATCCAGCTGAGATCGCATGACCTCCGGCGATCCGACCTGCTGCCGCACGCTGGACTCGTGGGTCACCGCAATAAACTCAAGCGGTGGCAGGAACTCCCGCGAGCGCAGCGCCTCTTTGCGGTGGGCTCTAATATCAATCAACTCACCGAGAGCACGCTCGGAATGCCACGGCTCCATTGACTTATACATTGCCTGCGTGTACTCGGGAGTTTGCAGCAGAGCCGGAATGAGAGGAATTGTATAGACCCGCGCCACAGTCGCATCCGACTCATAGGCCAGATGCGCATCCAACCCGCGGGTTACTTCCTCCGAATAATCATTCCACCAGCCCTGGCGCCGACCGGCTTGCACCCATCGGAGGAGTTTGTCTGCCAGTTCCGTGCCTTCGATACCGTAGAGCCGGATAAGATCCCGGACGTCGCGCGCCTGAGGGCTGCCTTGGGCGTTCTCCAGCCGCGACAACTTCGAGGTGGAGATCATTAGCTCGGCACCGACCTGCTCCAGCGTCAGGTTAGCCTCATCCCGCAAACGACGGAGTTCGGCGGCGAGACGACGCCGGGGCACGAGCGGTCCGGTCACAGCCGGCATCCGGTCTCACCTCCGCGGAGAGCTGGTTGGGTCCATCGGCCCGTGCCGACCGTGACAGCAAGCTCCAGGCCATATGGCAAACCTTTTTGGGTATCCCACCACGGGACTCTACTCGGCTGGTTTTCATTGCGCAGCCATACATGTTGCTTAGATGACGCGAGCCAGCGCCATCGGGTTTACCGAGAGGGATGAGGAATCCCCCGTTGAACGCGGCGTCTTCCGTGGTGCCGATGTGGCTTGATGGGACGCCGGAGATCATGTAGTCGCTGGTCAGTGGCCAGCTGGACCCTGCCCCCATGATGTGGTGGACAACATGTGGTGCGGTGACAAGCAGCTGGCGCCAATGGGATCCTAATGCACTTAAGAGATATTTGGTACTACCGATGCGACACTTCACAGATCCGGACATGTTGGCTGAAATTTTTGTTTTTGGGATTTGCATCATGGGAATCCTGTAACCAAGGTCACAGGATGAAGGGTCACCTTGATGCCCCCCGGCAGCTGGTCGAGCTTGAACAAGCAGGCGCACGCCCTCGCCTGGCGGGTCGGCAGCCTCGCCGTAGACAAGTCGGCCGCTCTCAGCTCCGCCCTCCATCGCCGAGACCGGTAAGGGATCCCATGAAGCGACCACCCCACTCCGCACCATCTCGATCGATTACTGATCGTATCGAAGCTGTACCTGAGAGTCAGTTGGGCACACAGGACTGGACCAGGACAAGACACTGGCTGACGCGGTTCCTGGCGAGCGCGCCGTACCTGGTCGCAGCCAGTGCGGTCCTAACGGGCGGCAGTCTCATCGCAGGAGCCCGAGGACTGGTGATTGCCGGCGTGCTCATCGTGGTCGCCATCCCAATAGTAGGGTTTACCTCTAATCAGATGACATTGACCAACAAGGGCCGCAAACTTGCCACTACCGTGAATGAAGTCCGGGCACTCAAGGAGTCAGACGCGCTAGCATTCAGCCAGCCTCTTGCTACTGTCTTGCGCCGTACGCAAATTAGCAGTATGCACGCTGAAAGCACCTCATTGCCGCGGGCGATAGGTCAGGAAATTGAATTTCGGCCGTCAGTGCGGCTAGAAACCCGGCACGGCGACAATCCTAAACCTGAAGTTATGTACCCCGCCAGCCCTCGCTTCTGGCAGTCCTTGACACCTGCCGAGCAGCAGGCACTGCAAGCGGCTGGGAATATTGCAACCTTCGCGCCCGGGACTGCCCTTTGTCGCCAGTCCGAGCAAGCCGAGCTTGTATTTGTTATTTTTTCGGGTCGAGCAGAGGTGCGTGTCGCGCAGGCAGGCGGTAAGCACACCATCGCCATAAGAGGCGCGGGGGATGTCATTGGCGAGCGAGCCGCCTTTCAGGTTCGTTCAAGGTCGGCTACGGTAATCGCCATCGATACCGTACGAGCGCTGGTCATACGGACCGCCGACTTTGCCGCTTTCCTCAACCATTACCCTCGCGTCCTCGAGGTATTGGAACGGCGAGTTTACGACCGCCTCACCGAAATCCCGCAGACTATCCCCGGATGGGTTACCCCAGGGGCAGAGCCTTGGCGGGGGCAGAATTGCTCTATCTTCCTAGCCGACATCGCGGCATTTGGCGACCATGGCCGAAACGACAACGACCGTCAGATAGTCCGCGATGAGATGTACGTTACGCTGCGGGACGCCTTCGAAAGCTCTGATGTGCCCTGGTGGGCGTGTCATCGGGAGGACCGCGGCGACGGAGCGCTTGTCGTCGTGCCGCCGAGCATTCCCACCAGGTCAGTCGTTGACCCGTTGCTGATCCTGCTCGCGGCCGCATTGAGGCGGTACAATCAGCAGGCGACTCATGCCACCAGAATACAGCTGCGTGTGGCGTTGAATGTTGGTCCGGTGGTTTCCGATCCGCGAGGCGTCTCGGGTGAGGCGATAATTCTCGCCGCACGGCTCCTGGAAGCCCCCGTGCTCAAGAAAGAGCTTGCCAGGACGGCCGCTGATCTCGGCGTCATCGTATCGCCATTCATCTATGATTCGGTAATCAAGCACGCGCCAGGGGAGGTCGATCCAACTCAATACCGTCATCTGCGATTCCGAGTGAAGGAATCGAACGTTACTGCCTGGATGTACCTATCCGGACGATAACACGTGTGATCGTGGACGCGCGATCACCATCGCGGTCCGGTGCCGGGGAAGAATTTCCACTAGCGAGTACATCAGTCGGCGCATAAGTACGCGCACGTGTAACGTGCTCACATCGGCATGAGTGGGCATTCAGCCACCATTGTTATCGCCAGGATCGCTGGCCGGGCCGCTTACGCCTCGGGCTGCCAGAAGTCAGGTGCCTGGACCTGCGCCGAACCGGGCCGGGCGAGGGCCGGGTAGTCAGCGAGGGCCGCCTCCGGCCAGCGTGCCGATAGCCGCTCGTGCAGTTCGCCGGCCAGGACGCGAAGGCCGGGAAGCACGCCCGAACGGCCCGCCGCGGAAGTGAAGCTGCGCAGCCAGGTCAGCAGCCGGGGCCGCATAGTGGTCGTGCCCCATTCGCGGTCTTCCTCCAGCGCCTTGGCGATCGCGTCCCCCCAGGCGACGATCCAGGTGCCCAGGGCAGCCGTCATGGCTGCATCCCACGAAGGTCCGAGGTCGATGCCCGCCGCCTGGAGACGGCCGCGGTAGGCCGACATGGCGGGTGCAGCCACCGAGGCGGGCAGGCGGCCGAAGCACCAGCAGCTCGGGAAGGGCGCCAGCAGGTAGGACGCGTCGAGGACGACCGCGCCCCAGCCTGAATGCCCGGAATCGAAGATCCGGCAGCGGCCATCGAGGAACCGCACGTTGTCCGGGCAGGCGTCACCGTGGACCAGGCCGTGGTAACCCGTTTCGTTCAGCAGCAAGGAAAGCTGGCCGATCTCGGTTCCGGCGGCTGCGGCGGCTGCGGCGGCCAGGCCCAGCGAGACGGCCGCGCCGAGGAAGGCGTCCTTGCCCCGGGCCACGGCGTCCGGCAAGGGCGGGGTTCCGAGGCGGGGATCCCTAGGCCGGCCCATGCTCCACGCGTGCATCGATCCCAGTGCCCCGGCGTAGGAAACAAGGTCTGCCCGCATGCGCGAACGGTCGCCGGTCAGCAGCGAGTCGGCCAGCGAGGGGCCCGGGCCGAGATCTTCCATCAGCACGATGCCGGCGTCGGCGTCGGCGCCCAGCAGCCGCGGGGCGACCGGTTCGGGCATCCCGTCCAGGTACTCCAGGGCGGCCAGCTCAGCCCCGAAGGTATCGTTGCCTGCCCGCTTTTTCATGACCACGGAACGGCCCGTGGCCAGATGCAGCCGGACCACGTGACTGCGGTCCCAGATCGGCTCCGCCGCGCGCACCGACGTCCCCGGGCCCCAGGCGCGGGCCAGCAGCGCCTCGGCCGCCCGGGTCTCGGCCGCCGACAAGGCTGGCAAAGCGGTCACCACCGCATTCTCGCCGGCCAGGCCAGGGGACCGCGAAGGATTAACCCGCACGGCGCATGGCCAGGTGCGGCCACAGCCACAGCGGCTGCAGGTACCCGGCCAGGCTGGCCAGCGGGAGCACACCAGGCGGCATGAGAGTGCGATGCCAGAGTTGCCGCCGGTTACCGGGCTTCGTCGCCTTTGGACTGAAGCCGACCCGCCCAGAATGTTGTGTAGTCCGCGGCCGGCGTTGGACTCAGTCCGGCAGTGACAGATTTCGTGAGACGAGTGGAATCTCCCTGAGTAAAAGGTCCCTGGGTCAAGGGATGGCCATTGACAGAAAAGGGCTTTACGTTTCAGGTGTGAGCATGACGCACACTTCGTTGTCTGGCCCCGCGGCCGCCGCGGTCGGCCTGGCTGCGCTTGGCGTGGTTGTCACCGATGTGGGCTGGCAGGTCGTTCGCCACGGCACGGTGATGGCGCATGAAGGAGCTCACGCTGTGGCAGATTCGCTGCTGGGCCGCCAAGTCGACTACATAAAACTGAACTTCAGCGCCGAGCAATCAGGCGCCACCTACCCGAAGAATGAGGGTGGGTGGCTAGCGAGGGTCGTCGCCGCTTTCGTTGGCTACATCGGGCCCAGCTCGTTCGGTCTCGGCGCGGCGAAACTCATCCAGCAGGGGTACGCCGTGACCGTGCTTTGGATGACCCTTTTTCTGCTCGGTATTCTCCTACTTCTGCTGCGCTGGTCTTTCGGCCTGCTCACGGTCACCTTGGCCGGCGGATTGGTGTTTATCGTCGGCCGATACACGCCGGTGTCGGCTCAGATCGTCGCCGCCTACGCGATCACGTGGCTCCTCCTGCTGTCCGCAGTTCGCGCGATCCTCGTCCGGGGCACACAATCAGGCGACGGAGGAAATCTCCGCAAGCTTACCCTCATCCCGCGCTTCATCTGGTTCCTGCTCTGGCTGGCGGCCACACTCGCGGCGGTCGCCATCGGCGGCAGATGGCTGGTCATACGAACCTGAAGCCAGGACTGCAGTCCGACCGGCCATGACAGGCGTCACGTCGCCGCCCTGGCTACCGTCGATGAGCCCGGCCGACCCCGTGTCCCCGCGCTGCGCCGAGCAGGCGGCCGCGTTCTCGGCTCGCCAGAGCGCCGGGCTGGCCGGGGCGGTCCTGGCCGCGGCCGGGCAGGTCGCGGCCGATCCCGGGGCCAGTCTGGCGGACCGGGTGGTGGCACGCCAGGCCGTGCACCGGGTCCGCGCCGACCTAGATCTCGCCCTGCGGGATCAGCTCTCCCCGGTGCAGCGCGCGCTGATCCGCGGTCTGGAAACACTAGGCGACCCCGAAGCCCACAGGGACCCGCTGGCTCAGGAAGCCATCAGCGCGGCCCTAGCCGCGGGGGCGGCGATCGGGCTGGAAGCACGGGTCTGGGCCGCGGCCGACCTGCTGGGCCGGGACGGCGACCGTGAGCAGGCCCTGACCCTGGCCGGGCAGGTCACCACCGAGCTGAAGACCTGGACCAGCCTGGGCGAGGCGGGTGACCAATGGCGGCTACTACTCGCCTTTGCCGCCGGCAAGGCCGGGCGCCCCGCCATCACCCAGCGGCTCCTGGCCCCCATGCTCAGCAGCCGCACTGCCAGCCGCGAGAAAGCCGCCCAGACGGTCCTGCGCGCCGTAGACGGGCCGCGCGCCGGCACCCGGCTGCAGATCATCCTGCTCCAGGCCGAGCTCGAGGCCACCCCCGCCGCCGCTGACCAGGACCAGCTCCGCCTCCACGCCGCCCTCGCCGCCGCCTACAACGACCTGGGCATCTATCCGGAAGCGCTTGCCCACGGCCGCCAAGAGCTCGCTCTCCGCCAATGCCTCCAGCGCCCTGACCATCCCCGCTCCTTGGGCATCAGAGCCAACATCGCGGGCTGGACCGGCGACTGCGGGGATGCGGCCGGGGCGCTGCGCTTGTTCACCGCGCTGCTGACCGACCGGGAGCGGCTCCTTGGCCCCGACCACCCCAACACCCTGGCCACCCGGCTTAACATCGCGTTCTGGACCGCGCAGGTCCATCACCGGTCACCTGATCGGCCGCTGCTGGTTGAGCTAGGAGGGCTCGCCGGTGATGCCGTGGCGGCGGGCGATACCGCGGCTGCGGCCTCCTATTGCGAACAGATGGTGGCGGCGGCGGAAGAAGTGCTCGGGGCCGGGGACATCCGGCTGACTGGATACTTACGCCGGGCCGCCAGCGCCCTGGCGGCGGTGAACCAGGACGCCCAGGCCATCGAAGCACTCAAGAGGACCGTCACCATAAATGACCGGTACGACGCGGAAACCGCCGAAGCCGTCAGCGACCTCCGCGACCTCGCTGAACTACAGCAGCGAAACGGCCCGCACCAGGAAGCCCAGCAGAAACCTGGACCACGCCCGCGAGATCGAGGCACGTCACAGCAAGACCACGAGATAGAACTGGCAGGGAAGGCATGTTGTCCCACGCGGCCCACCCGGATGGTTACGTGTTCCGGGCGACCGGTTGCTCTGCATGGGCGTGCATGGTGTGGCGGTGATGCGAAGAAGAGTTCGCTAGGTCCCGCCAACGGCTAAAGCGTGCCGTTCCGCAGTCGTGGGGAGATGGCAGGGGAGCAAGACGGGAGCAAGCGAGCAGCAATACCGGGCTACCGGCTGCGCTTTGTAAACTCGCAGGCCAGGCACCCGGGCGCTCATTCTCGTCCAATCCGAAATCACGTTGGTTCACCCGGGCAGGACACCACCTTCCCGTCAGCGATCTGCGTTATGGTCTGGCCTTTGCCTGCCGCGGTGGATGGTCGGCGGGCCGTCCGCGCTCCTGGCAGCGGCCCGGTCCCGGCGGTGAGGAAGGCCTCCACGATCGCCGCCATGCGTTCGGGCTCTGAGAACGAGGTCAAGGTGCCCGCCGTGGTAGATATGCAGTTCGCTCCGGGGGATCAGCCGGTGCATGATCCGTGCGTTGGCCAGCGGGGTGAGGGGGTCGTCATCGCCCGCGAGTATCAAGGTGGGCTGACGTACCAGCGGCAGCAGCGGCAGGCTTGTCCATCCGACGGCGGCCAGCATCTGGTAGTAGTAGCCCCGGCCCGGTCCGGGGCCTGCCGCCCCGCGCAGTAGCTCGCTGGCGCGCGACGCGCCGGCGCGCATGCTGCCGCCGTAGATCTCGCCGGCAATGGCGGCCGCGTGCGCCGGGTCGCGGTGTCGCCGCGGTGTCAGCATGTGCCGCAGCACCCGGGGGTGACCGGGCACCATCAGCGCCCCGGTGGCGGTGGACACCAGCACCAGGCGGCGCACCCGGGCCGGGTCCCGCACCGCGAATTGCTGCGCGAGCCCGCCGCCCCAGGAGATGCCCAGGACGTCGGCCTGCTGGTAGCCGAGCTGGTCGAGCAGGCCGCTCAGCAGCGGCGCCAGCGTCCACAGATGGTAGGGCATGACCGGCTCAGGAGACTCGCCGATGCCCGGCATGT
Organism: uncultured Actinomycetota bacterium; assembly: GCA_963753225.1. Classification (GTDB taxonomy): domain Bacteria; phylum Actinomycetota; class Actinomycetes; order Streptosporangiales; family Streptosporangiaceae; genus Palsa-504. The sequence goes on along the minus strand of CAVWBQ010000014.1, from coordinate 135,768 downwards.
CGAACCGGACGACTTCCCGCTGCGGGTCGACCTCGTCGACGAACGGCTGCAGCAGTTCAAGGCGGGCGCCGATGCCGTTGCATAGCACAAGTGGCGGCCAGTGCGGGTTCCCGCCCCGCACGGCGACCCGCAGGACCCGGCCACGGACGGTCAGCGTCCGCACGTGCTCGTCCGGGGCAGTCCGCCGCCGGCCCCTGGCAACAGCACCAAGCCACCCGGCCGCGGGTTGTTCCCGGCCGCCCCCAGCCCGGCGCGGGGACCCGCTGCCAGGCACTTCTGCAAGCCGTCTGCGCATGACGCCTCCCTGCCCGGTCGAACGGCCAAGGACCCAGGCGGGACCTCGCCGTGACCTCCACACTGACGCAGCCGGCCAGCAAGACAAGAGGCCAAACGTCCCGGATCACGCAAGGACCCCTCGCGCCACGCACCCGCTCGCCGCGTCACCGTCCGCAACGCCCATCCCAGCCCGCTATTACTTGATGACCCGGTAGGTCAGGTGCGTCACGCCGGGAGCATCGATGACCCGCACGACCTCAAGCCCGGCGCTGTCGGCATCCAGGCCGCCCAGCAGGCGGACGCCCCGGCCCAGTATCTTGGGCACCAGGCTGATGATGAGTTCATCGAGCAGCTCGGCCCGGATGCTCTGCTGGACGACGCTCGCCCCCATAAGGTGCACTCTCTTCCCGCCGGCCATCTCCCGTGCCCGCCCGACCGCCGCCTCGATGCCGTCGGTCACGAACGTGTAAGGCGGGTCGCCCGCGGGCACCGACCCGGGCATCCGGTGGGTAAGGACGACCAGCGGCAGGCCGGGTATCGGGCCTCGCCCGCCCCAGGCCCCCGACACGTCGTATGTCCGGCGCCCGGCGACGACCGCGCCCGTCCCGGCGACCCCCTCATCGAAGAACTCCGCGCTGGGCCTCGCCATCGTGAAGGAGGGGCTGAACCGGCTGGGGATATCACCCGCCGTCAGCCAGTCATGCAGTCCTCCCGCACCTCCGTCTTGTCCCGCGATGAACCCATCGAGAGACATAGACAACGCCGTCCCGATCACGCCCATTCGTCCTTCTCCTAACCGCTCAGCCCAGGCTTCCTGTCCCATGTGACGAAGGAGAGCCCCGGAAGTCATCGGAACAGATCCGCAAGCGCCCGCTGAAGCGGACCAACGTCAGTCAGCACCGCACGAAAAGTAACAGGGCGCTGTTGTAGTACTAGTCCGTCAGCTGGCCGCGTGGTGCCTTCATCCCATACGGTTGGCGTGCCTTGTTAGTCCGTCGCCTTCGATTCGGTAGAAAGCTTCGACTTGTCCATCGGCACTCCGAGTTCAGCATAGAAAAGCTGCGCTTCCCGGTTGTCGCTATCGGTTGTCCGCTCCAGCGAAGATCGCCGTTTGGCGCGATGGCAGCGTTGAGTTCAATGACGCCGGTGGTTGTCCATATCTGAGCATTCTGCGGCTGGGCTGGAGGCAGCGAGGCCTTCCTGGAGCAGTGTCTCATCGGAGCCCTGGCCGCGCCGCGCGGGTCACTGCTGCCTGGCTCCGGCCATGCGCAGGGCCAGTGCGGCGTACGCGTCCGCCAGCTGGGAGGGGCTGAGGCCGGCCTCGGGCGCCGGGTACCAGCTGGCGACCCGGATGCCCATGCTGCCGATCGCGGCGGCGGTCGCCTCGAGGTGGACGAGGTCGAACACGCCGAGCTGGCGGCCCATGGCCAGGACCTCCGCCAGCAGCGCCTCGGAGCGGCGGCGCACGGCGGCGGCCGGCCCGGCGGCCGGGCGTGACAGCGCGGTCACCAGGCGGGCGTGGTGCTCTTCGTGGCCGGCCAGGACCAGTTCGGCCAGGATCGCTTCTTTCGACCGGAAATGGGCTACAGCGAGGCCGACTGAACGGCTGCCTCGGCGGCGATGTCACGGATCGAGGTGCCGTGGAACCCGTGCTCGGCGAACAGCCCCAGCCCGGCGAGCAGGATCCGGCCCGGGGTGCCATCTGCCGCCGACCGGGGCGGCAGGGCCGGCACGCCGGAACGGACTCTGCGCATCCGAGATGGTTCACTCACAGGAAGCTCCGTTTTCCAACCGATTGATCGGTAGGCAGCCTCGCAACATGCCTGCCGGTTGACCAGGTTTCCTTGACCGGACGCGGAGGCATCTCTATTGTCGTTTCCTAGCGATCGATCGTTAGCCGATGATGGCTGCTTATTGCATGAAGGGGAAGCCCGTGCCGTTCGCCCACCGCCCGGACGCCCGGATCTGGTGGGATCAGAGCGCAACGGGCGACCCGATCCTGCATATCGTGGGCCACGCTTACGGGGGCTGGCATGTGGCATCGCACCGCGCCCGAGCTGGCCGCGTCCTACCGTGTTTGTGGCGTGTGGCTGGGCGGAGCCATTGCCCTTCAGGTGGCCCTCGACCACCCCGGCCGGGTCCGGTCGCTGATCCTGGGGTGCACCGCCGGCTCGAGGAGATCCGCATCCCGGCGCTGGTCATGCACGGCTCTCCCTTTCGGTACGAACCAGACGCAGCCGCCGCGGCCGGTCCGGGCATGGCGTGGCGAACGTGATGCGACCGCGTGCGGGCCGGCCGCGCCTAACGGCAACTGCCGTGTCAGAGGAGGAGCATGATATGAGCAACGCCGCCGGGAATACCTTTTTGTCCGTTCTCCGGCAGCTGGCTGCAATTGACCCGGACCGCCCCGCGCTGACGTGCGGAGAGGTCACGCTGACCCGGGCCGGGGTCGTGGACCGGGTGGAGCACCTGGCCGCACAGTTCGCGGCCCGCGGAGTGGCGGAGGGCTCGAGCGCGCCACCACCCCGCTGCGCGACGACGCCGGGAAAGTCCGCCGCTAGGCGCTCCGCGCCGAACGACTCGCCCGGCACCCAGCCATCCAGCAAGCCGGCTAGCCCGGCCAACGGCAACCGCACGCCGTGCTCATGCGGCCGACTTGGCTGGAGGTGCCGGGATGGGCGGTCAGTAACTGGTGTACCCGCATGTCATCTGGAGATCCTGCCGCCACCGGGCCAGCGTCTCCCGTCCCCCTCATCCCTGGAGCGTGCTTTATGGCCATGCACTTCCTCCGTCGCGCTGTGCTACCGGCGGCTGCGGCCCTCGCAACCATCGCCATCGCGGTTCCGGCTAGCGCCAGCCCTGCCGGGCTCCCGCACCTGGACATTACGGGCGTTTACGCCACAGGTGTCTCATCCGGCGGGTTCATGGCTACTCAGCTGCAAGTCGCCTACTCGAATACCTTCGACGGGGCCGGCATCATCGCCGCCGGACCCTATGACTGCGGCCAGGGGAACATAATCGACTTTGCCACCTGCGACATAGGCGCCAGCCTGCCGACCTTGGAGCGGCAGGCGGTGACCTGGGCTGCCAAAGGGCTGATCGATCCGATCAGCAACCTGGCGGGCAAGCCGGTCTACGTTTACCACGGAACCCTCGACCCTGTAGTGAATGACCTGGTCTCAGGCTCCGGCGTGGACTTCTACCAGCACTTCAGCGCGAATCTGGAATACCACCACTCGGATCCGGCAGGCCATGGCTGGCCAACCCCAGACGGGGTGGTGGCCTGCTCGCTGACCAGTCCGCCGTTCCTGATCAACTGCCGCGACGATCCTGAGGGCGAGATGCTCACCCACTGGCTGGGCAGCGTCAACGCGCCGGACACAGGTACCCCGGATGGGACGCTGTCCTCCTTCGACCAGAACCGGTACGTACCCGGCGGCAACGCGCCGGCGCTCAGCATGGACAACAGCGGCCTGCTCTACACACCGCCGGCCTGCGCCAGTGGCGCGCCATGCAAGCTCATCGTCGCCCTGCACGGCTGCCTTAGCGGACGGTACCTGCTCGGCGACGAGTTCCCCGAACTGGCCAATCTGGATACCTATGCCGACACCAATAACCTGGTGATCCTCTACCCCCAGGCGATCGCCAGCGTCATCCCCTACAACCCGGAGGGCTGCTGGGACTGGTGGGGCTATGACGGACCGAATTTCGCAGTCAAGAGCGCCCCCCAGATGGTCACCATCATGAACATGGTGAACGCGCTCGGCGGCGTAATCTGAGCGCACGGAACCTGTCGGCCAAGTCCTGATCGAGCCGCGTTACCAGCGGGTCACCGGTCCCTGAGGTCAATAGTGCTCAGCACCGGCGGCAGGTCGGCGTAGTAGGGGATGAGCCCGAAACGCTTCTGCCTGATCGTGGCGGCGAAGCTGACATGAGCGATGGCGGGCTGGCCGGCCGGAATCTTGATCACGAGGGAAAGCGGTTCGGCTCCCATCAGCGCGCGTCCGCTCGTGGCGTGGAGCCGCCATTCCGGGTCGCTTTCCCGCTCTCCCATCCCCACCAGGTAGGGGACGGCGTCCTTGGTGCCGCCCAGCGGGATCGTCACCTGGAACTGGATGCCCAGGGTGGCGCCGATCTGGATCTGCGCCGGACTGTCCGCCGCGGGTGGGTAGGTCCGCTCCTTGGGCGCAATGGACCAGGCGATTGGCTGGCTCCCCGCTGGCTGGCCGGGTGATTCCAGCTCGATCCCGACCGATGCGTCCTCGAACACGTCCCCGTCGGTGCCCGGGCGCAGCGTGCAGACCAGGCCGAGCAGGCAAAAGTCGCTGTGCGCTGCCTCGGCCTCCAGGAAACCTCGCCATTCGGCATCGCGCTCCGCGGCCTCCTGCGCGGTCAGGGGGGAGACGGCCGGCGTGCCGAACGAGATCCGGCCGGGTATCCGCTCTCGTCCGCTGCCTGCCCCCAGCTTGGGCTCTGCCACCAGGTCGATGTCATGCTCCTGCCCGGCGGGCAGTTCGAAAAGGGTCATGCGCTGTCTCCTTAGGGGCTACTGCGCCAGTCGCCGATGAAGCAGAACGCTCCCCAGTCGCGGTAAGCGGGATACCGGTCGTGGGTCGCTACCTGGGCGGCGCGAAACGCCGCCCGCCGGTCGGGGTCCTCGGCCAGCCGGGCGTAGAGGGTCGCGAAGAAGGCCGTCGCGGCGTCGGGATTTACCGGCCACAGGCAGCCGATGACCGCCGAAGCCCCCGCGGCCAGGAACGCCGCCGGCAACCCGCGCAGGTTGTCGTTGAGGTCGAAGCGGCCAAGCGCCGACTCGCACGAGCTCATCGTGACCAGTTCCACGCCGCGCAGGTCCGCCTGCAGGATGTCGTGCGCGAAGACCCGCCCGTCGTCGTCGCCCTCCGGGGACAGGAACAGGCACTGGTACCACGGAGCCCATTCGTTGTGCGCACCGTGCGCCGCGATGTGCGCGTAGCGAGCCCCCGCCAGCGCGGCGAGGAGACGCCGCCGCGTCGCGTCCGGCCCTACCACGGCGGTGGTGCCCATCGCGGCCGCCACCGCCGCGGCGTGGGTTTCCAGGACGTCCGCGCGGTGCAGCCCGAATCGGCTGCTCCCCGTCGCTGCCCCGAACACGACCAGGCCCCGCCCGGCCGGATGGCCCGGAGCGTGCAGGAAGCCGAGACTGGGTACCTGGGTCACCGTCCAGTCCTGCCCGATTGGCTGCCCGTCCGCACTGAACAGGTGGAACGGCAGATAGTGGAACGGCCCGTGCGGCCAGATGACAAGGTGGGTCTTGCCCTGCTCCCGCCAGCCCGCCAGGGCTTGGGTGAAACCGGCCAGGTAAGGATTCGGGCGGCCCGGTTCGTCGGCCAGCCGCGGTACCGCCTCACGGCTGACCGCCCGGTGGAGCGGATTGGCGACGACGGCGGCCCGCAGCGACATCAGGTCGAGCGCGACCGGGTGGACGAAGATGGCGTGGTCGCCCCGGGTCAGCTTGAAGATCGCCGCCCGATCCTCGCCGAGTATGAGCGTACGGTGCTCGGTCGCCTCCCGGGTGACCGCCAGTCCGTACAGGCAGGGAGGCCGCACCTCGGTCCCGGTCTGATACTCGCCCAGGTAGAGCGAGATCAGCACGGTCTCCGGCGGCAGCAGTGCCTGCAGCGTCTCGGCGGCGGGCATGAGGTCGATGTGGTCGGGCTGGCGTGCGGCCAGCAGTTCAGTGCTGATCCACCGGTCCGCGGCCCGCTGATAGTTCCGCTGCTCGGTGTCGGCGTCGGCTTCCGGCTCGGCCTCGTCCGCGCCGATATAGGCCAGCATGGCCAGGTGGTCGGGGATGGCATCAGGCTCGGCCACCGCGTGCGGCAGCCGCGCCTCGGCCGAGCGCACCCGCCCGAGCATCTGGGTCAGGTCCGCGGAGAGCGCCAGCGGCCCGGCCTTGCCCTGGGCGATCGTGAAGTCCGCGCCCTTGGCCGCCTGGTGCAAGCCGAAGATCACGTCGTGGGAGACGCCCGCCGGGCTGATGAGCATCAGCGGGAGGGTCTGGTACAGGTCGCGCAGCCGCCACCCGATGGTCTCGTCGGTGCTTGCCCTCAGCCACCACGCCGTCAGGATGAAGGCCGCCGCGGCCACCTTCCTGGCGTCATCGTCGGCAATCCGCTGCAGGCAGCGCACACCGTCCTTCAGGCTGCCCAGCGCGAGATCGGTCTGTAGGCAGTCCGCGAAGTCGGCGACCGCGTCGGCGAGGCGATGCGCGGCCAGATCCGGGTGCCCCGTATCCTCCAGGTCGATGGCGGTGTTGACGGTCAGCTCCCCCCGCAGGTAAGACAGCGGCGCCCCGCTCCGTTTCCACAGTCCGGGCGATAGTTTCCGGGTCTCGGCCAGCAGTTCAAGCCCGAGTTGTTCGGCGCCGGAACCGAGCGTTTCCGCGGCGAGGTGGGCCAAGGTGGCGGCCCTCGCCTCGGCCGGCCAGTTCTCGGTGCGCATCTGCTCCCTGAGCGTCCCCAGGGTCGACTGCGGGTCGAACTCGCCGGCCGGGCATGCCATCCGGTTGTCGGGCAGGATGTGGAGTTCCTTGACCCAGCGAAGACGCCGGTCGCCGGAGGCGGGCGGTGCCGGTATGTCACGATCAGCGGCCTCGAGGAGCTGGCGGCCGAGGTCGGCTCGGCCCGCTACCTGGGTGAGGGTGAGCGCGTCGCCGAACAGGGCCACCGCCTGCCTCAGGCCGTCCCGGTCCCGGACCGCGGCCAAAGATACCGGAAGCAGCTCGTCCAGGTCATCGGGCAGCATGACCTCCCCGAAGCGAACCAGGATGCGCAGCAGGAAGATCAGGCTGAGCGGGTCGCGTACCGGGTCGATCAGGTCGAACGCCTCCCGGGCACCGGCCAGGAGTTCCGGCCCGCTGGGCTCGCCGCGCAGCGCGGCCAGCGTGTTCCGCGCTTCGGTCAGCTGCTTCAGGCAGCGTCCCCGTTCGTGCCCGGTGGCCAGGCGGACGGCCTCCTCGAAGTAGGGCACCGCCTGCTCGACCGCGGCCAGGGTCTCTGGTTCCTTCGCGCGAACCGTCTCCTCGCTGACGAACGGGTTGTACCGGAGCAGCCCCATCGCGAACAGGGTCGCGGCGAGTTCGGCCGTGTCACCGGCCTGCCGCACCACGGCGATCTGTTCCTCGGCGATACCGCAGGCCCGGGCGAACAACTCCGGGTCGGGGCTGTCCAGTACAACGAACCGGACCGCCTCGACGTACAGGTCGGCGGCCTGCCACCAGAACGGTGTCCCGGGCCGCGCCCCACCGGATCCGGGCGGCCTCCATGGCCAGCACCAGAGCGGGCAGCGCGCGGGGCGCCCAGCCGCCGGTGACGAGCTCCCGAGCCGAGGCCAGCAGGGCCGTTACCGCCGCGGGCGACAACGGCATCGAGGGGTCGCGGACCCGCCGGAGCGCCTCGTCCTCGGTCATCACCCGGGCCAGGACGAGCGACGCCATCCGGGCCACCGGCTCCGCCTGCTGCCGAGCCTGCGGGTCGTCTGCGCTCCCGGACGATCCCGGGCCGGGGGAGTCCGCCGGGACCGGGCGCAACTCGCGGATGCGGGGCATCGCCTCGAGCCGCAGGCGCATGACGACCGCCAGCAGGGTCCGGTGGGCGCCGCTGTCCGCGGGACTGTAGGACCAGTCGACGGCAATCCGCAGCCAGCGCGACGCCTCGGCCAGCACGGCCCCTGCTATCTCCGGAGAGACGCCGCGGCGGCGGGTCAGCACCGACCCCAGGCCCGCAGCCGCGTCCACGTAGGCCTCAGTTTCCCCGGATGCCTCGGCCACCGCCTGCCGGTAGCCCGATTCCGCCGCCGCCAGGTCGGAGCTCTGGCCGGTGATCAGGAACCGCTTCTCCCGGGCGTCGGCGAGTGCCATCCGCCGCAGGGCCCGCCACGTCGGGTGTGGCTCCGGCGCCGCGCAGCACGCCGTCAGGATGCCGGTCGCCGCGTCGATGTCGGCGAACCGGTCGGCCGACGCCCGGCTCGGCGCCGCGGCGCGGTCCCGCAGGGCTAGGCCGCGCAGGTAGTCACGGCGTCCGGAGTCGCCGACGGTGGTCGCGTCAAGCCGGGCGAGGGCCTGTGCGAGGGCGTCGCTGCCGCCCTCGAGGATCAGGTCCTCGATGTCGTCCAGCGGATCGGACGGGCCATCGGGCTTGACGCCCGGCCACAGCGGCCGTGGGATCCAGTGCCGGTGCACCGGGTAGAGCAGCGTGAAGACGCGCCATGCCGTGTCCCGGCACGCGGGCGCCAGCACGGGGTCGGAGTGGACGGTACCGCGCAGCATTAAATACGTCGCGACGACGGCCAGCGCATCGGGATCAATCCAGACGGGTTCCGCGCGTCCGGGCAGGACGACGCGGCGCATGACCCGCTCGTCGCCGTACCCGTCCCTGCGGACGCCCTCCTTCATGAGGGTGGTTGCCGCGGCGAACGAGTCGTCATCGAGGATCACCCGCGGATCGTGCCGCGCGTTGTAATCCCGGACACGACGGCTCAGGTCAGCAAGCAGCGCATCTCTCATGGTCCCCCCAAAGCACATTGCGAAGACGCGGCTGTACTGGACATATTATCCGTAGCTCGGCCCGGAACCAGGCCTCGCCGCCTGGGCTTAGGGGGTGCGGATGTGGCCTGGTCTGTCATTGTTAGTTGAGGAGTAGCAAGTACCCGGGTCTCAGGTGGGGAGCATGTCAGCCCATGACAGCTAGTTCTGACGTGGCAGGCGCGCCGGTGCAGGCAGGCCGGGCGCTCGGACCGCGCTATAAGTGGATCGCGCTGTCTAACACGACGCTTGGCATGCTGATGGCGACGATCAACCAGTCGATCGTGCTGATCGCGCTGCCGGACATCTTCCGCGGCATCGGGCTGAACCCGCTGAGCCCCGGTAACACCAGCTACCTGCTGTGGATGTTCATGGGGTTCCTGGTGGTGTCCGCGGTGCTGGTGGTGTCGTTCGGCCGGCTGGGCGACATGTTCGGCCGGGTGCGGATGTACACCCTGGGCTTCGCGATCTTCAGCGTGGCCTCGATCTTCCTGACCGTGACCTGGATGCACGGCGCGGACGGGGCGATGTGGCTGATTGTCTGGCGGGTCGTGCAGGGTATCGGCGGCGCGTTCTTGTTCGCGAACGCCGCCGCCATCGTCACCGACGCGTTCCCGGCCAACCAGCGCGGCACCGCCCTCAGCGTGAACTCGATCGCGGCCATCGCGGGGTCGTTCATCGGCCTCATCCTCGGCGGCGTCCTCGCCCCGGTGAACTGGCACCTGATCTTCCTCGTCTCGGCACCGATCGGCGTGTTCGGTACCGTGTGGGCGTACTTCATGCTGCATGACATCGGGGTGCGTAAGCACGCGCAGATGGACTGGTGGGGCAACCTGCTGTTCGCCGCCGGGCTGATCGCCATCCTGGTCGGCATCACCTATGGCCTGCTGCCCTACGGCGGGCATCCGATGGGCTGGACCAACCCGTGGGTGCTCACCGCGCTTTTCGGCGGTGCCGCGCTGCTGGTCACCTTCGTGTACCTCGAGACCAAGGTCGTCGAGCCGCTGTTCCGCATCTCGCTGTTCAGGATCCGGGCGTTCACCGCCGGGAACATCGCGAGCCTGATGCTGGCGATGGGCCGCGGTGGTATGCAGTTCATGCTGATCATCTGGCTGCAGGGCATCTGGCTGCCGCTGCACGGCTACGACTTCAGCCAGACTCCGCTGTGGGCCGGCATCTACCTGGTGCCGTTGACGACCGGCTTCCTGGCCGCCGCGCCGCTGTCCGGAATACTGTCCGACAAGTTCGGCGCCAAGCCGTTCACGGTAGGCGGCGCGCTGCTGACGGGAGCCAGCTTCCTGCTGCTGATATTCGTCCCGGTGAACTTCGCCTACTGGGAGTTCGCGCTCGTCATCGCCCTCAACGGGTTCGGCTCCGGCCTGTTCTTCTCGCCGAACTGGGCGGAGATGATGAACTCGGTCCCGTCCGACAGGCGCGGGGCGGCGGGCGGCATGATCGCCACCTTCCAGAACTCCGCGTTCGTGCTGTCGATCGGCATCTTCTTCACCCTGATGGTGGCCGGCCTGTCGAGCAAACTCCCGGCCGCCATGTCCAGCGGGCTGACCGCGCAGGGCGTCCCGGCCGCCACGGCCGCGCCGATCTCGCATTTGCCCCCGATCGGCGTGCTGTTCGCCTCCTTCCTCGGCTATAACCCGATACAGCAACTGCTCGGCCCGCTGCTGCATCAGCTGCCCCCGGCGCACGCGGCCTACGTGACCGGGCGGGAGTTCTTCCCGCACCTGATCACGGCGCCGTTCCACAGCGGTCTCGGGGTGGCCTTCGGGTTCGCCATCGCGGCCAACGTGATCGCGGCCGTCGCCTCGGCGCTGACGGGCCGGCGCACGCCGGCCCCTGCCACGCACGAGCCACTGGGCTACGAACTAGCCGCCGTAGCCGGCGAAGGCGGCTTCGAGCCCGCCGAACTCGTCGTCCCCGACATCCCGGAACAGAGCACCGAACCGCCTGACAAGCCCGACTAGGGCCGGTGATCGGCAACCTCGACGCGAAAGGAACGGCACCCATGCCTAACGAGCGAGCAGGCGACCCTGGCAACCGGGGAAGCACGATCGCTGACCTCGCCGAGGCCGCAGGTCCCGGCTCAGTCGATGGCCGCCACCTTCTACTGATCGGCGCGGGGCCTGGCCTTGGAATGGCCGTGGCACGCCGCTTCGCCGCGGGCGGCTACCAGGTAACCCTGGTGGCGCGTAGCACGGACAGCCTCCGCGACCTCGCGGGCACCTTGGCCGATACCGGTGCCAAGATCAACACCATCGCGGCCGATGCCAGCGACCCCGATGGCCTGGGCGCCCGAATGAGGGAGCTCTATCTCGGAAATGGCGCACCGGGCGTCATCGTCTATAACGCCGTCATGGGAGCTCCAGACCGGCTGCTGAGCTCAAGTGTCGCCCACCTCCAGGCGGCGTATTCAGTAGATGTCATCAGCGCCATCGTCGTCGCGCAGGTGGCCGCCCCGGCCATGCGGGCCGCCGGCTTCGGGACCATCCTCGTCACCGGGGGCGGGTTCGCCGACCATCCGATCCCGGCCCTTGCGACCGTTTCCCTCGGCAAGGCGGCTCTCCGGTCGGCCGCGACGATGCTCGGCGCTGACCTGGAACCGGACGGCATCCGTGTGGCCACACTGACGATCGCAGGGCAGATAGTTGCAGGTACTTCCTTTGACCCGGAGCGCATCGCCGAACGCTACTGGGAGGTTGTCCACGCGGACGGTCCATGGCAGGCGGAATTCCGATTTACCGGCGAGTAGGCGACGTCTTACGGATGCGGCCAGGGAAAGCCCGGGACCGGGCGTAGTTATTGACACGCTGGTCTGATTTCGGGTGCGAGCGGGCGGGGCAGTAGCCGCGGCAGCGTTGCGGGCCGGCGGTTCTGGGTGGATGTGCCGTTAGTCCTGTTCTAGCCGGACCGACGGCACTTCGACCCACCTCTTATCGCGTCAGCGCGCCAGAAATCCCGAAGCAACGGGTTATTTCATGATGCGCTTCTGCATTCACGACAACGAGGTCATGTCGTTGCCCGCGCGTCTCCGCGGCTGGCCAGAAGCCTGAGCGGCCGCCCCCGGCGCCCAAGCTGACCGCCCTCACCACCACCCGCCGTAATTTGAGTACCGAACGGACCTACCTCACCGCCCACCTCACGAATCTCGTGAACCATGGCCTGACGCCCCGGTAGCAATTCGCTACCGCATTACTACCTCCGTGCACTGGGCCCGCTACCTCCGCCCCATAGCGTCGGGTAAATCGACCGGGAAAGGCGAGGGGAATGAAATGCAATGACAGCGGGCGATGGTGAGTAACATCCCGGATGCCGGATCATGGTAATCCTCGCTGCGCTAATCGCAGCCGGTCTGACTACTGGGCTGGCCGCTCCGGCGCTGGCCGGCTCCGGGCCGGGAACGACTGTCTCTTTCACGGTTTACTCCGCCCCGGTTACCATCGCGGGCGGGCCGGGAATCGTCGTGACTCGCGTCTGGTCTCACAACGTCCTGACAATCAGTGCCGCTTAGCCTCGATTCCCGGAGAGGAGGGCCCGCTGACTCCGTGGCAACCTAACGCGATCCGTGACGATCGTATAAGCAAAGGTTTCCGGTGAACGAAGGCACGCATGCGCATACGAACGGCCGGGGTCGCGCTGCTGGCGGCGGTAGCGGTTGCTGGCTGTTCCGGAGTTCAGCCGCGGGCGGTGCCCGCGCCTGTCACGCTGGCCGCCAGCACCCCGCCGGCACCTATCTGGCTTGAGACGCCGCAGATGACCTCGCCGGCTACCGGGTGGACGCTGCGCTGGATCAAGTGGGGGGTCAACGGCAGCGAGCTCGTCCGCACCACCGATGGCGGGCGCACCTGGACCGACGTGACGCCGCCGGCGGCCGCGGCGCTGCTGTCGCTGCCCGACGCGCTCGCCCCTGTGCTGCTGGCACGTGACGGCGAGCACGCCTGGCTGGCGCTTTGCTGCGCGGGGCAGACGGGCACCTCGGCTGGGATGGTGACGGAGGTGTTCTCGACCTCCGACGGCGGGCGGACGTGGACCGAGTCCGAGCTGCGCGGACCCGCCTACGGCGGGCCCGCCTACGGCGGGCCCGCCTCGCTCAGCTTCACCGGGCCGGATGACGGGTGGCTGCTGTTCACCATGGATCCCGCTGAACCCGCCCGCTTCCGCCAGCTCTACCGCACCGACGACGGGGGCCGTCACTGGACACTCCTGGCCGCCGACGTGCCGGCGAGCTGCGACGACCCGTCGCTCACGGTCGCGACGACCTCGGCGGCCTGGATCGCGTGCGACCCCCCCGGTCCGCTCCTGGTCAGCCGGGACGGAGGCACGCACTGGGCGCCGCAGCCGCTCCCTCGCTCCGCCAGGGGAGTTCCGCGGTTCACCGGCCAGACAGGCTTCATGACCGCCGGTCCGGCCTCCGGGCTCTACCTGCTGGTCACCCACGATCTCGGCCGCACCTGGCGGCGCGCCCCGCTGCCGTCCGGCATCGGAAGCTTCCCCGACGTCCGGTTCCTCTCAGCCTCTGACGGCATCGTGATGCCGAACGTATCTCCCGGGTCACCGGTACCCGTGGTCTACCTCACGGTGAACGGCGGGCGCACCTGGACAGCGGCCCCGCAGGGGCTCCACGCCGCCCACCCGGAGTTGCTCGGCTACGACTTTGTCAGCACGCGGATCTGGTTCGCCTGGTACGGAAATCAAGCGGGGGCGCTGTCGCCGCCAGCGGCGCCGGCGCAGGCGCTGGCGTCCACCATCTACCAGAGCGATAACAGCGGACGCACCTGGACGGCGATCACGGCGCGGACTTAGCGGTCGCCGGAACCGGACGGTGACCCGGGCCGCCAGGGAAGACATCACCCGTACTCAGCCGGCGTCCGCCGCCAGGTCCTGATAGGGAGGGACGAGCTCACCCCACCGCGCCTCGGTGTCCCCGCGCTCACGCCCGGCGAGGTAGGCAGCGAGATTCTCGGCGTGGATCTGCCACCCGGCCCCGTAGAAGGCGATCTTGTCCAGCGGCATGCCCCGGACCTCGATGACCAGGATGGTCTGGCCGCCGTCTGCGGTCAGCGTGGCCTCGATGGCCTCGTCGTACGGCGGCACTCCCTTCCCGCGCAGGTAGGACTCGTCCGTCTCCCTGGTCGTCACCAGCAGCCGCCGTGGGGGCTCACACGCTTCCACCCGCCCGGTGCTGTCGATGTCAGCGGATTCGACGTGCAGGCGGAACTCTCCGCCGGGGCGGAGGTCGCCTTCTACCTGGCCGTACCAGCGGGCCAGGCGGCGGGGATCGGTGAGTGCCGACCACAGGTCGTCGATGCCGGTGTCGTAGCGGTCTTCGATGCGCACGATGCCCGTGCCGTCTGCCGATCGCAGGCTGCCCAGGATGCGGGTGCCCGGGCGTGCGTTGCCGGTCATCTGGTGCTCCTTCGGTCGCGTTTCCCCCGGGCCACCTCGGTGTGCAGGGCGTCCAGTCGGTGCTCCCACAAGGCCCGGTACCGGCCCAGCCATTGATCGATCTCGGCGAGCGGCTGCGGGCGGAGGCTGTAGACCCGCCGCTGCGCCTCCTGGCGGACCTCGACGAGCCCCGCCTCCCGCAGCACCCGCAGGTGCCGCGATACTCCCGGGCGGGCAATCGGCAGCAGTCCGGCCAGCTCGCCGGCGGTGGCCGGGCCGCGGGACAGCGTCTCCAGCATCGTCCGCCGGCTCTCGTCCGCCAGCGCCCGCAGCGCAGCTTCCATGGCGTTAATGTACCGATATAGTTACGTAACTGTCAAGGTACATAAGCGGACGCAAGTGCGCCACGCCACACCAGCGCGCAGTGAGGTGAGTCATGACGCGGATTGTGAAATCGCGCACAAGGCGTCTCCGCGGAAACGCCCGGCCGGTCCCGGCCGCCGGGGGCCGCGGCCCGTTCAGTCCGCTGGCGGCAGGTCTTCTACCTGCTTCTTGGTCAGGTTGAGCCGGATCCCGTTCTCGACACCGGTCACCGCGCTGACCGGGATAGAGACCTTCTTGCGCCCCCACAGATGCCCCTCGTTGAGCAGCACGTGGGTCACCCGGTGGTCGTCCGGGTCGATCAGGAGGCCCTGGACCCGCCCGATCTCACCGTCGAGGGCATGGACGGGATCACCGCGGTCCACGTCTGCCTCACCCAGCGGGACAACGTCCTGGAGAATGGTCTGCACCGGCGATGTGACGCCCATCGGTGCGTTCAGGCCGCCGAACCCCAGGCCGGCAGTAACGTCATCGATCAGCTCTGTCTCCTGGGCGGGCTCCAGCCCGCCGAACTCTTCCACGGTGCAGCGCAGCCTGATGTCGCCCGCCGTGGTGTCGACCAGGTCGAGCGGGACGAGCCTGCCCACCCCCAGCCGGTGCTTCGGCTCGATGACCAGGTGCGTCACCGTCTCGGTGGCCGGATCGATGATCACGCGGCTCACCTTGCCGCCCGGGCCGTCCACGCAACTCGCCGTGGCCCCCATCGCGAACTCGGTCTCTTCGGCCATCGCTGCTTGCTCCTGTCCCGGATACCGCGAGCACCCCTCCGGGCTAACCTTAAGGTCGCCCGGCCACAGCGGCCAAGGTCCGCCGCGGAGCGGATGGTGGCCCCAGCCTGCCGCCGCGACGCAGCAGGGCGCCTGGAGTTCGGGCAGCAACTCACCGAAGTGTGTGACTGCCCCGGCTTACCCCAGGGCTAGGTCCTCGCCTGTCGTCCCGGTTAGCCCTACCACCAGGGGATTTCAGCGCCGCTCCATCGGCGTTTCAGGCGCAGCTGGCAGTCTGCAGGCTACGGGACCTCCACGGGGGACGGTCCCCATAGATGCGGGGTTTGATTAATGCCGAGATTCCTTCACAAGCGAGCCATTGTCGCGGGCGCCGTGACGTCGCTGGCCGCACTGGCCGTAGCCAGCGGCGGCGTGGCGCACGCAGGCTCGATCACCCAGGCCGGCAATTCGTCGGTAATCGCCACCGAAGCCGCGGACCACAGCCTGTGGTTCTACTTCCAGCCCATCGGCAGCGCGGGCTGGAGCAGCCAGCAGGTGGCGCCGCCCGGCACGACCTTTTTCAATCCGTCCGTCGCCAAGTCCGGGAACTCCACGGTCATCGCCGCGGCGGGCACGGACGGGCTGGACTTCTACTGGCAGCCGATCGGCGGCTCGGGCTGGAACCACCAGCTGGTGTCCGGGCCCAGCACCGTATCCGGGTACCCGTCGGTCGCCCAGTCCGGGAACTCCACGGTCATCGCCGCGACGAACCCGAACCTGGGCCTGGACTTCTACTGGCAGCCGATCGGGGGCTCCGGCTGGAACCATCAGCAGGTGGCCGCGTCCCTCACCACGGGCTCGCCCCCGTCGATCGCCCAGGTCGGGAACTCGACCGTGATCGCCGCGCTGGGCGGGGACGAGAGCCTGGACTTCTACTGGCAGCCGATCGGCGGCTCGGGCTGGAATCACCAGCACGTCGCGCCCGCGGGCAGCAGCACCTCGGCTCCGTCGATCGCCCGGGTCGGGAACTCCACGGTCATCACGACCCAGGGCGCGAACGGCAGCCTGCAGTTCTACTGGCAGCCGATCGGCGGCTCGGGCTGGAATCACCAGCACGTCGCGCCCGCGGGCAGCAGCACCTCGGCTCCGTCGATCGCCCAGGTCGGGAACTCCACGGTGATCACCTCGCTGGGCCCGAACAACAGCGTGGACTTTTACGTGCAGCCCATTGGCGGCTCCGGCTGGAGTCACCAGCAGGTGGCGCCGCCGGGCCCCAGCTTCAGTATCTCGTCGATCGCGCAGGTCGGGAGTTCCTCGGTGATCGTCGCGGACGGCCCGAACGTCGGCCAGCGCTTCTACTACCAGCCGATCGGCAGCTCCGGCTGGCATTGTCAGGTAGTCCCCAGCGGGTCCTGCTGATCTGCTGATTCCTATCCCACGCGAGACCCGGCGGCACCGGGCAACCACGGTGCCAGCCGGGTCTTCGCCTGCCCGCACCGCGCAACCGCACAGAAGCTGGCCAGCGCGTCGGCCGGGCCGTCGACGTAAGGACTTTCGGCCGCACCGGCGGGGCCCTAGGGCGGTAGATGCCGGCTTTGCCGGACGTGACCATCGAGGTGGTTATCCGGTGCCGGAAGCGCCCGACGCCGCGGGCCGGAGGAGCAGGCGATGGCTGTACGTACGCATCAGATTCCCGTACCTCACCCGCGCCAGGGCCGCCCCGGGTCTTCGCGCTGGTTCGCGCTTGCCGTGCTCTGTGTCTCGATTCTGATGGTCAACCTGGACAACACGGTGCTCAATGTCGCGCTGCCGACCCTGGTGCGGGATCTGCACGCCACCTCGAGCCAGCTGCAGTGGATCGTCGACGCCTACATGCTGGTCTTCGGCGGGCTGCTGCTGGTAGCCGGGAGCCTGGCGGACCGGGTTGGCCGCAAGCGCACGTTCCTGGCCGGCCTGGTGGCGTTCGCCGGCGGCTCGGCGTGGTCGGCGTTCTCAGGGTCAGTGGGCGTACTGATCGCGGCCCGGGCGAGCATGGGCGTCGGCGCGGCGCTGATGATGCCGTCCACGCTGGCGATCATCACCGACATGTTCCGCGATGCCAGGCAGCGGCAGCGGGCCATCGGCTTCTGGGCCGGGACCAGCGGGCTGGGGTTTGCCCTCGGACCGATCGTCGGCGGGCTGCTGCTGGCTCATTTCTGGTGGGGATCGGTGTTCCTGATCAACGTGCCCATAGCCGCCGTCGGCCTGCTGTGCGCCCTCCCGCTGGTCCCGGACTCGAAGAACCCGGCCGCGCAGCGGCCCGACCTGGCCGGGGCGGTACTGTCGATCGCCGGCCTCGGGCTGGTGCTGTGGTCGATCATCGATGCGCCGGTCCATGGCTGGTCATCCGCGTTGGTGATCGGTACCGGCATCGCCGGGCTGGCCGTGCTCGCGGGTTTCGTCGCATGGGAACGCGCCAGCTCCCACCCGATGCTGAACCTGCAGTTCTTCCGCAGGCAGAGCTTCTCCGCCGCGGTCGGCTCCAACGGACTGGCCCTGTTCGGGCTGGCCGGATCCCTGTTCGTGCTCACCCAGTTCCTTCAGTTCAACCTGGGTTACTCGGCCCTGCAGGCCGGCCTGCGGATGCTGCCGATCGCGGCCACGATAGCGGTGATTGCCCCCCTGTCGGCTGTCGTGGTCCGCGTGGCCGGTGCCAAGCTCACCACGGCGGCGGGCCTGCTGCTGATCGCCGCTGGGCTGTGGCAGGTCTCCCATGCCTCGGTTACCTGGACCTATACCGACACGTTGCCCGGCCTGATCATGACCGGCATCGGGGCAGCCCTGGTCATGCCGGTGGTTTCCGGGTCGGTCATGGGCTCGCTGCCCCGCGGGGACCTCGGCGTCGGCTCAGCTACCAATGGCGTGTCCATCCAGGTCGGCGGTGCCCTGGGCGTGGCCATCATCGGCAGCCTGCTGTCCACCCGCTATCAGGACCAGATGACGACCGCGCTGGCCCCGTACCATCTGCCGCACGCGGTCGAGAACACCATCCTCGGCTCGATCGGCGGCGCTCTCGGCGTCGCGGCCCGGGTAGGCGGTGCCACGGGTCACCTGCTCGCCCACGTGGCCCGCTCCGCGTTCATCAGCGGCGCCGATCTCGGGCTCCTCATCGCGGCCGCGGTCGTCCTGGTCGGCTGCGTGCTGGCTCTGCTGACCCTGCCGGCCAGGCCTCGCGCCGACGCCGAGGGCGACCGCCACCATCGACCCGTCTAAGCCGACGTCCCGAGTTGACAGGAAACCAAATGGTTTCCTATTGTGGGTGACGTGGATCTCGTGTTCAGGGCACTGGCCGACCCGACCCGGCGGGCGCTGCTTGATGAGCTGTTCGCCCGCGACGGTCAGACGCTGGTGTCCCTCACGGCGCGGCACGACATGACGCGCATCGCCGTGGCGAAGCACCTGAAGATCCTCGAGGACGCCGGGCTCATCGTGAGCAGGCGGCGGGGCCGCGAGAAGCTGCACTACCTCAACCCGGTCCCGATCCGCCTGATCCACGACCGGTGGGTCAGCAAGTACACCGAGCCGTGGGCTGCCGGGCTCGCCGGCCTGAAGCACGAACTGGAGGATCAGATGGAGAAGGTCTTCGAGATCTACATCCGCACCACGCCCGAGCGCCTGTGGGAGGCGATCACCGACCCGGTGATCAGGGCGAAGTACCAGTTCGGCGCCTCGATCGAGTCGGACTGGACGGTGGGCTCGCCCTACCGGCTCGGTCATCCGGCCGCGGAGCGGCCGCTGATCGAGGGGGAGAACCTGGTCGTCGAACGGCCGAACCGGCTCGTGCAGACGATGCGCGCGCTATGGGGTCCCGACGCCGAGCGGGCCGGCACGTCGCGGGTGACCTGGGAGATCGAGCCGGTCGGCGACTCGTGCCGCCTGACGGTGGTCCACGATCAGCTGCCACAGGACGCGCCGGCCGAGCTCTACGGCGGATGGCCGATGATCTTGTCCGGCCTGAAGACGTGGCTCGAAACCGGGCAGACGCTGACCACTCCCGGCTCGCTCATGTACCAGCCGCAGCATTAGTAACCGCTTCCATCGACGCGAGGAGATCGTCATGTCCCAGACCACCATCACCGACATCGGCACCGTGGGAATCCCGGTCAGCGACCAGGACAAGGCGGTGGAGTTCTTCACCGGCACGCTCGGCTTCGAGAAGCGGCTCGACGCGCGGATGGGAGAGAGCTTCCGCTGGGTCACGGTCGCGGCCCCCGGCGCGTCCACCTCGGTCGCGCTGATCGCCAGGCCTGACACCGGGGCCGACACCGGCATCCGGTTCCTGGTTCCTGACGCCGAAACCGAGCACGCCGCCATGCGGCAGCGGGGCATCGAGGTGGGGGACCTGCTCCGGTGGCCGGGCGTCCCGCCCATGTTCGAGTTCAAGGACCCGGACGGGAACAGGTTCGAGATCGTCGAAGCCAGCGCGCGCGCACGCAAGGGCTAAGGCGCGTTATGTGAGTTGAGGTTCTTGTTCATGTCGCCTCGGTGAGCTGGGTGAGCAGGAGGGTGTGGGCCGCGAGTGTGGCGACGGTCCTGGTCAGGAGCCCTTCGGGCATGGTCGTGCGCTGCTTCCTGGTGGGCGGGATGATCACGTTGATCCCGCCGCTGGCCATCTCGCTGGCGAAGCGGATGCCGGTGAAGCCCTTGTCCAGTAGGAGCGCATCAATGCTGGCGGCGTCCCCGGCAACCAGGTCCATGCCGATCTGGCGTTCATCGACGGCGGCGGGCACGATGGACCAGGCGCGGACCAGGCGCCTGCCCAGGTCGGTGCGGACGGCCAGACGGAAGCCATAGAACCATTCGGCGTGTGCGCCGTCCCGGCCGAACCGGGCGGCCAGGTCGTTGCCTGGGCCGGTCCACTGATCCGGGCCGCGGACCCGGGAGGGATGCTTGACCGGCAGCGCGGAGGTATCGATCTGCTGGATGGGATCGGGCGGCACCCCGGCCGCGCAGGCAGCCCGGAGCTGCTCGAACGCGCCCCACAGCCAGCGGGTCCGGCGGTTGACCTCCGGCTGGTCCGGCAGGTGCTGGAACAGGTGCGGCCAATCGCGGCGGACCTCGGCCAGGAATCCATTCTCGCTGCGGCGGCCAAGCAGATGGCGGACCAAGGCGATGGTCAGCAGCTCGGCGTCGGTGCAGGCCGGGGCGGCGCGGGATGGACAAGACGCCGGCCTTGATTGCGTCATCGACCAGGCAGTACACGTAGATGAACAGCAGCTCAGTTGCCAGCATGATGAGGCTCCTGCGGCGGGGCGAGTCTGACAGCGGCGGGTTCCGCGAACCTCCGTCGAGGTGAACGCACATGGCGGGAAGCGATCGGGTTGCGCACGATCACTCGTCGCTATCGCTCGGCTCGATACGACCATGCCGAACGTGCGGGGGACAACACCTCGCGGTCGCCGGTCACGCCCCCCATCAACGGCAATCGTCGATGCTGAGGGCGTCATTAGCGGGTGGCTCCGCCAGCCAGCCGGGCGGCCTTCCGACGCCGCCGACGCTCGGCTTGATCCCTTCTTCAAGGTGCCGATGGCGCGGTGCATGCGCTTGTGGTGGCTTGAGTGACCTTGACTCTGCCCGGTTTCGCGGGGACGGGGATGCAGCTGGTCTGGCTGCCATAGCCGGTGATCACGAGCAGGTTCGGCGTGGCAGGGCTGCTGGACAGCGGAGAGCTGAGCTGTCCCCGCGGCGGCAGGTGGGCGGGCGGCCCGTTGGCGCAGTCGTTGATCTGGCCGCGGCATTCGGCGATGATCACGGTGGAGGCGGTGTTGTTTATCACGGTGAACATGGCGCTGGGCGGGGGGTTTCCGGCATGGCCGCTTGCGCACGCGACAGCGGCCAGGGTGGATGCGTAGCCGGCGGTGCGTGCCAGCCGGCGGCGCCATGGCCGGGTGTCAGCTGGGTTCACGGTTGTCTCCCTTGCTTTCGAGCTGGTCGATCAGCTGCTTGAGATGGCGGATCTCCTCGCCCAGGGCCCGCCGGCCGGCAGGGGTGAGCCGGATCCAGGTCCGCGGGCGCCGCCCGGCGTAGCCTTTCTCCACCTCGATCAGGCCGGCGTTCTCCAGCACGGTCACGTGCTTGGACAGGTTGCCTGCGGTGAGGTCCAGGCTGGTTTGCAGGAACCCGAATTCCACCCGTCGGGCCTCGGCGGCGATGGCGAGGATGCCGAGCCGGACCCGCTGATGGACGACGTTGTCGAGGGCGTTGGCCGGGTGGGTCATGGTCTGCCTCGTTCGGCTATCGCGAAGCCGGCGGCCGCGAGCAACAGCAGCAAGGCGGCGAGCAGGAGTCCGGGGAGCAGCACCCAGTGCCCGGGCAGCGTCCAGCCGAGGTGGCGAACCAGTTTGCCGACGCTGTAGAGGTTGATCGACAGCGCGAGCGCCGAGTAGGTGACCGCGAAGGCGAGCAGCGCCCGCAGTCGCTCTGCCCAGGCCAGCACCAGCAGGGCCAGGCCGATCGCCAGGAGCGGGTTGAGCCCGTGGACGAGCAGGGCGACCGGGGACAACGACTGCAGGTCGCTCAGGTGTCGCGCGACCGGCCATACCGAGGTGACCGTCAGCACGATTCCGGTGAGGACGCCGGCGATCGCATACGGGATGATCCGGGTGCCGACGCCGCGGCGGCGAGCGCGGATGGCGTAGTAGACGCCGATCACCGCGTAGGCGAGGACGAGCGCAATCATCCAGTAGGTGAACGCCGCCCAGCCGGGGGAAGCCACACACTGCCGGGACGTTCCGCCCGCCGTGACGGTCGCCGGCCCGCATACAACGTGCAACCCCGAAGTCACCCGGTAGAAGGGCGTTGCCGTCGCAACGACCAGCCCGAGCAGGGTGAGCGGGAACCAGGTGGCCCGTTGCGCTTGGCGTACCCGGCCGGTCAGGCGCTGGGTTGCCGCCAACAGCCGCCGCGGGTCCTCCGCCGGGACATCAGCCATGTTGCTCATGCCATTAGATTGGCATTACCAACCTAATGGCGCAAGGGACGAAAGTCCTCAGCATGAGGAGCCACGCGTGATGGCATGCCATCAAAGGCCCGGCTTGGGCCCCGTGGGCGGAGCGTGCAGGAGCGCGGAATCGCACCGCTCTTGCTAAGCCTCCGCGGTCTGCGGCGCCCGGGCCGCGGCTTGCGCTTCTACCGAAACTTCTACCTGCCTGCCGAAGTGCGACGGCAAGACGAAGAGGACGAACTGCAGCCAGATCCGGGGCCGGAAGGGGGTGTGGACGGCAGCCGTGGCACTGGTCAGCTCCGCCGGAGTCGTGCCAGTCTCATACTTCGTCTTCGGGCAACGTCGCGATGACAACCCGGTCACGCTTACCGGCTCCTGAGGATCGTGAAGAGCACTCGCAGCGCGAGGATGGCGGCGACGATGAGCAGGTTGTAGCCGATGAACTGGTAGAGGCTGAGGGTGGGGGTGATCTTGGGGCCGCCAGGCGTGCCGAGCAGCATGGCGGCAATGATGCCGGAACCGATGCCGAGGAACGTCATCAGGAACTGATTGGCCAGGCCGGTGATCATCCGGCGGTCACGTTCGTCAGCGAACTGCCGCACGTTGACGCTGAGCCTGCCTTGTTCCAGCGCGCCGGTGACGCGGTCGAACCGGCGGGGCAGCCGACGCAGCACGGGGAGCAGCGCGGCCAGTTCGTCGGTGGCGGTCTTCTGCACGGCTCCCGGAGACACCAGTGCGGCTATGCGGTCCGCCGCGTACGCGCGCGCTTCGCCGGCTATGTCGATCTTCGGCGTCAGCAGGCTGAGGGTGCCTTCCAGGGTGCCGAGGGCGCGCAGGACGGTGGCGACCTCGGGCGGGATGGACAGCTCGAAGCGGGAAGCCAGGCGGAACAGGTCGGTGAACATCTCGGCGGTGGCGGCGGCTCCGCCCGCGAGGTGCTGTGCCATGAACCGGCCGAGCGCCCGCTCCAGCTGCTGCTCGTCGATGTCGTCCGGGCGCGTGAGCAGTTCCAGCAGCGCGTCGCGGAGCGCCGCCGGGTCGCCGCGGCCGACCGCGGACAGCAGGTTCAGCAGCGCGGCCCGCTGCTGGGCGTCCAGGCGGCCGACCGAGCCGAAATCAAGCAGGGCGAGGCGCCCGTCGGTGAGCAGCAGGACGTTGCCCGGATGCGGGTCGGCGTGGAACACGCCGCCCTCCGTGATCTGGTACACCATGCTGCGCAGCAGCGCACGGGCCAGCGCGGCCCGGTCAAGCCCCTTGTCCTCGATCAGCGGTCCCGCCGCGCGCAGGTTGACCCCGTCCAGCCACTCGATGACGAGCACATGCTCGGTGCACAACTTCTCGTGTACGGCCGGCATCACCACCGGGACGCGCCGCCCCACGACGCGCTGCTGCGCTTTCCAGGTGGCGGCCATGGCGGCCATGTTCCGTGCCTCCACGCGGAAGTCGAGTTCTTCCCTGATGGCGGCGGCGAACCCGCGAGCCACGCCGATCGCACCGACCGCGCGCGCCCATCGGGCGTGCTTCTCGAGCCTGACCGCCAGCCTCAGCAGAATGTCCAGGTCCTGTTCGACGGTGGCGCGGATCCCGGGCCGCTGGACCTTCACCGCCACCGTGGCGTCCGGGCCGGCTTCGCAGCGCAGCCGGGCTTGGTGAACCTGGGCGATCGACGCGGCCGCGGCCGGTTCCGGCTGCAGCTCCGCGAACACCTTGCTCGCCGGCGCCCCGAGCGACCGGCTTATCAGTTCCTCCACCTGCTCCCACGGTGCCGGTTTGGCCTGATCCTGGAGCCGGGAGAGCTCGTCGGTGAACTCCTCGGGGAGCAGATCACGGCGAGTGGACAGCAGTTGGCCGAACTTGACGAAGGTAACCCCGCCCTCTTCCAGCGCACGCCGCAGCGACACCGCGATCACCGCCCGTCCCTCAGCCGTCTCCCAGCCGCGCAGCGGCCGCCCCTGCAGGTAGGGAGCCAGCCCGTGCCGCACCAGGATCCGGCTGATCTGCGCGTAGCGCCGCGAGCGCGCGATCGAGCGCCGTGCGCGCAGGACGAGCTCCACCGGCTGCGGCCCGGCCCCGCTCGGCACGAGCGCCTCCGCCGCCACGATGAAGATCATCGCGACGATCAGCGGGACGCCAAGCGCGACGCTGAAGAACGCGGCCAGATGCCCGGACTCGGTCGCCCGCAGCGCCTGGCCCACGATCAGTGCGGCGACGAACCCGACCAGGCCCGCGATCGCAGCCCGCAGCGCTCCGACCGGCAACCCGAGCAGCCGCCGCGATACCCACGCCAGCACCGCCACCAGCACGATGCTGGTGACCAGCACGACTACCGCGAACACGATCCCGTTCACACCGACACCAAACTATTCCGGTGCGCCACCAGATCAAAGGCGCAGCCTATGCCCTGATCACAGCACATCCGGCGCGTCTGCGCTGCTGTGCCTCCCTGCGGAAGGTCCTCTTCCCGGCGTGGCTGCCCGCTTCCGACCAGGATTAGACTCACGAATCAGGCAGGTGGTGACAGCGGTGAGCGCGGAAGACCGGATCGAACGCGCCAGGCTGCTCTACGAACGCGCCGTTTACTGTGGCGATGCCAGCGCACTGGCGACCGCCGATCGGGAACTGGACGCGGTCGAGGCTGATCTTGCCCTGGCCCGTGGCCGGGTCATTCACACCCGATTTCTTGTGCAGCTAGACGAGGAACAGGAGCGGCTGACCGAGGACCCGCGCGAGCTGGCGTTGTTCGAGCGGGCGACGAAGCTGTATCGCGAGCTCGGCGATGTGCGCGGCGAGGGCGAGTCGCTGTTCTGGGTCGGCTGCTTCCATCAGGTCGTTCGGCAGGACGACGACACCGCGGTTCCTTTTCTTGAACAGTCGTACGAGCTTGGGTCGCAGGTCGGTGACAAGCGGACCATGTCCGAGGCACTCCGGCACCTGGGCATCGCCGAGCACCGCGCAGGCCGGCTGGACACGGCACGTCAGCGGTTGGAGGAATCGGTGCGGCTGCGCCGGGATATCGGGCTCATGCCTGGCGTAGCTGCGAACCTGGTGGGGCTGGCTTACATTGCCGCCGGGGACGGCGACCATGACGAGGCGCTGGCGCTGCTCAAGGAGGCGGGCGCGATCGCCGAGGCCAGCGGCGCTCATCGCATCACCCGCCAGGTCGAGGAGTCGCGCGCACAGCTGTAGCGCGTAACTGGGGGGATCAGCCTTCCGGACGCATGGGTCTATTCAGTCCAGATCCTCGACCAGGCCGGCCATACCCCTGCGACATCCTTCCTCAGCCGGGCATGTCCCCTAGGCAACTACGGCCCGCTGAATCCCCGGGACTGCACCGCCAGGCTCGCCGCCACATTCCACCAGCTGGTGACCTACCAGCCAGGCAGCCGCTACTGGCCCATGCAATGGTGCGAACTGGCGATCTTCCTCGGCCTGTCCATCGTGCTCGGCAGCTTCTGCTTCTGGTGGATACGCCGGCCCGTCATCTGAACGGAGGCCTGCCCCGCAATCGCTACCGACTAGGTGACAGGGACAGCCGGGCGCGCAGGCCGATGTGGTCTGAGACGTAGCCGAGCGGCTCCTTCTCGGCGAACACCAGCGCGGTGCTCTCCACCGTGACCTCGCCTGCGGTCAGGATGAAATCGATGCAATGCGGCGTCGCGCCCGCCGGGAGATATTCGGCTCGGAACGTTGGCGGGCACGCGCCCTCGAACGCATCGGCCAGCCCGGTGGCCGCCGTGAACTCACCGAACAAGGAGCTCTCGCGGCTGACGTTGAAGTCCCCGCAGACCACGGCGCGCGGCCCGGCCTCGTTCACGACGCGGGCGAGCACGGCGAGCTGGGCGCGGTGCAGCGGATAGAACCGGTTCGCCCCGGACCAGTCACCGTCATGGTTGGCCACCGGATGGGTGTTGATCACGCACAGCCCGGGGCGGGCCAGCCGGGTCACCAGGGCGCCTTTCAGCCTGGCCTGGAAACGAGACGCCCGGGGAACGCCGGGAGCCCGGGGCGGCCGGCCGAAACGCCGGAACGCGGTGCCCGATACCGGCCACCGGGAGAACGTGACCAGGCCGCCATATGGTCCGAACGGGCCGGGCCGGTAGCTCACCCGCCGGAACGAGCGCATCCGGCGGACCAGCAGCCGCAGGTGCCAGTACGTGAACACCTCCTGGCAGCAGACCACGTCAGCATCCCCGGCATCGAACCCGGCGCCGATCACGGCGTAGCGCTCAGCCAGCTGCGAACCGGTCAGGGGGATGCCTCGCGTGTTGAGCGACGCGACGGTCAGCAGCTCACCGGACACTAGGTGCTGGTTACTTCGGTGCGCGGGCTCCTGCCACGTCCTCGATGGCCCGGGCCAGCAACAGGTGCCCGGCTGGGGAGGGGTGGATGTTGCAGGTCCCGTCGGGAAGCTTGATCAGCAGTCCCGCCGCGCATGGGGAGCCCCCGAAGGCCGCAGACGGCCCTTCGAAGGCGGCGAAGCCGTCGGCGACCTTTCCGCCGAACTTCTCCGTGACCGACGCGATCGCCGAGTTCAGTGCCTTAGCGCCGGCCACCTGGGCCGGATCACTGTAGCTGAGCGAGTAGTAGGTCAGCGCGACCAGACGGCCATGGTAGTGGGCCACGTCACGGATCTTGGTGTAGATGGTCGTCAGGTTCGCCTGGATCTCCTGCAGCACGGCCTGGACCTCGGCCGCGCTCGCGCATTGGTCTGCCGTCGTTTCCTGGCAGAGGAACACGTTGTTGGCGCCGATGTTGATCGTCACCAGCCGGGTGTGACGATGCACGGCCAGGTACTTGAGGGCGTACTGCATCTGGGTGCCCCGGTATTGCACGTGCAGCGGAAACTGGGTGCGGTAGCCGGCGGATGAGCCCGGACTGTTCTCGCAGCCGTTGCTTAGCGCTCCAGGAACGAGGAAACTGGCCGTGGTCTCGCCGGGGCAGGCGGCATTCGACACCCGGATGCGCAGCGCCCGAGCCACGTCCTCCGGGTAGCCGACGAAGGAGCGGGCGTCCTTGTAGTTCGGCGCCGGAACCGCCTGAGGCGGCACATAACCGAACGCCACCGAGTCCCCTAGAGCTAGATAGGTACCGTTGGCAGCCGGCCCGGTGACTGGCGTGGCCGAGGCAGGAAGAGCCGGAATCAAGCTCGCCGCCGCCGCCATCGCCGTCCCGGCCAGCCCGATGCCGATCAGCCGCCGCACACCGCCCGCCAGGTAGCGCATCACAATCCCCTTCCATCCATCCAGCCACAGCTGCCCCCTGGCCACGGCAATTACTCCCTAGGCGTTGATTCAAGACCGGCCGGGGAGATGAGTCAATCGCCGGCGCCGTCACCCCGGCCGCGGTAACAGCACCAGCCGTGCCCCTTGCTCCGCCACCCTGATGCCGGCCTGGAATACGGCCCGGCGGTTCGGGTCGCCCCACAGCACGGACGGATCCCGCAGCGGATCGGCGTCCAGGACGAGCAGGTCGGCGGCCGCGCCCGGGCCGATCCGGCCCAGGTCGTCACGTCCGAGCAGCTCCGCGTTGACCGAGGTGGCGGCCCTGAGCAGGGCCAGCGGTCCCTCGACCTCGGCCTGCAGCCGCAGCCCGTGGAGCTGCTCGCCGTCCAGCGCGCCCATCAGGTCGGTCCCGAACCCGATCCGGACTCCCGCTTCCCGGGCCAGCCTGATCGCCGTCCGTCCCGCGTCGAGGACCTCGCGGTTCTTGGCCTGGGCCACCGGAGCCAGGCCGAGTTCGGCGCCCCGGCGCTCCATCGCGTCGTAGGTGACCAGCGTCGGCACCAGGAACGCGTCTCGTTCGGCCATCAAGGCGGCGGTCGGCGCGTCCAGCAGGTTCCCGTGCTCGATGGAACGGACCCCGTTGGCCACGGCCACTTCGATCGCTTCCGCCGAGTAGGCATGGGCGGCCACGTAACTGCCGCGGCGGGTCGCCTCCTCGGCGACGACGCGGATCTCCTCCGGCGAGTACTGCGGCACGCGGAGCGGATCCGACGGCGAGATAACCCCGCCCGAGGCCATGATCTTGATGGCGTGCGCGCCGCTGCGCAGGCGCTCGCGGGCCGCGCGCCGCAGCGCGTCGACGCCGTCGGCCACCTCCGCCATGTGACCGCCGCCGAGGCAGCAGCCCAGCTCCGGCGGCCGCGGATCGCCATGGCCTCCGGTCTGGCTCAGCGCGGGCCCGCAGAACAGGTATCTGGGCGAAGCTGTCAGGCCTTCCCTGATCGCCTGGGCCAGGCCCGCGTCGCCGCCGCCCGGATCCCGGACCGTGGTGAACCCGCGGCCCAGCGCGCCGGCCAGCCGCTGCGCCCCGGCCAGGGCCAGGTAACTCAGCGGGCTGGTCTCGATCTCCAGCAGGCTGAGGCGGGCGCCGTAGGCGTGGAAGTGCGCGTCGATCAGGCCGGGGACGATCGTTCGGCCGCGGCAGTCAATGATCCGGTCGCCCGGCCCGGGGCCCCCGGCGACCTCGGCGATCGTGCCCGCGGCGACCTGGACGCAGCCTTCCCGCAGCTCAGCCGAGACGCCGTCGAAGATCATCGCGTTGGCGAAGGCCGTGGTCTGCTCGGTCACCCCTACCTCGCCCCTGCGGGGGAACCGCAGCATTTCTTGAACTTCTTCCCGCTGCCGCAAGGGCACGGGGCATTGCGCCCCACCTTGACCCTTCGCGCGATGTTCCCGGCCGGCGGGGCCGGCCTAGCGGCCGCGCGGAGCGGCTCGCGCCGCAGTCGTTCGGCCCGCTCGCCGAACTCCCTGGCTTCGTCGGGCCGGCCTCCGTCCTCGCACACCTCGTGCAGCCGCTCCGCGATGTAGACCCGGTCCCGGACACCGGGGACGCGGTAGCCGCGGCGCAGCAGCTTCTCGGCCCGGGCCAAGTCCGCCGGCCTGCCGGTTCCCGGCAGGTAACAGTCGGCCCAGCCGATCCAGCCCCAGCCCCACGCCGGATCGGCGTCCAGCCACGACCGGAACAGCTCCTCGGCCTTCTCGGTCATGCCCGTGTCGAAGTAGGCCTGAGCCATCGTCCGGCGCCGGTTCTCGGTGAGCAACCGGTCTTCGCGCGGAAAGCGCCGGAACGATTCCTCGCAGAACTCGATCAGGGACTGCCGTATCTCACGGTTATCCCGTCCGGCGTTCTCTAGCGCCATCTCGAGATCCTGGCTCCAGTTGAACAGTGACTGCGACAGGGGAAAGCGATCGTCGAACTCCTCGATGGAGCCGATGCCGGCGGCATCGCACAGCCGCAGCACGTCAGACCACGCATCCAGCCAGGTCGCGACCGCCGCGTGCGAATCGTTCTCCGCGTCCCTGGCGTAGCCCGCCTGCATCTTGTCGTCCAGGAGTTCCAGGCCAGGCCGGTCCGGCCACCACCGCTTCCACAGGGCGACCAAACAGATCCAAACCCAGTCGACCGTCATGTCGTCGTCGAGTTTCAGCTTGTGCGTGATCGGCCCGGCCACCTCTTCGGCGGACAGCGCGCCCGCGCAGAGCCGCTCCACCCCGTCCCGGTCGACGTCCAGGCCGAGATCCTTCAGTTTCGCGAGCAGCTCGTCGTCGCTCAGGGAGTCGGCCGAGGATCGCAGCGGCCTGCCGTTGCGCACGAGCTCGAGCCGGACACCGTCCTTGTCGACCCGTTCCTGGCAGATCCGGTCGAGAGTGACCCACGACATCTTCACGCGTTCCTCCGGTAGTGTCCGTGCCAACTTACTAGCGGGATGTGAGCACTGCCTTGAATCGCTACCCTGACTCGGGTGGCAGCGAAAAAACGGCGTTCCGGCCGGGGTAAAGCCCCCCGCCAGGGCATCAGCGGCAACCCGCAGCGGCGGGCCGAGCAACTGGCTCAGCGACGGCCGGCGATCGCGGACGAGCCGGATCTCTCCTCGCTGCGGGATCTGGCCTATGCCATGGCCGGCGGATCGAAGCCCAGTCCGTGGTGGGCCGAGTCTCATCAGCGGATACTCGCCGCCGCCCGCGCCCTGACCTGGCCGTCCCGCCTCGTCGACCTGGAGACGCAAGCCAGCCGGATCGTAGGCGATGAGTTCTACGAGCGACTCAACTCCGAGTCGTCCGGGATGCATTCGTCCCAGTGGCTGCGCGCGCTGGCCGAGGAGACCGGAGCGGAATTGCGGGCGTCAGTGGCCGCCGGAACCGGCGACTGGCCGCAACTGTGGGCGCTGCTGTGCGGCCTGGCATTGACAGTGCCGCCCGGCGACCCCCAGAGCGAGACCGCGAAGCTGGCCCGCGAGACCTTCCCCGACATCAAGGATCCCCACGAGACCGTGCCGGCCGAAGCGGCCCAGGCCGCCAAGCTGCTGGCCGACCGCGGCCTGACGGCCGGCCTCGAGCATCCCGCTGACGGCGCCCGCCCGGCCGGGAACCCCCTCATCACGTGCGACGCGTACGGCAGCCGGTACCTGCTCGTAGCCCCGTTCGGCTACGACGGCGAAGAGGTAGACCACTGGTACGCCTGGGACATCGACTCGTGCTGGCTCCTCAACGTCGTGGAAGCCGGAGTGTTCGGTTCGGCGCAGGACGCGCTGTCCGAATGGCGGCACGCCGTCGGCCCCGCCGCCGGGACGGAGCTGTCGCCAGCAGTGCCCGAGCTGACCGCCCGCCTGCTGGCCCCCTGCCTGCAGACCGGCCCGATGGCCGACATGCTGGAGGGATCTGAGCCCCGGGAACTGATCCGGGAGTACTACCGCCTCCGGCGCCGCGCCCACGCCCTCGTCCGCTCCGCCGGTGTCCCGGCCACCGCGGCCTCGTCTGACGCCCACGACCCCGAGCCAGTACGCGAGGCCTTCCTGAGCTGGTACGCGGCCCAGCACGGCGATGTCCCGGAGGACATGGCCGACGCGGCAGGCACGATCATCTACGAGTGGGGACCTGAGCCGCCCCCCGAGGAGTGCTCCCGCTACGCGTCCTCACCCCACCGGATCGAGATGACCGCGCGCCTGATCCGCGACGGCTACCTTTCCGACCACGCCAACGAGGCGCTCCGCCTGCTCCCGGAGTGGACCCAGTGGTGCATCGAGCAGAGCGGCCTCACCGGCGACCTTGCGTCCCGCTCCCGCGCCGCCGCGCTCACCGAGGCCGCCGCCCTCGTTGACGAAGAGACGAAAGCTCCGGCCGCTGAGCAGGACGAGCCCCCGTTCCGCCGCCAGGAGTGAAGCGCTCAGCCGGCCGCAGTGGGCAGTGCGGGCGTGATGTCGGTATGGCCGAAGTCGTTCGACACGCAGTTTCGCGACATCGACTAGCTCGTCGAAGCGCCGGCTGGCAATGGGGTCGCGGCTCGCGTCGATGGCGACGGCGGTCTCCAGGTAGCTTCCTCCGCCCAGAGTGAAGGGGCGGGCTCACCCTGAAGGCGTTAGGTACCGCGTTTCCGCGGAAGCGGCTTGTGAAATCGCGCACAAGGCGTCTCCGCGGAAACGCCAAGAAGATACTGAACTGAGGTTTGCGGCCCCGCCTGTCGGATCTGATGCGGCTGCGGCCGAACCCGTCCCGGCCGGGACGCGAGCGCCTCCCCGGCATCGCCCACATCCAGCCGCCCGCGCGGGCCGAGCTCGAGGTGGGTCAGCAGCCACCGGGGGATGCCTGCCCGCGCGGCGAGCCCGGCCGCCGCCGAGCCGTCACCAGCGCGCAGCGCTGTGGCCAGCTCACGACAGACCGCAATTTCCGGCAGCATCTCTCCCGCGGTCACCGCAGGAGCAGACCGCCAGGCGCGGATCAGGGCCGGCCATCACGGCTTCGATGGCATTGCTCACTGGACGACTCCGCTGAATCGCTCGGCTCGGAACGCGGAATCATCACCAAGGTGGAAATAGATGTGACCCTCGAGCGTGCCATCGGGGTTGAGTGCGGCCCAGCCGCGGCCGCTCACCTCGTCGCCCTCGTCGGAGCCCTGCCACGAGAACTCAACGCCCGGCTCCCCATCGCGTTCAGCGTCGCGGCAGTCGAGTTCTCCCGTCACCACGATGAAGCCCAGACTGCCGAGGCCGTCATCATCGAACTCGATGAAGCCGGGCTGGACGAGATCGACGGCCTCCTGATCCCAGTTGTCCATCTCGGTGATACGCCACCGGCCTATGATGCTCCTGCTCTTGGACATGTGACGAGAGTAACGAGGGCGGCAAGATCACTTACGAGAACGACTTCGGCGCGGGCCGGATCCACGACATCACCCTGCAGGAGAAGAAGCCACGAGAGCCCGGGCGTCGGCTATCCGTTCTGCATCGAGTACAGCGGCGACTCATTCCAGCAGGCATGACGCCGAACGATCCTCGCCCCTCGCCCGGCACGGCAACACTCAGGCCAGTTAGCCGTTTTTCGCGGCGACGGCCCTACTCAGCACAGTCGCGAACGCGGTCCAGGCGACCTCGGGGACGGCGAGCACGGCAGCGGTTTGGTCGACCCGGCGGGCCAGGAATGCATAGCGCACCAGGACGGCGAAGAGGAGTGCGGCGTCGGCGGTGGCCGCCCACAACCGGCGGCCACCGAAGGCCAGCGGCGTGTAGCCGCTGCGGATGATAACGGGCTCGCGGGCACGCCAAACACGCCATGCCGATGTGGCCGTGGTCAGGTTCAACTCTGACCACACGACCGGGAACACCGCGCCAGGCGGCGCGAATGCCGGGCGTTCGAATTGCTCGTATTGAGGCTTGGTCCCGCGACCTTGCGCGCGCTGGGCTGCCCAGGCCGACAGTCCCTGCGCCGCGCCGTAGATTCCAGCGGCGCCGATCCAGGCCGCACCTTGGCGCAGCCGCCTATCGCGGCGAGAGAAGCGGACCGAACCAGGTGCGCAGGGCCTCGTTCATCCCAGTGGCCGGGTCGGGCGTGCCGGGTCCGGCAGCCCAGGCGACGTAGCCGTCGGGCCGGATTAGCAGCGCCACAGCCGGAGCGGGCTTGGTCAGGCAGCGTGCGGTAATGACGGGGACCAGGCCGGCACGGTCCGGGGCCGCCGCCTCGGCGATTGCGGAATCGGCGGTGAGGTCGAGCAGGATGCCGTGGGCGGGGTGCATGAGCTCGGCGACCCGCGTGGGGCCGTGGGGGGTTTCCAACTGGAGATCTGGCGCGAGCTTTCCAAGCAGCGGGTGTGGCTGGGCGTTGCCGGCCGGGATCGGGTAGCGGACGTCGGAACCCTCGATCAGCTCACCGATCTGACGCAGTTGCTCGGGCTGCCGGAGCAGTTCGCCGATGTGCCGTAGCGGTTCGGGGCGCTGGAGTACGTCGCCGAACAGTTCGCGCAGCGCTTCGGCGCCTTCCTGGCTCACCTCGCCGGGACCGTCCTTCCCGCCCTCGCTGATGGCGGTCAGGGCCCTCAGAGCGCGGGCGTAGCGGATGCCGTGCTGTCCGGCGAGGTGCCGCTCGGCGTGGTAGGAGTCCAGCAGGCCGCTCGGTGCCCGGCCCTGGACCTGTGCGGCGAGCTTCCAGCCGAGGTTGACGGCATCGAGCAGGCCGGCGTTCAGCGACAATCCGAAGACGTGTGCGGCGTCGCCGGCGAGCATGACGCGGCCGGAC
Organism: uncultured Actinomycetota bacterium; assembly: GCA_963753225.1. GTDB lineage: Bacteria > Actinomycetota > Actinomycetes > Streptosporangiales > Streptosporangiaceae > Palsa-504. The sequence continues at coordinate 101,955 of CAVWBQ010000014.1, read as the reverse complement.
AGGTAGCGGTCGGCCAGCCGGCTGTTCCCGACGAGCCGGGTCAGCCGCTGCGGATCGGTCATCGGCAGGTCGCCGCCGAGCACCCGCCGGGCGCTGGTGCGCAGTTCGTCGAGGGTAATCGGGGCGCTGAGGTCGGCGGTTGGGTCGTCTTCGCTCGTGTAGACGATGTAGACGCCAGCCGGGGCGTTCTTGTCGAGCGTGGCCAGCGGCGCGAGCGAGTAGGTGCCTCGCGGGGTGCGGACTTGCCGCGTGAGCTTCAGGCGGCCGAGCCCGGGCACCCTCACCTCGCCGCCGCCGCGGGCGATCTTCGCGGTCGGCAGGCGGACCTGTCCAATGCGGGATATCTCGGTGGAGGTGACACCAGGGAAGCTGATCCCGGCCTGCTTGCGTACCAGGCTGTGCGCGCCGTCGCAGCCCACCAGATAGCGTGCGCGCAGATGGTAGGCGCCGCCGGGACCGCGGGCATGGAGCGTGATGGCGTCGTCGTCCTGGGACAGGGCGGTCAGTTCGTGTCCGCGCCGGACGGTCCCGCCGAGTTCGGTGAGCCGCGCCTCCAGCACCCTCTCCAGCTGGCGTTGCGGCACCGTCAGGATGTGCAGTGGGCTGGTCCCTAGCCTGGAGAAGTCCAGTTGCAGCGGACCGAACGAGAAGACCGGTACCGGACCGGCCCAGGTGGCCTCCTGGCGGAGCCGATCAAGCAGGCCGCGGTAGTCCAGCGTCGGCACGATCTGGCCCACCAGGCCGTTGCCCTTGGGGATCTCGCTGATCCCGGGTAGCCGTTCCAGCACCGTCGGGTCTGCGCCGCCTAGCCGGAGTTCGCTGGCCAGCATCAGCCCGACCGGGCCGCCGCCGACGATCACTATGTCGGCATCGCTGGCGCGGCCTGGCGGGTGCGTGGACACGGAAGTCATGCCAGCAACACTACGCAATCTTGCCTGAAAGGCAAGATTGCCTGAAAGGCAAGCTAATGCTACGCTGCCCGTCGTGACCGACGGCAGCCAGCCAGATCCAGATCGCGGCCCGCTTCCTGGCAGACGGGAACGCAAGAAGCTCGCGACCCGTCACGCGCTAAGCGCAGCCGCGTTGCAGCTGGCCACCGAACGCGGGCTGGAGAACGTCACCATCGAGGACATCACCGTCCGGGCGGATGTGGCCCTGCGGACCTTCAGGAACTATTTCGCCAGCAAGTACGAAGCGATCTGCGCGGTCGCGGCGGACCGGGCCAGGCAGATCGGGGCGACGCTGCTCGAGCGGCCGGCCGGTGAGCCGCTGGGAGAGGCGCTGATCAACGCGGTGCTGCAGCATTACCAGGGCACCGATCTGGCACTCGGCCAAGAGTCGATGGCCGCGATCAAGCTGGTAGTAGGCTCGCCCGCGATCCGGGGCGAGTACCTGAAGATCAACGCCGAGATGCAGGACGCGCTGGCCGCGGCGATCGGCGAGCGGACCGGCACCGATCCCGGAACCGATATGTACCCGCAGATTCTCGCGGGCGCTGTTATCGCGGCGACACAGGTCGCCATCCGGCGCTGGTTCCGCGCTGACCCGCCGGAGCCACTGCTGCCCATAATCGAGCTCGCGCTACGTCAGCTTGCCGGCGCCTGCTCCGAGCCTGCCTTTCCGATCAGCAACGTAGTTCTCCATGATCCGGAACGTGCTGGGGAACGCACGGCGAACCAGCAAGGGAAAAGGCCGCGAGCGCCCGGAACCCCCCGGTCGACAATCTGAACGGCTACCAGCGCACCTCCATGGAACTGATCGCCAAGGCGGCGGGGATCTCCCGTCCTGCCCTCTACCAGCATTTCAGCGGCAAGGATGACATCTTCAGGGCAGCGGGCGAGCGCATAGCCGCTGAGGTGATCTCCGCCGCCGAAATGGCTGCGGCATCCGATGCGTCCACGACTGACCGGCTGTACGGGGCGCTCGCGGCCAAGCTCAACCTCGCCGTCGGACCTGCGGACGCCCGGTTCCTCGGCGATCTCATCGCCGAGGCGTCCGCACGCCTGCCAGACATCCAGGCGTCCATGAAGGCGCGGCACGCCGCCGTTATCGAGAAGATCCTGGACTCGGCCGCGGATCTCGACGTAGCCGAGGCCGCGATCCCCGCGAGCGATATCGCGGTCGTGCTGCTCGACGCCCTCACCGGGATATCTCAGCAGGACGAGCCCCAGGAAGAACTGCGACGCAGGCTGCGCCAGCTAGTGAACCTCACCGTCGGCGGTCTCAGCCGCCGGGCCTAGCAGAAGGAACGTGATGGCGTACTCCATTATCCTGTGTTTTCTCGCGGGAGTGCTGGCGGCGAACGCAACGCCGCACTTCGTCAAAGGGATCACCAAGGAGCAGTTCCCCACGCCGTTCAGCCCGGCGCCGCTGCCCAACCTGATCGGCGGCTGGGCCATGTACGTACTGGCAGGGCTGCTTCTCGTATGGGCGCACGTCGGCCAGCATCCGCTCGCCGCACTGGCCGCCGGCGCGCTTGGCGTTCTCCCCATGGGGATATTCCACGCCGGCATCGGCGCCTTCGGGAAGAAGCCGACGGGCCCCAGATGATTGGGATACGCCTACCTCAATGATGCCTCCGGCCGCCCGCCACCTGTGGGTCCATAGCTTGATACTGGTGTGGTGACCGCCGAGCAGGTGAGCCGGGAAGAGGTCGTCGCGTTCCTCGGCGCACAGCCGGGCACCCCTGAGGACCTGGAGGCGCTTTCTGGCGGGTCGTGGTCATCGGCGTGGGCCTACCGGGCGGGCGGCGAAGAACTGGTGATCCGTTTCGGGCCGCAGCTGTCCTGGTACGAGGCCGACCGGATGGCGATGGCCTTCGCCGGCCCGGACCTGCCCGTGCCGGAGGTCAGGGAGGTGGGCACGGCCCCGTCCGGACGGGCCTACGCGATCTCGGTGCGTCACCACGGGCGGTTCCTTGAGGACACCCCGGTGGAGCAGGCCAGCGCCATCGCCCCGACCCTGAGCCGCCTGCTCGTCGCCCTCTACCGCGTCCCGGCCGGGCCGGATACCCCGGTGGTCTGGCATCAGGGAGCCGCGTCCGCCGCGAGCTGGCGCGAGTTCCTCCTCGATGGCCTGGTCGACGACCCCGGGAAACTGGTCCACGGCTGGAGCGCCGTCCTGGCTGGCGACCGGGAACTGGCCGCCCTTTCGGCGGCGGTCACCGAACGGGTGCGGACCCTGGTGGAGGCCTGCCCGGAGCGCCGTGACCTGGTCCACGGCGATCTCCTGCACGGCAACGTGCTGGTGAGCCCGGATGCCCGCCGGGTCGAGGCGGTGCTCTCCTGGAAGTGCTCGGTGCGCGGTGACTTCCTCTTCGATGCCGCCTGGTGCAGTTTCTGGACGCCGTTCCACCCGGGGATCGCCGCCGCCGATCCACTGTCCGGGCTGCTCCGGGCCCCGAGCGTGCGGGCCGAGCCCGGCGCCCTCCTCGACGCCGCGGCCCGCCACCACTGCTACGAGCTGCATATCGGCTTCACTCATCTGGGCTGGAACATATGGACCGGGAACCAGGCTGATCTCGCCGCTACCGCCCGGAGGCTCACCGAGGTCCTCGAGCGCGGCCCGCTGCCGTTGAGCCCGGCCCTGCCCCTGGGATCGCGGTAGCCGTCTCAGCGCTGGCTGGCCGCCTCGGCCTCGAACCCGGCACGCAGCGCCTGCCGCAACGACCTGGTCGCGTAGGGCAGGCAGTCCTCGGCGTAGTACCACCAGAAGTACCCGCCCGCGTAGTACGGCAGGTGGACGGGCAGGCCGTAGTAGTAGCCGATCATCGCCGCCGCGGTGGGCATCGTCGTGCCGGTGACCGGATTGTCCAGCCCGATCTCGCCGAAGCCGAGCCGCGCGTTCGGATACCAGGCGTGCAGGGCGCGGAAATAATCCGTCCACGACCTGGCGCTCGGCCGGATGCCGTTGCAGTCGGCCTCGTAGTACGACACGAGGACGTAGCTCAGCCCGTCGCGCACCTCGGGCGGCACGAACGCGCGGGTGAACGCGATCGGGTCCAGCTCGGCGGACCCGTCACCGCACCCCTCGTTGTCGTACACGGTAATCGCGGAACCCCCGTGAGCGGCGGACACGGCACGGTAGGCGGCTGTCAGCTTGGCCGCCACGGCCCGGTACGGCCCGGTCCACGAGCCGTTTACCTCGTTGCCGATTTCCCAGATGTCGATGTCCCTGCCGTAGGCCGCGAGGAAGGACCTGACGCGCTTGCCGAACGCGGCGGTGCCGATGCGCGTCTTGGGCTTGTGCGGCGGTGCGCCGTATCCGGAGCATGGTGGCGGCAGGTGGCGTGACCTTGCCTGGCCCTGCGGGAGCCGACTGTCTAGCCCTACGATCGGGTGCCATGCCAGCGAACCGGATGAACCGTGACGAGTTCTACGCCGCGATGGCACCGCATGACGACGCGCGCCTCCGCAAGATCTTGTGGACCGTCTACTGGCGCGGGAACGGTCAGCTCCGCGAGCGCATCGAGGACGAGCTGCGCCCGCAGGATCAGCCGAAGGTAAAGCCGAAGAAGGAGCTGCCAGACCCGGCCGGCGTCCTGGGCGAGGTGACGACTTTCGTCGAGCTGGCCAGGGACGGCGCCTACCTGGCGGGGGACCGCCGGGTGCACCACACCGAACGGTCGAGGTGGCGGCATACGTTCCGCCGGCTGGCAGCCGACGCGCTGGCGGCGCTGGCGGCCAGCGACCCCGAACCAGCACGGCAGGCCGTCGCGAAGATGGTCGACCTGGCCTGCGACATGAAGAGCTACGACTATGTCCGCTCCGACGATCCGGTGGAGGCCGCGAAGTTCGTGGTATCGGAGGCCGTGGCCGCGCTGTGGGACTCGGTACTCCGGTACGACGGTTTCGCGGCGCTCGCCGGCCACGCGCCGGAACAGCTCATCCGCTGGGAGGCAGACTACGGCTGGACCCGCCGGGGCTACGGTCAGGTGGCGGGAAAGGAGACGCCCTTGGCCGTCCCGCTCGCCCGGCTGCTTACGACGCCGGATATGTGGCGGACGTTCGCCGAATCCTACCTGGAGTCGCTGGAGGCGGCCGGACGCGCGGATCCCAAGCGGCCGCGCACCGTGTACGGGACCTTCGATGAGACCAGTTACCGGCGCGAGGAACGGGCGGACGACCTCGCCACATGGCACGAGATGCTCCTCGACCGGTTCGCGGGAACCCCCGAGGACGAACTGCTGGACCGGCTCGTCGCCAGCCCGGCGCTCGCCGGGCCGGAACTCATCTTCCTGCGCGCGAGGCTCGCCGAGCGCCGCGGTGACGTTTCCCAGGCCGCCGCGCTCGTCACCAAATGCCTGAAGGAGATGCCCGGCCGCCAGGCGTACCTGGACTTCGCCGTCAAGGTCGGCGCCGAACTGCCGTCCCGTGCCCGATAGCGACCGAACGCGCCCGGACAACCAAATACGCCAGCACGACCTGACCAGATCTCTGCCGCCCCCATCGCGGGTTGTCGCGTCGCTTGCATTGCTAGCGGACAATGCTAGCATTGCAGGCAGGAGGTGGTTCAAATGGCAGCCCTCAGCATCCGAGATCTTGACGAGACCGTCAAGCGGCGTCTGCAGTCTCGCGCGGCAAGTCACGGCCGGTCGATGGAGGCCGAAGTGCGGGCGATTCTTACCGATGCCGTACGGGAGCCCGCAGACTCTGCCGGACTGTTCACGGCTGTGCTGGATCGGTTCGGTGTGCTGGGCGGGGTTGAGCTGGAACTGCCTGAGCGCACGGAGCCGGCCCGTGCCGTGGATTTCTCGGCATGATCATCCTTGACACCAACGTAGTTTCCGAACTGATGCGCCCGGAGCCAGCGTCGCAGGTGGCTGACTGGGTGCGCCGACGGGATCGTCGTGAACTGCGGATGACCTCGATCACGCTCGCCGAGATCCGCTTCGGCATCGCCAGGCTTCCAGCGGGCCGCCGCAAGCAGGCCCTGCTAGATACCGCGGACGACACCTTCCGGGCCTTCGATGAACAGATCCTGCCAGTCGATGCGGCTGCTGCTGAGGAGTACGCGATTATTGCCAGTGCCCGCGAGCGAGCTGGGAAGCCGATCGCTGGTTTCGACGCTCTTATCGCCGCCGTCTGCCGCTCCCGCGGCGCGGTACTTGCCACTCGCAACCCGCCTGACTTCGATGGCACCGGCGTCGAGATCATTAACCCTTGGACGTCCGCAAGCGGCTGACGGGCGCCGCCCCCCGCCGAGCGGTCCAGGGACCTGCTCCGCCGGTTCCGCCAGCCCGTCCTACACGCCGAGCTGATGGCAACCTGGAGTCGAGCACCGCCGCCCTGGACGCGCCGCCACCGGCCCACATCCGGCGGCAAGCCGCGGGCAGCCTGATTGACATTCACGGCAGCTAAGTCGGTCGGCTCTCGACGGGCTGGACCGGAACGCCGACTGCTAGCGCTTTGGGTCGATGGCTTCACGGCAGACAGCGCGGCAGTGATGGACGTTTGGCGGTGGCCGATGCTGCGGTAGTGACGGATACTGCCAGAGCTGCCGCGGCAGCTGCTTGGCCGGTCAGGTGGTCCAGCCGGCAGCCCGGCCCCGGCGGCGCGCCACCGCGGTCACTTCTTCCGGGCAATCCCGGCACCGGGCAGGGCCGTGGTCCACGCCGTCAACCGGTCCAGGAACATGATCGCGACCTGCGGTGGTGCCTCCGGCAGCGCCGCCAGGTGGAAGGCGTGCACCATGTCCTGGTAGATGTCCAGCGTGACGAGCGTTCCGGCGGCGGACGCCGCGTCGGCGAAGCGGCGAGCGTCGTCCAGCAGCGCCTCGTCACCGCCGGCCACGATGAGCAGGGGCGGCAGGTCCGCCAGGTCACCGTGCAGGGGTGACTGCGGGGCCCGGTCCGGGGCTGCGCCGTCGAGATACTGGGCGGTGATGTGCTCAAGCACGGGCCGCGAGAGCACGTCCTCACCGGCGGGGGAGTCGATCGACGGGCTGCTCAGCGTCAGGTCGGTAATCGGGGACACCGCGACCACGCCCCCGGGCAGGGGCATGTCCTGGCTCCGCATCACGTGCAGCGCCGACAGCACCAGCGTCGCCCCCGCCGACTCGCCGAACAACACGGTGCGGGCCGCGGGAACACCGCGATCGAGCAGGCTCTGGTAGGCCGTCACCACGTCATCAAGCCCGGCCGGAAACGGGTGCGCGGGAGCCAGGCGGTAGTCGAGGGCCCAGGCGGCACGCCCGGTGGCCGCCGACAGGCGGTAGGCCATGACCTGTTCGAACCCCGGGTTGCGCTGCTCGAACCCGCCGCCGTGCGCATACAGCGTCACGCCCGCGTCGACCGCCGGGCGTTCGGTCGCGTTCACCCACTGGCCGGGTACGCTGTCGGCCTGGGGAAGGGGCGGAGTCAGATCGGCGCCGGCGGGCAGTGGCGGCGGGCCGGCCGTCATGGCCACGATCGCGGCCCGGACAGCGGACATGCCGCCGGGCCCGGTGATCCGGTTGACGGTCACCGCTGGCCGCGCCTGCTCGTGCGACGCGGCCCGCGGGTGACTGCGGCCGGGGCAGCGAGCCGCCACTCGCAGACCAGTTCCTCCCCCACCCGGAGCCTGGCCCAGCGCGCCGCCTCCAGTTGCAGTGCTTGCGCCGCCCCGGCCAGAACCTCGGGCGGGGGCACGGCGGCGACATCGGCCGGGTCCGCGCCCGGCTCGGTGATGGGCACCGCGGACAGCTTCGTGCGGGTGAGCCGCCGAATGTCATCGCCGGACGGGGCGTCGAGCATCGCGATGGCCTCGACCAGGTTGGCGAGCAGTTCGGCCCGCATGAGCTGCTGCCGCCGTGCCCGCTGCAGCTCGTCTGAGCGCTCCGCCGAGTGCGGCGGCCGCCGGCCCTGCACGTGGTCCATGCTCGTGTAGACCATGCCTGCGGCGATGCCGCCCCAGATTCCGTCGGCGATGCCGAGCTCGCGTTCCACGACGAAGTGCCGCAGGTCATGCGGCAGTCGAGTCCCTGCTCTCGTGAACTCCTTCATCCGGTAGACCACGCCGTCGTCGCGTTCGATGACCGAGTAGGCGCTCGAATGGCCGGGGAACCGCCGGAAGCTGACGCGCATAGACTCACTATGCGCATCTCGTCGACCTGCGGCCTAACCATTTTCCAGGCCGGGCTAATGGCTCGGTACGCCAGCGCCAGCCAGTTGTGCAGCCGGTCTCCGTGAGCGGCGACATCTACAAGTTCGAGAACATCGGCACCGGACGGTGCCTGGAAGGTCGGTCCCGAACCCGATCCGGACCCCCGCCTCGCGGGCGAGCATGATCGCCGTGCGGCCCGCGTCAAGGACCTCGCGGTTCTTGGCCCGGGCCATCGGAGCCAGGCCGAGCTCGGCGCCCCGCCGAGTAGACATGGGCGGCCACGTAACTGCCGCGGCAGGTCGCCTCCTCGGCGACGACGCGGATCTCCTCCGGCGAGTACTGCGGCACCCGGAGGGGATCCGACGGCGAGATAACCCCGCCCGAGGCATGATCTTGATGGCGTGCGCGCCGCTGCGCAGCCGCTCGCGGGCCGCACGGCGCAGCGCGTCAACCCCGTCCACCACCTCCGCCATCCCTCCGCCGCCTAGGCAGCAGCCCAGCTCCGGCGGCCGGGGATCGCCATGGCCTCCGGTCTGGCTCAGCGCGGGCCCGCGCTGCTCGCATATCGGCGCCAACCTAGTCCGCGCGATGTGTCGTGGGCCTCAGAAGCAGGTCAGAACAGGGCTTCCTGTGCATGCGGGGTCGGCTTGCTGTCGCGGAGCACCGCCTGTCCGGGTAGTTGGCTGTTTATGCCCCACTTGGGGGGAAAGAACAGGCGGACAGGTTCTGGGGTGGGGGTGAACCTGGCCTTGATTCGCTTGCGGGCGCTGGCCAGTTCAGGGGCGGCTTCGCGGCAGTATTTGTCGGTCTCGCAGAACAGCCCCTGGCAGTCGATGGCGTGCAAGGGTCGTCCCCACAGCCCGTCGAACGGCAGGCCGAGGCGGGCGAATTCCTCATCTTGCCGATCGGTCATCCAGAGCACGATCTCGGCCGGAGTGTAGTCGCCCATGTCTTCGAAGCATTTCTTGATGCCGCGCAGTGCGCCCGGGCCGGCCTGGGTGAACTCGTTCTCGGTGAAGTCCAACCGGGCGCAGTAGTTGAGGTCGATGGTGGTCTGGTACGACATGAAGTCGCCCATCAGCGGGTAGCCGTGCAGCAGCCCGTAGATCTCGCGTAGCGAATTAGCCTCCAGCAGCCTCGTGCCAAGCTGGTCGTGCAGGAACATGTGGCGGAACAGCTCGACGTGGTTGCGATGCTTACTGAACTGGCCGTAGGCGTCGGTGGCGCACAAGATGAACGCCCCGGTATACAGGCCGCCGTTGCGCCGTCTGGCCTGGTCCAGCGCGCTCGTGAACGCCCCGTCCGCCAGGTCGTCGAGGACAGGGTAGCGGCCGAGGATGTCGCGGACGGTGCGCCAGGTAGCGGTCTTGCTGAAGGTGCGGAACGCGGTGATCTGGAACAGCCGGTCGTCATCGGTGCACGGCTCGCCGTGATAGCAGACGTCGCGGATCATGTACTGGGAGACCCGGTCGGCGGCCCGGAAGACGTTGCAGAACTTGAACTCGCGAAGGATCGGGTCATCGGTCCACGGCCCGGGCTCGCCCGCGACGCGCCGTTCGAAGATGCGCTGGCGTTCTGAGGCGAAGTACCAGTACAGGTCGTAGATCCTCGGCCGGGGCACCGGCGGTCGTTTCACCGGCCGGTCTCCTGGCGGTAGAACACGCCGGTTCCGTGCAGGTGGAACCAGCGGGGGTCATCGAGCATCGCGCGGCCGGCGATCCGCTCTCCGAAGGTGTAGCGGAACCTGTCAGTACCGGTGAAGTGGTCGAAGACGATCGCCCCACCCGGTACCGTGCGCTCCCGCACCACCTCCAGGGCGGCTGCGGCGGGGGTGTAATTGTCGGTATCGATGAAAGTAAGCACCAGGCTTTCCCCTTCCAGCCGCCGGCAGGTTCGCGCGATGTCTCCGGCGATGATCTCGATGTCCCGGCCGTCAAGATAGCGCTGCACGGCCCCCAGGTCAGTGAAGACGCAGTCAGGGTGGTCGTACATATCCAGCGGGGAGCGGCGGGGCGGGAACCCGCCGAAGGTGTCGAACCCGATGACTGGCCAGTCGGCGGCTAGCCGCTCGATCACCCGCGACAGGAACATGGTGGTGCCGCCCTTGAACACGCCGAACTCGGCCACCACGCCCCGCAGGCCAAGCCGGGCGGCGTTGACCAGGCACTGGTAAAGGTGGACCAGCGAGTCGGGATAACCGTTGGCGAGCGACGGTACGAGGAGCTGCGCTCGCGCCTCCTCGAACATGCGGTCGCGGAACGCGAGGTGCCCGTACCCGGCGACGATAACCTTCGGCGTCCCGGTAATGAACGGCAGCGCATCGCACAACAGGTCTTCCTTCTCCGTGTCTGTGGCGACCACCAGCATCCCGCAGTGCGCCTCGCGGAGTGCATGCAGCGGCCGCACCGGCACCGTCAGTGGCAGGCCGGAAACGTCGCCAGCCTGCGGCGTGTAGATGGCCTGGACGGCACGGTCCAGACCGGCCGGTGCCAGCGAGGCCAGCAGCCGCAGCGCGACCGGGGTTAGCCCGAGCACGGCGGCCGGGCCGGCCTCAGCGAGAAGTTCCCGCTGGGTGTCGTCCAGCAGCTTCGTGTAGTCCTCATCGCGCATCAGCCGCGCCTCCGCCCGACGTCATGCCGTTAGCACCTTCTGGTAGGCCAGCTCGCGGGCGTCTAGATTCGCGACCAGGTACCCGCCGCTGTTCTCGCCCAGCAGGTACATTGCGCGGAACCCCTGGTGAATGGCGGCCTGCCACAGCCACCCTGGCATTACCTCCGCCTCCAGGCCGGTTACGGCGGCCTGGGCGACCTCGATCACGTCCCCGTCGATGCTGGCCTGGTTCAGGAATCGGGTCCGGCTCGGCGCGAGCCGGGATAGCACCGCGGCCAGCCCTTCCTCCGCGAAGATCGCCCGCGCTCCGTCCTCGCACTCATCGGCCTCCGGGCTGGACTTGCGCTTGAGCCGCAGCAGCGACCGCATTGTAGGCGACCAGCCCAGCACGGCCATGAACCCCAGGTGGATCGCGTCGTGGAACCGGTAGGCATCCATCTGCCGGGAGTTGTCGGTCAGCGGATCCCCCAGCGTCGCGCCGACCCGGAACCCGTGCGGCTTGCCGCAGATACTGACCGGGCCGTCCGGGAAGGCGTCCGGTTCGGCGTCAACCAGCGTCAGCACCGCAGCCCGCCGGGTCGGCGCAAGGATCCGTTCGGTGACAGCGACAACCAGGCGGCGCGGGAACCGCTCTTCGGCCGGATACCCGGCGTCGAAGACCGGCAGGTCACCGCTCCCTGCCTCGGTGTGCTGGCGGAGATAGCGATCCCTGGTGCGGGCCAGGTTCGCCTGCGCGACGTCCTCCAGGTCCAGCCCGCACGCGGTCGTGACCGCCGCCGCGTACCACAGCAGGTCACCCAGTTCCTCGCGCAGCACCTGCCGGTTCGCGGCCAGGTCGACACCGTCGCGCAGGTATTTCTTGTAGGCGTTCAGGATGGCGCCGGTCTCGCTGGCCAGTTCGAGCATCGGCGTCACCGCGCCTTGCGGCCCGCCCAGCCGGAGCTGGCTCGTCTCGCCGGCGGCCCGCTGGTAGGCAGAAAATTCCACGGCCAGCCTCCCATCTGCCGAACCAATAAGCCGAACGTTGAACGTTCGATGTTAACTCTCGATCTCATTCTGGCAGCTGTCAAGACCTAAACGCCGAACGTTCGGCTAGGCTCGGACAGCCAACGATGTGCCGCCAACTACCAGGAGGGACACCAGACTGGCATGGGCATCCAGAGGCCGCGGCCGGAATACGTTCAAGTCGCCGCCGCTCTACGGGACGCAATCGAGGGGGGAGAGTGGCCGCCCGGCACCATGCTGCCCGGCGAGCCGGAGCTGGCTGCCCGGTTCGGAGTCACCCGAGCCACCGTCAACCGGGCACTATCCGTCCTGCGTACCGAAGGGCTAGTCCGACCTGAACGAGGAAGGGGTACCACCGTGAACGAGCTGCCCGTCATCCGCCGCCAGGCCGTCGCCCGGCAGCGCCGCGACGTCCGTGAAGCCGGGCAGGCGCGAGGCGCGTTCGACGGGGAACTGCGCCGCCTCGGGCTGACCCCGCGTTCCGACGTCGACGTGGATCAGGTGCCCGCGCCCGCGGACGTGGCCAGCTTGCTCGGCGTCGAGGAAGGCACGCCCGTGCTCGCCCGCCGACGCCGCATGTACGCCAACGACACCCCCGTGCAGTTGGCCACGTCCTACCTGCCACTGGATATCGTCGCCGGCACCGCACTGGCCGGTACCGACCCGGGCCCGGGGGGTACCTACTCCCGGCTGGCTGACCTCGGCCACGCTCCGGCCGCCTATAGCGAGACCGCCCGCGTCCGCCCGCCAGACGGCGACGAGGCCCAGGTCCTGCGCATGGATCCCGACCAGCGAGTCGTCACCATCCAGCGCACCGCCCGCACCGCCGCCGGGCGTATCGTCGAAGTCAACCAGATCGTCCTCCCCGCCCATCAGTGGGAACTGGTCTACGAATGGTCGGCCGAATAGCCTCAGCCGGGCGCTCAATTCCTAGAGCCAGCCCTCGCTGAACTGGCATTTCTATTACGTATCCGGCCTGGACCCAGCCGCCGCGAAGGATACGCCAGCATCGGCCGGACATGCGCTGCCAGGCTTTGACGGGCTTGGGTTCCAGGCTCGGCGTTGTTGCTGGTGCGCCGGAGGGTCGAGGGCGGACCTTGATTGACCGCGCCGGCGCCTACTGTGGCGGCATGGACAATGAGCGGGCGTTCCCGGTCATCCGGTGCGCGGGCCGACTACCTGGTGACCAAAACCGGGGAGCCTGATGTCGTCGCCTGGAACGAGGCGATCGACAAGCAGTACAAGCTGTTCTCCGATTTCTATCTGTAGACGCCCGCGGTGGATGCGTTCAAGGTCGCGCAAGTCCCGGCGAACGTCTGACCCGCCTGTGGGACCACCTGAAGAAAGGCCAGAAGCAGCGCCTGTACGGCTGGTTCCAGGAGTGGGCCGACATCGAAGCCCAGGCCACGGTCCTGCGCTGGTACGAGCCGCTCGTCGTCCCCGGCCTGCTGCAGACCGAGGAGTACGCCCGCGCGATCCTGTCCGCCCGCCCCGATGGCAACCTGGACGACCTAGACGAGCAGGTAGCCGCCCGTCTGGCCCGCCAGGCAATCTTGGACCGAACGAGTGCGCCCCAGCTCTGGTGCATCCTCGACGAAGGCGTCCTGCACCGCCCCATCGGCGGCAGCAAAGTCATGCGAAGCCAGCTCTATCGCCTGGCCGAAGTAGCCAAGCACCCGAAGACCACCATCCAGGTCATCCGCTCCGGCGGCGCCCACGCCGGCCTGCTGGCGCACTTCGTCATCGCGGACCTCGACGGCAAGCCGCCCGTGGTCTACCTGGAGACGGCAGCGGAGGGCGTGGTCACTGACAGCTCGTCGGTGGCAGAACGATGGACGTGACCGGCGTCGCGTGGCGTACGAGCAGTTACAGCGGCGACAACGGCGGAACCTGCGTCGAGGTCGGCACAACCGGCCCTGCCGTAGCCGTCCGCGACAACAAGGACCCGGACGGCCCGCTGCTGGCCTTCCCCGCCGACACGTGGACGATATTTGCCGAACGGGTGAAGGCGAGCGCTTGAGCTGTAGGTTCTCATCTGCGATGTCGCACTCTCAGGTCCCATGTCGCCCAAATGTCGCTTGCGACATTTGCAGTTGTGACTCCCAGCGATAGTTGGCGTTTCCCAGACTTACTTGGCGTAGCCCGAGATCACGAAGATCGTTCCCTGCTGACAGCGGGACCGCGCCATCAAATAGGACCAGTACGCCAACTAAACCTGGGAGATCACGCCAACTAAACCTGGGAAGTTCCGTGAAGCGCCAGGACCAGGCAAGATCACAAGCCACTTAGCGCTGGTAGTCACAGCAGTGAGAAAGCTGCAACGGACGTGGCATGGGAGGACTGCGAGTTTCGTGACGGACTGTAACCGCATCTTCCTGCTTGCAAGAGTTAGCAGAACGGATGGTCAACGGGCATACGTTTGCCCTGGGTGCCATCGGCGGAGCCGGTGGACCGGGTCCAGCCGGCGCTCGCCGCGCGTGCCGTCGCCTGGACGGTTCAGCGACCGGGGAGGCGTCTCAATCGGGGATCGTCTAGCGGTTCTCCGCTACGAACTGGCTGGCGGTGAAGGACGCCCCAGCCGGGTCGGCAAGGACGGCGAATCGCACCCATGGCGCATTCTGCGGCTCGGCGAGGACCGAGCCTCCGAGCTCACGCGCTCGCGCAGTGATCGCGTCCACGTCGTCGACGGCGAAGGTCACGCTCCAGCGCGCTGGGGCACCCTCGCGGGGCAAGATCGTCGCCACGACGTCCTCGAAGCCCTCGGGTGCGCCCATCTGCTTCATCCCCGCGCGCAGGCCGGGATTGAGCTCCTCCAGATGGTCGCCGTAGCCCGGCAGGGCCCACATCGGCGAGCCGGCGTCGATCGTCGTCCAGCCGAACACGGCGCCGTAGAAGGCCCGCGCGGCCTCGACATCGTTGGTGTGCAGGTTGTTGAAGTTCACCGCGCCATGCTCGTTGACTGCCGCCGAGCCGCGGTGCGATCCGGGCTGCCACACGCAGAAGACCGCGCCGTCTGGATCGGCGAACACGCCCATCCGCCCCGCGTCGAACACGTCGAAGGGCTCGGAGAGCACCCGGCCGCCCGCCTCGCGCACCCGGGCTGCGGCGTCATCGGCGGACTCCACGCGGATGTAGGTGTTCCACATGGCCTGCGGCGGTGCACCAGGGGACTGCGAGGAGATCGCGGCCGCGTCCCGGCCGCCGATGCGGGCCATGTAGTAATGAGCTCCCGTGTCGGGGGGCATCGCGTCTTCGGTCTGCCAGCCGAAGAGCCCGGAGTAGAACCGGGCGGCGTCGGCGGGGTCGGGCTGGCTGGTGTCGACCCAGCACGGCACCCCGGCTGGGTAATCCTCGCGCGTGCTCATGTCGGCAGCCTACAGCGGCTCTCATCGGGTATCGCGGCAGCGAGCCGCCACCGTCCTGCGGGCACCTACGGATTCAGGAGCGCGAGTCTTGAGGACCACCAGCGTGGTCAGCTGCTGGCGGCAGTGGTGGCCGCCGTGGTGGCGGCGGTGACTGCCGCCGTGACCGCTGCCATGGTTGCGACCTGCGCGTCGTGGACGGCGCGGCTCACTGCCCCGGAGGCCCAGTCGCGCTCAGTGACCTGCTTCGCGCGGACGATCAGATCCTTCTTACTCATGTCGAACCGTTCCGGCGGGAAGATCGCCGGCACAGCACCAGCAGCCTGGGTAAGACCGAGCAGTGTCCCGGTGCGCAGGTCCGGCGCCGCGGTCCCGCCGAGTACGGCAGCGACGTCATCCCACACTCGCTCACGTGCGTCTGGATTGCGCACAGGGAACCGGTTCGGGCGCAGGAACCTTCCGCGGTGAATCTCGACAATGCCCGCTGTGGCGAGCCGCTCATAGAGTTCGTCACCAAGCCCCTTGGCAACCATTCCGAGGACGTCCTTCGGCTTCTTGCCGACCTTCTGCAGGAATGTTTCGAGCGCTTGGTCGAGGATCGGGTCGCCGACCGGGGAGGGATCAGCTGGCGGTGCGAGCCGCCCTCGGCCGTCGACCGCCGCCCGCCCGTTCCCTGCGAGCTCAGCGAGCAAGCCGCCGGCGAGGGCGATCGGTACCGCCTGGCTACTCGCGAGCCACTTGCCGTCCTCTGTTGTGACCAGCAGCAGGAATGCCTCTGAGATAAGCATGCGGCCGAGTCTATGCCGCGGCGCCGTGCACGCCATGGTCGTCTTCCCCGCGCCGTTCGGGCCGAGGAAGCCGACCACCTCCTCGTAACCGACCTCGAAGAAACGTCTTGGAACGCCACCCGGTCGCCGAAGTGCTTGCCCAACCCATGCACCGCGATTGCCGAAAGCCCAACGGACGCCCGGCGGAGCGGAGCCAATTCGGGCTTCCCCGCCGCGCCGGCGCAGGTCAGCCGCCCTGCATCCGTGACCTGCGCAGTCTCAGATGGCTGGTCCGCGAAGATTCTCGATGAACGGGGGGCTATCCGTTACGCCCTGTCGCGCCGGCGAGGACGCGCTCCTGGCAGGCTCGCCGGCCAGCCAACGGCCGCCGCCTGGCCGCCGGCCCATGGCAGTCGCCCGGCTCGCTTGCCTGCCCGCTGTGCGTACCGACCAGGAGTGGCAGGCCGTCGTCTTGGACGAGAAGATCGTCCGGCACGCCGCGGAAGATCTCGCGTCCCGCCTCGGCCTGGCGGGTGCCGGGCTCCGCCGCTACCCGGGCGGCTCCCGTCCCGTTTACGCGGTCGGCGACCGTCGCGTTCTCAAGCTCTTTCCCAAGGTGTCCGCGCTGTACGGCCCGGACCCGGAACCACTGCACGAGATCCTCGGCCCGGCAGACTGGGTTGGCTTCCGCGCCGGGCAACGCGCGACGGCCCTCGAGCGCCAGCGCGAGGTGAAGCTCCCGGACCTGTGGCTCAGCCAGATCGAGGGTTTCCTGGAATCGGCGCCGCTCACACCCGGGCAGGAACGGGTGCTGCTGGCACCGCCTAGACCTGCTTACCTAAGATCCTCATGCCGCCGGGGACGTCGGCTAGGCCCGATCGCTATCTGGCCCGTCAGTACAAAGATTCAGAACTCGCCCTTGAGGGCGTCGGTGTCGCGCTGCAGGTCCAGGAGCCGCTGGTAGGCCGGCCGCTCGCGGATGCGGTCCAGCGCCCACCGGATGGCCTGCGGGCGCGTGGCCGCGAATCCCGCCCTGATCAGCGTGTCCAGCGTGTCCAGGCCAGGTGGCCCCAGCTCGGCCACCACCGGGGTGACCGCGCCGTGCTCCCACTCCGCGACGTCCGCCAGCCGAGCCCCGGCCGCCCGGCTGAAGCGGGGACCGTGGCCTTCGCGGCCGATGGGGTCCTCGCCGCACATGAACTCAACGATCCTGATCTCCACCAGTGTTTCCGTCAGGTAGTGCACGAACGAGTCGATCGCTGGCTCGTGGGCGTCCTGGAAGGCCCGCAGGATCCGCTCATAGTCCTCCGGGTCCCCGGCAAGCAGCACCCGGACCCACAGGTCCCCCGGCTCGATCATCGGGTGATCGCCGTACTGCAGCAGCCGGACCCGCTGCACCGCGTCGCCCGGGAAACGGGTCCGCACCTCGTCAGCGATCTCGCGCTCGATCACATCCAGCACATCGCGGTCCGCCATGAGCCCGAGCGTAAGCCGGCCCATCGCGGCCGGCCACCCAATTTTTACCGCGTCGCTGCTCCCGGCGTTAAGGCCGGAGCCGGAGTCTCTGGCGCTCTGTGGAGGGGCTCCAGGGTCGTCCTCGACGGCCTGCACCAGCAATGAGGTCCGGGATCTGGTCGCGGACGAGCTTGTTGTAGAGGACACGCATGGCCGGGAAAGTACCGCCATGTCTATTGACGGCAACGCGTTGCCAGACGCAAGTGCCTACCATGTCCGTGTGGCACTGCCGGAGCTGTCCCGCCGCGAGATTCTCCAGGCCGTGGCGGAGTATGACCGGCTTGGCCAGGACCGGTTTCTCGAGAAGTACGGGTTCGGCGCGGCCCGCTCGTACCGTCTGGTGGTTGACGGCAAGACCTACGATTCGAAGGCGATCGTGGGTGCCGCTCATGGCTTCCTTCCAGGTCAGGAAGCGCTCACCGCCCTTGACTTCAGCGGCGGGGCGGCGACCGTCGGACGCTTGCTGAGCCGTCTCGGCTTTGAGGTGACGCAGGCGGTACCTGGCCTGACAGTAGGGGAGCTGATCGAGCAGCTCTCAGCGTTGCGGCGGTACCGTTCACCGGATGGCCGCCTGGCGCTTTACCAGCCGCTGACCCTGCTGTGGGCGTTCGGCCGTGCCCATCAGGGCCTCGCGCGGATGGCGGAATGGTCCGAGACGGAGGCCGCGCTCGGCGGGTTCCTCGAACGTCACGGAGAACATCCACGGCCGCACTACCCAGTCGCGGCGCTGTACCACGCTGGCCTGTGGGATCTCGGCGGCCCGCGGCCGGTGCCACCCGCGCACGGCAACGTGCCGCTGCACTGGTTCGCGAGCAACCAGCCTGCGGGCGGCCTGCCCGTACCGGTCTACAACCTCGTCCGGTACTCGGGGGAGGCGCGCGTCGCAGCGGTAGCGACGATGGCGGATGGGTATCTTCAGGACGCCGACGATGACACGATCCTGGCTGATGCGGGACTTGCGGACGCTGACATCGCTGATGATGAGGTCCCGGCCGGTGGCGTGATCGTAGCCAGGAGCCCGCTGGAAGAGGAGTACCGCCGCCTGTGCGGGATCGGGGCCGGTACTGGCGATCGCGGCACCAGGTTCGGCCAGCCGCGGATAAGCGTGGACATCCTGCGCCTGGAGTCGGCGCGCCGTGCCGTGCTGCTGCGCAGCGAAGGGCACTGCGAGAACCCGGGCTGCACGGGTGAGGCGCAGGACATTACCGATGCCGGACGGCCGATCCTGGATGTGGACCACATCCAGGATCTCGCCGAGGGCGGCCCGGACCACCCAGAGCAGATGATCGCGCTGTGCCCCAACTGCCACGCAATCAAGACCCGCGGCCGCACTCGGGAGCAGCTGCGCCATGAACTGTTCACGGTAGCCAGGCAGCGGCACGAGGCAATCCTGTCCCGGTAGGAAATGTGCTACAGCGGAACAGATCAGTCCGTGCGCCGCGGAACATGATATCGACGATCCGCTATAATTGATGTTGTGGATCATGCGGAGGAAACGGCCGGGAGCCTGCTGCGGCGGGCCCGGCTCGGCGCGGGCCTGTCGCAGGCGGAGCTGGCCGTGAGGGCGGGCGTCGCGCAGAGCGTAATCAGCGCCTATGAGGCCGGACGGCGTCAGCCGGCGCTCCCGACCCTGGCCCGGC
Organism: uncultured Actinomycetota bacterium; assembly: GCA_963753225.1. Classification (GTDB taxonomy): domain Bacteria; phylum Actinomycetota; class Actinomycetes; order Streptosporangiales; family Streptosporangiaceae; genus Palsa-504. The sequence goes on along the minus strand of CAVWBQ010000014.1, from coordinate 82,975 downwards.
TGATCGATGCCACCGGATTTGACCTCGTGGTGGATATCCAGTGGCAGCCCCGGCAGCTGAGCAGGCTGTCCGGTCCGGTTGGGCAGCTGGTCAGGCATAAGCGGCGCGAACTGGTGGCGGCGGCCGCGGCCCATGATGTGAGGAACCTGCGGGTGTTCGGCAGCGTGGCTCGCGGGGAGGATCGCGCCGGCAGCGACGTGGACTTGCTCGCCGACCTGCCGCCGGGGATGGGGCTGCTCGGGCTGGGCCGGGTCCAGGCCGAGCTGGAGGCCATTCTCGGCGCCAGGGTGGACCTGGTGCCGGCGGGCGATCTCAAGCCCGCCGTCCGCGCGCGCGTCGAGCCTGAGCTCGTGGCGCTGTGACCTACCGGGAGCGACAGCGACTGGCCGATATCCAGGCCGCCATCGACACTATCCGTTCGCATCTGCGACGAGGCGACCTATCTGACGGGCTGGTATTCGACGCGGTGCGTATCCGGCTGCTGGAGATCGGCGAAGCCGTTAAAGCGTTGCCCGCCGAGATGCTGGGTTCCCAGCCAGATATCCCCTGGACGCAGATCGCACGCATGCGTGATCACCTGGCTCACCGCTACTTCGACACAGACCACGCGGTTTTGCGGTCCACTGTCGATAATGACCTGCCGGAGCTCGAACGTGCCGTCCAGGCCATGGCCGCGACCCTGACAGCTGACGATCAGCAAGAAGAAGATCCGCACAGCGACTTACAAGCCGCCCGGGTAGCTCAGGCGTGGGACGTGATGTAGCAGATCACGGTGTCCGCGTCGCTGCTCTCGACGTACAGGTCTGAGTCGCGGTCGTCTTCGGCGGCGCGCCACAGGCCGTGCTTCTTGTCCCAGCAGGCGGACCACTGCGGGTGGTCCACGAGGAAGCGGGAGACCCGCGCGGCGTCCGCGGGCGGAGGCAGGACGGCCACGCGTATCACCTGCCGAGCCGGGCCCAGGCGTTACGCCCGTGAACGTCTCCGCCGATGCCCCAGTTCCCCGCCCCGGCGATCGCCGCCACGACATCGAACCCGTGCGGCCGCCCATCGTCGCGCGCCCCGCCCTGCCACGGTCCTCCGGCGTCCTCCACCTCGATCCGGAGGCAGTCCCGGCCGACTTCGGCGCGCAGGGTGAACGCTCCGCCGTGCCGGGAGGCGCTGTACAGGACCGCGTTGGTGGCGAACTCCGATGCGATCAGGATCGCCTCGGCGGCCCGAGGCCAGCCGCCCAGCCACCCGGCCAGCGCGGCCCGCGCGAGCCCGACCTGCCGGGGTTCGGCGGGGTAGGTTCCGGTGTGCCGGCGGGTGCCCGCCGCCGCGGCTGTCGTGGTCACTGTCCCTCTCCTTTTGCCCGGATTTATGTTTCACAGCCTGTCGCGCGAGGACTACCGTTGGAAACGGGATCGGCCCGGATGCCCACTGATCGCCGTCCTGAGGCCGCCCTCCCCGAGAGGATGCCGATCAGATGCCGAACGATGCCGACCGAGCCGGGACACCCGCAGGCGTGTTCGGCGCGGAGCTGCGCTTCTACCGGACCCGGGCAGGCATGTCCCAGAGGGACCTGGCCGCCAGGGCCAACGTCTCGCACGACGTGATCAGCAAGATCGAGACAGGGGAGCGGCCCCCGGCTGAGGACTTCCCGCCCCGCCTCGACGCGGCACCCGAGCTGGACACCAACGGCGCCCTGACCCGCCTGTGGGACCACCTGAAGAAGGGCCAGAAGCAGCGCCTGTACGGCTGGTTCCAGGAGTGGGCCGACATCGAAGCCCAGGCCACGGTCCTGCGCTGGTACGAGCCCCTCGTCGTCCCCGGCCTGCTGCAGACCGAGGACTACGCCCGCGCGATCCTGTCCGCCCGCCCCGACGGCAACCTGGACGACCTAGACGAGCAAGTAGCCGCTCGCCTGGCCCGTCAGACAATTTTGGACCGAACGGATGCGCCCCAGCTCTGGTGCATCCTCGACGAAGGCGTGCTGCACAGAGCCATCGGCGGCAGCAAAGTCATGCGAAGCCAGCTCTACCGCCTGGCCGAAGTAGCAGAGCACCCCAAGACCACCATCCAAGTCATCCGAACGGGCGGGGCTCACGCCGGCCTGCTGGCGCACTTCGTCATCGCGGATCTCGACGGCAAGCCACCTGTGGTCTACCTGGAGACGGCAGCCGAGGGAGTGGTCACCGACAGCTCCTCGGCGGTAGATCATGTCGCTCTTCGTTTCGATAGACTCCGGGCACAGGCCGAGTCGTGGGCAGCCTCCCGCGACCTGATCAGGAAAGTGGCCGAAGAACAATGGACGTAACCGCCATCGCGTGGCGGAAAAGCAGCTACAGCGGCGACAACGGCGGAACCTGTGTCGAGGTCGGCACGTTCGGCGCCGCCGTGGCAATTCGCGACAGTAACCACTCAAACGGCCCCCAGCTAGCCTTCGCCCCCGCCACCTGGAAAACCTTCACCGAGCAGGTAAAGGCGGCTGCTCCGGCATAGACCTCGTGCCAGCCGCCGCGACCTGGGCCCGTTCCATTGCGACGTCGTCGTCGCCGAGGCCGACGGCCTGGAGGTGACCCCTGCCACTGTCGATCGGGCTCGTGGCCGTTCGTGTAGAGGGCAGAGGAGCGGAGGAATGGAGCGTAATGCCTGAACCGGAGATTGTGCTGAGCGGGCTGGGGATTCCTGAGTCGCCGCGGTGGCATGAGGGGCGGCTGTGGTTCTGCAACTGGATCGACCGGCAGGTCGTGGCGGTTGACATGGACGGCACGGCGGAGGTCATGCTCACCCGCGACCCGGCCAGCCACCCGATGGGATACTCCATCGGGTGGCTGCCCGACGGCAGGCTGCTGACCACGGGGGCCAAGCTGGAGCGGCAAGAGCCCGACGGGTCGATGGTCACCATCGCCGAGCAGCACGCGAACGAGATCGTCGTGGACGGGCGCGGCAACGTCTACATCAACGGCGCGCGGACTTGGACTTCGTCGGCGGCGGCGCGCCCAAGCCGGGCTACATCAAGGTGGTCACGCCGGACGGCCAGCTGCGCCAGGTCGCCGGTGACATCCAGTTCCCCAATGGCATGGTCATCACCCCGGACGGCCGGACGCTGATTATCTCCGAATCGTTCGCGGGCCGGCTCACCGCGTTCGACATCGACGGCGACGGCGGGCTGTCGGCCGGCGCGTGTTCGCCGACGGCCTGGGCCCGGACGGCATCACCATGGATGCTGAGGGCGCGATCTGGGTGTCCACAGGCGGGTTCTCGGTCGCCCGCGTCGCCGAGGGCGGCACAGTCCTGCAGCGGATCGAACTGGCCGAGAACCGGGCGCCGTTCGCGCTGATGCTCGGCGGCCCGGACCGGCGGACCCTGTTCATTTGCACCGCCGAGTGGCACAAGGCCGACGGCCACGTCGTTAGGCGCAGCTGCGCGCTCATGGTCGCTCCCATCCTGCTCCCAAAATCAGACACCACCATGAGGTTGGGGAGCCGGTGAGAGAACAAGTTGGCGGGTGGGAGCCCTAGACCGGGTGGCCGGATTGAACCGACGGTCTCTTCGTCTGAAGCCAAGCAGCGATGCCGACTGCCATGGTGTCGGCATACCTGACCTGGGCGGCATCGTCCGTCAATGTTCTCTGGTGTCCGCCGCAGGCGGCGGCGATAGTTTCTCCAGCAGGACCCGCTGCTGAGAAGATGCCGTTGACAGCGCGTAGGCATCGTGGCTGCGCCATGCCCGGGCGACAGTGACGTCGATGTTCGGCGGGAGACGCTGAGTCCTCTTCCCTGCGCATCAGAGGATGTATTATACGCAGGAGAACGCCCAAGGTAATAAACGTTAAGACGCTCAAGCTCTAGATGACCTGAGGTAATTGTGCCACCTACCGACCCAAGATCTTCCGATGCCTCATTGGTTGCTAGCCAAGACGGCGCCACCGAAGTTAATGACGGGTCCCATCTAGCTCCAGGAAGACCGCCGCGATTGCCGCTGCGACGCCGAGCTGTTGACGCGCTTATCTCTATCGGCCCTTTTGCGGGCGCATTAACAGCTTATGGTCTACTACTGGACAACTTGCAAGACAGCTGGTTCACTTACATTGCGCTGAAGTATATATTCGCTGGTGTTGGCGCGCTGTGCGTCGGATTTGCCCTTCGATTCTTCGCGCAGCGTTTCACATCGCTTCCTGAATCGCGTAGTGACGCACTATCGCCACCAGCGCGAGTTGCCTTGCCCGCGGGCAACATTAATAGTCCGAGCTTTAGCCCTTACAGCATTTTTGTTAATACGGCCGCAGCGTTGCTAGCAGATATTCGATCTGGGCAACATGACGGCGATACTATTTACGGATGGTCTCAGTATATTGGCGACGATGTTCCTCCAACTGCAATGGGAACGTCGTACGGCCTGCGAACGGCTATGGCGCTCGACCTCCGTAGTTCTGTAATCAATTATGGACGTCTCGTAAGGAGCTTGCTCGCCCTGCAGAAGCCCGGAGGTGGATGGGCTGCTAGCACACAGCGGGGCGCTGGTCGACCCGAGGTGACGGCCTGGGTTTTGGGTGCCGCTGCTAGGGCAGGCATAGATGAACAGGTACTAGCATCCCTTGTGCAACTGCTGGAAAGACTTGCTGGAGCGGATGACCCAGTAGCCCTGAACCGTACAACGGTAGTGGCGACAATAGTCACAACACTTGCAGATGTGGCACCGACCTCTGTGAGGCTTCAAGAGCTTTCCGCACGTCTAGCTCAAGGCGCAAGTGCCATCGATACTGATAATACTCCTGTTTCATGGGGAGAATCCCTTCAAGGTGGCCCTAAAGGATCGATTCCTCACACTGCACGGGCTGTCGTAGCCCTTAAGAAAGCGGCGCGGGTTGTTCCTCGTGGCGCGTATCTTGAATCTGCAGCAAACGCTGGCATATCTTGGTTGGTGGCGGAAAACCGCTCGCTAGCAGATACAGATGAGCAGCTGAGGCGTCATGTCGGTGGCGGGGAGGTCGATGCATTGTTCGTCGGACACTTCACGGCAGCTTGGACAGCCCGGGCAATCATGACAGGTGAGGATCCTTCTACGTACCTACTGGCACTAAAGCGAGCAATGCGCGCGGTCCTTGAATCGGAGCAGCACGGGGTGTGGCGGTGGCACGATGACTCAAAACCAATGTGGATGACTTATCAGGGTATTAATGCAGTGCGTGAGTACATACTGAGAGGATTTGAGTGGCCGCCTTGACCAAGGTACTGCGGGTTGGCACTTGGAACATCCATGAAGCTGTGCCCATCGACCAAAACCTTCAAGCCGCCGACAAGATGCGAAGGGAAGTCGTTGACTTCCTTATACGTTATAGGCTGGACGTCGTAGGCCTGCAGGAAGTCGACTTCGAATCATCCTCACGGTCTCTTACGCTGGAAACCATAAGGGATCATACACCGCTTAGGTTTAGAGCTTACAGTGTTCTGTCGAAATCCTCATTTTATCCCGTCGGCCAGGCTGGCGTTGCCATTGTAAGTCGCCTTCCGGTGAAAAATGTGAAACGGCAACGTTTCAGAAACCCGGAGCTAGATGGAGATATAAAGGGTGTACCGATACGGATGTTTGACAAGGGACTCGTATCGGCTGGAGTAGTGATGGATCAAAGAGTTATATCGGCCGTCTCGCTACACGCATTCCCATTTCATCTATTTGAACGTGACGCCGAGGATCCAGCCTTCTCCCGTATTTGGTCAGATCTCTCAGAAAATCTTGCAGCGCTGACATCCACTCCGCTAGTAGTCTGCGGTGACTTTAATACTAGCAAGCGCGATCTGATCGCCGATTCTAGGCTCGCGCTGTCAAGAGCTATAATTGGTCAGTCAACATATCGAAACGACAGTATTGACGACATGCTCTTTACTCGAGACTTCCAACTCCAACGTGTAGAAGTAATAGATAACTTCTCGGATCACAAGCTCTGCTATGCAGAATTGATATACGATGTTGGAGGATGAGCTCGATTTCTAACCTGCCTGGCTCCATCGTAGTATTCGATGCCGGTCTTAGGCATATATTGACAACATCGTCAATGTCCGATCGTGAACGTAGCCTAGTCTCTTTTGCAATAAGGTACAGCCAGCGCAGGCTTGTATTCCAACTGGTCAAGTCGGTATGTGCTGACGACGGCTTGATGGTCTTGTCCGCTCAACGGTCCACTCGGCATCCTCTCGGATTCGATAAGTTCGTATTGTACGCTACTGACATATATCAGTTGCGACTTCACGTATGGTGGCCAGACGAGGCCCACGGAATTGAGCATATCCACAATCATCGATTTTCTTTTGTCTCCGGAATTGTTTTCGGCAAAATCCAACTTGCGTCATATCGTTCTATACGCGACGGAATGTCATATGCCCGGTTCAGAGAGAAGAGACATCCAAGCGACGGTATGTATGAATACCATCCATATGGGCATGTCCGGGTGGGGCTCGCGAGCCTGCAAACGCTCTGTGCAGGTAGCGCTTACTATCTAGACTCGAGGGAATTGCATCGAGTACATGCTGTGAATGATGGCCTCTCAGCTACATTGTTTATCCGGCTACCTCAAGTCCGCAAGAGCACCGATGTTCTTGTAGACCCAGGTGGCCATATTCCGACAACGGGATTGCGGCCAAACATGACCGTCGGCGAGGCGAGGCAGCGGTTGGAGTCGTTTGCTAGCGTCCTGGAGTGAGCTTGCCATAATCGCCATATCTCATGTTCCGTGACCTGAGCGTAGGGAACCTATGGTATCCTGTATTGTCTTGATGCCGAATTGCGGAGCGATTGCTTGCAACGAGATGTTTCCATAGATGCCGCCTGCCGGGTGCTTGAGGCAGTTATCAGTAGGCGCTGGGATCATTACGGATCTTTTAAGATTGAGTACTGCCTAATTGAGGTTACGCCTCTTAAGACAGTGATCTCACGTATAGCACCTAGGAGGCTTGAGCGGGCGGAAAATCTTCTTGCTGAAATGGTAAGATCCGGTTCGCCCCTATATTTGCCAATAACTTACGCTGACGAGCATCAAGGGACTAGAATTAGTTTCGGACCATTGGCAGAAAGGCACCAAGGGCACCTGTTTCTGATAGATGGTGTCCATCGAAGCTTGGCTGCGCTTAACAATGGGATCGATGTAATTCATGCAGCCGTAATTGAAGCCGAGGTAATGCCGCCGCCTCCTGGTCCCGTCTATAATTTGGTTGATGTTGATATTGTGGACAGTGATACTGAGAGATTGCCTCCGTATTCAGGCAAGAGTTCTGTTTGGTTTCGACCTAGCGGATTGCTCACGTCAGAAGCAGAATCAGCGTTGCTCGGATAAGTTATCAGTGCGACAGCCTGGCGTCCAAGCTGATCATGTCGTAGGCAAGCCCGGCACAACGGCGAAGGGGCGGTGGGCAGGACTCGGACCTGGCCGTGCCGCTGGTGCTGACCGATGAGGATCGTGCTGAGCTTGTCCGCTGGTTAGAGGGCTGGCGGCCGTGGCTGGCGGAGCGGGCACGGATCGTGCTGGCGTGCGCGGAGCCGGGGTCGGGCGTGGCGCGGGTGGCCGCGGAGCTGGGGTCGACGCGGATGACGGTGCGCAAGTGGCGGCGGCGGTTCGCCGGGGAAGGCCTGGCGGGGCTGGCCGATCACGACCGGCCGGGCCGTCCCGTGGCTGACCTGGTGCTGACGGGCCAGGAACGGGAGCAGCTGACCCGGTGGGCGCGGCGGGCCAGCACCGCGCAGGCGCTGGCGCTGCGGGCCAAGATCGTGCTGGCCTGCGCGGACGGGGCTTCGAACAAGCAGGCCGCCGCGGACCTGCGGGTCGATCCGGCGACGGTGAGCAAATGGCGCGGCAGGTTCGCCGGGCAGCGGCTGGACGGCCTGCATGACGAGCCGCGGCCGGGCCGGCCGCCGTCGATCCTGCTGGACAAGGTGGAAGAGGTCATCACCGCCACCTTGGAGGAGATGCCGCCGGACGCCACGCACTGGTCCCGGGCCTCGATGGCCGGGCGCAGCGGGCTGAGCAAGTCCACGATCGGGCGGATCTGGCGCAAGTTGGACATCAAGCCGCACTTACTGTAGTTAGCCGGCACCTTCAAACTGTCCACCGACCCGCTGTTCGTGGGTTCGGGTACCTGCCCGCCCAGAGGATCCGCCGCGGCGTGCACAAGAGCGTGCCAGCCCTCGAAGCCGACATACCCGACTGGATCAAGAACTGGAACGCCAGCCCCCGGCCCTTTGCCTGGACCAAGACCGCCGACGAGATCCTGGACTCACTGGCAAAATATATCCCGGATTTCAGGCGCGGCATACTAGATGCCTTGTGACCTGCCGTTTCGCTGTCGGGGTGGCCGGATTTGAACCGGCGGCCTCTTCGTCCCGAACGTGGCGTAAGAGGGAACGACGAGCAAACCCTGCCAGCAACCGATGGTCCGCCGGGCCAGTCGCACCCTTCCGAGCCATGGGATGGGCTACGCACTGGAATGGCCGATATGGGCGCCGTGCGTGACATTTGCACCTGACGGTCCTCGAGCGCTGAGTCGGCAGGGATCGGCTCCACTCGAGTCTCGGAGAAGAGTCACGTTCAGTTACGAATCCTGGTTACGGATCGACCGTAAGTATCCGCCGGCGGTGGACCAGGCGGCCGCGGAGGATGACGGCGTTCGGAGCATCCAGCTGGGTGGGATCCGTGCGCGGGCCGGCGTCATAGACGACCGCATCGGCAGGAGCGCCGGGAACCAGGCCACCCAAGCCCAGGTAGCGGCGAGCGGCCCAGGAGCCGGCGGCGAGGGCGTCGCGCCCGCGCAGGCCCGCCGCCGCCAGCGCGCGTATCTCGTCCGCCACCCGGCCGTGCGGAGCGGAGTCCGTGCCGGCCAGGATCGTTACGCCCGCCTCGGCTGCGGCCGCGACCAGGTTCGGGTGTGCGGTCGCGCCGCGCAGGTACCAGTCCTTGCGCGGCCCGTCCGGCCGCTCGCCCACCACGTCAAGGGTCGCCGTCAGTACCCGCAGGGTCGGCGTCAGCGCGATGCCTCGTTCGGCCATCCGCGGCAGGAGTTCCGGATCCAGGCACAAGCCGTGCTCCAGGGAATCCACCCCGGCGGCGACCGCCGCCGCTCCCCCCGCCGCCTGCTGGGAGTGCATCGCAACCCGCCCGCCGACTGCGTGCACTGCCTCGACGACCGCCGCGAGCACACCGGCGGGAACCGGCTCATCCTCCGGATTCCAGTCCGCGATGACCTTGGCCCACCCGGTACGGGTAGCCTGGGCCGCCGCGACGGCGGGCAGCTCCGCGTGATCGGCCCGACGGCCCCCAGCCGTCGAAGAACTGACCGTGCTGCGCGATCCACTGCCCGGCATGCACCGCGCGCGGCACGTCATCATCAAGCCCGAACCACGCGGGCGGCTCACCAGCCAGGCCAGGTGAGCGGATCATCGTCACTCCCGCCGTCACGTGCGCACGCAGGTCATCACGAAGGACGGCCTCATCGAGCGGCTTGCCCGGCTCGTCGGCACCCGGGTGCGTATGCGCGTCGACCAGGCCGGGGAGCAGCCAGCCTTCGGCGGTCAGCCCGGCTCCGCGGACCGGGTCGTCGGTCCACCGGTCACCGTCCGCGAACAGGTCAACAACATCGCCGCCGGGCAGGGCCCACCCGCGAATCCGTAGACATCCACCAGACCACGCTAACCGCAGCCACAGGGGACAAGGAACCGGCGATGGGCGATGCTTGCCTCGATTAGGGGCCACAACCGCGCGGGTGCCTGATGAGTCATAACTCATGAGGTGATTTCAATGAATAGGCTATTTGCTGGCGCATGCGGGGGCCTGCTAACCTCGATTCCCGGTCAGATAATTGAGTTGAGGTTTCTCGCGGCCTGGCGGTTACCGTGGCGGGAACCGGAACCGCAGGGTGCGCCCTTCCCACCAGGGGATGGGTGTTTGGAGTTCGGCGAATCCGGCGTCGATGAGGGCGGGGTGGTGGCTGCGCAGGTTCAGTGCGCAGGTGACGCCGGTATTGTCGATGTGCAAGGTGCCGGTGGCGTCGAGGAAGTCCCGCCAGAGGGTTCCCGGCGTAGCGCGCTCGTACCGGGACAGCTTGAGCGCCAGCAGCCGGTACAGGTTCCCGGCCACGACGGTCAGCGTGGTGTCCAGGTCGACGTTGAGCGGGACGCCGCTGGTCAGCGCGTCGAGGTGGAACCCGCCGATGTAGGCGTCGAGTTCGTTTTCCACCATCATCCGCTCGGCGTAGCGGGCGAACAGGTTCTTGCCGGGCGTGGTCAGGTCGCTAGTGATGAGCAGGGTGGGCTCGTCGCGGCCGATGTTGGTGATGGCGATCTGGCGGACCTGGGTGCTGATGCCGGGGAGCTTGATCATGTCTTCGTGCAGGCGGGGTCGCCGGTAGCGGCCGGACCGGGCGATGACGGCGGGTTTCCATGCTGAGGCGGGCAGGGCGTCCAGGCGGGCGAGCTCGGTCTTGCCGCGCTGGCGGAGGGTGAGCCAGCGGATGCCGCGGCCGGACAGCTCGCCGAGGATTTTGTAGGTAGTGAGCTGGGAATCGAAGACCAGCAGGCCGGGATCACTGCCAGTGGCCTGCTGCCAGTAGTCCGCGAAGGCGACGATCTCCCTGGCCTGTTCGGCCTTGGTGATGTCGGCGTTGGAGTACACCATGTCGGCGGTGGCGTGGTCCTGGGCGAAGAACGTCAGGACGGCGCGGGTGCGCTGGGAGCGGCGCGGGACGTAGTGCTTTTCCAGCACGGCCTGGTCGCCGTGGTGGCGGATGGCGTGGAAATCGCAGTTGAACCCGGCCTCGCCAGTGGCCAGGCCGAGCGGCCGCAGCGCCTTGACCAGCCCGGTCAGCAGCGCGCGGTTGGAGTCGCGGCGGATGCGCCAGGAGTAGGTGCCCAGGTGGGTCGTCTTGGGCAGCGCGGTCAGGCCGAGCGCGAACGCCAGCCCGGCGTCGTCGGCCAGCGTCCCGGCGTGGGAGACGCGGGGCTTGCGGGCACACTTGGCCAGCAGCAGCGTCCCGGTCGACTGCCAGGATGACAGTTCCCTGGTCGAGGGGTAGCCGGCGCCGCTGATCAGGTCCGGCAGGCCGGTGTCGCAGATGGCGGGGAACAACAGCAGCAGCCCGGCGTGATCGCACGGCAGGTCCAGCGGCCCGCCCGGCCAGCCGGGCAGCGCAGCGGCCTTGACCGGGTCCAGCCGGGCCGGCGGGCCGCGGCGGCCGTCGTCGCGGCGGGGCAGCCGCGGCAGTCCCTCGGCGTCCAGGATCTGCCAGACGGTCTGCGCCGACACCGGCATCGCCTCGGATGTGCACGCGGCGGCGATCTCGGTGACCGAATGCCCGGCGCCGCGCAGCTCCAGCACCCGGGCCCGCAGCGTCCCGGTGGCCTTGCGCGGGCCTTTCGGGCCGGGCCTTGTCTCGGCGAACAGGTTCAGCCGGCCCTTGCGCAGCAAGGTGGCCATCTGGTGGATGCTGGCGGTGGAGTACCCGAACCGGTCGGCGACCTCAGCGGCGGGCATCTCATCGGTGAAGTAGGCGCGCAGCGCCTCATACCGGCGCTGCGCCGCGCTCGCCGGGTCGGTGAAGTACTCCGCGCCGTCCCGCATCCTGCCTATCCTGGCATCTCAACTCATCTTGCTGAACTTATCCAGGAAATAGTAGAGCTGTATCAGATGGCATGCGCGGCGGCACGCCGGTCACAGCGATGAGTTCGCCGGGAGTGTCCGATTTCCGTCCCGCCAGAAAGCCGAGACTAATTCTGGTCAACTCATTGAGGTCGTCCTAAGGCTGACCCGGAACATGCCCGCCTGCCAGCACAAACGCGCCCAGGGACAGTCAGGGCACCCGGCGCCACAGGCTCCGGACCGTCTCCCGGGAATCGAGGCTAATCGCGGGGCTCATGGCCGGATGCGGGACACCGCGGGCGCCGTCGGCCGCCCGTCCCGCCACTGCGTCGTCGCTCCAGCAGGCATCGCGCGCCACAGTTACGGCTATCCCGGCTGGCACCGCGTTGCCCTCCGGTGGGCCCGTTCCGGCCGGGTTCAGAGGCGCCTCCGTTACCTTCGTCTCCAGCCTGGAGGCGTTCGTGCTGGGCACGGCGCCGTGCAAGCACGCTCCGTGCACCTCGATTGTCCGCACTCGTGACCGGGGCGTGAGCTGGCGCGCCCTGCCCGCGCCCGTGGTGCCGCTCGGCCAGCCCGGCATCAGCAGCGGTCGGGCTGTGTGGAGTATCCGGTTCGCCACGCCGGAGCACGGGTTCGTGTTCGGCAACGGGTTGTGGGCGACCTCCGATGGAGGTAAGCACTGGTCAGCTGCGGCCTACCCCGGCGGCTCGATCGTTTCGCTGGAGATCATCGACAGCCAGGTGCTCGCGGTGACCATGCGCCGCGGGAACGCCGGCAACGCGAGCTGGGCGCTCCTGCGGCGGCCTCTCGCCAGCGGGGCATGGACCCGGCTCGTCACGCAAGCCAGTGCGATAGGGAGCATCGCCACCCAGGCGCGGGTGGCGGCGATCATCGACGGCACCTCCGTGCTGGTCACTGGTAACGGCGGCCTCACCATCACCAGGCACGCGCTCCCGTGCACGGCCAGCCCCTTCCCGGTGCCCATCTCGGTTGCCGTGCAGGCCCCGCGCGGGCTGGCCTTGCTGTGCACCGGCCAGGGCTACACCAGCCACACCGATAAGTCCGTCTACGTGAGCGGTGATCTGGGCGCGACCTGGAAGCTGGCAGGCCACCCCTCCAGCGCCGGCGATGGCGGTGTGATCGCCGCCTCTGTCCCCGGGCACCTGACCATAGCCACCACGAGCGCGGGAAGCTGGCTGTACTACTCCGCGGACAACGGCAGGACCTGGCGGACGGTGGTCAATTATCCCGATGGCGGCCAGGGCTGGAACGACCTGGGTTTCACCACCACCCGCGACGGCCTGGTCATCCACGGCCACCCGTACTTCGGCGACATGCTCGGACAACTACTGCTGACTGGCAACGGCGGGAAGACCTGGCACGCGGTCAGGTTCTGAACATCCGGCCAGCAGGAGCGACCCGTGCCGGTCGACGGCGGGCGTCTGTGGGCCAACGATACAGGCGGCGATGGCCCGGTGCTGGTCCTGTTGCACCCAGGGTAAGGCGACTCATCTATCTGGCTGCCTATCCTGGACAGGCTGCCTTCGCATTACCGTGTCATCCGGTACGACACTCGCGGGTTCGGCAGGTCGCCCGCCCCCGGCGGCGCCGTTCAGCCAGCTTGGCGATCCCTACGGCAAGCAGTTCGGCGAGCGGGCGTATGTGTCTGATGGACTACCTCTGTTACCGCCCGGCGTAGGAAAGCGCAACCGGTTGCGTCTGGCAACTTTGCCAAACGCAAGTGCTTACCATTGCCGTGTGGCACTGCGGGAGCTATCCCGCCGCGAGATTCTCCAGGCCGTGGCGGAATATGACTGGCTTGGCCCAGACCGGTTCCTCGCAAAGTACGGGTTTGGCGCGGCCCGTTCATACCGGCTGGTGGTTGACGGCAAGGCCTACGATTCGAAGGCGATCGTGGGCGCGGCACACGGCTTCCTTCCAGGCCAGGAACCGCTAGCCGCCGCCGACTTCAGCGGCGGGGCGGCGACCGTAGGGCGCCTGCTGAGCCGTCTCGGCTTCCAGGTGACGCAGGCGGTGCCTGGCCTGACGGTGGGGGAGCTGGTCGAGCTGCTCTCCGCGTTGCGGCCGTATCGGTCGCCGACTGGCCGCCAGGCGCTCTACCAGCCGCTGGCCCTGCTGTGGGCGATTGGCCGTGCACACCAGGGACTTGCGCGGATGACGGAATGGAGCGAGACGGAGGCCGGGCTCGGCGAGTTCCTCGAACGTCACGGGGAGCATCCACGGCCGCACTATCCAGTCGCGGCGCTGCACCACGCCGGCCTGTGGGATCTCGGCGGCCCGCGGCCGGTGCCACCTGCGCACGGCGATGCGCCACTGCGCTGGTTCACCAGCAATCAGCCTGTGGGCGGCCTGCCCGCACCGGTTTACAACCTCGTCCGGTACTCGGGAGAGGCCCGCCTGGCTGCGGCAGCGGCGATAGTGGACAGCTATCTTCAGGATGCCGACTATGACGCGATCCTGGCTGATGGGGGGCTTGCAGAGGCCGACGTCGCCGACGATGAGGTCCCGGCCGGTGACGTGATCGTGGTCAGGAGCCCGCTGGAAGAGGAGTACCGCCGCCTGTGTGCGATCGGACGCGGTGCCGGCAATCGTGGCACCAGGCTTGGCCAGCCACGAATAAGCGTGGACATACTGCGCCTGGAGTCGGCGCGCCGTGCCGTGCTGCTGCGCAGCGAAGGGCACTGCGAGAACCCGCGCTGCACGGGTGAGCCGCAGGACATCACCGATGCCGGACACCCGATCCTGGAAGTGGACCACATCCAGGATCTCGCCAAGGGTGGCCCAGATCACCCGGAGCAGATGATCGCGCTGTGTCCCAACTGCCACGAGATTAAGACCCGGGGCCGTAGCCGGGAGCGCCTGCGCCATGAACTGTTCACAGTAGCCAGGCAGCGGCACGAGGCGATCCTGTCACGATAGGAATGTGCTGCAGCAGACCGCCGATCTTTGGCAGGGAGGACGGCTGACGGAGATCGCCCTGCGCGGCGGCGGAGCAGGCGTTCATAGAGGCTCAGCGGGCTGCCCAGTGCCGATACGGCGTCACCAGGCCACGGCGGCTACTCAGGCATCGGCCTCGAGACCTGGTTGACGTGCTCGAGAAAGATCCGGTGGTCGAAGCCGCCACGCTCGGCTCTTTTCCGGTTCGCATGGAGTTCGATGTCTTCCCACTTCATGTCGTGAGCCGTGGCCAGCGCTCTGAGCACCTCTAGTACGTCCGCCATTTCCGCGGCCAACTGCTCATCCGCTGCCGCTACTGCTTCGTGTGCCTCTTCCAGCAGTTTGGAGCGCAGCGCGCCCTGGTAGCTGGCGTGATCCAGGACACGGGTCGACGGGCGACTCCCGGCTGCGGCGATGATGTCCGGGATCTGGTCGCGGACGAGCTTGTTGTAGGCGACACGCATGGCCGAGACAGTACCGCCGTGCATGGGCGGCAAGATCTTGTTGCCATTTCAGGACGCAGCCCCGACGTCGGCGGGCGACTGGCGGCATATCATCCGCTTCGGCCGGAACGTCGCCAGCTACAAGTTCGCCCTGGGGCGAGTGCTCCTGGACCTGGGCAGGCAGCAGCGGACGTTCGTTCCTCTTGGTGACCTGGCGGTTCCCTACGCTGCCGCCATCTGCGAGCACCTGCGGGTAGAGGACCGGCAGAGCACGTCGGCCATGAGCCGGTTCCTGGATACCTGCCGGTCCCGCAACCGCGGCGAACTAGATGATCAGCGGCTGGCCGAGGTCACGGTCCGGCTCGGATTCGCCAACGTCATCGACGCCTTCCACATCAGCCGCGACGGTCAGCCCACTCAGACCCCCTTCTTCGTCGACGAGCGGTCCGGCCGACAGGGCATCACGCTGACCGATCATCTGCTCGCGCTGGCCAACGGCGTGCAGTCGTCGGTTCTGCCGCTCGAGGTCGACGCCCGCTGGAACCTCGTCCAGACGTCATGGGGCCTGGGGCTCGGTACCCGTGTGGTCTCGGCCGAGATAACCCCGGATGAGGAGGCCGTCAACCTGTACCTGCCGGCCCGGCTGCGCCGCGGCCCCATAACGGGCGTCCGCGATGCACTCAGCGGTTACCAGGACGGGCGTTGTGCTTACTGCAACGAGCTGTTCACCGATATCGGCACAAAGCGGGTCGCGGTCGATCATGTTCTGCCCTTCGTGCTCATGACGCAGGGATGGGCGGACGGCGACCTCCACCAGATCTGGAATTTCGTCCTGGCCTGCTACGCGTACAACTCGGCCAAACGCGACCGCCCGCCCGCCGCGACCTGGATGCCCTGGCTGGAAAAACGAAGCGAGCACCTGATCGCGTCTCACCATCCCCTACGCGAGACCTTGATTACCCAGCTCGGCCCGGATCCCGTCCGCAGGCACCAGACCCTAGCGCGGCGCCACACCGCGGCGACCGCGATGATCCGGCCCTGGAAACCGCCCGTGAGCTGATCGAGTGCGTCGCCGAGACTGCCAGCTCCACGACGGGTATCGTCACCCATATGACTGTGCAGCCAGTCGGCCAACCGGATCCGGCCGAGCCCTACGAGGTGATCCACCTCGGCGGGGAGGCAGCCGCCATCGTGCCGCTGGCTGAGTTGCGGCGGCTCCGGGCGGTGGAACGGCATGCTTCCCCCGAAGCCCTGGAGGAGGCCGAGATCGAGGCCACCCTCGCGGCACACGATGAATGGGTGGCCGGCGGCCGCCCCGGTGCACGATCGCACGAAGACGTCATGGCCGAACTGCTCGTCAGCGACCGGTGAAGATCGAGTGGAGCCCGGCCGCCACGGCCTTAGCCCGCCAGTACATGCACGACCAGGCCGGGATGCGTGCCATAGGCGCAGCGGTCATTGCCCTGGCCAGTGACCCGTATCCGGCAGAGGCATTCCACCGGGGCAGATACCCCCGGTTGCGCGTCGGCCGGTACCGCGTGGTGTACACGATCGACGATGACTTGATCACTATCGATCGGGTCGATCGTGTGGCTGCTGATTAGCTGCTTCTTTCCGGGAGTAGCGCCATGTACGGGTAGCCCGGCACGGGCGTAGCCCAGCCCAAGTGAGCTAGCAGCCGCAGCCCGCGGCGCGCCGTTGAAGCGCTGGTCCCATGCTGCTCGGCCACGCGATGCGCGGTCGGCAGGAGCTCGCCGGGACGGATGGAACCGTCGGCTATCTGCCCGATGTAGAACGTGCAGATGGTCTCGTACCGCGAGGGCTGGTCTGGCTCGTCCCGTAGGAGCTCTGACATCGGCGTCTCCTTATGTCAGGCCGGAATTAACTACTACAGCATACTGCAGTATGCTTACCCTTGCTTAGGCCGACTATAGGGTGTCAGCGCATGATGCAGTTGTGATCGACGCCCAGTCGGCTACGCCGGTATACGTCCAGCTAGCGAACCTGCTGCGACGCGGCATCGAGGATGGCACCTACCCGCAGGACCGCGCGCTGCCCTCGATCCGCACGCTGCAGCAGGCCCACGGGATCGCTGACGGCACCGTGCAGAAGGCCTTGCAGATCCTCAAGGACGAGGGCTTGGTCCACACCGTACGCGGCCGCGGAGTCTTCGTCACCTCCCGCAATTCCAAGGACCGGTAGCCAGTACTACTGGGTGATCCGGGAGATGGCCGCATAACAGGCCGCCACCTGCGCCCGCGGTGCCGCGGCTTCGCCGAAGACCGCCGCATCCGCGTCTCCAGCTTCTATGTGGCCAGAAACGAAGTCGGCATGCCGTAGACGAGTTCCCTGACGCTCCGGCTCTCCCCTCACCCGGAAGGAACAGCAACGGGTTGCCAAACGCAATACGTTGCCGACTCAGTGGCTAGCATCGGAACATGCCGGACGCCGCTCGCCGAAACCCCTACTGGGAATGGGATCGGGCAGTACACGAGTCAATAGCCTTTAGTTGAGGCGGGTGAGGCACCCGCTCTGCCGGAGGGCATCGACATGCTCGGCCGCGCGTACCGGGGCCGAGCCACCGCGGATGAGCAGGCCGGCCTCGATGTTCTTGCTGACTCCGGACTGGGTGAGGTTGGCGCTGGTCACCAGCAGGACGCGGCGGTCGGCCACGGCCAGCTTAGCGTGCATCTTCGCGCCCGACTCGGTCCGTTGCGATGTGGGCCAGTGCCACAGCTCGAGACCGGGAATCCCGGTAAACGCCTGGTAAGGCTCATCGCCCGACAGGGCGCTGCCCGCGCCCTGGAGCGTCTCGACCACGATGCTGACCGTCACGCCGTATTGCACGGCTGCGCTGAGGGCATCATTCAGCGCCTGGTTCGGCCGGGCCGAGTAGGTCATCAGCAGCAGCTCATGCCGCGCTTCGCGTACGACGTCGGCGAGCACAGCGGCGGTGGCCCGGACTGGCACGTGGTGAGACCCCGGGCCGCTCCACACCGTCTCAACGCTGGTTTCGGCCGCCCGCTGGGTGTATCCGGCGGCCAGCCCGGTGAGGTAGGCCAAGCCCGTCGATCTGTCCACATTGGCTAGCGCGTCGAGCAGGCTCTCGGCGCCCGGCGTCACTCGCAGGATCGCGTCACGAGGCCAGGCGTCGCAGACATGGCCGATAGCCGTGCGCAGCGCCGCCGGGCCGAGCCGCCGGAGCAGCTCCCAGCCGGCCTCCTCCAGCGCGTCCCAGCTCATGACGGGACGAGAGGCGGGAAATCGCCGTCGATCGGCACGCTGAAACGCCGGTCGAGGAACCGGTTGCCGCGCTCGCAGGTGGTCTCGGAGACGAACAGGCAGGCGTGGCAGGCGGCGCCGTGCAGGAAGTCGGCGGGCGCTTCGGGCAGGCGCTCGGCGCACAGCGGGTCGGACGAGCACCGCCGCGCGTCGTGCAGCGCCCGCTGGATGATGCGCGTCAGCGGCTCGGGCTCGGCCAGGGACACCAGGCCGCCCAGCGTGCCTTCCGCGTCGGGCACGGCGGTGTAGATGAGGATGCCGCCCTGGTCCTGACCCGAGTAGATCCGCTCCGACAGGCTGGCCGAGTTGTAGCCGCACTCCAGCGAGATCGTCCGGATCAGCAGGTGGGACAGGGTGTGCAGCGCGATGTACCGCGGCCCGGGCCAGCCGTGCAACGGGTCGAAGTCGGTCCTGAGCCGGTCGGAGTAGCGGTTGGTCCGGAACCGCTTGAACGCCTCCATGTGCTCGCGGACCACGTCCGAGTCCCGGACGCCGTCCTCCCACGTGGCCATGATGGACGGGTCGATGCGCAGGAAGATGCCCTCCCCGCGCACCTCGCTGGCCGGAACCCAGGCCGGGCGGTCGCGGGCCAGCGGCGCGCGCGTCACCAGGTCGGGGTCTTCGGGGTCGGGTGCGTCCAGCCGGGTGAACCCGGTCAGCGCCCGCACCTCGCGCAGCCGTTCGGCCTGTGCGACGTCGGAAAGGAACCCGGCGAGCGCGGGCGGCACGCCGTCGTGGTCACGGCGGAGGGTGAAGTCGTCGGTCGGCTCGGGCGGTACCGCCGCGGAGAAAACCTCCCACTCGGGCGTACGCAGATCGGGATAGGCCGACTGGTCGCCTCCCGGTCCTGACTCCAGCGTCTTGCGGTGCTGTGCGATGGCCTCGAATACCTCGTCCTTGCTCCATTGGTGCAGAGCCTGGAACGCCGGCAGCGTCCAGGCGAAGTCCAGCACGGCACGCTCCTGCACGTTCTGCAGGTCGCTCCACAACTGCTCGATCTTCGTCTGCAGCGCGCTGGCGCCGACCTGCGGCACGGCCAGCGCGGACAGGGTCTGCGCGAACCACTGGTTCGACGCGCCGACGACCAGCACCATCGGCTGCTCCGGGCATTCGGTGAACGTGCCCAGGTGCGGATGCCGGCCTCGGCAGGCGGGAAGGTTCTGGATGCCGCGCTGGCCGGTGGCCTGGTTGATGTTCCGCTTGGCGCTGCAGCTCGGGCAGCGGATCACGACGTTGGCGCCCCGGTTGCCGCCGTAGTCCTCCATCTGCAACTGAGGATGGCTCACCTCGGGGCACGAACCGCCGCCGTGGACGAACTCCCGGTAAGGGAAGTCGTCCAGGTGCCCGTTGACGCAGGCCAGCACGAACCGCGCCGCTACCGCGAGCGGCTGCCGGCGGCGCCGCGGGCAGTCCTGGTGGAAGAACCTGGCCTCGTCCGGGCGGCGGGCCTTGTCGTTCAGGAACCCCCAGTTACCGGAGTCCAGCGGCGCGAGCCGGTTGCAGGCTGAGCACCGCAGCCATTGCGGGAACGCGGTGACAGGCACGCCGACCCGGGCCGCCGGGCCGTTCGGCTCGACGTCGAACCCGTCCATCCAGGGCGGCGGCCGCAGCTCGGCGACCGGTGCGCCGAGCAGCTTGCCGACCGCGGCGAGCAGCCTGGGCTCGTACAGTGGCGTCCAGTCGGGAACGGTGTCGAATCGCCAGTCGTCCAGGCCCCGGACGAGCACGGGGAAGTTCGGCAGGTCGATGAGCGCGCCGACGCCACCGGTGAACATCAGGTGGCTGGGCCGGACGGTCCCGACCCGGCGTCGGTGCTGCGTGCCGGCCATCAGCGGCCTCCCGTCCGCGAGCCTGCCGCCGACTCGCCGAGCTCGTCGGCATCGGAAGCGTCCTCGTCGTCTGCGCTGCCTGATGAGTCATCCCGAGCGGCAAACGACCAGGCAGGCTGGCCGTACACGGGATCGAACAGGCTCCCGCCCGGGAGCAGCAGGTTGATCTCGTTCTCCGTCTCCCGCATCGACATGGGGACGGTCAGCGTGGTCCACCCGGCGCCGCCCGCCACCTCGAGCAGGCCGTTGAGGGGCTGCTTGCCGGTCCGCTTGGAGTACCCGAGCCGGGTGGAGCCGGTCTTGGCCGTCTCCCACGCGTCCCGCAGCGCCGCGATACGCTCGGCGAGGTAGTCCCGGCCGCGCCGGTCGGACGCGGCCTCGGCCCGGCTCAGCAGCCGGGTGGTCACGGACCGGACCAGCGGCCCGTCGAGGTCCACGTCCTGGGCGTCGGCCTCGTGCGAGTACGGCTCGGTGGCGTTCCTGACCGCGGCCACGAACGTCGCGGCGGTGCCCCGGTCCAGGGCCCGCCGCGTGTACGGCGTCACTGACAGCGCCTCGACCTGGCGGTAGTACGTCGCGTGGTAGTACTCGAAGTCCTCGTAGTGTGCCAGGTCACGCGGCCGGGACCAGTTGTACAACGTCACCACCAGGCCCGGCTTTTCCGCCGACCGGCCGACCCGGGACGACGCCTGGATGTACTCGGCGGTGTTCTTCGGCTGCCCGGTCACCACCATCAGCCCGAACCGCGACACGTCGACCCCGACCTGCAGCATCGAGGTCGCCAGGATCACGTCCACCGGTGAGGCGTCCGCCTTGAGCCGCTCGAAGTCGCGCTCGGCCAGGGCGTGCGGCTCGCGCTTGTTCTTCAGCGCGTCGGACCGGTCCAGGCCGATGGCGCGACGGCGCGCCGACGTGTCCAGGGCGGGGTCGAACCCGGCCTCCAGGCGCTTGAGCACGCTGCTGATGTCCGCCGAGGAGATCCGCGAGGTCAGCTCCTCGATGGCGAGCATCCCGGCCGGGGACTGGATCCGCTCGGACAATCCTCGCGGTCGGCCGTGCCTGCGGACTCGGGTAGTCACGTCGTCGTCCAGGTACCGCCGCATGCCGGCCAGCTCCCTGGTCGCGTTGAAGTAGCCGACCACCGTCATGTACGGGTCGGCGGCCCCGCCGTAGGCGTCGAACAGCGATTGCCCCGCGATCAGCAGGATCTCCGCCAGCCGGATCTCCGCCGACTTCAGCCGGACGCCGTGCGCGCAAATGCCGAGGTAGCGCCGTCCCGGTGTCTGCGGCGTCACCGGAACCTGGCGGGAGAAGAACGTGTCGGCGATGTCCAGGACCGGCGGCGGGAACACGGCCAGGTCCCGGGCGAAGATCCCGCGCACCTGCTCCGGCGCCCGCTTGGTCGTCGCGGTGGACGCGACGATCTTGGGGCCGGTCAGCACCTCGCCAGCCGGCCAGCGGCACAGCTCGTCGACGGCGGCCTCGAAGAGCCCCACGGTGGTGCCGAGCGCGCCCGAGATCAGGTGGAGCTCGTCCTGGATGATCAGGTCGGGCGGCCGCAGCCGGATGACCGGCTGGCTGGTCACCGCGGGCAGCCTGGCCAGGCGGCTCTCGTTGTGCCTCGGCCGGCACCCGGTGCGCTCGTCCAGGTCGCCGTGCCGGTACCCATGCCGCGGGCAGCGCGAGCTCACCCGGCCGAACAGCATGCCCGCGTACCCCCGCCAGGGCAGCTGCGCGAGCTTGTCCACGGTGGCGATCACCAGGCTGGGCAGCAGCCGGTAGATCTCCTCGTCCACGGTCAGGATCGGCAGCCCTTCACCCGGCGCCTTCATCTCGGAGAACGGGCACGGGTCCGGCCCCTCCCCGGCCGGGCAGTACAGCAGGATCCGCCTGCGGTCGTCGTCCGGGCGCAGGTCCCGCTGCGCCAGCATTTTGGTCCCGCACCACGGGCAGGCCAGCGTCTGCAACACGCCGGCGCGCCTGGACGACGGCGCGTCCCTGACGTCGGCGACCTGCTGGGCGGCTTCGGGGTACCAGTTGGGCGACACCGCGCTGCCGACCCACAACCCGATCCGGAACGGCTCGGTGCCCCACCGCGTATCCCCGGACCCGGCCGCCGACCGGCGCAGCACCTCGGCAGCGCACACCAGCGCGGCCGCGCGCTGAAACTGCTGGGCGGTGAGCAGCCGCAGCGTGTAGCGCATCAGCACGGCCACGCCGTCCTCGCCGCTGCGGGCCGCCGTCCCGCTGCCGACGATCCGCTGCAGTCGGCGGATGGCGAACGTGTAGGCCGCCAGCCCGAGGTACGCTTCGGTCTTCCCGCCGCCGGTCGGGAAGAACAGCAGGTCGGCGAGCGCCTGATGTCCGCCGGGAACCCGCTCGCGATGCGCGGGGTCGGTGAGGGCAGGCAAGTTCAGCAGAACGAACGCGAGCTGGAAAGGCCGCCACGAGGCAACCTCGGCGCCCTTCTCCTGCACCGCCGCCAAGGCCTCGGCGTAGCTCAGCCCTTCGGCTTCTCGTTTCGCGGCGATGGTGGTGTGCCGCCGCTGCAGCGCCATCGCCTCGTTGGCGAACCGGAACGCCTGCAGCGCCGTCTCGTGACCGGCAGCGGCGGGCGAGGACACCAGCTCGATCCCGGCCCGGATACGGTCCGCGCACCGACGCGCGGTGAAGACCGCCGCCCGTGCAGTCTCTCGCAGTGGGCCGGGCAAGCCGGCCACCCGTTCGTCCTGCTCGTCAAGCCAGGCCGCGTACCCGTCCGCCAGCGGCCCGAGCCCGGCCGCGAGTTCCCCGGCGGATGCTCCGGCCAGCGCGTCCATGGACAGTTCGACGCCGTGCAGGTGCGACCCGGGCTCGGCAGGCGGCGCGATCGTTGCGGCCACCTCGTAGGTCGGCAGCCAGGTGGTCTCCAGCCGGTACGCGTGCCGCTCACCCGGGCGGACATGAGCGTGGACCGCGACGTTGCGCCCGACGGAGTGCCGCAGCTCGTCCCGGTACAGCAGCCGCAGGTGCCGGTCCTCTGGGCTCCCGTCGAGGCCCGCGTGATCATCAAGCGGATCGTCGATCGGGCAGAACACGGCGAGTTCCTGCTCGACGGCCGCGGTGACCGTCAGCGCGGGCTGGAACAGCCACGCGGCGTCCTTGTTGGCGGCCGGTTCTTCCTGCGCGTTGACCAGGCCGAGCTGGACCACGTGAGCGCCGGAGTCCGCGCCGTTGGCCCGCGGCCGGATATCGACGGCCAGGTATACCCCCGGCAGCCGGGGGTCCGGCATGGTCAGCGCGATGCGCTGGGAGGCCCCGTCACCGAACCGCACGTGCCGCACGTACCGCACCGGCTCCCGGCTCCAGCAGCGCCGCGGGTTGCCGCCCTCGTCCAGCACGTCGGCCTTGCCGTACCGGCCCCAGGCCACGATGACGGTCAGCGTGTCGATGCCGGACGCCACCACGCACGACAGCCCCATCGACGAGGCCCACATCCGCCCCGCGTTCTGCATCGTCAGCAGGTCGGGCAGTTCCCCGTCGGCCCCGTCCCCGCCGGCCGCTATCTCGGTGTCCACCGTGTCCCCGGCCGCGTCGATCCCAGACTGCGGGTCGCGCCGCGGTCCGATCCGCCCCACCAGGTACCGTTCCCCCGGCCCGGACGACCGCGGCGGCAGCACCTCGGCCTCGCCGTCCCACGGCCCCAGCAGGTCCCGCCCGATCAGCCCGGCCAGCTCGTCCCGCACCTGGTAGGAGGATGCCTCCGTGAACTCCTGCGGCGTGTCGAGCGCCGACGGCTGCTCGCCCTGGGCCACCTCGGTCATTACCCGCCCCTCCGCCATTACCTGCGCGTTCCGCCCACCGCACCCAGAGTAACGACGGCATCCGACATCCCGTCCCCTCGACACCCCATTGATACCGAACGAACCAGGTGCGTGCCGTCCTCCCGTGCTTGCCCCGGGACCGCGCCGCGTGGTCCCTAGTCTCGACTACTGCGGTGTGTCAGGGGTCGGTGAAACAGTGCTTGATGACTGAAAGAGCTTGACCGGCCCGGAGGTGCAGCATGAACAGGACCAACGTCTATATTGACGGATTCAACCTGTTCTACGGTGCCCTCAAGGGTTCGCCGTACAAATGGCTCGACCTTGAGGCGTTGTGTCGCCACCTCCTGCCCAAGGACACTATTCACCGCATTCGTTACTTCACCGCGAAAGTCAGTGCCCGCCCGGATGACCTTCAGCTTCCCGTCCGCCAGGACGCCTACTTGCGGGCTCTGGCCACCCTGCCCACCGTCTCGGTTCATCTCGGCGTGTTCTACGTCAGCATCACCCGGGCTCCTCTAGCCCACCCGCCAGCCGCGGGACCCCGGACCGCGGAGATCATCAAGACGGAAGAAAAGGGCTCCGACGTCGCCCTGGCCACCTACCTGATGCTCGATGCCTGCCGGGGGGATTGTGGCGCCGCGGTCCTCATAACCAACGACTCTGACCTGCGTGAACCGTTGAGGCTTGTGCGCGATGAACTCGGCCTCACCACTGGGGTAATCAACCCTCATATGGCCAGCAGGCGCAGCCGTGCCCTGCAGGCTACATTCTTTAAGCAACTCCGGCCCACGGCGCTCGCCGCCAGCCAGCTGCCACCTCAGGTCACGGATGCCGCTGGGCGGAAGATCAACAAGCCGGCCAGCTGGTAACTGCCGGAAACGCAGAGGCCCCCGGTCGCCGGGGGCCTCGCACTCAGTCACCGAAGCGGCTGAGGGAATCACAACCCATCATATGCCATACCTCGGTCACTGACCCGCTCTCGGCGATCTCTCCCTGTCGATGGCGCGATGTCTCGAGGGCAGTCATGCATGAGCGCGGCGAGCGCGGCCCGCGCCTACCTGACCTGGGCGGGGTCGGCGGGGTAGGTGCCGGTGTAGCGGCCGGTGCCTGCCGCCGCGGCTGTCGTGGTCACTGTCTCTCCCTGGCCGGCTGTTTGTGTTTCACAGCCTGTCCGCAGAGGACTACGGTTGGAAACAGGATCGGTCCGGATGCCCACTTATCGCCGGCCCGCGGCCGCCTTTCCCGAAGGGATGCCGATTACATGCCGAACGATGCCGACCGGGCCGGGTCGCCTGCGGGCGTGTTCGGCGCGGAACTGCGCTATTACCGGACCCAGGCAGGCCTGTCGCAAAAAGATCTTGCTGCCCTGGTGCATGTCTCGCACGACGTGATCAGCAAGATCGAGACGGGCGACCGCCCGCCCGCCGAGGATTTCCCGCCACGGCTGGACGCGATACCCGAATTGGACACGCGGGGAGAACTGACCCGCCTATGGGGTCACCTGAGAATGGGCCAGAAGCACCGCGCATACGGCTGGTTCCAGCGATGGGTGGACATCGAGGCCGAGGCGGCGGTACTGAGGTCATATGAGCCGCTCATCGTGCCTGGACTGTTGCAGACCGAGGACTACGCGCAGGTGATCCTCTCCATGAAGCCTGGCGGCGACAAGGACGATCTGGACGCGCAAGTAGCCGCGCGAATAGCGAGGCAGGCGGTGCTGGAGCGAGCGAAGTTGTGGTCTGTCCTGGATGAGGGCGTGCTGCACCGGAATATCGGCGGCGGCAAGGTCATGCGGACTCAGCTTTACCGGCTTGCGGACCTGGCGGAGCATCCGAAGGTAACTATCCAGGTCATTCCCGGGGCTGACGCGCACGCGGGGCTGCTCGGTGGGTTCGTGATCGCGGATCTCGACGGCAAGCCGCCCACGGTCTACCTGGAGACGGCAGCTGAAGGGCAGATCACGGATAGCCCCTCTGCAGCGGCCGATGTCGCTCTTCGTTTCGATACACTCAGGGCAGAGGCCCTGCCGTGGGCGGCCTCCCGCGACTTGATCAGGAGAGTGGCCGAGGAGCAATGGACGTGACTGGCGCCGCGTGGCGCAAGAGCAGCCACAGCGGCGACAACGGCGGGAACTGTGTCGAGGTCGGCGCCGCTGACCTGGCTGTCGCTGTCCGTGACAGCAAGGACCCGGACGGGATACGGCTGGCCTTCGCCGCCGCCACGTGGAAGGCGTTTGCCGAGCAGGTGAAGGCAAGCACCTGAGCCTGATGTAGGTTCCCGGTGAGCTCTTCCAATTCCCGGACGAGTTTTCCACCGAGTTTCCAACTGGAAGACTTGCGCGGAGACCAAGAGGTCAACGGGCCCGACAGGGCTTCTGTGCAGCCAGTGGCGGTCGAGAGTGGAAGCGTTCGCGGGTAAGCAGCCCACGTGCCCGGTGGAAACTGCTGGGTAACCGCAGGTCAATCAAGATCAACTGGAAAGGTTCGCAGGGAACCTACAGCCTGACCCGTCAGTCCCGCCACGGTTACAGAGGGGCGTTCTCGTGTCCGAGGACGCCTCTTTGGCGTTCAGAACAATGTGGTATCGCTAGCCGGAGCGGCGCGCTTCCGGCCGCGCTTGTCATGCAACCCCGCCTTGACCTCGGCGGCATACCGCTCATGGTTCAGCTCAAGCAGCCGGTCCAGAATCTCCTGCCGCACCGCCGCCCCGATCGTGTACCGAAACCCCTGCCGCGTCTCATGAAACCCATGCTCCAGCCCGCCCGCCAGCAGGTCATCCCACCCGTACGCCCGCACCACGGCCTCATCAATAGCCCTATGAATCTCCCGCAGTTCGGCAATGTCCGCGTCAGTGCAAGATCGATCGTGTACAAGGTTGTACATCTTCGTCAAGCCCGCGTTCCTTGTTTTCATCAGATTCCTGCGATATGTATCTAGTTGATTACCCACATCCCGTACCTCGGGGCGTAGATGAGGAAGAGGCAATGTCTCGAATACATCAGATAGCGCGTACCTCAGATCGGTTCTCATTGACGAGGATCGGGAGATAGCCCACCAATAGTGAGAGGCGCTGCTCAGTAGAGCTAGCAAAGCCGGGTCGCTGGATGCGAAAACCCCGAGGTCAAGCGTGAAAACTGGGCCGACCGGTACTAGCATCGGCATCACGACCTTACTCACACGCGTCATCACGATTACCCGGTCAAGCTGCGCAATTGCCTTATAGAGTTCGGGACGTCGGCGTTCGTATAGCCACCAACGCTCGCGAGCGCTCTTGCTAAAAGTTACTTTCAGGCGCTCTGGCAGTACAAGACGGCGAACCTGGTCGTAACAGTCAGGATATGTGCTCGCCGTCTCTTCTGTCCAGTCATGGAAGTTAATTACCCAACGGCTGGCGGAACAGTCAGGGCTTGAGTTGAGATCCTGTCCGTTGAGGTACGGAAACAGGACATTGGCGTTTCGTGAATCATTTGCTATTAGTTCCTGCGCCCGGTTGTACTCCATAGTAAAACCCATACCAAGAACAATCGAGCCTTGGAATGCGATGTCGGTATTAGCGGCTAGCCGATCGGGGTTTCCTGACACACGAGACGCCGGGTCCAGCGCCGGAGTAATGCAAGCAACTGCCATGCCGTCGGCAAGGCGTTCCGCTGCTGAGTCCACGGGATGACGACTGGTCCAAACGGCGGCATACTCCAGAACTGCGCCCCTCGCTGGCCAGGGCTTACTCTTTACGGCCTGTCGAATCTCGGTCCCGGAGGCCACAATCTGGTCCAGGCCAACCTCGCGAGTGTCGCCCTGGGTAAGGGTATTTGTTGCGATCAGACCTGTCTGGCCGCCTGAGTTCAGCATAGCGTGCACGCGAAGCAGGAAGTAGGCGATTAGATCAGCGCTACCGCGTACTCCGTGGCCGATAGCTTCTACCAGGTATTCGCGGTAGGCGGTGCCGAGTGAGCCAGTCAGCTTCTGTCCACCGAGGAATGGGGGATTGCCGATTATGGCGTCGAAACCGGCACCGTTCAGGCAGCCGGGGGCGAAGACTTCGGGGAAGACTAGGGCCCAGTGTAGGGGTTCTCGGCCGAAGGCCCCGTCGGGCTGGTTAGTAGCCAGCCAGTCTTTCGCTTTCTCCTCGGCTGCCGCGACCGCGCCCTGGATGGCGGCTTCGTTGGCGATCTTGGCGGCGGTTAGCCAGAGGCCACCCTTGCCTGAACTCGCCAGAGAAGCACCGGCGATGAGGTCGGCGTAGAGGGCCAGTTGCTCTGTCTTGGCGTGGACGTCGGCTAGGACCTGGCGTTTCTTGGTGAGGTCGGCGAAGGTGTCGTCGGGGAGGTTGGCGAGGCTGACACGCTGCTCGGTGACCTCGGCCAGCAGCGAACGCACGCCGGACATGAAGTCGAGCAACGTTCCCTCGTGCAGCTTGCGGCCCGCCTTCACGTCCAGGTGCATCCACTCGAGCTGGTCGATGCTGGTGATGCCGAGCAGCGAATCGCCAGTGGCCAGCCTGTCGTCCAGGAACGTGAACGGCCGGTGGGAGTCCATGGAGACCAGCCACAGCGACAGCTTGGCCATCTCGACGGCCATCTCGTTGATGTCGACGCCGTAGAGGCAGTGCTCGATGATCTCGCGGCGGGCCTTGATGACCAGGGGGTCCGCCGCCACGTCCAGGGCCAGGCCGGACTCGACCGGGGCCTCGGCCAGGTGAAGCTGAGCGTCTACATTGCCGGCGGCGGACCAGGCTTCGATGAGCTTGCCGGCCAGGTAACGGCAGGCGGCGACCAGGAACGCTCCCGAGCCCATGGCGATGTCGGCCACCCGCAGCGCCAGGATCTCCTCGGCCGTGCGCAGCTTCCATGCCGAACGATCCGCCGTCTGCAGCGGCCCCGGCGAGTAGACCAGGGGTTCCAGGGCGCCCTCAGCGACCTGTTCGGCGAGGAACCGCGGCGTGTAGTGGGTGCCGGTGCTGGCCCGCAACGCTGACTCGGTCACGTAGAGCGCGCCGGGAAGGATGACCACCGGGTCGCCGCGCAGGTCCTGGCGGATGATCCGGAAGAACGGCAGCAGTCGCTGGACCAGGGCATCGTCGTGGGCGACGGCGTGAAGGCGGGATACGGCCTGGGCGCGGTCGTCGCCGGTGAGCGGGGCCAGCTTCAGGGTCAGCGCCCGCACCGAGCCGATGCCGGAGTCCTTGTAGAGCTCGGCGAGCCGGGCGGCCAGCGTTTCCGCGGAAACGTGCGCCGCCGCGACGGCCTCCAGCGCGGCGAGCGGTACCTCCTCCTCCCGGCCGTCCTTACCGATCAAGCCGACCACTGTCTCGGCGGCGCGGAAGCCCTCGAAGGCGAGCAGACCTTCGTAGACGTAGCCGATCTGCTCCACGGTCAGCGTGCGGAATGAGACCGTGCGCAGCTCCCCGTGGACAAGAACGGTCTGGACTGCGCGGAGCATGTGCAGGACAGTCCGGTCGTCCACGGTGAGTGGCATCCACGGGTAGGCGTCCGGGTCGAACAGCGACCCGTCGTGGGCGATCAGGTCCAGCTCGGGATGGGATACGCCCCGGTAGACGATGGTGAACAAGGCCAGCAGCCGGTGCCAGGCCAGCACGGTGTGGTCGAGCTCACCCTCGTTGCCGCGGGCTTCGGCGACCCGCTGCTCGAGCTCGGTGTGCAGACCGCCCACCGAGTAGGCGCGGGCGTACAGCTCGTTGTCGGCGGGGAGCAGGCCGCTTTCCTCGGCGAACAGCAGGAAGACGATCCGCATCATCACCGCGACCGCGCCCCGGTAGACCTCGTGCGCGGTGACATCGGCGCCGATCCCGGCCCGGCCGAACGAGGCGACCAGCAGCTCGACCGCCTGCCGGACCTGAATTCCCAACCGGTCGGTGATCTCTTCCTGGTTGTTCAGGCTCTCCCGCAGCAGCGCCGGGAGGCGGCGTTCCGGCGGGACGGCGAAGAAGCGGCGACGCTGGAGCAGGGAAAGGAAGGCACGCACCACAGATCGTTCGGCGGACTCTGGCCAGGAGATGGCGTCGAAGACGGCCACCGTGGTGACGCCGCCGGGCGGCGCCCACACCAGGGTCCACCACCGGCCGTCGGTCGCCAGGCCGAGCTCGGTGCCGTGGTGCCGGCAGAGCTGGGCCAGCCGGTCCGCGGGGGTGGCCGGCCAGTCCGAGGCCTTGATCCGGGCGACCGGGGAATCGTCGCTGACCAGGCCGAGCAGCCGCACCTCACCGGTACCGGGTTCGATCAGGCCGAACGAGGCGGCGATCACGCTCTCGTGCTCGGGCACGTCCAGGCTGAGCCGGGCCAGGTCCTCGCGCTGCACGGCACCTTGCCAGCCGAGCAGGTCATCGGTGACGTACTCGATCCAGCCGTCCCGGTTCGCGGACGGGTTCTCCTGCCACTGGCGGTGTTCCTGGCGGAGCCGGTCCTTGTCCTTGTTGTCCAGCGGCTCCAAGTCGGGCCACTCGGCGGTGAGCACGGGGACGGACAGGAACGGGCCGCTGACCTCGATTAGCTTGAGCCAGTCGATGTGCGCCTGGCGGCGGTCCTGGCCGGTGACACTCCGGTGCCTGCGGGCCGGGCTCATCGGACTGCCTCCCGGCGGGGCACCACGAAGATCACCGCGACGGGGAAGCTGTGCCGCCTGATGTCGCGGTAGCGGGCGGCGACGCGCTTGAGCTCGTAGTCACGGGCAGCATCCAGGTTGAGGAGTTTTTCCTGCCATTTTTCCCTGTCCCGGCGGAACTGGTTCATCTCCCGGTCGTCGCCGCGTCCTTCGGCCACGCTGAACAGGGCGCCTTCCTCGGCCTCGCCTGCGGCCAGGGCCTGGCGCAAGGTGGCGGCGAACCGCTCGAAGCTGGTGGTGATCTGGAGGCGCTCGTCCGCTTGCCGGGTGGCGAGTTTGGCTTGCAGGGACCTGAAGCGCTCGTCGGTGCGGCGCTCGATCGCCAGGAGCAGGGAGTCCCGGGCCTTCGGCCACTGCGCGACCAGCTGCTCCTGGATGACGGGCGCCGCGGGCGCGCCCTGGCTGAGCGCGCGGTCCAGGATGCGGGAGAGTTCGCCCAGGCCCTCGACCCGGCGGAACGTGCCGTCGTCGCGCAACCAGCCGCCGGCGTAGAGCACCTCCTCGTGCAGGCGGATGCCATCGGCGCCGACGGCGACGAACCGGGAGTAGGCGCCGGCCAGGGTGTGCTCGACAGCCGGGTCGTCGCTGACGACCGCCGTCACCCGGTGCAGACCGGTCTGGCCGCTCCACACCGCCGCGCGCAGCAGCCGGGCTGACATGTCGACCAGGGGGTGGCCGAGGTGAGCGAGCACGATGTCGTGCCGTCCCTTCGCCGTGGCCTGGTCGAAGGTGATCGGCCGCCGCCGGGGCTCCTGGCCTTCGCGCTCGAGCTTTTCCAGCAGGCCCTCGGTGGCCCGGGCCCAGGACTTGGTCAGGGCCGGGACCTCGTACAGGCCCTCGGCCAGCTCGCGCTCGTCGATGACCGGCTTGAGCGGCTGCTCGTGGTCGAGCTCCAGGGCCACCTCCACGAGCCGCTTGACGTGCGCGGGGGTGATCTTGAGCTCCTCCACGGTGGCGTCCAGGTCGCGGCGCAGCCTGGCCACCTGGGCCGACACGTTGGCGTCGGCGGCGACCCGGCCCGTGCCCCGGCGGCGTTGCCTTTCTGCGGGCGCCGCCGCGTGCTCCACGTCGTAGTCGTCGATCTCGCCGAGCATCCGCTTCTGCACGGCGTCGGCGAGGACGGCGTTGACCGTGCCCAGGTCCTCTTCCATCCGGGCCACTTTGGTCGCGACCCGGGCGAGGAACTCCAGGTCGGCCTCGTAGGAATCGCGGCTCGTCTCCCAGCCCTGGCCGATGAAGTGCCGGACCTCGGGGGTCTCCGGCTGGCCGTACCGGTCGATGCGGCCGATCCGCTGCTCCAGCTTGTTCGGGTTGAACGGGATGTCGTAGTTGACCAGCCGGTGGCAGTGCTCGTGCAGGTCGATGCCCTCGCTGGCCGCGTCGGTGGCGAGCAGGATGCGGACCTGGTTCTCGTCGGGGGGCTGGGAGAACGCCAGCCGGAGCTGCTCGCGCTGCCGGGGGTCCATCCCGCCGTAGAGCAGCTTGACCCGCTCGCCGGACAGCCCTTCCTGGGCGAGCAGTTCCTTGAGCCAGATCTGGGTGTCGCGGTACTCGGTGAACACCACGACCCGCTCGTTCGTCCAGTGCTCGCCGTCGGGGCGGCAGACTCCTTCGAGGTAGGTGATGAGCTCCCTAGCCTTGGCGTCGGGCCTGGTCTCGTACCGCGCCGCCCACCGCTCCATCTTCTTGAGCAGCTCGATTTCCTGGCCGGTGGTATCGGTCAGCTCGGCCTGGATGCGGCCCGACCTGGATGCCGCGTCGTCCTCGGCCTCGGCGAGCTCCTCGTCGTCGTAGGCCGCGACGTCGTCCAGGAAACCCTCCATCCACTCGGGCACCTCATCCGATGCTGCGGTCGGCTTCCTTCCCGTCCTGGCCTGGACGGTTTCCAGGTAGACGCCCACCGTGTGGGCGAAGGCGCGAGGGGAAGAGAACAGCCGCTTCTTCAGCAGCAGCGTGACCAGGTCGACCGACGCCCGGCCCCGCCTGGTCGTGAGCCTGCGGCGGCGCAGCGCGGCGAACTCGTTGAGCAGCGCGTGCGCCTCGCGCTCGATGTCCGGGTAGGCGACGGTGATGGCCTGCGCGTGCCGTTTAGCGAACCTCGGCGTCACCCCGTCGGCCTCGGTGATCTGGCCTTTCATCCGCCGGATCACCGTGTCCTTCTGCGCTATCGGGTCGGGGTCGACACCGCGGGCGAACCGCTGGTCGTCGATGATCTCCAGCAGCGCGGTGAACGACTCCGGGTAGCCGTTATGCGGTGTCGCGGACAGGAACAGCCGGTGCTCGAAGTAAGGAGCGAGCCAGCGAATCAGCTTGGTCTGCTGGGAGTCCACCGCATACCGCTGTTTCGGCGCGGCCGGGGCGACATGGTGGGCCTCGTCCAGGATCAGCAGGTCGAACGGGCGCTTGTCGCCGCCCGCCTCGGTCACCTCGTGCAGCAGGCGCTCGGCCTTGGCGCCGCGCAGCCAGCTCAGGCTGACGATCGTGAGGGGGTAGACCCGGAACGGGTTCGCCGCGCTGCCATGGCTGCGCCGGAGCTGGTTGAGCTGGGCGGAGTCGACGATCGTGAAGGTCAGCCCGAACTTCTCCGCCATCTCGTCCTGCCACTTGAGCATCAGCCCCGGCGGGCAGACCACCATGATCCGCTTGGCCCGATGCCGGAGGAGCAGTTCCAGCGCCACCAGCCCGGCCTCGATGGTCTTGCCGAGGCCCACGTCGTCCGCCAGCAGCAGGTTCACCCGAGGTGCCTCGATGGCTCGCGCGACCGGCTCGAGCTGGTACGGCTCCACCACTACCCCGGAACGCAGGGGCGCTTGCAGCGCGTTGACTTCGGCTGAGGTCACCGCTGACCAGCGGACCGCGTCGAGGAAGGCGGCCAGCCGCTCGGGGGGATCGAAGCCGTCCCTGGTGACCTCGGGCAGCGACCGCCGCGGCAGGATGCGTCGCCCCGGTTCGACCTCCCAGATCACCGGGAGGGACTCGCCGTACCGGCCATCTTCGACGCTTTGCAGGGTCAGCAGGGTGCTTCCCTGGCGGCCGGGAACGGGTTCTTCACCGACCACCCACCGCTGACCACGGACCTCCACCAGGGCCCCTGCCTGCGGAATCTCCTCTTGAGCGGTCGTCACCAGTGCTCCCACATCACGTTCCTCACCCAACGCAACCTATTGCCCCGTCAATCATTTGTCACGAGAGGATGCGCCACGGTCCGAAGTGCGCAAATACCGTTATCGTCAGGAGCGAATCGCTACGCTGGGCGCTTCTCGCGGACCACCGTTTATCAGACTCCCCGGACCGATGACGCCTTGTCGATCATGCGGGGGCAGGCACGGTTAAGCGGGCATTCCGGGCAATCGGGATTGACTGGCCTGCACCACCGGCGCCCGACGTCCCACGCCGGAAGATCGAGGGCTCCCGGGCGGTCCGGGTTGAGCGCTCGTGCCACCGCAACCATGTGAGTTACCTCGTCGTGCTCGGCCAGCCCGCTGCGGAGGAATACTCGCCGCACATGGACGTCGTATGCGACATCGCTCCCGCTCATGTCCTGGAGTGGCTTGCCGAGGTCACGGGCGAGAATCTCCGCAGCCATGGCTGCCTTCTTCTGCCCGATGCCCGGAAATGCCTCCAGCCGGTGGCGTAGCTCGGTAGCCGTAGGCTGGTCCGACCACAGCCTCGCGGCGTCACCGCCGTAACGGCTGAGGACAATCTGCGCGGCCTCGACCAGCCACGCGGGCACAGTGTTGACGAACCGGTGCAGTTTGTGCTTCTGCTGGATCGCGTTCCGGACAGCGTCGGGATTTGCGACCACCTCGGCTGGGCTGAGGTAGCCGAGGCGCTGGTGAAGCTCGTAAGGCAGAGCCCACGCCCGTTCGGCGCGGATGCCCATGTCGGAGATCACCGCGAGGAGGAACGCGAAAGGGTCGTCTCGGATGAGCGCGTTCGCGGCAGGGTCGGGGGTGAACGTGATGTCTCCGCTTTTCAGCTGTGCGGCCAGCGCGGCGCCATGAGCTAGCAGCGCTTGCGCTACAGCTTCCGAGTCCGGAGAGGGAGCTGGCGGCAGCTGAGGCGGCTTGGGTGCCCTCAGTAGTGTCGGCTGCGGCGAGATGGCTTGCTTTCTCGGCAGCTGGCTGCGCAACCAGGCGTGCAATACCCAGGGCGGGAGGTCGTCCTCGCGGATCTTGACGGCCAGGCACTGCGGGCTGTACGGAGCATCGATCTCGCGGCGGTGTTCCACGATCTCGAAGCCGTCGTATCCAGCCTGGATCTGATCCCACGTATGGGCAAAGGCACGGCCTGGGCGCCGGAGCCGGCTGATCAGAGCCTGGCTCGAGGGGTAGTCATCGGCCTCTACGCCTTCGACCTGGACCTCGCCGCCAATCCAGGTGACCGTGTGAACGCGCATCTTGCCGTAGACCTCGCGGGCGCCGATACCGTGTCGGCCGGAAAATCGCACGCCTGCGATACGCGCGTCAAATGACCATCCATCCTCGAACTCCTCAATGCCGTTCGGCCACCGGAAATTAAACGGCCCTAGCTTCTTTACGGTAATCAGTTCGACAACGTCCACGTTTCCTCGCCGCCTTCCCGAATGTCACCGTATTCAGGTGATGCCATAGGTTACCAATGCGTTAGCATGCACAGGTATGCGAACCTGTGGCATAATCTGCTCAAATGGCTGGATTAAGCATTCTCCAGCTGACTCGTCGTTGACGATAGTCATGGCGAATACGCCTAAGTTATTCACAGTATCTGTGCGCGATTGCGATACAGTCGTCAAGGAATCCTGAGGCGGGAGTAGGCATCCGGACACGCCCGCGCACCTCCTCAACACGCTGGCACTACCACCAGGTGCGGGTCGGCCGTTCGGTTGCCGCGCAGCTTCTCCGTGCAAAGGACATGCCGGAGTAACCTCCTCATGTGGCCGAACTCGCCGACTACCTGGATCTGACGGTCAGCCAGGCACGCCAGCAATTCCGGGACCTCAAACTCCGGAATCCCGTCTCTTCCGGCCGGCAGGCCGTCTTCCTCCCCGTCGAGACCCTTCTCTGCCTGGCCGTCTCTTTCCAGATCAACCACCGCCGCTTCGGCGGCTCCACCGCGCACCTGGCGCCCGAGCCGATCCCCTCCCTGGCCCGCCTCTTCTCCCGCCCGCCCTCCAGCATCCTGGCCAAGATGGCCAACCTCGACGGCTCCCGGTCGCACGGCGGCAAACACGACATCCTGGCCGGTGCCGTGCTCCGCGACGAGCCCGCGCACTTCACCCACATCTACCGCACGCTGCTGACCGCTGCCCGGGCCGAGGGCATAAACCAGCACCGCCTGCCCGATTTCCTCGGACTCGAGCACCACGGCGAGTTCGACCTCCTCGGCCAGGACGAGCTCGGCCCCTCGGCCCTGGAGAACGCCTTCAAGGACCAGATCGCCAAGGCCGCCGCCGAAGGTACCTGGACCGAGCAGCAGACCGAACGCATCCTGCTGGCCGCGGCCAGGGTCGGGCAGCACGTGTTTGCGCTGAACGTTCTGGCCAACTGCGGCGAGCGGTGCGTGTTCTGCGGGCTGAACCCCGGACCGTTCGGTCGTAAGCGCATGCTCGTAGCCGGGCACATCAAGCCGTGGAAGGACAGCACCTCCGCTGAGCGCATGGACCTCCGCAACGGCCTGGCCGCCTGCCCCAGCCACGACGTAGCCTTCGACACCGGCCTGCTCACCGTGGACGCTGGCCTCCAGGTTCACGTCTCCGACACGCTCGCCGACGCCGTCCGCGCCGATCCTCTCACCCGGCAGTATTACGGGCGCCCGCCGCTGCGCGACACTATTCTGCTCCCGGACCAGGCCCAGTTGCCGGGCCGCAAGTATCTCGACTGGCACAGAGCCAATATCTTCGCCGCCTGATCAAGCACCGAACCCGGAGCTATCACGGGACGCCGCCTGGAGGGGGAGGATCTCCCCGACCGGGGCGATCGCCTGCTCGACGTAGCCGCCGCCCAGGCCGGTGAATGCCCACACGCGACGGCCGGCCCATGACTGGTCGACGCCATCACCGACTGCGGTCATGGTGCCCGCTACCTCGCTGCCGAGGATGTGACCTTCGGTGAAGCCATAGCCAGCGATGGCACCGCTCCGGATCACGGCGTCGACGCCGCCGACGCCGATCGCCTCGGTGGCGATCAGCACCTGCCCGTCGGCGGGACTTGGGTCGGGGAGGTCGATGACGGCCAGGCCTTCAGCCTGGGCCGACTATCCCCAGAACATCGCGGTGGGGTCGCGGTCGATCTCCGTCAGGAGGTCGTCGATGTCGGGGGATGGTTGCGAGCTGGTCAGCGCAGGTGGCCAGCTTTCTTGGCGCGGCGGGCCAGTTCGGCGACCGAGTGCAGCGCGTATTCGCGGCCCGCGCTGACGTCCATCGCGTTGGCTTGCGTGTAGTGGAGCCGGGCGATGGGGAACCGTGTCCATTCCGGGCCGGTGCCCTCGAGCCAGGGCGGTCGGCACTCAACGATCGTCAGCTGCCGAGGCTCGATGTCGCACTCGACGCCGACCTGGTTCCGAATGTGCTCGGGGACGCGCTGTTCGCACCAGCGGCGGACGCTGACGATGTCGAGTTCGGGCAGTCCTGGCATCTGGTCAGTGTCCAGGCGGCTGCTGATGTCGATGGCGTAGGCGCCCCAGTCCCGCCGGAGATCTTCTGCGAAGCCGCCGTCAAGTGTCCTGGCAAAATGGTCGGCCTGGCCTGGGCAGAGCTTACGGTTGCCGAAAATCACCGCTATCGAGTAGCGCAACAGGAAAGACCACCCGTCCGAACGGGCTGTAATCCGCAATCCGGGATTCGCCGGACGCCGGTTCCGGAACAGCCTCCAGTTCCGACCATACTCCGAGCACGATCTTGAACAGATCCAGGTACGCAGTGGCACCAACAGAGGCCTTCGATTTGCTTCTCTCGGGCGGTCGCTCGCGATAGCGGCCGTCGGTAGTCCGGGCGTAGCAGTTAATCGTGGGGCGGAAATGGCAGTGCAGGAGATACTCAAGAGCTTGCCCGCAGGCCTTCATGTCAGGGATAACCCATTCCCGTTCAGCCGCGCGAACAAGCAGTTCAGCCCACTGGACGACGATAACGCGCGTCCAGAGCTCCGGCGGGGCGGTCATGGCCAGATGATGACTCTCCCCGATTGGAAGGTCCCGCAGCCTTCGCCTGGCCTCCTGGGTTTGTCCCACGTAGCAGAGACCGGTTCCCGGGAGGTAGACGCCATAGAGCGCCGGGCCGGTCGCGGCAGGAGTCGGCGGGTGCGCCTCGGTCAGCAGCGTCCCGACACGGTGCGCAAAGGCGTAACGCTGCTTCCGCCACGAGTCAAAGCGCTGCTTGTCCCCGAGGAGTTCCTTAAGCGCCCGGCGCCAGGCAGCGCTGGCATCGGCGAGGTCCGCCGCGACATCAGCTGGCACAAAGATGCCCGGCATCTCGTGTGCGTCAGCGGACATCCCTAGATGGTAAGTCGTTGCGTGTAGCAACGCGTTGCCAAACACAACCGCCAGCAGTCCTCCGCCGACCGATGAGAGATCCTTCCCGCAGGCCGCGGCCATGGCCCCGGCGCCCCAGGCCGTGTCCGCCTCGTTCAGCCCGTAGATCCGGTCAGCGGGCCGCGCGGTCGGGAACCAGTGCAAGATCAGCAGCACCGAACGATCCGCGACCAGCTCCCCGATCCGTGCGTAGAGCCCATGCTCGGCCTTAGCGTCGAGCGCCGCAGTCGGCTCGTCCAGGATCAGATCTCTTCGAAGAAGGCCCCGTCGATGGTGACATCCTCGACTGTCCGGGTAGCGGTCTGGACGCCGAGATCGTATTGCTTGAGAAGTTCACAGAGGATGTCGCCGTCGATCAGGTCGATCGGCGGGGCGCCGTCACGGGTTGCCTCCTTCTTCGCATCCGCAGTGAACGATCCTGTAGTGATAAGCAAGCCTTTGTCGCCCCGGCCAGCCATCGCGCCGCGGAAGTCGCGGACGGCGCCGGCGCCGACGCTGCCGCGATAGCGCTTGCATTGGAAGAAGACGGGGAAGCTCATCAAACCCAGCCGGGGGCTAATTCATTAATCATTGCTGTATTCGGCGAAGAAGAACAGTCCGGTGACTGCTGCGAGCATGCTCTCGAACTTGTCGATCGGGCAGCGGTAGCGGCCGCCTTCCCTGCTGAGCATCCGCCATGTCTTCACCTTTGCCACGGCGTGCTCGACGGCGGCGCGGATCTTGCTGAAGATCGTGTTGAATTCACGCTGCCAGTCCAGGAGCTCCGCTCCGCTGAGGCGCTTGAACGGCACGATCCCGATGCCGTCGACTCCGATGTAGCCGAGGTCGGCGCCAGTATCTCCTGAGGCTATGGCTTGCTCCAGTATTTCCTTGAGGCCGGAGGCCTCGAACGCGTACGCATCGTGCCGTGCGCCGTGCACGGGAACCGGTCCGATAGCGGCCACGTCGCCTTTGAGATTGCACGCGATCTGCACGTTCATTCCCGTGTACTTTGCCTTCCCGGAGTACAGGTCCGGGATCGCGCTCCAGTCCCATACCGGGCAGACCGTTCCGTCTACCAGGGCAGTTCCCTCGCGGCCGAGCACCTGGACGGGATCGAGGACATATGGGGCGAGCACCCTGCCGATGACCGGGCGCAGCAGGTCCCAGCGCCGGCTGACGGTCGGCTGGCTGCAATGGAAATGCGCAGCTGCGGCTGCCTGGGTGCCATTGCGGCGCATCAGCATGACGACCATGACCACGGAGTCGAGCAGTCCGGCCACCGGCGGCTTTTTCGCGCCGGCCTTGACCAGCGAGCCGATTTCCTGCATGACCAGGAGGCTCAGCTTGTGCAGTTGCCCGGTGGTCAGCCCTGTGAGAGCATAGTACTCCAACGGTTCCTCCCTGTGATCCTTTCGGTCTTTGACAACCATGGATCTAAAAGGAGGGGCCGTTGCCATGTCCAGGGTTTCCTGGCATTCTCAGCAAACGTTCATCTTTGCCTGTGGAATTGTGGAGAACTTTCCGCCGTGCCGACCGCCGGAGTTTCGGAGCGGGTAAATCCGGAAATGTGATTAATGAATAATCCCCCCGGTAGACGCCGTGTCCGTCGATTCCGCCGTCGCCGCTTTGCCCGGTTACCTTGACGCTGTCAAAGTCGGCCTCGCGCAGTAGTCGCCTGGCCAGCCGCTCGAAGGCGTCGGGCCGCATATTCATGAGCTGATCGAGCAGCTGCTCTTTCCAGCTGAGCTCGGCCGTCGGCTCTTCCGGCTCGGGCCTGCTTTCGTCGTCTGATGGTCGGGCTTTCCGCGCGTTTCGCAGTTCGACCAGGTAGCCGGACCATTTCTCGCGGACCCGCGCCAGGCGTTGCTCGTCCGTGGTGGAAGGGTCGGTAATCAGAGCAGTACCTTCGTCGGTCAGC
Source organism: uncultured Actinomycetota bacterium (assembly GCA_963753225.1). Taxonomy (GTDB): domain Bacteria; phylum Actinomycetota; class Actinomycetes; order Streptosporangiales; family Streptosporangiaceae; genus Palsa-504. The sequence goes on along the minus strand of CAVWBQ010000014.1, from coordinate 43,035 downwards.
GCCCACACCCCGCGGGTGCTATTGGTCAACAGGCCCATGCCCTTGAGGTCCGTGCGTGCCCACGCGAGCCTGTATCGGATTTCGGTCCCCGGCCCGTTGTTATGGAGCACGGCCTGCTGGGCGTTACTAAAGCCTTCGCGTTTGATGACCGTCTCGACGATCTCGCCAATCGATGCTGACCCGCCCAGCTCGGCCACAGCCTGAAGGGCGGGCCAGAGCATCTCGTGGTGTTGCGGCAAATCCGCTGCGGCCATGGTTTCGCCGTTCTGCTGGCTCATGAGTTCGCTGTCAGGTCCATCATGGTGGGATCCGGTCAGCGGTTCTACATGCTCAGCGCAGCGGGTGAATCTCAGGGGTATCAGGAGGGGCGTACGCCATGACTCGTGAGGAGTTGCTGGCGCGGCTGCGGGGACTGCGGCAGGCGCGTGTCGGCCAGGTCAGGGTGCCGCACAAGCCACTCCTGCTGCTGTGGCTGTTCGGCCAGTTCGCGGCGACCGGCAGCAGCGTGGCCAGTTACCGGCAGGCAGAGGAGCCAGTCAGCCAGCTGATCAACGATTTCGGCCCGCCGGTGGCCAGTCCGGCCGCGGCCCGGCAGCGGGCGGCCATGCCGTTCGTCCACCTGGAACGCGAGATGTGGGATCTGCGGGACGCGACCGGAACGGAAATCGCCCCGGACGCACCCGAACGTCGTGGCTGGCTGCTGGAGCGGGGAGCGGTGGGGCGCCTGCACCCTTCGATGGAGCAGCTCCTGGCAGATCCGGGGACGCTGGCCGCGGCCGATCGGCTGCTGCTGGACCGCCACTTCACGCCGGTCCTGGCCGAACCGATCTGTGCTGCGGTCGACCTCGACGTACCGGCTCTCGACCTGGCCGGAAGCGGCGGAACAGCCCAGGTTGGCCGCCCGCGCCTGCGGCGTCGCGGGTTCGCCGAAGAGGTCCTGCGCGCCTACGCCTATCAGTGCGCGATGTGCGGATTCGATGGTGCGCTCGGCCGTTACCCGGTCGGGATCCAGGCGGCTCACGTCCGCTGGCACAGCCAGGAAGGGCCGGACGAGATACCGAACGCGCTGGCTCTCTGCGCGCTCCACCACGTGCTGTTCGACCTGGGTGTCGTGGGCATCACCCAGGACCGGCGGATCTGCGTGTCCGGCCTGTATGTCGCAAGGAACGAGGCTGGCAGGGCGGTCGACGCACTCGCGGCTCAGCTGCTCCGGATACCGCGACCGCGTCAGCCGGCGGTGGATGTCATGTACATGACCTGGCATCACCAGCAGGTCTTCAAGGGCGCTATGCCGCATGCGGGATCAACCACGTGACAGTGGTGCGCGGAACCGCTAGGAGCGCACGCCCCCGAGGAACGCCCGCCAGGCCTCCATAGGGACTAGGAGCTTCGCTTCGTCGCGGCCCTGGAGTCGCGTACCGCCACTGGTATAGCGGTTCACATCCGAACGCTCCTCGAGGTAGATTCCCGCGTGTGCACCTGCACGGTCGGGCACGACCTGGATCGTGGTCTTTCCCTGCGCGGACTCGACCAGGTACCCAAGCTGCCCGCGCATCACGCTAACGCTGCCGACGACGCGGTGGATGACCGCCTCGTCGATCACGGCCCATAGTCGCGGCCGCTCGTCGCGCGCCAGTATCTCCTGCCGGGCGAGCCGGACTTCTATCCGGCGCTCAACGTCCTCACGCTCAAGTTCACGAGGCCCGTTCCTGAAGATCTCTCGCGCGTAGTCCGCCGTCTGCAGCAGACCCGGCACCACCACGGGCTCGAAGTTGCGGATCGAGGCGGCGCCGGCTTCGAGGCCGATGTAGACCTCGTACGGGTTCGGCAGCACGTCGCGGAACGAGTGCCACCACCCGGGCTGGCGGGCCTCCCGGGTCAGCTGGATCAGCCCGTCCCGTTCGGCCCCGGTCACGCCGTACAGCTCGAGAAGGGTCCGAACGTTCCCGGGCTGGGGCGGCTCCGTCCGGTCTCGATGCGGAAGATGGTGGAGGTCGACCACTCCAGCTGCCGCGCGACCCCTACGAAGTAATGAGCCGGATGTGTACACGCGAGCAGGTCAGGCCAGCGACACCAGTCCCGATGTCTCATGCCAGATCCGCCGTCTGAGACGTTTGCCTGGTCCAGACGGAGGTAGCTCGGTGAGTTATGCCTCAAGCCGCAGGGCCGACGCCGTAAGAGGATCGCGCAATGCCGCGGATGATCTTGAGCCTGGCTCCGGCGTCGGCCCTGCTTTCAGGCTCCGTGGGGCGGGCTTCGAGGGCACCATGCCGCGACGTGGCCAGTTACGGCGTGGTCGACGAGATAGCACGGCGCGTTTGGCTCAGCGGAGGCAGGGTGCTGGCTGTCCGCCGTGACGACGTACCGGGAAGGAGCTCGGTGGCCGCGATCTTGCGTTACCCGCTCTGACCTCGCGTGCTTTAGTAGACGATATGAGCGCTGACGACGACATGCCCTCCGCGGCTCAGGTCCAGGCGGCGGAGAGCGGGCGGGCGACTCACCCCCAGGAGCCGCATAGCGGCGGCACCGCGGGGCGGCTGAACTGGCTGCGGGCTGCGGTGCTCGGGGCCAACGACGGGATCGTGTCGGTGGCCGGCATCGTCATCGGGGTGGCGGGGGCCACTACGAACCGCGGCCCCATCTTCACCGCCGGCTTGGCCGGGCTGGTCGCCGGGGCCGTGTCGATGGCGCTGGGCGAGTACGTGTCCGTCTCCAGCCAGCGCGACAGCGAACGCGCGCAGATCAAACAGGAGAAACGCGAACTCGCCGCCTCCCCGGAGGCCGAACTGACCGAGCTGACCGCCCTGTACGAAGCCAAGGGCCTTTCCGCGGCCACCGCCCGCACCGTCGCCGTCGAGCTGAGCGCCCGCGGTGCCCTGGCCGCCCATCTCGACGCCGAACTGCACATCGACCCCGCCAACATCCCCAGCCCTGTCCAGGCCGCAGGCGCATCGGCGCTGTCGTTCACTTTCGGCGCGTTGCTGCCGATGCTGGCCATCCTGCTGCCCCCGGCCGGCCTGCGGGTACCGGTTACGTTCGTCGCCGTCCTGATCGCTCTGGGCCTGACCGGTGCCCTCAGCGCCCGACTGGGCGGCAGCGACGTCCACCGCGCCGTCCTGCGGGTCGTCATCGGCGGAGCGCTCGGCCTGGCCTTCACCTACGGCGTCGGGCACCTGTTCGGCACCGCCATCGGCTAAGAACTCCTAACAGACCGAGGTCTGGGAATAGTGCTAGCTTGCCGATTTCCTGGACCTGACCGTTGGCCAGGCGCGGCGACAATCACCGGCATTTCGGCGGTTCCACCGCCCACAGGGCACCCGAACCAGTCCTCGCCCTAGCCCGCCTATTCTCCCGCCCTCCCTCGAGTGTGCTCGCCAAGATGGCCAACCTGGACGGCACCGGCCTCACCAGCGCGGGTGAGCCCAGCCGGAGCAGCCGCTGAGCCTGCCGACCGCTACCGCGACATCCCCGCGCGCATCCTGAGCGGCCTCCTTTGCTCCGTTCGGTCGGCCAGCGCGTGGCGAACATACGGACCGCAGGCCTGCGATCCAGCCCCTATGCCGGGCCGCTTCAGGCCTTCCTCGCCGAAGCGAGCCAGCAGATACGCCCGGTGTTCCACCGGCCGCTCACCTACGCCTCGACCCCGTTCGAGGTGGTCGACTGGCCTGGCTAACCCACAGCACAGACCCGCGCTACGACCTCGACGTGACCGCGACCAGCCTGGTCAAGACCTACGCCCGCGGGCGCGGGAGCACCTATGCCGACCTGCCCTGGGAGCCCAAGCAGGTCGGTCATGACGGCATGAACACCCAGCCCACTGCACCGGGTTCCTCAACGCGGACCACGGCGTCGGGCGGTGCCTCCCGCCTGATCTGTCCGGCGAGATCCCGGACGTCGTCCTCGTTGTCAGCGGCGACGATCAGGAACTTCCAGCGCCGCACCACCGCCAGGCCCTCACCTTCCAGCTTGCGCGCCAGCGCGACCGCCTCGCGGTGCGACGGGAACTCAACCCGGGCCTGCCATCGGCCGATCCCGGCGGCCAGGGACTCGGCGGTTTCAGAGTCCACCAGCCGCTGGTGCTCCGCCTCCCGCTCGGCTTCGGTCTGCGGCATCGCGACGTCCGGGCTCTCCCACTGCTCCTCGATGGGATGCCATCGATGCAGCGCGAACTCCGCCTGAATGTCATGCTGGGCCAGCACGTCGCGGGCGACCCGCTCAGCCTCTATGGCGGCGATCTCGGTGCCTGCGTACAGGAACATCTGCGAGTCGCTCGCGCCGACGGCGATGGTGCGGCCGAGCTGGCGGCGGACGTCTTCTTCGACCTCATGCTGGGACAACGCTCGCTGCGCCTGTTCGACTTGTGCCTGGCCGGCCAGGGAGATGGTTACCCGCCAGTCATCGCTGTCTGTCACGGCACGACTCTAACGCACCCAAGCCAGGCCGCCGGATGGGCTGGCCGTGGCCTTACGGGAGGCGCGCACCGGACCTGTTCGGATCTCTATCGCGTGACCTACCGGTGCCTCGGGTTCGTCCCAGCCGGTGTGGCGCACGCTCCCCCCGCGAAGGAAGGCGAGCCCGCCCAGCCTCGGCCGAGCTCGCGGCCGCTGCGCCAGCGCAGGCGCCGGGAACGCGCGCCCGTCGACAGGGCCGCTGACTTGCCAGGCTGCAGGCGCGGAAACCGCGACAGTTCCCGGACAATGCCGTCAACGGCCGAGGTGAAATGGAATGCGAGCATCGCGATTACATCGCCGTGCAGTTGGAAGCCCGGGGCCACGATGAGCCGCGAGCGGTGCCTCGCCAAATCAGGTTGAACCATCTCACTGTCCGGGACGTACCAGCTGCTGAGGGTTCTTTGCGGAGCCCCCGCGCGGAACGTCGCGGCAGGCCGGATCCATCCGAGCCGGCGCGCGCTCACAGTGCGGGTGAGGCGGTGGAGACGACAGCTGCGGGTGGGGACGACGACCGGTCTGAGCGCGCTCAGCTGCCCGGGCGGTGTCGGCTGCGCCATCGGCAATCCCGGCCTGGTCACCGGATACGCCCGGACACGCGGCGGCGCACCCCGAGCGGTCATCGGCGCCGGCCGCGCGTTACACGATCTCAGCAGCCTGCTTCTGCGTGCGCCTGCCCCGGCGCGCCCGGCTTGCGATCCGAGGAATCCGTGCCCACGCCCCGACCCGCAGGGAGGCCTGCCATGTCCCGGTCCATCCGCCGCCTTCGCCTCGCACTGCCGGTGCTGATCGCAGTCGGCACCGCGACCGCGCTGGCGGTCCCCGCGCAGGCGGCCAGTTCATGGTCGCCGCCGGTCCAGCTACCCGCCGGATGCGCGTCGTCCGGGTCCCTGCCCGGGCTGGCGGTCAACGCGGCCGGCACGGAGGCCGCCGCCGGATCCCAGCTGAACGCCGGCAACAGCTCTTCGGTCCTGGTCTGTACCAGCGCCGGCGGGCAGACCTGGCCCGCGCCGGCCACCGTCGGCCAGGGTGCGACCCCCGCCGTGGCGCTGGCCCCGGACGGCCGGGCCGTCACGGCCTGGGAAGGCGGGCCATTTACCGCGCCGGTCATCCAGGCCAGCGTCCGGCCGCCCGGCGGTACATGGAGCGCCCCGGTCACCGTCGGCACCGACGCCCGCGTGCCGTTGATCGGCATCGACCGGTCCGGCAACGCGATCATCGCCTGGCCGGGGGGCGCCGGCACGATCCATACCGCCAGCCTCCCGGCTGGCGGCAGCTGGACGCCGGCGCGGACCCTGGCCGCCAATTACGGCAGCGGGCTGGCCATGGCGGTGAGCTCCGCCGGGTCGGCGGTCCTGACCTGGGCCACCAAGGCCCCGGGCCCCGGCACCTATGCCGACTCCGGGACCATCCTGGGCGGCTTCGCCGCGCCGGTCAAGGTCGGCCTTCCTCCCTACCCGGGCGGGAGAACCAGCGTCGCGCTGAACGACGCGGGCCAGGCGGTAATGGTGTGGGCCCGGGGGCTCGGGGCGGCGAACGTGGCGGCTACCCGCTCCGCGGCCGGGACGTGGAGCGCCGCGGTTGTGCTGTCCGCCAACGAAGGCGGGAACCTCGGCGTCGCGATTGACGGCGCCGGAGATGCCGTCGCCACCTTCGAGCAGGACGTGCCGAACACCTCCATCATCGCGCTGTACGCCTCCAAGCTTCCGGCCGGCGGCTCCTGGGGACCGCCGGTCCTGCTGTCCGCGCCCGGGGACTCCGTGTCAAGCTCCTGGGGCGGCCGCGTCGCAGCCGACTCCGCCGGGACCTTCGTCATCGCCTGGGCCGACGGGACTACCCGGACCCTGAACGTGCTCACCAGCCCGCCCGGCGGCGGCTTCGGGCCCGCCGTCACCCTGGCCCCCAACGTGGATCACATCAACAACCTCCAGATCGCCCCGGGTCACGCGGTGCTGACCTTCAACTCGGTGGTGACCAGTGAACCGGTGAGCTGACCGCCCACCGCACAGTCTCAAGTCGGCCGCCAGCCTGAGACTGTGCCGCTGAACCGATCCAGCGGGCGGCCATGCCGTTCGTCCACCTGGAACGCGAGTTGTGGGATCTGCGGGACGCGGCCGGAAGGGAAACCACTGCCGCGGAGAGTACCGCGTGAGCAGCAGAAACAGCCGATCGAGGTGATGCGCGATCCAGACGTCCTACGCCGCCTCCGGGGTTGCCGTGATGGCAAGTTCGGCGGGTGCTCTGTGTCTCCTCCCGTTACTCTCACGGGATGACCTCTGGAGTTTCACCGCTCCTTCCGCCGGATCAGTACGTCGCTTCCCTGGCGCGGAAGCGGATGGCGGCCGGGGCGTTGTTCCGCGATGAGGACGGGCGGGTCCTGCTGGTGGATCCAACGTACAAGCCGACGTGGGACCTGCCCGGCGGGGCCGTCGAGAAAGAGGAGTCGCCGCACGCCGCGTGTCGACGGGAGGTAACCGAGGAGCTTGGCCTGGACCGGCCGCCCGGGCGGGTACTGGTGGTCGACTGGGTACCCTCGCGGCCGGAACGTCCCGAAGGACTGATCATGGTCTATGACGGCGGCGTCCTGGCGCCGGGCGAGGTCGCGGCGATCACGACGCAGGACGGTGAACTGGCCGGGTACGCCTTTGTCAAGGCAGATGAGGTGGCCGAGCGGGTCAGCCCGTTGCTGGCTCGCCGGATCGCCGCGTGCGTGGACGCGGTCCGAGCTGGGACGGTGATCTCGCTGGAAGACGGCTGCCCGGTGACCTGATTACCGGTCAGCTCACCCTTCCCTGCGCTGCGCCGCCATGGGTCGGAACGCCCCGGCGGGAGGCCTGGCAATGAGGGCGCGGCCGACTGCCCGGTAGAGGCTGTCGTGGATGCCGTCGGCGTACAGCAAGCCATTGAGGTCGCGGCGGGCCTTGGCCAGCTGCGAGTCGGCGGCGAAACCGGGCGCTCCGGCCAGCAGAGACAGCTCCGACACCGCGGCGTAGGCGGTGTCTACGCCGTGCGCTTTGGCGGCGCATCCCCACAGCTCGGCCTTATCAGTTGCCTGCGATAGCCGCTGCACCGTCAGCGCGGCCAGCATCGCGGCGTTGATCTGCGCGTAGGCGCGGCCGAGCGCGATGAGGGCGTTGTCGCCCAGGCTGGTAATGAATCCCGCCTTCCGGCGGGTGTCCAGGTGGGCGGCTACCGAATCGCAGCGGGCTACTTCCACGCAGTTGCCGTCCTGGCCGCTGTAGCTGCTCTTCCGCCACTCAGCGCGGGACAGGTCAATCTCGGTCACCCCGCGCGCCTCCTCTACGTGCTGGCCCTACCTCAAGGTCCTGGCCAGCCGTTCGATCATCTGCACGGACTCGTCAGGGTGCAGCGAGGCGGCCAGCAACCGTTCAAATGCAGGGTATAGCGGTTCACATCCGAACGCTCCTCGAGGTAGATGTCCCCGGCTAGCGTCTCCACGTACACCACGTCCGGGTCGGTGGCCTCAAGAAAGTCCAGGATGACGAAGGCGCCGATCGTCCCCGCGTGTGCGCCTGCCCGGTAGGGCACGACCTGGATCGTGGTCTTACCTTTCTCGGCGGACTCGACCAGGTGCCTGAGCTGTCCCCGCATCACACTGACACTGCCGACGACGCGGTGGATGACTGCCTCGTCGATCACGGCCCATAGTCGCGGCCGCTCGTCGCGCTCCAGTATCTCCTGCCGGGCAAGCCGGACTTCTATCCGGCGCTCAACGTCTTCAGGCTCAAGTTCACGAGGCTCGTTCCTGAAGATCTCTCGCGCATAGTCAGCCGTCTGCAGCAAGCCAGGCACGACCACGGGCTCGAAGTTGCGGATCGAGGCGGCGCCGGCTTCCAGGCCGATGTAGACCTTGTACGGATTCGGCAGCACGTCGCGGAACGAGTGCCACCACCCGGGCTGGCGGGCCTCCCGGGTCAGCTGGATCAGCCCGTCCCGTTCGGCCCCGGTCACGCCGTACAGCCCGAGAAGCGTCCGAACGTTCCCGGGCTGGGGCGGCTCCGTCCGGTCTCGATGCGGAAGATGGTGGACGTCGTGGCCGGCGGTTTCCTGGCCGGCCTCCTCCAGGCGTCACCCGCCAGCCCTCGAGAGCGACCATCGCCGCGGCAGATCTGAACGATGGCAGACTGGTGTCATGCGCCCGACGCGGCGAGGCCCGGCCCTCGTCACCGCGGCAGTGATCGCCATGATGCTCGCGGGCTGCACGAGCGGCATCGTTAGCTCCAGCACCGGGAAGCCCGGCCCGACGACCAGGTCCACCTCCGCATCCGTGCTGGACTGCGGCGGGGCCGGCGTTGTCGGTGGAGTTGACCAGTTGCAGGTCGTGCTCGGCGTCGTCGCGCTGCCGATCAGTCCCCGGTACCCAGCGCTGGGCACCTCACTGTCCGGCGACGGCAATGGACCGCTGCGGCTATTCGCGAAGACCGGCCTCTTCTTCAGGCCAGGCACCACGTTCGAGCTCATCGTCCCGGCCCGGTTCGCCAGCCGGCTACGCATCGGGTGGGGTAACCCGGGTACGCCCAGCCAGACAGTCGACGTCAGCAATTGCGCCAGCCCGGGCGGCGGCGGATGGCTGGCCATCCCGGGCGGGTACTGGATCGATCACCCGGCCTGCGTGCCGATCATCGTCAGGGCAGGCGGCCGGCAGCAGCAGGTGCACATCGGCGTCGGAACGGCCTGCCCCGGCCAGCGGCCGCCGCAAGGACCTAGTCAGAGCTAGCCACCCACGCCTCACGCGACCCACGAGGGCACGGCCTGGGCCAGTCGGCCCGGGTCGGTCAGCATGCGGATCGCGGTGATGGCGCCGCCGGTGACCGTGAAGGCCATGACCAGGACCGGCCGCCCGCTCACCATGACGAGAACCCCGGGGTCACCGTCGATGAGCGCCGGATGGCCCACCGCACCCCGATGCGCGCCCGTTGTCGCCCGGGTCGCGACCTCCCGCGCGGCCGCGTCCGCGCCGGCCCCCGGCGTGCCCAGCCGGATCCGCCCGCGGGCCCGGCTGGCCAGCATCTTGGTGGCCGCGATGCTCCGGCCGAGAATCGCGGCGATCGAGCCGAACGGGATCTCGAACACCTCGTGGAGCACGAACGACACCCGTTCGGCCGGGGTGAGAGCGTCCATGACGACGTATAGCGCGACGCCGACGGAGTCCGCCAGCAGGGCCTCCTCCTCAGGATCGATCCCGGGATCCCCGGCTGCCTCCCCGCGGAGCATCCCGATGCTCAGCTCGAGCGGCTGCTCGCCCCGCACCCCGCGCCTGCGCAGGACGTCGAGGCAGATCCGCCCGGTCACGACGGTGAGCCAGCCGCGCACGTCCTCGATGCCCCCGCCGCCGGTGCGCGCCAGGCGCAGCCACGCTTCCTGCACGGCGTCGTCCGCGTCGGCGTGCGAGCCGAGCGTGCGGAACGCGATCGCGTGGAGATAGGAGCGGTGGGTCTCGAACTCCGCGGCGAGCTGCTCTTCTCCGGTCACGATCCTTCGACGTATCACGCGCCGGAAAGGTAACGCGTTACCTCCTGCCGCGGCCGCACGTCGTAGACACATGACCGCACGCATCCAGAACACGACACCCCAGCCCGACGTCACGACCGGCGTCCAGCACCTGATCAAGGCCGCCTACGTCGGCGGCGTACCGCGTGAGACGCTGGAACTGGTGCACCTGCGGGCGAGCCAGATCAACGGCTGCAGTGCCTGCGTCGGCGCCGGCGCCGCCAGCTCGGCCAAAGCCGGCGTCAGCTCCGAGAAGCTGCTCACCCTCGCCGCCTGGTACGAGAACCCCCTGTTCGACGACGCTGAACGGGCCGCGCTGGCCCTCACCGAGGCCGCCACCCGGCTCTCCGACCGGCCCGGCGCGGTCACCGACGAGATCTGGGCCGAGGCCGCCAGGCACTACGACGAGCGGCAGCTCGGAGCCCTGGTCCTGATGGTGGCGATCACCAACTTCTTCAACCGCATCAACACGACCCTCCGGGTCCCAGCCGGCGCCCGGTGGGACTGACGCCCACGCCAGCACGGTGACAGGCCCAATCGTGGGTGACGGCGGCCAGGCGTTGCTTGACGGGCTGTGGGTCATTACGGACGATCTCGCCATAGAGCCGGGCGCTGGCCAAAGCGAAGACGTCAATAGCGGCGGACGGGGCTGCCTGCCAGCCTGGGCACTCTGTAACCAGCGCCTCGGCCTGGCTGGCACTATGACCGGCCGCCATCGCCCGGATCAAGAAGCACGCCGCATCGATAAACGCCGCACCGCGGGTGGGCCATGCCCAGTCGATGATCCACACCCGATCCGGGCCAAGCAGGATATTCACCGGGTTGAAGTCGGTGTGCAGCAACGCATCGCCGTCGAGCAGGTCCAGGTCGGCCTCGCTGTCAACGTATGCAGCCCACCGCTGCCGGGCCTGTTTCACCGGCAGATCCGGGCACCTGACCGCGGCTAGATCGTGCAGGACAGAAATGACACGCGGCAGGTCAGGGGAGCCAGGCCGGTAACCGGCATGGCGGGCCTTAATCGCGTGACACGCCGGTACCCGGGCTGGGTGGATACGCTGAATTTGTGACCGGGACGCAGGGAACCCCGCTGGGCCTGGATGTGACGACGCCGAACGTGGCGCGCATGTATGACTACTATCTCGGCGGATACTCCCTCTAAGCACACAGTAGCCGAGCGAGCTAAGGGTCGTCTAGTCGCGAGCGAACCTATAGAGGTTGAAAGTCAAGGTTTGGTTGCTACGGTGGTTCGGATTCCAGCATGAGTCCGATCTGGCTGAGGAATCCGGTGATGAGGCCGGGCTGGCGCTGAATGCGCCGCAACCGGCCCCGGATTGTGGCCGTCAGTTGGTCAAGCGTGCAGGGGGCGAGGTGGCCCAGGCTGCTTTTGATGCTGGACCAGGCACGCTGCGGGACCGAGCAGGACAATCGAGGCCGAGAAGGAAAGCTCCACTGGACTTTATTCCTCAACCCACTGAATCTCGCGATGCGCCGCTTCACGGAATCGTTTGTCCGGAACTCTCGTGTGCTCATACACTGGCTTACCGTCAGGCGTGCCATGCCATAGGATATGTATTAGGAGATTGCTCAAATTATCCGCGAAATCCCTGAGCTCATCCGAGCATGTAAGCACCAATACCTTATGGTCGGCCCAGAGGTCCCGATGCACTAGATTCTTCGCAGCATTGTCGTGTTTGTCGCGTTCCGCCGAGACGCGCTCCACTTCTTGCGTCGAGCGAATGTATGAACTAATGCGTTTTTCGAGTTCTGCTTTCACAGCCGCCCGCCGCTTGATTTTCTCTTGCTTCGCGGCTTCCCTCGCTGCGATCTGCTGGGCGGCAAGCGCTGCGGCGGCTCCGATGAGTGCCCCTAGCAGCGTTCCGATGATGGTCAACCAGGTCATGAGATGAACATAGGGCGAGATGGCCGGGCGGCGCGTCGAATCATACGGATGCGTCTGGCTGGCGCGGCGGGTTGGCCCGGAGAGGCCGCACGCCGACGTGCGAGGCCGGGGCCGCGCGGCGGCATGCGAAACGGGCCGCCCTTGACGGCGTAGAGAAAGTTGTTACGGATCGGATCAAGCCGACACGGATCAAGCCGACATCACATAGCCGCGCTCGGGTCCGCAAGTATGTTAGGTGTCGTCTGGGACATGAACGCGTCGACCAGTCGCGGCCTGCTCGTCTTCGCCAACGGGTCGCTGTCGGCGTCCCAGATCGCCACGTAACGGGCGACCGTCTTCGCGTCGCACCCGGCCAGTTACGCCGCAGATCAGGCCGTCCCCGTGAGGTCAAACACCCTGAAAATCTCCACTATCTCCCTGCCAGACATTGGTCACAGGTCCCTCCGGACACCGACGGGTAAGGCGAAACCCACCACCTCAAACCCATCCACACCGGAGGGGCCTGTTAGCAGCAGGACGACCAAGATCCAAGTCAAACGCTGACAGTGACCTCAGGAGGTTCCAGCGAAGGGGTTCCCTATCCGCGAACTGGGGATACCGTAGATGTTGGAGGATCTATGAACGAGGCCACAGATCCAGATTCAGGTGCCACTAGTGAAATGCGGGCGTATCTGTCGAGGTTGGCGGCGCTAGACTACCCAACAGCACAGACCATCGAGCCGTACCGTCTAGTGATTCGTCGGGATCGCCGAGAAAGACAGAAGCTTCAGAAACGAAGAGCTTGGTGCGTACTTCACGCTGAAGATTCCAAATCCAACATCTACTCGAAAATCTGGCTTGACATTAACGGTGAGTTGCTCATTAAGATTGCAGAGACTTTCGTAGACCCCTGTCCAGACGTGTACGACCGCGGCTGGTACTCAATCAGTATCAATGATCTTGAGAAAGATCATCTCAAGACAATATTGATCTATTTGCGTCGCCTGCTCCGTCTTTTCTCTCCGTCCGACGCGACCCCAGAGCACATAGTGTGCTTCGGTGTTGAATTCACGATCTTGCCTCGGCACCGGATCCCTCCGGGATCCGGTGCCGAGGGTTTCAGGGTACAACAGCAGAAAGCTTATGAAATTGAGTTTCAATGTGATGACGTCGATCAGAATGCTCCGACCCTGAACGATGAAATAGGCACCCCTGACGTGCTGGACAGGATATATCAGCTCCGCTACCTCGTACTATCTTGGATGAATCTAGTTACCTCAACCGAAACTGGCGGGGCGCAGCCAGAGGGCTTTTATAAAGAGTTTGCGCCCTACCTTCCTCGCGGACCTGCACGTCCCGAGGAAGTTGCGTTCCTTATCAAGGAGCTGGTTACCGCTGGACTGGCTGAATGGATTGATGATCTAGATGTCCCCCATCAATGGTGGGAACAGGGATTCGACGCTGACTCCGACCCAAAAGCTTATTGGTTGAAGCCCTGGGGGTTGATCGTCACCGATCGGGGGCGATCGTATATCGAGACTGAGCAAGCGCGCATCGCGAGCCGTAAACGTGGACGCGATATCTGCAAGGCTCTGCTAAAATGGGTTTACCGATATGGGAAACAGTCGGCTTCTGTCAGTATTAACACATTTTGCTCCTCACGGGAATCTGTAGTCAACGGAATCGCGGTACCTATTGTTCAGGTGCACCGTACCGCACGATGGCTCGCAGCACGCGGTTACATCTACAGCCGAGACAGAGGTCGCCTTTTCCGAGATCTTCTTGTAGGCATCACTCGCGATGGTATAGAATGTGTCGACGAGTACGGCGGAGATCCATGGGAGATGCGTACCATGCAACGACGGGGAGAAAACGAGCGGGCTGTGAGCTTCCACGGGCCCGTCGGTAACGTAGCTGTCAACTCCTCCGAATTCAGCCAGAACGCCCGTGACGTAATAAACGACGCTGAAACTGTAGATATAGATGCACTGGCGCGGCTTGCTCACGCCGCAATCGAGGCGCTCCCGATTCTGCAACTTGGCGCTAATCAGACGCGTGAAGCGGAATCTCTTGCGTCCGGTATCATTGAAGAATTGAGTCAGCCGACACCAAGTCATCCGAGACTTCGCGCGCTCGGCCAGACACTCCGTACGATACTTGAAGAGGCCGCTGGCCACGCCCTCGGGACAGTTCTACTAGGAATCTGGCCGTGATAGGCAACGGAGGAATCTGCTCTAGTGTCATCTCCAGGTTGGCTTTTACAAGGGCCCGCGGAGCTCCCGGGGCATCAGCCGGGCGGACGCAACCAGCACCAGCCCCCCGAGAGTGTGTGATTACTAGCTGGAACTATGATTCCCTTCTGGGCGGCAAGGACAACTTCGAGCCGGACCGGATCGCCGCGGAGAAGGTGCTCGCGCTGGTGCCCGGGCTGCGCCGGGCGGCGGTGGAGAACCGGCGCTTCCTGCGCCGGGTCGTTCGGTTCCTGGCGGCCGAAGCCGGTGTCACCCAGTTCCTCGACATCGGGGTGGGGCTGCCCACCCAGGGTGCGGTGCATGAGGTCGTCCGCGAGCTCAACCCCCGCGCGCGGGTGGTCTACGTGGACTATGACCCGGTCGTCGTCTCCCATGGCCAGGCCCTGCTCGCGGTCACCGACCTGAGCATCATGGTGCAAGGGGACCTGCGCCGCCCCGCGGAGCTGCTCGCGAGGCCGGAGGTCCGCGCGCACCTGGACTTCAGTAAGCCCGTGGCGATCGGGCTGTTCGCGATCTTGCACTTCCTGCGCGATGCCGACGACCCGGCGGGGGCGGTGGCGTGCCTGCGTGACGCCGTCGCGCCCGGGAGCTACCTGGCGATCTCCCATATCGGCACCGACTTCTTCCCCGACAAGCTGGCCCTGGCCAAGGCGGTGGCGGTGTACGAGCGGGCCAGCGAGCGGGTCTGGCCGCGGAGCCGGGACCAGATCCTCAGCTTCTTCGACGGGTTCGAGTTGCTCGAGCCGGGCCTGGTGCCCAAGCACCAGTGGCGTCCGGTCACCGGCAAGGCCGCCGCCGGCACGCCGAACATCCAGTGGGGCGCGGTAGGGCGTAAGCCCTAGCCCGGGATGGCGAACGGACAGTCGATGCGCCGTGTGCGGGACAGCGCTCTCGCCGCGTGGCGCTTTGCCTATGCGGCGGCAGGGGCTCACGGCAGCTTCAAGGGCACGCGGGCTAAACACCGGTGCGCAAGAAACCAGGTCAGTTCAGCCATCGAAGACCGGGACTTCTCCGATGTGCTCGATCTCCACGAGAGGCTCGGGCGCGACGCGGCGCCCGACACGGTTATAGGGCAGCGATGACCGGTGCACCCAGATGAGCGTCGATTCCACGGCGTCGAGCACAGCCATGTCGACGGGCGCGACGAAAACCACATTGCCAGATCCGTGCATCGCGGCATCGAGCGCCCATCCCGTACCGCCGCGGTACCGGCTATGCAGGCCCTTGGATGCCTTGCCAACCCGGACCGCCCGACCTTCGCGATCGGCCTGCACGTAGACGCACGAGATCGACCCGAAGACCCGGCGGGCAGCCGTCAGGCTCTCGAACCGCGTCCAGGTCAGCCGAACGCGTGTCGACACCCCTCGCGAGTCTAGCTATTCCGGGTGCAGCGCCGTGCCTGGCGCAACCGGGGTGATCGTGGTCTGTGGGCAGCAGGTCGCCCTGGGCCGCGTCCACGCCTGGCAGACCTGGCACGCGACAGCAGGGCACGCGACACGCCTGCGTGTGCCTGCGGAGCTTTTGAACGGCGCTCGCAGTTAGTTGATGCTTGCTTTCTGAGCGATAATCGTGGAGATCGTATCGGTCAGCGACAGCCTGACGTGGCCGAGAGGTGTGAACGTGGCTGACGAGCTGGTCTTTACGGTGTCGGGGGCGGAGGCGAAGCCGGTCAGGGCTACCACGCTCCTGGAGATCGGCTTGTCGGAGCGACGCCACCTGCAAGAGTGGGTGCTCGCCCATCCGGAGATCCTTGGCCCGGACATCAGGGTGGTGACATTCGAGTTCGACCGGTGGTGGGCGGTGGGCGGCGATCCGCTCGACCGGCTGGACGTGCTCGGCTTGGACCGGGCCGGTCGGCTGGTGGTCGCGGAACTGAAGCGGGACGCGGCGCCAGACACGGTGGAGATGCAGGCCATCAAGTACGCGGCGATGGCGAGCCGGTTCACGCCTGAGGCTCTGGGGTACCAGCACGCACGGTTTCTCCGAGCTCGCGGCCATCCGGTCACCGAGGAGGAGGCGCTCGCTGCCCTGGAGGAGCACGCCGACGACAAGACGCTGGCAATCGAGACACTGCGTCAGCCTCGGGTCGTTCTCCTCGCGGCGTCGTTTCCGCCGGTCGTCACAGCGACGGCGGTGTGGCTGCGGGAAATGGGATTGGACATCACGCTGATGCGCTTCCAGGCGTACCGGACCGACACCGAAACCCTCGTCACGGTCAGCCAGTTGCTGCCGGTGCCGACGGTCGAGGAATTCACGGTTGTGCCTCGCGGCAAAGTCACCGCCCAGCAGGAATACTCGGCCGCTCCGCTGTCCGCCAGCGAGTTCCACACGTTGGCGTCGGTGTTGACCAACGAGGGCATGCGGGGTGCGCTGGACCTCTGCGCCAGTCGGCCCGGCGACTGGGTGACCTACACCGAAGTCTGCGAGTACACGGGTAGGAGTCGCGCCGAACTCCGCGCCGACGGCGGTGCGCTCACACGGCTGGTGAAGAAGACCTTCGGCAAGAACTGCTGGCCGTTTGAGTCACAGTGGCTACCCGACAGAAACGACTGGGGTTTCCGCCTAGACGCCGAACGAGCCGCGTGGTGGACGTACGCCGCCGCCTCGGATGAGGCGATTCCGCTGCCCGAGCCACCGCCGCTTGACCATGACGAGGCCACGGTGGAAGGACCTGAGCACTGAGCCTGCCCGCAGGTGCTGGAGTCTCATTTGCCCGCTGGGACTGGTACCTCACCGAGGAGCCAGCGGGGGCCGCTGAGCCGGACGACCCCCAGCTCACCCGTTCGGGTTGAATACCAGAAAGAGTCATGAAGTTACTTATTGTTAGTGCATGCTGGCTTCTGGCGACGTCACCAACCGGGCCGGAGGTACTAGCCGGGCTACTGGCGGGAGCGGCTCGGCCGGAACTTGATCCAGGCCACGATGGCGATGGCCACCAGCAGCAGCCAAGGCGAGAATAGGACGTGCAGAACGAAGCCGAGGACGGTCAGGGCCATGAGGGCGGCCAGGGCCAGGGCGATGAAAGCGAGCATGGTGATCGGTCTCCTTTGATGCCGGGTGCTTTCCTGATTCAAGACTGCCGTCGGCCGCGGCTCCCGTCGATCGGGATCAGCCCCGGTTCACGCCCTGATATGCCACTTAGTGGCCTCAGGGTTATCCCTGATAGGGCGACGTTAAGCCGGTAGGCGGCCCGGCGCCCCGCCACCGGGCCGAGCAGCACGGCCAGCGCCTCCTCGTCGTTCAGCATGAGCGGGGAATGCGGTACCCCCGGGGCGAGCCGGTACCCGCCGTAGCGGCCCCGCACCGACTCCACCGGCACGTCGAGGTCGAGCAGGTGGTCCACATACCGCCGAACGGTCCGGCCGTCCACGCCGAGCCTGCCGGCGAGTTCGGCCACGGTCCGGACGCCGGAGCGCACGGTCGAGAGGCGGTGCTATATGAGCAGCACCGGACGGTCGGCGAGCAATTCGCCGATGCGGGCGAACGGGATAGCTGACACGTATCAGGTTGAACCGTCTCACTGTCCGGGACGTACCAGCTGCTGAGGGTTCTTGGCGGAGCCCCCGCGCGGAACGTCGCGGCGCATCGTACTCAAGCCCCTGCCCACGCCTGAGTGCCGCAGCACCGGCGGATCAGGCTTCGGCCTAGAGTCGCATCGGTTGCGGTGGAATGGGCGTTGCCGGTCTCGGCACTAGCGAGGCTACAGGCGCGGCGTGTCGCCCTCGTTCATGGTGCTAGTTGTGGGACTCTCTTCGAGTGCGAGGCGGCAAGCAGCGCTCGCTGGGCGGAAAGTCTGGGCTGGCTCGGGACGGTAATGTGATTAAGCATGCGACGGCGGGGGCGTTCGTTTTCTGCAATTTCCCAGATGGGTGGCGGTTGGGGCTTGTCGAGCATCCGCGGATGGGCGTGTTCGCCTGCCCGGGCGGGCACGTAGAGGAGCACGAATCGCAGGCCGAGGCCGCTGTCCGGGAGGTGCAAGAAGAGACCGGGCTTGCGGAAGTCCGTCTGCTGGAACCGCCGGCCCCCGCCCTGCCTGCCGGGTTCCCGCCTACCCATGCGCGGGTTCCCTTGCCGTGGTGGATCACCGAGATGCAGGTGCCAGCCGACAATCATCTTGCTGCCGGGCATGTACACGTTGACCACGTGTGGGTGGGCGTGGCCTCCGACCCGCGGTCGGCGACGCGGCCAGCGCATCCCTTTGCCTGGCATACCGCGGATGAGGTGGCAGTGCTTCCGATGTTCGAAGACGCGCGGTTGCTGGCTTCAGTGTTGTTCTCTTGCATCAGGGATCTGGATGCCACCAGCCTGTCCGGCCCAGCCATCCTGGCGCCACTCGCCGCCGCTGCGGCGGATTGACCAGCAGGCAGGGTCATCCACCGGGTCACGTACCGGGAGTTGCTGTGGCAGCTGACGTGCCGCGGAATCGGCAGGGGCCAGTACAGCATCTGCACATTGCCCAGGGTTCCGGTAGGCAACCGATTCGGTCGCGCGCCCGGCTAATCCAGTCCTGCATCGAATTCAGCGCGGCGGGATTGTCCTGGATGCGGCGATCCAGGACTTGGATGCGCGCGGGATCCTCGGCGGCGAGATGCTCGTACAGGGCGGCGGCGCGGAAGTGTATTCGGCGTTCCTCGTCCGAGACGGTTCGGTCGTCGCGGCGTTCAGCCCGGTCGATCGCCGCTGCTGGGTCATCGGTGACCAAGATAGTCAGGTCGGGCAGGGGCCGCCACTCCGACGCCATCTCAAGGATCTCACATGCCTGGACGAACGCTTCGGCATCGCCAGGGCAGAGGATGATCGACTGATAAACAGCCGTGGTATAGAGACTCCGGCCCTCGATGACAACCTGCCCGCTGGCTAGGTGCGGGATGCTGGTTTCGTAGTCATACATCTTGATGGCCAGCAGCAACAGCGTATCCGCCGCCGGAGAGCCGCTACGGAGAAATTTGTCATCGCCAGATGCGTTGACCAGGACCGTCAGTAGGTCGCCGCCTAGATTCCGACGACCCGATCGCTGGCGGCCTGAGAAGCCCTCTATTATCACCGGGGCAGCCTCGTATTTGACCTGGGTCGCGGCCAGCATCCGGGTGAGATAGGTCTTCCCGGCGCCACTGATTCCTTCAACTGAAACCAGCGGCCCACGGCAACAGGAGATTTCAGGGTGCATCATCAGTTACCTGAAGGTCAGGATCAGGTCTGCCGTCGGCTTTATAAGTCAAAAGGACGTCCTGAATGGGCCTGGTCGCCCTGGGCCGAAAGCCACCCAGTCGTCGCAGGTCAGCAACCGTCCGCCAGGCGTTTCGCGTTATCCCGTCGGCGAGGATCCGGGTGAACAACGTAGCGGTCACCTCCACGTCGGGCATGGCGCGATGACGGCCAGCAGGCACCGGTATCTGCGACGCGGCGGGCTGACTGGCCACCATCACGGGGGTAATGCCCGTCTGATATGTGTCGGAGGCTGAAACTGGGGCGTGCGCCGGGGGCCTGATCAGTGCCTGGAATCGGCGGCCTGTCCGGACTGGCACTCCGTCCCGGGCGTGCAACCAGAGGGCCGCGACGTCAATTGGCTCGGGCCGCGCGCCGGATGGTGTTGTTGTCTCGAAGTCAATGACCACGAACGTGGTGGCCCGGAACTCCGGATCTTGGCTCAGGCCCATCGGCGTGCCTCCGAGGCAATGATGTCGGCATAGCGGGCGATCTGGTCATCGCTGTCGCCGTTGCTGAGGGCGACAGCCAAAGTGGCGTCGACGAGTTGGACCGCGTTTCGGCATGGGGCCGATATGTACGGAGCGAACAGCGGCCGCTGGTCGCAGGCGACGAGGCCGAAGGTACCCACACTATTCGGGACTCCGCGGGCCGCGAGGCGTTGGCTGAGGTCACGCGGCCTGGGAAGCTCCAACCTGAACAAAGGAGGCTCGTAGTTCAGCACGAGGTAGCAAGAGACTGGGTTGCTACGACGGCCAATCTCCCGAGGGACGTTCCCCGCACGTTGCGAGCCATGGAAGTGGCGCAGGACAAGGCTGATGAACTGCACGCCCAGCTGGCAGGCCGTGTCCGGGTCAGTAGCCGCTACGCAGCTACCTCGAACCGGGCGCCCTGCCGACCGCCGTACCCTGCGCCCGCCTCCACGCTAGGCACCTGTGGGAGTGGGGATTGAACGACCTGGCCGTGGACATCGAACTCCCGGTCTCCGAACTGGTGACCAACGCCGTCAACGCCACGGCCGGCCAGCAGCAAGCGGCCATCCGCCTTCAATTGTCGAGCGACAGCGCCAGCGTCCTGGTCGAAGTCTGGGATGCCGACCCGGAGCCGCCCGCACCCAAAGATCTCACCGAAGACGGCACCCCAGACCTTCAGGAGGAGGGAGGCCGCGGCCTGTTCCTGGTGGCGGCGCTGAGTTCCCGCTGGGACTGGTACCGCACTCGAGAGCCACCCGGCAAGGTCGTCTGGTGCGAACTGGAAGCCAGATCCGCACAGCAGGCATTACTACGCCGGCTTCGAGATTGCCTCCGAGCCCTATGAACGCGGCCGCGGGTCTCGGTGGCGGACCCAAGCGTCGGCGACTGAAGCCAGGCATTGCTTGAACGGCTGAGGGTCCTGGCGGGCGACCTCGTCGTAGAGCCGCGCGCTGGCCAAGGCGAAGACGTCAATAGCGGCGGACAGGGCTGCCTGCCAGCCTGGGCACTCTGTAACCAGCGCCTCGGCCTGACTGGCACTATGACCGGCCGCCATCGCCCTGATCAGGAAGCAGGCCGCGTCGATAAACGCCGCGCCGCGGGTGGGCCATGCCCAGTCGATGATCCACACCCGATCCGCGCCAAGCAGGATATTCACCGGGTTGAAGTCGGTGTGCAGCATCGCATCACCGTCGAGCAGGTCCAGGTCGGCCTCACGATCGACGTATGCAGCCCACCGCTGCCGGGCCCGCTTCACCGGTAGGTCTGGGCAGCTGACCGCGGCGAGATCGTGCAGGACAGAAATGACACGCGGCAGGTCAGGAGAGCCAGGCCGGTAATCGGCATGGCGGGCGCCGTCGATGTACTCGAAGGCCAGCAAGTCCCAGCCCGCGGCTTGCTGGTGCCACTCAAGCCGCGGCGCGACCGCACGCACATACGGGTTGATCATCGCCTCGCGGCCCTGCCGAACCACCCCAGGATGATCGACGCGAAGCCCCTTAACGAACACCCAGCCTGCATCGGAATCAAGAACCACAGCGAGCTGCGAGTTCAGCCCCGCGTTAACGGTGCGGACGGCACGCACCCGACCCGTGCGCGCCTCGATAGCGAGGCGCACCGGCGCCTCGAGTTCGTCCCAGTCGGTATGGCGCACGCTCCCCCCAGCGAAGGGCCGCAGACCCAGCCCGGCGAGGCTGAGCCTGCGGCGATTCTAGCGACGCCAGGGGTCCTACAGCAGTTTCCGTCCATTGGCCTGGTGCAGGCGATTCCGCGAGTCCTGCTCGGCGAGGACCTGGGCCAGGCGCTGCTGCAGGACCACGCGCACCGCCCCATGCTCCGGCAGCGCGCCCAGCGACTGCTCCAGCTCCCGCCGGTAGTTCCGAAGCTCGTATGTAGTCAGCGCATGCACCGGATGCGGCGGTTGCTCGATAGTCATCAGGAACCCTCGCGACGAAACGACCTAACCAATCTCACCACCCAACCTTCCAGCTTGAGACTACCGTTAGGAAGCAAGCCAGTACGCACCGTACATAAGTGCAGCCCGCGGCGTGGACGGCGGAGATTCGTGAACCCAGGTGGAGATGCCGTGTCCGGGATGATGACAACCTCGCTGACCGCGTTCGCCTCCCAGCTCAGAGCGTGGCGGCAGCAGATGGGCTGGACCCAGGTAGAGGCGGCAGAAAAGCTTGGCTACTCCGCCTCGCTGGTAAGCGGCATCGAGACGATGGACAAAACCCCCACCGCCGACTTCGCCCAGCACTGCGACACGATCTTCCGGACCCCCGGCACCTTCGCCACCATGCGCGACCTGGTCGCCCGCGAGGTCTGGCCCTCGTACTTCGCCCCGGTCATCGAGCTGGAAGCCACCGCCATCCGAATCCACGAGTGGGAGATGCGCGTCGTCCCCGGCCTGCTGCAGACCGAGGACTACGCCCGGGCGGTCATCAGCGCGGGCAGGCCGCAGGACACCAGCGCGGCCATCGACCGCGCGGTCAGCGCTCGCCTCGAGCGCCAGGCCATCCTCAACCGAGAGCACCCGCCGGTACTCTGGCACGTCCTGCACGAGGGCGTCCTGCGGCATGTGGTCGGTAGCCCCGCGATCATGCGCGACCAGCTTGACAAGCTGACCGCACTGGCGCGCGAGCCGGGCGTGGTCGTCCAGATCCTGCCGTTTACGGCCAGCGACCACCCGGGGACGGACGGCCCGATCCTGGTCTACGACTTCGACGGCGCCTCGTCGGTGGCATACACCGAGTGCAACGGGGGAGGCAGGATCGTAGAGTCGGCGAACGAGGTCGGTGACCTGATGATGATCATTAACATAATCAGGGCAGCGGCTCTGCCGCGCCGCGAGTCCGTCCACCTGATACAGCAGATCAGGAGTGAGCTAGCCGATGCATGAACCGGCGTGGAAGAAGTCCAGTTACTCGGGTTCCCAGGCCAACTGCGTCGAGGTCACGGTGCGGGACCGCATCATGGTCCGCGACACTAAGGACCGAACGGGCCGGGTCCTCCGCTTCACCCCCGCGGTCTGGCGCTACTTCGCCGAACAACTCAAGGCAGCCGAGCGCACCTCCAGGTAGAGCATTCGCCCTGCGCGAGGCGTGCACCACCACCCGTTCGGCCCCAACCGCCCACGGCCTCCGATAGCACCGCGTGCCAGTGTCGATTTCGCCGCCGGCCGTCCGTGTAAGAGGTGACAGGGCCGCGCCAGGCGCCAGGGCGGCCCGCGGCACGGAAGGGAACAGGTCCATGCGTTCGATCACGGTCACGATGTGGGTCACGACGATGAGGTGATGAGCCGCGAGATGGCCAAGGCCATGACCAGACCGGGGGACATGCTGCTCGGCCGCCGCACCTGGCAGGACTTCACCGCCGCATGGGGACGCCGGACCGACGGCAACCCCGTCACCGCGCGCATGAACGCGACCACCAAATACGTCGTCTCGAGGACCCTGAAGGATGCGGATGCGTGGCAGAACTCGGTCCTGCTGCGCGGCGACGCGGCGGGCACGGTGGCCGAACTGAAGGCCCAGCCGGGCGGGGACGTGGGGATCATCGGCAGCGTGTCGCTGGTGCGAAGCCTGCACGCCGCCGGCCTGACCGACCGCTGACCGAGTTCGAGCTCACCAGCAGCGTCACGACCACCAAGGGCGTGATCATCGCGCAGTACACCCGCCGGTAAGGGGCCGCCGTCGTGACGGCGGCCCCGGTACGCGTCGCCTCCGGTGCATCAGGAGCAGGTTCCACACCGCCTTAGGCGCTGGTAAGGCCGCGCGGCGGCGAAGGTATGGCATTTGCCTGATGCGGCAGCGGCGGGCTTACGGCGAGTCTGGTACCTGGCGGCGATCGCGGGACCTCACATGGACCCGGCGGGAGGCGATGATGGTCAATTCCTACTACGGCGTCTACCAGGCCGAACGCGGCAAGAGCACGGCCGGGATCCGGGCGGCCGATGCCCAGCTCGGCGGGTTGGCCGCCGAGGTGATGGCACCCGTGCAGTGGCGCGATGCCATCGTCGGCGGGCAGGACGCTACGGGGCTGAGCCTGGTCCTGCCGTGCACGGAGGATCCGGAGCTGTTCTTCGCCGAGTCTCCGCAGGACGTGGAGCAGGCGAAGGCGATGTGCCGGGGATGCCGGGCCAGGCTGGCCTGCCTGGCCGGCGCGCTGGAGCGCAGGGAGCCCTGGGGCGTCTGGGGCGGCGAGTTGCTGATGAGCGGCGCGATCGTGCCGCATAAGCGCTCCCGCGGGCGTCCTCGCAAGGACGTCGTCACGATCGGGGCCAGCGCCTGAGCCGCGCCCGGGCCTACCACCAGTGGGGCAAACCCGAGCCCCTGCGAGCAGACGGGCGCCGGGTCCCTTCCTGGACTCCGCGCCTTAGCCCGCCGCATCGGCGTTCCAGAGGCCTGACAGCCGGGCCCGGACTTGAACCACGGACTTCTTCCTTATCGGGTGTCGCTCCAGTCGAATTGGTGGTACCCGTCTGGAGATGCCATGGTCGTCCACGTTATGCTACAGGCTGTAGTAGAAGTATCGAGCCGGACGGGGCGCTAGGGTGACACGAGCGCGGGCGGTTGTGATCGGTGCGGGGATCGGCGGTCTGGCGGCGGCATCAGGGCTGCGCCTGGCTGGCTGGGACGTCATCGTCTGCGAGCGCGCGGCGTCGCTTGAGCCGGTCGGGGCTGCCCTTGCGCTGGCTCCCAACGGACTGCGGGCACTGGACGCGATCGGTGCCGGGGACGGGCTCCGAGGCCTGGCAGTTCCGCAGGAAGTGGGCATCCGCCGGTCCGACGGCCGGTGGCTGATGCGCAGCACGACCGGCCGGATGATCTCGGAAAGGTTCGGGGACCCGGTCATCCTGCTGCCCCGGACGGCCGTGATCGACGCGCTGGCGGCTCGCGTTCCCGGCGGGATGCTCTCGCTGTCAACTGAGGTGACGTCCGTCGAGCCCGGCGAGAAGGCAGGGCAGAGCGGAACGGCGGGAGGGCGCGTGGCCACCACGGCGGGCGAGCTGGATGCCGACCTTGTCGTGGCTGCCGACGGGATCGGCTCCGGAACGCGCCCAGCGCTGTTTCCCGGCCATCCGGGGCTCCGCTACGCGGGGTTCACCACCTGGCGCCTGCTCACAGGACCCGTGACCGGACGGTTCCCCATGGCGGAGAGCTGGGGACGCGGCACCGTCTTCGGCGTCATGCCGCTGTCCGACGGGCGGGTCTACTGCTACGCCGCCGCGCCTGCCGCCCCCGGCGCGCGCGCCGGCGACGAGCTCGCCGAGCTGGTCAGGCTCTTCGGCACATGGCACGAGCCGATCCCCGCGCTGCTCGCGATCGCCAGGCCGCAGGACGTGCTCCGCCATGATGTCGCCGAGCTCGCCGCGCCGCTGCCGTCCTTCCACCGCGGCCGGGCCGCCCTGCTCGGCGACGCCGCCCACCCCATGACCCCGAACCTCGGCCAGGGCGCATGCCAGGCACTCGAAGACGCCGCGGTCATCTCCCGGCTTGCCGCAGGAACAGAACCGGACGCGGTAACCACGATGCTGGCCCGCTACACCGCTGACAGGCTGCCGCGCACCAACGACGTCGTCCGCTGGTCGCGCCGTGCCGCCACCATGACGACGTGGGCCTCGCCTCCCGCCGTCGCCTTCCGCAACACGGTGGCACGGCTGACAGGCAAGCTCGCGCCGGGAGCCGCGCTCCGCAGCCTCGCCCCCATCTACGGCTGGCAACCCCCGGCGGCAGCCCGCCCCGGCGACGCGGGCTAACGGCCGCGACAGCACCATACGGTCGGCCTCAGGCCTGTAAGTATGATTACCAGCCCACTGTGTGATTAGTATCTGGGCGGATACTTCCTCTAACCACACATTAGCTGTACGTGCTAGGCAGGCCAAGTTTTCATTAGGCCGAACGACGGCTGCTCGCGTTCAGGCCGGGTGTGTTCTAACGCATCGCGCCTCAAAACATTCCGGGGGCGTTGGGGTCAGGGACCTCGTCAAAGTGCAGGGTGATCATGGGATCAGCGCTTGTAATGCGTTGGCCAAGTGCCCGACCTGGCTGGGCCTTGCCTGGCAGCGCGTAGAGTCTGGCTCATGCTGGACTCGCTGACGCTACCGCCGCTGCCGACGTTGCACGGCGAGCGGGTCATCTTGCGTGGCCCGCAAGACTCCGATGTTGATGACCGGCTGCTTCATCCCATCGACCCCGAGGAAGAAGACGGCTACGGCTCGACGTGGCGGCGTGAGTGGGACGGCCGCCGCTATCACACCCGGGAGTACCTGACTGCCGCCAGCTCCCCGCCGGATCCCCGCACCTACACCTGGAAGGTCGAATACGACGGCCACTGCATCGGCAGCGCCGGCCTTGAAGTGAACCCCGGGCAGCACTCCGCGGAATACACGGTGGGCTTGTTCGTGGCCGCTCTGCGCGGACGAGGACTCGGCCGTGAGGTCACCCGGCTGGTGCTGGCCTGGGCGTTCGGTGTGCTGGGTGTGCACCGCGTCGAGCTGCAGGCGGTGGCCAGTAATAGCCGGGCCATCAACTGCTACCTGGCCTGCGGCTTCCGCCAGGAAGGGGTCCGCCGGGAAGCCGAATTCTACCCCGACGGCTGGAAGGACTTCATCATGATGGGCATCCTGCGCTCGGAGCACGCCGCCCGAGCCGGGATTCCTGGCCCGGCGGATTCTGCTGACTCTCCAACCGCATAGTCGGCGGTTTCACATCCCCGAAGAAGCGGCCAGGGTCAAGTAGATCCGACCCCTCCAAACCCCGGTTGAGAAGCCGGCAGTCCTGCCAGCCGTTCCCTTCAAGGCCGTGATCAGCATAGATAAACCATCCACGGCGCGCTTGGACACGTATCCGGCATGACGCATGTGTGATTACTAGCTAAAACTATGATTACTTACTGGGCGGACGCTTCCTCTAAGCACACACTAACGGCGTGGTCTAGGTGTCGTCTAGTCCGTCGCGTCTGTCGGTACATCATCTAGGGCTGGGCCTGGGCGAGGTTGTCTAATCGGCGCTGAGGGCTACGTGGACTTGAACCACGGACCTCTTCCGTGCCAGGTCTCCTCGGCGACGTGGCTTACGTGCATCAAGCCAGATCGCGATGCTTGCGGTGTTGTCCGGGAGTGACCGTCGTAGCCCTCGATCGACCATCTCATCGGGCACGCGGCGGGCACGACCTTCTAATCCGTAGATTCCTGTACCGGCGTCGGAACCCGTTCAGGACAGACACGACCTCGGGCTCGTCTCTTCCGGTTGTCCGGGCGGGTCCGGAGCACCGAAAGGTTGTTCATGCCCGTGGCTCCCAGCGTGGCTCCCAGCTGATGACAGCGTGACGCCCTGGTCCTCGTCGCCATCTCCCGACCTGTTTCCGGCAATCTGGCCGCGCCCTGTCCTGTCCCCGGGGCCCGGTGATCTTGCGAGCGACCTGGCATGCTGCTCCTCCTGCACCTGCGTCCCGCTCCTCGCATCGCTGGTCGAGCTGGCTAGCAGTTCTGGCTCCGCGTGGTCCTGGTCGCGGTCGCCGTCGCCCACCGCAGGCTCGCCCCAGCTCGACCGCCACGACCTCGACGGTCGAGCGGGCGCTGCTGTCCTCGGCCGTCGAGCTCCGCTGCTGGACCCGACCCACGACCACGTGTTGTTTGAATTGCGCCGGGTAGACATATCGGAACACGAGAGGAGGGGGGACTGGATGAACTACCGGAGGATCGCAACCTTCACAGGGTGGTTGTGGATCATCACCTTCGTGACGTCGATATCCGCGCGATTCTTCTTCTACGCTCCGGTGCTCGACCACAAAGGGAACTATGTCACGGGCGCGGGGAAGGATGCCCACACGCTCATCGCGATCGGGGCATTGCTCGAACTGCTCCTCATCATCTCGAACGTCGGGACGGCCGTGGTGCCGTACTCGATCCACAAGCGCGTGCACGAAGCGGGCGCCGTCGCTTACGTGACGGCGCGCCTCATGGAGTGCACGTTCATCGCGATCGGCATCGTCTGTATGCTCGGCATCTCGACCCTTCGCCAGGACGCGCTGAGCGGGACCACCGCCGCGCTCGGGCAGGGAATCTTTGACGTCTACCAGTGGACGTTCCGGATCGGGCCGGGCTTCTTCGTCGGTGTCGGGAACGGCCTGATCCTCGGGTGGCTCATGTACACCTCCGGCTTGGTGCCCCGGCGCCTTGCCCTGTTCGGGCTGGTCGGTGGGCCGCTCATCATCATTTCGGGAACCCTCGTCATCTTGGACGTCATCAAGGCCGGTGGCGCGGTACAGATAGTGATGACGATCCCGGAGTTCATCTGGGAGCTGGGGATTGGCATCTATCTCATCGTCAAGGGCTACAGGACGTCATCGCCGGCCCTCGCGGGGACCCAGGAGGCCGTCGTCTAGCCCGGGCTGCGTAGTCGGCTCACCCTTGGCGCCGCCACGGTGAGATAGTGGTCAAGTTCGGAGAGTAAATCATCACTCCTGCCGGTTTCCTCGCAGGCGCCGGGTCCTTGCGAGTGGTAGCCGGGTCAATGGTCGGCGTAGCGGATCGTGTGCGACGCGACCGATAAGGAGCGCCATTTGACGCGGAGACCGCGGAGCTGGACAACCGGGTGGCGAGGAAGACAGCAATGCCGCGCTAGTAGACGCGCTGCTGGGTTAGACCGTTTGATCAGCGGTGAGTTAGCGATTGGGCCGGCGCGCGCCGGCCGGGCCTCCACAAGGCAGGAGGCCGGGCGCTGGTGCCGGCCCACGGCGCGCGTAGCGCACCGTCTTGTCCAAGAACGGCTCAATTCGGCAGCGTATCGCGGACTAGACAATTGTCTTGTTTCAGCAGATGCCATTGCTGGCGGCACGGAACTGGAGGCTTGGCGGTGCCGCAGTTGGACACGACAAGGGCACATCCCGCCTAGATGTATGACTACTTACCGAATGTATGACTAGCTGCTGGGCGGATGCTTCCTCTAAGCACACATTAACCGGACGGGCTAGGTGTCGTCTAGTCGTGCTGTACCTGCGCGGCGAGGTCTTCATTCCGAAGACTCTGAGCCGACGGTTTTACATACCGCTCGCGAACACGCCCTGACGTGCACCTCCGCCGACGGCGTGGCCCGCTTCGGCGCGCATTCGGCACACGCCGGGCGGGAGCGGCTGGCGAGCCGCTCACTCGACGGCCCCATTGCCCCGATGGCGGCATCTGTCGGGCTACCGCAGTCTCGATCTGGCCGTTTTGGTAGCGCTACCGGGACGTCGGCAGGGCGGGAAGCGTGTAAGGATGACCGATATCAGCCGTTACGAGGCAGATTGACGGACTGCTTGTAACTACAAGTAGTCCGTCTGCACGACGGTGTTATGGTCGCTAGATGGGGTTCTATGACACACCACGGCGGGCAAGACGAGGGTACCCGCCTGGATCAGCCCAGAAGCGACGTCAATCGAGCCAGGGGGGGATTCAGACGTCTGAGTCTCCGCTGCCAAAGCGACAGGTAAGACGAGGAGCCGCTCCATCGCGGGGAAACGCAGCAGCGGCGCCAGTTCGAGGGCCTCGGGTGAGACCGGGAGAATACGACAACATCCGGCTGCAACTAGCTGCTGAGCAGGTCAAGAGCAGCCGTATCCGTGAGCGTCTTGCTGAAAGCGAGCATCGTCTTGCTGAAAGCGAGCGCCTTGCCGAGCATCTCGCTAGTGACGTAGCCAGCCTTCAGGATCGGCTGCGCCCTCTAGGGGGGAGCGAGCGTGGTTTCGACCGTGCGGGAGCTGAACGGGACCGCGATCGTCTGTATGAGCGTGTTGATCGCCTTTCTGAAGTAATGGAGGAACTGCGCGGCAAGACGAATGATCTTGACTCCCGTGTGCAGGTGATTCAGGACGAGATAGCCGACCTCAAGGCCATGATCGGCGAGCTTGCCGAAGGCGGTGACCAGTCGGCGGGGGCGACGTTTCAGCCTGTGGCGCAGTTGTCGTTTATTGAGGATGAAGCGCAAAGCGCAACGGAAGATAACGATAATGTGGAGCGCGGATTCTGGCACCTGCTCCAGAAGAAGTTTCATGGGATATGGGTGTTGCTGTGGCGGCTGCTCTCGCGTTTCCGGACAGTGAAGGAGTGGTCGCTTAGCGGGGAGCTTGGACCGGTCTTGGGGAAGGTGGCTGTTTCGGTGACGTTCGGATGAGGTCGAGTCAGGTCCTGGCCATCCTCCCGACCGACGACCGCGGGGGAGCGCGGGCGACCGAGGAACGGAAGCAGCGCGGCAGTATGATCATCTGCACTTGGCCGAAGCTGGCAGTGATCAGAAATGGCAGTGTTTCACAGGATGGCCGCCGTGCCACGCAAGATCGGACCAGCAGGACCGCACGCCCGGTGCGAGCGCGACGGGCACGGCGGTGCGGAGGGCCCTCGCCTTGGATTCATGTACGGCCAGGTTCGGCAGCGGATCAAATCCGACCTTCCGCATGTCCCCTGCATAAAGACGACGGTCTTGCGGACCGCTCCCTTCAACCCCGCAATCAGCACAGATAGGCCATTTACGGCCCACTTGGGCATGTATCCGGCAAGTTGCATGTGTGATTACTAGCCGAAACTATGATTACCTGCTGGGCGGCAAGGACAACTTCGAGCCGGACCGGATCGCCGCGGAGAAGGTGCTCGCGCTGGTGCCCGGGCTGCGCCGGGCGGCGGTGGAGAACCGGCGCTTCCTGCGCCGGGTCGTTCGGTTCCTGGCGGCCGAAGCCGGCGTCAGCCAGTTCCTCGACATCGGCGTGGGGCTGCCCACCCAGGGTGCCGTGCACGAGGTCGTCCGCGAGCTCAACCCCCACGCGCGTGTGGTCTACGTGGACTATGACCCGGTCGTCGTCTCCCATGGCCAGGCCCTGCTCGCGGTCACCGACCTGGGCATCATGGTGCAAGGGGACTTGCGCCGCCCCGCGGAGATGCTCGCGAGGCCGAAGCGGTGGCGGTGTACAAGCGGGCCAGCGAACGGGTCTGGCCGCGGAGCCGGGACCAGATCCTGAGCTTCTTCGACGGTTTCGAGCTGCTCGAGCCGGGGCTGGCATCGATAGATCAAGAATCACCGAGTTCGCGGGTCGTTAGATGGGGTACCGCGTCGGTTCGGTGTCGTAGCTGCGCCCGGCCGGCGTGGTCCACCGGAAGCTGCCGTCGGGCAACTGATCGACCGTCCATCCGGGCTGCTGCTTGAGCCGGTGGTCGTGCCGGCATTTGGGGCCGGTGTTGCACAGGCATGTCCGCCCGCCCGTCTCGTATGGCGTGTTGTGCTCGAAGTCGCACTGGGCGGCGGGCCGGCGGCAGACCGGGCTGGTGCAGGTGGCGTGCCGGACCTGGGACAGGTGCCGGAGCCTGACGCCGGGATCATGGCCCCGGGCCTCGTACCGGTGATCGCAGTTGCCGGTGGCGAGGGTGTCGATCGCGACGATCAGGTCCGGCCCGCTGCCGGGGATGCGCAGCCGCCAGGTGCCGTATCCGCCGGGCGGGCCGTCCCGGCTGGCCGGGGTGAAGGAGAACCCGGCCGCACCCGGCGGCGGGCCGGGGCCTGCGCGTTTCCTGTGACTCCTGGGTTCAGGACGCGCGCAGCCGTGGCCGACGGCGTGGCCGTGCTGGTCGGTCACCGTCACGCACCAGGTCGTCTTCGGGTTGCGCGCGGCGGCGCGGGCGAGGTCGCGGGCCAGCCAGGGGTCGACGGGGCCCAGCCCGGACAGCTCGCCGGGCCGGTCCGCGAGACCGGCCGCGGTGCCCAGCGGGACGGTCAGCGTGACCCGGCCGGCGAACCCGCCCGCCGCGCCGCCGGCCGGACCCGCACCACCGGCCGGACCCGCACCAGGGGAGGGCGCCGCGCCAGAGGGTCGGCCGGCGGCGTCCGTGGCCTGGGGGTCGCGAGGCCGGGAGTCCTTGCCGAGGACCAGGTCCAGGAAGGCGCGGGCGCGCAGCTCGTCCATGCCGCCCTCGAGCCCGGCTTTGCGCAGCTCGCCGGCCCACCAGCTGATCTTCTGGTCGGCGGCCAGTACCTCATCGGGCGGCAGTTCGCGGCCCATCAGGGCGGCGTTGCCGGAGTCCTCGGCCCACCGCTCCACCCGGGCCGTCTTCGCTGCGGCCTCCCGCCGCTCCCTGGCCTTCTCCGGCGCGACCTCCATCACCGCGCGGGCCAGCGCGGAGCGCAGCCCGCCGGGGGTCAGCTGCCCGGCCCGGCCCAAGATCTTGGCCTCCACCGCCTTGGCCTCGTCATCGGAGAGGTACTGGGTGAGCTTGACGATCAGCTCGGCCTTTCCCCGGGAGATGACCCCGTCCCGGAGCGCGTCCAGGGTCGCGGCCAGCCGGGTGGCCAGGTGCCACGCCACGGTCAGCAGCCAGTCCGCCGCGGCCCGGGACTCGCCCAGCGCGAAGGCCAGCTGGTCCCGGGTGAACTCGTGCACCACCAGCGGCATCTGCCCTGGCTCCGGCTCGAACCCGTCCTCGGGGTTACGCCGGAACACCTCCGCGAGGGCGACGAGCTTGCGGGCCGCGGCGTGCGCCTCGAGCCGGTCCCACGCGCACACCAGCCCCATCAGCTCATGATCAGCCGAGCCGCCGAACCGGTCAGCCGAGCCGCCGACCGCGGCGTCGGCAGCGACGGCCAGCTGGGCGCAGCCCGGCATCACGTCCCACGCCATCCCGGTACCGAACCCGGCCGCGCGGCTCGCCGACTCCCCCGGGAAGACCCGCGCCGAGCCGGCCTGGCCGGGCCCCCGCCGTCCCGTGCTCGCGGCGTCCAGCGCGAGCATCTCATCCGCGGCGGCCTCGGTGATCCCGGCCAGCTCTGCGCCGGTCAGCTCATCCTGCCCGGGCGGCGGCGCGCTGGCCTCGGGATCCCAGTACTCCTGGGGGTCGTCGAACGGGTCGTCATCGAGCTGGCACAGCCGGTCCAGCCACGCCTCCCGGTCCGCGGCGGTCACCGGGTCGCGGTCCGGCCGGGCGGGATCCTCGCCCCGTCCGGGGTCCGCGGGAGCCGGCACCGAAGGCATGGACCACATCCGTTCGGAAGAAGTATTATCCTTCGAATATGATAGCGTATCGAGTCACAAATTACCAGCCTTCTCGGCACATTTCGAATAGATAGACGGATGTTGCGAGTGTGGTTCGAGATGCATCCACATCCCATTCATCCGCGACAGCGGCCAGGCATTGCTTGAACGGCTGAGGGTCATTACGCGCATCGAGGCGCCGTTCCAGCCCGACCTGTCGTCCATCCGCCCACCATGCTCCGGCTGGCCCACTCGCATGCCAAGCAAGTGGGCGTCCCGACTACCGTGCATGAATGACTTGTATACTGAGTATTATACTTGTAATACATAGCAGACAGCCATCAGGGGGACGATTATGGTCGGGTTCCGCCCGGGCATCGCGTGGTGCCGACGGCTGCCGGGCCGCGTATCCGGCCTGGCCATGGCGATAGGGCTGCTCGTCGCGGCCTGCGGCCCGGCGCAAACGGCCGCCACCGGGACCGCCACCGGGGCCGCCGCGGCTCACGGAACGGCCAAGCAGTCGTCGTCCGCCAGCCCGCTCCCTCGCTCAACGGCAGACTGCACCACGACCTGTTATACGCCGCAGCAGCTCGAGGTCGCCTACGGCGTCCAGCCGCTCCTCCGGCGCGGGATCGACGGCAGCGGCGAGACCGTGGTACTGCCGGAACTCGCCGAAACGCAGCTGAACCCGCCCCAGGTTACTGACCTGCGCCAGGACTTTGCTGCCTACGACCGCCTGTTCCGCCTGCCGGCGCCGCGCCTTAAGGTGGTGAGCACCTTCCCCGGCCCGGTGCACCCCTGGCTCGCCTTCGGGGAAGAGGTCCTGGACGCCGAGGTGGTCCACGCGATCGCTCCTCGCGCCGCGCTCACCATCGTCTTGGTCAAAGGGACCTCCCTGGACAGCGCAGGCCAGGCGGTGGCGGCCTCGGTCGCCGCCTTGCGGCTGGGCGCCTCGGAGGGCGGCATCATCTCCCTCAGCCCGGCGGGCCAGATCGGCGGGGAGCACTGCGTCGACGACGCCCAGCTCACCCAGCTGAACGCCGCGCTCCAAGCCGATGCCAACCACCACGTAACCGTCGTCGCGGCCACGGGCGACACCGGCGCGGCGGGGGAGCCGTGCGCCCTCATCGACGCTCTCGGCGGCAGCATGAGCGGCTTCACCCCGAGAAAGGAAGTCGGCCTCGTCGCCTCCGACCCTCTCGTCCTCAGCGCCGGGGGCACGACCCTCGACGCGAGCCACACGACCGGTGCCTGGACCGGCGAGACCGCCTGGGGGCTTCCCGACGGCAGCCCCGGCAGTGCCTTCCAGGCATCGGGCGGAGGGTTCAGCCATCTGTTCCGCCGGCCCTCCTATCAGAACGGCGTCCAGGGCATTGGCTCCATGCGCGGCATCCCCGCCGTCGCCGCGGACGGCGACCCCGTCACCGGGATAGCGGTCATCACGGGCAATGCCGGCGGGGGTTACACGCTCAGCGGGCACGCCGGCACGAGCGCGAGCGCGCCCCTGTGGGCAGGGATCATCGCCCTCGCCGACCAGTACGCCCAGCGCCACCTCGGCTTCGTCAACCCGGCCATCTACCGGATCGCCCGCGGCTCGCAGTACCACCAGGCCTTCCACGACGTCACCGCCGGTAACAGCAACACGGCCGAGTTTCCCCCCACGACGATTACCGGGTACCGAGCAGGCCCGGGCTGGGACCCGGTCACCGGCTGGGGGAGCCCCGACGCCCAGGTTCTCATCCCGCTGCTCGCCCGGTACGCCACCCCATGACCCGGGACCAGTGACAAACACGCCGCCCGTTCGGCCTCAGATCGAGCTGATGGCGCCGCCGTCAATCGGGATCATCGCGCCCGTGATGTAGGACGCGGCCGGGGACAGCACGAACGCAGCGGTCCGGCCGAACTCCTCGGGCTCCCCGTACCGGCGCAGCGGGATGTGCCCGGACAGCCGGGCCCGTACCTCATCGGGATCGCCGCGCAGGGCATCAAGTTCACGGACCCGGTCGGTGGCGATCCTGACGGGCAGCAGCCCGTTGATCCGGACCCCGGCCGGCCCCAGTTCGCCGGCGAGCGTCTTGACCACCCCGGCCA
Organism: uncultured Actinomycetota bacterium; assembly: GCA_963753225.1. Lineage (GTDB taxonomy): Bacteria > Actinomycetota > Actinomycetes > Streptosporangiales > Streptosporangiaceae > Palsa-504. Next base: position 8,183 of record CAVWBQ010000014.1, on the reverse strand, counting down.
GGCCCGGGAACAGCCCGTTGGAAATGGCCAGTTCCGCGAGCGGCACGCGCACCGAGGAGGCCAGCACGAAGACGATCGAGCCGCCTGCTCCGGTGCGGGAGCCGCCCACCGCGCCGCCGTCGCCGGTGCCGCCCAGATCTGCGGCGAGAGCCCGGGCCAGCCGGACGGCGCCGAGGAAAACGCTCTCGAACGCGGACCGCCACGCTTCGTCTGTCGTGGCCGCGACGGTCCCGGGCGGCGATCCGCCCACGCTGATCAGCGCGCCGTCCAGGCGGCCGAAACGATCCCTGGCCGCCGCGATGAGCCGGCCCGGCGTGGCTGCATCGGCGTTATCCGCGACGATCCAGGCGGCAACGTCAGCTGCGGCGTCCGGCGCGAGGCGTGCCGCGGCCGACGAGGCGGTCGCCTCATGCGGGGCGCTGAGCAGGACGCGGGCCCCGTCCGCGACAAGTGCCTGCGCCGCGGCAAATCCGAGACCGCGGCTGCCGCCGGTTACGAGGTAAACCCTGTCGCGCAATCCAAGATCCATCCGGCCATTCTGCCCGGATCCTAGAGACTAGCGGCGAGCGGTGACGATCCAGGCGCGGGAATCGAACCTGACACCCCTGTCGCCGCTGTGCGCGGCGAGCATCGTGCGCAGCCGCCCGAGTGCGCGTGCGGCGGCGTCAGGATCCAGGCGGTTGAGTGTTTCCCTGGTGCACGCGTAGTCGCGGATCCAGTCAAGGGCGGTGGCCACGTCCGGGCCGAAGTACATGGGTTCGCGGACGTCCGTGAAGGTGACGTCGGTGAACCCCGCAGCCTCCAGGATCTTGGTCACGGCCGGCGGATCGGCCAGTGAGAACGGATCCGGCCCCGCGGAAGCGATGGCTGCCGACGCCTCGGGTCCGGTCAGGGACCGCCGGATAGCCACGTCCCACTCGTTGCGATCGTGAGCCTGCCAGACCATCATCACCAGACGCCCGGCCGGTCGCAGCGCCCGTCCGATGTTGGTGAACGCGGCCACCGGCTCGGCAAAGAACATCGCGCCGAACCTGCTGATCGCCAGGTCGAAACGCTCCCGCGGAAACCGGTGGACCTGCGCGTCGGCCCGCTCGAAAGTGACGTTGCGTACTCCCTGCTCCTCGGCAAGCTCGCGGGCCCGCTCGATGGCAGGCCCAGAGATGTCCACCCCGAGCGCACCGCCTGCCTGGGCCATGCGCGCGACCTCACGGGTCGTCTGCCCGCTCCCGCAGCCGATGTCAAGCACACGCTCACGAGGCTGGACGCCATACGCCCGGCGCAGGACCTCGTTGTGCCACCGCAGTTCGTCGTCGTAGTCAATGGGATCAGCCTAAGGGGCCCGCCAGCACCCCCGCGTGTCCGGCTGGCTCGCTGTCAGGGATGCGGCCCGTTATCGGGAATGCTGGTGCAGGTGAGAGGGGCACCGGCCTGGATGAGCTTGAACGAGATCTCACGGTCCTGCGGATCCTGGCGGTAGCCGATGCTGAGCTCGGCTCCGCTCGGGATCGCCGATCCGTGGATCACGATCGGGCCGGCCCCGCCGAGCCCCGCCAGCCGGGCGGCCGGCCGCCGGTCACCCGCGGCGTTCGGTGCGGCAGCACCACTACCTGGCCAATGCCGGGCCCCGGCTGGTCGGCCGTCATGCAGAACTTGCCGGCCGTGACGAGGGCCGGGATGCCGTGTTCGGCCAGGGCCCGGCGGACCGCGTCGGGGTTGATCACCTGCCTCGGGTACAGGGTCAGGGTCGTCGTGCCGCCAGGGCCGGTGACGACCGAGAACGCCGCCAGATCGACCGGAGGCGACTCGTGCTGTGGCGCCGGCCCGGCGGAGCCCGAGCCGGCGGCCGAGCCGCCGGCCAGGCCGCCGGCCAGCCCGGCGGCCAGCGCAGCGCACGCTCCGGCACTGGCTATGGACAGCCCGCCCAGGCGGCGGCGCCGGCGCGAGCGGCTCCTGGCCGTGATGGCCTGAAGGCGCGGTGCCGCCGGCATGGGCAACCCGGAGATTGAATCGCGCACGGCGCTCAGCAGGGCGCTGTCGTTCAAGGCGCTGTCGTTCAGTTCGTCGTTGTCGTTCATCAGTCGGCCTCCGTGGCCTGAGAAGGGGAAAGTTCGTGGCGCAGCGTCGTCATGGCCCTGGACAGGTGCACCCGGACCGTTCCTGGGGCGATCCCCAGTTGCCCGGCGATGGTGTCGATGTCCAGGTCGAGGAAGACCCGCAGCGCGATCACCTCGCGCTGGCGATCCGGCAAGTGCCGTAGCGTGGTCAGCAAGGCGGCGTCCAAGCCATAGTCCACGTCGCGGGGAGCAGCGGCGTCGTGGCCGGCCAGCGGCAGTTCACGGATGCGCCTCCGCCACCACGACGCCCCGGTGTTGAGCGCGGTGCGGACCACCCACGCCCGGGGGGCCGGATGGCGGCGGACCTTCCGCCACGACAGCCATGCCCTGGCGAACGCCTCCGCCACCTGGTCTTCGGCCAGCTGCACGCTGCCCGTGCTCGCTACCACCGCCCTCAGGCACGGCTCCCAGCTGGCCCGGAAGAACTCGGCGAACTCCGTCTCTTCTCGACTCACAACCCTTTAACTCGCAAGCCCGGCTTCCTGCTTACCTCGCCGGGAAGGCAGGCGGTGCTGGTCCGAGACCTCAGCCTCGTTAGCCGATCCGGGGACGCTATATTCGAGACCATTTTCGCAGCCGATGCCATTTACCTCATCAGGAATGCTCAGCAATTCGCGTTTAACATCACATTCGTCACGGCAGGCTCATAAGCAAGCGATGTCCGGACCTAAGGCACAATGTCACTGAGCGCCGGGAGAGTAACGCGCGGCCATCCAGCCATGCCCCCATTCCTCGGAGGATCCGTCGTGAACGACCTCATTCCCAACGTCGGCGCCGGTGCTCTCCTCGAGCGGACACTGCTCGCCGACGACAGGGCGGTCCGGATAGGCGCCATCCAGACCCTCGATTACAGCCGCGCCGTCGTGATCACCCATGACAAGTGGAAGGAGGCGGTCGGCGGAATCCCCCAGTATGCCTTTCTGCTGGCCACCGCGCGGGAAACAGGGGGCGGAGACGACGACGAGGTCCTGCTGCTCCGGGTGGAAGGCACCGCCTCGCTCTCCCTGGAACGGGACCTTCAGGCGGTCCGCGAAGAGTCGCTGCGGGATGCCCTGTCGAGAAGGCAGGACCCTTCTCCGTCGGTGATCCTGGACGTCAATCTCGACCCGTTCACCAGGAACCGGGTGTCATTCACCGGGCTGGACTGCCGGATCATCGGGACCTTTTACGAGGACGGCCGGGACGGCAAGGTCGTCCTGGAGTTCGGCCATGACGTGGACAACTTCTACGCCACCGCCACGTACCGGGTGTTCAAGCCGATCGGTGAGGGCCTGAGCGCCATTGCCTCCTACCTCAAGCCCACCGATGACCCCGTCGAGATGGTGCGCGTCGGCGCGATCCGGTACTCCTCCACCCGCCGCCGGACCATGATCGCCAAGCAGGATGACATCCCGGTCGAGGTCAACGTGTACGACTTCATCGGGAACAAGACGGGGATGTTCGGCATGACCAGGATGGGCAAGTCGAACACGATGAAGACCGTGGCCGCGCGCGTCTTCGCCGTCTCCGAGCGGCGCCGCGCTGCCGGGCTGCCCCCGGTCGGGCAGCTGATCCTCGACCCGCAGGGGGAGTACGCCAACCCCAACCTCCAGGACGGCACCGAACTGGCCGCGATCGGGCCCCAGCACGTGGTGATCTACAAGTTCGGCGCCGGCGGGGACCAGGCCAATGTCCGCCCGCTCGGCTTCAACTTCTACGACCCCGTGCAGATCGAGCCGGTGAAGAGCATCATCTCCGCCGCCCTCGCCGACGCGGGCTCCGACTATGTCCGGGCCTTCGTCCAGGCCGACTTCGCCGGGATCGCGGTAGCGGGGGAGCCGTACGCGGAAACCGAGCAGCGAAGAACCCGGGCCGAACGCGGGCGGCTCGTCCTCTACGGCGCCCTGGCCAAGGCCGACTTCCCGATCCCGCGCACCCACGTCGGCCCCGAGGGCCAGGAATGGCCGTGGCGTGCCTGGGTTCCGGTGCGAAAGGAGCTGGCCGACGAGCTCGAACGGCAGCTCGGCCAGGGACACATCTCCCGGCCGCAGCGAGGAGGCCGGGTGGGGGTTGAACGGGATTCCCTGATCCGGGTGATCGACTGGCTGATCGAGCGGGCCGTGGCGCAGGATCTGGCCGGGAGGGCGGCCGAGGGCCTCCAGTCCATCGTCGACGGGGACCCCTGGAAGTCGGCCCTGCCGATCTACACGCAGCTGAGCCAGGGCAGGGCGGTCTCGGGATACACGAAACTGAAGCCGCTCAAGTCGTTCCACACCCCGTCGTCGAGGGTGGACTACCGCGGCGAGATCTACCGGGAGCTGGTCCGCGGAAGGATCGTCATCGTGGACCTCCACCTCGGCCCTGACGCCACGATCCGCCAGCTGTCCGAGAACCTCGCGGGTCACCTGATGGAACGCCAGACGGAGGCGTTCACCTCGGGAAACGAGCCTCCGCTCATTCAGGTGGCACTCGAGGAAGCTCACAACCTGTTCTCCTCCGAGAGGTACAAGGACGACCTCGACGTGTGGGTGAGGATGGCCAAGCAGGCCAGCAAGCTCAAGATCGGGATGCTGTACGCGACCCAGGAGGTCACCGGCGTCGACCACCAGGTGCTCGCCAACACCAAGAACTGGGTGGTCGCCCACCTGAACAACTCCCGCGAGGTAAACGAGCTGGCCCGGTTCTACGACTTCAAGGCGTTCGGGGACGCCATCATCAGCCACGAGGACAAGGGATACGTTCGGCTCAAGACCATGTCCTCGCCGTACATCGTCCCCGTGCACATCGACCGGTACGGGACCGAGCTCGTCAACGAGGCCCGCGCGGCCGCGCAGCTGCCGCCGCTGGCCCGGTCCGGGGGCTGAGGCCGGACATGCCCTACGACACGATCACCGGCGGCCTCGAGCAGGCGTCACGGCTCGGCCATTCCGAGGCGGCGATCAGGACCCTGGCCGAACGGGCCAGCTTCTACGTTCCGGCGGAGCATCTGCGTGACCTCGCCTGGCTGCGGCCGAAGATCCGGCCGAAGGCCGGGCTGCCCCGGCCGGAGGATGCGGACCGGCTGACCGGCGCCATCGGGGTCGACGGATCCATGATGCCGGTCCGGGTCAGGGACGGCCTGCCGTCCGTTCACTACGGATACGCCCAGGCCGCCGCGGTATGGCTGGACATCGAGGCCATGGAGAGCCAACGGGCCGAACGGTTCGTGGATCCCGTTGTCCTGCACAACGCGGTCGCCTCGGCGCTTGTCTCGCTCGACCTTCCCCTGTCCGGGGCGTACCTGCGCGAGGGCATATCCATCCAGGACTCATGGCGCGAGCGCGTCGACTCGCTCCTTCGGACCAAGAAGGTCGAGGTGAACCGGCTCAACCAGAGCCTGCTGCGGCTCCTGCTGCTGGTTCACGGCCAGCCCGGCAGGCCGGCCACGACGGTGCCCGTCAACTGCCCGGCCCGCCGGTGCGGCCGGCGCCAGGTTCCGGTCAGCGCCGGCGGGATGAGCTGTCCCGGCTGCGGGGCGCACCTGTTCCCTGCCGACACGCTCCGCATCTACGAGGAGGTGACGGAGGAAGGGTCCAACCAGGTCGCCCTGGGCAGGCTGATGCAGGTGATCGAGCTGCTAGTGCTGATAGGCCTAACGACCTTGCTCTGGGAGCAGTCCAGGCACGACGTGCTCCGGTCGACTCTGTTCATCATGGACGGGCCGCTCGCGATGTTCGGGCCGCCGGCCAAGCTGCACGACCGCGCCGTCACCTACTTCCAGCAGATGATCGCGACCACGCCCGGCGCCGGTCCCTACCTGTGCGGCGTCGAGAAAACCGGGACGGTCACCGACTACGCGTCCGCGCTGGCCCGGCACGACGCGCTCCATCCCGGTGACCTGCTCGTCATCGACGCCGACGTGCTGGCCGCCGTCACCAACGCCGGCAACCCGATCGCCTATGGCGCCGAAACGTACTGGGGCCGGAAGTTCATCTACCGGTCCCTCGACGGGCGGGTCGTCGTGATCACCGTTCCGCCGGCTACGGGCCAGCCCTACGACGACCACGGCGGCCAGCCAGACCCCGATGCCTACCCCTGCCTCCCGGCCATCCTGGACGTGGTCGACCGGACGGGATCCTCGATGTACCGGGACGGCCTGATACCCGCCGCGCTCGCTCATGCCAAGGCCGCCTACCCGATCGGCGTCGGGACCGACGTCCTCCGCCTGGTCGCCAGGCGCAGGCTTGGCCTCGATCCCCCGCATGGCGAGCAGTGACAGGCTGGCGGGTGCATGCCGTGCCCGCCCGGAGTGTCCCTGTTCGTCGCCGGCGGCCTGCTGGGTAATCCCCTGCATATCAGCCATGAGCGGGCGTCTCCGTGCGATGTTCGACGCAATCGTGGCGGGACGCCGGACAGAACGGGGTGCTGCTACTGGTGTCGTTGGCCAAGGCCCGCGTTCCCCCGGATGCGGGGTCATGCCGGGTCGCAGGTCCTAGATGAGTGATTCCTGATCGGGTTGCGGGCTTAGGCGGTCTTTGCCGGGGGTGCCCGGTGCGGATGTGCACGGTGGGGCAGGCAGCGGCGAAAGATCCGGGTGGATCGGGGCTCCCGGGTGATTTTGGTGCACTATAGTGCCCCTAATTCACCCGCAAGCCCGAATCAACCCCGTAAAAGTCACGATTATCGTACTGGCGAGCGAAAAGGCGTGCGGGAGAGGCTGATGGGACTGATGTAGCCCTCATCAGCGGCCCGGACGGGGTGATCCGCGCGGCCCGGCCGGAGGCTATTCAGGCCGTGAGCCGCACCCCGGCACGCCGCGCTCACCTGAATCAGGAATCACTCATCTAGGTCGATCGGCGGGCTGGTCACCGGACTTGTGGCCGATCCGGCAGGAAGGGTATCGGCCTAGCCTCGGGGAGGCCGGACTTGCCTCCGAGGGTAATGAATGGATGATCATGCGAGCGATTCAGGTGGACAGGTATGGCGGGCCTGAGGTGCTGGAGGTCGCCGGGGTTGCTGATCCGGTCGCCGGGCCGCGGCAGGTCGTGGTCGAGGTGGCGGCGGCCGACGTGCTGTTCCTTGACTGTCAGGTTCGTGGCGGGTGGGGTGAGATGTTCGGCGTGGTCCCGCCGTACGTGCCGGGGAACGGCGTGGCCGGGGTGGTGGTCTCGCTTGGCGACGGAACCGATCGGAGGTGGCTGGGCAGACAGGTGGTGGCCCCGACCGCTGCGGCCGGCCGCAGGGCGGCTATGCCGAGCGCGCGGTCGTCAGCGAGTCCGGGCTGGTCGCGGTGCCCGGCGATTCCGAACTCCTGCGACAAGGGCTGAGCCTGCTGCATGACGGCCCGACCGCGCTGACCCTGGCCAGGAACGCCGCGATCCGGCCGGGCGAGCGGGTGCTGGTGACCGGGGCGGCCGGAGGGCTGGGCATCTTGCTGGTCCAGTTGGCGATCGCGGCGGGCGGCCATGTCGTGGCTGCGGCCCGCGGCGAGCGCAAGCTGAAACTGCTCAGGAGCCTGGGCGCCGACGCGGTTGACTACAGCGCATCGGAGTGGACACAGATCGTGCGGCGGGAAACCGGCGGCACCGGACCTGATGTGATCCTGGACGGGGTCGGTGGACAGATCGGACAGGACGCCTTCACCATCATCGCGCCGGGCGGCCGGTTTTCCGCACACGGGGCGCCGAGCGGTTCCTTTGCCCAGATCGACCCGGGCGAGGCCGGACGGCGATCGGTGACCCTGCGGGGAATCGAGCAGGTGCAGTTTGACCCGGCCGACCTTCCGCCACTGGTGGAACAGGCCCTGGCCGAGGTATCGGCCGGACGCATTGAGCCGGTCACGGACATCGTTCCCGCTGATCGAGGCGGCCCAGGCACACCGCAGCATGGAGTCCCGCGACACGCTGGGAAGGACACTGCTCCTGCCGTGATGCAGGAGCGTGAAGTCACCTGCATGGTTCGCCGCTTGCGTGGCGCGCCACCGGGCAGGCTCTCGGTCCAGTGCGCACTGAGGCTGGTGCATGCTCCCACTATTGCCGGTTCGGATCTGAGCGGAGCAACGCTATCCGAATCCTTCCACCGGACCTAGACGCGCAACGCGGTCCGCAGGTG
>CAVWBQ010000013.1:0-410103 GCA_963753225.1 uncultured Actinomycetota bacterium | reverse complement strand
GGCAGATCATCAACCCGGGCAGCGTGGGAATGCCCTACGGCGGGGCGGGCGCGCACTGGGCGCTGCTGGCGGACGGCGCGGTCACCATGCGGCGCACCGGCTACGACATCGAAGCCGCCTGCGCCGCCATCGGTGAACAGTCGGACTACCCGGACGTGGCCGAATCGACCGACTACTTCCTGCACTCCCGCGCCAGCGACGCCGACGCGCTCGGCGCCTTCGCCCCCCGCGACGGCCGCGCCCAATAGCATCAAGCCATAGCGGCGGAGCCGTCCCAGGCCGGCCACGACGCGGCCGCGGTCACCCGGGCCAGGCTGCGGCGGAACCGCTCGAACTATCGGACAGGAGACGGACCATGGCGTTCACCGAGGAAGAAGCCGCTTACCTGAGGTCCCAGCCGCTGGCCAGGATCGCCACCGTCGGCCCGGACGGGCAGCCGGACGTGGCGCCGGTCGGATTCGAGTTCGACGGGACCTACCTCTGGGTCGGCGGCCGGGCGCCCGAGCGGACCAGGAAGTTCCTCAACGTCAAGGCGGGCCAGGCCAAGGTCGCGCTGGTCGTCGACGACCTGGTGTCCACCGACCCGTGGACGCCGCGAGGCCTGCGGGTCTATGGCACCGCCGAACTGATCGAGCGCGAAGGCATGTTCGGGCCCGGCGCGTACATGCGGGTCACGCCGGAGATCTCGTGGAGCTGGAACCTGGCCGGCCAGCCTTACGGTGCGGGCGGGTCAGGTCCGAACCGGACCGTCCACCGCGGGTAGCCGGTAGCGCGGCAGCGGCGTGGGCAGCAGCAGCACGAACCCGGCCATGCCGCCGATGGTCGCCACCCACAGCGCGGGCCGCAGCCCCAGCACAGTGCCCAGCAGCCCGCCGAGCAGCGCGCCGAGCGGCCGGGTGCCGTAGTTTGCCGCCTGGAACGCGCCGGTCACCCGGGACCGCAGCGTGTCCGGGATTACCGCCGCGAAGATCGTCCCGATGCTGATGTCCAGCATCATCACCCCGAACCCGGAGACGAACTCGGCCGTGAACAGCATGAACAAGATCAGCGAAATGCTGCCGTGCGCCAGCGGCCACAGCACCAGTGGCGCGGTGAACAGCAGGCAGCCGGCCGCGTAGGCCCAGCCGACCCCGATCCGCGCCGCGATCCGCCTCGTGACCAGCGCGCCGAGCAGGCCGCCGACGGCTGCCATGCCGATCAGCACGCCCACCAGGCCAGGCCTGATGTGCAGCACCCGCACCGCGTACAGCAGGTACAGCGCGGCGAACATGAGGTTGAAGAAGTTGATCGTGGCCACCGCGATCAGCGACGCGCGGACCAGCGCCGAGTCGGCGATGAACCGCGCGCCCGCCAGTGCCGAGCCCCCTGAGCGGTCGGCCGGCGGCTCGACCGGCCGGATCCGGCCCAGGAAGAACGCCGAGCCCAGGAACGACAGTGCGTCCGCGGCCACCGCGAACGGGGCGGACAGCGCCTGCACCAGCAGGCCGCCGATGCTCGGGCCGCCGACGAACGACAGCGCGCGGCTGCCGTAGACCAGCGACTGCCCGTCCAGGTGCCGGTCCGGCGCCACGATCGAGACGAACAGCGTCGCGTCCGACACGTTGAACAAGATGCTCAGCACGCCCGCGCCGAACGTGACCGCGAACAGCTGTGCCAGCGTCAGCGCGTGCAGCGCGTAGCTGACCGGGATGGACGCGAACAGCGCGGCGCGGCCCAGGTCGGCGGCGATCATCGTCCGCCTGCGCCGCGCGCGCCGGTCTACCCAGGCCCCGGCGGGCAGCCCGAACAGCAGGCTCGGCAGCCACTCAAGCGCGGTCAGGTAGCCCATCTGGGCGGCGCCGACGTGCAGCGCGAGCACGGCCGCGAGCGGCAGCGCGACACCGGAGATCTGGTCGCCGAACATCGAGATCGTCGACCCGCTCCAGTACCGCCGGAACACCCGGTCGCGCAGCAGGGCCGGGACCATGTCAGGGCTTCCGGAAGTCGTTAGGGAACGCGATGTTCAGCCAGGTGACCAGGCGGGCACCCGCGGGCCGCAGTTCGGGCCTGAGCTGACGCTCGAAGTACTCGTCCGTCAGCTCGCGCACCCGGCCGCCCAGCTCGTCGAGCTCCGCGGGCGTGACGTACAGGATCCGGTCGCCGAGCATGGCCGCCCGCTGCCACTCGGCCGGCTCGCCCGGGCTGGCCTCCAGCCAGCGCGCCAGCTGCTCGAAGTACTGTTCGGCGATGACCGTGTTGAGCAGCCCGGTCGCCGCGGCGGTCTCGGGCTGCCGTCCCCGGTCGCGTCCCAGTCGGTTGACGTCGTGGTCGCCCGCCACGGCTTCTCCCGCCCGGTTCCGCCGCCGGCCTCCTCGACCAGCCCGTACTTGGCCAGCTGGCGCAGGTGGAACGAGCAGGTCCCGGACGACTCGCCGAGCAGCTCCGCGGCCCGCGTCGCGGTCAGCGGCCCCTCCGTGCGCAGCAGCCCCACCAGCGCCATCCGCACCGGGTGTGCGTAGGCCCGCAGCGCCCGCGGGTCCGTCAGCCGGGTGACCGTCCGCCCCCGCGCTCTTTCCTCTCCGCCGCTGTCCATCTGGCCCTGCACCTCCCGCGCGTCGTCCCCACGATGCCAAGATAGCTTTGCAAAGTATTATTTGCAAAGCTATCTTCGCAAAATCATGATCCCGAACGGCCCGAGGCGCGTGTACCCGCACCGTCCTCCCGCCGCGGCTATCCCCAGCCCCCGGCCCCCGGGCCCCGGGCCCCGGGCCGGAAGAATGCGCAGCTTCGCGCGGTTGAGACAAGTCGTGGACGATACGGCCCTGACCTTCGGCCCGCGGGCCGTGCCCCTGTCCGTGCTCGACCTCGCCCCGGTGCCGGACGGCGGGACCGCCGCCGGGGCCCTGCGTGCCACGATCGACCTGGCCCGGCACGCCGAACGGCTCGGGTACCGGCGGTTCTGGGTGGCCGAGCACCACAACATGCCCGGCATCGCGAGTTCCGCGCCGCCCGTGCTGATCGGCCATATCGCCGACGCGACCACGACCATGCGGGTCGGCTCGGGCGGGGTGATGCTGCCCAACCACGTGTCGCTGGTGGTGGCCGAGCAGTTCGGCATGCTGGAGGCGCTGCATCCTGGCCGGATCGACCTCGGCATCGGCCGCGCCCCGGGCACCGACCAGGTCACCGCGGCCGCGCTGCGCCGCTCGCCGGAGGCACTGTCTGCGGACGACTTCCCCGACCAGCTGATGGACCTGCTCGGCTTCTTCACCGGCCGCTGGCCGGAGAACCACCCGTTCGCGCAGATCACCGCGGTACCCGGCCGGGGCAACCTGCCCGCGATGTGGCTGCTCGGCTCGAGCGGCTACAGCGCCCAGGTGGCCGGCCTGCTCGGCCTCCCGTTCGCCTTCGCGCATCACTTCAGCGCCGGTAACACGCTGCCCGCGCTGGCCCTGTACCGCGAGCACTTCCGCCCGTCGGAGGTCCTCGACCGGCCGTACGCGATGGTCGCCGCCGCCGTGGTGTGCGCCGAGACCGACGAGCGCGCCGGCTTCCTGGCCGGCTCGGGCGCGCTGTCGTTCCTGCGGCTGCGCTCCGGCCTGCCCGGCCCGCTGCCCTCACCGGAGGAGGCGGCCGCCTATCCCTACAACGAGATGGAACGCGCGTTCATCGAGGACCGCAAGGCCACCCAGATCATCGGCGCGCCGGAGACCGTCCAGCGCGGCATCGCGGACCTCGCCGACGCCACCAGGGCCGACGAGCTGATGATTACCACCATGGTCTACGACCCCGCCGACCGCCTCCGCTCCTTCGAGCGTGTCGCCGCCCTGGCCCGCGCGTCGAGCGGAGCCCCCGCGTCCCGCTGATTTTGCGATTACCCGTCGCGGCCATGATCGATCCGGCGTATCCAACCGGATTTTGTGCCATCGTGCTAGCTTTGGGAACCGGAGCCGCAGCCGATGTAAATCGATGCCTGGTTCTGGTGGGTAATCGCGAGGGGGTTGCACGTGGCCGGGCCTTGCCAGCCTTCGTTAATACCGCGCGCCGGGACCCTCGATGGCCGTCCCGGGGGGCGCGATGGGCGATGAGAAGCCTGGAGCCGTCAGGTTCCTGGCCGATTTCTCCGCCGGTTCACGGATCGCCGGGTATCGCCTGGAAGAACAGATTGGTCACGGCGGAACCGCAGTGGTATTCCGGGCCCTTGATGAGCGGCTGCCACGGCAGGTAGCACTCAAGATCCTTTCGCCCGCGCTGGCGGCGGATGACGAATTCAGGCAACGTTTCATACGTGAATCCCGGTCCGCGACCGCGGTGGATGACCCGCACATTATCCCGGTGTACGAAGCGGGCGACGCGAATGGCGTGCTGTTCATCGCCATGCGATATGTGCCGAGCGGCGACGCGGGAACGCTGGTGCGCCGGCTGGGCCCGCTGCCCATCGCGCGGACGGCCGCGATCATCTCCGCCGTGGCCTCGGCCCTGGACGCCGCCCATGCCGTCGGCCTCGTGCACCGGGACGTCAAGCCCGCCAACATGCTCGTGGATTCGCGGCCCGGCCGCCCCGATCACGTGTACCTGTCGGACTTCGGGCTGACCAAGGGCGGGCAGGCGTCGGCGACCCAGACCGGAACGGGGCACTTCCTGGGCACGCCGACCTACTGCGCGCCCGAGCAGATCCGGGGCCAGCCGGTGGACGCGCGCGCGGACGAGTACGCGCTGGCGTGCGCGGCGTTCATGCTGCTGTCCGGCGAGCCGCCGTTCTTGCGGGACGAGGGCATGGCGGTGCTTTACGCGCACCTGTCCGAGCCGCCGCCGCGGCTGACGTCGCGGCGGCAGGACCTTCCTGCGGCGGTGGATGACGTCCTGCTGCGCGCCCTGGCCAAGGCGCCCGAAGACCGGTATCTCACCTGCGGGGAGTTCGCCGACGATCTGCGCGTAGCGTCCGGGCTGCAGCGGTACGACTCCGATGTGGCCATCGTGCTGCACCAGCGAGCCCTGACCGATCAGCAGCGCAGGCTCGGCCTTGATCACGCGGACGCGCTGGCCAGCCGGGCCAGCGTGGCGGCGGCCCGCCAGGAGGCCAGCCGATCCGACGAGGCCATCGTGCTGCACCAGCGAATCCTGACCGATCAGCGGCGTGCGCTGGGCCCCGACCACCCGGACACGCTCACCACCAGGTTCAGCATCGCCCAGGAAATGTCGGCGCGGGGAGAGCACACCGCGGCCGAGGGCGAACTCCGGGCCGTGCTCGCGATCCGGGAGCGGATGTTCGGCCCGGAGCATCCGGACACGCTGGCCACCCGGTTCAGCATCGCCAGGGAGATCGCCGCCCGCGGGGCGCACACCTCGGCGGAGGACGAGTTCCGGATCGTGCTGGCGGCACGGCAGCGGACGCTGGGCCCGGAGCATCCGGACACGCTGGCCACCCGGTTCAGCATCGCGCGCGAGATGTCGGCGCGCGGCAGGCACGACGCGGCCGAAGCCGAGTTCCGCGCGCTGCTGGCGGCGCGGCAGCGGACGCTGGGCCGAGATCACCCGGACACGCTGGTGACCTCGTTCAGCGTCGCCCAGGAGATGTCGGCGCGCGGCGATCACGGCGGGGCGGAGAGCGCGTTCCGGCGCGTGTTCGCGGCGCGGCAGCGGACGCTGGGGGCGGATCACCCGGACACGCTGGCCACCTGGTTCAGCGTCGCCCAGGAGATGGCGGCGGACGGCAAGCACGCTGCGGCGGAGGAGGAATTCTGGGACGTGCTGGCGGCGCGGCAGCGGACGCTGGGGGCGGATCACCCAGACACGCTGGCCACCTGGTTCAGCGTCGCCCAGGAGATGGCGGCCCGCGGCGACCACGCCGGGGCCGAAGAGCAGTTCCGGCACGTGCTGGCGGCGGGAGCGCGGACGCTGGGGGCGGTTCACCCCGATACGCTGATCGTCCGGTTCAGCATTGCCAGGGAGATGGCGGCGCGCAGCGACCACCGCGGGGCGGAGGAGGAATTCCGGGCGGTGCTGCCGCACCTGGAGCGCCGGCTCGGCCGGGACCATCCGGACGCGCTAGCCACCCGGTTCGGCATCGCCCAGGAGATGGCGGCCTGCGGGGATCACGCCGGGGCGCAGGAGCAGTTCCGTGGGGTGTTCGCGGCCCGGCAGCAGGCGCTAGGCCCGGATCACGCGGACACGCTGATCACCTGGTTCAGCGTCGCTCAGGAGATGGCAGCCTGCGGGGACCACGCGGGTGCCGAGGCCGAGTACCGAGGCATGCTGCCCCACCTGCGGCGCAGGCTGGGGCCGGATCATCCGGACACGCTGGCCACCCGGTTCAGCATCGCACAGGAGATGGCGGCCCGCGGCGACCATGCCGGGGCGGAGGAGGAGTTCCGGGCCGTGCTGCCGCACCTGGAGCACAGGCTCGGCCTGGACCATCCTGTCACCCTGACGCTCTGGTTCAGCATCGCCAGGGAGATGGCCGAGCGCGGGGACCACGCCGGGGCCGCGAAGGAGTTCCGGGGCATGCTGCCCTACCTGCGCCGCAGGCTAGGCCCGGACCATCCGCACACGCTCGCGGCCGCCGAACAGACCGACCGTACCCGTTAACCCGCACACCCGCCGCTAGGGCTGGGCGGAGGGTTTCGCGGTGCTGGAGGGGCGGGCGGGGCGGCTGACACGGCGGCGCCAGCGCTCGGCGCGGCGGTCGGCGAGAACCTGCCGCACCACGTTGCGGCCGGGAATCCCGGTGACCCCGCCGCCCCCGTGGGTGGCCGAACCCGCCTGGTACAACCCCCGCACCGGCGTCCGCAGGTCGGCGTAGCCGGCCGCGGGCCTGGCGTGGAACATCTGGCCCAGTGACAGCTCCCCGTGAAAGATGTTCCCGCCGACCAGCCCGTACTCCTCCTGCATCCGGTGCGGCCCGATCACCTGCCGGTGCAGCACCGACGCGGTGAACCCGGGCGCGACCCTGTCCACCCGGGCGAGAACCCGGTCGGCGTAGGCCTCAAGGTCAGCCTCGTACGGCGCGTTGGCGTAGCCGGACGGCACCCACTGGGTGAACATCGACATGACGTGCTTGCCTGCTGGCGCCAGCGAGTCGTCGAACACGCTGGGGATGCAGATGTCGGCGAACGGCAGCGTGGCCGGCTCGCCCGCCACGGCCTGCTGGAACGCGGTCTCGATATCGTCGAGCGACTCCGCCAGCACGATCGTGCCGCCGTAGACCTGCGGGTCCGGCTCCGGGTGGCTGGTGAACACCGGGAGCCGGTCCAGCGCCAGGTTGATCTTGACCGTGCCGCTGCGGCTGCGCCAGCCGCGGATGTCGGCGACGAACTCGGGGGGCAGTTCGGCCGGGTCGAGCAGCCGCAGGAACGAGATCTGCGGGTGCGCCGTGGTGACGACCACCGGCGCGTCGATGGATTCCCCGCTGGCCAGCGTGACCCCGGTGACCCGGCCGCCGGAGGTGCGGATCTGCGCCACCTCGGCGTCGGTCCTGATCTGCGCGCCGAACATCCGGGCGGCCCGGGCTACCGCGCCCGACACCCCGCCCATGCCGCCGCGCGGGAAGCCCCAGGCGCCCGCCGCCCCGTCGGTCTCGCCGATGTGGTGGTGCAGCATCACGTACGCGGTCCCGGCCGAGCGCGGCCCGGCCCAGGTGCCGATCACCCCGGAGACCGATAGCAGGCCGAGCATCGCGTCGCTCTCGAAATACCCCTCCAGCAGGTCGGCGATGCTGCCGGTGAGCAGCCGCGTCACGTCCACCGCGCCGCGCTCGTCGATCCCGCGCAGGCTGGTGAGAAGCCGCGCCTGCCGCAGCAGTTCCTGCGGCCGCCGCGACCCGAGCCGGGGCGGGATCTGGTGCAGCAGCGGGCCCAGCACCCGGCCGATGCCGGCCAGGTGCTCCTCGTACCGCGGATAGGCGTCGGCGTCCGCGGCGGAGAACTTGGCGATCTCGGCGTGCCGCTGCGCCGGGTCGTGCGGTAGCCGCAGGTAGCGCCCGTCGGCCCGGGGGGCGAAGTAGGGTCCCTGCGGGTACACCAGGTACCCGTGCTGCTCCAGGCGCAGGTCGCGGACCAGGTCGGGCGGCAGTAGCGAGACGACATAGGACAGCGAGGTCACCGTGTAGTCAGGGCCGAACGGATGCTCGCTGACGGCCGCCCCGCCGGTGACTGCCCGCCGCTCGCACACCACCGTGGACAGCCCGGCCCTGGCCAGGTACGCCGCCGCGACCAGGCCGTTGTGCCCGCCGCCCACCACCACGACATCTGCGTTTGCGGTCACCGCGCGCCCTTCTTCCTCAGCTGCCAGTGGAGGATGCTGTCTACATAGTCCTATCCCGGACGAACGGAGCACGCATAGTGGACCCCACCCAGATAGCGGTCGCCCAGCTCGCGATCACCGTGGCCGAGCCGGACGCCAACCGGCAGGCCGCCGCGGACGCGGTGGCCGAGGCGGCCGCCGCGGGGGCGCGGCTCGTGGTGCTGCCCGAGCTGTGCGACTCCGGCTACGTCTTCGACGCCGCCGATCCGGCCGCCGAGGCCCGCGGCCTGGCCGCGCCCGCCGCGGACAACCCCACCCTGCGGCAGTGGCACGAGCTGGCCGGCCATCACCGGCTGGTGATCGTCGGCGGCTTCTGCGAGCTCGGCGCCGACGGCTGCCTATACAACAGCGCCGCCCTGGTGGACGCGTCGGGTGTCCGCGCCGTCTATCGCAAGGCGCACCTGTGGGACTCCGAGAAGCTCGTCTTCACCCCCGGCAACGCCGCCCTGCCGACGGTTGACACCGAGGTCGGGCGGGTGGCCGTGATGGTCTGCTACGACCTGGAGTTCCCCGAGTGGACCCGGCTGGCCGCCCTGGACGGCGCCGATCTCATCGCGGCCCCGGTGAACTGGCCGGGCTACAGCTGGCCCGAGGGGGAGCGGCCCGCCGAGGTGGTCAAGGCGCAGGCCGCGGCGGCCGCTAACGGGGTGTTCGTCGCGGTGGCCGACCGTTGCCGGGCCGAGCGCGGCGTGTCCTGGATCAGCGGCTCGCTCATCGCGAGCCCGGAGGGCTACACTCTGGCCGGCCCGGTGCTCGCCGACCGGCCCGCGGTGCTCACCGCCGCCTGCGACCTGCCGCGGGCCAGGGACAAGCGCGTGTCCGGGCGCAACGACCTGCTGGCCGACCGGCGTCCCGAGCTGTATGCCTGGGCGCCGGACAAGCGCGTCGCGGCGGCGACCGCGCACTGGGCGGCACGGTTCGTTGCGAACGGCACCAGCTACCCCGACTTCCAGGCGACCCTGGCCCGCATCACCCGCTGGGACGACTGGTGTCGCGAATGGGGTCACACCGGGCGGCATTACGAGCAGCTGGCCGAGAGCGCCGAGGCGGCCGGACACACGGTCACCGCGGACGAGGCCTGGCGGCGGGCCGCGCTGTGCTGGCACTGGGGCAAGTTCGTCTTCACCGACCACCCGGAGGAGCAACGGGCCGCGCACGAGCGCACGGTGGCCTGCTTCCGCCGCGGCGCGGGCACGCTCAGCCCGCCCGCCGAACCGGTCCGCGTGCCCTACGCGGGCAGCACGCTGGCCGCCTATCTCCGCGTCCCCCTTGGGCCGCCTCCTCCCATTGTGATCATGATTCCCGGGCTGGACTCGGTGAAGGAGGAACTGCAGGCCACCGCCGAGCACATGGTGCGCCGCGGCCTCGCGGTGATCGCGGTCGACGGTCCCGGCCAGGGCGAGGCAGAGTACGAGTTCCCGATCGAGCCGGCCTACGAGCGGGTGGTCACGGCCGTGGCCGACTACCTCAAGGGCCGCGACGGGGTCGACCCGGACCGGATGGGCGTGTTCGGGGTGAGCCTGGGCGGCTACTACGCGACTCGCGCGGCCGCCTACGAGCCGCGGGTGCGGGCCGCGGTGGAACTGGCCGGCCCGTACCGCTTCGACCTGGACTGGGACGCGCTGGCCCCGCAGACCAAGGCCACCTTCCAGGTCCGGTCCGGCGCCGCCAGCCCGGCGCAGGCCCGGGAACGGGCGGCGGCCCTGACCCTGGAGGACGCCGCCGCGCGGATCACGTGCCCGCTGCTCGTGGTACACGGCGGCCGGGACCGCCTGATCCCGGCGTACCACGCCGAGCGGCTGGCCCGGGAGGCCCCGGGCGCGGAGCTGATGCTGTACCCGGACGGCAGCCACGGCGTGACCAACCACGCGTTCGAGTCCCGGGCCGCGATGGCCGACTGGCTCGCCGCCCGCCTCGCCTAGCGGACCGTGCTCCTAGCCGCCTGGCCGCTGGACGGCTAGCAGCGGGATGGCGGCGATCTTCTCCTCGGTCAGGTCGTCCCAGCAGATCCCGGCGGCCGGGCGCGGGCCGCTCCGGCGGCAGTCGATCACGCGCTCGGGCGTGACGATGAAGTCCAGCGGAACGTCGTGGCCGGCCAGCGGGATCGTCCCGGCCGGGCAGACCTGGAGTTCGTGCACGGTGGTGACGCAGACGGTGTGCGGTCCGATCAGGCCCGCCGCCGTGGCCAGCGCGAACTCAAGGTCGGCGAACCCGCCGCCCTTGCCCAGCCGCGCGCCGTCCTCCCCGGCCGCGACGCAGCCCATCACCACCAGGTCGACCGGGGACAGCTCGGCCAGCGTGACCCGGCGAGCCGACCGGGTCGCTCCGCTGATCGAGGCCGCCTTGCGCGGCGGCTCGCTCAGCCGGTCCGGGTCGAGGGCGAAGAACGGCTCGGGTTCGGCCAGCCGGGGGACGGCCATGTACACGGTCTTGCCGTCCTCGAGCGCGCGCTGCCGCACCGGCCACTGAGCCGAGTCCGGGTTGGCCTTGACGGTGCCGGCCGCCTGCCAGGCTGGCAGGGCACGCAGGCGTTCGGCCGCGGCCTCGGCCCCGGTGAAGTTCGGGATGCGCCCGGCCGCACCGGGGAACCTGGCCACCTTCGCCGCGCGCATCGCGGTCCACACCTCCTGCCGCAGGGCCGCCTTCGCGGCCAGCAGGTCAGCCGGGCCGCCGGCGTCGCGGTCGTGCCGGGGTGCGGAGCGGGCCATGGCGCCTATCCTGCCGCACGCCCCGCCCTCAGTCAGGCGGGCGGCTCGTCTAGCCGGAAGCCGACCTTCAGCGTGACCTGGAATCGGCAGCGGCCGTCGTCCTCGATCCGGCCGCGCATGTCGGTGACCTCGAACCAGTCGAGGTTGTGCAGGGTCTTCGAGGCGCGGGCGACCGCGCCCCTGATCGCGTCGTCGATGCTCTCGGTGGAGGAGCCGACGATCTCGCTGACGGAGTAGATGTGGTCCGACATTGGTGATCCCTTCGCAAGTAGGCCTGCCCGGCTGCCTACCCCGCGGCGCGTGCTCCGTCACCTGGCCCGGTGAGCTGGCCCGGTGAGCTGGCCCGGTGAGCTGGCACAGCTGCGAAGGGCTCAGGCGGCCCGCAGGACTCGGCTGAGTAGCCGCGTGCTGACGGCCGGCCGCGGGCGCCGCGCCCGCCGGATCTGCGTGGTGCGCTGGCGCGCGGCCGCCCGTGCGTACCGCTCCCTGGTCCGCTCGGCGGCGGCGGCCTGAATGAGTGCTGGATGCATGACGCCCTCCTCGGTCTGCGGCCCTTGCTGGCCATAGTTGAGACGGCGGCCGGCGCACGACTTCATCGGTCGCCTAGGCTTGTATTCGAGGCAACGCAGGCCTTCTAGGAGTTGAGGTGCCCGGGCAACCCCGCACGCGCTGACGCGAGGAATCCACCCGTCATCGCGTGCTGCTCAGAGTCGCGGCACGGCGATCTTTGCTTACCCCTCACCCTCACGGGAGTCTCTACCGTGCCTGCCTTCCTGCTCGCCTGCCTGGCGTACCTGGGCGTCGCCCTGCCCGGTTCCACCCTGGGCCTGCTGTGGCCCTCGATCCGGCTCAGCCTCGGCCAGCCGGTCGGGGCGCTGGGGATCATGCTCGTGCCAGGGATCGCCGCCTCGGTCGTCTCCAGCACCGTCACCGGCCGCCTCCGCGTGCCCGCGGGCCCGCTGGTGACCGGCGCCACCCTGCTGATCTCGCTGGCCCTGGCCGCCGAGGCCCTCGCGCCGTCGATGTGGGTGATGACCGCCGGCACCGTGCTGTTCGGGATCGGCTTCGGGGCGCTCGACACCGCCCTCAACGCGCACGCCTCCCGGCACTTCGGCGCCCGCGACATCAACTGGATGCACGCCAGTTACGGGCTCGGCGCCACCCTCGGGCCGCTGCTGGTCACCGCGCTGCTGAGCGCCGGGCGGAGCTGGCGCCAGACCTACGGCGTGATGGCGCTGGTGCTGGCCGTCCTGGGCGGCGTGCTCGCCCTGGCCCGCCGCGGATGGGACGCCCCGGTGTCCGCGCCCGATCCCCGCCCGGCGAGCCCGCCGGCGCCCCCGGCCGCGGCCCTCGGCGCGCTGACCTTCACCGCCGTGGAGACCGGCATCGAGTCCGGCGCGGGCATCTGGGGCTACCTGTTCCTGACCGCCGGGCGGGGCCTGCCGCCGGCGGCGGCGGGCATCGCCGTCGCGGCCTACTGGGCGATGATGTGCGCCGGGCGGGTCGTGCTCGGACCGGTGGCCGAACGTCTCGGCCCGGCCCGCGTCCTGGCCGCGGCGGTGGCCGGCGTGCCACTGGGCGCCGCGCTGATGGCCCTGCCCATTCCCGGGCCCATTCCCGGGCCCGGTTCCGGCGCGCTGGCCGTCGCCGGGCTGATGCTCCTCGGCCTGGCCGCGGCCCCCGTCTTCCCGCTGTTCACGCTGACCACCGGGACCACGCGGATGGTGAGCCTGCAGGTGGCGGCCTCGGCCGTCGGCGGCGCCGCGCTCCCGGCGGGCCTGGGCCTGCTCATCGGGGCCGCCGGACCGGGGCTCCTGGCCCCGTCCCTGCTCGCCCTCGGCCTGGCCATGGCCGGCCTCTACGTTCCGATCGCGCCGAAACTTGACTTCTCCCCTGGCCGGGTACGGCGTTCGAAGGGGGCCTAATTTTTCATCAGTACTAGAATCTAGGTTCTAATCTTGTTACTATGTTCGAACGGAAGACATGTCAGGCAGCTGGAGCGTTAAATCTGGCGAAACTACGCAGACAAGCATTGCTGAATGCGGCACAGGTCTCGCTGTTCGTGCCTCGCCTTACCGGATGGTCGGTCAAGTCCGGGCGCGTGCAGGTCGCAGGCGACTGGACCGCGGATTATCCAGACCGAGGTGAAGAGGTAATGATCAGAAAGATTCTCCATCCCCACACACCCGCCGACTTCGCCGATTCCGCGCACCCGTCCCCGGACAGGGTAGAACGGCAGTCCGGGAAGGCGGTAGTGGCAACGACGTTGGCCACGAGGTCGCATCGAGAGAACTGGTGGCCCGAGAAATGAAGCGCGCTGGTTCTCTGTATGACAAATGCCACGAACGGTTCGCAGCCTACCCGCTGGCGGTTCAGCCCGTTAACCGCAGCGGGACCATGCGTTCGATGATTCTCATGCTTCAGGACGGGACCCACGACGGATACTTCGTCCTCACACACGATTTCAGCCAGCCCGAGTCAGTCTTCTGGCTATGGTCGTGGCCCGCAGGAGAGGTCGTGGACATCGAGGCTGGCGGCACCGCCGATATTCCGGATGCGGCGGCTAATGCCGTAACTCAGGGCGTGCCGATTCCGCGGGATGGGTCGCTGTTCGGCTGGCCGCAGGGAGGTGCCATCACCGCGCTCGTCGTGGTCTATACCGAGTACACCCAGGCGACTCCGGAGCCGAGCTGGGCGGTGATGCCGCTGGCGGGTATTCCCGAGGCGCAATGGCCTCCGTTTACCGGTGATCCGCTGTTCGGCCACTGGGCCTGGGAAGGTGACCCGGCGGGGAGCGTCGTGTCCATCGATGAGTTCGTCGCGGCGAATCCTGACGTGGTCTTCTGGGTGGACACGAAGGCGATCCTCGGTTCGGATTGCTGCGTCGTGGCGCGTGACCTTACCGGCCCGGAGGGCCATACCTTGCGGCGTGGCCGGTATGTCTACTATCAGGCCCTGAAAGCTAGCAAGCCGGTGCCGTCCCTGGGCGCTCTGCTCGCCGACCCCGGAAAGATGGACCTAGCACCCCGGTTCGAGCGGTCGGCACAGGCCAATACGGAATCAACCCTTGGGGCATACCGATGACGCCGCCATTGACGCCCACGCTATTGCCGCTGACGTGGCACTGGGCGTAACTATGGCCCCGGTCACGTCAGCGCCGGTAAAGTCCGCCCCGGCAAGGTCAGCGTTGGCCAAGTTGGCGCCGCGGAGGCAGGTGTTCCTCAGGTCCGCGCCGCGCAGGTCGGCGTGCGAGAAGTTCGCGCCATTGAGGAGGCTGCCAGCGAACACGGCACCCGCGGCGTTCGCGTGCCGGAAGTTCTTGCCGCGCAAATCGAGGTGAACGAGCCGGGCACCCCGGAGATCGGCTCGGGTGAAATCACGGCTGGCGATCATAGCCTGGGTGTAAGCCCGGCCAGACAGCGTTGGCGTTCCCGTTGCCGTAGCAGTTGGGCTGACCTTGGCCTTCGCCGCGACTATCGCGGATAGGCGCGGTACCTGCGTGACCGCTATCGCGCCTATCACGATCAAGACCCCAAGGCCCCAGACCCACGGTGACAGGCGGCCCGGCCATCGAGCCTTCCCTACCCGTGGGAGTGCCGGATTGGAACCCGCGGCTCGTTTTGTCTCCGGGTCCGGCATGTCGCAAATCATGCCAGTTCCGCCCGCGTGAGTCACTCATCTCGCAGAGGGTGTCGACGATGCCTGAGAGGCGGCGTAAGCTCCAGGCAGGAGGGGAGATATGGGTACACGCTTGCGGCTGACGATCCTGGTCCTTACCAGGATATTGGGTGATTTCCCTCCGGCGTCGCCTCCAGGCGCCTCCGGATACTCTGAAGCAGTTGAGTGTCCGAATTGTGGACGTAATAACACTACAGAAGTTGCCGGTCAAGTCTTTTGCCGGGATTGTCAGGCCTGGTTCCCCCGTGAACCGGTTGAGCCTGAGACAAGTTAGCCATGCCGAATGGTGGTATTGCCGACGTAGGCGCGGGAGCCGCCCAGGCTGTTGGCCGCTATTTCAGCGTCATTAGTGTAATACCGTCGTCTCTCTACATCGTGTTCGTATATCTATTGATCACGTCCGGGAGTTGGAGGCACTCGCCAGACTGGAGTCACGCCTTCGCGTCCCTCGAGCACATCAGCATTGGGGGAATCGGCGCTCTTGCGTTCTTGAGCATCGGGCTAGGCCTTATCATCCATCCTATCCAGTTCGCCTTGGTGCAGTTCTTTGAGGGATACTGGGGGACGGGAAAAACTGCCCAGGCCATTCGCGCTCGTCGAATTCTTCACTATCGGCGCCTTTATGACAGTCTCGCTGCTAAGTCTACTGCCGTCTCCGATGAGCTAGGGCGCTTGGGCAAGGCGCGTATTGATGCGCCCTTCCGCCGAGCGCAGCTCACTTCCCTGGGCGAAGAGGCCGCGCGTGCTATCAATTATCTTCCTCTAATGAGAGATCATATTATGCCTACACGACTCGGCAACATGCTGCGCCGATACGAGTCTCAGGCCGGTAGTCAATATCGTATGGCAGCTCTGCAGGTCGTGCCGCACCTGCTTTTGATTGCTCCTTCAAATCAAGTCGATTACGTCAATGACCAGCGCTCGCAGCTCGACCTCGCCGTACGCATGACATTCATATCGATCATGGCCTCCGCGACGGCAGTATTTTTCCTATGGCCGTACGGATTCTGGATACTGATAGCTCTAATACCATACGTATTGGCTTACTTGTCATACCGTGGGTCGGTCGTGGCCGGATTTCATTACGGCTCGGCGTTCGATACGCTGATCAACCTCAACCGTTTCGCGCTCTATGAGCGACTTCATCTGCCGCTCCCGGTTGACACCAAAGCTGAGAGACTGACGAACGAGATGATGAAGGGCCTGTTCGGGTACAGCCCTGTAGTTGTCGAATACAAGCATCCCGATCCGGGCGGCGGGGCCGAGGTTACGGCGAAGTTACCTCCCCGTTCCGCCTGACAGGCTGCAAACGGCCCGGTGGGTGCCATCGGCCTCTGCCACGCATCACGCGGGGAGCGCCGAGACCGTCATTCCCGCCATCGAGCGTGGCTTATCCATCGCGGCCAGGGCCTGTCCCACGCTGTCGAGCGTGATCACCTCGCCCACCAGCAGGCCGGGGCGCAGGGTGCCGTCCGCGACCATCCGCAACATGTCCGGGTAGTCGCGGGCGGCCATGCCGTGCGAGCCATAGATCTCGAGTTCACGCCCGATGACCAGGTCCATCGGGAGCGGCACCGGGCCGCCCGGCAGCAGGCCGACCTGGACGTGCCGGCCGCGGCGGCGCAGGCAGCGCACCGAGTCCGTGGCCAGGGCCGGCGAGCCGAGCGCGTCGATCGAGACGTGCGCCCCCCCGCCGGTGATCTCCCCGATCGCGGCGGCCGCGCCGCCGGTGCCCGCGTCAACGGCCGCCTCCGCGCCGAGTTCGCGGGCCCGCGCCAGCGCCGGAGCGGAGACGTCGACAGCCAGCACGCGGGCGCCCAGGGCCGCGCCGATCATCACCGCGGACAGGCCCACCCCGCCGCAGCCGTGCACGGCCAGCCAGTCCCCGGGCCGCACCCGGCCGTGCGCGGTGACCGCGCGGAACGCGGTGGCGAACCGGCAGCCCAGGCAGGCCGCGGTGACGAAGTCCAGGTCGGCGGGCAGTGCAACTAGGTTGGCGTCCGCCGCGTGCACCGCCACGAGCTCGGCGAACGAGCCTGGCCCGGTGAACCCCGGCTGGGTCTGCCGCGGGCATACCTGGGCGTCTCCGGCCAGGCAGTGCTCGCAGCGGCCGCAGCCGCAGGCGAACGGCACCGTCACCCGGTTCCCGGCGCGCCACCTGCTCACCTCGGGCCCGGCGGTCACGACCACCCCGGCGAACTCGTGCCCGCCGACGTGCGGCAGCGTCACCGGATCGTGGCCCTTCCAGGCGTGCCAGTCCGACCGGCACACGCCGGTCGCGCCCACCGCGATGACCACCCCGTCGGCCGGGCAGGCCGGATCGGGGACCTCGGTGAGTGCGGGCGTGGCCCCGTACCCGGCGTACACCACTGCCTTCACGAGGCACTCGCCCCGGACGAGTCGGAACCGGCCCCGAGCAGGGCGAGCCCGAGCGCCGTGGTCTGGTAGAGCACGGCCCGCCCGCTGCGCCGCTTGTCCACCAGGCCGCCCCGGTGCAGCACGGCCAGGTGCTGGGAGACCGCGCTCGGCGTGACGCCGAGACGACGGGCCAGCGCCGTGGTGGTGGCGGGAGAGCGCAGCGCGGTCAGCAGCCGCACCCGCGGCGCGCCGAGCAGGGCCTCGGCCGCCTCCTCGCGCCCGCCGGTCATCCCGGCCCAGGCGCCGCCCTCCCATACCGTGGCGGTCCCGCGCGCCGGGTACATCAGGGTCGTCTGGCTGCTTGTTGCCAGGTTCAGCGACACCTGCGGCCAGTTGAAGACGCTCGGCATGAGTACCACCCCGTCGGGGCCCAGCATGATCTTGAAGGGCGACGGACCGTGGTCGGTGTCGGTAAGCGTGAGCGTGCCGCCGGACCAGCGCAGGTCGGGATGGAGGTCGCTGAACAGCGACCGGGCGCCGCCGCCGGCCAGCAGGCCGGCCCGGTACGCGATGTCGGACTCGAGCACCGGGCGGATCCGCTCCCAGTGCGGCGCGATGAGCCGGTCATGGAACTCGGCGATCTCGGCCCCGATCTCGGCCAGCGACTCCCGCGGCCGCGCGGCCAGCTCCCTGGCGCTTTCCGGCCAGGGGTGCCCCTCCCACACGCGGTGCAGGCTCGCCCGGACCGCCGCGGCGGGCGTGACGCGCAGCCGGGCCAGCTCGGTCTCGAGTTCCGGCGTCTTCGCCTTGGGGGCCGGGGCCAGGAATTCCGGGTGGGTGGTCAGGCCGTTGACAATCAGCGGCCACAGCCGGGGAAGCCGCAGCGGCCGCCGGCTGAGCTCGCTGCGCGCCCATCGCACCCAGGGCAAGTTCACCGCGGGTGTGTCGCGGCCGCCCAGCAGGAGGATGGCGCGCACCGTCTCACTCAGCGGCGAGATGGCGAACCTGGTCGCGGCCAGGTCGGCCACGTCCAGCTCGAGCACCAGCAGCATGCTCCTCACCCTGCCCGGCTCTGCTCACATGCGCGAGGATTTAGCATCTGGCTAAAACGTAGCCGCTCCCGGCCCGTCCTGGCCAGCCTGGCCGCATGACGCAGACGATGAGCAGCGGCACCCGCCGGCTCCGGCTCGGGACGAACTACTGGCGGCTGTGGTGGGCCAACGCGATCAGCAGCACTGGCGACGGTGCCTTCGTGGCCGCGCTGCCCCTGCTCGCCGTGACCATCACCCGGGATCCCCGGCTGGTCGCGGTCGTCACCGCGGCCGGTTACCTGCCGTGGATGGTGCTCTCGCTGCCGGCCGGGGCGCTGGTCGATCGCTACGACCGGGCCACGCTCATGTGGCGGGCCCAGGCGGTGCAGGCAGCCGTCGTGGCGGCGGTAGCGGTCCTGGTCGTCTTCCGGATCGCGAACATCGCGGTCCTCGGCATAGCGGGCCTGCTGCTCGGCAGCGCCGAGGTCATCTTCAGCAACGCCGCCCAGGCGATACTCCCCGCCCTGGTGCCACCCGAACTCCTGCCTAAGGCCAACGGCAGCCAGCAGGTCAGCCTGACCGTGGGAGAGACGTTCCTCGGGCCGCCGGCCGGCAGCCTGCTGTTCGCCGTGGCCGCGGCGCTGCCCTTCGGCCTGGACGCCCTCTCGTTCGCCGGCTCGGCGGCGCTCCTGGCCAGGCTGCCGAGGAGCCGGAAGAACTCCGGCCAGCCGAGGCAGCCCATCCGCGCCCAGATCGCCGAGGGGCTGCGCTGGCTGAGCCGGCACCGGCTGCTGCGCGTGGTCGCCGCCCTGCTCGGCGTCTTCAACTTCGCCAACCAGATGGGCCAGGCCGTCCTGGTGCTGCTGGCCACCGAGACACTGCACGTCGGGACCCGCGGGTACGGGCTGCTGCTGGCGGTGACGGCCGTCGGCAGCGTGATAGGCGGGCTGGTGAGCCCGGCGGTGACCCGCAGGCTGGGCATGCTGCCCTCGCTGATCATCGCGGGAGCGGTCGACGCGGCCGTCTTCGTCGGCCTCGGGCTCGCCCCGGACCCGGCCGTGGCGGCGCTGATGCTGGCCGGCCAGGGGTTCACCGTGACCATGTGGAACGTCGTCACGGTCACCCTGCGCCAGCAGGTCGTGCCAGCGCACCTGCTCGGCCGGGTCAACAGCGTCTACCGGATGCTCGGCTGGGGCCTCATGCCGGTGGGCGCGCTGGTCGGCGGCTTCGTCGCGCACGCCGCGGGCCTGCGTGCCCCCTGCATCGTGGCCGGCCTGCTCTGCGGCCTGTCCCTGCTCGCGGCCGTCCCGTTCCTGCTCGCCGCCCGTCCTACGGCCAGCCCAGGTTAGGCGGACGGGTTGGCGAAGACGCCGGCCCGACTGATGGCCTGCCAGCGCTGCCGGGTGCCGATCAGCGCGGTGATCACCGACTGGATAGTGACCAGGTACATCAACTGACGGTAGACGACCTGCTGCAGCGGCAGCATGCACAGGGGGCGTAGCCGTTCCCCGTCGAGTCGCAGCGCGTACCCCCCGGCGAGCGCCTGGAGCAGGACGAACGTGAGCCAGAACAGGGTCACCTTGACCGGGTTGAGGAACACCAGACCATAGACCGAGAAGACGTCTACCACCGGCGCGATCAGCGGCAGCAGGACATGGAAGAGGGTCAGGTAGGTGAGGCAGTACCGGCCGAACCTGCCCGATGGCCCGCGCTCGATGACCGCGCGCCGGTTCTTCCACATGGCCTGCATGGTGCCGTAGGACCACCGGTAGCGCTGCCGCCAGAGCTGGCGCAGGCTGGACGGCGCCTCGGTCCAGGCGATGGCGTCCGGCGCGTAGACGACGCGCCAGGGCGACCGGCACAGGGCCATGGTCAGGTCGGTGTCCTCGGCGAGCGTGTCGGTGCTGACCCCGCCCACCGCGGCGAGCGCGGCCCGCCGGAAGGCGCCGATCGCGCCCGGCACGGTGGGGATCGTGCCAAGCAGGTCGAACAGCCGCCGGTCCAGGTTGAATCCCATGACGTACTCGAGGTGCTGCCAGCCGCCGAGGAACCCGCGGCGGTTGCCGACCTTGGTGTTGCCGCTGACCGCGCCGACGTCTGCGGCCGCCAGCGGCGCGACCAGGCGGCCGATGGTGTCGGCCTGGAAGATGGTATCGCCGTCGACGAGGATCAGGATGTCGCTGCGCGCCTCGGCTATTCCCCGGTTGAGCGCGCCCGGCTTGCCGGAGTTGGGCTGGCTGATCACGCGGACATACGGGATGCGCAGGCTGCGGGCGATGGCCGCGGTGCCGTCGACGGATCCGTCGTCGACGACGATGACCTCGATCCGGCCACGGTAACGGCTGGTGACCATGGACCGGATGGTGGCGGCGATGCCTGCCGCCTCGTTGTAGGCCGGGATCACCACAGAGACGTCGGGAAGGTAGCCGGGGCCGTGCCGGACCGACGGCGGTCGGCGGCGCGCCCGCCGCCGGTGCACCGCGGCGGACCCCACGAGCAGGACCAGCCTGATCACGGTGAGCGCGCTCGCCGCCACCAGCGCCACCGCCAGGACGGCGCTGGCGCGGTCGGTGGCCTGCTGGGTGATTACGAGGGCGGTGCCGGCGAACCGCTGGCGCGCGGTGGCGGGCACGTCGCCGGCCGCCAGGTGCAGGCCCCCGGTCACGGTGGTGAAGCGGTACCCCTGGCGCGCAGCTGCGTGATGATGGCCGGGAGCGCGGCGACCGTCTGCGCGCGGTCGCCGCCGCCGTCGTGGAACATGATGATCGCGCCGCGGCGGCCGCGTGGCGTGGCGGCGGCGACGATGTGCGCGACCCCGGGCCGCGCCCAGTCCGTGGTGTCGAGATTGGCCAGCACCACGAGGTAGCCGTCCCGTCCGGCTCGCTCGGCGGCCCGCCAGTCCGCCGCGGTCAGCGCGTCCGGCTCGGAGGAATACGGCATCCGCAGCAGGCGCGTGCGGACGTCGGCCGTGCCGGCCAGCGCGTTCTGGGTGAGGGTGAGCTCGAAGTCCTCCCGCCATCCGGCCGTGGCGAGGTTGGCGTGCGTGTAGGTGTGCGAACCGACTTCGTCGCCGTCGCGCAACTCTTCCCGCACCAGCCCCGGGTCGCTGGCCACGTGCGCGCCCACCAGGAAGAACGTCCCGGGTACCCGGTAATGCCGCAGGACCGCCAGTATCTTCGGCGTCCATGTCGGGTCCGGGCCGTCATCGAAGGTCAGGGCCACGGTCCTGGCCGGCATCGTGTAGCTGCGGGGGCGTGATCCCGCCATCCTGATGACCGGGCCGCCGCTAATGACCGCGACCGGAGCGCCGGCCGCATGCCGTCCCGGCGCCGGCTCAGTCGAGCTGTTCTCGCCGAGGACGCCCCGGGTATAGCCCTCTACCGTGAGCCCTGCCGCGAAGACCAGCATGATCAGGCTGACCAGGACCCAGTGTCCGCGGGGCGCCCGGCTCCTGCGATGGCTGGACGGCCGGGGTCGGCTCGCACGCCGGAACGGACCGGGAGCACCTGTCCGGCAGGGATCAGCCAGAGCGGGCCCGGGCGGGCTAGAGGCCATGAGGGTTTCCCGGGCGCGGCGACTTGGTGTGCCCGGGCGGAGTGCGGCCGGCCGGGTTGGTGGGGACCGGTGATGAGGTACCGCTCGCCGCCGTGGCAGAGGCGGTAGGCCGGGGGGTAGTACTGCCAGACGGAGGGGGTTCGGAGCCGGCGGACGGCGAGGGCGACAATGCGAGCCCCGGCTGCGGGCTGGATGGTGGCAAGCTCGTCGTGCCGCGAGCCGGGGCCCGGATCGTACCGCCGTTGTGCGGCGCTGCCGCCGGGGCGCGCGGAGCAGCCCAGTCGGTGAACGGAGCTGCCGGCCCTCCGGCCATCGCCACGACCACGGCGCCGAGACAGATGGCGAGCGCTGCCGCTGACACCAAGCCGATCCGGCGCATGGCCCGGCGGCGTCGACCCGACGGATCGGTGAATACCGGCCTCGAATGCACGGCAGGAGTGTAGCGACGCTGGCCACGGCGGACCCGGGTTTCCCAGGTCCGGTTCATCACGAAACGGCTCTATGGCGACTAAGCCAACATCACCCCAAGGGACTGCTGGGGCAGTTGATGCGCGAGCGGTCAGCGCCTGCTGCCAGCCTCCGCGCTTCGATGGGTCGATGGCACATGGGGTCGGTTAGAGCGTGACCAACGGCACATCGACCCACCTCAAACAGTTCCGCCCCGGCGATTGACGGGCGTCGGATGGGTAGGGATCATCTATACCTGTATTCCTTACTAATCTAATCGGAATTGTTCAATATAGATTTCTTCCCTGGAGGCCCCCGGTGTCCATGCCCGACTTCCTGGTAATCGGTGCCCCGAAGGCGGGCACCACGGCACTGCACGTGGCGCTCGCGCGGCATCCAGGGCTCTACATGTCGGCGGTCAAGGAGCCGAAGTTCTTCCTCTCCGACGGCCCGCCGCCGGCCAAGGGCGGCGGCCCCGGCGACGCGCTGACCTACCGGGAGCACATCTGGCGCAGGACGGAGTACGAGGCGCTGTTCGACCCGGCGCCGCCCGGCACGCTGCGCGGCGAGTCCACCCCGCTCTACCTGTACGACCGGGCCGCGATGCGCCGGATCCGGGAGACGCTCCCGGGGGCCAGGCTGATCGTGGTGCTCCGCGACCCGGTGGAGCGGGCGCACTCCAACTGGACCCACCTGTGGTCCGCGGGGCTGGAGCCCGTCGGCGACTTCGTCCGCGCCTGCGGCGAGGAGGAGCGCCGGATCGCGGGCGGCTGGGCCAGCTTCTGGCACTACACCGGGCTGGGCCGGTACGGCGAGCAGCTCGAGTACCTGTTCACGCTGTTCCCGCGCGAGCAGGTGCTGGTGCTGCGCTACCGGCGGCTGGTCGACGAGCCCGCGCAGACCCTGGACCTGATCTGCGAGTTCCTCGGCGTGGCACCGGGCGTGCTGACCGAGATACCGCGGCAGAACGTGACCGCCCACCCGGAGCCGACCCTCGGGCACCGCGCGGTGTCGGCGGCGCAGCAGGCGGCCAGCGCGTTCGGCACCCTGATCCCAGGTCTGACCGCGGCCACCCTGACCGGTCCGCTCGAGCGCTTCCTGCAACGGCACAGCCGCGAGCGCCAGCCGCTGAGCTGGGAGCAGCGCCAGCAGCTCATCCCGAGGTTCGAGGCTGACATCGCGCGGCTCGAGCACGTCCTCGACGAGAGCTTCCTGGACTGGATCCTGCCGCGGGAGCGTTCGGGCGGCATGGTCGGCGGCCGTCCGGCCGGCCAGGGCCAGGCCAGGAACGGGCGCGCCGACCAGGCGGCCTCGCCTAGCGCAGTTCAGTGAGCAGCGCGTGTGACCCGTCCGGCCTGGTCATCTCGTAGTAGAGCCGGTGCCGCCCGTCCGGCAGCGGCACGATGTCCAGGTAGCGCAGGCCGCCGCCCTGGTAGGGCGAGGAGGCGAGCGGCTGGTCGCTGACGGCAGTGAGCGCGGCCGGGTCGGAGCCGGTGGCCACCCCGGTCCTCTCCTCGTAGTTCTCCGCGGCGCTGGCCCGGCCGTCGTACCAGGCCGTGACCGCGTCGCCGTCGAAGTTCACCGCGGCAACCCGGGTGCCGCGGGAGTCCCAGCGGCCGGGCGTGCCGCTCAGCGCGGTGCCGTGCCAGGTCCACGTCAGGCCGTCGGCGCTGGTCGCGTACTCGGTGGTCATCTGGTCGGTCTGCAGCGGGTCGTCCAGCGGATGGCAGGACGCCCACAGGTGCCACAGGCCACGGTGGTACACGATCACCGGGTCCTTCACGCCGGTCTTGGCGTCGCCGGGCAGCACGGTCTGCCGGTTCCTGACGTCGAATTCGGCCGGATGGGCGGCCTCGGTCATCTCCACCCGCCAGTGCTTGGTACCCGTGGTCGCGCAGCTCAGGTACAGGCGCCACCGCCCCTCCGGCGTGCGGACCAGCGCGGGCCGCTCCAGCGACGCGGTGGCCATGTCCTCCTTGCCGATGGTCGCCACGGTGTCGAACCGCTCGCCGTCCGCCGAGCGCGCTACCGCCACCGCGTAGCCGCGGCCCTGGGCGATCGGCCGCCGGAGCCGGTAGGCGAGGAAGATCTCGCCGTCGCCCGCAACCGCGCACGGCGCCCCCGCCCAGTACCCGGGGCCAGTGCCGGGCGGTTCGGCAGCCACAACGCCGTGATCAGGTCGGGGAAGCAGCATCGATAGAACTCCTTTATTCATATCGGAATACTAGATAATACGAGGGGGGCGCCGCTCGCGTCCGTTCGGATCTTAGTCTCGCTACAGTTGCCGCTGGGAGGCGCAGCCATGAGTCCCAAGACCGTGCCGTCCGTCGCACCCTGAGGAGCGCGTCGTGCCGCAGCCCTACCCGAACGGCGAGCTTGTCATCGTCATCGACTGCTCGGACCTGGACGTCTCCGCGCGGTTCTGGTCCGCCGTGCTTGGCTACACGGCCCGCCCGCGGCCGGAACCGGCGAGGGCGGCAGCGGCCGGTACCGCGGCCTCCAGTCGGACAGCGGCGCCGGGATCGACGTGCTGCTGCAGCGGGTCCCCGACGTCAAGCGCCAGAAGAACCGGCTGCACCTGGACCTGCGCACACCCGATCTGGACGCCGAGGTCACGCGCGTGCTCGACCTCGGGGCGACGCTGCTGACCAGCGAGGCCGTTACCGAGGACGGCTGGTTCTGGCACATCCTGGCCGATCCCGACGGAAACGAGTTCTGCGTACTCCAGCCGCCGGGTATCCCATCGGCATGAGCGTGCAACTGAACCACACCATCGTCTCGTGCCGCGACCAGAAGCGGTCGGCGGCGTTCCTCACCGGCATCCTCGGCCTGCCCCAGGCCACCAGGTTCGGCCATTTCCTCGTGGTCGAGGCCGACAACGGCGTGTCGCTCGATTTCGCCGAGACCAGCGGCGAGATAACCGCCCAGCACTACGCGTTCCTCGTGGGGGAGGAGGAGTTCGACGCCGCGTTCGGCCGCATCCGGGAACAGGACGTGCCGTACTGGGCCGATCCGGGGCGGCGCCAGGCCGGCGTGATCAATACCAGGGACGGCGGCCGCGGCGTCTACTTCGAGGACCCCGACGGCCACCTGCTCGAGATCCTCACCCGCCCCTACGGCAGCGGTGGCGCCTAGCCGGGTTAATGGTCGTTAAATGATCACTGGTAGCCCGCCTGCGACGCGGGTGTGGAAGCACCCGGCGCCGACGGCGGGGGAGTGCTGTCCCACGATGACGACATGCTCGGGCTCGGTGATGCCGTCGGGCTCGGCGGCGCGCTAGAAGCCGGCGGCGGGGTCACGGTGGCGGGCGGCGTGCTCGGCGGCGGCACGTACGCGGGCGTGGTCGCGGTCGGCGGCGTCTGCGGGGCGGCGTCCGCGGGCGAAGACGAGGCGGAAGAGGCGGGCGTGCTGGCGGGCGCGAGCGTCTGCGCCGGCGCGGCCTGGCCAGCGGGCCGAGCCTGGTGCACCGGGGCCGAGTGCGCGGTCAGCGTGACGCCGGCCGTGGCCCCGGCCCCGGCGATCCCGGCGATGACCACCGTCGCGGCCAGCGTCCGCCACCGGCCACCGCGCCCCGGGCCACCGCGCCCCGGGCCACCGCGCCCCGGGCCACCGCGCCCCGCGCCACCGCGCCCCGCGCCACCGCGCCCCGCGCCACCGCGCCCCCGGCCATCCTGTCCCCGGGCCGCCCAGGCCGGGTCGTGCGCGCTCGCGACCGCGGCTTGCGCGCTCGCGGCCGCGACGGCCCTGGGCGCGACCGCCCTGGGCGCGGTCGTCGTCAG
This sequence comes from uncultured Actinomycetota bacterium, assembly GCA_963753225.1. GTDB lineage: Bacteria > Actinomycetota > Actinomycetes > Streptosporangiales > Streptosporangiaceae > Palsa-504. Next base: position 384,267 of record CAVWBQ010000013.1, on the reverse strand, counting down.
CGGTGCCGCCTCCATCGCGCGGGTCACCGGCGCGGGCAGCCAGCCCGCGGCCGGATGGGCCGCCGCGGCCAGCAGGTCGGCGGCGGTGGGACGCAGGGCCGGATCCTTGGCCAGGCACCGTTCGGCCAGCGACCGGACCTCGGCCGGCACCAGGTCGAGCTGAGGCCCGCTGTGCACCACGCGGTACACCAGGGCCGGCGTCGACCCGGCGCCGAACGGTCCCTGGCCCGTCGCGGCGAACGCCAGCACCGCGCCGAGGCTGAAGATGTCGCTGGCGGGCCCGACCTCGCGCCCTTCGGCCTGCTCCGGCGACATGAACCCGGGGGAGCCCACCACCAGCCCGGTATGGGTGAGCGCGCTGGCCTCGACCGCCCGGGAGATGCCGAAATCGATCACCCGGGGCCCGTCCTCGGCCAGCAGCACGTTGGCCGGCTTCAGGTCGCGGTGCACCACGCCCGCGGCGTGGATCGCGTTCAGGCCCTCGGCCAGCCCGCGGGCCAGCGCCAGCACCGAGGCGGCCGGCAGCGGCCCGTGCTCGCTCACCGCGTCCGCCAGCGAGGGGCCCGGCACGTAGGCCGTGGCCAGCCAGGGCACCGGGCCGTCCACGTCCGCGTCGATGACGGGGGCGGTGAACAGCCCGCTCACCTTGCGCGCGACGGCGACCTCGCGCCGGAACCGCGCCCGGAACTCGGCGTCATGGGCCAGGTCGGCCCGGATCACCTTGACCGCCACCGAGCGGCCGCCCGGCGACAGGCCCAGGTACACCCGCCCCATGCCGCCCGTGCCGAGCCGCGCGCGCACCCGGTACGGCCCGATCAGCTCCGGTTCCCCCGGCGCAAGCTCGTGCATCATGACAGCCCCCGTCCATCCCGGAGACGCTCCGGCGCGTCCCGCCCCTACATGCCACGCAGCCGGAGGTCCGCCGGTTCAATGCACTCCCTGACGCTGGCCCGGTTCCGAGGTCAGCGCTCCGCGATCATCCGGTGATCGAACATCGTCTCCATCGACAGGTACGTGTGCGCGGCCCAGGACACCGGATCGCGCGCGAAGTCGCGCTGCAGCGCGCGGTCGCGCAGCGCGTTGTCCAGCGCCGCCATGATCATCGACTGGTCGAGCACCAGGTCCCGGTGACCGACCGCGCCGGTCGCCGGGTTGACCGCGTTGAAGAAGCCGTCCGGCCCGTAAACGCCCGGGTAGCGGGTGCGCAGCGCGGTGATATTGGCGAAGGCCTGCTGCGGCGCGACGTCCAGCGCGAGGAACGAGGCGTGCGGGGTGACCACGTCCTCGGTAGCGCAGCCGTGGCACTGCGAGAGCCCCTCGTTCGGATGGCTCGCGTCCGCGCCGGTGCCGTAGTACGGGAAGGCCAGGCCCTCCACGCCATACCCGCCGTAACCGCCGGTGTCGTCCGGCGTGCTGGACGGGGACATGCCCCAGACGGGGTCGTGCAGCTGCTGCGTCGCGTACTTGATCTGCACCTGGACGGTGCGGGCGTCGGCGAGCCCGAAGCCGCGCGTCCCCCAGCTGGTCTCCGGCACGATCTCGTTCGGCATCAGGCCCTCGAACATTCCGCCGGAGTAGGTCGGGATGAACGTCAGGCCGGAACCCGGGTAGGTGTAGTGCCCCTCCCATACCGGGAATTTCTGCCCGGACTGCGGGTCGGTGTAGGTCTGCCAGGAGCCGCCCATCGGCCACTGCCCTTGCCAGGAGAAGTCGGGATCGGTGGACTGGCAGTCGGCGAACGGGGCCGGCGGCGGCAGCTCCCGCCAGCTGCGCCACCACACGTTGCCCGGCATCTGGCGCAGGCCCATGCCGATGTAGGCGGAGATCCGCGGGTCGCTGTACAACGCGCCGTTGTGGTAGTAGCGCGTCCAGTTGTCGCCCTGGTCCGGCGGGAGCCCGACGTAGTACCCGCCGAACATCTGGCCGGTCGGCTGGTTCCCGGTGACGGCCGGGTTGACGTTGCAGTGCGTCTCGGCCCGGTTGTCGTAGAACAGGCCGAAGTTCATCGGCGCGATCAGGCTGTCCACCAGGTGGCTGAGCTCGGGCATGGCCTGCCGGACCACGATCAGCCCGGAGGCGTACCAGCCGTTGTCCACGTTGGAGATGAAGAAGCAGTTGTCGAACGCCGGCGTGGTCTCGGTGCAGTCACCCTGGCCGGGGTTGGTCAGGACGTTGCCGTTGGTGGTGTCGTACCACTGGTACAGGAAGCCGTTGTCGCGCTTCAGGTGCGACACCTCGGTCATGGTGGCCTGGATCCTGGCCAGGGCCTGCGGCTCGCTGACCAGGCCGAGGTCCCGGGCCGCGACCACGGCCCATAGGTAGACCCCGATGTTGGCGGCCGAGGTGTACCGGCCGAAGCTGGTCGGGGTGGCCGAACCCCCGGCGAACGTGATGTTGTCCATCGGCAGGCTGGTCGCCTGGTCGACGTCCGAGCCGTAGAACTTCCAGGTATCCCGCGCGATCGCGAGCAGGCTCGCCCGCTGCGAAGACGACAGCCCGCCGTACGAGCTGACCGGGTTCCCGGCCGCCCGGGCGGTGCCCTGGGCCAGCAGCGCGACTACGACCACCAGCACGACGGCCCACCAGTATCTCCGGGCTCTGCGCATCTGTTGCCTCCTTGTCAGCCCCCCTGATGTGCCTACTCGGGTTTTCTATGGCGCGCAGCCGCAGCTGCCCCTGAGTTCGAGCCGGACGGGCAGTTCCACCGTCCGCCGCGGCAGTGTCTGCAAGGGCTGTGCCTGCGAGGGCTGTGCCCGCGGGGATTGGGCGGCGCCGCCGATGCGGTCGTTGAGCATCGCCACCGCGGTATCGCCGAGCGCCGCCATCGGCTGCACCACGGTGGTGAGGCTGGGCCGCAGATGACGGCCGAGCCGGATGCCGTCGAACCCGGTCACCGCCACGTCACCGGGGACGCTCAGCCCCGCGTGCTGCAGCGCCGCCATGACCCCGATCGCGGTCTGGTCGTTGGCGCAGACCAGCGCGCGCGGCACCCGGCCGGCGGCGATGATCCGCTCGGCGATCCGCCTGCCGCCAGCGGTGGTGAAGTCGCCGTGAAAGACGGGTGTCTTCGGGAGCCCGGCGGCGGCCTGCCGGAACCCCTCCAGCCTGCGGGCCGAGTCCGGTGAGTCGGGCGGGCCGGCGATGAAGCAGATGCCGGCGTAGCCGTGCACGTCCGCCAGATGCGCCGTCACCTGGTACGCCCCGGTCTCGTTGGCCACGGCCAGGTAGTCGATGGCCCGGTCCGGCCTGCCCCCGCTCTCCTCGGTGGCCAGCAGCACCACCGGGATGCGCGTCGCGACGTGCTCGATCATGGCCAGCGGCGCGGTACGGGCCAGCACCACGAGCCCGTCGCACCGTCCCGCGATGCTCAGCACCAGGCCGCTGTCGTCGCGGTGGTGGCTGGCCGCGATGAGCACCGCGTACCCGCTGCGCCGGGCGGCCCGCTCCATGCCCCGGATCACCTCGTCGTACCAGTACGCCGCGTCGCCATCCCCGGTGTCTTCGGAGTCCAGGTCGGGGAAGCACAGCCCGAGCACGCCGGTGCGCCGGGCGGCCAGGTCCCGCGCCGCCCCGCTCGGCACGTAACCGAGCTCGGTGACCGCGGTCAGCACCTTGTCCCTGGTCCGGGGGAGCACGCGCTCGTGCCCCGTCAGCACCCGCGACACCGTAGCCGTCGACACCCCCGCGAGCCGCGCCACCTCATAGACGCTCGGCTTGTCCCGCACCCGGAGGCATCCCTTCATGTATGCGCATACATACGCGCCTACTCGATCATCTTCCGACATCCGGTCCGGCTGAAGCGCACCCTCATTCCGATATCAATTTGTTATGAAACTAGCGCCGCTCGAGGGGGCGGGGGCCATAGCCCCGTACCGGGCACCGCCTGCAGTGACGAGTGGTGCTTGTGAGGTACGTGCCCACGTTAACCGGACCGCTGCGGGCGGGATGCGCACGATATTCTTGACGAGGGTGATCGGCGCGGCTGAACTCCGACTCCGGTCGGCCCGGACCGAGGCGGGGACACGATGCCCAGTACGCCCTACACGTACACGAGTCCGTACGATCCCGACCGGGAAGACGACGGCTTGTTCGGCCCCGGGTCGGTGACCTGGCGGATCATGAACAGCCGGATCATGTGGGTGGCGGTCCTGCGCGCGCTGTACCTGCAGGCGCTGCATCCGCGGGTGATACGCGGCACGCTGCAGAACGCCGCCACCATTACCGAGCCTGCGGATGCCTGGGCCAGGCTGCGGCGGACGAGGAAGTTCATCGAGGCGCGCACGTTCGGGACGACGGCCGAGGCCGAACACGCCGGACGCCGCGTGCGCAAGATCCACCAGGCCCTCACCGGGACCGACCCCGACGGCACCCGGTACCGCGTCGACGAGCCAGGTCTCCTGCTGTGGGTGCACTGCGGTGAGGTTGCCTCCTGCGCCGATGTAGCCCGGCGCAGCCGGCTGCCGTTCTCCGCCGCCGATATCGATGCCTTCGTGGCCGAGCAGCGCACGAGTGCGGAGCTCATCGGCATCGACCGCGCGTCCGCGCCCGGCTCGGTGGCCGAGCTCGACGCCTACTACGAACAGCTCAGGCCGGGGCTGTACGCGTGCGACGAGGCGAAGCAAGCGCTACGGCTGACCTTCCGCCCGCCGGTGCCCGACGGCAGCCGGGGGCTGAAGCTGGGGCTGCCGCCGGTCGCCGCCCTGGCGTTCTCGACCCTGCCGGGCTGGGCGCGGCGGATGTACGGCAGGCCCGGCGGGCAACTCAGCGACATCGCGGCGACCGCCGGGCTCCGCGCCACGCGCCTGGCGTTTAGCCAGCAGTGGCTGTTCCACGGCGCCATGCGCGCCATCCACCGCGCCGAAACGGCGGGCTCCTAGTACCGCAGCCCGCCCCTGGTTACCGTAAATAGCGACTGACCCGCGCTGGAGGTGGGCACATGACAAACCGGGCGCTGCTCGTCGTGGACATGCAGAACGGGTTCTGCCATCCCGACGGCTGGTTCCCTCGTATCGGCCGGGGCCTGGAGGGTGCCGAAGCCGCCGTCCGCAACGCCGCCGCCGCGGTCGCCCAGGCCCGCCGGGCAGCGGTCCCGGTGGTGTTCACCAGGCACGTGTACCGGCCGGGCCGCCCCGACGAGGGGGCCGCGCTGATCGCGAACAGCCCCGCCCTGGCCGGCGTCAACGGCCTGGCGGCCGGTTTCTGGGACGCCGAGGTGGTGGACGAGCTCGGCTGCGGGCCCGAGGACCTGGTGGTCGACAAGGTGCGCTTCGACGCCTTCCAGTGGACCTCGCTTGAGCCGCTGCTGCGCGGCCTCGACGTCCGTGAGCTGGTCATTTGCGGAGTGGTCACGAACCTGTGCGTGGAGACCACGGTGCGGTCCGCGTTCATGCGCGACTTCCCGGTGACCATGCTCGCCGACTGCTGCGCGGCCAAGACCCGCCGCCTGCACGAGCTGTCCATCGAGGTGCTGACCAGCTACGAGCTGGCCGAGATCGCCAGCATCAGCGACGGCTACGACCTGGGCCTGGCCGGAAGGACGCGGGTCAGCGCCTGAGCCAGCTCAGCCGGCCCAGCAGGCGCCAGCCGAGCAGGAACAGTCCGAGGAACGTCAGCGCGACGCCGATGAACGCCGGCGCGGTGCCCTGCCCGGACACTACCCGGAACAGCATGCCCAGCCCCACCGTGCCCAGCCACGCGCCCACCCCGGCCGGCCACAGCCGGTACGGCTGTCGCCACGCTCGTGCGGCAAGCCAGCCGCCCGCCAGCCCGGCCAGGAACGGCCACGCCGTCGACGCGATGCCGGCCAGGTTCTCGCCCTTGGTGTGGCTGGCCCGGCCGATGATCACGAACACCAGCACGCAGCAGACGTCGATGGCCACCGCGAGCCGTGCCGAGCGCATCCGCCCACCTTAGCTAGCAACAGCCGCTAACGCTGCGGCTCGACGACGACCTTCAGCCCGGTGCGCCGGGCCCCGTCCGCGAACGCCTGCCGTACCTCGCCGAGGCCGAACCTGCTCGTCACCACCGAGCCGAGGTCCACCACCCCCCGCTCGGCCAGGCTGATCGCCCGCGGATACACCTCGTTCATCCGCCGGACCATCGCTATCGTCAGCCCCTTGCGCCGCGCGCGTGACGCCCCGAACCTGATGGAGTCATCACCCGGGATGCCGGCCAGCACCACCCGCCCGCCGGGCCGAACCGAGGCCATGGCCAGCCCCACCGCCTCGTCGTTCCCCGCCGCCTCGAATGCCACGTCCACACCCGCGTCGTCAAGGCTCGCGGCGGTATCGCTGACCTGGTCCGCTCCCAGCCGCGCGGCGGCCTCCCGCCGGTGCGCCAGCGGCTCGACCGCCAGTACCGAACTCGCTCCCGCCGCCTTCAGCACGCCGATGAGCAGCAGCCCGATCGGCCCGCAGCCGATAACCGAGGCCCTCCCGGCGAACGGCAGGTGCCCAAGGTCGGCGGAGTGGATCGCTACCCCGAGCGGCTCCAGCAGCGCGCCGTCCGCGTCGGACACCCCGTCCGGCAGCGGGTACAGCAACGTAGAGGGCCAGGCCATGACCTCGCGAAGCATGCCGTCGGTCTCGCCGTGGCCGGAGAACTTGATCCGGTAGCACAGGTTCCGGTAACCGTCCCGGCAGGCCCGGCACGTCTCGTCAGGGATCGCCGGGTCGATCGCCACCCGCTCGCCCCGCCGAGGCCCGTCGGCGATCACCCCCGCGCCCTCGTGGCCGAGCACTAGCGGGTGCGTGAGCTTGGCGTCGCCGATCGCACCCTCGTCCCACCAGTGCAGGTCAGAGCCGCAGATGCCGACCGCGGTGACCCGTACCAGGCTCATACCCGGCCCAGGCTCCGGCTCAGGCTCGTCCGCCACCCGCAGGTCGCCCACCGCGTGCAGTCTCGCCGCGCGCACCCGTTCCTCCCTTCGCCGCCGTCATGTCATTTTTATCCCGAACGGGTGGCGATATCGTTTCCGCCCCGGCTCCACGCCCGGGCGGGTTGATAAGACGGCGAAACCAGTGATCCCCGGGGGCGGCCGGGGATCACTGGCTCGTGCGGGGCGGGCTGCAGGGTTGCCCGCCCCTACCTGCCGCTAGGCCGCAGGGCCTGAGGCGAGGGTCACGGTGGCGGTCTGCGACTGCCCGGACTGGTCCAGCCAGTTGACCGAGATCTTGTCGCCAGGGTGGTCCTTGACCAGGACCTGCTCGATGTCGCTGGCCGAGGAGACCGCCTGGCCGCCCACCGAGGTGATCGTGTCGCCCGCGGTCAGGCCGGCGCTGGCCGCCGGGGAGCCGGACAGGGCGCCGGCGATGGTCACGCCGCTGCCGTTGGTGCCGCTGCCGTTGGTGCCGCTGCCGTCGCCCTGGCCGCCGAAGCCGCCGAAGCCGCTGCCGTCACCGAAGCCGCCGAACCCGCCGAACCCGCCGGAGTCACCCGAGCCACTGCCCGAGCCACTGCCCGAGCCACTGCCCGAGCCACTGCCGTCGCTCTCAATGCCGAGGAAGGCGGTGGCGCCGATGTGGACGGTGGACGAGCCCTGGCCGGCCTCGACTTGCTTGGCGATGGACTCCGCGTTGTCGACCGGGATGGCGTAGGCCTGCACGGTGGCCTGGTCGGACTGGGACTGGAACTGGGTGCCGCTGGAGGCCGCGGTGTTCATGCCGATCACCTGGCCGTAGGAGTTGACCAGCGCGCCGCCCGAGTCACCCGGCTGGATGTCGGCGTTGGTCTCGATCAGCCCGGTGAGCTGCTCGCTGTTGGTGCCGGACCCCTCGTCCGACGCGGTGATGCCCTGGTTCAGCGCGGTGACCGTGCCGGTGGCGACCGACGGGGTTCCGCCCTTGCCGCCCGCGTTGCCCAGCGCGGTCACGGAGTCTCCGCTCCGCACGCTGGAGGAGTCGCCCAGGTTGGCGGTGGTGAGGCCGGACGCGTTCTGCAGCTGGATCACCGCGACGTCCTTGCTCGCGTCGTAGCCGACCACCTTGGCCGTGTAGGTGCGCCCGTTGCCCACGTCGGTGACCTTGATCGAGGTGGCGCCCCGGATGACGTGGTTGTTGGTAAGCACCGTGCCGTCGGACGTCAGCACGATGCCGGTGCCCGCCGCGCTCGCGCCCTGATCGCCCAGGGTGGACACGACGTCGACCAGCGAGGGGTCCACCCGCTGCGCGATCTGGCTCGCGGACAGCGGCGTCCTGGAGGCCGCCGTCATCGTGCTCGCCGTCAGCCCGTGCGAGCTGCCGATCAGCCCGCCCGCGGCGGCGCCCGCGGCCAGCGCGACGGCGCCCGTCACGATCAGCCCGCGCTTGTGGTTCCGCCGCGGTGGCGGCGGCGGCGCACTGGCATAACCGGGCCACCCGTAGCCTCCCGGGTAGCTGTTCGGGTCGTAGTTCTGGCTCATGGGTGTCGTCCTCAACTCACTGCCGTCGTGCGGCTTTGGTCCTTTCGTTACGTTTCGATAGTCGGTTCCGCACCTTGAGCCGAGCCGAGGGTACGCACTCGTGAAGCTGTAAGTTTCCTGAAGGCTTGCTTAAGACGTTCAGGTTCCCGGTTCCGGTTCCGCGCCTTCCCGTTGGAGTTCCTCATGGCCGATGCCGAGCCACTCGCGAATTGCCAGCCCCACCAGGGCCGGCACCAGGTCGCGGGACCGCCGGACCAGCCACGCTGTGCCCTTGGTCGCCATCCAGCCCACCTCGGCCAGCCTGGTCGGCGGCGGGCCGGACGGCTCGGGGTCGGGTCCGGGGCCGACGACCGGGAACTCCGCCGCGGCCAGCAGCGCGTGAAAGCGGCAGGCGATGAGGCGATGGCCGCGTTCGTTAGGGTGCAGCCGGTCGACGCTCCAGTAGCGCCGCTCGTAGGTGGCGGGATCGCGGGCGGCGTCCAGGTGCACCGTCCCGTGCCGCCGGGCCACCTCATCCACGACCGCGTTCACCGCGCGCATCCGGCGGGCCAGCGGCCGGGCCAGCGCACCGGGCAGCCCGAACATCTGCCCCGGGTCGGGGAGTCGCATGGTGAGCACCTCGGCGCGACTCCGTTGACGTCGGGCGGGAAGGACTCGGTGATGATCGCGACCCTCATGGTCATACGGTGCGACATCGACCGATCGGGGCATCGCAGCCGCCATGACGTCCAGGCGAACCTTCCGTGACTTCTTAGCCGTGCTAGCCCGGGTGGGCGAGAATTACCCCCATGGACCCCATCTGGATCGTGCGCCTCGACGCGCCCGGAGACGGCCCGCGGCTCGCGGTCAAGGACTGCATCGACGTCGAGGGCCTGCCCACCACGGTCGGCTGCCAGGTGATCGCGGAGCAGGCCGTCCCGGCCGGCCGGGACGCGCCCGTGGTAGCGGCGGCCCGGCGGGCCGGGGCGCGGATCGTCGGCAAGACCAACCTGACCGAGCTGTGCTGGTCGGCCAGCGGGGTGAATCCGTGGTCGGGAACGCCGGCCAACCCGCTGGATCCGGGACGACTGCCCGGCGGGTCCTCTAGCGGCTCGGCGGTTGCGGTCGCGGCGGGGGAGGCGGACGTGGCCCTCGGCACCGACACCGGTGGTTCGGTGCGGATCCCGGCGGCCTGCTGCGGGATCACCGGCCTGAAGACCACCTGGGGCCGGGTGCCGCTCGACGGCGTGTACCCGCTGGCCCCCTCGATGGACACGGTGGGCCCGCTCGGCGCGGACGTGGCCGCGGTGGAACTGGGCATGCGGCTGATCGATCCCGGCTTCGCTGGTGCCTCCGCCGAGGCGCCCGCCCGGGTCGGGCGGATCCGGCCGGACCTGAGCGTGGATCCCGCGACCGACGCGGCGGTCGACGCCGCCCTGGCCGGCCTGCAGGTCACCGACGTCACCGGGTTCGACTTCCGGGCCGTCAACGAAGCCGGGAACGTGTCCATCGACGTGGAGGCATACCAGGCGAACGCGTACCTGCTCCCGCGGCTGGACCAGCTCGCCCCGCACAACAGGCGCAGCATGACCGAGGCCGCCCAGATCACCGCCGAGGGAGCAGCTGAGGCGGCCCGGGTCCGGCAGGAACTGCGTGACTGGTTCAGCGCAGCGCTGGATCGCCATCCGGTGCTGGCCCTGCCGACGCTGACGGGCGCGCCGCCACTGCTCGGCGGGCGCGGCATGTCGCTCACCGTGCTGACTATGCCGGCCAACCTGTCCGGCCTGCCCGCGCTGTCCCTGCCCGTGCCTGGCGGTCCGGCTGGCCTGCCCGCCTCGCTCCAGCTCATCGGGCCGCCCGGCGGCGAGGAGCGGCTGATCGCCCTCGCTCGCGTGATCGAGGCAGCCCTGCGGTAACTCCTGCCCGTCGGTTACCGGGAGCAGCCGGGGCGGCTCGCCGCCACGTCGGCACAGCATGACCCGCCCCGCCAGGGTGTCGTCGGCCAGGAATGCCATCGCCGCGGCGGCGATGTCGGCGGGCGTCAGCACCGGGGGGAGCGCCGCGAGCCCGGCCGGCGTCATCCGCGCCCGCGACCGGCGCGAGGCCGGCGTGTCCACCAGCCCCGGGCAGATGCAGTTGGCCCGCACGCCCATCGTGTCGCGCCACGGCGCCAGGCAGGCGGTGAACCGGACCACCCCGGCCTTGGCCACCGCGTACTCGGGCGAGTCGTGGCTGGCCGTGCCCAGCCCGGCGGTCGAGGCGATATTGATGATCGCGCCGCCGCCGCGCTCTCGCATCGGGGCCAGGACGAGCTGGGCGGCGAGCATGACCGCGTGCAGGTTCAGGTCGAGGGTCTGCTCCCACTTCGCCGGATCCGCCGCGGGGAAGCATGGCTCCTCGATGCCCCCGGCGTTGTTGACCAGCACGGCGACCGGACCGGCCGCGTCGACCGCCGCGTGGACGTCGGCCGGGTTGGCGAGGTCGGTGCGGAGGAACGAGCCGCCGATCCGTTCGGCCATAGCCGGGCCCGACCGTTCGTCAAGGTCGGCGATGACGACGTGCATGCCCTCCGCGGCGAGCCGTTCCGCGATGCCTGCGCCGATCCCGGCCGCACCTCCCGTCACCAGAGCCGTCTGTCCGTTGAGTTCCATGGCGGCAGTGTCCGTCCTGGTACCGACATTCCGATCCGGTCTCGGCCTGGAGTAAGAATGGGAATATGAGCGCACCAACGCAGGCCATCGGAGAATTGCGGAGTTTCCTGCACGGGCTGCCCGGGGTGGACCGGGTGGGAGCCGAAGCGCGCGCGGCCACGCTGGCCAGCCGGTCCATCAAGACCACGGCCAAGCAGTGGGCGCTCGACATGGCCATCTCCATGATCGACCTGACCACGCTGGAAGGCCAGGACACGCCGGGCAAGGTCCGCGCGCTGTGCGCCAAGGCCAGGCGCCCCGACCCCGCCGACCCAAGCGTGCCGATGGTCGCCGCCGTCTGCGTGTACCCGGACCTGGCCCACGTCGCCGCGGTCGAACTGAAGGGCAGCGGGGTGCACGTGGCCAGTGTGGCCACCGCGTTCCCCAGCGGGCGGACCAGCCTGGAGGTCAAGCTCGCCGACGTGAAGTACGCGGTCTCGGCGGGCGCCGACGAGGTGGACATGGTCATCGACCGCGGCGCCTTCCTGGCCGGGGACTACCAGCTGGTCTTCGACGAGATCGCGGCGGTCAAGGACGCCTGCGGGGCGGCTCACCTCAAGGTGATCCTGGAGACCGGCGAGCTCGTCACGCTGGACAACGTGCGGCGGGCGTCATGGCTGGCCATGCTGGCCGGGGCCGACTTCATCAAGACCTCGACCGGCAAGGTCACCCCGGCCGCGACGCTGCCCGTGACCCTGGTCATGCTGGAGGCCGTCCGCGACTTCCGGGATAGCCACGGCCGCCAGGTCGGCGTCAAGCCGGCCGGCGGCATCCGCACCGCCAAGGACGCCATCAAATACCTGGTCCTGGTCAACGAGACGGCGGGGGAGGATTGGCTGGATCCCCGCTGGTTCCGCTTCGGCGCCTCCAGCCTGCTCAACGACCTGCTCATGCAGCGAACCAAGATGACGACCGGCCGCTACTCGGGTCCCGACTACTTCACCCTGGACTGACATGCCTAAGTTCGAGTACGCGCCGGCGCCGGAGTCGCGGGCGATCGTCTCGCTGCGCGAGTCCTACGGGCTCTTCATCAACGGCGAGTTCAGCCCCGGCGTAGACGGCCACGCGTTCAAGACCATCTCGCCCGCCACCGAGGAGGTCCTGGCCGAGGTGACCGAGGCCGGTCCCGCCGACGTGGACCGGGCGGTCACCGCGGCCCGCAAGGCCTACGAGCACACCTGGTCCGTCATGCCGGGCCGGGAGAGGGCCAAGTACCTGTTCCGCATCGCCCGGATCATCGCCGAAAGGGCGCGCGAGCTCGCCGTGCTCGAGTCGCTCGATAACGGCAAGCCGATCCGCGAGTCGCGCGACGTGGACATCCCGCTGGTCGCGGCGCACTTCTTCTACCACGCCGGATGGGCCGACAAGCTGGAGTACGCCGGCTACGGCCCGGCGCCGCGCCCGCTCGGGGTGGCCGGCCAGGTCATCCCGTGGAACTTCCCGCTGCTGATGCTGGCCTGGAAGATCGCCCCCGCGCTGGCCTGCGGCAACACGGTGGTGCTCAAGCCCGCCGAGACGACGCCGCTGACCGCGCTGGCGTTCGCGGAGATCTGCCAGCAGGCCGACCTGCCGCCGGGCGTGGTCAACATCGTGACCGGGGCGGGGGAGACCGGCCGGACCCTGGTGGAGCACCCCGGCGTCGACAAGGTGGCCTTCACCGGCTCCACCGAGGTCGGCAAGCAGATCGCCCGCGCCTGCGCCGCCTCGCGCAAGAAGGTGACCCTCGAGCTGGGCGGCAAGGCCGCCAACATCGTGTTCGAGGACGCGCCGGTGGACCAGGCGGTCGAGGGCATCGTGAACGGCATCTTCTTCAACCAGGGCCACGTCTGCTGCGCCGGCTCGCGGCTGCTGGTGCAGGAGTCCGTGTATTCCGAGGTACTGGCGTCGCTGCGCCGGCGGCTGTCCACCCTGCGGCTCGGCGACCCGCTGGACAAGAACACCGACGTCGGCGCCATCAACTCCGCCGCCCAGCTGGCCAAGATCCGCGAGCTGTCCGAGGTCGGCGAGGCCGAGGGGGCGCAGCGCTGGTCCCCGCCGTGCGAGCTGCCGGTGAAGGGCTTCTGGTTCCCGCCCACGGTCTTCACCGGGGTGTCCCAGGCGCACCGCATCGCGCGGGAGGAGATCTTCGGCCCGGTGCTCTCGGTCCTGACGTTCCGTACGCCGGCCGAGGCGCTGGAGAAGGCCAACAACACGCCGTTCGGGCTGTCAGCCGGCGTCTGGACCGAGAAGGGATCACTGATCTTGTGGATGGCCTCCCGGCTGCGGGCCGGAGTGGTGTGGGCGAACACGTTCAACAAGTTCGATCCGACGTCGCCGTTCGGCGGCTACAAGGAGTCCGGCTACGGCCGGGAGGGCGGCCGGCACGGGCTGGAGGCGTACCTCAATGCCTGACGCTGTTTCCCGGTCTGACGGCGCCGCGCCCGCCCGCATCGCCGTGCGCAAGACGTACAAGCTGTACATCGGCGGGGCCTTTCCCCGTTCAGAAAGCGGCCGGTCCTACGTGGTGACCGACCACAAGGACAGGTTCCTGGCCAACGCCGCGCTGGCCTCGCGCAAGGACGCCCGCGACGCCGTGACGGCCGCGCGGAAGGCGTTCGGCGGATGGTCGGCCGCCACCGCCTACAACCGTGGCCAGGTGCTGTACCGCGTCGCCGAACTGCTCGAGGGCCGCCGGGCCCAGTTCGTCTCCGAAGTGTGCATGGCCGAGGGACTGACCGCGCGGCAGGCCGAGGCCGTGGTGGACACGGCCGTCGATCGCTGGGTCTGGTATGCGGGCTGGGCGGACAAGCTCGCCCAGGTGCGCGGCGCGGCCAACCCCGTGGCCGGGCCGTACTTCAACTTCTCACTGCCCGAGCCGACCGGCGTGGTGGCCGTGATCGCCCCGCAGGCCTCCAGCCTGCTCGGTTTCGTCTCGGTGGTGGCGCCCGCGGTGGTCAGCGGCAACACGGTGGTGGTGGTGGCCAGCGAGCGCTTCCCGCTGCCCGCGGTGTCGCTGTCCGAGGTGCTGGCGACCTCCGACGTGCCCGGCGGCGTGATCAACGTGCTGACCGGGCGGACCGCCGAGATCGCGCCCTGGCTGGCCTCGCACATGGACGTGAACGCGATCGACCTGTCCGGCGCGACCGGGCCCCTCGCCGACGACCTGGCCGCCGCCGCGGCGGAGAACCTCAAGCGGGTGGTCAAGCCCGGCGACGAGGACTGGACGGTGGCGCCAGGCCTGGACCGCATGTTCGCCTACCTGGAGACCAAGACCGTCTGGCACCCCGCAGGGACCTGACTCGCCCGGCCGGCAGCTGACCCGCCCCGCCAGAATGACACCGATGGCCGCTACGCTCCGTATTGAACAAAAGTTCTATCGTCTAGAACGGAGTCAAGTCATGGTCGAATCTAATGATCAGGAGTGGGGACTGTGCGATCACTTCCTCGTCGCCCCGGAATTCGATGACGACGCCGAGGACGACTACGGCGACGCATGGGACGAATTCGATGAGCCGGACGACGAGGACGACGAGGACGGCGAGGACGACGAGTGGCCCTCGGCGCACATGGCCCGCGTGGCAGCCGAGATCGAGGCCGGGCGCGCCGAGGTGCCGCGAGGCTGGAAACTCGACCGGCCGGGCTCCGGCATCCTGGTGTGGACCGCCCCCTCGGGGCGGCGCTACGCCGGCACCCTGACCGGTGAGTGGCTGCCGGTGCCGAAGATCAGGCACTGACCGGCCCTCGGCCTCGCGCATGCCGGGCGACGGGCGGGGTAGTCCCTCCCGGGGAGGAAGAATGCCCGCCACCGTTCAGCCGGTAATCGTGACGCCGAGCCTGCCCTTGCTGCTGGCCTTCTATAAGGCGCTGCTGGGCGCGGTGGAGATCTCGCGCGTTCCCGAAGAAGGCCCAGCGTTCTACGTGGGCCTGCAGATTGGCAACGCCGAGCTCGGCGTGGTGGCCGACGGGGAAGCCGACGTCACCGCCCCACAGCGGATCCTGCTCAACGTGAACGTCGCCGACCTGGGGGTAGGAGACGTGGGGAGCCTGCTCGAGCACGTCGAGGCTCTGGGCGGCCGGGTCCTCAGTCCGCCGAACGACATGCCCTGGGGGCAGCGCGTTGCCCACATCCTGGATCCCGACGGAAACACGGTCAACCTCACCGAGCCCATCTAGCCCGATATCGTCCACCCCGCCTGGCCCGATATCGTCCGCCGCCGCCCGCTGTCTTCAGGCCCGCATCGCGCCACTCCCAGAGGTCACAGTAGCCGCGCAAGCTTCATAAGGCTCATAGCTATCTATTTCGAATTGATCGGGTACATAGGCGATTTCTCCACGAGAATGTCGGTGCCTCATAGTAGGATCGAACTTAGATCCAACAGACGTGCCCGGAGACGAGGGAGAACCGCCAGCAGCAGCGACTAGCCCCGTGGAGGAGGTGACCCGCATGGGTACCGCCCCGGCCTTCGCCAGTACCGACGAGGCAATGGACATGGCGCTCGCCGCGCTGGGCTACCTCGCCGCGGCCGATGCCACCCAGCTGAGCATCGCAACCCAGGCCCGCTGCCTGAAGGTCCTCGAGCAGGCTGATGCGATCGGGACGGCGGCGCGGGCTTCGTTCCTGGCCGCGTTCACGGCCGGGCAGGGGTACGCCGATGACGCGGCCTACAGCGCCCGGGCGTGGCTGATCCACCAGACCCATGTCACCAGCGGTGCGGCGGTGGCCCACACGGCGTGGGCCAAGCGGACCCGCACGCATCCGCGAGTCGTGGCGGCTCTGGCTGCCGGGAAG
Organism: uncultured Actinomycetota bacterium; assembly: GCA_963753225.1. GTDB lineage: Bacteria > Actinomycetota > Actinomycetes > Streptosporangiales > Streptosporangiaceae > Palsa-504. Next base: position 368,432 of record CAVWBQ010000013.1, on the reverse strand, counting down.
GTCAAGGAATCGATCGGCCGCCTGATCTGCCTGTGGACCGACAGGCTTCCGGAGCACCTGCGGGATCATTCCGATGAGCTCCTCGTGGCGGCGGCGCAGGCGGGGCTGGGGCTGGAGGAGCTGGCGGCGCTGGCCGCGCAGATGTACGAAAGAGCCCGCTCCGAGCTGCCCGATGAGGACCCGGACGCCGAGTTCAAGGACCGCAGCCTCAAGCTGGCTACCACGTTCGGCGGGGCCGGGATCATCAACGGAGACCTGACCCCCGAATGCGCCGAGGTGGTCCGGCAGGTGCTGGACGCGCTGGGCGCCCCGGCCGGGAAAGAGGATGACCGGAGCCGTGAGGAGCGGTATCACGACGCGCTGCAGGAGGCGATGAAGCGGCTGGTGGCCGCCAACTTGCTGCCGGAGCGGGCCGGGCAGCCGGTGAAGGCGTGGGTGCATATCTCGCTGGCCGACCTGATGTTGCTGGACGGCGATTCCGCACTGCAGAAGCAGTGGACCGCGCGGGTGCGGGAGCGGTGGGCGGCGTGCCGGGCGTTCGCGTCCGAGACTGGCAGTGAGGGCGGCGCCTGGCTGGAAGGCGACGCCGCCGAGGCCATCGTCTGCGACGCCGCGATGGCCCCCGTCGTCACCGGCGACGTGAACGTGGCCGCGCTGGAAGACCTGGTCCGGCTGTGTGTCGAATTGGACGGCCGCCGCCGCGACGGAGCCCGCGACGAGGCCCGCGACGGAGCCCGCGACGGGGCCCGCGACGGGGCCCGCGACGCCGCCTGGGCCGCCCTCGAGGAAGCCGTCATCGGCAAGGCCGTGGACCTGCTGTCCGGCCCCGGCGGGCTGGCGAGCTTCCTGCGCCGACGGCAGCTGGGGGCACGCCTCGGCGGCCCGAGCCTGCCCTTGGACATCGGGTACAGCGAGACCATCCCGGCAGGCATCCGCAACGCGGTGGTGCTACGGGACCGCAGGTGCCGGTGGGCCGGCGGGTGCCACCAGCCCGCGTCGGCGTGCGAGGTGCACCACACGAAGCACAAGAAGAACGGCGGCAAGACCAGCACCAAGGACTGCGTGCTCTTGTGCTCGTTCCACCACCAGATCGTCATCCACCGGTGGGGCTGGACCCTGGTCCTGAACCCCGACGGCACCACCACGGCCTGGAACAAGGACAAGACGAAGGTCCTGCACAGCCACGGCCCGCCGGTCCGGCCGGGGTGAAGCCCCGGGGGCTGTCCCCCTTCCGCCCGATGACATCCGTCATGCCGATGTCAGGAACTGTCGCACTGGGGCGGGCGCGGGTGCGTACGTAACGTTAAGAGCATGACAAACGGGGACCAGCACAACCGCAACCGCTTCCAGGCCCTGGCGATGATCGCGGTGTTCGACATCGCCGGGCCCCTCGTGGCCTACTCGCTGCTGCGCGCGGCCGGGCTGAGTGCGGTCGCCGCGCTCGTCCTGAGCGGAGCATTGCCGGCTGTGGGCGTGATCGCCGGACTGATCCGGCACCGGCGGGTGGACGCCATCGGCGTCCTGGTCCTGGCCGGCATCGCGGTCGGCACGGTTCTCGGGCTGGTCAGCGGCAATCCCCGGCTGGTGCTGGTCGAGGGCTCGGTTCCCACCGCGGTGTTCGGGTTGCTGTGCCTCGGCTCGCTCTGGGCGCGCCGCCCGCTGATCTACCGCTTCGCCGTCGAGTTCATCGGGGCTGACACCCCGAAGGGGCGGGACTTCGAGTCCCTCTGGCAGTACCACGGCTTCCGTCACGCCTTCCGGCTCTACACCATTGTCTGGGGCGTCGCGTACCTGGCCGAGGCGGCGGCCAGGGTCATCGTCGTCGAGACGACCTCGACCGGCACCGCGCTGACCGTCTCCAAGGTGATGCCCTACGCGGTCGGCGCCGCCATCGTCGCCTGGATGCTCGCCCACGGCCGCCATGCCCGGCGGGAAGGCGAGCGGCTCGCCGCCCAGGCCGAAGCCCAGGCCGAAGCTCAGGCCGAGGTCCAGGCGGAGGCCCAAGCCGCCGGTAACGCACCCGAAAACGCACCCGAACCCGCCGCCGCCTCCCTCAGGTAGCGCTGAGCTCGGGCCGGATCCGCGCTAGACGTGGTGCGCCCGGTAGTGCGCCGCCAGCACGTCGTCGCCGAAATCGTCCGCCGGGTTCCGCCACGCCGAATGAATGTGGGTGCCGTTCCCCTGCGTGTTGTCGTGCTCGATGAGCAGCGTCGGACCCTGGACGCGGTAGTAGTGCCGGTCGCCGGGTGAGGTGCCGCCCGCCCACGCGAACGTCAGGGTGTCCATGCCCATGCGCTCCAGGTCGTGCATCTGCGCCCCGGCCACCTCGTCGGGCAGCCGCCGCACGAACGCCCCGACCAGGGCCGCGAGCGAGTCGAACTGCGGCTGGTTCAGGCCGGAGGCCGGGATGCCCTTCGGGCTGGCCCGGATATAGGACAGGATGTCCCGTTCCTCGTCGCTGATCACGTAGTCCGGCTCGGGAAAGAACACCGGGTCCGGCCGCTCGGTCTCGCCGATTTTCGGTACCATCCGGGCCGCCAGGTCCGGCGGCGGCCGGTGGTGGATGATGGCAGCGTGCCGCTGGGCGGCGTCGAGCGAGTTCACCAGCCGGAAGCCGAGCTCCTCGTCGTCGGCCAGCGGCGCGAGCATCCCGAACGACGCGGGCTGGGAGCCCAGCATGCAGGGGGTGGGGGAGACGTACCGGCCGTCGACGACGGTGAAGTTGAGCGACACGTGATGCCCGGCGAACTGCCAGCCCCACGCTGCCTCTCCCGGCGAGCCGAACACCTTGAAGCAGTACCGGTCCGGGTCGAACAGGCCCTCCAGCGACTCCGGGGCCGTCGCCCGGAGCAGGTGCTCCATGGCTATCACCGAGAGGACCTTCGCGTACGCGGGCATGCTCGCGCCGGTCACGATCAGCTCGTGGCCGAGCTTGCGCTGCCCCGCGTCCAGCGCGCCGATCGGCAGCCCGTCCCGGTCTCGCACGGGCAGGTATGACCAGGAGCGCCGCTCGTCGCCGAACCCGTAGCAGGCCTGTTTCCTTTGTTCCTCGGTCAGCGCTCCGAGGAACGCCGAGGCGGCACCCGCCATCCGTTCGGCCGTCTGGATCGTGGTCAGCCTTTCCCCGGTGTCCATGACCCGATTATCCGCCTTCGTCCTCCGGCCCGCAGCTGCGAACAATTCGCAGCCGCACGCGGGTGGCAGATGTCGATGTGCTGCAACGGAGTTTCCGGATCATGCTGGGAGGATGAGCGGCCACGAGCACGACCACGCGCACCAGCACGAGCACGAGCACCCTCACCCGCACGAGCATGAGCATGGTCACCGGGGGCTCTGGGTGCGCCTGCGGCACGCGGTCGGCCCGCACTCCCACTCGCACGACCGCCCGGTCGACCCGGTGCTCGAATCCTCGGCCGAGGGCCTGCGGGTCTTGTGGATCTCGCTGGCCGCCCTGGCCGCGACCGCGCTGGCGCAGGCGGTGGTGGTCGCGCTGTCCGGCTCGGTCGCGCTGCTCGGCGACGCACTGCACAACTCGGCCGACGCGCTGACCGCGGTGCCGCTCGGCATCGCGTTCCTGCTGAGCCGCCGGCTTCCCACCCGCCGCTACACCTACGGCTACGGCCGGGCCGAAGACCTGGCCGGCATCGTCATCGTGGCCGTGATCGTGCTCTCCTCGGCCGCGGCCGCCTACGCCGCCGTGAACCGGCTGCTGCACCCGCACCCGGTCACGCACCTGGCCGCGGTCGCGATTGCGGCCGTGCTCGGTTTCGCCGGCAACGAACTGGTCGCCCGCTACCGGATCAGGACCGGTCGCCGGATCGGCTCGGCCGCGCTGGTCGCCGACGGCCTGCACGCCCGGACCGACGGGTTCACCTCGCTGGCCGTGCTCGCCGGGGCGGGCGGCGTGGCGATCGGCTGGCGCTGGGCCGACCCGGTAGTGGGCCTGCTCATCACGGCGGCCATCGGTGTGGTCGGCTGGCAGGCCGCTCGCGAGGTCGGCCGGCGCCTGATGGACAGCGTGGACCCGGCGCTGATCGAGCAGGCCGAGGCCACCCTGCGGGCTACCCCGGGAGTGCTGGCCGCCGGCCGGGTCCGGATGCGCTGGGTCGGCCGCACCATCCGCGCCGAGTGCGAGATCTCGGTAGACCCGGCGTGTTCCGTGGTCGAGGCGCACGACATCGCGGTCAGCGCCGAGCACGCGCTGATCCACGCCATCCCCAGGCTCGCGGCGGCCAGCGTGCACGCCGACCCGCTGGACGGCGCCGACCACCACGCGGTGCTCGCGGACCACCTAGGGGCCATCTAGGGCGGGCGCCTAGACGCGAGGCAGGATCCCGGACAGCAGGGCACCCATCCGGCTGGCCGAGGCCCGGCCCGCCTCGACGACCTCGGCGTGGCTGAGGCTCTGCCCGGCCAGGCCCGCCGCCAGGTTGGTGACCAGGGATATGCCGAGTACCTCGGCGCCTAGGTGACGGGCCGCGATCGCTTCCAGGACGGTCGACATACCGACCAGATCGGCGCCGAGCCTGCCCAGCATGGTGATCTCCGCCGGGGTCTCGTAGTGCGGTCCCGGCATCATCGCGTAGACGCCCTCGGTCAGGCTCGGATCGGCCTCGCGGGCCAGCGCGCGCAGCCGCGGGGAATACAGGTCGGTCAGGTCGGTGAACCGCTGCCCCGGCGGGGGCGGCCCAGCCAGCGGGGACCGGCCGGTCAGGTTGAGGTGGTCGCTGATCAGCACCGGTTCGCCCACGCTGAGCCCGGCCCTGATGCCGCCTGCCGCGTTGGTCAGCACCACCGTGCGGCAGCCCGCCGCCACCGCCGTCCGCACCCCGTGCACCACCGCGGCCGGGGAAAGCCCCTCGTACAGGTGCACCCGGCCGAGGAACACCAGTACCCGCACCGTTCCCGCGGCGACCGAACGGACCGTCGGCGTGTGCCCCGGCACCGTCGAGGCGGGAAACCCGCCCAGTTCGGCCAGCGGGATCTCGGTCGCCGCCGTGCCGATCGCGTCAGCGGCCGGAGACCAGCCCGAACCGAGCACCACCGCGGCGTCGTGCGGGCCGGCCAGGACGGTGAGGCGGTCGGCGCTGGCCACCGCGCTAGCGAAGGGATCAGCGAAGGGATCGTCGGTCACGAGGGTCATCATCGCGCAGGTCGAGGTCGAATTACCCGCGATTGGTTGTAGCGTGGCTTGGTGGACGAGGATGCTGTGGCGGAGCCGGTTAAGGTAGCCGCCGACGGGGGCCAGCAACAGCAGGCGTTTGACGATCCGCGGATACCGTGGTCCGGCAAACCGGGGCGGGCCGACATTTTGTGCTGGGCGGGCATCATGCTCAGCGGCATCTTCTACTGGGTGATCCTGCCGTTCCGCGCCTCCCTGGTCGGCACCCACCCGGTGTTCCTGGTACTGCTGAACGGGAGCACCGAGGGGATCGTCGCCGCCGCCGCGTTCGCCAGGGTCGGGCACGGGTCGCTGGTCGTGGTGCTGCTGGCTGCCCTCTTCGGGCTGATAAAGTTCGATCCGCTCTTCTGGTGGGCTGGCCGGCTGTGGGGCGAGCGGGTCATCGCCTTGTTCGGCGGCCGGCGAAACCGCGGAGCCAAGTACATGAGCCGGGTGCAGCGCTGGGGCCGCAAGTTCACCTGGCCCGCCGTGATCGTCTCCCCGTTCCTGCCCATCCCCAGCGCGATCATCTTCGTCATCGCCGGCTGGGCCGGGATGCGGCTGCTCACGTTCATCATCCTGGACGCCATCGGCACCCTGCTGTGGGCGGGCACGCTGGCCGGCCTCGGCTACGCGCTCGGCCACCACGCGGTGGTGGTGGCGCAGACGATCTCGCACTACGGCCTGTGGATCTCGATCGGGCTGATCGTGCTGATCGTATTCTTCCAGGTGCGCTCGCAGCGGCACATGATGCGCACCGCCCACGCGGCCCACGCCGCCAGCCAGACCCGCGCCGCCAGCCAGGCCGGTGCCCCCCAGGGCGCAGATGAGGCCGAGGCCGGCTGACGGCCTGGCCGAGGCGCACCTGGCGCCGCTGGTCAGCCGGGGCGTAGTCCCCTCACTGGCCTGGGCCGTCGTGCGGGATCAGGAGATGGTCACCGGCGGGTTCGGGGGAGCGGAGCCGCGGACCGTCTTCCAGATCGGCTCGGTGACCAAGGTCTTCACCGCTCTGGTGCTGGCCGATATGGCCGAACGGGGCGAGGTTCACCTGTCCGATCCGGCCGCGAGCTACCTGCCGGGCCGGGCGCCTCCGGGCCGGGCGCCCCCAGGCCAGGTGACCCTGGCCGACCTGGCCACGCACACCGCGGGGCTGCCGCGCCTGCCCCGCGGCCTGTACCCCTCCGCGCTGATGCACCCCGCCGATCCCTACGCCCGCTACCCGGCCGCCCGGCTGGTACGCGACGCGCGCCGGGCCCTGCGCGCCGGGTCACCAGGGAGCCCTTACGCCTACTCCAACTTCGGCTTCGGCCTGCTCGGCTACCTGCTCGGCCAGGCCGCGGGAACACGCTACGAGACCCTGGTGACGACGCGGATCTGCGTCCCGCTCGGCCTGCCCGGCACAAGCTTCGCGGTACCCGGCCCGCGCCGGGCGGCCCAGGGCCACCGGCGCGGGCGCCCGGTCCCCGACTGGCGCATGGGCGCCCTGGCCGGCGCCGGCGGCCTCTACTCGACCGCCGCCGATCTGGCCCGTTTCCTGCGAGCCTGCCTGACCGCCGCCCCGGCCGCGCTCGAGCCGGCGATCCGCGCCACGCTCACCCCCCGCCGGCCGATCCCCGGCGGCGAGATCGGCCTAGCCTGGCACCACGCCCGCCGCGGCGACCGCACGATCGCCTGGCACAACGGCATGACCGGTGGCTTCAGCGCCATGATCGCCCTCGACCTGGCCCGGGGCCTCGGCGTGGCGGCTCTGGCGAACACCGCGGGAGCGCCGCCGTCCCAGCTCGACCAGGCGGTCCTCAGCGCGTTCGGGTCATAGGGCCCGAGTCGGTGCGCTCACCCGGATAACCGGGGTCAGCGGCTGGACTGGCGCACCACCAGCTGGCAGGGTACCGTCCGCGTGCCGTGGGCGGGCTCCTCGGCGATCGCGGCCAGCAGCAGTTCGGCGGCCACCCGGCCGACCTTCTCCAGGCACATGTCGACGCTGCTCAGCGAGGGCTGGGCGCCGAGCGCCATCGGCTCCCAGTTGTCGTAGCCGACCAGGGCGACGTCGCCAGGGATGCTCCGTCCGGCCGCGCGTAGCGTGTCGGCCACGCCGCGGGCGATCTGGTCGCTGCCGCAGAAGATCGCGTCGGTGTCCGGATGGTCGTAGAGCAGCTGGCAAGCCGCCTCCCGGCCCCAGCGCTCGCTCCACTCGCCGAACCGTACGCCGCCGTGCGGCCGCAGCCCGGCCGCCGCGAGGGCGTCGGTGAACCCCGCGTCGCGCTCGCGCGCGCAGAGGAACCGCTCGGGCCCGGTGATGTGCCCGATCCGCCGTCGGCCCGCGCCGAGCAGGTGCTCGGCGGCGGCCCGCCCGCCGCCCTCGTCGTCGGGCAGGACCGCGGGCCCGTCCTGGCCCAGCGGCTGGGTCATCGCGTACACGACCGGGACGCCGGGCCCGGCCGCCACCGGCGGCCTCGGCTCGATCCGGCGCCCGGTAACGATCAGGCCGTCCACCCGGCGGGCCGCCAGCATCTCGATGTAGCGCTTCTCCCGCTCGGGCTCGTCCCTGGTGTCGCACATGAACACCGAGACCTGGCCGTTGCCGAGCGCGTCCTCCGCGCCGAGCATGACCGGGATGCTGAACCGGCCGAAGCTGTCCGTGGTGATCAGGCCCACCGTGAACGAGCGGCCCGCGAGCAGGGCCTGGGCCAGCGTGTTCGGCGCGAAACCGAGACGCTGCGCCACCTCGGTGACCCGTTCCCTGGTCTCGGCGCGCAGCTTGCCCTGCCCGTTGAGCGCTTTGGAGGCGGTGCCGATGGACACGCCGGCCTCGGTCGCCACGTCACGGATGGTCACCCGCCTCATCTGCACTCCTCGGGCGTGGTCGGAGGGTAGGGCTGGCGCTGTTGACGCTTCGCGGGACAGCCTCTAGCCTACGTTTCCGTGGGAATCGGGGAAAACCTATTCCTTGGACCATGGAGCCGCGTACGTGAACAGTGCCGACCAGCCGCCTGCCGTAATCTCCGCCGCCGACCGGACCGAACTCGCTGACCGCGAGGATCAAGCCGGCCGCGCCTATCACGCCGACGGGGGCCCGGCCGCTCCCGCGGGCCCTCCCGGTAGCGTAACCGGACCCGTCGCGCCCACCGCCACGGCGTCCGGGACTCACCAGCCGCTCACTCGGGCCGGCCTGGCCTCGGGGCTGCTGCACCAGTGGCAGCAGCGCAACCTGGCGGCCAGCCTGCCGCTCGCGCTGCGCCAGCTCGAAGACGCGGGCAACCTGGACAACGTGCGCCTGGCCATCCAGGCGGCTCGCAAGGACGCGGCCGCCGAAGGCGAGGCGACCAGCACGGCCGACGGGTACGGCGCGCCGGGCGGACACCGCCCGGTCGGGGTCGGCCCGGTCGATCCGCTGCCAGGGACCGGGTACCGCGGCCCTGTGTTCATGGATTCCGACATCTACAAGACGCTGGAGGCCGTCGGCTGGGAGCTGGCGCACGGGAACCGCCCCGAGCTCAGCTCGTTCGCCGCCGAAGTCATCGCCCTGCTCGAGGAGGCGCAGCGGCCCGACGGCTACCTGAACTCCTACTTCCAGGTCAGCGGCGAGCCACGGTACACCAGGCTGGCCTGGAGCCACGAGATGTACTGTGCCGGTCACCTGATCCAGGCCGCGGTCTCGTTGCACCGGGGGGCGGGCGACGGGCGGCTGCTCGCCGTGGCCGAGCGCCTGGCCGACCACCTGGTGCGCGAGTTCGCGGGCACCGAGCGGGGCCTGGACGGGCACCCGGTCATCGAGACCGCACTGGCCGAGCTCTACCGCGAGACCGGGACCGGAGCCTACCTGGACCTGGCCCGCCAGTTCGTCGACCAGCGCGGCCGGGGGCTGGCCGGGAACTCCGGCATGGGCCGCCGCTACCTGCAAGACCACTTGCCGGTGCGCGCCACGGACACCGAGGTCGGGCACGTGGTACGGGCGCTGTACCTGGAGGCGGGCGTGACCGACGTGGCCGCCGAGACTGGCGACCGCGAGTTGCTGGAGTCCTCACTGGTCCGCTGGGACGACATGGTGGCCGCCAAGACCTACCTGACCGGCGGAAACGGGTCCCGGCACGCGGACGAGGGCTTCGGCGACCGGTACGAGCTTCCCCCGGACCGCGCCTATAACGAGACCTGCGCCGCCATTGCCAGCTTCCAGTGGTGCTGGCGGCTGCTGCTCGCCACCGGTGACTCGAAGTACGCGGACCACATGGAACGCGTGCTCTACAACGGCTTCGGCGCGGCCATCGCCACCGAGGGCGAGCGGTTCTTCTACGTCAACCCGCTGCAGCGCCGCGAAGACCACTTCGAGAAGGACGACCCCGGCCGTCGCCGCGTGTGGTTCAACTGCGCCTGCTGTCCGCCGAACATCATGCGCCTCATCGCATCCCTTGAGCACTATCTCGCCACCGAATCCGGCGACACGCTGTACGTCCACCAGTACACCGGGTCCCGGCTGTCCGGAGCGAGCCTGGACCTCGAGGTCACCACCGACTATCCGTGGTCCGGCGCCGTCTACCTGCGGGTGCTCGCCGCGCCGCCGGACGCGTGCGGGCTGGCACTGCGGGTGCCGGCCTGGAGCACCAGCACCCGTATCACGGTCAGCAATGATCCCGAACGGACCAGGGTTTCACCTGGCTACCACGTGCTTCATCGCGCCTGGCAGAAGGGCGACATGATCACCTTGCACCTGGACGTGACCCCGCGCTGGACCTACCCGGAGCGGCGCGTGGACGCGATCCGCGGCTGCGTGGCCATCGAGCGCGGGCCCCTCGTCTACTGCTTCGAGCAGGCCGACCAGCTCGACGGCGTCCCCCTGGACGACCTCGTGATAGAGCCAGGCGAAGTCCTCGGCGAGCGGCCGGTGGCCCTGGACGGCATCGGCCAGACCATCGAGATCACCGCGGATGGCCAGCGGCTGGCCGTGACCGGGCCTGGCAGCCCGGTCACGGCCATCGCGATCCCGTACTTCCAGTGGGACAACCGCGACGGCGGGCCGATGCGCGTCTGGATGCCGGTGTTAGCCCGGGGGACGACCCCCGGAACATACCCCTGGCCCTAGCGGACGCCGTAGAGGTACTCAAGCGCGAGCTGGTCCAGGTGCTCGTAGGCCAGCCCGCGCTGGGCCAGCGCGGCCACGTCGGCACGGGGCTCGCGGACGTCGCGCCAGGTCTCGCCGGGATCCAGCGTCGGCGTGCCGAGCTGGTCCACGCCCGAGGCCCGCAGCGCCGCGGCCACCTCCGGGTCGGCCCGGAACGCCCGTACCTTGGCCCGCAGGATCAGGTAATTGCGCATGCAGGCGGCCGCGGACACCCAGACGCCCTCGTCGTCCTCGGTCCGCGGCGGCTTGTAGTCGAAGTGGACCGGGCCTTCGTAACCGCCGGCCTCGAGCATGTCCACCACCCAGAACGCGCCGCGCACGTTGCCTGCGCCGAACCGCAGGTCCTGGTCGTACCGCGGGCCGTGCTGCCCGTTCAGGTCGATATGGAACAGCTTGCCGTGCCATAGCGCCTGGGCGATGCTGTGCGCGTAGTTCAGCCCAGCCATCTCCTCGTGGCCGATTTCCGGGTTGACCCCGACCATCTCGGAGTGCTCGAGCGAGTTGATGAACGCCAGCGCGTTCCCCACGGTGGGCAGCAAGATGTCGCCGCGCGGCTCGTTCGGCTTGGGCTCGATCGCGAACCTGATGTCGTAGCCCTGCTCGCGCACGTACTCGCACAGCAGGTTCAGGCCCTCGGCGTACCGGTCCAGGGCGACCCTGATGTCCTTGGCGCCGCCGGATTCCGCGCCCTCGCGCCCACCCCAGAAGACGTAGGTCCTGGCGCCGAGGTCCGCCGCCAGGTCCAGGTTGCGCATCACCTTGGCCAGCGCGAACCGCCTGATCTGGCGGTCGTTGGCGGTAAATGCTCCGTCCCGGAACATCGGGTGGCCGAACAGGTTGGTGGTGGCGGTGGTCACCACCACGCCGGTCTCGGCCAGCGCCTTGCGGAAGGCGCCGACGCGCTCGTCCCGCTCGGCCGGGGTGGCGTCGAACGCGAACACGTCGTTGTCGTGGAAGTTCACCCCGTAGGCGCCGAGTTCGGCCAGCTTGTACACGGCGCGCTCGGCGGGCATGGGCGGCCGCACGGCGCTCCCGAACACGTCGACCCCCTGCCAGCCGACCGTCCAGATGCCAAACGAGAAGCGGTCCTCCCGCGACGGTACATAATCCGTGCTCACAGGCCGGTCCTTTCCTGAGTCGCCACCAACGCCCCCATCCTGCCACCCCGCACCTTCACCCGCCGCCCCCGCTCCCGTCTCCCGCTCCCGTCCCCCGCTCCCGTCCCCCGCTCCCGTCTCCCCGCTCCCGTCCCCCGCGGCCCGCTAGTTGGGTCGATGGCACATCGGTCCGGTAAGAGCGTGACCAACGGCCCATCGACCCGGTCGCCACGGGGCCGTCGGGGCTCAGGTGCCCCAGGAGGCTGTGGCGTCACGGAGGGCGGCGTACTGCGCGCGGACCTGCGGGGCGGCCTCAGCGGTGTACTCGGCCGTCCCGGCGAGCGGCCAGGCAGGGGCCTCGACCGCGCCCGATAGGGCCCAGGCGGCCTGCCGGGCCGCGCCCAGCGCTACATACTCCGCGGGCGAGGGCACGGTCACCGGCACGGCGAAGATCTCCGGTGCGATCCTGCGCACGGCCTCGGACCGGGCCGCACCGCCGATGAGGATCACCCGCTGCGCGGTGATGCCGCAATCGGCCAGGTTGTCGATCGCGTCCGCCAGCGAGCAGAGGACCGCCTCGACCGCCGCCCGCGCCAGGTTCTCCTGTGTGGTGTTGGCGCTGGTCAGACCGCGCAGCACGCCGTTGGCGCCGGGCCGGTTGGGGCTGCGCTCGCCGTCCAGGTAGGGCAGCAGCACCAGGCCCTGCGCGCCGGGCGGCGCGGCCAGCGCCAGCCGGGACAGGCCGTCGGCGTCGGCGCCGAGCATCCGGGCCGTAACCGTCAGCACCCGGGCCGCGTTGATCGTGGCCACTAGCGGCAGGAAGCGCCCGGTGGCGTCGGCGAAGCCGGCCACGGCGCCCGACTCGTCGGCGGCGGGTTCGGCCGCGACCGCGTAGGCGGTGCCCGAGGTGCCGATCGAGACCACGACCTCGCCCAGGCCGAGGCCCAGGCCGAGCGCGGCCCCCATGTTGTCCCCGGTTCCGGCGGACAGCGCCGCGCCGCCTGCCGTCCTGGCCACGACCTCGGCCGGGCTCGCCAGCCGCGGCAACCCGGCCGGCTTGCCCAGCGCGGCCTCGGCCATCTCCGGCAGCCAGTCCCCGGTGGCGGGGGAGAAGTAGCCGGTGCCCGAGGCGTCACCGCGATCGGTGGCGGGCTCGTGAGCCCGGTCGGCCAGCCGCCAGGTCAGCCAGTCGTGCGGGAGCATCACGCGCGCGGTCCTGGCGGCGGAGTCAGGCTCATGCTCGGCCAGCCAGCGCAGTTTGGTGACGGTGAACGAGGCCGTCGGGACGCTCCCGGTCAGCCGGGCCCAGTGCCCGGGGCCGCCCATCTCGGCGATCAGCGCCGCCGCCTGCGGTGCGGAGCGCACGTCGTTCCAGAGCAGGGCCGGCCTGATCACCTGACCCGCTTCGTCGACCACCACCATGCCGTGCTGCTGGGCCGCCACCCCGATGGCGTCGGCCCGGCCGAGCAGCCCGTCTCCCGCCTTGGCCAGGGCCTGCCACCACAGTTCCGGGTCGCACTCGGTGCCGTCTGGGTGCGGTGCGGAGGCCTGCCCGACGATCGTGCCGTCGTCGGCCCGGCAGAGCAGCACCTTGGTGGACTGAGTGGATGAATCGACGCCAGCGACAAGCATCAGCGGCTCCCGGGTCGAGATGTCGAGGTGACGACGACTCACGATAACGCGGCCGGCCGGAGGCGTGGTGGCGGCGGTGACGCCGCCACGTACGGCCCGTTCGGCATCTTCATGGGCCGCCGTCCGCCGGCCGTCCGGCATGGCCCCTGAGCTGCCGGTCCGCCGGTCGCGGTTACCGGCTGACCTCAGCTTGAAGTAGTTCGCAGAGGGTTTACTTGAACGGTCTATGAAACCCCGCGGCCAGGGAGCGCGCGAGGTGCACGTTACAAATGAACGTGCATTTGGTCTTGCATGAAACGCGGAATCTCGGGCAGGATGTGATTTGCGTCAATCATCTGGGATTGCCGTTCTAGCTTCGCGGGGTCGCGATGGGCTTGAGCCAAGTAGGGCTGCCGACACGAACGAAGGTCGATCCTGCCGTTCGCCGGCCGCTTGACTTGACCGCCAGGCTGCAGCAGTGCGCGCCTGGGCGCCCGCGCGTGGTCCGGATGCCTTCCGACTGGTGGGACTCGCCTGCGGTGGCGGCGTGCCCGCTCGGCTCAGGGACCCAGTCCGGCCGGACCGCCAGGAAGTTCACCAGGAACACGCTGAAGGAGTGGGGCCTGGTCTCGCTCGCCGACGACGCCGAGGCCATCGTCGGTGAGTTCGTGGCCAACGCGGTATCGCACGCCGCGCGGGGCGACGCGGAGCCCGGCCAGTCACTCGGCCTGCGCCTGCTGCGCCGGACCGGTGAGGTCATGTGCGCCGTGCTCGATCCGTCCGACCGCGCCCCGGTGCTCCGGATGCCGGACCGGAACGAGGAAGCCGGTCGCGGCCTGCAGATGGTGGACGCGCTGAGTGACGTCTGGGGCTGGAGCCCGGTCACCGGTCGCGGGAAGGCTGTCTGGGCCATCTTGTTCTGCGCGTTATAAACGTTTTGTTAACGCTCACTAGGCGTCCGGTCGTGCCCTCACCGCCTCTGAGCTACCCTCAGTCAGCACACGCGATGAGGGAGGCCACCTGACGATGCCCTGGACCTGGCGGTACGAGAAGGCTGACGGCACCGTGATCACCACCGACGAGCTGCAGGAGGCGATCTTCGCCAGCCAGGGAGACGCGGAGAGCTGGCTCGGGGAGAACTGGCGCGCGCTGCTCGCGGCCGGGGTGCATCAGGTCTCGCTGCTCGACGACACCAAGACCGAATACGGCCCGATGAGCCTGCACCCGGAGGACTGACCAGAGCCGAAGGCCCGGGCTGAGGCGGAGCGCTGAGACAGAGCGCTGAGACAGAGCGCTGAGCCGGAGCGCTGAGCCGGAGCGCTGAGACAGAGCGCTGAGACAGAGCCTAGGGCCGCGACGACGGGCTGGCGGTCCGGGACGGGTCGCGGACGACCGCGTCGCCGAGGGCCTCGTCGATCCGGCTCATCAGGCCCGTGTCCAGCTTGACCCCGGCCGCCTTGACGTTCTCCCGCACTTGCGCGGGCCGGGTGGCGCCCACGATGGCCGCGGACACGTTCTGGTTCTGCAGCGTCCACGCCACCGCCAGCTGGGCCAGCGACAGCCCCGCCTCCTCGGCCAGCGGCCGCAGCCGCTGCACCGCCGAGAGCGTGTCCTCCCTGAGCCAGCGCTTGATGAAGCCCGAACCGGCCGGGTCGGTGGCCCGGGAGTCCGCCGGGGGCGGCGTCCCCGGCTCGTACTTGCCGGTCAGGATGCCCTGCGCGATCGGCGAAAAGACGATCTGCCCGACGCCTTCCTTCTCGCACAGCGGCACGATCTCGGGCTCGATGACCCGCCACAGCATGTTGTACTGCGGCTGGTTCGACACGATCCGGTCCAGGCCGAGTTCGCCGGCCACTCGCAGCGCGGCCGCGATCTCCTCCGCGCGCCACTCGGACACGCCCACGTACAGCACTTTGCCCGCGCGGACCAGGTTGTCGAGAGCGCGCATGGTCTCTTCGATCGGGGTTTCGTAGTCGTACCTGTGCGCCTGGTACAGGTCCACGTAGTCGGTTTGCAGCCGGCGCAGCGATGCGTGCAGCGACTCCGTGACGTGCTTGCGCGACAAGCCGCGGTCGTTCGGCTTGTCGCCGGTCGGCCAGTACACCTTGGTGAAAATCTCCACCGACTCACGGCGCACCCCGTGCAGCGCCCGGCCGAGCACCTCCTCGGCCCGCCCGCCCGCGTAGGCGTCGGCGGTGTCGAACGTGGTGATGCCCTCGTCAAGCGCGGCCCGGACGCAATCGGCCGCGGCCTGCTCCTCGACCTGATCGCCGTGGGTAATCCAGTTCCCGTATGCGAGCTCGCTGACCATCAGGCCGCTGCGGCCAAGGTGTCGGTATTCCATGGTTATTTACCTTAGAGGGGCGATTTCCGTCTTGTTAAAGTGGTCCCAGTCGTGTCGGCCGCCACCTCAGCCACCTCAGCCACGTCAGCCACGCCGGGGCGGGCGATCTCAGATCTTGTCGCCGGGGTGGACGCGCGGGGTCGGCACCCGGAACCTGCGGATCTGCAGCGCCCGCATCACCGCGTAGGCGGTCAGGCCACGGGTGGACTCGCCGGGCAGCCGCTCGGCCACCAGCCGGTTCAGGCTGCGCCGGATCAGCGTCGCGTCGACGACGATGACCAGGATCAGCACCAGGACCACCGGCGAGATGATCGCCTGGGCCGCCGCGCTGCGCACGAACACCGCGACGAGCAGGACGACGAGGATGTACATGTAGTACTCGCTCACCCGGCGCTTGGAGTCCACGTAGTCCCGGGCCAGGGCCCGGACCGGGCCGCGGTCGCGCGGGTTCAGCGCCCACGCCTCACCCCGCCTCATGGCCTCGTACTTGCCGGCCCGGCTCGTCCGGGCATTGGCCTTGTCTTCCTTGGTGCGCGGCCCGGCCGGCGCGCGGGACGACCCGGCGATCGGCTGGCGGCGCTTGGCCTCGGCTACGCTGCGCTTGGGCGTGGGCCGCCCCTTGGCCGCTTCGGCGGGGGAGCGGGGCTTGGTGTCTGCCGGGCCGTCCGGGCTCTGCGCGCCCGGGGAATCCTGGGACGTGCCGTCCGTCGCCCCGGCGCTACGGCGTCGGAACACGGGCTCTACCTTATCGGGGGGAACGGGGGGTTGGCCCCGCGGAGCCAGCAGAGCTCTAGCATCTGGTGGGGCTGGCGCCACCCCCGGCTAGGGGGCAGACGTGGTAGCTCGCAATGCGGGAGACCGCGTAGGGTGGAATGCGACTAGTCGCACGGGCTCGTCCGCCGTCTAGCCGGGTGCCCGGACCCATGATTTCGGCCCGGTCACGCGGCCTGATGGCGACGAAGAAGTTAATGAAGGGGACGGCCGCGCGTATGGGCGTGATGAAGCGAGTCTCACTTGTCTTTAAGGCCAAGGCCAATAAGGCCCTGGACAAGATGGAAGACCCTCGTGAGACCCTGGACTACTCCTACCAGCGGCAGCTCGAGTTGCTGACGAAGGTCCGCCGTGGGGTCGCGGATGTCGCCACGTCGCGTAAGCGCGTCGAGCTGCAGATGAACCAGCTACAGCAGTCCTCGAACAAGCTCGAGGACCAGGCGCGCAAGGCGCTCGGGATGGGTCGTGAGGATCTCGCCCGGAGCGCGCTCGAGCGCAAGGCCTCGGCGCAGGGCCAGCTGAACGACCTGCAGGTGCAGTATGCCCAGCTGCAGGCCGAGGAGGAAAAGCTGACGGTCGCCTCGCAGCGGCTGCAGTCCAAGGTGGACGCCTTCCGCACCAGGAAGGAGACCATCAAGGCCACCTACACCGCGGCCGAGGCTCAGACCAGGATCAACGAGGCGTTCTCCGGCATCTCCGAGGAGATGGGCGACGTCGGCATGGCGATCCAGCGGGCCGAGGACAAGACCGCGCAGATGCAGGCGCGCGCGGGCGCGATCGACGAGCTGATGGCCTCGGGCGCGCTCGACGACGCCATCGGCCCCCGCCGAGATGACATCCAGAGCGAGCTCGACATGATGTCCGCGAGCAGCGACGTCGAAAGCGAGCTGAGCAGGCTCAAGGGCGAGATCACGTCCGGGGCGCCCAAGCAGCTCGAGGGCGGCGCCAACGGCAGCAACCAGGCCCCCCAGGGGCAGGGGGCCCAGTACGCCCCGCCGCCGCCGGCCCAGCAGGCCCAGGCGGCCGGTATCCCGGCGTCCGACGGGCCCGCCGAGCCGCAGGACGGTGAGGGACCGTGATCGTCAGGATCAGCGGCGAGGGCCAGTTCAGCATCGACGACGCGGCCACCGCCGAGCTGAACCGGCTGGACACCGAGCTCGAGGCGGCTGTCAATCGCAACGACGAGGCGGCCTTCACCGCGGCGCTGCACAGCCTGCTCGGCGAGGTTCGCGCCCAGGGGGCGCCGCTGCCCGCCGATACCCTGGAACCGTCGGACCTGATCCTTCCGCCTCAGGACGCGAGCATGGACGAAGTTCGCGAGATGCTCACCGACGAGGGCCTGATCCCCGGTTAAGCCGTGGGCAGAAGGTCCTGAGCATACTCGCGGGTAGCATTCGGCTGGCGTTCAGCGTTACATGGGTAGATTTGACCTAGATAATTGGGCTGCTGGCTCCAGGCGGCACGACCAGCCGGGGCCGAACGGAGGTGTCGCCATGGCGGCGCGTACCAGGTATGCGCCCGACCGGGGGCTCACGGTGCGGATGACCGCGACCATGTTCCTGCTCGGGCTGGTTTTCGTCGCGTTCATCGCCGCGATCATCGGCATCGGGACCGCGTACGGCGCGTCCAGTTCCGCGATCGTGCTCTTCGCCGTGGTCCTGGGCGGGGGCTTCGCCATCGGGTCACTGTTCTACTCGGACAAGATAGCGCTGGCCACGGCGGGGGCTCGCGAGGTAAGCCCGACGGACTCACCGGAGGCTGCGCGCCTGCACGGCATCGTGGACCGGCTCTGCGCGCTGGCCGATATGCCCAAGCCGAGGGTCGCGATCGCCGACACCGACATGCCGAACGCCTTCGCGACCGGCCGCAACGCCGACCACGCGGTGGTCTGCGCGACCAGGGGGATCCTGCGCCGTCTGGAGAACGATGAGCTCGAGGGCGTCCTCGCCCACGAGATGTCGCACGTGGCGCACAAGGACGTCCAGGTGATGACGATCGCGTCGTTCCTGGCCATCATCGCGGCGCTGCTGGTCAGGATCGCGTTCTACGGCGAGCTGTTCGGCGGCGGCCGGCGCAGCAACGACAGCAACGCCGGGGTCGTCATGCTCGCGCTCATGGCGGTGAGCATCGTCGTCTACGCGGTCAGCTTCGTGCTGATCAGGCTGCTGTCCCGGTACCGTGAGCTGTCCGCGGACCGCAGCGGCGCGCTGCTCACCGGGCGGCCGAGCTCGCTGAAGGCCGCGCTGATCAAGGTGACCGGGGACATGGCCAGGATCCCGACCAGGGACCTGCGCACCTCGCAGCCGCTGAACGCGTTCTTCTTCACCCCGGCCGCGCACCTGAGCGCTAGCAACAACAAGCTGGCCAACATCTTCTCCACCCACCCGAGCCTCGAGCGCCGCCTGGCCGAACTCGACAAGGTGCAGCAGCAGCTCGGCCGGACGGCCGGCTAAGGACGGAGCGCCAGTGGGCTTCCTGGACACCTTGCTGGGCCGGACCAAGCCGGTCCAGCCCAAGCTGGACGACCTGTTCGCGCTGCCGTCCGCGGCGGTCACGCTGGACGCGGGAGCCGGATTCAAGCCCACTGGATCCGGCTCCGTATGCTTCCGGCCGGTGGAGGGCCGGTCCTTCTCCGACGTCCAGAAGGACGTGCAGGAGCTGCTCAACTTGAGTTCGCACGCCGAAGGCGGCCTGCCGGTCGAGGTGTCCAAGGACGACTACGGCTTCACCTGGCTGGTCAGCTCGCGCATGTCGGACGAGCTCGAGGCCCTGGTCACCGACCTGCACGCGGTCAACTCCTCGCTGGTCGACAATGGCTTCGGCCCGCAGCTGCTGTGTACCCTGGTTGCCTTCAGGGACGACCAGGAGCGCCGCCTCGCCCTCATCTACCTGTACAAGCGGGGCTCGTTCTACCCGTTCGCCCCGCTGTCGGGCGAACGCCGGGACAATGCGCTCGAACTGCAGGTCAAGGGCGTGATCGGTGACGACCTGAAGTGGGAGCAGGACCTGGCCCGGTGGTTTCCTGTCTGGGGCGCCCCCGGTATGTGATGGTTTGTGAGCCACGCCTCAGCTCAGGGGTGGCTGGAATGCGGGCGCACCGCATATGGTTGGGATTGCATGTTGGAGCAACGCCAGACGCCGTTCTGAGCGCGGCACATAAACCAGGCGGGAGCTAAGGTGACTGTTCAGCAAGAGGCCACGACGCAGGGGATCGTCCTCACCGGCGGTGCGGCGGCCAAGGTGAGCTCGCTGCTCGCGCAGGAGGGTCGCGACGACCTCAAGCTGCGGATCGCGGTACAGCCCGGCGGCTGCTCGGGGCTTCGCTACCAGCTTTACTTCGACGAGCGCGACATCGACGGCGACATCGTGGCCGACTTCGATGGCGTGCGGGTCGTGACCGACAAGATGAGCGCCCCGTACCTGATGGGCGCGACCATCGACTTCGTCGACACGATCGAGAAGCAGGGCTTCACGATCGACAACCCCAACGCGACGGGCTCCTGCGCCTGCGGCGACTCCTTCCACTGACGCCGGGCTGAGCCGTCGTGCGCATCGCGGTCACGGGATCCATCGCGACCGACCACTTGATGACGTTTCCCGGCAAGTTCACCGACCAGCTCATCGCGGACAAGCTTGACCGCGTATCGCTGTCGTTCCTGGTCGACGAACTGGCCATCCGCCGCGGCGGGGTCGCCGCCAACATCGCCTTCGGCCTGGGCGTGCTCGGCCTGCGCCCGCTTCTCGTCGGCGCGGTCGGGGCCGACTTCGAGGAATACCGGCGCTGGCTGGAGGCCCACGGCGTCAGCACGGCGGGCGTGCGGGAGTCGATGCTCAAGCACACCGCGCGCTTCATCTGCACCACCGACCTGGACGGCAACCAGATCGGCTCGTTCTACGCCGGCGCGATGAGCGAGGACAAGGACATCAAGCTCGCGCCGCTGGCCGAGGAGCATGGCGGCATCGACCTGGTGCTGATCGGGGCCGGCGACCCGGGAGCCATGGTGGCGCACACCGTGGACTGCCACGAGGCCGGCCTGTCGTTCGCCGCCGACCCGTCCCAGCAGCTGGCCAGGATCCTCGACGACGAGCAGGTGCGCACGCTGGTCGACGGCGCGGACTACCTGTTCGGCAACGAGTACGAGGAAGCCCTGATCGAGCGCAAGTCCGGCTGGGGCAGCGCGGAGATGCTGGCCAGGGTCGGTGTCAGGATCACCACCCTCGGCTCGGCCGGCGCCAAGATCGAGCAGCGTGGCGAGCCGACGATCTCGGTGCCCGCGGTGCCGGACGCCAAGCCCGTCGACCCCACGGGGTCCGGTGACGCGTTCCGCTCGGGGTTCCTGGCCGCCGTCGCCTGGGGCCTGCCCCTCGAGCGGGCCGCCCAGCTCGGCAACCTGATGGCGGTACACGCCCTGGAGGCCACCGGCCCGCAGGAGTACAACCTGAAGCCGGGCCCGCTGACCGAGCGCTTCGCCACCGCGTACGGCGACACGGCGGCGGCCGAGGTCGCGACGCATCTGTCCGCCTGAAAATAACGATCTTCATACCGAACGGGCCTGGTTACCCGCCTCGGTGACCAGAGCGTGATTTCCTGGCACAACCCGGCGCATGCCTGCGTCGTCTCAGGCCTTGAACCACTTGTTCTTGCTTGGGAGGCACCATGAAGCGCGTTCTGGTTATCGCTGTCCTTGTCCCTGTTGCCGCTGCGCTCGCCGTCACCGGCTTGATCCTGAGCGGATCGGCGCAGGCCGCGCCCGCCCGGCCGGCCGCATTGCCGTCGCAGACGGTGGTCTTCGACTGCCCTGGCCAGCACGCCCTGGTCAGGCCGAGGAGCTTCATCCTCACCTGCGCCGACGGCAACGCCTATTTCGCCAAGCTCGCCTGGACCAGCTGGACGCCCGGCCTGGCCAGCGCGACGGGCAAGCTGGTGCTGAACGACTGCACGCCCTACTGCGCGGCCGGGCACTTCCACAGCTATCCCGCGATCGTCGTGCTCTGGGGGAGCAAGGCGATAAAGGGCCACCCGGGGGAGCGCTGCTACACGAAGCTGACCGAGATCCTGACCGGCCAGCGTCCGCGCTACTACGACGCCGTCCACCGCAAGTGGGTGACCGCTCCGGTGACCCAGACGATGCCGCTGCTCACCTCGGGCCATGGCGCTTAGGGCCGGGCGGCTGGCCCTCACGGCCGCGGCGCTGACCTGCGCCGTGGCCGTGACCGGGTGCGCGTCGTCAGGCAGCAGCAGCCAGCCAGCCGCGCCGGGCTCGACCGCCGCGGCCAGCCCGGCCGCCCCAGGATCCAGCGGCAGTAACACGCCGGCCGTGGCGGCTCCGTCCTCCCCGGCGGCGGCTGGCGCGCCCGCCTGCCCGACCAGCTCGCTCCAGCTCAAGCAGGGAGTCAGCCAGGGCTACGCGGGCGGCGTGTACGAGGTCATCGACTTCACCAACACCTCGGGCAGCACCTGCACGCTGTACGGCTACCCGGGCGTCTCGCTGGTCTCCGGCCCGCCGTACATGCAGATCGGCCTGGCCGCCAAGCGGAGCACCAGCACTCCCAAGAAACTCGTTACGCTGGCGCCCGGCGCGACCGCGAACGCCCTGCTGCAGATCGTGGACGCCCTGAACTACCCGAGTGCTAGCTGCGGGCCCACCAAGGCGACGGCCCTGAAGATCTACCCGCCCAACCAGACCGCCCCGGTCTACCTGCCGAACACCTCCAACGGCTGCGCCAAGCCCGTCCAGATCATGTACGTCGGCGCCGTCCGCCCCGGCTCCGGCAGCGGCTCATAGCCGTGCGCTGGGGCATCACCTGCTGCCTTACCTGTCCCGCAAGTCACTTATTGCCCAGAGGCTCCGAAAGATCTGGGTGGATTGGGGCTCCTGGGTGATTTTGGTGCACCATAGTGCACCAAAATCACCCGCAAGCCCGAATCCACCCCGGAAAAGTAAAGATCATCGCACTGGCAAGCGAACCCATGCGTCGGCTGGGACCCATGGGGCGCGGGGCCGCGGCCCTGACGGGCCGGGGCCGGCGGCCCTGACGGGCCGGGGCCGGCGGCCCTGACGGGCCGGGGCCGGCGGCCCTGACGGGCCGGGGCGGCGACCTCGCCAGACATAGGCGGCGGTAGCGTGACGGCATGGGAACCGCGGTCGCGTCTGCCGGACTGGCCGGGCTGGCCGGGCTGACCCGGGCGGCCGGGGCCGGCTACCACGGGCCGCCCGAGCTGACGGTGGCCCGGGCGTTCACCGAGTGGACCCTCGACCCGTGGATGCTGGCGCTGGTGCTGATCCTCGGCGGCGGATACCTGGCGGCGGTGCGCGGGCAGCCGGGCTGGCCGGTGGCGCGCCGGATCTGGTTCCTCGGCCTCGGCCTGGGCTTCCTGGTGATCGCGACGATGTCGTTCATCGGCGTCTACCAGGACGTTCTGTTCTACGTCCGGGCGGTGCAGACGGTGCTGCTGGTCCTGGTCGTGCCGATGTTCCTCGCGCTCGGGCGTCCGATCACGCTGTTCACCGCGGCCTTCCCGCAGCCGGGCGCGCGCCTCGAGGCGGTCATCAGGTCCCGTCCTGCCCGGGTCCTGACGTTCCCCGCGATCACCACCTTCGCGCTGGTGGGCGTGCCCTTCGTCATGTACTTCACGTCCTGGTACACCGCGGTGTTCCACAGCACCGCGGTCCGCGAGCTCACCTTCCTGGCGCTGATGGCGCCCGGCTTCGCGTTCTTCTGGACGCTGCTGCGGGTCGACCCGGTGCCGAAGGAGTACTCCTACGCGGTCTCGATGTGGATCACCGGCGCCGAGGTGATCGGCGACGCGTTCCTCGGGATCGCCATCATCGCCAGCCAGAACCTGATCGGCGCGGCCTGGTACCACGCGCTGGCCCGGCCGTGGGGGCCGACGCTGCAGTCTGATCAGGTCATCGGCGGGGGAGCGCTATGGATCCTCGGCGACCTCGTCGGCCTGCCCTTCCTGGCCGCCCAGCTGATCCAGCTGATGCGCGAGGACGAGTCCGACGCGGCCCGGGTCGACGCCGAACTGGACGCCAGGGCCGCCGAGGTCGCGGCACCCGCCGAAGGCGAGCCTGGCCCGGAGAAGCCCTGGTGGGAGGATGACCCGCGCTTCACCAGCCGGTTCAAGCCGACCTGAACGTCACAAGCCTGAGTGTCACAGCCTGCGGCGGATGTACAGCGCCCAGCCGCCCTGGGGCAGTTCCCGGTGCCCGGCGAACTCGTGCGCCTTCATCGTGCACCAGGAGGGTATATCGGTGTAGGCCGCCGGATCGTCGGCCAGCACCGCCACCACCGCGCCCAGCGGAACGTCCCTGATCTGCTCGGCGAGCATGATGATGGGAATCGGGCACTTGCGGCCCAGGGCGTCGATGGTCAGGGCGGGGACGGGGAGCGCAGGCGGATCGGGGGTCCGTTCGGCCTCAATGACCGGAACGGGCTCGGCGATCTGCTGGTCCGCCGGGCGCGCCGCGGGGACGCGACCGAACAGCCGTGTCCGGCGGCCGCTCCGAGGGGGGTCCGGGGGGATGGGTCCCCCCGGTCGCGGGGGGTTCCGGGGGGTCGCCCCCCCGGGCCGATACTGCCTCACGGCTTCCATCATGCCCGGCCGGGCTCGGCGTACGCGCGCCGGCGCGCAAAGATGACGCAAACCCGTGGGGTCGTAGCTGCCTCGCGGCCGGTGCGCGATACTGTTTGCACGACACGTTGTAGCAGAACCGAGGAAGGCCCTCGCCTTGACTACCGATAACGCCGAACAGGGCTCCAGAAGGCCCCGTCCGGGCCGGGCACGCGCCGGGCGCGGGGCGGGCATGACGGTCGCGCTTACCTTTGTGGTCCTCGGCCTGACCGGCTGTACGAACAACTCGTTCACCCGGCTGGGATTTCCGCCCCCGATCACCCGCCAGGGCGAGACGGTCCTGACGCTCTGGCAGGGGTCGTGGATCGCTGGCCTGGCCGTCGGCGTGCTGGTCTGGGGCCTGATCCTGTGGGCTGTGGTCTTCCACCGCAAGCGCGGCGACCAGCTGCCGCCGCAGGCGCGCTACAACATGCCGATCGAGATCATGTACACGGCGGTACCGTTCGTGCTGATAGCGGTGCTGTTCTACTACACCGCGAAGGACGAGAACTACATCGACAAGCTGCCGCAAAAGCCCGCTGTGAGGGTAGAGGTGCTCGGGTTCCAGTGGAGCTGGCAGTTCAAGTACCCGCAGTACGGCGTGACGAGCGTCGGGAACATGGAGGGCGAGGGGCCTCTGCCGGTGCTCGAGATCCCGACGGGGGAGACGGTCCAGTTCGACCTGGCCTCAGAAGACGTCATCCACTCATTCTGGGTGCCGGAGTTCCTCTTCAAGCGGGACGTCATCCCCGGTCACCCGAACCACTTCAGCATCACCGCCACGCAGACGGGCACCTTCACGGGGCACTGCAGCGAGCTGTGCGGCCTTTACCACAGCAAGATGCTGTTTACGCTCAAGGTCGTGACGCCGCAGCAATTCAAGGCGTACATGGCGGCGCAGCAGGCGGCGCAGAATTCATCCGGGAGCACGCAGTGAGCACGATCGAACACCCGGTCGTCGCATATACGACGCCGAAGACCGAGCGCAAGGGCAACATCCTCGCCTCCTGGCTCTCGTCGACCGATCACAAGATCATCGGGCACCTGTACCTCATCACCTCGTTCTTCTTCTTCCTGTGCGCCGGGGTGATGGCGCTCCTGATGCGGGTCCAGCTGCTCGGCCCGAACAAGCACGTGATGTCCGACCAGCAGTACAACGAGCTGTTCACCATGCACGGCACGCTGATGCTGCTGCTGTTCGCCACCCCGCTGTTCGTCGGGTTCGCGAACGAGCTGCTGCCGTTGCAGATCGGCTCGCCCGACGTGGCGTTCCCGCGGCTCAACTTGCTGAGCTACTACATGTTCACGTTCGGCGGGCTGATCCTGCTGGCCAGTTTCCTGTCCCCCGGCGGCTCGGCGTCGTTCGGCTGGTACGCGTACTCCCCGCTGACCAGCGCGATCTACTCGCCCGGCGTCGGCGCCGACATGTGGATCATGGGTCTGACGCTTTCCGGTCTCGGCACCATCTTGTCCGGGGTCAACTTCATCACCACGATCTTCTGCATGCGCGCGCCCGGCATGACGATGTTCCGGATGCCGATGTTCACCTGGAACGCGCTGCTCACCTCGATGCTGGTGCTGATGGCGTTCCCGGTGCTCGCCGCCGCGCTGCTGGTGCTCGAGATCGACCGGCGGCTGGGTTCGCACGTCTTCGACGCCTCCAGCGGCGGCGCCATCTTGTGGCAGAACCTGTTCTGGTTCTTCGGCCACCCCGAGGTCTACATCCTCGCGCTGCCGTTCTTCGGCATCGCGACGGAGATCATCCCGGTGTTCAGCCGCAAGCCGCTGTTCGGTTACAAGACGCTGATCGCCGCGACGATCGCGATCGCCGGCCTGTCGATGACCGTGTGGGCGCACCACATGTTCACCACCGGCGCGGTGCTGCTGCCATTCTTCTCGTTCATGACGTTCCTGATCGCGGTGCCGACCGGGGTGAAGTTCTTCAACTGGATCGGCACCATGTGGAAGGGCCAGCTCACCTTCGAGCCGCCGATGCTGTTCACGATCGGGTTCCTCATCGTATTCCTGTTCGGCGGCATCACCGGCATCATCCTGGCCTCGCCGCCGCTCGACTTCGCCGTGTCCGACTCCTACTTCGTGGTCGCGCACTTCCACTATGTGCTGGCCGGCACGGTGCTGTTCGAGATGTTCGCCGGCTTCTACTTCTGGTGGCCGAAGATGACCGGCAAGATGCTGAACAGCCGGATCGGGAAGATCCAGTTCTGGTTCATGTTCATCGGCTTCAACATGACATTCCTGGTCCAGCACTGGGCGGGCGTCGAGGGGCAGGTGCGGCGCACCGCCAACTACCCGCTCCTGCCCGGGAACGTGACCACGCTCAACATCATCTCCTCCGTCGGGTCATGGATTCTGGCCGTGTCCGTGCTCATGTTCTTCTGGAACATGTACGTGACCTGGCGGCACGGGGTGAAGGTGACCGAGGAAGACCCGTGGGGCTTCGCGAGCTCGCTCGAATGGGCGACGTCCTGCCCGCCGCCGCGGCACAACTTCTACCGTATCCCGAGGATCAGGTCCGAGCGGCCCGCCTTCGAGGCGCACTACCCGCACATCAAGTGGGGCCGGGAATCACACGGCGTCGAGCAGACGATCCCGGCCATCGAGAGCGCGCGGAAGTAGGGGTCCTCAGATGAAGGTCGAAGGCTGGCTGTTCCTCGGCTGCGGGATCTTTTTCGGCGGCACGGACATCGTGTACTGGTACACCTCGAAGGAGGTGACCGGGACCACCGCGCTCGCGTTCGCCGTCGGGCTAGCCGTACTCACCGGCTTCTACGTGCTGTTCACCGGCCGCCGCCTGCCCAAGCGCCCGGAAGACGACAACGTCGGCGAGATCGAGCAGGGCACCGGCGAGGTCGGGTTCTTCAGCCCGCACAGCTGGTGGCCGCTGTTCATGGGACTGGCCGCGGCCACGGCCGCGCTCGGCTTCGCGATCGGCTGGTGGCTCTTCCTGATCGGGATGCTGTTCACCGTGTTCGCCACGATCGGCTTCGTCTTCGAGTACTACCGGGGCAACTACTCGCACTAGGGTGCCGTGCCTGCCAGGCCGGACTGGTACGCGATGATGACCAGCTGGATGCGGTCCCTGGCGTCGAGCTTGGTGAGCAGGTGGGCCACGTGGGTCTTGGCCGTGGCCGGGCTGATCGTCAGCTCTTCGGCGATCTCCGCGTTGGACATCCCGCGGGCGACCATCTGGAGTACCTCGAGCTCGCGCTCGGTCAGTACCCGCTGAAGCCGGTCGCAGGACAGGCCAGCCTCGCTAGCCCGCCCCGCGACGGCACCGGAGCCGGGCCCCGGGCCCGGCCCGGCACCAGGCGGGGTGCGGGCGAACTCGCCGATCAGCCGGCGGGTGACGCTCGGCGCGAGCAGCGCGTCCCCGGCGGCGACCACCCGAATGGCGGTGAGCAGGTCGGCGGGCAGTGTGTCCTTGAGCAGGAAGCCGCTGGCCCCGGCACGCAGCGCGGCGAAGACGTACTCGTCTAGGTCGAATGTAGTCAGGATGAGGGCACGTACGTCGGTGCTCGCGGTGATCCGCCTGGTCGCCTCGATGCCATCCATGACCGGCATGCGCACGTCCATCAGGATGACGTCGGGCCTGCTCCGGCGGGCCGCCTCCACCGCCTCCGCGCCGTTGCCCGCCTCGCCGACCACGGTGAAACCGGGCGTGGCCGCGATGATCCCGCAGAAACCCACCCGGACCAGCGCCTGGTCGTCGGCGACCACCACCCGCAGCGTCATGCCGGGCTAGGCACTTGCGGCGGGCAGCGGAATGTGCGCGCTGACCTGGAAGCCGTATCCGGGCAGCGGTCCGGCGCTGAACTCGCCGCCGAGCAGGCTCACCCGCTCGCGCATCCCGATGATCCCGTGCCCGCTGCCGCCGATGCTCACCGCGGGCAGGACGGCTCCGTCGGGCCCGGCCGCTAGGCCCCCGCCGCCCTGGCCCGGGCCGGCCAGGGCCAGGCTGCCCCCGGGCGCTCCGGCCATCGCGGGCAGGCCGGCGCCGTTGTCCGTCACCTCGAGGATCAGCTCGTCCTGGCCGTAGCCGATCAGCACCCGGCACGAGCTCGTCCGCGCGTGCTTGACCACGTTGGTCAGCGCCTCCTGCACGATCCGGTAGGCCGACAGGTCGATGCTGGCGGGCAGGTCCCTGGGCTTCCCGCAGCGCGTCACGTCAACCCGGACGCCCGCGCTCGCGGTGCGTGAGATCAGCCGGTCCAATTCGGCCAGCCCGGGAGCGGGCGACAGCGGCGCGCTGCCCCCCGGCGCCTGCGGCGCGCTGCCCCCCGGCGCCTGCGGCGCGGGCCCGGTGTCGCCAGCAGCGGCGCCAGCGGTGTCACCGGCGTCGGCGCCGGTACCGCGATCTGAGCCGGACCGCACGGCCACCTCGCGCTGGTCGGTCTCGTCCGCCTGCCGCAGCGCGCCGAGCATCCGGCGCATCTCGTCCAGCGCCTCCCGGCTGGTGGCCTGGATGGCGCCGAGGGCGTTGCGCGCGTCGGAGGGCTGGGTGTCGATGACGTACTGGCCGTAGCCCGCCTGGACCGCGATGACGCTCATGCTGTGGGCCACCACGTCGTGCAGTTCCCTGGCGATGCGCAGGCGTTCCTCGGCGACCGCCTTGCTGGCCGCCTCGTCCTGCAGCCGGAGCGCGTACCGGCGCCGCTGGCGCACGATGTAGCCGGTGAACCAGGCGATGATCACGCACAGCGCGGCGGAGACCAGCCCGCCGTTCGGCACGACGTCGCCCCCGGTCAGGCGGAGGAGCACCGCGTCGGCCAGCAGGGTGGCGAACACGGCGATGAGCACGCGCGCCGCGGCCTGCCGGTGCTCGTAGGTCGCCGCGACCAGGTAGAGCACGTAGGCCACCGGCAGGAAGTAGGTCAGCGCGCCGGCCTCCGGGCCGGTCAGCGAGGTCACGACGACCGAGCAAGCCAGCAGCACGCCGAGCATGAAGGCCGGCCGCCGCCGGCGCATGCCGACCGCCACCACCGCCGTCAGGACGAGGAAGATGGCCAGCGGCCAGGTCAGCGCGAGCGGGCGGTAGGGCACGAAACCGTAAGGGCTCTCGATGGCCCGCGCGACGCCGCGCCTGATGGTCGTGAAGAGGATCAGGCCGAACACCCCGCCGACCACGTAGTCCAGCGCCGCCCAGTGCCTGGGCTTGAGCCGCTTGGTCAGCGGCGGCCGCTGGCGGACGGCAGGAACCTCTGAAATGGTCCGCACGAAACCACCGTAACCGGCATCACCCGTCGGGGCGTCATCCTGAAGGCGTAGGCCGCGCGGCGACTTCACCCTGGCGGCGGATGACCCGGCCGACCCCGTGCTGGCACGGTAACACACATGCCATCCATCGATGCCCCACCGATCGAGGCCGGCGCCGTCATCGAGACCACCGCGCTGACCAAGGTGTACCCGGGCAACGTGACCGCGCTCGACGGTCTGGACGTCTCGGTCGCCCCCGGTGTCACCGGGCTGGTCGGCGCGAACGGCGCGGGCAAGTCCACGCTGATAAAGATCCTGCTCGGCCTCATCCCGCCGACCAAGGGCCAGGCCAGGGTGCTCGGCCGCGACTGCCAGGCCAGCGGCGAGGCGATCAGGACCCTGCTCGGCTACATGCCCGAGCACGATTGCCTCCCGCCCGACGTGACCGCGACCGAGTTCGTCACCCACCTCGGCCGGATCTCCGGCCTGCCGCCCACGGTGGCCAAGGAGCGTGCCGCCGAGTCGCTCCGGCACGTCGGCCTGCACGAGGAACGGTACCGGCTCATCGGCACCTACTCCACCGGCATGAAGCAGCGGGTGAAGCTGGCCCAGGCCCTGGTGGGCGCGCCCAGGCTGCTGCTGCTCGACGAGCCGACCAACGGGCTCGACCCGGCCGGCCGCATCGCCATGCTCGAGCTGATCGGCCGGATCGGGACGGAGTTCGGCATCTCCATCGTCGTCGCCTCGCACCTGCTCGGCGAGATCGAGCGGATCTGCGACCACCTGGTCGCGATCGACGGCGGGCGGCTGCTGCGCGCCGACTCGATTACCAGCTTCACCCAGGCGAGCCAGGTTCTCGCGGTGGAGGTGGAGGAGGGCCTGGCCCAGCTGCAGGCCGAACTGGCCGCCCGCGGCCTGGCCGCCACCCTCCAGGCCGCCACCTCCCAGTCCGGCACCGCCACCTCCCAGGCCAGGACGCTGCTCGTGCCGCTCGGCGGAGACGACACCTACGACGTGGTGCGCGACTGCGTGGCCGCCCTGGGCCTGCCGCTGTGCCGGCTCGAGCAGCGGCGGCACCAGGTGGAGGAACTGTTCCGCGACGAGCAGGAGGTGCCGCATGCCTGAGGTCCAGGCCGGCGGGGTCATTCACGACCTGGGCTATCGCGGCTACGACGGCCCCAGGCTGGGCCGCGTGCAGATCGTCAGGGCGCTGACCTGGCACAGCTTCCGCTCCGCGTTCGGCATCGGCCGGGGCGTCAAGGGCAAGATCATCCCGGTGCTCACGCTTGTCGCGATGTGCCTGCCGGCCCTGGTGAACGCGTTCGCGGTGGCCCGCGGCAACTCACGCCTGTTCGGCTACGACGTCTACACGCCGGGGTTCCGGGTGGCCCTGGTCACGATCTTCATCGCCGCCCAGGCCCCCGAACTCGTCTCCAGGGACCTGCGCAGCCGCGTCCTGCCGCTGTACTTCTGCCGGCCGCTTCGGCGCGGTGACTACCCGCTGGCCAAGTACCTCGCGATGACCGGGGCGCTGCTGGTCCTGATCGAGGTGCCGCTGATCCTGCTGTACGTGGGCACGATCGCGTCGGCCAAGGACGGCTCGGCCGTCTGGCACGAGACCAGGGCGCTGATCCCCGGGCTCGGCGTCGGCCTGATGTGGGCCGTGCTGTTCGCGGCGATCGGCCTGGTGCTGGCGTCCTTCACCGGGCGGCGCGCGTACTCGACCGGGATCGTCGCGATCTCCTGCGTGCTCACGTTCTTCCTGGCCCTGCTGCTGATCCAGGCCGAGGGAGGGCAGTCGGCCATCTCCACGGGGGCGCGGATCGCCGGGCTGTTCAGCCCGTTCACCATCCTCGACGGGGTGCGCGTCTGGCTCGGCGGCAGCGCGCAGACGGGACTGACCGCCGATCCTGGCCGCTACGGGCCGCTCTACGGGGTCCTGGCGGTGCTCGTGCTCGCGGCCTGCCTCGGGGGCCTGGCCGCGAGATACCGGAAGGTGAGCCAGTCTTGACATCGATCGAGCTGCGCAGCGTGTCACGCTGGTACGGCAACGTGGTGGCGGTCAACGACGTGACCATGTCCATCGAGCCCGGGGTGACCGGGCTGCTCGGCCCGAACGGGGCGGGCAAATCAACGATCATGCACATGATCGCCGGCTTCCTGCCGCCGTCCCGCGGCGAGCTCACCATCGGCCAAGGGTCCAGCTGGCGCAACCCGGCCGTGTACCGGCAGGTCGGATTGGTACCCGAACGGGACTCGGTATACGCCTTCCTCACCGGCCAGCAGTTCGTGCTGTCGACCGCGAAGCTGCACGAGCTTGGAGATCCGGCCGCCGCCGCGGCCCGGGCGATCGCCCTGCTGGACATGGCTGAGGCGGCGGACCGCAAGATCGCCACCTACTCCAAGGGCATGCGCCAGCGGATCAAGGTAGCCGCGGCGCTCGTGCACGACCCGGAGGTCCTGCTGCTCGACGAGCCGTTCAACGGGATGGACCCGCGCCAGCGGCTGCACATGATGGACCTGCTCGACAAGCTCGGCAGCGAGGGCCGGACGATCCTGTTCAGCTCGCACATCCTGGAGGAGGTCGAGCGGCTGTCCGGCACCATCCAGGTGGTGGTGGCGGGCCGCCTGGCCGCCTCCGGCGACTTCCGCGCCATCCGGCGGCTGATGACGAGCAGGCCGCACGTGTTCACGGTGCGCTCCTCCGACGACCGCCTGCTCGCCAGCATCCTGATCGGGGGCACGCTGACCGGCCGGCCCGCGGTGACGGCCGTGGAGCTGACCCGGGCCGGCCTGCAGGTGCGGACCTCGGACTACGGTGCGTTCTGCCGGGACATCGCGGTGCTGGCCCGTGATCACGGCATCCGGCTGCGCGAGGTACTGCCCGCCGACGAGTCCCTGGAAAGCGTCTTCGCCTACCTCGTTGCCAACTAAGGAGCGACATGTTCAACCCGACGGTGGCGTGGATCACCCTGCGCGCGACGCTGAGCCGCAAGCGGGCCCTGCTGTTCGCGCTGCCCGCGGTGATCCTGATCCTGCTCACGGTCGCGCTGAAGGTCTCGCGTCCGCCGACGCGGCCGTGGCCGTCGCATGTCCTCGGCACGTTCGGCTTCTCGGTTCTGATCCCCCTCACCGCGCTGATCATCGGCACCAGCGTGCTCGGCGCGGAGATCGACGACGGCAGCATCGTCCACCTGCTGGCCACGCCGGTCCGCCGGTCCGCGGTGGTGATGACGAAGTTCGTCATCGCGACCGGGCTGACCATGGTCTTCGCCGCGGTCCCCGAGCTGATCGCCGCGCTGATCTCGGGCGGCGGGAGCATCCCGGCCAAGGTGGGACCCGGCCTGGTCACCCTCGACGCCGGCAAGTTCGCGGTTGCCTTGTTCGTCGGGGCGCTGGCGTGCTCGGTGATCTACAACGCGGTGTTCGTCATGGTCTCCGTGGCGACCACCCGCGCCATCGCCGTCGGCCTGCTGTACGTGCTGGTCTGGGAGGTCCTGCTGTCCAACTTCGTCAGCGGGGTGAAGCTGCTGTCGATCAGCCACTACGGCCTCGGCATCGCCAACGGCCTGGTCAGCGACCCGGTCCTGGAGGCGGGGCTGGGCGTGCTGACCTCCGTCGTCATGGGCGCCATCGTCACGGCGGTGGCACTGGCCCTGGCGATGAACCTGCTGTCGTCGTTCACCCTGAAGGGCGAGCCCGCCTGACCCGTGTCTATTCCTCGGGACCCTCCCCGGGGGGAAGAGCAGCCGAACCCGGCGCGCCGACCGCCTCGTGTTCATCCCCGGTCACCGCGTGCCCGTTCCCGCGATGGCCGTTGCCGTGCCCGTCGGCCTCGACCGGGATGGTCTCGGCAAAGGCGCGGTTGGCGACCGCCCTGGCCTTGCCGAGCATGCCGCGTGAGGCGGGCGACGGCACGCCGTTGTCGTCCTCGGCGCCGGGCGCGGGCAGCAGCTCGGGCACCGGCTTGGCCTCGAGTACCGCCAGCCGCTCCTCGTTCACCGGCTGGTGCACCTCGATGAACTCGCCGTTGGGCAGCTGCCTGATGATGCCCGACTCGTAGCCGTGCAGCAGCTCTTCCCGGTCCTTACGCTGCAGGCCCAGGCAGACACGTTTCGTGATGACATAGGCGAGGAATGGTCCCACGAAGATCAGCACCCGTGAGATCCAGGTGACCGTGTACAGCGGGATCTGCAGCTTGTCGGCGACGACGTTGTTAGCGCCCTCGACCCACAGCACGCCGTAGAAGGTAATCGCGGCCATGCCGGTGGCGGTCCGCACCGGCGCGTTCCGCGGCCGGTCGTTGATGTTATGGAACGACTTGTCCCCGGTGGCCCATTGCTCGAAGAACGGCCACAGCGCGGCCCCGCCCAGGATGATCGTCAGCGGCACCGCGAACGGTATGAGCACGCTCATCGTCAGCGTGTGCCCGAGGAAGTTGATCTCCCAGGCGGGCATCATGCGCAGCGAGCCCTCCAGGATGCCCATGTAGAAGTCGGGCTGCGAGGCCGACGAGATGGCCACCGGCGAGTAGGGCCCGTACAGCCAGATCGGGTTGATCTCGGCGAAGGTCGACAGCAGCACCAGCGCGCCGAAGATGAAGAAGAACCAGGCGCCGCCCTTGGCCATGAAGTACGGGTAGAACGGCTGGCCCTTGACGTTCCGCTCCGTGTTCCCCTTGGCCGGCATCTGCGTGTGCTTCTGGTGGAACATGAAGAACAGGTGGGCGCCGATGAGCGCCAGCAGGATGCCCGGGATCAGCAGCACGTGGATGATGTACATCCTGGGCACGATGTCGTGCCCGGGGAACGGCCCGCCGAACAGGAAGTACGCGAGGTACGTGCCGACGATCGGGACGCCCTGCAGGGTGCCCTCAAAGATCCGCAGGCCTGCCCCGGACAGCTGGTCGTCGGGGAGGGAGTAGCCGAACAGGCCCTCGAGCAGCCCCAGCGTGAACAGCCCGATCCCGATCAGCCAGTTGACCTCGCGGGGCTTGCGGTAGGCGCCGGTGAAGAACACCCGCAGCATGTGGATGATGAGCGCGGCCATGAACAGGTCGGCCGCCCAGTGGTGGATCTGCCTGATCAGCAGCCCGCCCCTGACGTCGAAGCTGATCCGCAGCGTGGACTGGTACGCCTCGCTCATCTGGATCCCGTCGAGCTTCATGTACGAGCCGTGGTAGGTCACCTCGGTCATCGACGGCACGAAGAACAGCGACAGGAACGTCCCGGTCAGCAACAGGACGACGAACGACCACAGCGCGATCTCGCCGAGCATGAACGACCAGTGGTCAGGGAACACCTTGCGCATCAGCACGCGGAACCCGCGCGCCGTGTGGAATCTGTCGTCGACCCACCCGGCCGTGCCGCTCAGGGCCTTCGGGACGTCGAAGTCGGTGTCGCTCATCCGCGCTCCCAGAAACTCGGGCCGACGGGTTGGGTGAAGTCGCTCTTGGACACCAGGTAGCCCTGCGCGTCGGTGGTCAGCGGCAGCTGCGGCAGCGGGCGCGCAGCCGGGCCGAAGATCACGGTCGCGCCGGTCGGCGCGTCGAAGGTGGACTGGTGGCACGGGCACAGGATGTGGTGCGTGGTCTGCTCGTACAGCGCCACCGGGCATCCCACGTGCGTGCAGATCTTGGAATAGGCGACGATGTTGTCGACCGTCCAGTTCATCGTGCCCACCAGCGTACTCCCCGCATGCCTGGTGGGAATGTGCAGCTCACCCGGGCGGAACTTGATCAGGATGACGGCGGCCTTGGTCAGCGCGTCCTGGTCGTCCTCATAGCCGTCGGGCACGATCGTGATCATGCTGCCCGGCGCGCTGAACTGCGCCGGGGTGATCGGCTGGTTGGTGCCCTGGACGAGCAGCCGCCGCCCCGGGCTCCACACCGTGTGCCGCAGGCTCGTTCCAGGCTGCGGCCCCAGGTCCCGCAGCAGCACGACCGGCGCGGCCAGCAGCGGCAGCGTGCCGAGCATCAGCGTGCGCCGCACCAGCGGCCGCTTGACGAACTGGCTGTTCGCCGTGCCCTGCTTGAAGTACTGCTCGAACGCCTGCCGGTCCTTCGGCTCGGAGCGCAGGTCGTGCCGCTGCTCGGTCACCTCGACGTCCGGCATCAGGTGCCGGACCCAGATCAGCGCGCCGAGGCCGAGGGACAGCAATGTGAGGGACAGCGTGACCCCCAGCCACAGGTTGGACCGCAGGACCTTGTCGACCGAGTGCACCCCGAGGCCGACGTAGGCGGCGACGAAGCCGCAGCCAGCGAAGAACGCGAACGTGAAGCAGGCCGCGACCACCCTCTCGGCCCGCTTGCCGTGCACGATCACCCGCGGGTCGTCCGGCGGCAGGCCCTCCACGTGCTCCGCGGCGGCCTCCTCGGGGGAAACGAGGGCCGTGTCGCCTTCCTCGGCCACCGCGGTCGACCCGAGCAGGCGCGGCGAGGGCGGGGGAGTGCCGATCACCCGGTGCGGAGCAACCGGGCCCCCAGGACCCGCGGCGCCCTCGGTCTCTTCCATGTCGCTCATGACTACTTCCGCTCCGTCCCCTTCGGCCCCGTCGGTCGTGGGTCACGCCGCTTCGCGGTGATCCACAGCGCGATGATCACCAGGAAGCCCATCCCGCCGAGGAAGATCACCAGGCCCTCGGTGACCGGCCCGGTCCGGCCGAGGGAGAAGCCGCCCGGGTTGGGCTCGACCCGGGTCTGCGTGATGTAGGCGATGATGTCGCGCTTGGCCTGCGGGGGCAGCACGCCGTCGGAGAACACCGGCATGGCCTCCGGCCCGGTCAGCATCGCCGTATAGATCTGCGTCGGAGTGGACTCGGTCAGCGGCGGCGCGTTCTTGCCGTAGGTCAGCGCGCCGCCCGCCCCGGCGAAACCGTGGCACTGCGCGCAGTTGGCGCTGAACAGCTGCGAGCCGAGCGCGGCGTCGGCTCCGGCGGTCGACACCTGCTCGGGGCCGGGGATGGCTGGCCCGCCGCCCAGGGAGTCGACGTAATCGGCGATCTGGTAGATCTGCTCCTCGCTGAACGTCACCGGCTTGCGGTCGTTCTCCGCGCCGACTTCCTTGGCCGGCATGCGGCCGGTGGACATCTGGAAGTAGACCGCGGCCGCGCCCGCGCCGATCAGGCTGGGCGCCTGGCTGGTGCCCTGGGCGTCCAGGCCGTGACAGCTCGAGCAGCTCGCGTCGAACAAGGCCTTGCCGACCGCGGTGTCCTGCTGTGCCCCGGTCGCGGCCGAGGCCGCCGTGACGCCACCCCGGCTGGTGATCGACCCGTAAACCAGCGCGACAACGACGAGCCCGAGTAGCAGTGCCGCGTAGCCGGCGGCCGGGCGCCTGCGCCTGGCGTTGATCCAGCTCACTCGCTGTCCCCTGACTAATGGATGAGGTAGATGACGGTGAACAGGCCGATCCACACGACGTCGACGAAGTGCCAGTAATAGGACACGACGATGGCGCTGACCTGCTGTTCGTGGGTAAAGGTACGGGCGGCGTAGGTGCGGCCGAGCAAGAAGATGAATGCCACCAGGCCGCCCGCCACATGCAGCCCGTGGAACCCGGTGGGTATGTAGAACACCGAGCCGTAGGCGCTCGACGCCAGCGTGAGGTGCTCCTTGGTGACCAGCTGGTAGTACTCGAAGCTCTGCCCGAGGTCGAAGTACAGACCCATCAGGAAGGTGAGCACGTACCACTCGCGCAGGCCCCAGCTCAGCGGGTGCATGAGCGACCTGGTGCGGCTGATCTGGCCGCGCTCGACCGCGAACACGCCCATCTGGCAGGTGACGCTGGACAGCAGCAGGACGGTGGTGTTGATCGAACCGAGCGCGATGTCCAGGTGCGCGCCCGGCCAGGGCAGTCCCGCGCCCTTGTCCACTGACCTCACGGTGAAGTACATCGCGAACAGGGCCGCGAAGAACATCAGCTCAGAGGACAGCCAGACGATGGTGCCGACGCTGACCAGGTTGGGTCTGCTGGCCGGCGTGCGGGGGGCCGTCTCCACGGTTGCGGTCGTCACGAAGCAATTATTACGACAACCTGTAGGCGATCGCTACGCGACCCCCCGCATCGGTGGCACTGGTTTCCTCGCGGTCGGTACCATGCAGTCTCATGAAGGTCGTTGTGTACAGCCATGACGCGGATGTGCGGGCTCAGGTCAGGCTCGCCATCGGGCGCCGGCCCGCGATGGACGTCCCGGAGGCCGAGATCATCGAGGTGGCCACGCAGCCCGCGCTGTTCAGGCTGCTCGACGCCGGCGGCGCGGACGTGATGGTGCTGGACGGGGAGGCCCAGCCGTACGGCGGGATGGGCGTGTGCCGCCAGGCCAAGGACGAGATCTACAACTGCCCGCCGGCGCTGCTGATCATCGGCCGGGCCGACGACGGCTGGCTGGCCACCTGGTCGCGGGCCGACGCCGTCGTCAGCCACCCGGTCGACCCGATCGCGCTGGCCCACGAACTGGCCGGGCTGATGCGGGAACGTCCCGCGGTCGGCAGCTGAGGCCGTACTCTTTTCATGCCGAACGGACTGGGTTCACGCCCCGGCGCCCGTCCCCCGTAGCTCCTCATCTCATCCCGGACCCACCTGGGAGCCCGTCATGGATGCCCGAACCACCTGGCCCGCACTCTTGTCCGCCCTCATCCGCGGTGACTCGCTCACCGCCGACGAGAGCGAGTGGGCCATGAACGAGATCATGGAGGGCGCCGCGACGCCGTCGCAGATCGCGGGCTTCGGGGTCGCGCTGCGGATCAAGGGCACCTCGGTGGCGGAGATGACCGGCCTGGCCCGGTCGATGCTGGCGCACGCCACCCCCATCAGCCTGCCCGGTCAGCTGACCGATCTGGTGGGCACGGGCGGGGACGGCGCGCGCACGGTCAACGTGTCGACGATGGGCACGATCGTGGCGGCCGCCGCGGGCGCCCGGATGATCAAGCACGGCAACCGGGCGGCGTCGTCCGCGTGCGGGGCGGCCGACGTGCTCCAGGCCCTCGGCGTGGTGATCGACCTGCCGCCGGGCGCGACCGCAGAACTGGCCGCCGAGGTCGGCGTGGCCTTCCTGTTCGCGCCGCTGTACCACCCGGCGCTGCGGTACGCGGGCCCGACCCGCAGCGAGCTCGGCGTGCCCACCGTGTTCAACTTCCTCGGCCCGGTGGCCAACCCGGCCCGGCCGACGGCTCAGGCGGTCGGCGTGTTCGACCTGCGGATGGGCGAGATCATTGCCGGCGTGCTGGCCGGGCGCGGCTGCTCGGCCCTGGTTTTCCGGGGCGAGGACGGCCTCGACGAGCTGACCACGACGGGCCCGTCCGCGCTGTGGGTGGTGCACGACGGCCAGGTGGCCCGGACGGAGTTCCACCCGTCCTCGCTCGGCCTGCCCCTGGCGTCAGTGGCCGACCTGCGCGGCGGCGACGCCGCGCAGAACGCGGCCGTGGCCCGGGCGGTGCTGGCCGGGGAGCGGGGCCCGGTGCGCGACATCGTGCTGCTGAACGCGGCCGCCGCGCTGGCCGCGACGGCCGGCGTGGCCGGCCCGGAGGCGGTCGTCGCGGCGCTGGCCGACGGCTATGCCCGGGCCGCCGAAGCCCTCGACTCCGGTGCGGCCGGGGCCCTGCTGGACCGGTGGATCGAGGTCAGCCGCCGCCTGGCGCCGCCGCTGCCGTCGCGTTAGGTTCTCTGCTGGCTCCGGGGGGACGGCCCCGTGCCCCCCGCGGCTAGGCCTCGGCGCCGAGCCCGAGCGAGAACGCGGCGTCCAGGTCGTGCCGGCTGTACGTGCGGAACGCGATGTGGGTCTCGGTGTGCGTGACGCCGGGGACCTTGTTCAGCCGGCCGGGGATGACGTCGGCCAGTTCTTCGTGCGTACGGACCCGGACCATCGCCACCAGGTCGAACTCCCCGGTGACCGAGTACACCTCGCTGACCTCGGGGATCTGGGCGATCGTCTCGGCGACCTCGGGGATGCGCTGGATGTCTGCCCTCACCAGAACGATCGCGGTGACCACCGATGCCTCCAGGGGAGTCTGTGCCAGCTTGTCTTGGTGCGCTTACGCTACTACGTCTCGCCAGGCGCTGAGCTGGCTCAGGGTGCGGATGCCGCGGTGCGTAAGCCGCCGGATCAGCCAGCTGAGCACGTCCGCGGTTGCGCGCGCGTCGGCCAGTGCCCGGTGGTTCGGCACCGTCCGCGCGCCAAAGAACCCGGCCAGCGTGCCCAGCTTGCAGTCGGGCACCTCGTCCGGGTCCATCACGTGCCTGGCCAGCATGACCGTGTCCAGAACGGTGAAGCCGGGCCAGGCCAGCCCGAGGTCGCCGCACCCGGCGACGAGGAAGCCCAGGTCGAACGGGGCGTTATGGGCGACGAGCACGCAGCCTCCGGCGAAGTCGAGCAGCCCGGGCAGCACCGCGCCCAGTGGCGGGGCCGCGGCCAGCATCCAGTCGGTGATGCCGGTCAGGTCCGCAATGCCCGGCGGGACCGGCATGCCCGGGTTGACCAGAGAGGCGAACTCGCCCTGCCGCTCGAACTCGCCCCGTCGCGCACCCGCACGCACCCGGACCGCCCCGATCTCGGTGATCGCCGCCTGCTCCGGCGACCATCCCGTGGTCTCCAGGTCCACCACGGCGAATTCGAGGAGCCCAAGATCCGCTTCGGTCACGCGGTCCAGCTCCACGCCGACCAGGCCGCCCCCTTTCCTGGCGTGCCCGTTCAGCTGGGTCTCCCGGGCGGGCGGTGTCACCCCGACTTCGCTGGGCACCCGCGTCACCACGTCCGGACTGATCACGCTCCCCACGGTATGGCCGCCCACCGACATTTATCCGCCGCCACGCCCCGCTAGCCCCATCAGACCCCTGCACCGCGTCGTCCCCGGGCCCGCCACATGCACGACGGTCTCGCGACACGCGCGTCCGCGAGAAATGTCAGAGGGCGTCGTTAACGTGTGCTCGTCCATTCACGGAATGCACGGGAGGCGTCATGAAGATTGATTGCGGCCGCTGCGAGATGCGCGGTAAGGGCTGCCAGGATTGCGTCATCACGGTACTGGGGCCGCGAAACGCGGCAGGCTTCTCCGCGCAGGTGCCCGGCTATCTCGGGGAGGCGGAAGTGAAGGCGCTCGGTGTCCTCGCGGCCGCGGGCATGGTTCCTCCGCTGCGTTTCTCGCCGCCCGGCTCGACCGTCCTGCCTGGGGCGCGCACCTGGAGCAGGCGGACCTTCCCTGACACCAAGGCGTCATGATGCCAGCGTGACGATCTCGTTCCCGCGAGGCAATCGGGGCACCGTAACGGAGTAGCCGCGATTTACCGAATCGGTTGAATCGCCCTTTTCGCTTCACTACGCTGGCCCCAAACGTTGCCGGCCCGGTCGTAAGGGCCAAGGACCTGGGCAAACGCTCGGTGAGCGGGGAGATCTTGGGAGTGTGGCAGGTCTTGGGAGTGTGGCGGGGGAGTGTGGTAGAGACGTGAGCACGCGGCTGGCGGGCAGCGTGTCCCGGTTCCGCCGCGGTATCGCGATCGTGGCCGGGCTGGTCTCGGTCGGCGGGCTCGCGGTCTTCGCCACCGGCGCCGACGCGGCGCCGCAGCCGACCGTCAGTCAGGTCCAGGCCAAGATCAACCAGCTCACCAGCCAGTTCGACAAGGTCAGCCAGCAGCTGGACCAGGCCGGGCAGCAGCTGTCCGCGGCGCAGGCCAAGCTGGGCCAGGTGCGGCTCCGGCTGAACCACGCCAACTCCCAGTTCCAGGCGGCGCAGGCGAATATGGCGGCGACCGCGGCGGCGGCGTTCGAGGACACGGGCGCGACCTCGATCGCGGGCGTGCTGACCTCGGGTGACCCGTCGGTGCTGCTGCAGCAGGGGTCGCTGCTGATGGAGCTGTCGGGGAACCGGAGCGCGCAGACGAAGCAGCTGCTCACCGACGCCAGCCAGCTGGCGGGGGTGGAGCAGGAGATGTCGAGGACCGA
The DNA here is from genome assembly GCA_963753225.1 of uncultured Actinomycetota bacterium. GTDB lineage: Bacteria > Actinomycetota > Actinomycetes > Streptosporangiales > Streptosporangiaceae > Palsa-504. The sequence continues at coordinate 327,569 of CAVWBQ010000013.1, read as the reverse complement.
GACCGGGATCGCCGGCCTCAAGCGCCAGCTATCTGACCACAAGTCCTCCCTCGGCAAGCTCATCGACACGCAGAAGGCCACGCTGGCCAGCCTGACCGTGCCACAGCGCCAGGCGGTCACGAACAATTCGATCGGCGCCAACGGCAGTTCCGCGCCCCAGCAGTACACCGGATCCAGCGCCACCCAGGCCGGAAAGGCTGTCGCGTTCGCCTACGCTCAGCTCGGCTGCCCGTACGTGTACGGCGGTACCGGTCCGTGCCCCCGGGGGTATGACTGCTCCGGCCTGGCCCAGGCCGCCTGGGCGGCGGCTGGCGTGCAGATACCGCGCGACAGCTACGGGCAGTGGGCCGCGCTTCCGCACGTCCCCCTCTCCTCCATCGAGCCGGGTGATCTGCTGGTCTACAACGGCGAGGGGCACGTGGCCATCTACGTGGGCGGCGGATACATCATCGACGCCCCGCAAACCGGGATGAACGTGGAGAAGATCCCGGAGAGCACGCCGTGGTACGCCGACAACCTCGACGGAGTGCTGCGCCCGTAGCGGGTGACCGGGCCGTATGCCACCCGCGCCTATACACTCATCCGGTGCCTCGCACCCTGATCGTCACCAACGACTTCCCGCCCCGCCGCGGCGGCATCCAGTCGTTCGTGCACGCGCTGGCCATCGGGCTGCCCGCGGGCACGGTGACGGTGTATGCGCCCGCCTGGAAGGGCGCGGCGGAGTTCGACGCGCGGCAGCCGTTCCCGGTGATAAGGCACCCGACCTCGCTGATGCTGCCAGTGCCCGCCGTATCCCGCCGGGCCGCGGCCATCGCCAGGGACCACGGCTGCGACACCGTCCTGTTCGGCGCGGCGGCGCCGCTCGGCCTCATCACCCCGGCGCTGCGCAAGGCGGGCGTGCGGCGGGCGGTCGCGCTGACCCACGGCCACGAGGCGGGCTGGGCCGCTCTGCCGGGCGCCCGCAGCCTGTTGCGCAGGATCGGCGACGAGGTAGACGTGGTCACCTACCTCGGCGAGTACTTCAGGGCGCGGCTGGCCCGGGCACTGTCCCCGCGGGCGCAGCGCCGGATGGTCCGGCTGGCGCCCGGCGTGGACGTGACGTTCTTCCGGCCCGGCGCGGGCGGCGGCCCGGTCCGGGAGCGGCTGGGGCTGACCGGGGGGCCGGTGGTAGCCTGCGTGTCCCGCATGGTCCCGCGCAAGGGCCAGGACACCTTGATCACCGCCTGGCCGCAGATAAAGGCGCAGGTTAGCGGGGCGGTGCTGCTGCTCGTCGGGGACGGCCCCTACGCGCCCAGGCTCAGGCAGCTGACGCAGCGCCTCGACGTCGCCGAGGATGTCATCTTCACCGGACCGGTCCCGTGGCCCGAACTCCCCGGCTACTACGACGCGGCCGACGTCTTCGCCATGCCCTGCCGCACGCGCCGGGCCGGCCTGGACGTGGAAGGTCTCGGGATCGTCTACCTCGAGGCGTCGGCCACCGGCCTGCCGGTGATCGGCGGGGACTCGGGCGGGGCGCCGGACGCCATCCTCGACGGCGAGACCGGCTACGTCGTCAGCGACGCGGCCGGCGTCGCGGACCGCGTCACCGAGTTGCTCCGCGACCCGGCCAGGGCCAGGGCGATGGGGGAGAAGGGCCAGGCGTGGGTCGAACGCGAATGGCGGGAGGAGCTCTCCGCCGCCCGCCTGTCCGCGATCCTGGCGGGCTGAAGCCGGCTAAGGCCAGCCCTCATGCCTAAGCCTGCCTCCCCGGACGCGTACCTCACCGGGACGAACCAGGCGCCCGACGACTACGCCGAGTTCCTGTTCAGGACCTCAGGCACGCTTCTCCGCGAGCCGGACGCCGGGCACCGCGCCCGCGGCCAGTTCGTCGGCTAGGCAAAGACTACGGATACCCTGCTCACGAATACAGGGCATCGATGTCGCCCGCGAAGTCCTTCAGCAGCACGCTCCGGCGGATCCCGAGCTTGACGGTGAGCTGGCCGGCCTCCTGGGTGAAGTCGGTATCGAGAATCCGGAACTTCCTGATGGACTCGGCCCGGGATACCGCCTGGTTGGCGTCGTCCACGGCCGCCTGCACGTCGGCGATGAGATCCGGGTCGTCGCGCAGCACCGCGACGGCGGCGTCGGCCGGCTTGCCGTGCCTCTCCTTCCACGGCCCGAGCGCGTCGGTGTCCAGCGTGATCAGCGCCGCGATGAACGGCTTACCGTCCCCGACGACCATGCACTGGCTGATCAGGGCGTGACTGCGGAGCCGGTCCTCGAGGACCGCGGGGGCGACGTTCTTGCCGCCGGCCGTGACGATCATCTCCTTCTTCCGCCCGGTGATCTTCAGGAAGCCCTCCTCGTCGAGCTTCCCGACGTCGCCGGTGGTGAACCAGCCGTCCTCGGCAAAGACCTCCTTGGTGGCCGCCTCGTTGTGCCAGTAGCCGGGGAAGATGTTCTTCCCGCTGATCAGGATCTCGCCGTCGTCGGCGATCTTGATCCCGACGCCGGGCAGCGGCTGCCCGACGGTGCCTATCTTGTTCCGGTCCGGCCGGTTCACGGTGGCCGCGGCGGTCGTCTCGGTCAGCCCGTACCCCTCGAGCACGGTGACGCCGATGCCGCGGAAGAAATGGCAGAGCCGTTCGCTGAGCGCGGCCCCGCCCGAGACGGCGTACTGCGCCCGGCCGCCGAGCGCGGCCCGCAGCTTGCCGTAGACCAGCCGGTCGAACAGCGCGTGCTGGGCCCGCAGGCCGAACGGGGGACGGCCGCCGGGATCATCGAGCGCCCGGCTGTACGCGATCGCGGCATCGGCGGCCCGGCCGAAGATCGCGCCCTTCTTCTCGCTGACCGCCTTCTGCTCGGCGGTGTTGTACACCTTCTCGAACACCCGCGGCACGGCCAGGATGAACGTCGGCCGGAACGCAGCCAGCGCGGGAAGCAGCGCGGTCAGGTCCCCGCAGTGCCCGAGCACGATCCCGCCCTCGATGCAGCCCACCTGGATGATCCGGGCGAACACGTGCGCAAGCGGCAGGAACAGCAGCGTGCCCGGGTCCTCTATCCCGGCCACCACGGTCAGCGGGCCGAGGAAGGCGTTCCGCACGTCGGCCAGGAGGTTCTCGTGGGTCAGCTCGCAGCCCTTGGGCCGCCCCGTGGTGCCCGAGGTATAGATGACCGTGGCCAGGTCGGCGGCCCCGGCCGCGGCCGCCCGGCCGGCGATTACCTCGTCGCCGACGTCAGCGCCCGCCGCGCGCAGCGAGTCGAGGTCCTCCTCGATCTGCCACAGGTGCGACAGCGCGGGCACCCGGTCCCTGAAGCCGCCGATGATGTCCCCGTAAGAGGCGGTCTCGGCGAAGCAGGCCCGCGCGCCCGAGTCGGACAGGATCCACTCGGCCTGCTCGGCGGACGAGGTCTCGTAGACCGGCACGGTGACGGCACCCGCGGTCCAGATGGCGTAGTCGATCAGCGTCCACTCGTACCGGGTGTGTGACATCAGCGCGATCCGGTCCCCGGCCTCGATGCCGGCCGCGACCAGCCCCTTGGCCACCGCGATGACCTCGTCCTTGAACTGGCTCGCGGTCACGTCCGACCAGGCCCCCGAAACCCCGGAAGCTCCGGCAGGACGTCGCAGCACCACCGCCTGCGGCTGCTCGGCGGCCCGGCGGAAGACGACATCAGCGAGGTTCGCGGTTGCCGGGATCTGCGCCAGGGCCGGCATGCTGAATTCGCGCACGGTATCTCTCCAACCAGTATCCCTACTCGGCAGTACAAGCTTAGGCAGTACCAGCTTAGGCAGTACCAACTTAGGCTGGCGGGCGCTCAATTCCCGGTTACGATCTTGCGCCGTGGCCGGCTTACCGTTGTCACATGCGAGTCCACGTGGTGAGCGACGTACACGGCCGCGCGGACGCGCTGGCCCGCGCGGCCGACGGCGCGGACGCCCTGATCTGCCTGGGCGACCTGCTGCTGTTCCTCGACTACGCCGACCACGGCCAGGGCATCTTCGCCGACCTGTTCGGCGCGGAGGCGGCGGGCAGGTACGTCGCCTTGCGCACCGCCAAGAAGTTCGACGAGGCCAGGGAGTACTCGCTCGGCCTGTTCGCGTCCCGGCCGGAGAGCCGGGCCAGCCTCTTCGAGGCGGCGATGAGCCGGCAGTACGCCGCGATGTTCGGCGTCCTCCCCGAGCCCGCGTACCTGACCTACGGCAACGTCGACGTCCCCGCCATGTGGGAGCGGTTCACTAAACCCGGGCATCACGTCCTTGACGGCGGCACGGCCGAACTGGACGGCTGGACCTTCGGGTTCGTCGGCGGCGGACTCAAATCTGTCTACCGGACCCCGAACGAGATAAGCGACGAGGAGTTCCGCGCCAAGATCGAGGCGGTCGGCGAGGTGGACGTGCTGTGCACGCACATCCCTCCCGCCATCCCCGAACTTCTCTACGACACCGTGGCTCGCCGGCTGGAGAAGGGCAGCACCGCGCTGCTCGACGTGATTAAGGCGACCAGGCCGAGGTACTCAATCTTCGGGCACGTGCACCAGCCACTGGCCCGCCGGACGAGGATCGGCGTCACGGAATGCCTGAACGTGGGCCATTTCCGCGCTACCGGCGCCCCATTCGTCTTGCAGTGGTAGCCGGGTACGATCATCGGTAGGAGGCGTCAGGTGTCGGAATCCCGAGGTGAGGGCCAGCCGGAAGGCAGTGCCCAGCCCAGCAGTAGTAGTAAGCCCAGCAACAGCGGCGGCCAGTCCAGCAGCAGCGGCCAGCCCAGCAGCGGCCAGCCCAGGAACAACAATGGCCAGCCCAGCCAGCCCAGCCAGCCCAGCAGCAGCGGCAACGGCCAGTCGGGCAGCGGGCGCCAGTCCCGCCCGAGCGACCCGGTCGCTGACTTCCAGCGCTGGCTGATGAAGGCAGGCGCCCGAAGCATGGCCAATCAGGTCGCCGGCCAGGTCAAGCGGACCCTCGGCACCGAGCGCCGCGACAGTGGCGACGTGTGGGACACGGCCACCAACGAGCTGCCCCCCAGCGAGTCGCCGGAGTGCCAGTGGTGCCCGGTCTGCCAGGCGGCCCGCGCCGCGCGGCTGGGCAGCGGGAGTGGCCTGGGCGCGCAGCTGGCCAATGCCGGCGGGGCGCTGGCGTCGGTAGTCCAGGACGCGTTCTCCGCCTTCGAGCAGGCCATGAAGACCCAAGATCAAAACCGGTCGGCCGAACGGCCAGGGACGTCACGCCCGGGATCCGGCGCGCCAGACCGCGGGGAAGACCGCGGGGAAGCCGGTCAGTGACGCTCGCCATCGGCGTTGATGTCGGTGGTACGAAAGTCGCGGCAGGGGTTGTCGACGAAGACGGCCGGATCATCGCCAAGCTGAAGAGATCGACCCCGGCGGCCAGCCCGTCGCGGACCGAGCAGGCTATCGCCGACGCGGTGACCGAACTCCTCGCCCATCCTCAGATCACAGGGCACCGGGTCGAGGCGATCGGTCTCGGCGCGGCCGGGTTCGTCGACAGCGCCCGGGCGACCATGCTGTTCGCCCCGAACCTGGCCTGGCGCGATGAGCCGCTCAAGCAGCGGGTGGAGGAGCGCCTCGGCCGCGAGGTCGTGGTGGAGAACGACGCGAACGCTTCGGCCTGGGCCGAGGCCAGGTTCGGCGCCGCGCGCGGCTATCGCGACGTGATGCTGGTGGCCCTGGGCACGGGCATCGGCGCCGCCATCATCATCGGCGGCGAGCTCTACCGTGGCCGGTGGGGGATGGCCGGAGAGCCCGGCCACGTCCGGGTGGTGCCCGACGGGCGGCTGTGCGGCTGCGGGAACCGCGGCTGCTGGGAGCAGTACTGCAGCGGCAACGCCCTGGTCGCCGAGGCTCGCGAGTTCGCCAGGCGGACACCGGGCGGCGCCATCAGGCTGCTTCAGCTGGGCGACGGTTCCCCGGAGGGCATCTCCGGGCCGGTGATCACCCAGGCCGCGACCGAGGGCGACCCGGCCGCGCTGCGCTGCTTCCAGACCGTGGGCGGCTGGCTCGGCCAGGGGCTGGCCGACTTGGCGGCGATCCTCGATCCGGCATGCTTCGTGATCGGCGGCGGCGTGTCCGAGGCGGGCGAGCTGCTGCTCGACCCCGCGAGGACCGCATTCGAGCGCGCGCTGACCGGCCGCGGTCACCGGCCGCTGGCCGAGATCAAGGTCGCGCAGCTCGGCGAGGACGCCGGCATCGTCGGCGCCGCGGACCTGGCCCGCGAGAGCAGTCAGGCGACGGCACTCACACGACGGCGCCGTCGTCGCCGTCGTCTGGGCCACCGGGTCCTGGGTCGTTCATACGCAGCACGAGTATGGCGAAGCCTGTGACGAACGCGGCCACCGCGCAGAAAGCGGCGATTCCCGGAACCGACCAGCCCGCCGCGGTCGCCACGACCAGGTAACCAGGTCCGCCGAACAGCGCCGCCCAGGCGCCCTTAGTAATCGGGTCCAGCTTGGGCAGCGGCGGTGGCGGGGGCGGGATGAAATGCTCGTCGTCTTCTGGCGCCGGGCCCTCCGCCCGGCGTGACCGGATCCTCCGTGCCCGGGTACCGTGCGCGGCCGCCCGCCGCTCCCGCGCGCCCTGGATCACGTCCGGAGCGTGCGCCCCCGGCAGACCGTCCGCGGCGATCGTCCCGTCCGCGTCGAACGCTCCCCGTACCCCCTCGTCGTCGAACCCGCGGATCCCCTCGACTCCGCGCGTTCCGCGCGCGTCGTCGTCCTCTCGCGGCCCCGGGTCATCTCCGCCGGGCGGGGGGCCGCTGGCCCCGTGCGCCTCCGGCGATCCGTCGGCTCCGTCCGCGTCGCGGACCGGCTGCGGCTGCGGCCGCGGCACGTTCTCGCGTTCCGGCCAGGGCGTCGGCCCGGCTGCGGTCGTGGACGTCTCGAATCGGGCGACCAGATCACGCCACGCCGCGTCCTCGTCGCTCTCTCTGCTCTCCGTGTTATCCCAGTCCGGCACGTCCCCACCGATGTCCGAATCGAAGCCTCACTCCCACGATAGCCGTCCGTGGTCCGATGCCGGGAGGGTAAATCCCAGGAGTACGGCTGCTTATTCGGCCGACCCGAGCGATTATGCCGAAGGCGTATCAGGGCCGTTGCCCGCCGGTATCGTGGCCCTCCCGGCTTCTGGACGCTGCGACGCGGCGGCGTACGGCAGGGCCTGCCGCTTCTCCAGCCAGCGCTGCCGTTTCTCCGCGGTTGCCGCGTCCGGCAGTTCGAGCACCGCCGCGATCGCCTCCGGCCGCATCCCCATCGCGCGCGCGGCCTCGAAGAGCTCGCCTTCCAGGCGGTCCAGGCCGAGCCGGGCCGCCTGCACCAGCACGAGGGCGGCCCCAATGTCCAGTCCCTCGGCGCGTCCCGAGGCCGCCGCCTCGGTCACCGACTTGATCGCGTCCAGATCCGGGATGAGGCGTTTCTCCGTCTCCCACAGCAACAGGTCCACACCGGACGCGTAGCGCTCGGTCAGGTGCCTGCGCGAGGCGCTGACCATCTCGGGTGATGGCGCAGGAGGTTCCACATCTCCCACGGTAGTAGCTCAGAAAAGGCCCGTCGACTATACGGGGACTGTCGCTACGTAAGAGTGATATTGCCTGCTGTCACAGCCCGGACGAACTTCAGGCTGCCCTCGAAGATGGCGTCGGCGTCGTTGTCGAGCGTGGCGACGTGGTAGCTGTCGGCGCATTCGCGCACGGTCACCTGGCCCTCGGGCAGCCCGGCCAGCAGGGCGCGCATGCTGGCCGGGCCGACGACGTGATCGGTGGTGCTCCGGTAGACGAGCACCGGCTGGGTGATCCGGCCCAGGTTCCTGACCGTCTCGTTCCAGAGCCTGGGCAGCGTGGCCGCGGCCCGGACCGGAACCCGGTCGTAGCCGATCTCGTGTCCGCCAGGCTTCTTGATGTCGCTGGCGATGCCAGGCAGCGACCTCAGCACGTGCTTGAGCACCGGGGCGAGCAGGAACAGCTTGGTGTCCGGGGCCAGCGACGGGTTGACCAGGACCAGGCCGCGCACCGCGTCGCCGCGGGCCTCCGCCAGCCGCAACGCGAGGCAGCCGCCCATGGACAGGCCGAACACGAAGACCTGCTCGCACCGGCTCGCCAGCGCGCCGAACGCGGCGTCCACCTCGGCGAACCAGTCATCACCGCCGGTCCGGGCGAGATCCTGCCAGGTGGTGCCGTGCCCGGGCAGCCGCGGGAGGCTGACCGTCAGGCCCTGGGCAGCCAGGTAGTCCGCCCAGCCGCGCAGCGCCTGCGGGCTGCCGGTGAAGCCGTGGCACAGCAGCACGCCGACCGGGCCGCCTGAGTGATCGAAGGGTTCCGCGCCTGGGAGCACTGGTGACATGAGGTCAACGTCCTTTACTTCAATGAATGCTGTTGTTGCAGGTCAATCTATCGTCCGTGACTACATGGAGCCGCCGGGCTCAGCCGAGCTGGAGAAGGCGTACCAGCGGTACGTCCACGAGCCTGACGTCAACCGGTGACCGCGCCCGACCCTCGTCGCGCAGGGCGAGCATGGGGTTCCGTTCTGACGCCACGTGTGACATGATAGTGCCGAACGTCGAATAAGTGAAACATTAGATGGCTGGAGTACCACCATGCGGGTCGCGGTTGTCGGCGCCGGGCCGGGCGGGCTGTTCGCCGCCACGCTGATCAAGCGTTCGGACCCGGCGCACGAGGTGACGGTGTTCGAGCGCAACCGCGCCGAGGACACGTTCGGCTTCGGCGTGGTGTTCTCCGACGCCACACTGGCCGGGATCCACGCCGCTGATCCGGTGCTGCGGACCGCGCTGACCGAGCACGGCGTGCACTGGGACGCCATCGAGGTGCGGCTGCATGGCGAACGCCACCGCTGCGGCGGCAACGGCATGGCCGCGGTCGAGCGCAAGACGCTGCTGTCCCTGCTGCAACGGCAGGCCGCCGGCGAGGGGGTGGATGTCCGGTTTTCCGCTGAGGCGGACGCCGACGAGATCGTCGCCGCCGGCTACGACCTCGTCGTCGCCGCCGACGGGGCGAACTCCCGGTTCCGTGAGCACTACCGCGACGTGTTCGGGCCGGGCGCCGAGACCGCGACCGCCAAGTTCATCTGGCTCGGCACCACCTATCCGTTCGAAGGGCTGACATTCGTCCACGAGCGCGGCCCGCACGGCGTGTTCGCCGTGCATGGCTACCCGATCGGCAACGGCGTCTCGACCTTCATCGTCGAAACGGACGAGCCGTCCTGGACCGCGGCCGGCCTCGACGAGTTCGACGTCACCCAGCCGCCGGGCCTGAGCGACGAGAAGAGCCGCGCCTACCTGCAGCAGCTGTTCGCCGGGCAGATCGATGGCCATCCGCTGCTGGTGAACAATTCCCGCTGGGGAAACTTCCGCACCCGCCGGGCACGGCGGTGGCGGCACCGGGCCGGCGGCACGGCCATCGCCCTGCTCGGCGACGCCGCGCACACCGCCCACTTCTCCGTCGGCTCCGGCACCAAGATGGCGATGGAGGACGCGATCGCCCTGGCGGCGGCGGTGACCGCCAGTCCGGGTGACCTCGACGCCGCCCTCGCCGAGTACGAGCTCATGCGCCGCCCGCAGGTGGCGAAGATCCAGGACTCCGCCCGGCCCAGCCTGTCCTGGTGGGAGCACTTCGGCCGCTCCCACGACACGCTCCCGGGCTGGCAGTTCGCCTACCACTTCTTCACCCGGTCGCTGACCGACGGCAAGCTGCGCCGCCGCGACCCTGACTTCGTCGAGTCCGCGCACGCCCGGTGGAAGGCCGCGCTCGGAGCCGCCCCGCTCGACAGCGCGCTGCCACTGCCCGGCCACACTGTGCCCGGTTACACCGTGCCCGGCCGCGTGGTCACGCTCGAGCCCCACGCGGTCCGCCTGGGCGAGGACCGGCTACCGCTATACACGGGGCCGGCCGGGCCGGGCCGGCCGACGGCGGAGGGTGGGCGCTGGAGATCACCGCCCCTGAGGCCGAGGCGGACCTCGTGCCCGCGCTCGAGGCCGTCGCCAGCGGCGCCGGGGCCGGGGCGGCCCTGGTCGCGGTCCGCGCGGGCACGACGCTGACCCGCCGCCTGATCTGCGAGGAAGCACGGCTCGGACACGGCACGGTCGCCCTGCTGATCGAGGACTGCGACGCCGACACCGCCACCACCGCGGTCCTGTCCGGCCGCGCGGACCTCGTTGCCGCACCTGGAGTCGCCGCACCCGGGGGAGCGGGCGCGTGAGCACGGTGGCAGCTCAGGACGCGGAGCAGCTCTACCCGGCCGCGCCCGTCGCGCGCCTGCGCCCGCTGTTCGCGCCGCGCGGGATCGCCGTGATCGGCGCCTCGCGTGACCCGGCCAAGCTGGGCGCGGTGATGACGAGATCGCTGGGCGGGTTCCCGGGGGCCGTGGCGGGGATCAACCCGCGCGACGCCGACCTCTCCGCCGGCCGGTACCGTTCGGTCGCCGACGCCGTCGACCGCACCGGGGCGCCCATCGACCTGGCCGTGCTCTGCGTGCCCGCGGACCGCTCGGCGGCGGCACTCACCGAGGCAGCCAGGGCCGGCGTGCGCGCCGCGCTGGTCTGCTCCGGCGGCTACGCGGAAGCCGGCGGAGCCGGCGTCGGTCACCAGCGCGACCTGCTCGCGGCGGCGCACGCCTGCGGGGTGGCGCTGCTCGGCCCGAACACGTCGGGCTTCATCGCGCCGGACCGCGGGCTGACCGCCTCCTTCGTGCCCGGGGCCGCCGCGGTGACTGCCGGGCCGGTCGCCGTGGTCGCGGCCAGCGGCGGGGTGAATCATGCGCTCGCCTACCTGCTGACCGAGGCCGGCGTCGGAGTGTCCCTCGCGGTCGGAGTCGGCAACGCGGTGGACGTGACGGCGGCCGACGTCCTGTCCTGGCTGGCCGCAGACGAGGACACCCGCGCGGTGGCCTTGCACGTCGAATCGGTGCCGAACGGCCCGGCGCTGATCGCCGCGGTCAGGGAACTTGCCGCCCGCAAGCCTGTCGTCGCCCTCGTCGTCGGCCGGAACGACGTTGCCGACTTCGCCCGGTCGCACACCGGCGCACTGGCCACGTCGTGGCGCACGACCCGCGCGGCGCTCCGGCACGCGGGCGCCGTCCTGGTCGACGACGAGCGGCAGCTCACCGACGCCGTTACCGCGCTGTCGGCCCTGCGCCTGCCGCCAGCCGCGGACCCCGGCGTCGGCGTGGTCACCGCGCAGGCCGGCCCGGGGCTGCTGCACGCCGACGGACTGCGCGGCGCTGGGGTCGCCGTGCCGATGCTGTCGCCGGCCACGGTATCCGCTCTCGGCAAGCTCCTTCCGCCGCTGACCTACCAGGCCAACCCGGTCGACACGGGCCGGCCCGGCGAGACCTTCGCGGCGGTACTGCGCTGCGTGGCCGCCGACCCGTCGATCACGCTGGTGAGCGCGTATGCGCTCAGCGAGCCGGACGTCCTCGACCTTCCGGCCGCGGTGGCGGCCGCGGAACCCGGTCCGATCGTCATCGGACTCGGCGGCCCGGCGGAGGAGATCAGGCCGCAGCGTGACGCGCTGCGGCGGCTCGGCGTGCCCGTCATGACCAGCCCGGCCGCCCTCACCACCGCGGTCCGGGCCCTGACCGAGGACGCCCGCGCCCGGCTCATGCACGAGCAGCCCGTCCGCGTTTCCGCCGCCCACCGGGTCAGGCCGGACGGGCCGCTGGATGAGGATCAGGCCAAGACGCTGCTCGCCGCGCTGGGCGTGCCCACCCCGCCCCGGCGCGCCTGCCGCGACCGCGACGAGGCGCACCGGGCCCTGGCCGAGCTGCCCGGCCCCGTCGCGGTCAAGATCCTCGACGCCGAGGTCAGCCACAAGTCCGACGTCGGCGGGGTCCATCTCGGCATCCGCGGCCGCGCGGAGCTCGACGCGGCCCTGGACGCGCTGGACCGCATCGGGGCGCGCCGGTACCTGGTGGAGACGATGGCGCCGCCCGGCGTCGACCTGATCCTCGGCGCGTCGCGGGACCCCGTCTTCGGCCCGGTCGTGCTGGCTGGACTGGGCGGGACGGTGGCCGAGGCGCTGGCCGACGTCGCCGTCGCGCCCGCCCCGCTCGCGCCGGCCCAGGCCGCGGCCCTGGCCGGCGAGCTCGCCGGCCGCGCCCTGCTGGACGGGTTTCGCGGCGGCCCGGTGGCCGACCGCGCCGCGATCGGCGAGATCCTGGCCGCCCTCGGTGACCTGCTGGTGGCTAACCCGGCTCTGGAGGCGGTCGAGATCAACCCCCTGCGCGTCACCGGCCAGGGGCTGCTCGCCCTCGACGCTATGGTGACCCTCGCCGGGCCAGCCGCGCGGAAGGAGACGGACCATGCCTGACGCACCTGCTGTCACACCGGTCGCCGAGGGAACCGTGCCCTGGCCGGAGGAGGCTGTCCGGGAGTACGTGGCCCGCGGCTGGTGGCGGGGCCGCCCGCTCGGCACCGAAGTGTGGAGCGCGGCCGACGCCCGGCCCGGCGCGCCCGCGGTGATCGACGGCGCGGTCCGGCTGACGTACCGGTCGGTGACCGTCCGGGCCGACGCCCTTGCCGCGAAGCTCACCGACGACCTCGGCCTGCGTCGCGGCGACCGCATCGTGGTCCAGCTACCCAACTGCTGGCAGTTCGTGATCCTGCTGCTCGGCTGCCTGCGCGCCGGGATCATCCCGGTCATGGCGCTGCCCGCGCACCGCCGGCACGAGCTGGCCTACCTGGTCGGGCACAGTGAGGCCGTGGCCATCGCCGTTCCCGGCCTGGTGCGCGACTTCGACCACCGGAAGATGGCGGAGCAGCTGGTGGCCGACTGCCCGACGCTACGCGTCGTGCTGACGACGAGCGAGATCGCCCGGGCCGGGTGCACCGATCTCACCGCCCTGTGTGCCGAGCCGGCGCAGGCGGACGGGCCCGCCGCCCGGCGGCGGTGGGATGCCGACCCGCCCGGCAGCCGCGGGGTCGCGCTGTTCCTGCTGTCCGGCGGCACCACCGGCCTGCCCAAGCTCATCGCGCGGACCCACGACGACTACGCCTACAACGCACGCGCCAGCGCCGCGCTGTGCGGGCTCGGGCCGGACACGGCCTACCTGACGGCGCTGCCGGCGTCGCACAACTTCCCGCTGGCCTGCCCGGGAATCCTGGGCACCCTGCTGTCCGGCGGCCGCGTTGTCATGCTGCCGTCACCGGAGCCCGAGCGATCCTTCGCCGCCATCGCCGCCGAGGGGGTCACCGTCACCGCCGCCGTGCCCGCGGTCGCGCAGCGGTGGATCAGGCACGCCAGGGAACACGGCGCCGGCCAGTTGCGCTCGCTGACGCTGCTGCAGGTCGGCGGCGCGCGGCTGGCCGACGAGATCGCTCGCCAGGTCCGGCCGGTCCTGGGCTGCACCCTGCAGCAGGTGTTCGGCATGGCCGAGGGGCTGCTGAACTACACCCGCCTGGACGACCCCGACGACGTCATCTGCACTACCCAGGGCCAGCCGCTCAGCGAGGGTGACGAGGTCCGGCTCGTCGACGCGTTCGGCGACGACGTGCCCGAGGGTGAACCCGGCTCTCTGCTCACCCGCGGCCCCTATACGCCGCGCGGGTACTACCGGGCCGCGGAGCAGAACGCGCGCGCCTTCACTTCCGGCGGCTGGTACCGCAGCGGCGACATCGTCCGCCGCCGGCCGGACGGCAACCTCGTCGTCGAGGGCCGGGACAAGGACATGATCAACCGGGGCGGGGAGAAGATCAGCGCGGAGGAGGTGGAGAACCTCGTCTATCAGCTCCCGCAGGTCGCCCAGGTCGCCGCCGTCGCCATGCCCGACCCCGAGCTCGGCGAACGGGTCTGCGTCTACGCCGTGCTGACCCCCGGCGCCGCGCTGACTCTCGACGACGTGCGCGCCGCGATGACGAAAGCCGAGGTCGCCCGCTTCAAATGGCCCGAGCGGCTCATCGTCGTACCCGAACTGCCCGCCACCCTGGTAGGCAAGATCGACAAGAAGGCGCTGCGCGCTGACATCGCCGCGCGGCTGGCCCGCGACTAAGGAAGCAACCGAAAATGACCAGCCTGACAGACAAGACGGCCGACGCCGTCTTCGACAGCCCAGAACACCAGGCCAAGCTGGCCCAGCTCTACCGGGACTTCGACGCGGAGGGCATGACGCCGCTGTGGCAGACCCGCGAGGGCCTGATGCCGTTCAGTCCCGAACCGCGCGCGGTACCGCACCTGTGGCGGTGGGCCCGGCTGTACCCGCTGGCCGCCCGCAGCGCCGACCTCGTGCCGGTCGGACGGGGCGGTGAGCGCCGCGCCATCGGCCTGGGCAACCCCGGCCTGCCCGGCGATCCCTACGCCACTGCCACGCTGTGGGCCGCCATCCAGTACCTCGCCCCCCGGGAGAACGCGCCCGAGCACCGGCACACCCAGTCCGCGTTCAGGTTCGTCCTGGACGGCGAGGGCGTGTGGACCGTCGTCGACGGCGACCCGGTGGCCATGCGCCGCGGTGACCTGCTGCTCACGCCGGGCTGGCATTTCCACGGGCACCAGAATGTGTCCGACCAGCCGATGGCGTGGCTCGATGGCCTGGACATCCCGCTCGTCGCCACCACGGACCAGGGCTTCTTCGAGTTCGGTCCGGACAAGCTGACCGACACCTCGACCCCGGACCGCAGCCGCGGCGAGCGGCTGTGGGGCGGCCCCGGCCTGATCCCGGTGTCGGCCGCGGGCCGGCCCCGCCCGGCCTCCCCGCTGATGGCCTACCGGTGGGCGCACACCGACGCCGCACTACGCGCCCAGCTCGGGCTGGAGTCCGAAGGCCACCCCGGCGTGCTCGAGCCCGGTCACGCCGCGGTCCGGTTCGCCAACCCCACGACAGGAGGTGACGCGCTCCCCACGATGCGGACGGAGATGCACCGGCTGCGCGCCGGGACCGGCACGCCCCGCACCCGCACCACGGCGTCCTCGGTCTGGCAGGTCTTCGACGGCCGCGGCACCGTCACGCTGGACGGCGAGGTGCACCAGTTGGCGCACGGCGACGTCATCGCGGTGCCCTCCTGGTGCGAGCTGTCCCTGCACGCGGACACCGAGCTGGACCTGTTCACCTTCTCCGACGCGCCGGTCTTCGAGAAGCTGTCCCTGCTGCGCACCGAGGTCACCGGCTGATGCGGCTCGCGACCATCCGCGTCGTCGGCGGCACCGTCCGCCGGGCCGGCGCGGCTACGGGCGTCCACCCACAAGCCCGTCCGGGACCACAGGCTGCACGCCCGTGACCTGACCGCCGTCCTCGAGCGGGTGGCGCGGGAACCCGGCCGGGCTGGTTATTTGCAGGTGAAGCTGCTGGCCTTGGTGATATTGCCGTGGCCTTTGTAGTAGTCCATCTGGGGGTACAGGCATAGCGGCCGGGACAGCGTGACCGCGTTGGTGGCGGGGTCGGTGACGACGCCGAGGATGGATGCCGGGGCTTTACCGTGCTGGACCCAGTTGACCACCGCCTTGAGCGGATCGGCAGGTGCGGGCCCGGCCGCGCTGGCGCAGTGCTGGGCGCCGGGGGCCAGGAACAGCCGGGCGAAGGAATCGGTGGCGGCCGGGCCGCCCATGGCGTGCTGCACGCGCTGGTAGTAGTTGATGGTGCCCTGGGGGAAGATGAGCTGGTCGGCCAGGCCGTGCCAGATCAGGATCTTCCCGCCGTCATCCCGGAACGCGGACAGGTCCGGGTTGTCGGTAGCGATGGTGCCGGAGAACTCGGCTACCGACTGGGCGAACAGCCGGTCGAACTGCGGGTAGGTCAGCGTCTGCCAGTTCCAGGACGGGTCGCGCTGCAGCCATGTCCCGAGCCAGGACACGGTGATCGGGAACGGAGCCCCCGTCGTCACCCCGGACGCGCTGGTCGTGGTACCGGCCAGCCCGGCCAGGCTGGCGCCGCGCTCCAGCCCGTACCACAGCTTCTTGCCCTGCACGGACACCGGGCCGTCCCAGATCTTGGTCATGACGGCGGCGTCGGCCCGCGTGATGGTGCCGCACGGCGTGGTGAGCCCGACGAGCTTGTAGGGGCTCCAGTGGCAGTCGGCCGGGTCGTTGATCCAGCCCTGGGCGACCGGGCCGTGCCCGCAGGCCTTGATCACCGCCTGGGTGAAGGCGTCTTCCTTGCAGGTCGGCAGGAAGTCATGTGACTGGTTCATGACCAGTTCGGGCCAGATCTCGGCCGGGATGAACTTCGTCCAGTTGATGGCCGGCGCGCCGGATACGATGCCGTCGTAGTCGGTCGGGTACCGCTGCGCCTCCATCAGGCCCTCACGGCCGCCGGTAGAGCAGCCGTAGAAATAGGAATAGGCCGAGGCGTGCGCGTAGAAGGCCGCGGTGACCGCCTTGCCTGCCACCGACATGTCGTGCATCCCCGCCGAGGCGAAGTCCTGGATCAGCGGCCAGTTCAGCGTCCCGTCGGGCTTCAGCGCCCAGCTCCCGGTCGCACCCTCGCTGATCGGCACGCCGCAGTCGGTCGACGCGGTGGCGTAACCGCTTTCCACGCCCTCGGCCAGTGATCCGGCTATCCCGGGCGCCGTGTAGTACGGCCCGCAGGTATATCCGGCTCCGCCGACGCCCTGGAAGTTGCCGTTCCATTTGGCTGGCAGCCAGACCACTATGTTGACCGGGTTGCCCGCCGAGTCGGTCTGGACCAGGCTGACCTGGCAGAAGTCCGGCAGTCCGGTAATGGGGATCGTCGTGCCCGGTGGGGTAAAGCTCCCGCTCGTCTCATCCACCACGCTGCCGACGCTGACGTGCGGCAGCTTGACCGCCGCCCGGACCGCCGTCGCCGTACATGGCAGGTCAGCCGCCTTAGCGGCACCCCCTTGCGCCAGACCCGGCGTGCTCGCCGACGCCGCAGCCGCAGCCGCGCCGGGCACAGCCAGGACAACCGTCAGGCCAGCGACAATCAGCCCGGGATACCAGCCGCGTACGCCATGCCGTCTTCGATGACCGAACATCTAGCACCTCCATTTCGTGTCCCCCCGGCATCTCGAAGCCGATGGCAGCGGGACGATTCCGGTGCGCGCTGCCAGCGGCGCCTGCTTTGTAGACGACGGGCGGCTTGACCGTCTCGCCGGAGGCCGAGTCGCTGAAGGCGAGGTTGGCAATGTCGACGGATCTTGGCGTTCGGCATTGGTCCCATGCTCAGGTCAATCCTGTAACGATCGAACTTCGTCCGTCAATAAGTTGTCATAAGAAGCTCGGCGATCCTCGCCGTCAACGATCCGAGTCGCGTGGACCACTGTTGCGTGCCCTCTGTCATAGCCTGCCTGGGTCGGCCCAGCCTCCTGATCGCCGGCCTCCTGTCAGCTTGGCCGTCCGCGGCCGTTACGCTCGAACAAATGCTCCCCGTGACCTGGATCCATCGGCATCGCTCGCAGGAGGTCTGGGCGGTCGCTGACGGGGTTCGCCCGGCAGGTGACTTCCGTGAACATTTCAGAATTTTGACGAACGCGTGATATATGACAGAGACTTGTGGCCATGTCGGCGAAGGCGGTTCTCGGTCGGCGCCGATGAAGCCGCGGGCGATCCTATGGGACCTGTTCGGCGACCACCTGCGCTACGTAGGAGAGGGTCAGGTGCCGATGCGCGCGTTGACCCTCCTGCTCGGGGAGTTCGGCGTGGCGGAAACCACCTCCCGCGTGGTGCTGTCCCGGATGCGCCGCGAGGGCTGGTTCACCACCTCCCGGGACGGGCGGCAGACCAGTTACGCGCTCACCGCCCGGAGCATCAAGATGCTGGACGAGGGCCGGACCCGGATCTTCGAACGCGGCCGGGACGGCTGGGACGGCACCTGGCGGATGGTCATCTACGCGGTGCCCGAGGACAGCCGGGCGGAGCGCGACCGGGCCCGCCGGACGCTGACCTGGCACGGGTTCGGGCCGCTGGCCGCGGCTACCTGGATCTCACCGCACCCTCGGCTTGATACCGTGCGTGAGGCGCTCGCGGACCTGGCCGCCACCCGGATCGACCTGCTAGAGAGCCGGGCGCTGAGCCGCGCCGCGGATCGCGAGATGGCGTTCCGCTGCTGGGATCTGGGCGGCCTGGCCCGGGACTATATGGAACTGGTAGCCGCCTACGAGCAGCTGCCGTCTGAGGCTGAGCTCGCCGCGCTGCCAGGCCCGGAGGCGCTACGGCGGCAGGTGGAGTTGGTGGCCTCGTACCGGGCGCTGCCGTTCCGCGACCCCGACCTGCCCGCCGCGCTGCTGCCGGAGGGGTGGCAGGGACGCCGCGCCCACGCGCTATTCACCGCGGCGCACGACGCCTTGCACGGCCCCGCGGATGCCTATGCACGCGACGTCATCGCACGGAACCGCTGAAGACGCTGGCCCGCCCGAGACCTTGATCCCGGCCATCGCGGAGAACCGGGGATACCAAGAAGCGCAGTGGCTGGCTGGGATCCGTAATGCCGTTCTCGCGGGTGATCCCGCACAGCGACGGGGCCGGGGTTGTGGAATCAGCCGGCGAAGGCGCGGACGCGACCCGGCTCGGCCGCCGGGTTTGGGTGTACGGCGGCCCGGGATGGCGCACTGGTCGTAACCATCGGCGCGCTGCTGCCGCCCGGGCAGGCCCCGCCGGCACACGATCGCGTCGACGCGGGCACCCGCGGCCGGGTGCTGCTGACGATCCCGGACTGAGTTGGTCGGAGCGGCGAGGTCAAGGGAGCCATCGACGCGCCGGATGCCCTTCGCGAGTCCGACGCCACGCTGCAGCTGACACCACTTAAATAACAACTTATTGACGAGCGTACTACATACGTCTCTTAATATATCTGAGCGTTATGTCACGCGGCGACCGCGGCACGGGCGGTTCGCGACTGTGCGCCGGTATGCCGAACTGCCGTGATTTCCAGCCCAAACACGACCGGCGACTCCATGGGCCGCACTCTCGCCGGGCGTGGAAGAGGCGGGCGAGCGGTATGCCAGCGACCCCGACGTCAACCAGTTGCCCGAGTTGCCATGACTCTTGCGTAACAAGTTATTGACGGGCGCATTTTGAACGACACATACTGGTGACCATGTCAATGACAGCGGTCCCTAGCTGCCGCAGATGAGCCCTCGCGACCTCGCGGGACTCGTCTGGGCGAGTGTCTCCGCTACTCGAACGCGGCTGGATGCCGATGCGCGCCCTGACCGAGCCGTCGGGCGGGTGCCGGTCTATGCGGAGCTTGAGCTGAGTGGTCCTGTCGCGGATCCGCCGCGAGGGCTGGTTCGCCATAGGCGGGGATAGCTAGCCCAGCCGGCTATCCGGCCCGGACCTGTATCCCAGCCAGATCATGACCCCAGGCAATCGTCGCCAACAGCAACGGAGAGACTTCACATGCAGACCCAGTTGATCATTGACAATCTGGGCCGGGACGCCCAGGGCGGCCGGACGTTCCAGCGCCTCAACCCGCTGACGGGCGAACTCGTCACCGAGGGTGCGGCAGCGAGCGTCGAGGATGCTCTCGACGCAGTGGAGTCGGCGTCCAAGGCGTTCGCGTCGTGGGCGACCTCGGGTCCCACTACCCGGCGGGCTGTAATGCTGAAGGCCGCCGACATCATGGAGCGTCGTACTCCGGAGTTCATCGAGGCGATGATGTCCGAAGTGGGTGCGGCGCAGTTGTGGGCCGGCTTCAACGCCTTCCTCACCGCGCAGCTCTTCCGCGAGGCCGCCGGCCTCGTGACGCAGATCCAGGGCGAGACGATCCCGACTGACAAGCCAGGGACCCTGTCGATGACGGTCCGCCAGCCTGCCGGAGTCGTGCTCAGCATGGCGCCCTGGAATGGCGCGGGAGTCCTGGCGCCCCGGGCCATCGCCTATCCCATCGTGTGCGGCAACACCGTGGTCTTCCGTGCGTCGGAGACCAGCCCGAGGACCCACGCGATCATCACCGAGATCCTGCGCGAGGCGGGCCTGCCCGCCGGGGTGCTCAACTTCCTGACGAGCACTCCGGAGGACTCGGACCGCGTCGTCGAGCACCCGGGCCCTCCAGGTCGCGATGCGCATCCAGGCCGGCCACGTCCACGTCAACGGCTCGACGGTGCAGAACGAAGCACAGGCTCCCTACGGCGGCATGAAGACCAGCGGCTACGGCCGTGAAGGGCGGAGACAATGGACAGAAACGAGACGCTCGATCGGCTCGAGCGCGCGCTGATCGCCGGGCTCATCAACCGAAGGACCTTCATCGTCGGGGCCCTGGCCACCGGGCTGCTGCTTAGCAGCACGGTCTCGGCGCGCGCGGACGAGCTGGACGCCATGCGCGAGGCTCAGGCCCGCAACCGCCGGTCGCTAAAGCGGTCTTACGACTACATCGTGGTCGGCGCGGGCAGCGCTGGCTGCGCCCTGGTCGGCACGCTGGCCAAGCGGGAACCCCCGGCTCAGATCCTCCTGATCGAGGCGGGCGACTGGGATACGGCTCCTTCCATCGAGGACCCGCGGCTGTGGTTCACCAACCTCGGCACCGTCCGGGCCTGGAACGACGTCTCCATCCCGACCGCCAGCACCAACAACCACCCGGTGCCCGAGTACACCGGCCGCGTGATCGGCGGCGGCAGCAGCATCAACGCCACCATCTGGGCCCGTCCCTTCAAGGCCGACCTCGACCACTGGGCCGCGGAGACCGGCGACGACCGGTGGGGCTACGAGCACGGGCTCCAGGTTTTCAAAAGCATTGAGAACTGGCGCGGCACCCCGGATCCGGCCTTCCGCGGTGAGGGCGGCCCGGTCTGGGTCCAGCCCGCGGCCGACCCGCTGCCCATAGCGACCGCCTGTCTCGAGGCTTTCCGCGAGCTCGGCCTGCCCGTGCTGGACGACCTGAACGGCGAGCGTGAGATCACCGGCAACGGCTTCGCCTACATGAACCAGATCATCGAGCACGGCCGCCGGCACAGCATGGCGCGCGCCTTCCTCTACCCCGTCCTCGCCAGGGACAACGTCACGGTCCTGGTCAACACCCAGGTCAACCGCGTCATCCTGGAAGGGAACCGGGCCGTGGGCGTGGAGTGCGCGCGGAACGGCCAGGTCCGGACCTTCGGGGCGCACCGCGAGGTCATCCTGTCCACGGGCGGGTTCAACACGCCCAAGCTCCTCATGCTCAGCGGCATCGGCGACGAGGCGCAGCTGCGCGAGTTCGGCATCCCCGTGCACGTGCACTCACCTAACGTCGGCGAGAACGTGCAGGACCACGTGCTCCACGGTGGCTGCCTTTACGAAGCGCCCGAACCGTTCGTCTATAACAACAGCGCCGCTAACGTATCGGGCTACTACAAAACTGACAGCAGCCTTGAACTGCCCGACGTTAGCATCGTCGAGATCGAGATACCTTACGCCAGCGACACCATCGCCAAGGAGTTCCCTGCGCCGCCCAACACATGGGCCCTATGCGGCGGCCTAGTCACGCCGAGCAGCCGCGGCACGGTGCGGCTCCGGTCCGCTAACCCGGACGACCGCCCGATCGTGGACATGCGGTTCCTGAGCCATCCCGATGACGTCGCCAAGCTGGAGCGGAGCATCGAGATTGCCCGCGCGGCCGCCGCGTCGCCGGCCCTGAAGCCCTTCGTGGTCCGCGAGGTCGCGCCCGGACGGACGCTCAAGGGCCAGGAACTCGCCAACTTCGTCCGCAACGGGGCGACGACCTACTTCCACTCATCAGGGGCCTGCCGGATGGGAAAGGACGACGCAGCCGTGGTCGACCCGCACCTGCGCGTCAACGGCGTGCGCAACCTGCGCATCGCAGACAGCACCATCATGCCGCGGATCGTAGCCGTGCCGACGATGCCAGCCTGCGTGTTCATCGGATTGCGCATGGCCGAGCTGCTAACGCAGGGAGCGTCCCACCGATGAGAAGATTGCGCCTCGCGGCGATCGCCGCGCCAAATTATCGTTGCCCGCGCCCTAGTCGCAACACGACGGTTCTGGGTCGAAGTGCCGGTGGTCCGGTTCTATCCGGACCAACGGCCCATCGACCCAGCGGCTACGCACATCAGCGCGCCGGAAGACGCGCGCTAACAGCAGATCGAACGGCACATACGGCCACACCGAGCATCCCCGAGCCACCCCCCCGGGAGTTTGCCATGGGGGCATCGTCCTTGCTTCTCAATTCATACTGTTTTTGCAGGTCATCCTAACGGTACGGCCGATGAGCCTCGGCCGGCCTTTCACCGGCCTACGCCTCGGCCTCGAGGATCGGAGGGCCGACGACGCGGAGCCCGTAGCGGGGGGCGAGCTCGAGCCAGCGCGCGACGTCCGCATCCGACACGCCCGCATCGGGCAGGCGCCGTTCCGCGGCCGGGACCCCGGCCTCGTCATAGATGTCGAGCAGCCCGCCGGGCAGGGTCAAGGCCAGGAACCGGACGGGGACGGTGCCGGTCGTGCGGAACGCGTGCGGTACTTCCTGCGGCAGGTAGATGAAGTCGCCGGCGGTCATCCGGATCAGCCGCTCGCCGGCGCGGTACGTCATCGCGCCCTGGAGCAGGAACCAAGCCTCCGCCTCCCGGGTGTGCACGTGCAGGGGGCTGGCCTGGCCCGGTGGCTGGGTGACGACCGAGGCGCCCAGCAGGCCGGCGGTCTCCTCGGCCCCGACCAGGCGTTCGAACAGCATTCCCATGGCCCAGGTGGCCGGCCCGGTACCGGCAGCGCGGCTGACCACAGCATCAGTGGCGGATCCGGACGTGCCGGCGGACAGATTCGTCATGACAGCTCCAAAATTCGGCAGATGATATTTCGGATGAACCTAGAGTGATACGAACCAAGTGCTCTTGTCAAGCCGGTTCCGGCCGCTTGACAAGCCGGTTCCGGCAGCTTGACAGGCCGGTTCCGGCAGCTTGACAGGCGATATCCGTCCTACAGTCGTAATATTCATCCGAAAACTCTTCGGATCAAAAAATCTAGGAGGATCAGATGTCCGGCACCAGCCAGACTCGCTCGACCGCGTACGCGGTGATGCAGCGGATCTTCGACGAAGGCTTCGCGGCCGGCGACGGCTCCGTCGCCGGGGAGCTCTGCTCGCCCGGCTTCGTGGACCACCAGTTCGGCACGGCCGGCCGCGGCGCGGATGCGATCGCCCACGTCAAGGACTCCATGCGGGAGGTGCACCGGGCCTTCCCCGACATAAAGTTCACGATCGAGGATGCCGTGGAGTCCGGGGACACGATCTGGGTTCGCGTGCGGGGCCAGGGGACCGCGACCGGCCCGTACTTCGGGCCGCCCAGCGGCCGGCCCGTGGACTTCACCGTGATCGACGTGTGCCGTGTCGTGGACGGCCGCATCGTCGAGCACTGGGGAGTGCCGGACCGCTTCGCGGTCCTCGCCCAGACCGGGGTGCTCGACCGGCTAGCGGCCTGACTGGCTGGCGGCCTGAACGGTCCGTCGGCCGGATGGCCGGCGCGTCCTGCCTGGCCTTGGTGCGCCCATGCGACCACAATGATCCGTGGGGACTTCGGATCAACCGCGGAGGATGGGCGAGTGGAGGATGGGCGAGTGGAAGATGGGCGAGTTATGGCTGCGGACCACGCGCGGCAGCGCAAGCCCTACCACTCGCCCCGCCGGGCCGAGCAGGCCATCGCCACCCGGCGGGCAGTGCTGGACGCCGCCCGCGAACTGTTCATCGAGCACGGGTATGCGGTCACGACGGTCGCGGACATCGCCCGCCGCGCCCGGGTCGCCGTGGACACGGTGTACGCGGCTGTCGGCCGCAAACCCGCCCTGCTTCGCGAAGTCCTGGAGACCGCGATCTCGGGAAGCGATCAGGCCGTGCCCGCCGGGGAGCGCGACTACGTGGCACGTGTCCGGGCTGCGGAGGGCGCCAGGAACAAGATCGAGACGTACGTCGCGGCCCTGGTCGAAATCCAGCCCCGCCTCGCCCCGGTCTACCTGGCCCTGCGCGACGCCGCCGCCACCGACCCCGACTCCGCCGCAACGTGGCGCGAGATCAGCGAGCGGCGTGCCCGCAACATGCGCGCATTTGCCGCCGACCTCCGCGCCACTGGTGAGCTGCGCGCAGACCTGTCCGATGACGACATCGCGGACATCGTCTGGAGCATGAACGGCCCCGAGTACTGGACCCTGCTCGTCAGCGACCGCGGCTGGTCATCCGAGCAATTCGGCAACCACCTCACCGACGCCTGGCAACGGCTGTTCCTCGCCCGCGCGCCGGGAAGCCGCCAGTGACGCAGCATCCCGCAGCATCCCGCAGCGCTCCCGGACGTGCGACGATGTGACCGTGGGCTACTGGCTGACGAAATACACGCTCGGGCTGACGTTGAGAATCCTCTTCCGGTCCCGCGCGTGGGGGGCGAAGAACGTGCCCCGGCGAGGCCCGGTGATCCTCGCGAGCAATCACCTGTCGTTCTCCGACCACTTCTTCGGGCCGTTTCCTGTACTGCGGAAGGTGACCTACCTGGCCAAGTCGGAGTACTTCACCGGACGCGGGCTGAAGGGCCTGATCAGCAAGGCCTTCTTCACCGGGGTCGGCCAGATTCCCCTGGACCGCGCCGGCGGGCTGGCCAGCGAGCAGGCGATCAGGACCGGTCTGCAGGTCCTGGCGGCCGGGAAGGTGCTCGGCATCTACCCGGAGGGCACCCGGAGCCCGGATGGCCGGCTGTACCGCGGCAAGACCGGGGTGGCCAGGCTGGCCGTCGAATCCGGCGCCCCGGTGGTCCCGTGCGCCATGATCGACACCTTCCAGTTCCAGCCGTCGGGCACGCTCTGGCCGAACCCGCGGTTCCGTCCCGGAGTCCGGTTCGGCGAGCCGCTGGACTTCTCCCGCTACCAGGGTCAGGAGGCGGATGCGAAGCTGCTGCGGACGATCACGGACGAGATCATGCAGGCGATCGCGAAGCTCTCCGGCCAGGAGTACGTCGACGTCGACGCCCGCCGCGCCAAGGCCGAACTCGCCGCAGACCCGGACAAACCCACGCCCTGACCGCCTCCCGCGCCCGAGTTTTATCCCAGGGCTCGCGCCGCAGCCATCCGCGCAGGCCTCCGGCCCACTATGGTGGTTGCCATGCGAGTGGGAGTCCTCACCGGCGGCGGCGACTGCCCCGGACTGAACGCAGTTATCCGCGCTGTGGTCCGCAAGGGCGTGCAGGAGTACGGCCTTGAGTTCGTCGGGTTCCGCGACGGGTGGCGCGGGCCTCTCGAGGGAGACACCGTGCCCCTGGATGTCCAGGCGGTGCGCGGCATCCTGCCTCGCGGCGGAACGATCCTCGGGTCGTCCCGTACCAACCCGCTGAAGAACGCCGGCGGCGGCCGCAACGGTATCGAGCGGATCAAGGACAACCTGGCCGGGCTGGGCGTCGACGCGCTGGTCGTGATCGGCGGCGAGGACACGCTCGGCGTGGCCACCCGGCTCGGCGAGCAGGGGGTTCCCGTCGTCGGGGTCCCGAAGACGATCGACAACGACCTCGGCTCCACCGACTACACGTTCGGCTTCGACACCGCCGTGAACATCGCCATGGAGGCGATCGACCGGCTGCACACCACGGCGGAGAGCCATCACCGGGCGCTGATCGTCGAGGTGATGGGGCGGCACGCTGGCTGGATCGCGCTGCACGCCGGGCTCGCGGGCGGCGCGAACGTGATCCTCATCCCGGAGCGGCCGTTCGACATCGAGCGGGTCTGCGCCTACGTACAGCACCGGTTCCAGACCCGGTTCGCGCCGATCGTGGTCGTCGCCGAAGGGGCCCACCCGGTGAGCGAGGACCTCGCCACCGCGAATGAGATGCTCGACTCGTTCGGCCATGTACGGCTGGGCGGCGTCGGGCAGATGCTGGCCGACGAGATCGAGAAGCGGACCGGCAAGGAGGCCCGCTGCACGGTGCTCGGCCACATCCAGCGCGGCGGCACGCCAACGGCGTTCGACCGGGTGCTGGCTACCCGGTTCGGCGTGCACGCGGTCCAGGCCGTGCACGACGAGGCGTTCGGCGTGATGATGGCGCTGCGCGGCACCGACATCGTCCGGGTCCCGCTGGCCGAGGCGACCAGCCAGCTCAAGCTGGTCCCGCCGCAGCGCTACGCCGAAGCCGAAGTCTTCTTCGGCTAACCGCGCCCCGCCCCCCGATTCCTTACCCAGAGGGTTGCGGGCGGCACACGCTCGTGCCTATACTCGTCTACGAGTACTTGAAAGCGAGTCCTCGGAAACGGAGACTCGGATACGAGGAGTTGCGGGATGGCCCAGTCTCAGAGAACAGGGCGGCGGAGAACGAGGCGGAAGGTCAGCAACCTGCTGGCGCTGTCACTGCTGAACCTGCTGGTCGAGCGGCCGATGTACCCGTACGAGATGGCCGCCACCCTGCGCCAGCGGGGCAAGGACGAGGCGATCAAGATCAACTGGGGTTCGCTCTACACCGTGGTGCAGAACCTGGAGAAGTACGGCTTCATCGACGCCGTGGATGTCGCCCGCGAGGGCCGGCAGCCGGAGCGGACCACCTACCAGATCACCGACGCGGGACGCGAGGAGCTGAAGGACTGGCTGCGCGAGCTGATCAGTGAACCCGAGCGTGAGTACACCAGGTTCGAGGCGGCCCTCGGTGAGTGCGCCGTCCTGCCGCCGGACGAGCTGGCCGGCCTGCTCCAGCGGCGGCTCGACGTGCTGGATGCGGCCATCGCCCAGCACGAGACGGGGCTCAAGGGATGGGTCACCCAGATACCGCGGCTCTTCCTGATCGAGTCGGAGTACCACCTGGCGCTGCGGCGCGCCGAGGCCGGATGGATCCGGGGGCTGCTGAAGGAATTCACCGACGGCAGCTTCCCCGGCATCAGGGAATGGCAGCACTTTCACGACACCGGCGTGCCGCCCGCGGACGTGCTGGCGCTCGTCGAGAAGAACCGGGAGGAGGCGGCCGGCGGCTAAGCAAACGACCCCGGCCTGGTGCGGCAACACCGGCGGCCGGGGCCGTCAACCTCAATCGATCCCGCGAACGCGAAACCCGAGGTCCCACCCACTACAGTAGCCGGGTTTGCGCTCGCGGGGCAGGATCGCAAGGGAGACACCCGTGAGCACGACCGACTGCGCCATCGAGGCGCGTCAGCTAGTCAAGACCTACGCCGTGCGCGGCAGGAAACAAGGCATCCGGGCGCTGGACGGGCTGGACATCACCGTCCCGCGCGGCATGATCTTCGGCCTGCTCGGACCGAACGGAGCGGGCAAGAGCACCACCGTCAAGATTCTCACCTCGCTGGCCAGGCCAGATTCCGGCGAAGCGCGCGTCGAGGGCGTCGACGTGCTCGCCCGGCCGGGCCAGGTCCGGCACATGATCGGCGTCGTGGCGCAACGCTCAGGCGCCGACCCCACCGCCACCGGCCGGGAGAACCTGATCCTGCAGGGCCGGCTGTACGGGCTGCGCGGCGAAGCAGTGCGGGCCCGCGCAGCCGGGCTGCTCGCGCATTTCGGGCTGACCGAGGCGGCGGAACGGCTGGTCAAGACCTACTCCGGCGGCATGCAGCGTCGCCTGGACGTGGCCCTCGGGCTGATTCACCGGCCCGCGGTGCTGTTCCTCGACGAGCCCACCACCGGCCTGGACCCGGAGTCCAGGGCGGCCATGTGGCAGGAGATCGCGAGGCTGGCTGGCGGTGAGGGGATGACCGTGCTGCTGACCACGCACTACCTGGAGGAAGCGGACCGCCTGGCGAGTCGGCTCGCGATCGTGGATCGCGGCCGGGTCGTCACCTCGGGCACGCCCGACGAGCTCAAGGGGGAACTGCGCGGCGACGCCGTGCAGGTCGAGCTCCCGGCCGACGCCGACCCGGCCCGGGTCCGGCAGGCGCTGGCGGTCCTGCCCGCGGTGCGCGACGTGGTCATCGCCGGCCGCGACGTATCCGCTCGCAGTGACGACGGCGCCGCCGCCGTCCCGGTGGTGCTGGCCGCACTGCAGCGGGCCGGCGTCAACGCCGCGTCGGTGGCAGTGGCGCGGCCGTCGCTGGACGACGTGTACCTGCGGCACACCGGTCGCCGCTACAGCGAGTCGGAGAGCCCCGACCGCGATGGACATGCGAACGAGTTCGAGACCGCAGGGGTGAGCAAGTGATGACGATCATGCAGATAGATTCGGCCCCTTCAACCCCGCCCCCCGCGGCGCGATTCCAGGCGGCGCAGCCCGGCATCGTGCCGTTCCGCACCACCATGGCGCATACCTGGTACCTGACAGGCAGGAAGCTGCATGCCCTGGTCAGGCAGCCGTGGGTACTCGCGTTCAGCGTCATCCAGCCGGTGATATGGCTGTTCTTGTTCGGGCAGCTGTTCCGCCGGGTCATCGACATCCCTGGCTTCGCCTTCCACGGCAGCTACCTGGACTACCTGGTGCCCGGGCTGATCGCGATGAACGCGATGTCCAACAACATGTGGGCAGGCATGGCGATGATCGAGGAGATCGACCGCGGCACGCTGAACCGGTTTCTCGCCGCCCCGGCCAGCCGGATCGGGATCATGAACGCCTCGGTGGCGGAGCAGGCGGTCAGCACGACCGTGCAGACGCTGATCATCTTGGCGCTCGGCCTGGCCGGCGGGGCGCACTACCACGGCGGGGTCGCCGGCGTGGCGGTCATGGTCGCGGCCTCG
Source organism: uncultured Actinomycetota bacterium (assembly GCA_963753225.1). Classification (GTDB taxonomy): domain Bacteria; phylum Actinomycetota; class Actinomycetes; order Streptosporangiales; family Streptosporangiaceae; genus Palsa-504. Next base: position 299,070 of record CAVWBQ010000013.1, on the reverse strand, counting down.
ATCCTGCTCGGCGTGGTGTTCGGCGCACTGTCGAACGCGGTCGGGATGACGCTGCGGTCCCGTGAGGCCATCATCGGCGTGTACACGTTCTTCATGCTGCCGCTGATGTTCCTGTCCTCGGCGTTCATGCAGACTCACCTCATGCCGGGCTGGATGCAGGCGATCGCGTCGCGCAACCCGCTCAACTGGGTGGTGCAGATCGGCCGCAGCGCGGTCTCCGCCCATCCTGACTGGGCCGCGATCGGGGTTCGCTGCGGCGGACTGCTGGTCCTCGCGGTGGCGTGCGTGGCCGTATCGGTGGCGACGTTCCGCTCGTACCGGAAGAACGTCTGACCATCCTCGGGCCGGAACGGCGGGTGCTACGGGGGCACCCGCCGTTCCGGCGCGTCACTAGGGGACCGGCCCGGCTACCAGGCGAGGAGCGGCTTCCAGCACCGCAGTGTCCTCGGGCGCCGCCGGCGCCGGAGCGTTATCGCTACGGAAGGTCCGGATGTCACGGGGGATCAGCGCCAGCGCGGAGGCGATGACGATCACCGCCGCCGCCGCGTACTGTGCGCTGGAGGCCCCGATCGCGGCACCGAGCGGCCCGGCGATCAGCGCCCCGGCGGGCATCGCCATGACCGTGCCGAGGACGTCGTACGACGAGACCCGGGCGAGCTTGTCCGGCGGGATGTTCCGCGCCATCGTGACCGTCCACTGCACCATCATCATCTCGATGAACACGCCGAGGCCGAAAGACGCGAGGCAGATCGCGGGCAGCGGCAGGACCATCGCCAGCGAGAGCGGCGATATGGCGATCGCGCCCCCGGTGAGCACCACGAACAGCATGGGGCGGCGGGGCGTGAACCGCAGCGCGGCGATACCACCCGCGATCAGGCCGAACGCATCCGCCGCGGTGATCGCGCCCCAGGCGGCCGGGCCGCCGAGATGCTCCCGTGCCACCACCGGGCCGAGTACCGAGAACGCCCCGTACCAGGCCATCATCACCACGCCGAACTGGGCGACGATCACCCATAGCCAGGTATGCGACCGGAACTCCGACCAGCCTTCGCGCAGTTCGGCCAGCATGTTCCGGGCCGCGGCGCCTGAATCGGCCGACGTCGGTTCCCACGCCGTCGCGGGCCGCGAGCCCCGGATCGCCAGCAGCAGCGGAATGGTGCTGAGCATGCCGATGCCGCAGAGCAGGAGCGCCCAGCCGGCACCCGCGGCCGCCACCAGCAGGCCGGCCAGGGCCGCGCCCGACATCTGGCCGACGTTCATCACCAGCCGGCTGATCGCGCTTGCTTCCTGCAGCAGGTCACGCGGGACCAGGCGGGGGAGCAGCGCCTGGGAGGCGGGGTAGAAGATCGCCACGCCGGTCCCGGTGATGGCCTCGAGCCCGATCATCGCCCACAGCGGGGGCTTACTGGTCAGCGCCAGGAGACCGAAGGTTCCTTCGCCGAGCGCCATGAGCAGGTTGGCCGCGACGATGACCCGCTGCGGCGGGAACCGGTCGGCGGCGACGCCGCCGATGAGCGCGAACACCAGCGACGGCGCGATCTGGGCGGCGAGCACGTACGACAGGTCAGCGGCCGAATTCGTGGCCTTGAGGACGGCGAAGGAGACGCCGACGATGGAGAACCCGACCGACGCGGGCGCTATCAGCCGGTCGGTGAGCAGCAGCCGGAAGTCCCGGATTCCGAGCACGGGAAACTTGCGGAGGAACTCACCCCGCGACATCGGCCCTGCCCCTTCCAGCTAGCCCGCGACCTTCCTGGCTAGCGCCTGGCCAGACCCCGAGACCCGGTAGCGCCGACCGGTCATCCGACGCTAACCAGCGGCGTAGCGCGTCGGCAACTCGTTTTATTCCGCCGGGCGGCGGTCAGCAGAGCTGGTCGATCCGGGTCCAGACGCCGGGTGGGTTGTCGTCGCGCGGCAGCCAGAGCAGCGGCTGCCTGCCCTCGTACTTGAGCTGGAACCCGGGGTCGCCGGGATAGCGGTCCCGGCGGTCCGGCCATACCACCTGCAGGTACGGCGGCCTGACGTAGCCGTGATACCGGTCCGATACCGCGAACATGCTGGTCATCCGCCAGCTCTCGTGCACAGGCCGGACCGCGAGGGAGCACGGGCAGATGCCGTCGATCGGGTCTCCGGCCTCGATCGGCGCGCCGCGCGCGATGCGCTCGCCGATCGAGTTCAGGATGACCGTCATGTGCTCGACTGGAAGGCCGAACATGGTCAGCTCGGGACCCAGGTGACTGAGCCACAGTCCTACGGTGTAGGCCCAGGGCGGCGCGATCTCATCGCCGAGGACGGCGGAGACCGACCAGCCGACGGTGCGGATGTCCTCGGCGACCGCCTGCATGCAGGCCTCCGGGTCGAGGTCGGCGCCCTCGGCCAGCGCCTCGCACTCCGCGCACCTGCATGGCCCCTTCGAGCCCGGGGACTCCTTCGATCCTCCAGACGCGTCCGGGGGGTTGGCGCGGCGTCTGCGTGATGGGTTCATGGACCACACATTACGAGGGGGGTATGACATTTCCGGAGGCGCCGGGATCCATGCCGAGATGCCGCTCGATGGCGCTCAGCCGGTCGTCGATGGAGTCGAGCAGGACCCGGACCGGGTCGGGCATTTCCGGGCGCCGAAGCCGAACGCGCAGCGAGGGAGCCTGCTCCAGGCCCTCCGGCTGGCTCTGGATCTCCTGGATCACCCGCTCGCGGAGCGCTCCCAGGTCTGCGCCGAGCGCGCCGAGAACCTGAGCGGCCGCGCAGTCGTCCTGCCCGATCAGCCCCAGCAGCAGGTGGCCCGTGCCGATGTGCCGGCCGTGCCCCGTAGCCTCCCGCAGCGCGAGTTCGAAGCCCTTCTTGGCCCGCGGCGTGAACGGGATGTGCTCACCCGGCGGCTCCTGACCCGGGCCGGTGAGCGCGACAATCTGCGCGCGCACCGCGTCCAGGGTGATGCCGGACGCCTCGAGGGCCCGCGCGGCCGCGCCGCGTTCCTCCCGGAGCAGGCCCGCCAGCATGTGCTCGGTGCCGATGTGTTCGTGGCACAGCCGCCTGGCCTCTTCCTGGGCGAGGACAACGGCGCGCCGGGACTGATCGGTGAACAGCTCGAACATGGCGTCACTCCCGTTCCAGGCCACCCCCGCTCAGTACCTCTAGTGTGCACCCGCCCGGCTCACGTCAGGCGAGCCCGGAACGCGGCGGTCTTGACCCGGTTCTGGCACGAGGTCGAGCAGTACCGCCGGGTGCCGTTGCGCGAGGTGTCCACGTAGACGCGGTCGCACCGGGGCGCCATGCACAGGCCGAGCCGGTCGTACAGGTCGCCGCCGAGGACGACCGCCAGGCCGGTGGCACAGCCCGCCGCCCAGCCGTTCGGCAGGGACCTGTCGGCGGCGTGGAAGTGCAGGTGCCAGGGTTCGCCGTCGTGGCGCTCGAGCTCCGGCCTGGCCCCGGTGCGGATGAGCAGCGCGTTGACCTGGCCGGCCGCGTTGTCCACCGCGCCCGCGCTGACCGCCTCGAAGACACCGCGCAGTTCCGCTCCGTGTCTAGGGTTGTAACTGCCAAAGATAGCTTAGTCAGTAACGAACCGAGGAGCGGCCCGTGCCCGAACTCGACCGCGGCACCGCCAGGGAATGGATCGAGCGCTGGGACCGCCAGCAGGAGGAGAGCCTGCCGGACCGCGAGGACAGGTTCACCGCGCTCATCGACGCGGTCGAGGAGGGGGCCGGACGGCCCGACCCGCTCGTCCTCGACATCGGCTGCGGCCCCGGTTCGCTGGGTGTCCGGCTGCTCGCCCGGCTGCCGCGTGCCACGGTCATCGGTATCGACGCCGACCCGGTGTCGCTGACCCTGGGCCGGGTGGCCTACTCCGGCGTGCCCGGACTGCGCTTCGTCGACCTGGACCTGCGCCTCCCCGGCTGGGCGGCGCGACTGGGGCTGGGGACCCGGGCGCCCGACGCCGCGGTGAGCACCACCGCGCTGCACTGGCTGCCCGAGCCTGAGCTGCGCGCGATGTACGCCGAACTCGCCTCCGTGCTCCGCCCCGGCGGCCTGCTGCTCGACGGCGACCACTTCGCCCTCGACGCCAAGGAATCCCCGGTCCTGGCCCGCCTGGACCGGGCGCTGCGCCAGCGCGAGGACGAGCGGCGCTTCCCCGGCGGGCATCCGGAGAACTGGCACGCCTGGTGGGACGCCGCGGCCGCCGATCCCGCGCTGGCCGCCCACGTCGCCGAACGTGCCCGCCGCCGGGTGGAGGCTGGTCACCACGAGTCGGAGTCGACGCTGCTCGCCACCCACGTCGAGGCCCTCAGGGCGGCGGGCTTCGCCGAGGTCGGCACCCTCTGGCAGCGTGGCGACAACCGCCTCCTGTGCGGCGTCCTGCCCGCGGACCGGGACGGCGATGCGGGCATCAGCCCGAGGACGACTGCCTGAGCCGCCGTTCGATCGCGTCCAGCCGGCTGGCGATCGTGGTCAGCCGGCCGAGAAGCTCGTCGGCCGCCGCGGGCGGGGGAGCCGCGGGCGGGGGAGCCGCGGGCGGGGGAGCCGCGGCCAAGCCCGCCTCGCGGTGTCCGTGCAGCAGCCCGGTGATCTGCTGCCGGGCCCGGTTGAGGTCCACCCCCGCCCCGGCCAGCAGCTGCGCCGCGACGCCGTCCTCGCGGATGAGGGCGAGCAGGATGTGCTCGGTGCCGATATAGGTGTGGCCGAGCTGCTGACTCTCGCGCAGGGACAGCTCGAGCACCTTCTTGGCCCGCGGCGTGAACGGGATGTGCCCGGATTCCGGCAGCGGCTCCGTGCCGCGGCCGATGGCGTCCCGCACCGCCTGCCGCAGCTGGTCCAGGATGATGCCCATCGAGGTGAGTGCCGTGGCGGCCACGCCCTGGCCCTCGTCGATAAGGCCGAGCAGGATGTGCTCGGTGCCGATGTAGCCGTGGTCGAGCGTCCTGGCTTCATGCTGCGCCTGGACCACCACCCGCCGCGCCCGGTCGGTAAACCTCTCGAACATCGTTCCGCCCCGGGAGTAAGAGTCAGGGACGTCGCGCGTAGGCGACGTTGATGATCGCGATGGCAACCCAGATGAGCAAGATGATAAACCCCTGCCCGCCGATATTGCCGGTGTGCGCCACGATCGCGGTGGCCGCGACGCCCATGGCCATGGAACCGAGCGCGGTGACGGTCGTCGCCACGTTCCTGGTGCTCACCTGAGACGGCCGGGCCGGCGGCGGTCCCAGCTGGTATCCGGGCGGCAGCACGGGCCCCAGGTAACCCTGGTATCCCTGGTAGCCCGGGTATCCGGCAGGTGCCTGGTCCGCACCCGCAGCGCCGGTCCGCGCGAGCCGTGCGTCTATCCGCTTGTCGATTTCCTCCCCGATGCGCTCGACCAGCCCCTCAGCGACCGCGTTCTCGTAGCCGGGGCCGAGGTCGGCGTGCGCTCCCACGGAAGCGCGGATCTCCGCCTCGGGGTCGCTGCTCATGAGCGCACGCTACAACGTGCCAGGGATCACCACAAACGTGCCCCCGGATTACTGCCGGTACCGGGCGTACGCGACGTTGACGACCCCGATCACGATCCAGATCAGCACGATCAGCACCGCCGCACCGCCGCTGACCTGGCCGGCCACATTACCCGGATGCAGCACCGCCACCGTAGCCCCGATGCCCATGCCCATCGAGCCGAGGGCCAGCACCACGGCGCCGAACCCCATCCGCCCGGGCACCGGCTCACGACGCAACCGGGGCCGCGGCGGCGGAGCCTGGTAAGGCCCCTGGCCGGACAGCCGGGCGTCCACGCGCCTGTCGATTTCCTCGCCGATGCGCTCGACGAGCCCCTCGGCCAGGGCGGTGTCATAACCGGGGCCGAGATCGCGGTGTGCCGCGGCCGAGGCCCGGACTTCATCGGAGATGCCCACGGGCCATACGCTAACGGCCGACGGCGCGGGAAACACTGGGGCTAGCACCCCGTTCTCCGCTCCGGCTGGCCCCATTAAGCCCGAATCTGCTGGCAGACTAGGGGAGTGCCAGACTTCCCCGCCGCCGATGAGCCGTGCGTCCTGCTCAAGCTGGGCGAGATCGTGCTCAAGGGGCGGAACCGGCAGCAGTTCGAGAAGATCCTGCACGGCAACATCCGCGCCGCGGTGCGGGGCCTCGGCGTGCCGGTTGACCTGCGCCAGCGCGAGGGGGTCATCCTGCTCCGCGTCGCCGACGGCGAGCAGCGCGGCGACGCGGGCTGGGCGCAGGCCGCGGGCCAGATCGCGGAGCGGATGCAGGACGTGCCCGGCATCGCCCGGGTGTGCATGCCGCTGCGGGTGGCCAAGACGCCCGAGGCCGTATCCGCCGCCGCGATGGCGCTGACCAAGGGCACCTCCGGCACCTTCGCGGTGCGCGCCCGCCGTAGGGACAAGCGTTTCCCGCTCACCTCGTCCCAGCTGGCCGTGCTGATCGGCCGGGAGATCCAGGAGGCACACGGGCTCGGGGTCAACCTGTCCCGCCCGGACACCACCGTGTTCATCGAGGTGGACCAGGACGAGGTGTTCGTGTTCACCGAGGGCATGGCCGCCCAGGGCGGGCTGCCGGTCGGGATGAGCGGCCGCGGGGTCGTGCTCATGTCCGGCGGCATCGACTCGCCGGTGGCCGCCTACCGGATGATGCGCCGCGGCCTGCGCTGCTTCTTCCTGCACTTCTCCGGGATGCCGCTGACCGGCCCGGAATCCATCTACAAGGCCTACGCGCTGGCCCGCGAGCTCGACCGGTTCCAGGGCGGGTCGCGGCTGTTCGTGGTGCCGTTCGGCAAGGCGCAGCAGGCCCTGAAGTCCTCCGGGGCGGACCGGCTGCTGATCGTGGCCCAGCGGCGGCTGATGCTCAAGACCGGCGAGGCGCTGGCCCGCAGGCTCAGCGCCACCGCGCTGGTCACCGGCGACTCGCTCGGCCAGGTCAGCAGCCAGACGCTCACCAACATCACCGCGCTCGACGACGCGGTGAAGCTGCCCATCTTGCGCCCGCTGATCGGCTGGGACAAGGCCGAGATCATGGCCGAGGCCCGCCGCATCCGCACGCTGGCCATCTCCGAGCTCCCCGACCAGGACTGCTGCACGCTGCTCACCCCGCGCCGGGTCGAGACCCGGGCCCGCATCGACGACCTGCGCCGGATCGAGGTCAGGCTCGACGCCGAGGACCTGGCCGAGGACCTGGCCGCGGGCGCGCACGAATACCGCCAGTCAGAACCCTTCTAACCGAACGAGCCGGGTTCACGCAGCCACAGCGACAGGTGCGCCGGGGCCACGCCGGGCCGGCTTTCTCAGGTCAGGGCGGGCTCGCGCGGGACGGCGGGTGCCGGGGTCAGGGTGCGGCCGACCAGCGGGGACAGGTGGGCGGCCACGGCGGCCAGTTCGCGCAGGTCGGACTCGACCAGCGCCTGCGGGCCGTCGCACAGCGCGGACTCCGGGTGCGGGTGGACATCCACGATGACGCCGTCCGCGCCGACCGCGATCGCCGCCCGGGACAGCGGCAGCACCAGGTCGCGGCGGCCGCCGGAATGCGACGGGTCCACGATCACCGGCAGGTGCGACAGTCGCTGCGCGACCGGCACCGCGCTGATGTCCAGCGTGTTCCTCGTCGCCTTCTCGAACGTGCGGATGCCGCGCTCGCACAGCACGATCTCCAGGTTGCCGCGCTGGGCGATGTACTCGGCGGCCATCAGCCACTCCTCGATGGTGGCGTTCATGCCGCGCTTGAGCATCACCGGCTTGCCCACCCCGCCGACCGCCTGCAGCAGCGGGAAGTTCGCCATGTTGCGCGTGCCGACCTGCAGCATGTCCGCGTAGCTGGCGACCAGGTCCACGTCGCCCGGGTCGACCACCTCGGTCACGACCGGCAGGCCGGTCGCCTCGCGCACCTCGGCGAGGATCTTCAGCCCCGTTTCGCCCAGGCCCTGGAACGCGTACGGCGAGCTGCGCGGCTTGTACGCGCCGCCGCGCAGCAGCGATGCGCCCGCCGCCCGGGCCATCAACGCGGCCGCCATCGTCTGCTCGGCCGTCTCGACGGCGCACGGGCCGGCGATGACGGTCAGCGTGTCCGGGCCGATCGGCACGCCCCCCACCCTGATGACCGAACGCTCCCGGTGGTGCTCCCGGCTCACCAGCTTGTACGGCGAGGAGATCCGCACCACATCGCTGACCCCGGGCATGCCCCGCAGGTTCAGCGTGTCCAGGTGGTCCACGTCGCCGACCAGGCCGACGATCGTCCGCGACATGCCGCGGCTCACGAAGGCGTCGCCGCCGGCCGCCCGGACCCGGTCGACGACGCCGTCGACTTCCGTTTCCCCGGCCTCCGCCGTCATCACCACGACCATCTCGTCCGCCTCCAGTCATAAAGAAAACCCCGGGCCTGCCGGCCCGGGGTTCGGTTCAAGTCGCCTCCGTCAGAGCAAGGTCTGGCGGGCGACCGTCCGGGACCCGGGCCGGTAGCCAAACCAAAACCAGAACTGCTGACGCATGACGGCCATGGTAGCGCATGCCGACAAGCTACGGTGGTCAGAAGCCGACGTCGAGGGTGATGGTGCTGCCGCGCGGAGCCTGGCCCACCGGGCTGAAGTCGAACACCTTGTTGCCGACGAAGTACCTGTTCACCTTGACCTGGAACCCGGCTGCCTGCAGCAGCTGGGTGGCGTCCGCCATCGACATGCCGATCGGGTCGGGCACGCTGACCAGCTGCGGGCCGGTGGACACCCGGACGACCACGGTCTGGCCCGGCTGGAACGTGGCGCCGGCGGCTGGCTGCTGGCCGGTGATGACGCCCTGCGGCTGCTGGCTGCCGGCGTCCGGCTCCTGCTGCAGGCTCACCTTGTACCGGCCGGCCAGCTGCTGGGCGGCGCCGATGTCCATCCCGGTGAATTTCGGCAGCGGCGGCCCGGCGGCGACCATGATCGTGACGGTCTTGGTCTGCGGCCAGGTGGTGCCCGCGGGCGGGTTGGTGCCGGTCGCCGTGCCCACCGGCTGGTTCGAGCCGACCTTGGCGATGGTGAAGGGCAGGTGCGCGCGCTGCAGCGCGGCCTGCGCGTCGTTCTGCTTCTCGCCCTTCACCTGGGGCACCACGGAGGTGAAGGGGCCGCTCGAGACGAGGATGGTGACCGCTGAGCCCTTCGACACCCGCCCGGCCGGGCTGGTGCCGACGACCATGCCCTTGGCCACCGTGTTGCTGTGCACCTGGCGCTGGCCCGCCCGGACGGCGAAGCCGTCGGCGGTCAGCACGGCGGTGGCCTGGCTGACGCTGACCCCGGACACCGTGGGCACATGGGTAAAACGCCCGGAGGTGAGCCACCAGCCGCCGAGGCCGAGGCCGAGGCCGAGCGCGACGACCAGCACCACGATGAGCAGCCGCGGGCTGAACAGCCAGCGGCCGAGGAATGGCTCACGGCCGACCTGGTGGCGGCCGCCGCCGTCCTCGCGGTTCACGACGAGCGTGTGGGAATTCTCGTCGGCGGGCGCGGCCTGGCTGACGCGCGACGGGCCGGTGTCGTACGCCTCGGCAGGCGGCGGCGTCGCGTTGCGCGCCCACCACCCGTTGGTCGCCGCGGGCGTGTCCAGGTCCAGCCACGGCGCCTCGGCCAGGCCCTGGACGCCGGCCCCCATCACTCCGGTGAGCCCGCTCGGTTCTGTCATGCCATTCCTGACCTGACGGACAGCGCGCAGGAACTCGCCCGCGTCGGCGGGCCGCCGGGCCGGGTCCCGGCTGGTGGCCGCGAGCACGAGCTGGTCGACCGGCGGCGGGATGCCCGGCGCCATCGCGGCCGGGGCCGGGACATCGGTGTTGACGTGCTGGTAGGCGATCGAGAGCGGAGTGTCTCCGGTGAACGGGAGCCGGCCGGTGAGCAGTTCGAAGAGCATCACGCCGGCCGAGTAGACGTCGCCGCCCGGACCGGTGGTGCCGCCGGTCACCTGCTCCGGCGGCACGTACGCGACCGTGCCGATGAGCAGCCCGGCCCGGGTGTGACCGGCCGCCGACAGCGCCCGGGCCAGCCCGAAGTCGGCCACCTTGATCCGTCCGTCCGCGGTCACCAGGACGTTCTCCGGCTTGACGTCGCGGTGCACGATGCCGGAGGCGTGCGCGGCCGCGAGGCCGTCGAGCACCCCGGCCATGATCTCCAGCGCCGTCGCGGGGGAGAACCGCCCGCTGTCCCTGAGCAGCTGCTTGAGCGTGCGCCCGGGCACGTATTCCATCGTCAGGTACAGGAACGGGCCGTCGGCGCCCTGGTCGTAGACCGCGACCACGTTCTGGTGCGACAGCCGCGCCACCGACTTGGCCTCGCCGATGAACCGCCGGACGAAGTCCTCGTCCCTGGCCAGTTCGGCGTGCATGACCTTGAGCGCCACCTCGCGGTCCAGCCGCGTGTCGGTGGCCTGGTAGACCGTGGCCATCCCGCCGTGCGCGATGCGCGCCGTCACGGCGTAGCGCCCGTCGAGCAGTCGCCCGGTGAGGGGGTCGGCCAGGGTATCGTCCATCGCGACGATTTTACGGTCGTTCCGCCTATCCGGCGTGTTAATCATCGTGTCCCCGGAGGCTGGCCGATGCTCGAGGTGGTCGCGGGGGGCGGTTACCTCGGCTCGTTCGGCACATCATATGGGACGGGCCGCGGCGGCCGGGCCGGACCGGCCCAGGCGTAATCTCTCGGTCATGACCGAGAGCGGGCGGGTGCCGGGAAAAGTAGTTGTGGCCGGCGCGGGCCTGGCCGGGTTCCGGACCGTGGAGGAACTGCGGGAGCGCGGTTTCGGCGGCCCGATCACGCTGGTCGGAGCCGAGTCGCGGCCGCCGTACGACCGGCCGCCGCTGTCCAAGAAGTTCCTGGCCGAACCCGATCTCGACCCGTCGCTGAAGGCCGATTTCGCCGCGCTCGAGGTGGACTTCCGGCCGGGCGAGGCCGCCACCGGGCTGGGCGACGAGCTGATCACCAGCCGCGGCGCGTACCCGTTCGACCACCTGGTGCTGGCGACCGGGGCGCTGCCGGCGGAGCTGCCCGGCGACGGGCGGCAGCGCTTCCTGCGCACCTACGACGACGCGCTGGCGCTGCGCGACCTGCTCAAGTCCGGCCAGCACCGGAAAACACTGCGGCTGGCCATCGTGGGGGCCGGCTGGATCGGCGCCGAACTGGCCACCGCGGCGGCCGCGCACGGCAGCCAGGTCACCGTGGTGGAGGCCGGGCCCGCGCCGCTGGCCGCGGCGATCGGAGCCCCGGTCGGAGCCCAGACCGCCCGCTGGTACGCCGAGGCCGGGGTGGACCTGCGGGTAGCCACCGCGGTCGAGGCGGTCCGGCCCGGCGGGCTCGACCTGGCCGGCGGCGGAAAGGTCGAGGCGGACGAGGTCGTCACCGCGGTCGGGGTGCGCCCGGCCACCGGCTGGCTGGAGGGCTCCGGCGTGCGGCTGGAGAACGGCGTGGCCGTCGACGCCGGCCTGCGCACCTCCCGGCCCGGCGTCTACGCGACCGGGGACTGCGCTGCGTTCGAGTCGCGCCGGTTCGGCCGCCGGATGCGGGTGGAGCACTGGGACGTGGCCCTGCACCAGCCCGAGGTAGTCGCGGCCAACGTGCTCGGCGGCGACGAGGCCTATGACCCGGTGCCGTACTTCTGGTCCGAGCAGTTCGGCCGGATGGTGCAGTACGTCGGCCATCACGGCGGCGCGGACAGGCTGCTATGGCGCGGCGACCCGGCCGAACCCACCTGGGCGGCGTGCTGGCTGGCCGGCGGCCGCCTGGTCGCCATCTTGACCGTCGACCGCCCCCGCGACATGCTCCAGGGTCGCCGCCTCATAGCCTCGGCCGCCCCGGTAGACGTTTCCCGCCTCACCGACCCCGCCATCCCGGTCAGGGAGGCCGCCGCCTCGTGAATCCGCGTGAGCCCGGGCAAAATGCAATCGATAGCCGTTAATCCCCCGTCGACTGGGGGTGTTTGGAAGAACCCCGGACGTGGGACATTGGTGTCGTGGCACAGATCGACCCCGCGACCGACGCTCTCGTCGGCGAATGGCTGTCACTCCCCGAGGCAGCCGACCAGCTCGGCATCCCGGCAGGGCGAGTGAAGCAGCTGCTGCGCGACCGCAAACTCCTCGCCGTGAACCGTCCAGAAGGGGCGCTCGCGGTACCGGCCGCCTTCCTGGAAGGCAACCAGATCGTCAAGGGCCTGTGCGGGACCCTGACCTTGCTCCGCGACTGCGGCTTCGACGAGCTGGAGGCGCTCCGCTGGCTGTTCACGGCGGACGACTCGCTGCCCGGCACGCCGATCGAGGCGATCGCCAGGCGCCGCAGCACCGAAGTCAACCGGCGCGCACAGGCCCTCGCCTTCTAACGGGAGCGGCTAGGCTGGCGGCATGCCGCCCAGCCCACCGCGCCCGCGGCGGAACGCGAGCGCCCGGTCCTCGAGCACGGGATCCAAGCGCACCGCGGGACCGCCGCACTCACCGCTGATCCGCGACCTGCTCGCGTCCGGCGGCCAGGCGTTCTCGTTCGAGTTCATGCCGCCCAAGACCGAGGCCGAGGAACACCAGCTGTGGCGCGCGATCAGGCAGCTCGAGCCGCTGCGGCCGACCTTTGTCTCGGTGACCTACGGGGCCGGCGGGTCGACCAGGGACCGGACCGTCCGGGTGACGGGCCGGATCGCCGAGGAGACCACGCTGACCCCGGTCGGCCACTTCACCGCGGTGAACCACTCGGTGGCCGAGCTCAGGCAGGTGATCGGGGCCTACGCGGGGGTCGGGGTGCGCAACGTGCTCGCCCTGCGCGGTGACCCGCCCGGCGACCCGAACGCCGACTGGGTCCCGCACCCCGGCGGGCTGAGCTACGCGGCGGACCTGGTCGCTCTGATCAGGTCCTCCGGCGACTTCTGCGTCGGGGTGGCCGCCTTCCCGGAGAAGCACCCGGGCTCGCCCGACGCGGACACGGACGTGCGCCACTTCGTGGCCAAGTGCCGGGCCGGGGCGGACTTCGCCATTACCAACATGTTCTTCTACACCGAGGACTACCTGCGGCTGCGGGACCGGGTCGCGGCGCAGGGCTGTGACGTGCCGATCATCCCGGGCATCATGCCGGTGACCAGCCTGCGGGTGATCGAGAAGGCGATCGAGCTCGGCGGCTGCCGGGTGCCTGCCGAGCTGTGGGAGCGGCTGCAGGCGGTGGCGGGCGACCGGGCCGCGGTGCGCGAGATCGGCGTGGACTACGCCGCCGGGATGTGCGAGCGGCTGCTCGCCGAGGGCGTGCCCGGCCTGCACTTCTACACCCTCAACTGGTCCCGCGCGACCCGCGAGATCTACCAGCGGCTCGGCCTCTACGAGCGTGCGGGGCGCGTCCGGAGGGGGAGTTCGGCGCCCATCACCGCGTAGGGCGGCTCGCCGCCGGGAAAGAAGCGGAACGCGGTCAGCAGGTCGGTGAAGCCACTGCCGCGGTATAGCCGCCGCGCCGGGGTGTCGGCGTCCCTGGTGGACAGCAGCGCGGTGCGTTCCGGCCGCCCGGAGGTCAGCCGCAGCAGCACCCCGGCGCCGACGCCGTGGCCCTGGTAGTCCGGCGCCACGTGCAGCTCCGCGACCTCGAACGAGTCGTCGAGCCAGGCCGCGGCGGCTCCGTCGCCGCGGCGGGCGGCCAGCGCCCGGCTCACCGTGTCGTGCCACCACTGGCCGGCCGCGCCGTGGAAGCCGTAGCCGAAGCCGACCGTCGCGCCGGTCTTGTCGTCGGTGACCGCCAGCGCGCGGAACCCCGGGTTGCCGGCGTGCCCGGCCATGATCGTCCGGCGGCCCGCCAGCAGCTCGGCGGGCGGCCGCATCGCGGCCGCGTACACCGCGACCAGCTGGTCGAGCCGGGCGGTGAACTCGGCCGGGGTCAGCTCGCCGCCGGAAGCCGCCGCCGGTGATGATCCCGAACGGGCCTGGTTCCTCTCCCCGAACAAGTGCCAGGAGCGCCGTGTCGCCATCAGGCCAGCTCGGTGGCGTGCTTCACCGGCGCGGACCTGACCTGCACCTCGGCCTGGCCGAGCAGCGGGTGGCTCGCAATCAGCGTGATCGCCCCCGGCTGGCCCGCCAGCGAGCGGATCCAGACCGCGCCTAGCCCGCCGTACTGGCCGAACGCGAACGGGTTATCGCCCACCAGCGTGGCCGGGCCGGACAGGTTCAGCGCGACCTGGCCGCTGCCGTACCTGCGCTGGTTGCCGAAGGTGTCGATGGCGCGGAACACCGCCCGGGTCGCGTCGGAGCCGTCGGCGGAGATGGTCGTGTCGTCCACCGTCATGGCGAGGGCGTCACCTCCCGGGTCGGCCGACATCCGTACCCGGGCCACCGGCTGGCCGCCGGCGAAACCCTGGATGAGCAGATCGGGAGCGGGTTTCGGGAGGCGCTGGGGGAGGCGGATGAGGAAGGGCGGGTGCGCCAGGCCGCCGTACAGCGGGGAGCCCGCGGCGGGCAGCGCGCTGGCCACGAGCGTGCCGCCGATGAAGACCTCGAGCCGCTCGCAGTTGCTGGCGATCATCGCGGTCTGGCCGGGGCCTGGCCCTGAGGAGGGCACTAGGCCCGCGGTCTCCCAGAAGAACACGGGGATGATGACCGGCCGCACGGCCGGGTCGCCCTGAGTCTGGTAGATGGCGGCGCCGGGCTTGGCCACCCGGAAGCCGTCCGCCACCCCGGCCCACTTGATGTCGAAAGGACCCGGGCCGAGCAGCGAGCCGTAGTCGAAGCCGGCCCAGGCGATCAGGCCGGCGTACCCGGGGTTCGACCGCGCCTGGCTCTGCGCCTGGCCGTGCATGCCCGCCTGCCTGGCCAGCCAGCCAGGCGGGTCCGTCCAGGAGAAGTGCTGCGGCTTGACCGCCTCCACCCCGACCGCCTCGGTGACCAGGTAGGGCAGCCCGGGGAACGGCGGCTTGAGCGCGATGTTCCCGGTCTTGTCCTGCGTCCCGTAGTCGTTGTAGGCGAAGACGTCCTCGTTCCAGGCGATGTCCTCGTGGAAGGCCATCGCGCCCGAACTCGGCCGGGTGCTGTCCAGCTCGCGCGCGGCCTGCCGGGTCGCCGCCCACAGCCCGGCGAAGTCCTTGCATTCGTTGAGCCTGGTGCCCCAGATGATCACCGAGGGACGGCTCCGGTCCCTGATCACCATGTCCCTGACGTCGCGCACCACGGCATCCTGCCAGGCCGCGGTGCTGCTCACGTTGTGCCAGCCAGGCGCCTCTTCCCAGACCAGCAGGCCGAGCTCGTCGCAGGCGTCGAGGAAGGCCGGCGACTGCGGGTAGTGCGAGCAGCGGACCATGTTGCAGTTGAACTCGTTCTTGAGGATCTCGGCGTCCTTGCGCTGCACCCGGGCGGCCATGGCCATGCCGGCGTAGGGATAGAGCTGGTGCCGGTTCAGCCCGAACAGCTGCAGCCGCTTCCCGTTCAGGAAGAAGCCGTCGGGGCGGAAGGACGCCTCGCGGAACCCGATCCGCCGGGACAGCATGTGACTGCCGATGCCGGGGAAATTCAGCGTGGCCTGGACCGTGTACAGCCTGGGGCTATCCGGCGACCACAGGCTGACCGGCCCGAACCCGGTCAGGCTCAGCCGGGCCGTGCTGGTCCTCGGCGAGCTGACCTTCACCGCCGTGGCCTCCGCCGCGATCTGCTGCTGCCCGTCGAACAGCTGGACCAGCAAGGTGCCGTCAGCGTGCGTGGTCACGGCCGAGTCGAGGGTGCACTCGATGTCGACCCGGGGCTGGGAGCCGAGCACCCCGGCGGGCTGGGCGAACAGGTCGGCCAGGAACACCTGGGGGAGCACCCGCAGCCGCACGTCCCTGTAGATGCCACCGGGCTGGAAGAAGTCCACGCTGGCCGGCCCGCGGCCGGCGCCGACCGGCGGCACCGCCAGGCAGCGCGAGTCCACCACGACCGAGAGCAAGTTGTCGCCGCTGGTGACCTTGCCGGTGAGTTCGGCCGAGAAGGGCAGGTACCCGCCCTGGTGGGTGGCGACCACCTGGTCGTTGACGCTCACCGCGGCGTTCACCATGACGCCGTTGAAGTCGACGAGGATCCGGTTGCCGGGGCGGTGCGAGTCGAGCAGCCGCGCCCCGCTGAAGTGCCGCCGGTAGATCCACACCTGCTGCCAGGCGGGGTAGTTCCAGTCCTTCCAGGACAGCGGGATGACCGTGTGCGGCACCGTGACCGGCGCGAAGTTGCTGTCGTCGTAGAAGCTGCTCTCCGAGCCCGACGTGTACTGCCCGCCGAACAGCCAGTTCGTGTTCATCGAGAAGGCGAGGTCGGTGGGCTGCTCGTCCGGCCGCGCGATCCCGCCGACCAGCGCGAGCAACGGCAGCGCCGCCACCCCCGCGCCGCCGATCAGCCCGGCCTGCAGCATCGTCCGCCGCGAGAGCCGGCGCCTGATCCCGCCCGCGCGCTCGCCCGGCTGCTCGTCCGTTCCGGTCCCGGTGTCCGGCCCGCCCGGCGGTGCCAGCACCGGCCCCTGCGGCGATGGCGCGAGCACCGGCCCTACTGGAGATGGCGCGAGCACGGGTCCCTCGGGAGGCGATGCGAGCGCCGTCCCGCCTTCGTGCGGCCCCAAGCCCAGGCCGGCCTCTCGCGGTGCCGGCCCGTATTCCGGCGCGGCCTGAAGCGTATCCTCCGCCCGGCCGGACGGCGCGCTGGCCGCTAGCCCCGCATCCGGCAGCCCCGCATCCGGCAGCCCCGCATCCGGCAGCCCCGCATCCGGCAGCCCCGCATCCGGCAGCCCCGCATCCGGCAGCCCCGCATCCGGCGGCTCCGCATCCGGCTCCGCGGGAGCCTCTGCAGCCGCGGTGCCGCCGCCCGATTCCGCGTCCGCCCCGGCGGCGTCAAGCCCGGCCTGTTCCTCTGGCGGAATCGTCACGTACCTTTTCTTGGCCTTGGCCGGCCGGAACCACCGGCCCGACTCGCCCCTCTCGGGCGCGGTTCCCGGGCTGGCCTCCTGAGGCCCGGTCGCGGACCCTGGCCCACCCGGTCCCAGGGCTCCTTCCGGCGGGGCCGAAAGGAGCGCGACGTCCGCCTCGGTGAACTCCGCGCCGACCTCCGGCCCGGCCATATCCCGCCCGGCGCCGTCGTCGTCGCGGTCGCGCGGCTCAGCCCCGGCCTGGCGCGCCCCGGCAGCGGCTCCGGTCGCCGCGGGCACCTCGCCCGCGCCCGCCGTGTCAGCATCCCAGGTGCTGTCCTCGCTGTCCCCTGAGCTAGTGCTCAGGTCCTCCGCGAGTGGCCCCGCGTTCCCGTCGTCGGTGGCGGGTGGGGATGGCACGCGATTAAAATACAGGTCCGGCATAGCCCTCCGCACAAACAGTCGCGTTGCGCGCAAATGCCCCTCGTTCCTTGTCCGGTGTCAGTTCAACGCGCCTGATCGGCCGAGCGTGCCCGGCATGCGCACCAGCCGCCGCGGCCCCTTCGCCACCTGCCCGGCGAGCCCCTCACGCTCTTGCCCCAGAGCAGATCGGGGAGTATCCGGACTTGACGGATCACCTCGGCACTATAGACCGCCCGGCTCCTCCCGGGAGCCCCAATCATCCCAGGAGAGCCTTTCCTCAACGAAATCCGCTCTCTACCGCATCTATGCGCGCGTCTTAAAAAAACCCGTCACTTCGGGATTTCTGGTGCGCTGATGTGCTAACCGCTGGGTCGATGGGCCGTTGGTCCGGTTCTAACCGGACCACCGGCACTTTGACCCAGAACCGCCGCCCCAGAACCGCCGCCGCCGCACCGCCGCCGCGGCTACCGCCCCGCCCGCTCGCATCATTGATTTGCGGCGGAGGGGCCACGGCCTGCGTCCCGGTGGTGCTGGGCGCGGGGATGTCATGGTCGTGACAATATGCACGCACTTACATGCATGCTGTCACAACCAGCACGCTCGGCGGCCCCTGAAACCCCGGTGGTCTCGATCAGGTCATGACCGGGCTGGCCGCGGCAAAATGTCAGACCCCTGGGTTATCTTCGAACAGACATCGAAACCGACTGGACATCCGAACGAATTTAGGTTCGAATAGATAGAGCGTTCGAATAGATAGAGCAACGCCGGCCGGGAAGGGTGAGAGGAAGCGTCTCGCCTGGCCGGGCCGGAAGAGGAGATGAGGAGCGATGGCTAACACAGCGGAGATGCGGATGGGCCTGGGCGACGTGAGCCCGCGGCATCCTGGGGTGGCGCCGACCGTGCTCAGCATGCTCCAGTCCGCGCGGCGGGGGCTCGCGGAGGCGGCCGATGAGTCGGCGCCGGGCGCTCGGTATGTCACCGCGCACCTGGCGGCGCTGAGGGCCGCGGCGGCAGTGGTGGCGGCCCGGGGCGAGCCGCGGTCGCGGCGCAGGAAGCCGCACAGCGTGTGGGAGCTGCTGCCCCAGGTCGAGCCCGCGCTCACCGAGTGGGCCGCGTACTTCGCGGCCGGGGCTGGCAAGCGGGCCGCCGCCGAAGCGGGGCTGCCGCGCGCGGCATCGGCCAGGGAGGCCGATGACCTGCTGCGGGACGCGGAGACCTTCCTGTCACTGGCGGAGACTGCTCTCGGCGTGGAGGTGCAGTCTCCGCTCCCGCTTAGGCCGGCAGGCTAGAGGTTCAGAACCCTTCCATCGCGCCGCGGGCGTCGGCGTCGAGCACGCCCCAGCTGATGAGTTCTTCGGTGAGGTCGGCGGGGGACTTGTCGTAGATGACGGCCAGCGAGCGGAGGTCTTCGTGCCGCACCGAAAGGACGCGGCCGTTGTAGTCGCCGCGCTGGCTCTGGATGGTCGCGACGTAGCGGGCCAGCGGGCCGACCTTGTCCTTGGGCAGCTGGCCCATCCGCTCCAGGTCGATGACGAGCTTGGGCGTGGGCACCAGCGGCGTGGGCGTGGCGTCGCCGGGCAGCAGCTCGGACACCGGAACCCCGTAGAACTCGGCGAGCTCGGCGAGTTTCTGGACGGTCACCGACCGGTCGCCGCGCTCGTAGGAGCCCACCACGACGGCCTTCCAGCGGCCGCGGGACTTCTCCTCGACTCCGTGCAGCGAGAGGCCCTGCTGCGTGCGGATGGCGCGCAGCCGCGCGCCAAGGGTCTTGGCGTACTCTGATGGCATTCTTTCCTCGGTTCCCCGGCCAGTCGTCGCTTACGGTAACGGTTACGCTCAGTGACGGTAGGCGGCAAGCGCTATAAGGTCAAGCCGAATGGAAAAAACTGGCTTAACTCGGCCGGTAACCGGCTAGCTCTCCCGGATCACTATGTACCCTCCGCCGGCGGGCGGGAACCCAGCTGAGATCAGGTTTCCCGTCGCTGTGGGCACGTTGGCGCCCTCTAGCCATCTCTCGTCATGTTCTGTCGGACTCTATCCCGTGTGACGTAAATCACATGCCACCCGGCCTGGCGTAAAGCTGCCAGGGCTGGTGGTAACTCCCCGTATGATCATCAACGTAGACATCCTTTAAGGACCGTCCGGTGAGGCGGGGAAGGAGGTCCCTTCTATGTGCGCGGCCAGCAGTCCGGTCGCGGGGCGTGATGGCCTCGCGGTACTTGAAGCCGAAGAAATCAGGCGGGCGCTGACCAGGATCGCTCACGAGATCCTGGAACGGACGCACGGCGGTGACGGGGTAATCCTGCTCGGCATCCCGACGCGCGGGGTGCCGCTGGCGCGCCGCCTCAAGGCGCTGATCGGCGAGTTCGAGGGCCTCGACGTCCCCTGCGGCTCGCTCGACGTGACCATGCACCGGGATGACCTGCGGCTTCATCCGGCCCGTGCGCTAGGCCGCACCGAACTCCCGCCCGGCGGGGTGGACGGCACGACGGTCGTCCTGGTTGACGACGTGCTGTACTCCGGCCGCACGGTGCGCGCCGCCCTCGACGCGCTGAACGACCTCGGCCGGCCGCGCACGGTACAGCTCGCGGTCCTGGTCGACCGCGGCCACCGCGAACTCCCGATCCGCGCCGACTACGTGGGCAAGAACCTGCCCACCTCGCAGCGCGAGGTGGTGCACGTCCTGCTGACCGAGGTGGACGGGCAGGACAGCGTGATGATCAGCGGCGAGGGGAGGCAGCCGTGAAGCGCCATCTGATCTCGGCCGCCGATCTCAGCCGGGACGACGCGCTGCTCATCCTGGACACCGCGGAAGAACTGGCTCACCTGGCCGACCGGCCGATCAAGAAGCTGCCCACGCTGCGCGGCCGGATCGTGGTCAACCTGTTCTACGAGGACTCGACCAGGACCAGGATCTCGTTCGAGGCCGCGGCCAAGCGGCTCTCCGCCGACGTGATCAACTTCTCCGCGAAGGGGTCTAGCGTCGCCAAGGGCGAGAGCCTCAAGGACACCGCGCTGACGCTGGAGGCGATGGGCGCGGACGCGGTGGTCATCAGGCACGGGGCCTCCGGTGCCGCGCACCGGCTGGCCGGCTGGGTCCGGGGCAGCGTCTTGAACGCCGGGGACGGCACCCACGAGCACCCCACGCAGGCCCTGCTCGACGCGTTCACCATCCGGCGCAGGCTCCGGGGAAACGGCACGTCCGGTGCGCGCGGCGCCGGGCTCGACGGCCTCCGCGTGACGATCGTCGGCGACGTGCTGCACAGCCGGGTCGCCCGGTCCAACGTGCTGTTGCTGAGCACCCTCGGCGCCGAGGTCACGCTGGCCGCGCCGCCCACGCTGCTGCCGCTGGCCGTGGGAAGCTGGCCCTGCGCGGTCAGCTACGACCTGGACAGCGAGCTGCCGAAGAGCGACGTGGTGATGATGCTCAGGGTTCAGCAGGAGCGGATGAGCGCCGCCTACTTCCCCAGCGTGCGCGAGTACAGCCGCCGGTACGGGCTGGACGCCGCGCGGATGGCGCGGCTGCCCGGGCACGCCATCGTCATGCATCCCGGGCCGATGAACAGGGGGGTCGAGATCGCGGCTGAGGTGGCGGATTCGGTCCGCTCGACGATCGTGGAACAGGTGGCCAACGGGGTCACCACCCGGATGGCGGTCTTGTACCTGCTGCTCGGCGGCACGGAATTCCCGGCCACGGGGGTGGCCCAATGACAGACCATGACAGCTGGCTGATCCGCGGGGTCACCATCCCCGGCCACAGCGAGCACGCCACCAGCATCCTGCTCGGCGGCGGGTCCGTCACGGCCATCGGGCCTGAGCTTGATCACCCGGGCGCCCGGGTGCTCGACGCCGGCGGCCTGATCGCCCTGCCCGGCCTCGTCGACCTGCACACGCATCTGCGCGAGCCCGGCCGCGAAGACGCGGAGACGGTGGAGACCGGGACCGCGGCGGCGGCCCTCGGCGGCTACACCGCCGTGCACGCGATGGCCAACACCGACCCGGTAGCCGACACCGCCGGGGTGGTCGAGCAGGTCTGGCGGCTCGGCCGGACCGCGGGCCACTGCGACGTCCAGCCGGTGGGCGCGGTCACCGTCGGGCTGGCCGGCGCCAGGCTGGCCGAGCTCGGCACGATGGCGGATTCCGCCGCGCGTGTCCGGGTGTTCTCCGACGACGGCCGGTGCGTGTCCGACCCGCTGCTGATGCGCCGCGCCCTGGAGTACGTCAAGGCCTTCGACGGGGTGATCGCCCAGCACGCCCAGGACCCCAGGCTCACCGAGGGCGCGCAGCTCAACGAGGGCGAGATGTCCGCGCGCCTCGGCCTGGCCGGCTGGCCCGCCGTGGCCGAGGAAGCCATCATCGCGCGCGACTGCCTGCTCGCCGCGCACGTCGGCTCGGCGCTGCACGTCTGCCACGTATCCACCGCCGGGTCCGCCGAGATCATCCGCTGGGCCAAGTCCAAGGGATGGCCGGTCACCGCCGAGGTCACACCGCACCACCTGCTGCTGACCGACGAGCTCGCGGCGGGCTACGACCCGGTGTTCAAGGTCAACCCGCCGCTGCGCACCGAGGCCGACGTGGCCGAGCTGCGGCGCGCCCTGGCCGACGGCACCATCGACTGCGTGGCCACCGACCACGCCCCGCACCCGGTGGAGGCCAAGGAGTCGGAGTGGGCCGAGGCGGCGTTCGGCATGACCGGGCTGGAGACCGCGCTACGCGTGGTGCAGCGGGCGATGGTGGAAACCGGGCTGCTCGACTGGGCCGGCGTGGCGGACCGGATGTCGGTCCGCCCGGCCAGGATCGGGCGCCTGGCCGGGCACGGCGTCCCGCTGACGCCCGGCGCGCCCGGCCACCTCACTTTGTACGACCCGGCTGCGTCCGCCGTGGCGGTCACGCCGGCCGGGGCGTCCAAGAGCCGCAACACCCCCTTCGCCGGGATGGAGCTGCCGGGCCAGGTGGTCGCGACCTTCCTGCGCGGCGTCCCGACCGTGCTCGACGGAAAGCTGGCCTGAAACCATGACGCACCCTGCCCTGCTCGTCCTGGAGGACGGCACCACGCTGCGCGGCACCGCGTTCGGCGCGGACGGCGAGACGTTCGGCGAGATGGTCTTCAACACCGGGATGACCGGCTACCAGGAGACGCTGACCGACCCGTCGTACTGCAGGCAGATCGTCGCGATGACCGCGCCGCACATCGGCAACACGGGCGTCAACGAGGAGGATCCCGAGTCCCGCCGGGCCTGGGTGAGCGGCTACGTGGTACGCGAGCCGGCCCGGCTGGCATCGAGCTGGCGGGCCACCAGGGACCTGGATGCCTACCTGCGGGCCGAGGACGTGACCGGGATCGCCGTCCGGGGGACCAGGCTGCTGACCCGGCGGGTACGCGAGCGGGGCGCGATGCGCGCGGCGATCAGCACGGTGGAGACCGAACCCGCCCGGCTCCTCGCCCGGGTCCTGGCCAGCCCGGAGATGACCGGTGCCGACCTGGCCCGGGTGGTGAGCACCCCCGAGCCGTACACCATCCGCGCGCAGGGGCAGGCCAGGTACCGCGTGGTCGCCGTCGACCTGGGCATCAAGGCGTCCACGCCGCGCAACCTCGCGGCCCGGGGCTGCGAGGTCCTGGTGCTGCCCGCGACCAGCAGCGCCAAAGACATCCTGGCCTCCTCGCCCGACGGCGTGTTCTTCAGCAACGGCCCCGGCGACCCGGCCGCGGCCGGGTACGCGGTGGACGCGATGCGCGGGGTGCTCGGCGCGGGCATCCCCGTGTTCGGCATCTGCCTGGGCAGCCAGATCCTCGCCCTGGCGCTCGGCCTGGGCACCTATAAGCTCCGCTACGGCCACCGCGGTATCAACCAGCCGGTGCTGGACCTCGCGACCGGCCGCGTCTACATCACCAGCCACAACCACGGCTTCGCCGCCGCCCTCCCCGTGGAATCAGGAGTACCGAACGGCCCGGAGGAAGAGCACGTTTCCGCGGAAACGTCCCGGCCCGCCACCTGGGCGCACGTGCCGCCGGGGGCGCGGCAGCCGTTTGAGACGCCGTACGGCCCGGCGGTGGTCAGCCACGTCAACCTCAACGACGGCGTGGTGGAGGGCCTGCGCCTGCTGGAGCGCCCGGTGTTCAGCGTGCAGTACCACCCGGAAGCCGCTCCCGGCCCGCACGACGCCGCCGACCACTTCGATCACTTCTGCACCATGCTCGAGCGACGGGGGGTGAGCGGTGCCGAGGCGTGAGGACCTGAAGTCGGTGCTGGTGATCGGGTCCGGCCCGATCGTCATCGGGCAGGGCTGCGAGTTCGACTACTCGGGCACCCAGGCGTGCCGGGTGCTCAAGGCCGAGGGCATCCGGGTCAGCCTGGTCAACTCCAACCCGGCGACGATCATGACAGATCCCGAGTTCGCCGACGCCACCTACGTGGAGCCGATCACTACCGAGACGCTGGAGAAGGTCATCGCCATCCAGCGCCCGGACGCGGTGCTCCCCACCCTGGGCGGCCAGACCGCGCTGAATGCGGCCGTGGCCCTGCACGACCAGGGTGTGCTGCACAAGTACGACGTCGAGCTGATCGGCGCCAGCATCGACGCGATCAGGGCCGGCGAGGACCGCTTGCGGTTCAAGGAGATCGTCACCGGTCTGGGCGCCGAGGTCCCGCGCAGCCAGATCTGCCACGACCTGGACGAATGCATCGCCATCACGCAGACCCTGGGTTACCCGGTCGTGGTCAGGCCCTCGTTCACGCTCGGCGGCCTCGGCTCCGGCATCGCGAACGCCGAAGCAGACCTGCGCCGCATCGCCGGGGCCGGCCTGGACGCGAGCCCGACCCGCGAGGTCCTGCTGGAGGAGAGCATCCTCGGCTGGAAAGAGTTCGAGCTCGAGCTGATGCGCGACGTCAGGGACAACGTGGTCGTCGTCTGCTCGATCGAGAACATCGACCCGATGGGCGTGCACACCGGCGACTCGGTCACGGTCGCCCCGGCCATGACGCTCACCGACCGCGAGTACCAGCGGATACGCGATACCGCGATCGCGATCATGCGCGCCGTCGGGGTGGACACCGGCGGCTGCAACATCCAGTTCGCCGTCGAGCCGCGCACCGGCCGGATGGTCGTGATCGAGATGAACCCGCGGGTGTCCCGGTCCTCCGCGCTCGCCTCCAAGGCCACCGGGTTCCCGATCGCCAAGATCGCGGCGCGGCTGGCCCTCGGGTACACCCTGGACGAGATCCCGAACGACATCACCGGCCAGACCCCGGCCAGCTTCGAGCCCGCGCTTGACTACGTGGTGGTCAAGGTGCCGAGGTTCGCGTTCGAGAAGTTCCCGGGCGCCGACACCGCCCTCACCACGCACATGAAGAGCGTCGGCGAGGCGATGGCCATCGGCCGGAGCTTCCCCGAGGCGCTGCAGAAGGCCCTGCGGTCGCTGGAGAGTTCCCACGGCCCGTTCGGCTTCAAGAACCCGCCTGGGGACGCCCAGAGCCTGCTCCGTGACTGCCGGACCCCGCACGACGGCCGGCTGGGCACGATCCACCAGGCGCTGCGGGCCGGCGCCAGCCAGCACGACGTCGCCGCCGCGACCGGCATCGACCCCTGGTTCATCGAGCAGATCGATCACATCAACCAGGTCGCCGGGCAGGTGCGGCAGGCCCAGGCGCTGGACGCGCAGACGCTGACCACAGCCAAGCAGAACGGCTTCTCCGACGCGCAGGTCGCCGAGCTGCGCGGCACCACCGAGACCGTCATCCGCGAGATCCGCTGGGGCCTCGGGGTGCGGCCGGTGTACCACGCGGTGGACACCTGCGCGGCCGAGTTCGCGGCGCGCACGCCGTACCTCTACTCGACCTACGACGACGAGACCGAGGTGCCGCAGGGTGCCACGCCGAAGGTGATCATCCTCGGCAGCGGGCCGAACCGGATCGGCCAGGGCATCGAGTTCGACTACGCCTGCGTGCACGCGTCGTTCGCGCTCGCCGACGCGGGCTACGAGACCGTGATGGTCAACTGCAACCCGGAGACCGTGTCCACCGACTACGACACCTCGGGCCGGCTCTACTTCGAGCCGCTCACCCTGGAGGACGTGCTCGAGGTGGTCCGCGCGGAGCAGGCCGCCGGCCCGGTGGAAGGCGTGATCGTGCAGCTCGGCGGGCAGACGCCGCTCGGGCTGGCCCGGGCGCTCGAGGCCGCCAAGGTGCCGGTGGTGGGCACCTCGCCCGAGGCTATCCACCTGGCCGAGGACCGCGGCGCGTTCGCCCGCGTGCTGGAGAAGGCCGGGCTGACCGCGCCCAGGCACGGGACCGCCACCACCGAGGACGAGGCGGTCAGCATCGCCCGCGAGATCGGCTACCCGGTCCTGGTGCGGCCCTCCTACGTGCTCGGCGGGCGCGGCATGGAGATCGTCTACGACGACGCCACGCTGCGGTCGTACGTGACCCGGGCGACCGACGTCAGTCCCGGCCACCCGGTGCTGGTCGACCGCTTCCTCGACGACGCGATCGAGATCGACGTCGACGCGCTCTACGACGGGTCCGAGCTCTACCTCGGCGGCGTCATGGAGCACATCGAGGAGGCCGGCATCCACTCCGGCGACTCCGCCTGCGCGCTGCCGCCGATCACCATCGGCCGCGGTGACATCGCGCAGATCCGCGCGGCCACCGAGGCGATCGCCAAGGGCGTCGGCGTGCGCGGCCTGCTGAACGTGCAGTACGCGCTGGCCGGGGGAGTGCTATACGTGCTCGAGGCCAACCCGCGGGCCTCCCGCACCGTGCCGTTCGTGTCCAAGGCCACCGCGGTGCCGCTGGCCAAGGCCGCGGCGCGGATCATGCTCGGCACCACCATCGCCGGGCTGCGCGCGGAAGGAATGCTGCTGACCGAGGGCGATGGCGGGGCACTGCCATGGGACGCGCCGGTGGCGGTCAAGGAGGCGGTGCTGCCGTTCGGCCGGTTCCGCGACCCGGCCGGGCAGGGCGTGGACACCGTACTCGGCCCGGAAATGCGCTCGACCGGCGAGGTGATGGGGATAGACGCGGTGTTCGGCACCGCGTACGCGAAGGCCCAGGCAGCGGTGTACGGGTCGCTGCCGGTGCAGGGGCGCGCGTTCGTGTCGGTGGCCAACCGGGACAAGCGGTCGATGATATTCCCGGTCAAGCGCCTCGCCGACCTGGGCTTTGAGATCTGGGCCACCGAGGGAACGGCGGAGGTGCTGCGCCGCAACGGGGTTCGTGCCAAGATCGTGCGAAAGCACGGAGACGGCCCGGGCCCTGACGGCGAGCCGACCGTGGTGACGCGGATACTCGCCGGTGAGGTGGACCTGATCGTGAACACGCCGTTCGGCAGCCCAGGGCAGTCCGGCCCGCGCCTGGACGGCTACGAGATCCGTACCGCGGCGGTCCGCCGCGGCATTCCCTGCGTCACCACCGCCGCCGGGCTCGCCGCCGCCGTGCACGGGATCGAGGCCATCATCCGCGGCGAGGTGGGCGTGCGGTCGCTCCAGGAGCACGCCGCCCAGATCATGCAGCCCGTCGCGCGCCCTGCGGGACGCTTATGGCCCCAGTGCAGATCCGCGGCACCGTGCTGACCTTGCGGCGCGTCGACGCTTATCACGCGCTGACGCTGGTCGCGCCCGCCATCGCGACCAAGTTCCGGCCAGGCCAGTTCATCACGATCGCGGTCGGCGGTCCGGATACGTCCATGCTCGGACGGCGCGCCTTCGCCGTGCACGACGTGCGCCCGGACCACGGCGGCACGGTGGAGTTCGTGTTCGAGGCCCGCGGGCCGGGCACGCGCTGGCTGGCCTCGCTGCGCGCCAGGGACGTGCTGGACACGGTGGGGCCGCTCGGCCGGCCCTTTCCCATCCCCAGGGACCCGTCGAGCTGCCTGCTGCTCGGCGTCGGCTATGGCAGCGCCCCGCTGTTCGGGCTGGCGGCGCGGCTGCGGGAACGCGGCTGCAGCATCGACTACCTGCTCGGCGGGGACAGCGCGGACCGCGTATTCGGCGCGCTGACCGCCCGCAGGAACGGGCGCAGCACGGCGGTGGCGACGACCGACGGCTCGTTCGGCGCCCGCGGCTCGGTCACCGTCCTGATGGAGCAGATCATCCGCGAGGCGCGCACCGACGTGATCTACGCGAGCGCGCCCGTGCAGGTGCTGCGCGAGGTCACCGCGATCGCCAGCCGGTACGACATCCCGGTCCAGGCGTCGGTGGACGTGCCCATGGCCTGCGGGACCGGGGTGTGCATGGGCTGCGTGCTCCCGGTGACCGGCACCGACGGGATCACCCGGATCGTCCGCTCCTGCGTGGACGGGCCGGTGTTCCGCGGCGACCTGGTCCGCTGGGACGACATCGGGACGATCCCGTTCGACGCGCTCGGCGCGCCCGGGTGGAACCCGCCGCGAGCACCGGAATCACGCTATGCCGGCTGACATGAGGGCCAGGCTCGGCCCCGGGGCCCAGGCCGAACTGCCCAACCTGGTGCTCGCCGCTTCCGGCTGCGCGGGCGCGGGCCGTGAGCTCGCTCAGTTCATCGACGTGGCCCGGGTCGGCGCGCTGATCAGCAAGTCGATCATGGCCGAACCCCATACAGGAAACCCCGCGCCCCGGCTGGCCGAGACGCCGAGCGGCCTGCTGAACTCGGTGGGCCTGCAGGGTCCCGGCGTGGACGCGTTCCTGCAGCGCGACCTGCCGTGGCTGCTGTCCCGCGGCGCCCGGGTGGTGGTCTCGGTCGCCGGCCAGACCATCCGCGAGTACGCCGGGCTGGCCGCCCGGCTCTCCGACACGGCCGGGGTGACGGCGATCGAGGTCAACCTGTCGTGCCCCAACGCCGAGGACGCGGGGCAGCCGTTCGCGCTCGACCCGCAGCGGGCCGGCAGCGTGATCGCGGCGGTGCGGGGCAGCGCCAGGTACGACATTCCGGTGTTCGCCAAGCTGTCCCCCGACGTGACCGACATCGTGGCGGTGGCCAGCGCCTGCGTCGCGGCCGGGGCGGACGGCCTGTCGCTGATCAACACGCTGCTCGGCATGGCCATCGACCCGGCCACCATGCGCCCGGTGCTGGCGGGCCAGTACGGCGGCCTGTCCGGCCCCGCCATCAGGCCGGTCGCGGTGCGGTGCGTGTGGCAGGTCAGGGCGGCGATCCCGGACGTGCCGATCATCGGGACGGGCGGCGTGCGCACCGGCCGGGACGCCCTTGAGCTGCTGCTCGCGGGCGCGTCGATGATCGCGGTGGGCACGGAGATCATGCACGACCCCTCGGCGTGCTCGCGCGTGCTGAGGGAGCTGGAAGAGGAGCTGGCGGCGATCGGGGTGGACCGGGCCGCTGACGTGATCGGGCAGGCTCACGGGACCCGCGGCCGGGTTTCCCGTAGCCTGGCCAGGCGCGTCTAGACGACCAGCTGGACCGACCCAGCTGGACCGACCCAGCTGGACCGACCCAGCTGGACCGACGGAGGGGAGTATGGCCGTGAGCAAGCCGGCGCCGGTTGCTGTCGCGCTGGACGCGCCCGACCTGGAAACGGCCGCGCGGTGGGCCGAGATGGTGACGCCGCACGTGAGCACGGTCAAGGTGGGCCTCGAGCTTTACCTGCGCTACGGGCCCGAGGTCGTCGCCACGGTGCGGGGCGCCAGTCGCGTGTCCGTGTTCCTCGACCTGAAGTTGCACGACATCCCGGTCACCGTGGCCGGGGCTGCGCGGGCGGTCGCCCGGCTGCGCCCGGAGGTGCTCACCGTGCACGCGGTCGGCGGCGCCGACGTCGTCCGCGCCGCCGTCGAGGCGGCGCCGGGCACGATGGTGGCGGCGGTCACCGTGCTCACCTCGCTCAGCGACGACGACCTCGGCCGGATCGGGCTCAGCGGCCCGGTGCCGGATGCGGTGCTGCGGCTGGCCGTGCTGTCAGTTGAAGCAGGGGCGCAGGGCCTGGTCTGCTCGCCGCGCGAGGTCGCCGCGGTGCGGGCCGAAGTCGGCGACGATGTGACGCTCATCACACCGGGCGTCCGGCCGGCCGGAAGCGAGGCGAACGATCAGGCGCGGGTGGCCACGCCGGAGGAGGCGCTGCTGGCCGGCGCGGACCTGCTGGTGATCGGCCGCCCCATCACCCGCGCGCCCGACCCCGGCGCCGCCGCGGCGGCCATCGCCGCGTCACTGCGCCGGGTGGCCGTCGCGCGGTTACCCCCCGCCCGGCGGTCGCGCGCAGGGGCGCCGCCCGTCTCGCAGCCGCCTCGGCTCCGTCTGGAAAACTGTAGTGACCTGGGGTGACGTTTGACTTACCCAGCGAGTATGATGCGGGGCGGGAGCCGGCACGAGGCAGGGATAAAAATCACCGTCACAGTTGAGACTCACATCGCCCGATATGCTCCGGGTTGCCCCGGCGGCGTAGTGAGATGAGCGGAACATGCCGGCCGAATCCGTGACGTGCCGCGCAGATGCCCAACCTGCGGGGCAAGATGCCCTAGGCTGGGGCGCGGTGGCCTTGACGGCGGGATATCACCACGTGAGACCCCTGACTGGGGCGGGGGACGCGGCTTGATAACTCTGAGTAATAAAGCGCTTACAGAAGGTAATATATTTCAATTTGTAATGACGTAACCGGCAGTTTGCGTTGCCTAAAGGGTACGTGATTGGCTAGTTTCCCCTCCCGACAAACCTTTTTCCAACGAAACCCGAGGTGACCCCGAGTGGCTCTTCCTCCCCTCACTCCCGAAGAACGTGCGGCTGCGCTGGAGAAGGCGGCCAGAGCACGCAAAGAACGCGCCGAGGTGAAGAACCGCCTCAAGCGCGGAGCCACGTCCTTGTCGGACGTCATCAAGGAAGGCTCAACTGATGACGTGATTGGCAAGATGAAGGTCTCCGCTCTGCTCGAATCCCTGCCGGGCGTAGGTAAGGTCCGGGCAAAGCAGATCATGGAAAGGCTTGGCATCGCGGAATCGCGCCGTGTGCGCGGGCTGGGTACCAACCAGCGCTCCGCGCTTGAGCAAGAGTTCGGTGCCGATATCTGAACAACGCGGCAGGCGGCCTAGTCCCTCCGGCGCCGCGGTCGCGAGCCCGGTGCATTCGCGGCTGACCGTGCTCTCCGGGCCCTCCGGGGTCGGGAAGAGCACGGTCATCGCGGAACTCAACCGGACTTGTCCGCAGATCTGGATTTCCGTGTCGGCGACGACACGGAACCCGCGCCCCGGGGAAGTCGACGGGCGCGAATATCACTTTGTCGATGATGACGAGTTTGACCGGCTGATCGCCAGCGGGGCGCTGCTCGAGTGGGCACGGTTCGCTGGTAACCGGTACGGCACGCCGCGTGAGCCGCTCAACGACAAGCTCGAGGCGGGGGTGGCCTGCCTGCTCGAGATCGACCTGGATGGGGCACGCCAGGTCAAGCGCGCGGTGCCGGACGCCCGCCTGGTGTTCCTGGCCCCGCCCTCCTGGCACGAGCTGGTGCGCAGGCTCACCGGCCGCGGCACCGAGCCCGCCGAGGTGCTGGAACGCAGGCTCGCGGCCGCCAGGGCAGAGCTCGCGGCCGCCGATGAGTTCGAGGTCACGCTGGTGAACACATCGGTCAGGGACGTGTGCCGCCAGCTGGTAGCCTTGGTAGATAATTGTGACTTACGGAAGGCAGAATGTGGCAGGCACTCAGGCCCACCAAGGCGCCGACGGCATCATCAACCCGCCGATCGACGAACTCCTTGACGTCGTGGACAGCAAGTACCGGCTGGTGATCATGGCCGCGAAGCGTGCCCGCCAGATTAACGCCTACTACTCGCAGCTCGGAGAGGGCCTGCTCGAGTACGTCGGGCCACTGGTGGAGACACGCAGCCAGGAGAAGCCGCTGTCCATATCGCTCCGCGAGATCAAGGAGCGCATGCTGAGCGTCGAGGCCATCGAGGGCTGACCCGGAGTCAGGGTTCCATGTCTTCCCGCGTCGTCCTCGGGGTCGGCGCGGGCATTGCTGCGTACAAGTCGTGTGAGCTACTCAGGCTGCTGACGGAGTCCGGGCATCAGGTCCGGGTCGTGCCGACCCCTGACGCGCTCCGTTTCGTCGGCGAGGTCACCTGGGCCGCGCTGTCCGGCCAGCCGGTGACCACCGACGCCTGGACCGGCGTGTCCGAGGTGCCGCACGTCCGGCTCGGGCAGAGCGCCGATCTCGTCCTCGTCGCCCCCGCCACCGCCGACCTGCTGGCCCGGGCCGCCGCCGGGATGGCCGGGGACCTGCTGACCGCCACGCTGCTCACCGCGCGGTGCCCGGTGCTGTACGCGCCGGCCATGCACACCGAGATGTGGGAGCACCCCGCCACCCAGGCCAACGTGGCGCTGCTGCGCCGCCGCGGCGCCATCGTCCTCGAGCCCGCGACCGGCCGCCTGACCGGCCGGGACAGCGGGCCCGGGCGGCTGCCGGAACCGGCCGAGATCTTCGCCGTCGCGACCAGGCTGCTGGCCCGCGGCACCCTGGGCCCTTCGACCGCCGACCTGGCGGGCCGCCGCGTGGTGGTGTCGGCCGGCGGGACCAGGGAGGAAATCGACCCGGTGCGGTTCATCGGGAACTGGTCCACGGGGACGCAGGGATACGCGCTGGCCGGCACGGCGGTGGCCCGCGGCGCCGAGGTGATCGTGGTATCGGCGAACGTGGCGCTGCCCGATCCGGCCGGGGCCAAGGTCACCCGGGTGGTCTCGGCGCGCGAGATGCACGACGCGGTGCTGGCCGCCGCGGCTGGTGATGGACGCGGCGCCGACGCGGTGGTGATGGCCGCCGCCGTGGCCGATTACCGCCCGGCAGCGCGCAGCACGGGGAAGATCAAGAAGGACGGGCAGCCACCGGAACCGCTGCGGCTGACCGAGAACCCGGACATCCTGGCCGGGCTGGCCGCCGTACGGAAGGCTCGGCAAGCCGCCCGTTCGGCTCCAGAAAATCATGATCCAGAACGATCCGGGCTCGTGCCCTCCCCAACCGCGCGTCAGGTCCTGGTCGGGTTCGCCGCCGAGACCGACACCTCCCCGGAGCAGGCCCGGGCTAAGCTGGCCCGGAAGGGCTGTGACCTGCTCGTCGTGAATCCGGTGGGGAACGGGCTCGGGTTCGGCACGCCGGACAACGAGGCGGTAGTCTACGGAGCCGACGGGACCGTCACGCCGATTTCGCGTGGGCCCAAGGAAGCCCTGGCCGACGTGGTGTGGGACCTGGTGGCCGCGAGGCTGAACGAAACGGCGGGTCGCGGCTAAACTCACCGCAGTCCCGGATAAACTCACCGCAGTCACCCAGAGCGAGGGGAGAGCCGAAGTGGCGCGTCGTCTTTTTACTTCCGAGTCGGTTACGGAGGGCCATCCTGACAAGATGGCCGACCAGATCAGCGATGCCATCCTAGATTCCATGATCAAGGATGATGCGGGCAGCCGCGTGGCCGTTGAGACCATGATCACGACCGGCCAGGTGCACGTGGCCGGCGAGGTCACCACGCAGACCTATGTCGACATTCCCGGCATCATCAGGGACAAGATCCTCGAGATCGGCTACGACTCCTCGGCCAAGGGGTACGACGGGGCGTCCTGCGGCGTGTCGGTCTCCATCGGCTCCCAGTCGCCGGACATCGCCCAGGGGGTGAACGACGCGTTCGAGTACCGCGAGGGTGAGGGCACCGACGAGCTTGACCGGCAGGGCGCGGGGGACCAGGGGCTGATGTTCGGCTACGCGTGCCGCGAGACCCCCGAGCTGATGCCGCTTCCGATCATGCTGGCGCACAAGCTGGCCCGCCAGCTGTCCGAGGTGCGTCGCTCGGGCACCGTGCCATACCTGCGGCCGGACGGCAAGACCCAGGTCACGATCGAGTACCAGGGCGACACCCCGGTGCGGCTGGACACCGTTGTGGTCTCGACCCAGCACGCGCCCGACATCAACCTCTCCGAACTGCTCGCCCCCGACGTCAGGGACTACGTGGTCGCGCCGGTGCTGGCCGACGCGAACATCGACTGCGAAGGGTTCCGGCTGCTGGTCAACCCGACCGGCCGGTTCGAGATCGGCGGGCCGATGGGGGACGCAGGACTGACCGGGCGCAAGATCATCATCGACACCTACGGCGGCATGGCGCGGCACGGCGGAGGGGCCTTCTCGGGCAAGGACCCGTCGAAGGTCGACCGCAGCGCCGCCTACGCCATGCGGTGGGTGGCCAAGAACGTGGTGGCGGCGGGCCTGGCGGACCGCTGTGAGGTCCAGGTGGCCTACGCGATCGGCAAGGCAATGCCGGTCGGGCTGTTCATCGAGTGCTTCGGCACCGAGAAGGTGCCGGTAGAGCGGATCCAGGACGCCGTGCTGCAGGTCTTCGACCTGCGGCCGCGGGCCATCATCTACGCGCTCGACCTGCTCCGCCCCATCTACGCGCAGACCGCCGCCTACGGGCACTTCGGCCGCACCGAGCCCGACTTCTCCTGGGAGCGCACCGACCGGGCCGACCAGCTCCGCGACGCGGTCGGCGCCTGACGCCGCCCCCCCGCAGGCGCGCCCCTCCCGCAGGCGCGCCCCTCCCGCAGGCGCGCCCCTCCCGCAGGCGCGGCGCCTCACCTGGCGCACCCGCCTCATAAATCTCATGCGTCACCGCGTTGGGCCTGGCGTTACCGCAACGATGTGGCATCGTGGCGGTTGGCGCGCGTCAGTTATTAACTCGCCGGTCTGATTCCGGGTGCGAGCGGGCGGGCAGTAGCCGCGGCGGCGGTGCGGGCCGACGGTTCTGGGTCGATGTCCCGTTGGTCCTGTTCTAGCCGGACCAACGGCACTTCGACCCACCTGTTATCACGTCAGCGCGCCAGAAATCCCGAAGCAACGGGTTATTTCATGACGCGCTCTTATAACCGCATCAATGTCACATCGTTGCGGTCGGTCCTCGCCTCAGCGGCGGCTCGGCCTGACGCTGGCGTGATCTCTGCCGCGGTTCTGGTAGGACGGAACCGTGGCGAAGGGGCCGAAGGACCAGGCGGTGAGCGAGCGGCTGCCCGTTGCCCGGGTGGCCGTGGACATCTCGCTGGCCCACCTCGACCGCCCCTTCGATTACCTCGTCCCGGCCCGCCTGGACGCCGAGGCCGTGCCCGGCTGCCGGGTCCGGGTCAGGTTCGCCGGCCAGCTGGTCGACGGTTACCTGCTGGAGCGGGCCGAGACGAGCGAGCATCAGGGCAGGCTGGCCCGGCTCGAGCGGGTGATCTCGCCCGAACCCGTGCTCGCGCCGGAGATCTTCGACCTGGCCCGGGCGGTAGCCGACCGCTACGCGGGCACGCTGGCCGACGTCCTCCGGCTGGCCATCCCGCCGCGGCACGCCACCGCCGAACGGGAAGCCACCGCCGAACGGGAAGCCACCGCCGAACGGGAAGCCCCGCAGGCCGGAACCCCGCGTGACCCGGCGTACGGGAGCCCGGTGCCGGCCGGCCCCGCCCCGGCCCCGCCGGCTCCCGGCTCCTGGAGCCGCTATCCCGCCGGGCCGGCGTTCCTGGCCGGCCTGGCGGACGGCCGCCCGGTCCGGGCCGCCTGGTCGGCGCTGCCCGGTCCGGAGTGGCCGGCCGAGATCGCCGTCGCCACCGCCACCACGGCCGCCACGGGCCGCGGCGTGGTCATCGTCGTGCCGGACGCCCGCGACCTGGACCGCGTGGACGCGGCGCTGACCGAGATCGGCCTGGATCATGTCTGCCTCACCGCGGACCTCGGCCCGGCCGAGCGCTACCGGCGCTGGCTGACGGTCCGCCGTGGCCTGGTCCAGGTGGTGGCGGGCACCCGGGCCGCGATGTTCGCCCCGGTCGCCGGGCTCGGCCTGGTGGTGCTCTGGGACGACGGTGACGATCTGCACGCCGAGCCGCGCGCGCCGTACCCGAACGCCCGCGAGGTGCTGGCCCTGCGCGCCCACCGGACCGGAGCGGCCGCGCTGATCGGCGGCTTCGCCCGCACGGCCGAGCTCACCCAGCTGGTCGCGGGCGGCTGGGCCCGGCCGCTGGCCGGCGGCGCCGAGGCACTTCGGCGGGCGGCGCCCAGAGTCAGG
Organism: uncultured Actinomycetota bacterium; assembly: GCA_963753225.1. Classification (GTDB taxonomy): domain Bacteria; phylum Actinomycetota; class Actinomycetes; order Streptosporangiales; family Streptosporangiaceae; genus Palsa-504. The sequence continues at coordinate 263,857 of CAVWBQ010000013.1, read as the reverse complement.
GCCGCGCCGGACGAGGCCGAACTGGCCAGGGACGCCGCGGCGATGACCGCGCGGCTGCCCAGCCTGGCGCTGCGCACTGCCCGCCAGGCCCTGACGGGCGGGACTCGTCAGGGCCTCGTCGGCGAGGCGCCCGGCGACGACCCCGGTCGAGGCCCCGTCCTGGTCCAGGTGCCGCGGCGCGGCTACCTGGCCGCCGTGGCCTGCGCCCGGTGCCGGGCCCAGGCCAGGTGCGCCACCTGCGCCGGCCCGCTGGAGATCAGCGGCTCGCACGCGACGCCCGGCTGCCGGTGGTGCGGCGCGCTGGCGGCCGACTGGACCTGTGCCCGCTGCGGTTCTAGGCAGCTGCGCGCGCTCGTCACCGGCGCGGCGCGCACCGCCGAGGAACTAGGCCGCGCCTTCCCCGGCGTGCCGGTGCGCACGTCGGGCGGCCAGCACGTGCTCGCTACCGTGCCCGCCGAACCCGCGCTGGTCATCGCCACCCCAGGCGCCGAGCCGGTGGCGCCGGAAGGCTACGCCGCCGCGCTGCTGCTCGACGGCTGGGCGCTGCTCGGCCGTCCCAGCCTGCGCGCGGCGGAGGAGGCCCTGCGCCGCTGGCTGAACGCGGCCGCCCTGGTCCGCCCGGGCGGACCCGTGGTGGTGCTGGCCGAGGCGACGCTGCCCGCGGTACAGGCGCTGATCCGCTGGGATCCGGTCACGTTCTCCGAACGCGAGCTGGCCGAACGGGCCGAGCTCGGCTTCCCGCCCGCGGTGCGGATGGCCTCGGTCACCGGCCCGCCCGAGGCGGTCGCGGACTTCGTCGGCGCGCTGTCCTCGTCCGGGGGCGGCCTGCCCGCCCGGGCCGAGGTGCTCGGTCCAGTGCCGGTCGATGCCGGGCCGGGCGTCTCCGCGGAAACGCGGGAACGTGCGCTGATCAGGATCGCCCGGCGGGACGGCCTGGAGCTGGCCCGGGCCCTGCATGCGGTCCAGGCCACCCGCAGCGCGCGAAAGGACGGCGGCGTCATCCGGGTTCAGCTCGACCCGGCCGAGGTGGCCTGACCGATAGAATGACGACGTGAGTGTAAAGCCCATCCGTCTTTTTGGTGATCCTGTGCTGCGGACGCCGGCCGAGCCGGTCCGCGACTTCGACGCGGAGTTGCGCAGGCTGGTCAAGGACCTCACAGAAACCATGCTGGACGCGCCCGGGGCGGGCCTCGCCGCTCCGCAGATCGGCGTCGGCCTGCGGGTCTTCACCTACCACGTGGACGACCACGAGCCCGGGCACCTGATCAACCCCTCGCTGGACCTGTCCAAGGAGGAGGACGAGGACGACGAGGGCTGCCTGTCGTTCCCCGGCCTCGCCTACCCGGTCAAGCGGGCGTGGGGCGTGGTGGCCAAGGGCTTCAACATGTACGGCGATCCGGTGACGATCGAGGGCACCGAGCTGCTGGCCCGCTGCATCCAGCACGAGACCGACCACCTGGACGGCATCTTGTTCATCGACCGGATGGACTCCGCCCAGCGCAAGGCGGCGATGAAGGCGATCCGCGAGGCGGAGTGGTGGGGCGACCCGGTCCCGCGGGTGCGCGTGTCCCCGCACGACACCCGCGGCCAGGCCACCTGACATGCGGCGTTCCTACCTGTCGGTATGTGACCTCTGATGCGCCTGGTTTTCGCGGGGACGCCGCAGACGGCGGTTCCGGCGCTTGACGCACTGCTGGCGTCCCGGCACGAGGTCGCCGCAGTGGTGACCCGACCCGACGCCCCGGCCGGCCGCGGTCGCAAGGTCGAGGCCAGCCCGGTCGCCCAGCGCGCCGCGGCGGCGGGGCTCGAGGTGCTCACCCCGGCCCGGGCCCGTGACCCGGAGTTCCTCGCCCGGCTGCGCGAGATCGGCCCTGACTGCTGCCCGGTGGCCGCGTACGGGGCGCTGCTGCCGCAGGCCACCCTGGACATCCCGCCGAACGGCTGGGTCAACCTGCACTTCTCCATCCTGCCGGCCTGGCGCGGCGCCGCCCCGGTCCAGCATGCCATCCTGCACGGCGACGACGTGACCGGCGCCAGCACGTTCCTGATCGTCAAGGAGCTGGACGCGGGCCCGGTGTACGGGGTGCTGACCGAGCCGGTCCGGCCCGACGACACGACCGGCACGCTGCTCGGCCGGCTCTCCCGCTCCGGGGCCGAACTCCTCGTCGCGACGCTCGACGGGATCGAGGACGGGACGGTCCATGCCGTCCCGCAGCCGGCCGAGGGCGTGAGCTTCGCGCCCAAGATCACTCCGGCGGACGCGCAGGTCGGCTGGAAGCGGCCCGCGCACGTGGTGGACCGGCAGGTCCGCGCGTGCACCCCCGACCCGGGTGCCTGGACCGAGTTCGACGGCGTCCGCCTCAAGCTCGGCCCCGTATCCCTCGACGCCGCCGATCAGGACCTCGCGCCCGGCGAGCTGCAGGCCGGCCGCCACGCGGTGCTCGTCGGCACCGGTTCCCAGCCGGTCCGCCTCGGCGACGTCCAGGCCCCGGGCAAGCGCCGCATGACGGCGCCGGAGTGGGCCCGCGGCCTGCGCTCCGGCGGTCCCGTGCGGTTCGGCTGAGATGCCCGCGCACGCTCCGCGCCGCGCCGCGCGGCCCCGTCCCGGCCGGGATCATCCGGGACGCCCCTCGAACCGTTCCCGGGCCGGCCGCCCGCGCACCGACCCGGCCCGGCGTGTCGCCTACGACGTCCTGCGCGCGGTCGCGGACCGCGACGCCTACGCCAACCTGCTGCTCCCGGCCCTGCTCACCGAGCGCGGCCTCACCGGCAGGGACGCCGCCTTCGCCACCGAACTGACCTACGGCACGCTGCGCGGCCGCGGCACATACGACGCCATCCTTGCCGCCTGCAGCGACCGGGACGAGCTCGACCCGCCGGTGCGCGACGTGCTCAGGCTCGGCGCGCACCAGCTGCTGGCCACCAGGGTCGGCAGCCACGCCGCCGTGGCGACCTCCGTCGACCTGGCCAAGGATGTCTGCGGTCCCCGGCCGTCGGGCTTCGTCAACGCGGTCCTGCGCCGGGTGGCCACCCGCGACCTGGACGCCTGGATCCAGATCGTCGCACCGGACCGGACCACGGACCCGTCCGGTTACCTGGCCGTCCGGTACAGCTACCCGCGCTGGATCGTCGACGCGTTCCGCGACGCGCTCGGCCCGGCCGCCGCCGAGACCGAGGACGCCCTCGCCGCCGGAAACGTCCGCCCCGAAGTGGTCCTCGCCCTCAGCCCGGCCGCCCCGCCGGACCCGGTAGCGCCCGGCCCGGAAGCGGTCGGCTCGGAAGCGGTCGGCCCGCTGCCCGACGGCGAGCGGACCCGCTGGTCGCCGTACGGCTTCCGGCTGGCCGGCGGCAACCCGGCGCCGCTGGTGGCCAGCGGCCAGGCGGCCGTCCAGGACGAGGCCAGCCAGCTCGCCGCGCTCGCCCTGACCAGAATCGGCGTCCCCGGGCAGGACAGGCTCTGGCTCGACCTGTGCGCTGGGCCCGGTGGCAAGGCGCGCCTGCTGGGCGGCCTGGCCGCCGCTCGCGGCGCGCACCTGGTCGCCTCTGATCTGCACCCGCACCGGGCCCGTCGCGTCCTGGACGCGCTGGGCCGCGCTGGCGGAGTTAAAGGGACCGGCGGCGGGAACCACGGCGTCATCGCCGCCGACGGGCGCCAGGTGCCCTGGGCGCTGGGCACGTTCGACCGCGTCCTGGCGGACGTCCCGTGCTCCGGCCTGGGCTCACTGCGCCGTCGCCCCGAAGCCAGGTGGCGCAAGACCCCCGGCGACCTGACGGAGCTCGCGAGCCTCCAACGCGAGCTGCTCGGCGCGGCCCTCGACTCGGTCCGGCCCGGTGGCGTGGTGGCCTACGTCACCTGCTCCCCGCACCTGGCCGAGACCCACGATGTCGTCACCGCCGTGACGCACGACCGGGACGACGTCACCATCCTCGACGCGCCCGCCGTCCTCCCCGAGGTCCCTGGCCTGCGCGGGGTCCGGTCGGACCCCAGGTTCGCCCAGTTCTGGCCGCACCGCCACGGCACGGACGCGATCTTCCTCGCGCTGCTCAGGCGCAGCGCCTCAGGCGCGGCTGAGGGCGCGAGCTGACTTCAGCCGGGCGTTGCCGATGTCGGCCCGCTGCCCCTGCGCGTAGCCGGCGCTGTATCCCCGGCCGCTGTAGGTGATACGGGTCCGGCGCGTCACCGGGTACGCCTGCTCCAGCTGCCGGCGGATGACCACCGCGCGGTCGGCCAGGACCAGCGCGGTGCTTGGCCCCTCGTGCGTCTCGGCCTCCGCGCTCGAGGCCGCCCGGTCCTCGGCCGCCTTGACCCTGGTGATGACGGCGGTGACGAAGCCGAGCAGCCAGCTCCGCCGCCAGGCCCGGACGCTGCGCACCCCTACGGGAATCACCGCCGCGGTCAGGCCGCGCGCCATCTGCAGCAGCAGCGAGGTGTACAAGATGTCAGCCCGCTCCAGGTCCGAGGCGTAGCCGAAGACGTGGATGCGCGCGCCCGGCCTGGTCGTGCTGAGCAGGACGCACTGGCAGCGCATGGCCCCCGCCAGCCCGGCCAGCAGGTGCGCCCGCACCTGCGCCCACGGGTTGTCGATGTCGATGATGCGGCTGTCCGGCCGGTCGGTGTCGGGCCGCGCGGCCGCCAGCCGGGCGCGGTCGATTCCGTACCGGGCCATGAGCTCTGCCGCCTTCGCGGTGAGGGCCTCCGCCTCCGGCGGAGTCACTCCCTCTGCCTCGGCCTTCGCCAGCAGCTTGCGTACCCGGTTGAGCAGGGCGCTGGGCGGGTCCGAATGCATACGCAACCTCCAGGTCGATCCAGTCGAACTCAGTATCGAACTGTACCCGCGCCATACGACATTCCGGCGGCGCCACGCCGCCATCCGTATCCCTGTACCCAGGCACTCTATACTCGGGCTTGCCAGGCCGTAGACGTGAAAGGGCCGTCCTACGAGGTGGATTTAGGCCGTACGGCGCGCTTCCCGGGTTCATACCCGGACCTATGACAGGGTGTAAGCATGCGATCGGCATATCGGTGCCGGGCATATCCGGATGAGGCGCAGCAGGTTATGCTGGCGCGGACATTCGGATGCGTGGGTGTGGTGTGGAACTTGACGCTGGCAGCCCGGCGCGCCCGGTGGCACACGGAGCGTAAAGGTACCTCGTACGCAGAGACCGACCGGGCGCTGACCATCCTGAAGAAGGACTCCGACCTGGCGTTCCTGAACGAGGTCTCGGCTGTCCCGCTCCAGCAGGCGCTCCGTCATCAGCAGGCTGCGTTCACCGCGTTTTTCGAGAAACGGGCCCACTACCCGCGGTTCAAGTCCCGGCTGAGCCGCCAGTCCGCCACGTACACCCGGGCGGCGTTCCGCATCAAGCACGGGGTACTGCGGCTGGCGAAGACCGCCGCGCCGCTGCGGTACGTATGGACCTGGCCGGGCGTCGACCCAGCAAGCCTCGATCCGACGTCGGTGACTGTGACCAGGGACCCGGCCGGGCGCTGGTTTGTGACTTTCCATGTTGACGTGCCTGATCCCGCGCCGCTTGCTGCTGCGGGGCAGAACGCGGGTGTAGACGTCGGGCTGAAAGACTTCGCTGTCCTGTCGACGGGTGAGAAGATTCCGCACCCTAAGGACTGGGAACGGCACGAGAAGCGTCTGAAGCGGTATCAGCGCAGGCTTGCCCGCTGCCAGAGGGGGAGCAGGAACCGTGCCAAGGCGCGGGTGAAGGTCGCCCGCGCGCACGCCCGGGTCGCTGACGCCCGCCGGGACTTCCTTCACAAGACCAGCACCGGCTTGATCCGGCGGTTCGACATGATCGCGGTCGAAGACCTCAACGTCGTCGGCATGGTGAGGAACCGGCGGCTGGCCCGCGCGATCTCCTGCACCGGGTGGGGTGAGCACCGCCGGATGCTCGACTACAAAGCGCGCCGCTACGGACGGACGGTTGCCGTCGTGGACCGCTGGTATCCGAGTTCTAAGACATGCTCAGCATGCGGGTTCCTGCTTGATTCGCTGAGCCTGAGGACGCGGCACTGGTCGTGCCCGTCTTGCGGCGCCCGGCATGACCGGGATATCAATGCCGCTAAGAACACCCTGGCCGCCGGGCTGGCGGTAACTGCCTGCGGAGGCGACATAAGACGCATGGGGATACCCTCGGCGCCGCCGCCTGTGAAACAGGAATCCCGACCCGCGAGGGAAGGAGTCCCCGCCGGTTAGGAGGGGAGGATGCCAATATGCCCGTTCAGATCTCGCCGAGCGTCTTGTCCGCGGACTTCGCCAGGCTCGCCGACGAGGCCGCCGCGGTGGCCGCCACCGCCGACTGGCTGCACGTGGACGTCATGGACAACCACTTCGTGCCGAACCTCACTCTCGGTCTGCCCGTCGTCGAGTCGCTGCTCAAGCACGCCACGCTGCCGCTCGACTGCCACCTGATGATCACCGAGCCGGACCGGTGGGCCCCCGGTTACGCCGAGGCCGGCGCCGGGAACGTGACGATCCACGCCGAGGCGGCGCAGGCCCCGGTGCGGACCCTGCGCGCCATCCGGGCCGCCGGCGCCCGCGCGGGCCTGGCGATCAATCCCGGCACCCCGGTGGAGCGCGTCACGGACCTGCTGTCCGAGGTCGACATGCTGCTGCTGATGACGGTGGAGCCCGGTTTCGGCGGCCAGCCCTTCCTCGACATGGTGCTGCCCAAGCTGCGCCGGGCCCGCGCGCTGGTCGGCGGGCGGGACGCCGCCGTGTGGCTCCAGGTTGACGGCGGGGTCAGCGAGGAGACCATCGAGCGCTGCGCGGAGGCGGGCGCCGACGTGTTCGTGGCCGGCTCGGCCGTCTACGGTTCCGACGATCCCGGGCTGGCCGTGCAGGCCCTGCGCGCCCAGGCCGAGCGCGCCACCGCCCACGCGGCCTGGGGACGGCCGTCCGGCTGAGGCCGGGTCCCCTTATTAAGCCGAACGGGCCGGGCTCGTGCTCTCCGCGCCGGTTCCCGCGGCCGCATGCGAGGCGCCCGGCGGCTCGGAGCGGCCGGTACGCACGAAGTCCTTGCCGCGGATGAGCAGGAGGGCGCACACCGCCCCGGCGAACGCGAGCGCCGCGGTCACGATCAGCAGGTCGTTGAGGCCCGCCGCGAAGCTGGACTTGATGGCCTCGGCCATCACCCCGCGACGCGCCGGAGGCAGGCTGGCGAGCAGCTGGCCGACCTGGCCCTGCCGGATCATGGTGGCGATGCGCGGAGCGGAAGACGCGACCGCCGGGGCGCTGGACAGGTTGTGCTGCAACGCCGAGTTGAAGATCGAGCCGAGGGCGGCGATGCCCGCGGCGATGCCGATCTGGCGGAACGTCGAGTTGACGCCCGAGGCCATTCCGGCCTTCTGCGGCGGGACCACGCCGATCGCGGTCGAGGCCAGCGGCGGGTTGACCATCCCGCCGCCGAGACCGGCCACGATGAACCCGGGAATCAGGGCGGTCCAGTCGCTGGCCCCGGTCAGCCCGCCCATGACGATCAGCCCGACGCCGACGAGCACGAGTCCGGGCCCGATGAGCCAGCGGGCGGGCACGCGCTCGCTGATCCGGCCAGCGATGACCGCGGTGACCAGCTGGGCACCGCTGATGATGGCCAGCCGCAGGCCGGCGTCCTGCGCCGAGTAGCCCAGCACGTCCTGCAGGTAGATGACCAGCCAGAGCAGCACGGCGTAGAGCGAGCCGTTCATGGCGAAGGCCGCGATCGAGCCTCCCGCGAACGTCGGCACGCGCAGCAGCGACAGGTCGAACATGGGGTGCGCGACGCGCTGCTCGGCCGCGATGAACCCGGCTAGCGCCGCGGCCGCGACCACCAGGCAGATGATGACGCCTGCGTCCGACCAGCTGTTCTCGCCGGCCCTGATGAGTCCGTAGATCAGGCTGACCAGCCCCGTGGTCAGCAGCGCGAACCCGGCCCAGTCGGGCGGCGTGGGGTGCGGCGACTTCGATTCCTCGACCCGCCAGGCGGTCAGCGCGACAGCCAGGACGCCGATCGGCACGTTGACCAGGAAGATGCCGCGCCAGCTCCAGTTGGTGGTGATAACGCCGCCGAGGACCGGGCCGAGCGCCGTGGAGACGCCGGTGACCGCGCCCCAGACGCCGAACGCCACGCCGCGGTCCCGGCCCCGGAAGCTGTGCCCGAGCAGCGCCAGCGACGTGGCGAACATCATCGCCCCGCCGACGCCCTGGGCGCTCCGGGACACGATCAGCATCAGCGGGTCCTGGGCCATGCCGCACAGCAGCGAGCCGAGGGTGAAGATGACCAGGCCGATCTGGAACAGCAGCCTGCGGCCGTACCGGTCGGCCAGCACGCCGGAGGTCAGCAGCAGCGAGGCCAGCGTCAGCGCGTAGGCGTCGAGCACCCACTGCACCTCGGTGAAGCTGGCGTGCAGCCCGTCCTGGATGGCGGGCTGCGCCACGATGACGATCGTGACGTCGAGCAGCAGCATGAACATGCCCGCGCACACCGCGAGCAGGGTCCACCATTTCTTGTCCATCGGTTCCCTCCGTGACCTGGCGCCTTCCCCGGGCGCCGCAAATCATGCTGCGCGATCCGGCCGTCACTAATCCACGGTCAAGGCGAATTGTGCCGGATCTCGACGTCAACTACGCTGATTCGCGTGGAAGTCTCGCTGCTTGACCCGATCGACCGGCAGATCGTCCACATTCTGACGGTCGAGCCGAGAGCCTCGTTCCGCACCGTAGCCGACGTCGCCGGGATCTCAGACCAGACCGCCGCCCGGCGCTATCGCAGGCTGGAGGAGTCGGCCGGGCTGCGAGTCCTCGGCGTACCCGACGGCTCCCGGCTCGGCTGGACCGACTGGTTCCTCCGGCTGCAGACCACTCCCGGCGGCGCCGACTCGATCGCGGAGGCCCTGGCGCGCAGGTCCGACACCAGGTGGGTGCACCTCGCCTCGGGCGGAACCGAGGTCATCTGCACGCTCCAAGCCCGCAGTCCCGAGCAGCGTGACGCACTGTTCCTGCGCGGGCTGCCCGGCAGCCGCCGCGTCGTGCAGATCTCGGCGCACTCGATCCTGCACGACTTCACCCCGGGCCCGTGGCGCGAGGCCACCCGCGCGCTGTCCCCGGCCCAGCTCGAAAAGCTCCCGCGCGGCGCGCACCAGGCCCGGGCCGCCCGCGGCTCCCTCCTGCCTGAGGACGAGCCGCTCCTGGCCGAGCTCGCCCGCGACGGCCGGGCCAGCACCGCCGCCCTCGCCGCGGCGATCCACTGGCACGAGTCCACGGTGCGGCGCAGGATCGACGAACTCCGCCGGTCCGGCCTGCTGTACTTCGAGGTCGACATCGACAACCGCGTTCTCGGCCTGAACGAGCACGCCTTGCTGTGGCTCTCCGTGGAGCCGGCCAGGCTCGAGGAAGCGGGACGAGCCCTGGCTACGCATCCCGAGATCCCGTTCGCCGCCGCCACGACCGGGCCGACGAACCTGGTCGCCAGCGCCGTCTTCCGTGACACGCGGCACCTCTACGAGTACCTGACCGGCAAGCTGGCCGCCCTGCCCGGGGTGAGTTCGGTGCAGACGGCGCCGATCATCGGAACCCTCAAGCGCACCGGCTCAGTTCACTAGCCTGGCGCTCTGGCACCCCGAGCCCGCCTCGGATTCCGGGCTCCCCGAACTCGGCGGAGGGCAACTCGGGGCCGGCGAGCTGGGCCGGCGAGCTGGGCCGGCGAGCTGGGGGCCGGCGAACTCGGGGTGACGTCGATCTCGATGATGACCGAGACGACGATGCCGCCCGGGCTCGATGTGCCGGTTGATCCGCTTGCGCATCAGCACGTTCAGCTGGCCGTCCCAGTCCTCGAGCAGCGCGCCGAGCGCTTCGCAGTCGCCCCGCCCGGACCGGGCCACGAGCAGTGCGCCCATACAGACCTCGAGCTGGGCGCGGGCCCGGGAGAGCAAGGCGTGCGCGTGGTTGCGGGAAACCCCGAGCACGGCCGCGATCTCGGCGACGTCGAGTTCCTGCCGCAGCTGCAGCTGGATCAGGTCCTGCTCGCCGGCGCCCAGGCCGCGGACCGCCGAGCGCAGTAGCGCGCGGAGCTCGGCCCGTTCGGCCCCCTCGGCGACGTCCGCGGACTCGTCCCTCATCTCCGGCACCTGGTCCAGCGCCGACGTGGCCGCGCTCGCCTTCTCCCGCAGCCGCCGGTGGCACTCATTGCGGGCCACGGCGTACAGCCATGGCCGGAGCCGGCTCTGATCACGCAGTCCCGCCAACTTGGACGCCGCGATGACAAAGGTGTCCTGCACGGCGTCGGCCGCGTCGGCCGGCTCGTGCAGCAGGGAGCGGCAGTAGGTGTACAGCGGTGCGGCGTACCTGTCATAGGCTTCGGCAAGCCCGTCAGGATCACCGGCCACTATCGCCGCAACGACCTCGCTGTCGTGCATACGGATATCGAACCGCGTGACGGCACATCCGGACAATACAAAACCAAAGCGGGTCTTCCGGGCCCCGCTGCACAGGGCAGAACGCCGGGAGCGTCCCCCCCAAACTGGTAAGCTCCCGGCGTTCGGCCCGTCCCGTATCGGACTCCCCGAAGGTAAGAGCCGGCCGCCCCCCGTCCGCCAACGGTTTTCCCTGGAATTTTTCTGACGGCCGCGATCGCGGGTCTCAGGACCAGCGATCGATGTGGTCCATCAGCTCGGACAGCCGGGTGATGGTCGCGTCCGGCTCGGCGGCCTCGTAGCCGGGGACGTCGGAGTTCGTGATGAGCACCGCGCGCATTCCCGCGCTCTTGGCACCGTGGACGTCGTTGTAGGGCCGGTCGCCGACGAACACGCACGCCGCCGGATCGCTCTCGCCGACGGCAGCCATGGCTGCGCGGAACGCCTCCAGATGCGGCTTGACCCAGTCGATCTCGCTGGTGTAGACCGCGCCGTCGATCAGCTCGAGGACCTCGTCCCTGACGAAGATCTGCTCGTGGGCGCTGCGCGGCCACATCGTGTTGGAGAGCACGCCCACCTTGATGCCGCGCCGCCGCAGCTCGCGCAGCATCGGCAGCACGTCCGGGTCGATAAGCGTGTGCGGGGTCCACGCCTCGAAGTAGCTCGCCAGGAAGTCGTCCGACACGGTCACCCCGGCCTGCTCGAAGATGTGCTGCAAGGTCGCGCTCTGGTGCGACCGCTCGCCCTCCCGCCACAGCTCCATCTCGGCGGTGCGAACCGCGGCGGCCTTCGCTGCCGCCTCCTTCGCCGGGTAATGCCGCGCGCACACCGCGAGCCAGAGTTCGCCCAGGTCGATGCTGTGCCACGGGGTGAGCGTCCCGCCCCAGTCGAAGATGACCGCCCTGACCGCCATGCCCGCATCCTATGCGTCCGGGCCGTCAGCCCGCCCGCGTACGCCCGCTTTCTTGACAAAAGCGACCACTTAACTGGACTATTAGAAGGTGTTTCCAGGAGATGCGGCGGCGGACCACCAGCTGCTCTACCGGTCGCGCCCGCCGGATCGCCCCGACGCCGGGCCCGCCCAGTCCTGGGACGAGCAAGTTCCCCCGCCCGGGCGGGACGCGACTCTGCTCGCGGTGGTGCCCATCCCCGGCACCGGGACGTCGCTGGCCATCGTGGGCTACGCGATCACGACGGCCGCCGCCAACCCGGCCGCGCCAGCCGTCCGGCCATCACCAGGCAACCGGCCGCCGCCGGGCCACGGGCTGCTAGTCCTGGACCATGCGCAGCGCCGCGCCGTGATCGACGGGCGCGAGATCCAGCTCACCTTCCAGGAATTCGACCTGCTGGCGTTCCTCGCCGCGCACCCGGCCACCGTGTTCACCCGGGCCGAACTAGTCGAGCGAGTCTGGCACCGCACCCTCGGCCAGGACGGCCGGCCAGTGTCGCGGGACAGTCGCACCGTGGACGTGCACGTGAGCCGGGTCCGGCGCAAGCTCGGCCCGCATCACGGTCAGTGCCTCGTCACCGAGTACCGCGTCGGCTACCAGTACCGCCCGCAGCCGGCGTGACGAAATGCACGAAGCCACGGAATACCTCGTGTGGCACACTGGCTTATAGCAGTGAAGGCGTGCTCCGGGGTCGGTGAAACTCCGAGCCGGCGGTGAGAGTCCGCGACCCGACCGCATCCAGCGGCCGGTTGACCCGGTGAAATTCCGGGACCGACGGTGAAAGTCCGGATGGGAGGCAGCACGCGGCGGCCGGGTCAGTCCTGGCCGCTTGCACAGCGCGTTTCCCGCGCATCCCCCGGAGCCGGAGCATGAGTTGGCTTCGAGGAGGAGAGCGCGGATGTTCACCGGAATCGTGGCGGAACTTGGCGAGATGGCCAGGGTCGAGCACCACGGCGACGCGGCCAGGCTCACCATCCGGGGTTCCACGGAAGGCGTCGCCCTCGGCGAATCGATCGCCGTCAACGGCGTGTGCCTGACCGTTACCGGTATCCTGGACGCTACCTTTACCGCGGACGTGATGGGGGAGACCCTCAGCCGGTCCGCCCTGGGCGCGCTGACCGCCGGGGACCCGGTCAACCTGGAACGCTCGGTCCGCCTGGCTGACCGGATGGGCGGTCATCTCGTGCAGGGCCACGTGGACGCCACCGCGACGATCATCTCCCGGACACCGGCCGAACGCTGGGACCAGGTCCGCATCACCCTCCCGGACGCGATCGCCCGGTATGTGGTGGAGAAGGGCTCGATCGCGGTCGACGGGATCAGTCTCACCGTCTCCGCGCTCACCCCGCCCCGCGCCGCGGACGGCTGGTTCGAGGTCAGCCTGATCCCGGAGACGCTCAAGCGCACCACGCTCGGGACGAGGCAGCCGGGTGACGTCGTGAACCTCGAGGTCGACGTGATCGCCAAGTATGTCGAAAGAATGCTCAGCTCGGAGGGTGACAAGTGATTCAGCTGCTCGACGACGTTGACCGCGCGGTCAAGGACATCGCAGCGGGCCGCCCGGTGCTGGTCGTGGACGACGAGAACCGGGAGAACGAGGGCGACATCATCTTCGCGGCCAGCCTGGCCACCCCCGAGCTGCTCGCCTTCATGATCCGCTACACCAGCGGTGTCATCTGCATGCCGATGCGCGAGGCCGAACTCGACCGGCTCAACCTCCCCCAGATGACCTCCCACAACACCGAACAGCACCGCACCGCGTTTACCCTCAGCGTGGACGCCGGGGACGGGATCAGCACCGGTATCTCCGCCGCCGACCGCGCCACCACGATCAGGAAGCTCGTCGACCCGGCCACCACGGCGGCCGACCTGCTGCGCCCCGGGCACGTGTTCCCGCTCCGCTACGCCGAGGGCGGCGTGCTGCGCCGGGCCGGGCACACCGAGGCCGCTGTCGACCTGGCCCGGCTGGCCGGGCTCCCGGAGGCGGGCGTGCTGTGCGAGGTGGTGAACGACGACGGCACCATGGCCCGGCTGCCCGAGCTGCGCGTGTTCGCGAACACCCACGATCTGGCGCTGATCTCCATCGAGCAGCTCATCGAGTACCGTCGCCGCAACGAGCGCCAGCTCAGCCGTCAGGCACAGACCAGGATCCCGAACGCTTATGGTCAGTGGCAGGCGTTCGGCTACCGGCACGAGATCGACGGGACCGAGTACGTGGCGCTGGCGTTCGGTGACGTCACCGGTGGTTCGGACGTGCTGACCAGGCTGCACTCGGAGTGCCTGACCGGCGACGTGTTCGGCTCGCTGCGCTGCGACTGCGGCGCGCAGCTGGACGCGGCCATGGCCGCGATCGCGGCCGAGGGCCGCGGGGTGGTGCTCTACCTGCGCGGGCACGAGGGCCGCGGCGTGGGGCTGCTGAGCAAGCTGCAGGCTTACGAGCTGCAGGACGCCGGCGCGGACACGGTTGACGCCAACACCGAACTCGGCCTGCCGGTGGACGCGCGCGAGTACTCGGCCGGCGCGCAGATGCTCGCCGACCTGGGCGTGCGCTCGGTGCGCCTGCTCACCAACAACCCGGCCAAGGTAACCGGCCTGGCCGACTGCGGCGTGGACATCACCGACCGGCTCTCGCTGGCTTCCGCCGTCACCCCGTTCAACCTGCGTTACCTGATCACCAAGAGGGACCGGCTCGGGCACCAGATCCAGGATCTCGATGAAGCCGAACGGACCGGGGATCCCGCCCCCGCGCCGCTGAACGGCCAGGCGGCCGCGCCGCACCCTGCCGTCGCCGCCCGCCACGTCTTCGGGTCCTCCGGGTCCTCCGGGGTCGTCGGGTCCTCCGGGGCCATCGGGTCGGAGTCGGCGTGAGCGGCGCGGGCAGCCCGGGCGCCGCGGCGGTGGACGCGTCCGGGCTGAGCCTGGCCATCGTCGCCACCCGCTGGCACCGGGAGATCACCGACTCGCTGGTGGCCCGCGGGACCGCGGCGGCCGTCGCGTGCGGCGTTCCCGATCCCGTCGTGGTCCGGGTGGCGGGCGCGATCGAACTGTCCGTGGTGGCGGCCGAACTGGCCCTTTACCACGACGCCGTGGCCTGCCTCGGGGTGGTCATCCGCGGCGGCACCCCGCACTTCGAGTACGTCTGCGACTCGGTGACGGCCGGCCTCACCCGGGTCGCGCTCGACGCCCGCACTCCCGTCGGCAACGGCGTGCTGACCTGTGACACGGTAGAGTCGGCTCTGGACCGGTGCGGACTGCCCGGTAGCCATGAGGACAAGGGATGGGAGGCCGTAGTGGCAGCGCTCGACACCGCGCTCGTGCTGCGGTCTATCCGCTACGCCGGATCCCTCACCGAGACGGCCGCGCAGCGACATTGACGGCGTTCGCGCACTCCCGCTGACCCCATGCCGACCCCGTAGGGATGACCCATGCTCTCACTCGTACTACCCAAGGGCTCGCTCGAGCGCGCCACCCTCGAGCTCTTCGACGCGGCCGACCTGACCGTCCGCCGGTCCTCGGACCGCGACTACCACGCGTCGATCGATGACCCGCGGATCGACCGGGTCCGGTTCCTGCGCCCGCAGGAAATCCCGTCCTATATCGAGCGCGGCCTATTCGATCTCGGCATCACCGGCCGGGACTGGATCGCGGAGACCGAAGCCGACGTCGTCTCGCTCGGCGAATTGCAGTATTCCAAGGCCACCTCGCAGCCGGTGCGGGTGGTGCTCGCGGTACCGGCCTCCGCACCCTGGCAGTCCGCCTCCGACATGCCCGAGGGCGTCCGTATCTCCACCGAGTTCCCGTCACTGACCAGGCGGTTCCTTGACACGCGCGACGTCAAGGCGATGGTGATACCGTCGTACGGCGCGACCGAGGCCAAGGTACCCGACATCGTGGACGCGATCGTGGACCTGACCGAGACCGGCTCGTCGCTGCGCAAGAACGGGCTGCGGATTCTCGAGACGCTGCTGACCAGCTACACCGAGCTGATCGCGTCGGCCCCCGCGTTCGCGGACGCGGAGAAGCGCGCGGCTATGGAGGACATCGCCCTGCTGCTGAGCGGGGCGATCCAGGCCCGCGGGAACGTCCTGCTGAAGCTCAACGTGGCCGCGGACAAGCTGGCGGCGGTCACCGACATGCTGCCCGCCCTGTCCTCGCCGACGATCACCACGCTGGCCCGCGGAAACATGAACGCGGTCGAGACCGTGGTCCCCAAGCGCGGCGTCAACACGCTGATACCCGCCCTGAAGGCGGCCGGGGCCCAGGATATCCTGGAGATCCCGATCAGCAAGATCGTGGAGTAGCCGTGAGCAGTGTTTCCCCCGGGGGGAACGATCCCCCCCAGACCCCCCCTGCTCATGGGGGGGCTGCCCGCCCCCCCATACCCCCTCGGGGAGCCCCTGGGCCCTGGCGCCGCCAGACCGCTCGCGTGCTACCGGTCGACGACGAAGGACGCGTGCTGCTGCTGCACGGCTGGGATCCGCATCATCCCGACCGCCCGTTCTGGTTCACCGTCGGCGGCGCGGCCGACCCGGGAGAGTCGCTGCGCGAGGCGGGTGCCCGCGAGTTGTACGAGGAGACCCGGATCTCGGTCGAGCCCGGGCGCCTCGGCGAGCCGATCGCGGAGAACTCGATCGAGTTCTCCTGGGGCGGCCACCGCATTGCCCAGGACCAGACCTTCTACGCGGTCGCGGTCGGGCCCGTAGCGGTGAGCCTGGAGGGCCTGGATCAGTGGGAGCAGGCCACCACCGACAAGTACGGCTGGCTCGCCGCCACGGATTTCGACGCAGACGAGCGACCTGCGCATCCGGACATCCCCGATCTGATGCGCGCGGCGGCGGCCGCCGTGCGGGTCAGGAGTTCCGGGGAATAGTCATGGCAGGCTGGCCGGTTCCGTGGACATAGATGAGTTCGCGTAGCGTGGGAGCGTGCGGACGTCAAAAGCCGAGGTGACGCGTGCGTGACATCCTGAGCAGGATCACGAAGTGGTGGGAGGCCGGGGAGAGTTTCGGCCTCGCCACGGTGGTGCGGACCTACCGCAGCGCGCCCCGTGATCCGGGCGCGGCCCTGGCGGTGGCGTCCGCGGCCGGCCACGAGGTCGTGGGCAGCGTGTCAGGCGGATGCGTCGAGGGTGCCGTCTACGAACTGTCGCTGGACGTCTGCCAGACCGGCGACCCGGTTCTCGAGACCTACGGTGTGAGCGACGACGACGCGTTCGCGGTCGGGCTGACCTGCGGCGGGATCATTGACATCTTCGTCGAGCGGATCGACAGAACGCGGTTCCCCGAGCTGGGCGATATCGCCGCGGCGGTCGAGCGCGGTGAGCCGGTGGCGGTCGCGACGGTGATCTCCGGCCCCGGCCAGACCGGCGCGCGGCGGGTGATCTGGGCTGCTGACAGCCCCCAGCCCGACGGCTGGCACTCCGGGGCGTCCGGCACCCTGGGATCGGCCCGGCTCGACGCGGCCGTCGACGACGACGTGCGCGGCATGCTGGCCCAGGGCCTGACCGGCATCCGCCGGTACGGCGAGCACGGCGAGCGGCGCGGGGACGAACTGAGCGTGTTCGTGAACTCGTTCGCCCCGGCACCGCGGATGCTGGTGTTCGGCGCCATCGACTTCGCCGCCGCCGTGGCCAGGGTCGGCAAGTTCCTCGGCTATCACGTCACCGTCTGCGACGCCAGGAAGGTCTTCGCCACCGCGTCGCGGTTCCCCGACGCCGACGAGGTGGTGGTCGACTGGCCGCATCGTTTCCTGGCCGGCACCGAGGTGGACGCCAGGACCGTCATCTGCGTGCTTACCCATGACCCGAAGTTCGACGTGCCGCTGCTCGAGGTGGCGCTGCGCACCCCAGCCGGGTACATCGGCGCGATGGGCAGCCGGCGCACGCACGACGACCGGCTGACCAGGCTGCGCGAGGTCGGCCTGACCGAGGACGAACTCGCCCGGCTGCGCTCGCCGATCGGGCTGGACCTCGGAGCCAGGACGCCGGAGGAGACCGCGGTCTCGATCGCCGCCGAGCTCATCCAGCTCCGCTGGGGCGGCACCGGTCACCCGCTGACCGCCACCGAGGGCAGGATCCACCACCAGTTCGCCGGCTGAGATGAGTGATTCCTGATTCCGGCGTGTCCGGCGTGTCGGATTGACCCGGAAACGAGAGGAGGGCATCCATGGCCGGTTGTGACGCCAGACCTGGATACCCTCTTGATCGCACTGTACGTGGAGATCGACGACCACGTGATCCCTTCGGGCGAGTGCCGCCCTGGCCGGCCGAAGCGGCTGTCGGACGCCGAGCTGGCGTGCCTGGCGGTGGCGCAGGTGCTGCCGGGTGCCCGCAGCGAGCATCACTGGCTGCGGCTGTGCTACGGGCGGCTCGGGCACCTGTTCCCCTACCTGCCGGAACAGCCCGGCTACCGCAAACGGCTGAAGAAAGCCGCGCCGCTGCTGGCCGCGGCGATTGATCACCTGGCCCGCCAGTCGCCGTGCTGGTACGACCCGGTGCGGCTGATCGACGCCACCCCGGTACCCTGCGGCGCCTCCCGGGAGACGGTCCGGCGCAGCGAGCTGGCCGGGTGGGCGCACTACGGCTACTGCGCGGCGCACTCGCGCTGGTACTGGGGGCTGAAGCTGTACCTGATCACCACCCCGGACGGGATGCCCGTGGCGTGGTGCCTGGCCGATCCGAAGATCGGCGAACGCGAGGTTGCCGCCGGACTGCCGGCCTGCGCTGCCCGGGCCGGCGCCCTGCCCGCGGGCCTGACGCTGATCGGGGACAAGGGGTTCGCGGGCCGGGAGTTCGAGGACCTGGTTGCCGGGGAGTACCAGCTGCACCTGGTCCGGCCGGACCGGCGCGACGAGGCGCCCCGCCACGGGTCGATCGGCTGGATCCGGCAGTGGATCGAATCGGTCAGCGACACCCTCAAAGGCCAGCTGGACCTCGAACGGCACGGCGGCCGGACCACCGGGGGCCTGTACACCAGGATCGCCCGGCGGCTGCTGGCCATGGCCGCCTGCATCTGGCACAACTGGGCCGCCGGCGAACCCGCCAGGCGATCGCTGATCGCCTATGACAACTGAACCCGTCAGGAATCACTGATCTAGATGAGTGATTCCTGATTCAGGTGAGTGCGGCGTGCCGGGGTGCGGCTCACTCACCTGAATAGCCTCCGGCGGGCCGCGCGGATCACCCCGGTCCGGGCCGCTGTTGAGGGCTACATCAGTCCCGTCAGCCTCTCCCGCACGCCTTTTCGCTCGCCAGTACGATGATCGTGACTTTTACGGGGTGGATTCGGGCTTGCGGGTGAATTAGGGGTACTATAGTGCACCAAAATCACCCGGGAGCCCCGATCCACCCGGATCTTTCGCCGCTGCCTGCCCCACCGTGCACGTGCGCACCGGGCACCCCCGGCAAAGACCGCCTAAGCCCGCAACCCGATCAGGAATCACTCATCTAGGGCTTGCGGCCGACGCCGCCGCGCAGTGACCGGGGCTGCCCCCCCAGACCGGAAATCCGGGCCCGGCCGCCACTCGTTGATCCAGACCACGCCGGGTTCGATCAGGTCGAAGCCGTCGAAGAAAGCAGCACGCTCGCCATGTCGGGCGTCACGGTGAGAAGCTGCTTGGCCGCCTCCCGGTCGACGGCGAAATTATCCTTGCCGCCGAGCAGCTAATCGTAAATCCTGGCGACATTCGGCCGGGAGATATCGATACCGTTCGGCGGAGAGTTCTGCGTAGTTATTTGCGTCGTCACTCCCGATTCGGGATGGATGCTACCAGGGCCAGCGCATACGCTTGGGGATCGTGCGCACTGCAGTCGCGGGAGTGTTGCTCGCCGCCGGGTCGGGGTCCAGGTTCGGGCGGCCGAAGGCACTGGTCGAGCTGGACGGTCAGACCCTGGCCGAACGCGGCCTCGCCATGCTCCGGGCCGGCGGTGCGGATCCGCTCCTCATCGTCACCGGCGCCGCCCGGGTCGACCTGGGCCCGGAGCACCAGGCCCGGACCGTCTACAACGCGGAGTGGCGCACCGGCATGGGATCCTCGCTGCGGGCCGCCCTGCGCGCCCTGACCGACCTGAAGGTGGGCCAGGAAGTGGGCGCCGCGGTCGTGGCGCTGGCCGACCAGCCGCTGGTGGGCGCGGAGGCGGTCGGCCGCCTGATCGCCGCGCACCAGGCCGGCGCTGGCGTGGTGGTCGCCGCCTACGCCGGCAAGCCGCGCAACCCGGTGCTGCTGGCCCGGGAGTACTGGCCCGAGGTCATCGCGACGGCCACCGGCGATCAGGGGGCCAGGGCGTTCCTTCGCGCCCGCCCGGAACTCGTCACGCTGGTCGAGTGCGGTGACACCGGGCGCCCGGACGACATCGACACTCCCGCCGACCTCGAGCGCATCGCGGTCAGCAGGCCTGGACGCCCCAGGTGTGAGTGACCCTTTCGCCCGGCTCGAGGACGAGAAGGTCATCGGCGGTCACGAAGGCGTTCGGCGGGCAGGTCATGGGCTCGATCGCCACCGCCTTGCGCCGCATGTCCGGCCCCAGCGGGTCGCCCGTGAACACCTGCAGCCAGCGGTAGCCTTCGCCCGCCCACAGGCCCGCCCGCGGGCCGCCGGGGGCGGCCAGGTAGGCCCAGGCGCGACCGTCGCCGCCGCGGCTCAGCCCGGTGAGCGCGTGGTCCAGGCGGGTGGTGCCGATGACCCGGGCCTGGCGGAAGTCGAACGCGGTGCCGTCGACGGGTTCCGGCGGTCCCGACGGTATGCCGCGATCGTCCAGCGGCAGCCAGGAGTCGGCGGGGAGCGTCAGCTCGCAGCCGTCGACCGAGGGCGTCCGGACGGTCAGGTACGGATGGGATCCGGTGCCGTAGGGCGCGGCGTGGCTTCCGCGGTTGCGCGCGGCCACGGTCACCTGCAGACCGGTCCCGGCATCCAGGCGGTACTCGGCCTCTATCTCCAGGCCGAACGGATAGCCCTGCTGACCGTGCGGAGCGCTGCGCAGCCGCACCACGCTGGCGTCCTGCTGGACCGCGGTCCACGCGGCCCAGCGGGTCAGCCCGTGGATGGCGTTGCCCTGGGCGGGCTCGGTGAGGGCCAGCTGGTACTCTGCGCCGCCGAACACGTACCGCCCGCCGTCGACCCGGTTCGGCCAGGGGGCCAGCAGTTGCCCCGCCCCGGCCGGCGGCAGCTGATCGGCTTCGTAGCCTGCGAGCAGCGGCTGGCCGCGGAAGGCCAGCTCACGCAGCCCGGCACCGAGTTCGGTCACCGTGGCCCGGTACTGTCCGGCCTCGATCTCGTACTGCACTCCGGTAAGCGGAACCATCACAGGGGTCAGCTTACGGACAAAAGCAGCGCGGCGCGGCAGCCTGCCACCAGCCCCCAGGCGAGGTCCACTCCCTGGGGCGCGGCGAGGAGCCGGGACGCGGCCGGCTCCAGCGGCTCCTGGCCCGCCATCCCGAGCAACACCGCGGACACCTCGGCCGCGGCCTGGCCCGTAGCCGCGCAGTGCAGCAGCGATGCCGCCAGCGTGGTCGTCCGCCGCGCCGCGTCGCAGGTCACCGACGCGCTGAGCCAGTTCGCGAGCCATACCGCCCGGGTCCCGCCGGAGATGGCCCCGCCCAGCAGCCTGAGCGCCAGCAGCACGCCGCTGACCACGCTGTCGCCGCTGGGCACCAGGCCGGGACCGAGGCCCACGAGGTGCTCAGCCGCCTCGACGGCGCCGGCCAGGTCGCCGCTCGCGCAGCACGCCGCGAGCTGCCAGGGACCGTCCTGGCCCGCCAGCCCGGGCGCGTGCTCGGCCGCCGCGTAGAGCTTGGCCAGGACGCCCGAGCCGTGGTCGAGCCTGACCCGGGACAGCGGCCCGAACACCGGCGAGGGATCCCACCAGCGGACGATCCTGATGTCCAGGCCGCAGGCCATTACCCGGCTCCCGCCCGCCCAGCATTCCGCCGTCCCGGCCGGGGGGACCGAGGGCGGGGCATCCCACGTGCCGGTGATGATCGCGTTCGGCAGCCTGATCGCATCCGGCGGCGACACCGCGATCACCCGCGGTTCGGGCACGCTGTCGGCGAATTCCAGGTAGATGGCGTGCGGCAACGCGGCCAAGATCTTGCCGTGGCGGCGGACGCCGCGCAGCAGGTCCCGGACCGCCAGGCTGGCCACTCCTGCGGTCATCGCGGGTTCGGCACCCGTCGCGGGAGCAGCCACGTACGAAACAGTACGCCGGAGCCGCCCGGCTGTAACCGCCGGGTCTGAAGTGAAGGAATTTAACATCTGGCAAGTAATGACAATGGGATTTATATCCGACGCTCATAATCCCATTGCGACCTGCCTAGAGGGGCCGACGGGGCTGCTTGGGGAGCGGGGGACCGTCAGCCCCGCCGGCTAATTAACGATAACTGCACGGGGTGCCGATTTGGGTAACTTCTTGCGCCGTAAGTACTTCGAAACGTTTTCCGTAGCCGGGGCCGCGGGTACTCCGGGTCCGCGCGACCCGTTGACGTGCCCGTTGGGCGGGCCGGGCCGCAACCGCCCGCTGCGTACCGCCTCGGCCGCCAGGACGCCGAAGAGGTAGAAGTACGCCGCTTCCTCGTCCTCGAAGAAGTGCACGTCCAGCCGCGCGTCGTCGGTCCGGCTGAACACCTCGAAGCCGCCGTCGGCCTTGACCAGGCACATCGCGCCTGGTACCTCCTCGTCGACCGCGTAAGCCGCGTGCGGGATGGCGGCCTGGCTGAGGAGTTCGGCGAAGACGGACTGGGGCACCCGGTCCCGCCGACCTGCGCGCCGTCCGGCCGCCGGGGCGGGCGGCGCCGCGACCCACGGCTCGGGTGCCTCCCGGCGCTCGCCGCCCGGCCAGGGCTGGGACGCCGGATCTGCCCGGAACCCGGGCCCGGGATCCAGGCGCGGGTCCGTCCGGGGATCCAGGCGCGGGTCCGTCCGGGGATCCAGGCGCGGCTCTGGTTGCGTCCCTGACCAGGGCTCGGCCTCAGGCGAGCCGTGCCAGGCCGCCATCCGGTCCGGGGTGCTCGACGACCGGTCAGGCCCGGGGGCGGCGTACCCGACGGGCTCGACGCGCCCGGGGGGCTCGACGCGCCCGGGGGGCTCCGCGCGCCCGGAGGGCTGGCGCCGGGCGCCCGGCTCGGCGGCCTGCTGCGGTCCCGGCCGAGGCACGACTCGCAGCGGGCTGGTCCGCTCGGCGGCGGAGGGCGGCGCCTCGGCGGCCGCCTGCGGCCCGCCGGAGCCGCGGCCCGCGGCCTCCGGCCGCCGCTGGGCCACCGGATCCTGGTTCGACGCCGGGAACATGGCCGCATCCAGCGGGTACTCCACTCGCTCCTCGGTCAGGCCGGTGATCTCCTGCCGGGCCATCACAACCTCGAAGACCCCGCGGTCGATCTCCCAGTAGCCGAGCTGCCTGGCCCGGGCCGAGTCCCGGCCCTGGTAGGCGATGTGCAGGCGGTCGCCGAGATCGTCCAGGACCAGGCACGGCTCGCCGCGGTACTCGCCGACCACGCGTGACTGCCACAGCGTGCCCAGGTCGGCGAGGTTGACCTGCTTGCGCCAGTGGCCGCCCGCGGCCGTGAAGCCGAGCTCGTCCGGCGGCGGGCCCGGGGAGAACAGCGTCGCCTCGTTGCCGTCGGGGCCGAGGCCCGCGTGGTAAGGGACACCGCGGTAGGTGGCCATGAGCCGGTATCGCATGGCTTAAGGCTCCATCCGCTGCCAGGCCAGCCCGTCGTAGCGGGCCACGAGCTGATCGCCATCCGGCCCGAGCCGGCACATGCCCGCCCCGACGGGTATCGCGATCGGCTCGATGTAGAACTCGGGAACGCCGTGCCCGCTCGCGGGCAGGTAGCCGTCGATCGCCCTGGCCAGCCAGGCCACCAGGTAGATCTCGCTCATGTGCGGCGTGAACTCCGAGTCCTCCCAGTCCAGGCTCAGCGCGAGGTAGGCCTCGGCGGGGCTGTGGAAGCGGACGTCCTGGGCGCGGTACACGTAGCCGGCCAGCACCGTGCGCTGTCCGGTCAGGTACGGGCCGACCAGGCGCGGTGGCACGGCCTTCCACATCGGCGTGCCCGGTGCGATCGCGGTCAGTCGCTCGGGCTGGGTCACCCATGCTCCTTCCGTGTGCATGCAGATGGATACCCCGCCCCACCGATTGTGCCGAGTTCATGACGGGAATTAGCTGGAAAGCGTCTCATTCAGAGAATTCATTACTCTATGTCGTTGTTCGATTACCAAATGATGTAACCGCAGCCGGGTGGTGACCGGACGGGGGCGCGGCGTGGCGTAGGGTCGATGGGGTGTCCGGGCATCTGAACCCTGGCGGACAGCAGTTCCGCGATGACGATGGCGCAGCCGACCCGCGTGTAACCGCGGCCCTGGCCGCCTACCACGCCGGACAGGGCAGCGAGCAAGATGCGCTGGTCATGCTGTCCGCCGCCCGCTTGCTCGTCCCGGTGATCGCCGTGCGGGCCGATGGTTCCGCCGCTGAGGGTGATAAGAACAGCGAGATGGTGCTGCCCACGCTGATCGGGCAGGACGGGAGGCCGGCCGTGCTCGCCTTCACCGGCCTCGGCCCGCTGGCCCGCTGGCGCCCGAATGCCCGCCCGGTGCCCGCCGAAGCCGACCGGGTGTGGCGTGCGGCGGCTACCGACGGCTGCGCGGTGGTCATCGATGTGGCCGGGCCGGTGGCGCTCGCCGTCGAGGGCGCGCGCCTGGCCGCGCTCGCCGCCGGGCAGCCGGTCCCGGCTGCGCACGAGGACGGGGACGTGCGGGCCGAGGTGGAGGCGGCCATCGCCGCCGAGCCGGTGATCGCCGGCTTCAGCCTGGCCCCCAGCGAGCAAGTGGATCTGGCCGTCAGGCTGCACCTGTCGGCCGGTGACTGGCGGCCCGCGGTGAACCAGGTCGCCCGGAGCATAGCGGGCAGGCTGGCAGGCCGGCTGCGCCGCGGTGTCGAGTTCAGCGTCACCCGTGACCCCGTAGGATCTTGACCATGTTCCGCTGGCTGACCGCAGGCGAATCGCACGGGCGCGCGCTCGTCGCGATCTGCGAGGGCGTGCCCGCCGGGGTACGGCTGGGTACCGAGGACGTGGCCGCCGCCCTGGCCCGCAGGCGGGCCGGCTACGGACGCGGCGCGCGGATGACGTTCGAGCGGGACGAGGTCGAGCTCACCGGGGGCGTCCGGCACGGCCGCACCCTCGGCGGCCCGGTCGCGATCAGGATCGCGAACACCGAATGGCCGAAGTGGGAGACGGTCATGTCACCCGATCCCGTGGACACCGAGACGCTGGACGGCCTGGCCAGGAACGCGCCGCTGACCAGGCCGCGGCCCGGCCACGCCGACCTGGCCGGGATGCAGAAGTTCGGCCACAGCGATGCCCGGCCGGTACTGGAGCGGGCCAGCGCGCGCGAGACGGCCGCGCGGGTGGCGCTCGGCGAGGTGGCCAGGCGGCTGCTCAGCCAGGTCCTCGGCATCGAGATCCTCAGCCACGTGGTCGCGATAGGCCAGGTCAGGACGCCCGACGACCTGATGCCAGGGCCGGGCACCGCCGCCGCCATCGACGCCGACCCGGTGCGCTGCTTCGACGCGGCCACCAGCCAGGCCATGGTGGCCGAGATCGACGCGGCCAGGAAGGACGGCGACACGCTGGGCGGCGTCGTCGAGGTGCTGGCCTTCGGGCTGCCGCCCGGCCTGGGCAGCTTCACCCACTGGGACCGGCGGCTGGACGCCCGGCTAGCCGGGGCGCTGATGTCCATTCAGGCCATCAAGGGCGTCGAGGTCGGCGACGGCTTCACCACCGCCGCCCGGCGCGGGTCGGTGGCCCACGACGAGATCGAGGTCACGGACTCCGGCGTCGCCCGGCGCACCAACCGGGCGGGCGGCATCGAGGGCGGGATGAGCACAGGCGAGGTGATCAGGCTGCGCGTCGCGATGAAGCCCATCTCGACCGTGCCCCGCGCGCTGGACACCATCGACACCAGCACCGGCGAGCCGGCCAAGGCGATCAACCAGCGCAGCGACGCCACCGCCGTGCCCGCGGCGGGGGTCGTGGCCGAGGCGATGGTGGCCCTGGTGCTGGCCGAGGCCGCGGTGGAGAAGTTCGGCGGCGACTCGGCCGAGGAGATGCGCCGCAACGCCGAGTCCTACCTCAAGGCCCTGGTGGTCTCTTGAGCTCTCCGGCGTCTCACGTGGTCCTGATCGGCCCGCCCGGCGCGGGCAAATCCTCGGTCGGGGCGCTGCTCGCGGACCGGCTCGGGGTGGAGTTCCGCGACACCGACGCCGAGGTGGGCGCGGCCGCGGGCAAGCCGGCCGGCGACGTCTTCATCGAGAACGGCGAGGAGGCCTTCCGCGAGCTCGAGCGCTCCGCGGCCACCAGCGCGCTCGGCGCGCTGCGCGCCTCCGGCGGGGTGCTCGCCCTGGGCAGTGGCGCCGTCCTCGACGCCGGGATCCAGGCTCTGCTCGGTGGTCTGCTGGTGGTCTACTTGTCCGCGGACTTCGGCACCGTGGCCCGGCGCGTCGGACTGGACCGGCCCCGGGTGGTGGTCCCTGGCAACCCGCGCGGCAGGCTCCGCGCCATGCTGGGCGAGCGGGACGCGATCTACCGGCGGCTCGCCGCCGTCACGCTGCCCACCGACGACCTGGATCCGGCCGAGCTCGCGGACCAGATCGCAGCCGAGATCAAGCAGAGATGACCGCGACAAGGTTCGATGTCACCCCCTCCGACGGCGGCCCGCCCTATCAGGTCGTCGTGGGCGTCGGCGTGCTCGGCGAACTGCCCGGCCTGCTGCCGGAGGGCACCCGCACCGTGGTGGTCATCCACGCCGAGGGCCTCGGCGAGATCGCCCGCCCGGCGTGCGGCGCGCTGCGCGCCGCGGGCCTGACCGTGCACGCCGAGCCGGTGCCCGACGGCGAGGCAGCCAAGACGGCAGAGGTCGCGGCGGGGCTGTGGTCGCGGCTGGCGCAACACGGCGTGACCCGGTCCGACTGCGTCGTCGGCATCGGCGGGGGAGCGGCCACCGACCTGGCCGGGTTCGTCGCCGCTACCTGGCTGCGCGGCGTGCGGGTCGTCCTGGTCCCGACCACGCTGCTCGGCATGACCGACGCCGCAGTAGGCGGCAAGACCGCCATCGACATTCCCGAGGGCAAGAACCTGGTCGGCGCGTTCCATTCGCCGGCCGGCGTGCTCGCCGACCTGGTCACGCTGGAGACGCTGCCGCGCGAGGACTACGTCAGCGGGCTTGCCGAAGTCATCAAGACCGGGTTCATCGCCGACCCGGCGATCCTCGACCTGGTAAGCGCGGACCCGGAGGGCGCCGCGGTCCCGTACGGCGCGCACACGCGCGAGCTGATCGAGCGCGCCATCGCGGTCAAGGCCGAGGTGGTGTCGAAAGACCTGACCGAGACCGGCCTGCGGGAGATCCTTAACTACGGGCACACGCTCGGCCACGCCATCGAGCGGGTGGAGGGGTACCGGTTCAAGCACGGCCGCGCGGTGGCCATCGGCATGGTTTACGTCGCCGAACTGGCCCGGCTGGCCGGCCTGCTCGACCCCGGCATTGCCGGGCTGCACCGGGAGATCCTGGCTAGCGTAGGCCTGCCGACCGCGTACCCGGCGGGCGTATGGTCGTCCCTGCGCGAGGCCATGGGCGTGGACAAGAAGGCCCGCGGCGCGCGGCTGCGTCTCGTGGTACTGGACGGCCTGGCCCGTCCCTCGATCCTGGACCACCCGTCCGAGGAACTCCTGTGGCAGGCGTACCGGGAGATATCCAAGTGATCAGCGCCGAACGCGCTGAGTTACCCGCCTCCGGCCCCGCCGGGAGCCTGATCAGCGTAGCCGCTACGCTCGCGTTATGCGGATAGGGATGTTTCTCAGCTATGCGGGCGGGTTCGCCGAGACCGTGACGGAACTAGCCGACTACGAGCGAGCCGGGCTCGACATCGTGTTCGTGCCCGAGGCGTACAGCTTCGACGCGGTGAGCCAGCTCGGCTTCATCGCGGCGAAGACGGAGCGGGTGCAGATCGCCTCCGGGATCTTCCAGCTCTACTCGCGAACGCCCGCGCTGACCGCGATGACCGCGGCCGGGCTGGACTACGTCTCCGGCGGCCGGTTCACCCTGGGCCTCGGCGCGTCAGGACCGCAGGTGATCGAGGGCTGGCACGGGGTGCCGTACGACGCGCCGGTCGGCCGGGCCCGCGAGGTCATCGAGATCTGCCGGATGGTCTGGCGCCGCGAGCGGCTCGCCTACCAGGGCCGGTACTACCGGCTGCCGCTTGAAGGGGGCACCGGCCTGGGCAAGCCGCTCAAGCTGATCAACCACCCGGTCCGCGAGCGGATCCCGATCGCCCTGGCCGCCATCGGCCCGAAGAACGTTGCCCTGGCCGCCGAGCTGGCCGAATCCTGGATGCCGATCTTCTACCTGCCGGAGAAAGCCGCCGATGTGTGGGGCGGCGCCGTGGCCGAGGGCACGGCCAAGCGCGACCCCGCGCTCGGTCCGCTGGACGTGATCGCGCACGCGGCGCTGGCGATCGGTGACGGCAGCGACATCGCGGCCCTGCGCGACCTCGGCCGGCCCCAGCTGGCCCTGTACATCGGCGGGATGGGCGCCCGCGGCCGCAACTTCTACAACGACCTGGCCCGCAGGCTCGGCTATGAGGCCGAGGCCAAGGCCATCCAGGACGCCTACCTGGACGGCCGCAAGGCCGAGGCCGAGGCCCTGGTACCCGCCGAACTGGTCGAGCGCACCTCGCTGATCGGCCCGGAGTCCTATGTGGCCGAGCGCATCGCCGCCTACCGGGAGGCCGGGGTGACCACCCTCAACGTCACCCCGCTCGCGCCGGCCCCGGAGGGCCGGATCCGCCTCATCGAGCAGGTCCGCGCCATGGCGGGCTAGTCTGCGGACATGGCAGAGATTCACGCCGCTCGCCGGGGGCGCGCCCAGGAGAAGATCGCCGAGGCCGGCGCCGACGCGGCGCTGATCACCTCCGGCCCCAACGTCCGCTACCTCACCGGCCTGGCCAGCTCCAACGCCGCGCTGCTGCTGGCCGCCGACGGCGCGGCGGTGCTGGCGACCGACTCGCGGTACACGCTGGCCGCCCAGCGGGACTGCCCCGACCTGGAGCTCATCGCCGAGCGCTTCATCGAGCTGCGGCTGGCTGCGGAGATGGCCAGGCGCGGCCTGGGCACGGTGGCGTTCGAGGCGCACGAGATGACGGTCGAACGCCACGCCGAGCTCGCGGCCAAGGCCGAGGGCGTGAAAGTCATCCCGTTCGGCCGGAAGATCGAGGAGCTGCGGGCGGTCAAGGATCCGTCCGAGATCGAGCTGCTCGGGACCGCATGCCGGATCAGCAGCCAGGCCATCGCCGACGTGTTCCCGCTGATCAGGCCCGGCATGACCGAACGAAGGCTGGCGGCGGCGCTGGACGCGCGGATGGCCGAGCTCGGCGCCGAGCGGCCCGCCTTCGACACCATCGTGGCCAGCGGCCCGAACGGCGCGATCCCGCACCACGCGCCGACCGACCGGCCGCTGCGCCGCGGCGACCTGATCACGATGGACTTCGGCGCGCTGTACGGCGGCTACCACGCGGACATGACCCGCACCGTCGCGCTCGGCGAGCCCTGCTGGCAGCGGGAGATCTACGAGCTGGTCGCGACCTCGCAGCGGTCCGGCCTGGACGCCGCCAGGCCAGGCGCCGACGTCGGCGACGTGGACGCGGCCGCCAGGGACCTGATCCGCGACGCCGGGCACGGTGACCACTTCCAGCACGGGCTGGGGCACGGCGTCGGGCTCGAAGTGCACGAGGCACCGACGATCGGGTACGCCCGAACGGGTAAACTCGCAAGCCGGGTTCCGGTCACCGTCGAGCCAGGCGTCTACCTGCCCGGCCGGGGCGGTGTCCGGATCGAGGACGTCCTGGTCGTGGGGGCCGGCGGGACGGGCCTCCTCACGACTACGACGAGAGAACTTCTCGTTCTTTAACCTGGAGACTGAACGTGGCCACCACGAATGACCTGAAGAACGGCATAGCGCTGAACCTCGACGGGCAGCTCTGGACCGTTGTCGAGTTCCAGCACGTCAAGCCGGGCAAGGGCGGTGCCTTCGTGCGCACCAAGCTGAAGAACATCATGTCCGGTAAGGTCGTCGACCGGACCTTCAACGCGGGCGTCAAGGTGGACGTGGCCAACGTGGACCGGCGCGAGATGCAGTACCTGTACCGCGAGGGCGGCGACTTCGTCTTCATGGACATGACCGACTACGACCAGCCGCGGGTACCCGCGTCCGTGGTCGGCGATGCGGCGAACTACCTGCTCGAGGAGCAGACCGTCACCGTGGCCTTCAACGACGCCACCCCGCTGTACGTCGACCTGCCGGCCGCGGTCGAGCTCACCATCAGCCAGACCGACCCCGGCGTGCAGGGCGACCGTTCCACCGGCGGCACCAAGCCGGCCACCCTCGAGACCGGCGCGACCATCGCGGTGCCGTTGTTCATCTCCACTGGCGAGAAGATCAAGGTCGACACGAGGACCGGCCAGTACCTCGGCCGGGCTTGATGCCACCCGCTCGTAGCAAGGCGCGCAAGCGGGCCCTGGACATCCTCTTCGAGGCCGAACTGCGCGGGTCGCCGGTGCTGGACCTGCTGGCCGAGCGCATCACGCTGGGCAGCCCGCCGGTAGCCCCCTACGCCGCTGACCTGGTCCGGGGCGTAACCGTGCACGCGGCCAGGATCGACGAGCTGCTCTCGCAATACGCCCAGGGCTGGACCCTGGACCGGATGCCCGCGGTGGACAGGAACGTGCTGCGGATCGGCGTCTACGAGCTGCTCTGGGCGCAGGACGTGCCCGATGCCGTGGCCATCAACGAGGCCGTCCTGCTGGCCCAGGACCTGTCCACCGAGGCCTCGCCCGCGTTCGTCAACGGCCTGCTGGCCCGCATCGCCGAGCTCAAGCCCACCCTGCAACCCTGACCCAGAACGCCGGCGTACCATTACCCGGGTGACGGCGGCAGCGGTTGAGCCGGCTATCGATGAGGCCGGCAGGCTTGCTGTGCTGCGGGCCCGGCTGGTCGCGCCGATGCCGGATGACCGGCCCTGGGGGTGGCTGGGCCCGCTGCTGGTCACCGCGTTCGGCGCGTTCCTGCGGTTCAACCGGCTGCGAGTGCCGCGGGCAGTGATATTCGACGAGACGTACTACGTCAAGGACGCCTGGAGCATCCTGAAGCACGGGGTGGAGCTGAATCTCCTCGACTCCAAGGTCGCCAATCCCATGATCGTGGCCGGGCACACGAACTTCTTCGCGCCCTGCGACCACACCTCGGCGTGCGGGGAGTACGTGGTGCAGCCCGAGGTGGGCAAGCTGCTGATCGCCGCGGGGGAGTGGCTGTTCGGGCTGAATCCGTTCGGCTGGCGGTTCGCCAGCGCGGTGTTCGGCTCGCTGGCCATCCTGCTGATCTGCCGGATCGCCCGGCGGATGACCAGGTCCACGCTGCTCGGCTGCGTGGCCGGGCTGCTGATGTCCCTGGACGGGCTGGAATTCGTGCTGTCCAGGACCGGCATCCTGGACATTTTCCTGATGTTCTTCGTGCTGGCCGCGTTCGGCTGCATCTTGATCGACAGGGACGCCTCCCGGGCCCGGCTGGCCGAGCTCGTCGCGCGCCAGCCCGGCGGCGCGCCCGCGGGCCGCGGTCCCCGCCTCGGCCTGCGCAAGTGGCAGCTGGCCGCCGGGGTATTCCTCGGCCTGGCCGTGGGCACCAAATGGAACGCGGCCTGGTACATCCTCGGCTTCGCCGCGCTCTTCCTGGCCTGGGAGATCGGCGCGCGCCGCGCGGCCGGGCTGAAATCGTTCGTCCGCGGCGCGTTCCGCGAGACCGTGTGGCTGCCGCTGACGTTTATCGTCGTCCCGCTGGCCGTCTACATCGCCAGCTGGAGCGGCTGGTTCGCGACCGGCACCGGCTACGACCGGGACTACGCGCAGACCCACGGCGTGCACACCCCGGTGATCTCGGCGCTGTACTCGCTGTACGAGTACCACAAGGAGGCGATCGGGTTCGGCCTCGGCCTAAGCAAAACGCACCTGTACCAGTCGCAGCCGTGGGACTGGCTGCTGGTCACCCGGCCGGTCGCCTTCTACGCGCAGTGCTACACCGGCCCCGCGACCTACCAGGCCTGCCCCAAGGGCCAGGTGGCGTGGGAGCAGGAGGTGCTGGCGCTCGGCACCCCGGCGATCTGGTGGGGGTCGATGCTGGCGCTGCTGTTCTGCCTGGTCTGGTGGCTGCTGCACCGGGACTGGCGGGCCGGCGCGGTGCTGCTCGGCGTGCTGGCCGGCTGGGGCCCGTGGTTCCCGCTGGTCACCAGGACCAAGTTCTACTACTACGCGCTGGAGTTCGAGCCGTTCCTGATCTTGTCCATCGTGCTGTGCCTGGGCCTGATCCTCGGACCCGCCACGGCAGGCGTGCTACGCCGCTCGGCGGGCGCCGGTATCGCCGGCGCGTACCTGCTGTGCGTGCTGCTGATGTTCTGGTACTTCTACCCGATCCTGGCGGGCAGCATCATCCCGTACGGCGACTGGCTGGGCCACATGTGGTACCAGGTAGGCGGCCACGGCTGGATCTGAAGCTGGTTCCGGGTTCAGGGTTCCGGGTTTCAGGGCTGGGCGAAGCGGACGCGCAGGCCGAAGCGGCGCAGCACCCGGACGAACCACAGTGCGGAAAAGAACGTGCCCGCGACCACGCCGCCGATCGTGAACGCCGTGGTGAGCAGCAGGAAAACCTTGACGGTCTCGGTGGTCATCAGCACGGCCAGGCCCACCGTGGTGACGAAGAAGATGCCGGCCCACAGCCACGTCGCGCCCTGGAAGAACCGGTGCAGTCCCGGGTGATGCGCCGACGGCTGGCGCAGTGCGACGACTTCGGCGGCCAGCTGGGCGACCAGCGGCTTACGGGTGGGCGCAGTCCGCGCGAACAGCACGCACAGGCCCAGGTTGGCCAGCGGGAACTGGAGCAGGAAGAAGAGCATGCTGCCGGTGACGATCACCACGGCGGTCTGCAGGGTGAGCACCAGGGCCGAGATGGTGAGCAGGCCGGGGACGTTGCGCGTGATGACCTTGCGGCCGGCGACGGTCAGCCAGACCACGCCGGTAGCGGCGAGCATGCCCGCGTCCCTGCCGCCTAGCTTCGCGCCGACGAAGTACCCGGCGACGGGAAGGCCGAGCGATTCGGCCAGGTTCCATCCTGCGGTCAGCATCAGCCGCCAGGGGCGGGGCAACTCGAGGTGCTCAGCCATGGCGAAGAGCATACGGTGGCCGACTGCAGGCGCGCTGGAATTGCCGGCAGGTGGCGCAAAGAAGAATCTGAGAGTTCCGCACGGCTGTATAACGTAGGGCTGCTCACCCAAGTTCACCGTTCTACAACGGAAAGTAGCCATACACGCGGGGGGACACCCCCCGCGAACCCCCCGCAGGTGTCAGTAGATTGGACTCCTGGAAGGAGGCTGGCGTGGCGGCAGACTTCAGGCGCGATGGTGTCCGCTTCTCCCTGGTATGGGACGTTCTGCGCGATTTCGTCTCCGCCCGGGTGGCGGTGACCGGCAGGCAGGCGCTGGACATCATCGACGTGGGCGGGGGGACCGGCGGTCTGGCGGTGCCGTTCGCCGCCCTGGGACATAACGTAACCGTGGTCGACCCGAGCCCGGACGCGCTCGCGGCGGCGCAGCGGCGGGCGGCCGAGGCGGGCGCGCGGCTGAACGCGGTGCAGGGCGATGCGGCCAGCCTGGACAGCGTGGCCGGTCCGAAGACGGCGGACCTCGTCATCTGCCACAACGTGCTGGAATACGTCGACTCGCCGGCCGACGCGATGGCCGCGATCGCCGCCGTGCTCCGGCCGTCAGCCACGGTGAGCGTGATCGCGGCGAACGCGATGGCCGCCGTCCTGCACCGGGCGCTGGCCGGCCGGTTCAACGAGGCCCGCCTGCTGCTGGAGACGGAAGGCGCGGCCGGGACCCCGCGGCGTTTCACCCTGCCCGCGCTGACCTCGCTGATCGAGGGCGCGGGGCTGCGCGCCGGACAGGCGCACGGGCTGCGGATCTTCAGCGGGCTCGTGCCCGGCGCGCTGCTCGACGGTGACGCGGGCGGGGCCGGCGGACCCGAGGCCCTGCGCGCGCTCGAGGCGGCCGCCGCGGCCACCCCGCCACTACGGGACATCGCCGCCCAGCTGCACCTGCTCGGCCACCGCTGAGCGTCATGAGTGCGGGTGCCGAGGGCAGCGCGGAACCGGACGACACCGGCTGCCACATCCTGCACGTGGACATGGACGCGTTCTACGCGAGCGTGGAGATCAGGGACCAGCCCGAGCTCGCGGGCCTGCCGGTCATCGTCGGCGGCACCGGCGGCCGGGGCGTGGTGCTCTCCGCGTCGTACCAGGCCCGGGCGTTCGGGGTGCGGTCGGCGATGCCGGTGGGCCGGGCGCAGCGGTTGTGCCCGCGGGCGGTGTTCGTCGCACCCAGTCACCGGCGGTACGCCGAGGTGTCCAGGGAGGTCATGGCGGTCTTCGGCACGGTCACGCCGGACGTGGAGCCGCTCGCGCTCGACGAGGCCTTCCTGGATGTCTCCGGCGCGCTGCGCCGACTCGGACCGCCCGCCGTTATTGCCCGTCACATCCGCGCTCAGGTGGCGGCGCAGCAGGGCATAACCTGCTCGGTCGGGGTCGCGCCGACTAAGTTCGTGGCCAAGATCGCGTCGGCCCGGTGCAAGCCGGACGGGCTCCTCGTGGTGTCCCGCGCGGGCACGCTCGATTTCCTTCACGCGCTGCCGGTTTCGGCGCTGTGGGGCGTGGGCGAGCGGACCGGGGAGATGCTGGCCCGGCTGGGGCTGCGCACCGTGGCGGACATCGCGCACACCCCGCTGGCCACGCTCAAGCACGAGCTCGGCGTCGCGCACGGATCGCACCTGGCCGCGCTGGCCTGGGGCCGGGACGAGCGCCGGGTGAGGGCGCACATGCCGGAGAAGAGCATCGGGGCCGAGGAAACCTTCGCCAGCGATATCTCCGACCCGGAACGGATCCGGCGGGAGCTGCTGAAGCTGTCCGGGCGGACGGCGCACAGCCTGCGCGCGGGCGGCTACGTGGCACGCACGGTGTCGGTTAAGCTCAGGCTGGCCAGCTTCAAGACGATGACCAGGTCCCGGACCCTGGCCTATCCGACCGACGTGGCGCGTGAGATTTACGCCACAGCTTGCGCCCTGTATGAGGCGGCCGGTCTCGACCATGGCGCACAGCTCCGGCTCGTCGGCGTCCGGGTTTCCGGCCTGGTCCCGGCGTCCGGGGCGAGTGCCCAGCTGACGCTCGATGACCGGCCGGTCGGCTGGCGCGAGGCCGAGCAGGCGGTGGACAAGATTGCCAGCCGGTTCGGGGCCAGCGCGGTCCGGCCGGCGGCCCTGGTCGAGGATCCGGATCGCCCGGCTGGGGGTGCTTTCTGACCTGCTACGGGGTCCACCCTACCCAGCGGTGTGTCAACGCTCGTATTCTGGAAATTGAACCGGGTATGTGAGGTGAAGGATCACCGCACACGTGCCGGGCGCAAGGGTTTTTTATGGGAGGCGTCGTGCCGCTCTCTGAACATGAGCAGCGCCAGCTAGAGCAGATCGAGCAAGCGCTCTACCGGGAGGATCCGAAGTTCGGGCGTGTCGTGCGCTCCAGCGATCCGCGCGTGCACTATAAGCGGAAACTGGCGCAGGGCCTCATCGGCCTTGCCGCCGGTGCGGGCCTGCTCGCGGCCGGGGTGGTTACCCACCGCCTCTACCTTGAGGTCGCCGGGGCGGCGCTCGCGGTGCTGGCCCTGACATGGGCGGTGGTCAGCTGGCGGCGGCACCTGGCCAGGGTCAGGCCCCCGCGGGCCAAGGCGAGCATAAAGGGCGCGAAGGGGCAGGCCACGCCGGGCCCCGGTCGTCCGGCGCAGACCAGGCGGGCGCGGATGATGGAGCGGATGGAAGAGCGGTGGCGTCGCCGGCAGGAGGGCGGCAGGATGTAGCGGCCCGCGCCGCCGTCCCGCGGGACAGGCGGCGCGTCAGGCCCCGGCCAGCACCGGATACCATGCGCCCAGCGAGTACCCCGCTACGCCACGCCGGGCATCACGCGCCCGCACGGCGCGCTCACCGGGTGCGGCGCCGGAACCTCAGCGAGACGACGCGGTCCGGGATCCGCGTGGCGGCTTGGCCCAGGGCGGTCATCATCGAGGCGGGGAAGACGGCCGCGCGCCAGCGGGTCGACCGGCGCGCGTTGGCGGCCAGGCCGCGGCGGGCAGCGGTGCCGTCCCTGCGCAGGCTCTGCGATTCGGCGGGACGGGCGGCGTAGCTGGCCCGCTCCTCGGCCAGGGCCAGGCGGGTGACCGCCTTGGCGGCGGGCTCGGTCAGCGTGGTGGTGACGCGGGCGGCCAGCGTGCGAGGCGGCTCACTGGGACGGCTGGTCATGCCGAAGTCGGCGAGGTCGTCGTGGAATTCGCGCCAGGCGGCGTGGGCGCGCCCGGCGTCGTCGTCGGCCCGCATCCACCGCCAGCGGCGCAGCACCAGGCGGAACACGGCGGGAGTGATCAGGGCGGCGGCGGCCGTGGCGCCGAACGCGATGCCGACGGTGGCCCAGCCGACCCCGAGGTCCAGCCCCCTGGTGCGCGCCATCAGCCGGTACAGGGCCAGGGCAACCAGAGCGGCCGCGGCGACGGCCACGACGGCGACGGTCGCGGTGCGAGGCCGGCGGCGTGCGGCGCCCGGGTGACCGGCCAGCAGTTGCTGGGCGGGCCCCGCGGCGACCGAGATCAGCCCGAGGGCAAGCACCAGCGCGGCGATCACGGCCAGCGCGACCGCCGTCCACGGCGTCCTGGCCCGCTTGGCCGCGCCGGCCAGCCCTTCGTCGGTGCCGCCCGGCCGGACGGTCCGGCCCAGCCCGCCATTGGGCGGAGGGGTCTTGACGGCACTCGGCGACTCGGTCGCGGAGTTGACCGGGTTGGAGCCGCCGCCCAGCCCGTTCCGCGCCCCGCCGGTCATGTAGTCCGGGGCGTTGGCGGTGCCCTGGCCGGCCGGCGTGGGCTCGAAGCGGATCCAGCCCAGGGTCGGGAAGTACACCTCGGTCCACGCGTGCGCGTCGGTGGTCTTGACCTCGTAGCTGCCGTTCTTCAGACGGGTCCCGCCCGTGTAGCCGACGACGAACCTGGCCGGGATGCCGAGCAGGCGGGTCAGCACGGTCATCGCGTAGGCGTACTGCACGCAGAAGCCGCTCTTGACCTTGGTCAGGAAGTTCACCAGCTTCGCCGCGCTGGTCAGCTGCGGCGCGGCGAGGCTGTAGGTGAACTGCGGGCCCGACAGCCAGGTGGCGAGCGCGTTCACCTTGCCGAACTCGGTGGCCTGGCCGGCCGAGTTGGCCTCCGCGAGCCTCTTCAGGGCGGACGCCTGGTACGCCGTGGGCAGCCCCAGGTCAGGGACCAGGCCGGCCGTCCGCGCCAGCCCCGGCACCGTCTGCAGCTGCGCCTGGCTCGGGTCTACCATCACGCTGGCCACCGAGTAGGACCGGCCGGCGATGGAGTCAGTGGTGGAATACACCATGAGGTCGGGATCGGCCAGCCACTTGCCCGGGGCGGTGACCTGGATGGCCGGGTAGGGCAGCGGCAGGAACGTCGGCTGCTGGGCCGGGCTGCGGAAGTCATTGCCGACGGTGACGGTCGTCCGCACCGTCTGAGCCCGCGTGGTGTCGTCCAGGCCCGGGGGACCGGGGATCGAGCTGACTGGCACCGCGCGGGAGCCGTAGTGGTCGACCAGCCAGCCCGTGTCGCCGAGCGTGTCGAACACGTACTGCCTGAAGTACTCCGCGTCGTTGGCCTGCTGGGACTGGGTGGCGTTGGTGGTGTATGTGAACAGGGTGCTCGGCTGGCTCTCGTGCAGTTGCGCGACGGCCTGGTCCAGGGCATTCGGCAGCGACAGGGACTGGTCGCCGTTGCCGCCGTTGCCGCCGATGCCGGGGCCGGAGGAGAAAAGCTTGCTCGCGTGCAGGCCCGGCACGATCAGCGGCGCGCACAAGGCCAGCACGA
Organism: uncultured Actinomycetota bacterium; assembly: GCA_963753225.1. GTDB lineage: Bacteria > Actinomycetota > Actinomycetes > Streptosporangiales > Streptosporangiaceae > Palsa-504. Next base: position 226,476 of record CAVWBQ010000013.1, on the reverse strand, counting down.
TGGAGGCAAGCCCGACCCGGCGGCCCGCCGCGGCCAGCGCCCGGGTGTCCGGGCCCTGACCATTTTCCCCGCGCTCGCGGATCTTGCGCGGCGTGCCCGGCTCTCCGTTCCCTTCGAACCCCTGCCGGCCGTACCGCGGCGCCGCCCGCCACAGCGACACCAGGCGGCCCCAGACCCGGATCCGCTCCCGCCCGTCGGCGCTGAGCATGGCCAGGTACCCCACCGCGCCCAGGCCGAACACCACCCCGGTGGCGAGCTGGTCGCGCGACGCGTTCATCGTGACCGGCACGGTGAACAGGACGAGCAGCGGCAGCCCGGCCAGAGCGGTGGACCGCAGCCGCACCGCGATGAGGTCGGTCAGCACGGCGGTGATGCCCACCCCGGCGGCGGCCAGCAGCAGCAGGCCGGGCAGGTTAGGAGCCGGCGGCGCGTACCTGTTCGCGTCGTGCAGCCCGGTGCCCGCGAGGTGCCACAGCCGGGTGAGCGAGCCCGGCGTGGGGATCACCAGCAGCAGCGAGTGCCGCACCTCGAAGATCAGGTTCAGGTATAGCAGCAGGCCCACCACGCCGGCCGCCAGGCATACCGACACCGGCAGCGTGCGCAGCCGGGTCAGCGCCCCGGTCCCGGCGACGGCGATCACCGCGCCGGCCCCGATCACGAACCACAGGGTGTTGATGAACAGGGGCAGCAAGACGGTGGAGACCAGCATGCAGGCCACCGCCGTCGTCACCGTCATCCGGCCGTTCAGCGTCATCGCAGGTCACCTCCTAGACCGCCGATCGGCATCGGCCGGTCGGAGTCGAACGGGCGGTGCAACTGCTGCCAGGCGGTCGCGAGAGGCGTGCTCGCGCTGGTCACCGCGACCCGCCAGCCCGCGGCCGACAGGATCTCCGCCGTCCGCGCCGTGTCCTCGGCTATCCCGTCAGTCGCCCACGCCGAGACGGCGAGCAGCAGCGCCATCGCGGGCGCGTTCCCGCGCCGGCTCGCGGCCAGCTGGCGGGCGTCGTCCGCGGTCAGCCGCCCGACCACGGCGATCAGCTGGCCGCCCGCCCGGGCCAGCTCGGCGGTGCCGGTCCGGAGGCCCGCGGCGTGCGAAGGGGTGATGACCGCGAGCATGTCGAGCAGGGTGTCCTGGAACGTGCCGCGCGGGGCGATCTCGCCGGCCTCGGTGATGAGCCTGCCCCGGAAGCCCTCGCCGGACAGGTGCGCGCCGATCGAGGCCGCCGCGCTGACCGCGAACTCGAACGTCGAGGCGGGCCCGGTCCCCGCGTGCGCCGCGCGCCGCGTGTCGAGGAACACCGACGCGCTGTTACGCCACTGGTGTTCCTCCCGCCGCACCATCAGCTCGCCGTACCTCGCTGTCGATTTCCAGTGCACCCGGTGCAGCCCGTCCCCGTCCTGGTACTGACGCGGCGCCGCGTCGTCCTCGCCGATGGCCGAGATCGTCCGCATCCCGCCGTCGCCCTCGCCAAGCCAGCTGCTCTGCGCGTTGGCCCGCGGCAGCGGGTGGATCCTCGGCGTGACCACCAGCGTGCTGGTGGTGCTGAACGACCGGCTGATCTCCACCAGGCCGAACGAGTCGGCGACCCGGACCCTGAGCGGCCCGATGGTGAACTTGCCCCGGCTGTCAGAACGGATCTGGTAGTTGAGCTCCCTGTGCCCCCCGGGCTCGATCTCGTCCAGCACGAACCTCGGCCTGCTGCCCAGCGTGTACGGGGTGATGTCCTCGGCCAGCAGCACGCTGGTGCGCAGCCGGGACACGTTCTCCACCCGCGCGGTCACCGTGGTGGGCTGGCCGGCCGGGACCCGCGGCGGGTCCAGCCTGCGCGAGCAGGACAGCCGGTACCGGGACCGCCGCGCGATCAGCGCGGACACCAGCGGCAAGATGACCAGCAGCGCGCCGACGCGGACCAGGTCCGGTTGGGGAATGGCCAGGCCGCACACCATGGCCGCGCCGCCCGCGGCCACGAACGACCGGCCCCGCGTGGTCAGCGAGCCGAATACGCCACGCACGGCCTACCTCCTAGCGCCAGGCCCCGGGCTCACCGCCGCGGCAGGGGGAGCTGGGCGACGATCCGGTCCACCACCTGCTCGGGCAGGTGCCGCTCCACGATGGCCTCCGCGGTGGGCAGCAGCCGGTGCGCGAGCACCGGCCTGGCCAGCCGCTGCACGTCGTCCGGGATCACGTAATCCCGCCCGTCCAGCGCGGCCCAGGCCCGGCTGGCGCGGAGCAGGTGCAAGGTGGCCCGCGGAGACGCGCCCAGGCGTAGCTCGGGCGACGTCCTCGTCGCGTTGGACAGGCTGATGATGTAGTCCTTGACCTGGTCCGATACCAGCACCTTGCGGACCGCGAGGACAAGCTCATGCACGTCGCTGGCCCGCGCGACCGGCCTGAGCTGGTCCAGCGGGGAGGCGCCGCCGTGCGTGTCGAGCATGTCCCGCTCGGCGGCGGGCAGCGGGTAGCCGAGGGAGATGCGCGCGGTGAACCGGTCCCGCTGCGCCTCAGGCAGCGGGTAGGTGCCTTCCATCTCCACCGGGTTCTGGGTGGCGATCACCATGAAGGGCTCTTGCAGCACGTACGTGGTGCCGTCCACCGTGACCTGGCGCTCTTCCATCGCCTCGAGCAGCGCCGACTGCGTCTTGGGGGAGGCCCGGTTGATCTCGTCGCCGAGCACGATGTTGGCGAACACCGGACCCGGCTTGAACTCGAAGTCGCGCCGCTCCTGGTTGTAGGCGCTCACGCCGGTGATGTCGCTGGGCAGCAGGTCCGGCGTGAACTGGACCCGCCGCACGGTACCGTCGATCGCCCGGGCCAGCGCCTTGGCCAGCATGGTCTTGCCTACCCCGGGCACGTCCTCGATGAGCAGGTGGCCCTCGGCGAGCAGCACGGCCAAGGTGAGCTGGATGGCGTCCCGCTTGCCCTCGATGACGGCCTCGATCGCCTTGCCGATCCGGCGGGCCGCCGGGACTAGATCATCGATCGGACTCCCCGTCTGCCGTCCGGTGTCTAGAACCACATGGCCTCCTTGAAGGCGCTGGCGCGCACCACCAGCCAGTCCGAACATCCTGTCAGGTAAACGCAGCCGGTCTAGATACAGTACGTCCTTCTCCGCCGGATGCGCGACGCTGCTCCCTCATCTGTGCAACGCGGCCGCTGACACCTTGGTTCATCCCGGCCAGCAGGGCCCTCCACTTTCCTCCACTGGTTCCCCCACTCCACTCCACCGCGCCTACCTGGCACTTCAGTGGGGGAGGGGGAGCGATCGCGGCGTTTTAAGCGTTGACCGTGGGGAAATGTGGGGTACAGTGGAGCGCAGTGGAGGATAGGCGTGGGAGGTGAGCACCTGTGTTCCTCGGTACTCACGCCCCCCGGCTTGACGAGAAGGGTCGGCTGATCCTGCCCGCGAAGTACCGGGACGAGCTCGCTGGGGGCGTGGTGATCACCAAGGGGCAAGAGCGCTGCCTGTACGTCTTCCCGCAAGAGGAGTTCGCCCGCATCACCGAGGCGCTGCGCACCGCGCCCGTGACGGCCAAGTCGGTCAGGGACTACAGCCGGGTCTTCTTCGCCAGCGCCTCCGATGAGCTTCCCGACAAGCAGGGCCGGATCACCGTCCCGACCGCGCTGCGCTCCTACGCGGGACTGCAGCGGGACTGCGTGGTGATCGGCGCCAACACCCGGCTGGAGATCTGGGACACGCAAGCCTGGGAGACCTACCTCGCCGCACAGGAGGACTCGTTCGCCGAAGCCGCCGAGGAGGTGCTCCCGGGAATCCTGTAGCCCCCACGCGCCGGCCCCCATCCGCCGCTCCCTGCTGGCATCACTTCCCCGGTGCCAGCCGGCAGCGCGAGCGGATGGGGCCGGCCGGGGCCGCAACGCGGGCACCGCAAGCCAGCCACCACGACGAAAGGGGAGGGGAAACGTGGACAGGGCGCAGCACGTACCGGTTCTGGCCGGGCGTGTCACGGCCCTGCTCGCGCCCGCCCTGGCCGCCGAGGGCGCCGTGCTGGTGGACGCCACCCTGGGCCGGGCGGGTCACGCCCGCGCGCTGCTGGAAGCCTGCCCAGGCCTGTTCCTGGTCGGCATCGACGCCGACGTGGCCGCGATCGAGGCCGCCAGCGAGCTGCTCGCCCCCTACGCCGAACGCGTCACGCTGGTGCACGCCAGGTACGACGAGATCCCGACCATCGTGGCCGCTTTGGGTCGCCCCTCCGGGCCGGCTGAGGTCATGGGCCTGCTGTTCGACCTGGGCGTGTCGTCCCCGCAGCTCGACGATCCCGCGCGCGGCTTCGCCTACGCCCAGGACGCCCCGCTGGACATGCGGATGGACAGGACCGCGGAGCGCACCGCCGCCGACATCGTCAACGGCTACCCGCCCGCCGAGCTCGCCCGCATCCTGCACGAGTACGGCGAGGAGCGGTTCGCCCGGCGGATCGCCGATGCGGTGGTCCGCGAGCGCGCCCGTGCCCCGATCGCCTCGACCCAGCGGCTGAGCGCGATCGTCAAGGACGCCATCCCCGCGGCTACCAGGCGCACCGGGGGAAACCCGGCCAAGCGCACCTTCCAGGCGCTGCGAATCGAGGTGAACGACGAGCTCGGCACGCTGCGCCGGGCGCTGCCCGCCGCGCTCGACGTGCTGGCCGTCGGCGGACGCGTCGTCGTGCTGGCCTACCACTCGCTCGAGGACCGCATCGTCAAGCGGGAACTCGTGCGGCAGGCCGCCGACCAGACGCCGCCCGGCCTGCCCGTGCCCGCGGAGGCGGCCGCGCCGCGGTTCCGCCTGCTCACGAGGGGGGCCGAACGCCCCGACAGCGAAGAAGTCACCGGCAATCCGCGCGCGGCCTCCGCCCGGCTGCGGGCCGCGGAGCGCATCAGGCAAGCAGCATGACCCAAGGGGGCACAGACAATGGCCACTGACACCATGCGGCGCACCCCCGCGTCCCCCCGCCAGGCGCCCGGACGCGGGCCAGTACCGCGGCAGGACCCGAGAGGCCGCCGGGTCACCGCCCCGCGCCACACCCGGCCGGTCACCGCGCCAAGCCCCAGGCCCGCGCCGCGGACCGCCGGGCCAAGATCACGCTCCCGCGCGCCGCGGATGCCGTTCATCCTGCTGCTCGTGGGGCTGCTCGGCGGCGCGCTGGTCTCGCTGCTGGTGATCAGCACCACCCTGGCCCAGGGGTCGTTCCGGATCACCAGCCTGCAAGAGCAGAACGCCGAACTGGCCCGCCAGGCGCAGATTCTCACCAACCAGGTCGCGCAGGCCGGAAACCCGGCCGTGATCGCGAGGGAAGCCCAGGAGCTCGGCATGCAGCCGAACCCCCGCCTGGGCTTCATCGACCTGAAAACCGGGAAGATCGTCGTCGGCAAGCCGTCAAGGGCCGAGGCCGCGATCAATGTTCCCGGGTACACCCCGTGACCCCACAGGACCCTACCCGCAGGCCGCAGGCCGGCCGCCGGGACGACCGGCGTCCCCGCGGCGCTAGCCCGGGGGGGCGTGCTAGCCCGGGGCGGCGGCCCTCCGCTCCGTCATCCGGGGGGACCACCCCCCGGACCCCCCGAGGCCCCCGGGCACGGGGGGACTATCCGCCCCCCCGTACCCCCCCGACCCGGCCCCGCCCAAGGACCCGCCTGGCCGCTCGCGGCGACCCGGGCCGGCGGCTGGGCATCAGCCTGCTCGCGATCGTCTTCGTGCTGTCGCTGTTCGCCGGCCGCCTGGTCCAGCTGCAGGGCATGGAGTCGGGCGACTACCGCAAGCTGGCGTCCCAGGAGCGGGACAAGACCATCCCGCTGCCCGCGCTGCGCGGCAGCATCACCGGCGCCAACGGGCAGGTCCTGGCGATGACCGTGGCCACCTACCTGGTATGGGCCGACCCGACGCAGATCCCGGTGGCCAGGCTGCAGAATGCCGCCGGCGCGCTGGCCGGCCCGCTGGGCCTGACCTCCGCCGCGGTCCTGGACAAGCTCCAGCACCCCACCTCGCGGGAGTACGTGGTGCTGGCCAAGGGCGTGCCTGCCCAGGCCAGCAGCCAGATCACGGCGCTGGGCCTGCCCGGCATCAACCAGGTCGCCAGCTACGCGCGGTCCTACCCGCAGGGCAGCGTCGCGGCCAGCATCATCGGCTTCACGGGCATCCGCAAGGGCGTCCTGACCGGCGGGGCCGGCCTGGAGCTCCAGCACAACGCGCTGCTGGCCGGCCGGTCCGGCAGCGAGCAGGTGCAGCGCGGCACCGACGGCCAGCAGATACCGCTCGCGGGCGGCCGCACCACGCCGGTGGTGAACGGCAGCAGCCTGCAGCTCACCATCGTCCCGGCGCTGCAGTACGCGGCCGAGCAGGCGTGCGCCAGCCAGGTCAGGAAGACCAAGGCGGACAACTGCACCGTGGTGATCATCGCGCCGAAGACCGGGGCCGTGCTGGCCTTGGCGCAGTACCCGACGTATGACCCGTCGAACGTCACCAACGTGGACCAGACCGCCAACCTGGCCGTGCAGGCCCAGTTCCAGCCGGGCTCCACGGCCAAGGTGATCACCGCCTCGGCCGCGTTCGAGCGCGGCGGCCAGACGCCGATGAGCGCGTACAAGATCCCGTACCAGATCCGCGAGGGCGGGCAGTACATCCACGACGCGGAATGGGCGCCGGGCGAGCACTACACCATCGCGGGTATCATCGCGCATTCCTCTAACGTCGGCATGTCCCAGGTCGCCAACCACATCAGCGAGCAGACGCAGTATGACTACCTGCGGGCGTTCGGCCTCGGCCAGCCCACCGGCGTCGGCCTGCCGAACGAGAGCGACGGTGACCTGCCGCCGGTGTCGCAGTGGTACGGCGACACCAGGTACACACTGTCGTTCGGGCAGGGCGTGGCCGCGACCGCGATGCAGATGGCCGAGGTATACGCGACGATCGCCAACGGCGGCGTCCGGGTGCAGCCCACCCTGATCGAGGGCACCACCGACTCGGCCGGGAAGTACACCCCGGCCGCGCCGTCGCGGTCGCACCGGGTCATCCAGGCCAAGACGGCGAGGGAACTGCTCCAGATCATGCAGCAGGTGCCGGCCATCGACGCGGAGGGCAGCCAGCCGTGGGGGATCATCCCCGGTTACGCCATCGCCGCCAAGACCGGGACCTCCCAGGAGTCCAACGGGAAATGCGCTCTGTGCGTCTACGGATCGAGCTGGATCGGCATCGCCCCGGGTGACAAGCCTCAGCTTGTCGTCTCGGTGAACGTGCAGAATCCGCGTAAGGGCGGCCACTTCGGCGCCGTCGTCGCCGGCCCGGTGTTCTACCAGGTCATGAAGGACGCGCTTGCCACGCTGCAAATCCCGCCGGACGGGGCCAGACCTGCGAAGGTACGCCTGAACGCCCCGTGATGGAGGTACCCTCAGCCCGTGGCGATCCGTCCCGCGTCCCGGCCGCAGCGGCCGCTGTCGGCGCTCAGCACGCTGCTCGGCGTCCGGCTGGTCGCCGCGGGCAAAGGCATGACGCCGAACGAGCTGGGTTTCCTGTCCGGGCTTACCCTCGACTCCCGGTCGGTGAAACCCGGTGACCTGTACGTCGCCCTGCCCGGGGCGCGGGTGCACGGCGCGGAGTTCTGCGCGGACGCCGTGGCGGCAGGCGCGGTCGCGGTGCTGACCGACCCGGACGGCCGGGCCCGCGCGGTGGCCAGCGGCGTTCCGGTGTTCGTGCTCGCCAACCTGCGCGGCAAGCTGGGCGAGATCGCCTGCTGGGTGTACGGCGACCCGTCGAGCCGGCTCCGGCTCATCGGCGTCACCGGGACCAGCGGCAAGACCACCAGCACCTACCTGATCGAGTCCGGCCTGCGCACGGCCGGGCACAGGACCGGCCTGGTCGGCGGGGTCGAGCTCCGGGTCGGGGAGCAACATATGGCCAGCGTGCTGACCACGCCGGAGGCGCCGGACCTGCAGGCGCTGTTCGCGGTCATGCTGGAGCACGGGGTGACCGCCGCCACTATGGAGGTGTCGAGCCACTCGCTGGCCCTGGGCCGGGTCGGCGGCACCAGCTTCGACGTGGCCGTCTTCACCAACCTGTCGCAGGACCATCTGGACTTCCACGCCGACCTTGAGGACTACTTCCGGGCCAAGGCGTCGCTGTTCATGCCGCCCGTAATAGGTGTCGTGAACGTCGACGACAAGTACGGGCGCCGGCTCGCCAAGACCGCGCCGGTGCCGGTGACCACGTTCTCGGCTGCGGGCCTGGCGGACGCGGACTGGCGTGCCACCGACGTCAGGTCGGGTGCGGACGGCAGCACCTTCCGGCTGATCGGGCCGGGCGGGGTCGAGGCGGACGTGTCGGTGGGCCTGGCCGGGGTGTTCAACGTGGCCAACGCGCTCGGCGCCGTGGTCGCGCTGGTCGAGGCGGGCGTCAGGCTGGAGGACGCGGTGGCGGGCGTGGGCGCCTGCCCCGGAGTCCCCGGCCGGCTCGAGCGGGTGCCTGCGCCGGATCTCGGGGTGACCGCGTTCGTCGACTACTCGCACAAGCCGGCCGCGGTGGAGGCCGTGCTGCGCTCGCTGCGGCCGGTCACCCAGGGCAACCTGATCATCGTGCTCGGCTGTGGTGGCGACCGGGACAAGGCCAAGCGCCCGATGATGGGCGCGGCCGCCGCGTCCCTGGCCGACGTGGCCATCTTGACCAGCGACAACCCGCGCTCGGAGGACCCGCTGGCCATCCTCGCGGCGATGCTGGACGGTGTGCTGGGCGTACCGGTCACCGAGCGCGGCCGGATGATCATCGAGCCGGACCGGGCCGCGGCCATCGGGCAGGCCGTCGCGCTGGCCTCGCCGGGCGACGTGATCGTGGTAGCCGGCAAGGGCCACGAGAGCGGCCAGTACGTGGGCGGCGCGGTGCTGCCGTTTGACGACCGCCAGGTCACCGCGGCCGCCCTGGCCGCGCGGACGCCGGCGCTTGAACCATGGGCGGTGAACCGGTGATCCCCCTGACGCTGGCGCGGATCGCGCGGATAACCGGCGGGCGGCTCTGTCGCGGCGATCCCGATGCCGTGGTGAGCGGCGAGGTGGTGATCGACTCGCGGCGGGCCGGCCCCGGCGGGCTGTTCGCCGCGGTCGCGGGGGAGCGGTCCGACGGACACGACTTCGCCGCCGCGGCGGTGGCCGCGGGCGCCACCGCCGTGCTGGCCACCCGGCCGGTCCCGGTGCCCTCGGTGCTCGTCGCGGACGTGCCGGCCGCCCTGGCCGCGCTGGCCAGGTCCGTGGTGGACGCGCTGCCCGCGGCGCGGATCGCCGGCATCACCGGGTCGTCGGGCAAGACCTCGACCAAGGACCTGGCCGCCCAGCTGGTGGAGCGGCTCGGGCCGACGATCGCCCCGGCAGGCTCGTTCAACAACGAGTTCGGCCATCCGCTGACCGTGCTGCGCGCCGACGCCGCGACCAGGTACATGGTCCTCGAGCTGTCCGCGCGAGGCATCGGGCACATCGCCCACCTGTGCCGCGTCGCGCCGCCCCGCTACGGCGTGGTGCTGAACGTGGGGCACGCGCACACCGGGGAGTTCGGCGGCCTTGACCAGGTGGCGCGGGCCAAGGGCGAACTGGTCGAGGCGCTGCCCGCGGACGGCGTGGCCATCCTGAACGCCGACGACCCCCGCGTGCTGGCCATGGCGGCCCGGACCCAGGCCCGCGTCGTCACGTTCAGCGCCAGCCCGCACGCCCGCACGCCTCACCAGTCCCACATGCCCCAGCCGTCAGTCAAAGCGGCGGATATCCGCCTGGACGAGCTGGGACGGCCGTCCTTCACCCTGCTGACACCCGAAGGTTCCGCGCCGGTAAGCCTACGGCTGCATGGCGCGCATAACGTGCCGAACGCGCTGGCCGCGGCGGCCCTGGCGCGTGAGCTCGGGATGGACCTCGACGGCGTCGCGGACGGGCTCGGCGCGGCGGTCGCGCGCAGCCGGTGGCGGATGGAGGTCCGCCAGCGGGCGGATGGGGTGACGGTGATCAACGATGCCTACAACGCGAACCCCGAGTCCGTCCGGGCGGCGATCGACGCCCTGGTCCACGTAGCCCAGGGCGGCCGCGGGTTCGCCGTGCTCGGTCACATGGCCGAGCTCGGCGGCACCTCGCGGGCCAGCCACGAGGACATCGGCGAGTACGCCGCGCGGGTGTCCGACCCCGGGCTGGCCGCGCTCATCGCGGTGGGGGAAGAGGCCGAGCCGCTGCTGGCCGGGGCGCGCCGCGTGCGGTCCTGGCCCGGCGAGGCGCTTGCGGTGCCGGACGGGGCGACCGCGCTCGAGGAGCTTGCAAACCGGTTGAAGCCCGGAGACGTCGTACTGGTAAAGGCGTCCCGCGCGGCGCACCTGGAAGGCGTCGCCGCTGCTCTACTGGGGGAGGCCGGCCAGTGAAGACCGTCCTGTTGTCCGCCGCCGTGTCGTTGTTCATCGCGCTGTTCGGCACCCCCCTGGCGATCAAGACGTTCAGCAGGCGCGGCTACGGCCAGGAGATCAGGTCCGACGGCCCGGCCGGGCACCTGTCCAAGCGGGGCACTCCGACCATGGGCGGCACGGTGATCATCATCGCGTCGCTGACCGGCTACCTGATCGGCCACGTGGTCACCGGCAACGCCATGTCCGCGTCCGGGCTGCTCGTGCTGTTCCTGATGACCGGCCTGGGCCTGGTCGGTTTCGCGGACGACTTCATCAAGCTGTACATGCAGCGCAGCCTGGGCCTGCGCAGCGGGGCTAAGCTGGCCGGGCAGGCCGTGGTGGGCGGGGTGTTCGCCCTGCTCGCGATCAGGTTCCCGGACGGATACGATCTCACCCCGGCATCCACCCACCTGTCCTTCTACGCCGACTTCGGCATCTCCATCGGGCCGGTGCTCTTCGTGGTCTGGGTCATTTTCATGGTGGCCGGGACCTCCAACGGCGTGAACCTCACCGACGGACTGGACGGCCTGGCCACCGGCGCGGCCATCCTGGCGCTCGCCGCCTACATGATCATCGGGATCTGGCAGCTGCGGAACGACTGCACGGTGTTCCTCGCCCCGGCGTGCTACGCCGTTCGCGACCCGCAGGACCTGGCCATCGTGGCCGCCACCGTGATGGGCGCCTGCACCGGCTTCCTGTGGTGGAACGCGCCGCCCGCCAAGATCTTCATGGGCGATACCGGGGCGCTGGCCCTCGGCGGCGCGCTCGCCGGGCTGGCCATCACCACCAAGACCGAGCTGCTGCTCCTCCTGCTCGGCGGCCTGTTCGTGCTCATCACCCTGTCGGTGGTGATCCAGGTGGGGTCGTTCAAGCTGACCGGCAAGCGGGTGTTCCGGATGGCCCCGCTGCAGCACCACTTCGAGCTGGCCGGGTGGGCCGAGACCACCGTCGTGGTCCGCTTCTGGATCATCGCCGGCATCTGCGTGGCCCTGGGCCTCGGCATCTTCTACGTCGGCTGACCCCAGTTCTACGTCGGCTGACCCCAGCCGCCTTCTTGCATCCTCCCGCGCGCCCCCTGCCACTCGCACCTCTTCCGTTTACACGAGCCACTCCCGCCGCACCTCCGCAACCGCCACGATGTCACATCGTTGCGGTTATAAGCGCGCGTCTTAAAATAACCCGTCGCTTCGGGATTTCTGGCGCGCTGATGTGGTAGCCGCTGGGTCGATGGGCCGTTGGTCCGGCTAGAACCGGACCACCGGCACTTCGACCCAGAACCGCCGCCCCGTACCGCCGCGGCTACCGCCGCCCCGCACCGCCGCCGCGGCTACCGCCCGCCCGCTCGCACCCGAGATCAAACCCGCGTGTTAATAACTGACGCGCAGTTAGCTAAGCTTACCTAAGCTAACCGTCACGATGTCACATCATGGCGGTTGAAGTCATCCTCAGCGGGTGGGGAGGGTGGGGTGCGGGTCGACCGGAGGGAAATCTGTCATCTCGCGGGTGATGGCCCACCGCTCATGGTCTCGCCAGGCGCCGTCGATGAACAGCATGGCGGGTGAGTAGCCCTCCTTGCGGAAAGCCAGCCGGCCGACCAGTCGCAGCGAGGCCTGGTTGGCCGGCTGGATGCTGGCCTCGAGCCGGTGCAGCCGCAACTCGCTGAACGCGTACCGCAGCACCAGGGCCACCCCCTCGGACATGTAGCCCCGCCCGGCCCCGGCCGCGAACGCCGCGTAGCTCAAGCTGGCGGACTGGTAGCGTCCCCGGATGATCGAGTCGATGGTGACCATGCCGGCCAGCGTGCCGCCGTCGCGCAGGCAGACCAGGAACCCCTCGGCGGTCGGCTGGCTGAACTTGGCCAGGTAGGTCCGGAACTCCTTGGGTGTCGTGGGCATGGAGTACCACGGATGGTGCAGTTTCACGCTGGCCCGCGCCCGCGTGACGAACTCGTCCTGGTCGCCCGGTCCCAGCGGGCGCAGCGTCACCCGCGCGTCACCATCGTTTTGCGTCATGCTGCACGATAACGCCCAGGCGTATGCGGCCAACTGGTCGTCCACGGGCGCGCCGGTGAGCCGGTTGGCCAGGGTGGACATCGTGTAGGTGCCGACGCCGAGCACGACCTCGAGCGCATTCTGGGTCGTGTAGCCGGCGGCCAGGAAGTCGCGCAGCGCCCGGTCGCCGACGTCGCCCGCGGTGTCGAGGACCCGCACGGTGAACACGCGGACCGCGTTGAGGCGCTCGTCCGGGAGCGGCTCGGCGCGGTCCGGGTCGCGCAGCGCCGCGATGAGCCCGGGGTCGGCGCCGAGAGCGGTGAGCCTGGCCGTGTGCATGGCCACGCAGATGTGACAGCGGTTCCTCGTGGCTACCGTCATGACCAGCACCTCGCGCGCCACAGGCTCGAGCGAAGTGTTCTCGAAGATCGCGGTGAGCTTCAGGAAACCGTCCATGAGCTCCGGCGACGCCGCCATCCGGGCCATGGCCGCCGGGAGGTAGCCCAGGTGGTTCCTGGTCGCGGACATGAACCGGCGGGCGGCCGGCGGCGCGGACTCGATGCTGTGCTCGGTGAAGGCGCTGTGCCCGGTAGAGACACTGTGCCCGGTAGGGACACTGTGCCCGGTAGAGACACCGTGCTCGGTGAAGGAGGAGCCGGGCATGACGTCAGCAGACATGGTCTATCTCCGGTAAGGTAGACAACTAGGTTGTCTAAAACAGTAAACAAGGTTGTCCATCATGTCAAATGACACCTACGGCTTCGAGCTGCCGCTGCTGCTGTTCGGAGGGTTCCGGTCGATCATCGACGAGCTGCACGCCGAACTGGCCCGCCGCGGCCATCCCGATGTGCGCCCGGCGCACGGCTTCGCGCTGCAGGCGATAGGCCCGGGCGGGGCCACCGCCACCGAGACGGGCCGCCGTCTCGGAATCTCCAAGCAGGCGGCGGGCAAGACCATCGACCGGCTCGAGGAACTCGGCTACGTGCAGCGCGCCGGCGATGACGCCGACCGGCGGCGCAGGCTGGCCCGCCTCACCCCGCGTGGCGTCGAAGTTCTCGCCTTGTCCGCGATGATCTTCGATGACATCCGGTCACGGTGGGCAGGCACGCTGGGCGCCGACCGCCTGGCCGGGCTGGAAGCCGGGCTGCGGACCATGGTGCCGGGCGAGACGTTCCGGCTCGACGTCCCCGGCTGGTTCGGTGGCTAGCCCGGACCCGGCCGGGGTCACGGTGACCTTCGCCGGCTCCGGCGACGCGTTCGGCAGCGGGGGCCGCTTCCAGGCCTGCATCCACCTGCAGTCGGCCGGGCCGGCCGGGCCGGCCGGGCCCGCCGGGGTCGCTGGGGTCGCCCCGGTGCTGCTGGACTGCGGCGCGACGTCGCTGCCCGCGCTGCGGCGGTGCGGCCTTGACCCGGGCGGGATCGCCGCCGTGTTCGTCTCGCACCTGCACGGAGACCATTTCGGCGGGCTGCCGTTCCTGATCCTCGACGCTCAGTTCGCCGGGCGCACCGCGCCCCTGGTCGTGGCCGGCCCGGCCGGCACCGGCCAGCGGCTCGCCGAGGCGATGGAGTGCATGTTCCCCGGCTCCTCCCGGGTACGGCGCCGGTTCGCGGTCGAGGTGACTGAGCTGCGCCCGGGCGGTTCCGCCACCGTGGCGGCCGGGGTGCGGGCGCAGGCCTTCCAGGCCAGCCACCCCAGCGGCGCCCCGGCCCTGATCCTGCGGCTGACCCTCGGCGACAGGATCATCGCCTATACGGGCGACACCGCCTGGACGCCCGCGATCGCCGCGGCCGCGGCCGGCGCGGACCTGCTCATCGCCGAGGCGTACTACTGGGACAAGGCCGTGCCGCATCACCTGCGGCACGCGGATCTCGCCGCCCGCCGGGACGAGCTCACCGCCCGGCGCACGGTGCTGACCCACATGTCCGCCGACATGCTCGGGCGCCAGGAGCAGGCCTGCTGCGAGACGGCACACGACGGGCTGGTCCTGCGAGTATGACCAGGCCAGGCTCCCGGCGGCTAGGCGGCTAGGCGGCTAGGCGGCTAGCGCGCTCGGGTGAAGCACCGGCTGGTACCCCGCCGCCAGCACGGCCACGGTGGCCCGCGGGGTGATCACCGTCACCGGGCCGGCGAGCACCTCGACCGGGCGCTGCCGGTAACCGCCTGGCGTCCAGGCCAGCAGCCGTCCGTCGTGCACCAGCCAGGGCGCTCCGCCGAGGTTCACTATGGTCCCGGAAGGGAGCCCGGCCAGCGGCGCCCGGTAGGTGCGCCGCACGCCGGGCCCGGCCAGCCGGTCGGCGTGCAGTCGCTCGTCGATCTCCGGGGCGCCGGCCGAGCCGCCGCCGGCGGCGTCCGCCCAGGCCCGCTTGAACGCCTGGTACTCCCGGTAACGGCATTCCCCGCAGGGCCGGTGCCCGGCGGCCAGCCCGGTGGCCTCGTCGAGGAAGTACAACTCGGTCAGCCGCCCCGGCCTCCACTGCTGTCGGCGCCGCCCCTTGAACGAGAGCACGCAGATGGCCCAGGCCTGCCCGCGGGAGTAGCGGGCCAGCCGGCCCGCGTGGTCCAGCAGCGGGCCGCGGTTACCCCAGAACATGCCGCGATCGGGCACGGCGAGCAGTTCCCCGTGCGGCGTCACCCGGTTCTGCCGTGGCATGGACCGAACCTCCCTCAGCTCAGATAACACATTCTCGCGGCGAAACGTTGCGACGCCGGTCGAAGCACGCCCGCGGTACCGTGTGCCGGTGACCAGTGCGGCCTTCGACGCGGAAGCGGCCGCGAGCACGGTGATGGCGGCTCTGCGCCCGCTGGCCGACCCGGAACGGGCCGGGCAGGCGAAGAGATACCTCAAGAGCGACCTGGCTTTCCTCGGCGTCGGCGTGCCTGGCATCCGGGCCGCCGTCGTCGAGGCCGACCGCTCTCTTCGCGGCCTCGGCCGGGACGAAGCGCTGGCCTGGGCCCGTGCGCTGTGGCGCGAGCCCGTGCACGAGCGGCGGACCGCGGCCATCGAGGTCCTGCGCCGTCACGTGCGGGGCCTGCGGCCCGCCGACCTGGCCCTGGTGGAGGCGTGGGTGCGTCAGGCGCACAGCTGGGCCTACGTGGACCCGCTCGCCGGGGACATCGCGGGCCCGGTCGCGCTACTGCACCCGGCGGCCTGGCCGCTGATCGATGAGTGGGCGACCGACGAGGACTTCTGGGTCCGCCGGTCGGCCCTGCTCACGCTGCTGCCCGGGGTCAGGCGGGGCGGGCTCGACCGCGAGCGGTTCGAGCGGTACGCTACGCCGATGCTGGCCGAGAAGGAGTTCTTCATCAGGAAGGCGATCGGCTGGGTACTGCGCGAGACGGCGAAGAAAGACCCGGCCTACGTCGCCGCGTGGACGCGGAGCCACCTGGCTCAGATGTCCGGCGTGACCTTCACCGAAGCCGTGCGCCGACTGCCCGCCGGCCAGGCCGCGGAGCTGCGGGCTGTATACCGCATACCGGCCGGGTCGTAAAGGGGGCGCCCCCGTCGTCAAGGACGCGATTCAGCGTAGTTTCCGTGTAGTTTCAGCCAATCCGGGGTGACATCTACCCGTTCGCCTGACCTGCCGGTAAGTTACTTTCGTCCAGGGTCAGCTGCGCTGGGGAGCGTGGGGTTGATGGTGCGGTCGAAGAAAATTGCCGGGTTGGTGCTTACCGCCGGGCTGGCCATCGGCGGACTTACCGCGATCACGGCAGGCGCGGCGTCCGCCTCGTCGTCAACCTGCGGCGGTTCCGGCGCGGTGACCACGGTCAACGGGAAGCTGGGCGACGGCGCGACGTACCTGCTCCAGTGCCCGCCCGGCGCCTGGAACGGAACGCTGTACCTCTACAGCCACGGCTACGTCACGCCAGGCAGCAGCAACCCGGCCCAGGACGTCGGCGACCCGGCCACCGCGGCCTGGATGCTCGGCCACGGCTACGCGCTCGCGGGCTCGTCCTACGCCAGCACCGGCTGGGCCATCGCGCAGGCACTGCCCGACCAGATCAACACGCTGGACGCCTTCGGCAGCCTCTACGGCCAGCCCAAGACGACGGTCGCCTGGGGGCACTCGCTGGGTGGCATCATCACCGCCGGGCTGCTGCAGGACTACCCGAAGCGGTTCGACGCCGCGCTGCCCATGTGTGGCGTGCTGTCCGGCGGCGTGGCCACCTGGAACACCGCGCTCGACGCGGAGTTCGCGTTCCAGAAGCTGATCGACCCCGCGGTCCAGGTCGTCAACATCACCAACCCCACGGCCAACCTGCAGGCTGCCGAGACCGCGGGGGCCTCGGCCCAGCAGAACGCGCAGGGCCGGGCCCGCCTCGCACTGGTCTCGGCGCTGGGCGACACCCCCGGCTGGTTCACCCCGCTGTCGCCCGAACCCGCCGCCACCGACTACGCCGCCCAGGAAGCGAACCAGTTCCTGTGGGGATCGCAGGTGACCTTCCCGTTCGTCTTCGCCTTCCGCGCCGAACTCGAGGGCCGGGCCGGCGGCAACCCGTCCTGGAACACCGGCGTGAACTACTTCGCCGACCTGGCCAAGTCCGCCGACTTCAAGGAGGTCGTGGCGCTCTACCAGGCGGCCGGGCTCAGCCTGACCAAGGACCTGCTGACGCTGAACAACTCGCCGCGGGTCAAGGCCAACCCGAACGCCGAGGCCTACCTGATCAAGAACATCGCCTTCAATGGCAGCATCTCGGTCCCGGTGCTCACGATGCACACCACGGGCGACGGGCTGGTGGTGCCGGAGAACGAGCAGGCGTACCGCAGCGCCGTCGACCGGGCCGGCCGCGCCAGCCTGCTCCGCCAGGTCTTCGTGCACCGCGCCGGGCACTGCGCGTTTACCCCGGCCGAGACCGTCGCCGCGGTCCAGACGCTGGAGAACCGCCTGGCCACCGGGCGGTGGCATGTGCCCAGCCCGGCCGCGATGAACGCCCAGGCCGCGGCGCTCGGCCCGCAGCTCAACATCTTCTCCTCGGGCGGCAAGATCGTCCCGACCGATCCGGCCTTCATCAGCTTCTCACCGACCAGGTACCTGCGGCCGTTCAACCTGTTCCCGCAGTTCGGTAATTTCTAGCCGAACGGCCTGAGGTCGCCCGCCCTGGTCCTGGTGGCACGCCACTCGGCCTCGGCGGCACCCATCGGGGTACACGGTGTCCCCTGGACGAACGGCCAGATCTCCTCGGCGACGCAGCGCCAGTCCGCGGTCGCGGACAGCTCGCCGAGGAGCGCGAACAGGCCCAGGTTGATCCGCTGCAGGATCACGTATGACCTGGGGATCTGCACGTAGGCCGCGAGCGGGCTGCGGAAGTCGAAGAAGCGCCTGGTCACCGCCGAGGCGTAGGCTCCGGTCATGGTCCGCGGGCCCCGCTCGCGGACCGTGTTGTAGAACACCGCCATGTGCTCGACGATCATGTCCGTGGGCAGCGGCGCGCCGTGCATCAGGAAGCCCGCGTCCTCCATCGCGCGGCGGAAGCCCTCCGGGTCGCCGTCCACGCACAGGTGCTTGACCATCGCGACCAGAGGCTGGAGCTCATCGGCGGTGAAGTACTTGACCAGGCCGAAATCCAGGAAGGTGACCCGCCCGCCGGGGTGGAAGAGGTAGTTCCCCGGGTGCGGGTCACCGTTGAACGCGTGCGCCCCGTACAGGCTGCGGAACACGAAGCGGTAGATCGTCTCGGCGGCCAGGTCGCGTTCGGCCTGCGACCAGGTGGCGAGCTCGGCGAACCGCGCGCCGTCGGCCAGCTCGCCGGTCACTACCCGGCGGGTGGACAGTTCGGGCACGATGCCGGGCACGCTAATGGTGGGGTGGCCGGCGTAGTAGCGCGCGAACATCTGCTGGTTCCGGGCCTCCCGCCGGTAGTCGAGTTCCTCGGTGACGCGTTCCCGCAGCTCGGCCAGCAGCGCGTCCACGTCCTGCATCGGCGCGGTGATCTTGAGCATCCGGCGCAGCAGCGCGACGTTGCCCAGGTCCGCCTCGATCGTCTCGGCGATGCCCGGGTATTGCACCTTGACCGCGACGGCGCGGCCGTCCTGGGTGATCGCGCGGTGCACCTGCCCGATCGAGGCGGCCGCGATGGGGTTGGGGTCCCAGGTGGCAAAGACCCGGTCCGGCGGCTGGCCCAGCTCCTCGGTGATGACCTGGGCGGCCAGTTCCGGGCTCATCGGGGGCACGCTGTCCTGCAGCCGGCTCAGCGTCCGCCGGGCGGCGGGGGACAGGCCGTCGCCGACGTAGCTGGCCATCTGGCCCAGCTTCATCAGCACGCCCTTCATCGTCCCCAGGGTGGCGGCGACGTCCTCGGCGGTCTGCAGGGCCAGGTCGTTGCGCAGTGCCTCCCGGTGCTCGCCCGCGCTGGCGAACAGCCGGGGCGCGCTGGTCGCGTAGCGCGCGCCGCCGCGCACCGCCAGCCGCACCGTCGCCATGCCCCGCTTGAACCTAAGCTTCCTAGCCTGCCTGCCCCGCAGCAGCGTCAGCGCGGCGACCGAGACGGCGCCTATCCCCGCGGCGATCGCCAGGCGCCTCGCCCTCACTTCCTGCCCGCCGAACGCATCCGCGCGATGATCCGCTGCCGGGCCTCCAGCACGCCGGGTTCGCCCAGGAAGACCGCGTCCAGCACGCCCAGGGCCTGGCGGATCTCGGTCCGCCGTTCCGCCGTCAGCGGTGGCGGCTCGGCGTATCCGTACATCTGGATGGCCCAGTCAGGCAGCGCCAGCAGCGCGGCGTCCCTGATGTCCTGCCACAGCTCGGCGATGTCCTCGTCGAGCCCGGGCGGATCGAGCAGGTAGCTCATCGACTCCGCCGCCGCGGGCGTGCGGCGCAGGTCCGGCCGGACCCCGGCGAAGTAACGGCCGAGGGCGGCCACGCTGTCCGGGATCATCTCGTGCGGCACCCCGAGCAGTTCGGCCGCGATGGTCATCTCGGCCACGTAGCCGTCGGCGTCCGCGGCGGTCAGCGGCGTGCCGAACAGGGTGCTCGCGGCCAGGCCCGAATCGACCAGGGCGGCGTGCACCCACAGCAGCAGCGCCGGGTCGCCGGCCGCGTACGGCAGGCCGGTCACCGTGTCCACGCCGCGGACGTGCTCGTGGATGGCCCGTACCTGCCGCGCAGCCCGGGCGGCGCCGGCCCGGTCCCCGAACGTGACCGTGGCCTCGTAGGCGGAGGTGGCCGCGAGCCTGCCGACCGGATCGGTGCGCCAGTCGCTGTGCTGGTCGACTCCGGCCATTGCCAGCGGGTGCAGCGCCTGGATGAGCAGTGACCGGAGTCCCGCCACCGGTGCGGCCAGATCCGTGCTGACCCGCCAGGTCACGCTCCCTGGCCCGAAGAAGCCGTCGTCCTCCGGCGTGACCGGCACGGCGGCCGCGTACGCGGCGGCGGACCGCTCGACCAGCCCCGCGGCGTCGGCGTAGGACCCGGCGGTCATGGCCGCAGGCCCGCGAACAGGTCGTCTTCTGGCAGCGGGGCGCCGGTGCTGTCACTGACCCGGATGAAGCTCTCGCGGCCGAAGGTGGCCTCGGCGATGTCCTGGGGGATCTTACTGAACCACGACTCGCCGCCGATCTGGCTGCCGTGCGCGAACAGGGCCTCGCGCTTGCGGGGGAGCACCTGCCGGATGTCGACGGTGGTGGTGATGCGCTGCTCGGACTCGAGCCCCCGCCGCTGTCGTTCCGCGTCCGGGTTCTCGAAGTCGGGCACGTCGGCGCCGAGTTCGCGCAGGGCCTCCCAGATCTTCCGCCAGTCACTGCCGCGCATCGCGCTGAGGTAGAGCTTGGCCACGCTGCCGCTGGCGGCGAACGCCTTCTGGGCCGAGCGGCTCGCATGCACGTGATCGGGATGCTGGTACGGCCCCTGATCGTCGTACGTGACCAGCACCTGCGGCTGGTACACCTCGATCAGCTCTGAGATCCGGGCCGCCACGTCCGCCTCAGGGATGTTGCAGAAGGCGTCCGGCCGGTCCTTATAGTCCCAGTCCGGCATGCCGGAATCGTGGTAGCCGAGTAGTTCCAGGTTGGTCACGCCCAGGATCGCGCAGGATTCGCGCAGCTCAGCGAGTCGCTGCTGAGCCACGGCCTGCTCGTCGTGCCCATTCTGGCCGGGCTTGACCCCGCCGGTCGCGTCCCCGAACTCCCCGTTGGTGCACGTCACGACCACGGTCCGGATGCCCTGGGCCGAGTAGGCCGCCAGTACGCCGCCCGTGCTCGACGCCTCGTCGTCGGGGTGCGCGTGTACGGCCATCATTGTCAGCGTTTCTGCCATGGATCCAGACTGCCTGACGAGCGCGCCGACGGCCCAACCGGGGTAGGCGGGGAACGAATGGGATTAAAACCTACCTATCGGGCGCTAATGGCGGCCAGCACGGCGAGCATGAACGTGGTCAGCGCGGCGAAGCCGTGCGCCACCGGGATGAGCGGGACCAGCTTGAGCCGCGGCCTGCGCGAGGCCCGGACCGGGTTGGCCAGCAGTTTCGCGATCATCTCGTCGGTGATAGTGCTCCCGTCCGCGGGAGCGGGTGCCCCGGCGACGGCTTCAGGGGGCGGAGGGGCCGGGGGGACGGCCACCGGATAGGGCGTCCACAAGGTGACCGTGCACACGCCCAGGGCGATGGCGCCGGTGACCACCGCGACGCCGATCCAGGCGAGCAGGTCCAGGCCCGTGTCGACGAAGCCGAGCCAGATCGCCAGGCCGGTAAGGGCGGCGCTGGCATGGCCGAAGACCACCGCCGGCGGGACCCCGACCCCGGTGGAGCGCTGCCGCCGCAGGCCGCCGCGCGTCACCCAGGTGCGCAGCATGTAGAACCCGATGCTGGCGGTGACGACCCATGCGATCATCGCCGCGATGGCCATCACTCAGCCTATCCGGGCGGGTTCCGGCGGCGGTAGCCCGTTTAACGCGTTTTGTCCGGCGTGCCGGTGAGGGCTTCGGGGTGCATCCGGTTGTAGTGCTGGGTTAGCACCGCGCTGGCCTGGCCGGGCCGGTAGGCGAGGGTACGCCCGCATACCTCGCAGCGTGTTACGGGAAGCCGGGAAACCGTCACCGGGAAACGAGAAGACTCTGACCTGCTCATTGGGTCACATCATGCCAGATTAACGATCCAACTTCATCTCGCCTGGCGCGGCGGGTCACCGGTCAAATCCGGCGACACGCACCGGATGTCCCGGTCTTGCTGCGGGCCGGCCAACACACTGGGACCATGCAGCAGGATCTCGCGGAGCTTGACCTGCCCGAGCAGGACGCGCCGCGCCTTCCCGGCCTGGGCGGTGTGCGGGACATCAGGGGACGGATCGGCGTGTGGCGCGCGCTGCTCGACCGGCCGCTCACGTCGTACTACCTCGTGCTGGGCATCACCCTGCTGCTGCTCGGGCTCGGCCTGGTGATGGTGCAGTCCACCGCGTCGGTGGCCGACCTGACCGCCGGGCTCTCGCCCTACTCCGACTTCAAAAAGCAGCTCCTGGGCGCCTGCGTCGGCCTGCCGCTGATGTGGGTGGCGGCGCGTTCGTCGCCACGGCTGTTCCGCGCCCTGGCCTACCCGCTGCTCGCGGTCTCGGTGGTCGGGCTCTGCCTCACCCTCATCCACGGCGTCGGCGTCACGCAGAACGGCGCCTCGCGCTGGATCAACATCGGCGGGCAGCAGGTACAGCCCTCGGAGATCGCCAAGCTCGCCCTGGCCATGTGGGGAGCCGACCTGCTGGCCCGCAAGGACAGGTTCGGCCAGCTGGCCGACTGGCGGCACATGCTGGTGCCGCTCATGCCCGGCGCGGGCGTGCTATGCCTGCTCGTGATGTCGGGCGACGACCTGGGCACCACGTTCATCCTGCTGGTCATCTTCCTCGCCTTGCTGTGGGTCATCGGCACCCCCGGCCGGGTCTTCAGCGGCGTGCTGATCCTGATGGCCCTGGCCATGCTCCTGATGATCGTCTCGGCCAAGTACCGCTTCCAGCGCCTGACCGGCTACCTGGAGGGGCAGGGCAGCGCCACCGGCGTCAACATGCAGAGCATCCAGGGCAAGTACGCGGTCGGCTCTGGCGGCTGGTTCGGCGTTGGCCTCGGCGCCAGCGGGGGCAAGTGGGGCTGGGTGCCGGAATCGACCACCGACTTCATCTTCGCCATCATCGGCGAGGAACTCGGGCTCGTCGGCACGCTGTGCGTGACCATCCTGTACGGCGGGCTGGCCTTCGCCGGCCTCAGGATCGCCCGCCGCGTGCCGGACATGTTCTGCCGCATGGCCGCGACCGCAATCACGGCGTGGATCGTGGTCCAGGCGGCCATCAACATCGGAGCGGTGATCGGCATCTTGCCCATCACCGGAGTCCCGCTGCCGCTCGTCTCCGCCGGGCTATCATCCTTGCTGGTGACACTGGTCGGGCTGGGCATGCTGATGTCGCTCGCCCGGCTGGAGCCCGGTGCCCGCGAGGCTTTGGCCGCACGTGGCCCCGGCTGGCCGCTGCGCGTTCTAAGCTGGCTCGGTCTGTCCAAGCGCCGAAAGTAAAAAACATATGAGGGTACTGCTAGCCGGCGGCGGGTCCGCCGGCCACATCGAGCCAGCGCTGGCACTGGCCGACGCTTTGCGCCGGATCGACTCCGGCTCCGAAGTGACCTGCCTGGGCACGGAACGTGGCCTGGAAACCCGGCTTATCCCGCTGCGCGGGTACCCGCTGGAGCTCATCCCGGCGGTGCCGATGCCCAGGTCCGTCACGCCCAGGCTGCTCACGGTGCCCGGCCGGCTGGCCGGTGCGGTCAACGCGGCCGCCGCCGCGATCGACCGGACCCGGGCCCAGGTACTCGTCGGGTTCGGCGGCTATGTCGCCACCCCGGCCTACCTCGCGGCGCGGCGCCGCAAGATCCCGATCGTCGTGCACGAGGCTAACCCCAAGCCCGGGCTGGCCAACCGGCTCGGCGCCCGGTTCACCACGCACGTCTTCACCGGCCACCCGGATACCCAGCTCAGGAACGGCACGTACCTCGGCATCCCCATCAGGCGCGAGATCGCCGACCTCGACCGGCTGGGGCTCGGCGACAAGGCGCGCACGCACTTCGGGCTCCGCCCCGACCTGCCCGTGCTGCTGGTGACCGGCGGCTCGCAGGGGGCACGCTCGCTGAACGACGCGGTGTTCGGGGCCGCCGGATGGCTCCGCGAGGCGGGCGTCCAGGTGCTGCACATCATCGGCCCCCGCAACGGCCACGAGGCTCCGGTGGCGTCCTCCGGCGTGCCCTACGTGGCCATGACCTATATCGACCGGATGGACCTGGCCTACGCGGCGGCGGACTTCGCGCTGTGCCGGGCGGGCGCGATGACCTGCGCCGAGCTCACCGCCGTCGGCCTGCCGGCCGCCTACGTCCCGCTGCCCATCGGCAACGGCGAGCAGCGGCTGAACGCGCTGCCGATCGTGCAGCGGGGCGGCGGCATGCTGGTGACCGACGCCGACCTGACCCCCGAGTGGATCCGCGACACCCTGCTGCCGGTGCTGGTCAACATCGACCAGGTGGCGGACATGTCGGAGGCGGCCCACTCGCTCGGCCGCGGCGACGCGGACCGCTGGCTGGCCGAGGCGGTCTACGAGATCGTGGAGGGAAAGGGCGCAGGTGCTCAAGAACCTCGTCACTCCCGCTGAGCCGGTGCCCGCGGCCATGCTCGGCCGGGTGCACTTCGCCGGCATCGGCGGCGCGGGCATGTCCGGGATCGCTCGCATCATGCTGGCCCGCGGCATCGGGGTGTCCGGGAGCGACGCGAGGGATTCGGCGCTGCTCGGCGAGCTAAGGGATCTCGGCGCCGACGTGCATGTCGGGCACGCGCCCGGCAACCTCGGCCGTCTCGGCCCCGGCGACACGCTGGTGGTGTCGAGCGCAATCCGCGCGGACAACCCGGAACTGGCCGAGGCGATCCGGCGCGGGATGCGGGTGGTGCACCGGGCAGCGGCGCTCGCCTCGGTCATGGCCGGCCGCCGGGTTATCGCGGTCGCCGGGACGCACGGCAAGACCACCACCACCTCCATGCTCACCACGGTGCTGCGCGAATGCGGGGCCGACCCCGGCTACGTCATCGGCGGGATCCTCACCGAGACCGGGCTCGGCGCGGAAGACGGATCAGGCCTCGACTTCGTGGCCGAGGCGGACGAGAGCGACGGGTCGTTCCTGCTGCTGTCGCCCGACGTCGCGATCATCACCAACGTCGAGGCCGACCACCTGGACCACTACGCGAGCCTGGCGGAAATCCAGGCGGCGTTCACCACATTCGGCCAGAGCGTCAGCGCAATGGTGCTGACCTGCGCGGACGACCCTGGTGCCGAGGCCGTCGCGGCCCGCCTGGATCCCGCGCGGGTCCGCAGGTACGGAGTGACCTCGGACGCCGACTACCGGCTCACCGACGTGACGTCCCTGGGGATGGCGACCGGCTTTACCGTGGCGGCCGACCGCGGTCCGTTCGGTGAGATCTTCACCCAGATGACCGTGGACGTGCCCGGTCACCACAACGCCCTGAACGCCACCGCCGCCTTCGCCGCCGCCGTCGAGCTCGGCTTCGCCCCGCCCCGGGTGGCCGCGGCCATCGCGGGCTACCGCGGCGCGTGGCGCCGGATGGAACTCAAGGGCGAGGCGCGCGGGGTGCGGGTCCTGGACAGCTACGCGCACCACCCCACCGAACTCGCCGCCGACCTGCACGCGGCCAGGGACATCGTGAACTCCGCGGGCAAGGGCCGGGTCATCGCGATCTTCCAGCCGCACCTGTTCAGCCGGACCAGGATCTTCGCGGCCGAGTTCGGCGCCGCGCTCGGGCTGGCCGACGAGGCCGTCGTGCTCGACGTGTACGCCGCCAGGGAAGACCCGGAACCCGGCGTCAGCGGCCGCCTCATCGTGGACGCCGTGCCCGGCGGGCACGCCAGGTTCGTGCCCGACCCGGCGCGGGTGGCCATGCTGATCGACGCCATCGCGGAGCCGGGAGACCTGGTGCTGACCATGGGAGCCGGGGATATCACCGCGCTCGGGCCGCGGCTGGTCGAGGTTCTCTCCGCTGCCTCCGGGGGGGACAACCCCCCCGTACCCCCCCGGGGGCCGCGGGAGTGACCGGCCCCGGCGGCATCATCTCCGGCGGTGCGGACCCGCGAACCTCCCACGATGAAGCCGCTGGTGACAGCCCGACTTCTCGTGTTAAGACGGTAAAACAGCGCCCGGCCTGGCGCGCGGCGTTCTTCGTCCTCGCGGCCATCGGCGTGACCGGCGCCGCGGCCTGGGTCCTGTTCGGCTCGCCGCTGCTGGTGGTCCGCTCGGTGACCGTCAGCGGGACGCACCTAGTGCCGCGGTCCGAGGTTCTCGCCGTGTCCGGCGTCCAGCTCGGCACCCCGCTGATCCGCGTGAACACCGCCAGGGCGGCGGCCAGGATCGAGGCGATCAGGCAGGTCCGCAGCGTGCAGGTCACCAGGTCATGGCCGGACCGGCTGACCGTCGTGGTGCGGGAGCGGACGCCTGCCCTGGCCCTGCCCGCACCGGGCGGAGGATACGACCTGGTCGACGCCGACGGCGTGGTGGTGCGGTGGGCCGCCGGGCACCCGGCCGGGCTGCCGCTCTTTGCCACCGCGGTCCCCGTGGGCACGCTGCGCGGCGATCCGGGTCTGGCCGCGGCCGCCGCCGTCCTCGGCGAGCTGCCCGCCACGCTGCGGCACTCAGTGACGTCGGTCGACGCGCCGGAGCCAGATCAGGTGACCCTGTACCTGGCCGACGGGATAACGGTGCTCTGGGGCGACACCGGCCGGGCCGGGGTCAAGGCGCGGGAGTTGACCGTCCTCATGCGATCGCACATGCGCTATTACGACGTGAGCGCGCCGGGGTCCGTCGCGGCCAAGTGATCTGGCCTGATGCTCAGACCCGCCGATCCGCGACACGCTGACCGGTTCGCGCGTGGTTAGTTGACCCGGGTGCCGTCCGACCCTACTGTCCGTATCAATCGTGCGGACGGAAAAAACTCTAAATCTTAACCTGAAGGTGAAACCTGATGGTGACCGAACATGCCAAGGCGATGAATTCGTGTATACCGAAAAACGTCGCCCGCCTGCCGGGATGGCAGAGTTAAAACGAGCGGAAAGGTACCCTCCTCGTGGCAGCACCGCAGAACTATCTGGCGGTTATCAAGGTCGTCGGAATCGGCGGTGGCGGCGTCAACGCCGTCAATCGCATGATCGAAGAGGGGCTCAAGGGCGTCGAGTTCATCGCGATCAACACTGACGCGCAGGCGCTGCTCATGAGCGACGCCGACGTCAAGCTCGATGTCGGCCGGGAACTCACCAGGGGACTGGGCGCCGGCGCCAACCCCGATGTCGGCAACAAGGCCGCCGAAGATCACCGTGAGGAGATCGAGGAGGTGCTCAAGGGCGCCGACATGGTCTTCGTCACGGCCGGGGAGGGCGGCGGCACCGGCACTGGCGGCGCGCCGGTGGTCGCGAACGTGGCCCGGTCCCTCGGCGCCCTCACCATCGGCGTGGTGACCAGGCCGTTCGGCTTCGAGGGCAAGCGCCGCGTGGTGCAGGCCGAGGTCGGTATCGAGAAGCTGCGCAGCGAGGTCGACACGCTGATCGTCATCCCGAACGACCGGCTGCTTTCCATCTCCGACCGGCACGTGAGCGTCCTCGACGCGTTCAAGGCCGCCGACCAGGTGCTGCTCTCCGGTGTCCAGGGCATCACCGACCTGATCACCACGCCGGGACTGATCAACCTCGACTTCGCCGACGTGAAGTCGGTCATGTCCGGCGCGGGTTCGGCGCTGATGGGCACCGGCTCCTCGCGCGGCGACGACCGCGCGGTCGCCGCGGCCGAGATGGCGATCTCCAGCCCGCTGCTCGAGGCGAGCATCGACGGCGCGCACGGCGTGCTGCTTTCCATCCAGGGCGGCTCTGACCTCGGCCTGTTCGAGATCAACGAGGCGGCTCAGCTCGTCTCCAACTCGGCCGCGGTCGACGCGAACATCATCTTCGGCGCGGTCATCGATGACGCCCTCGGTGATGAGGTGCGGGTGACGGTCATCGCGGCCGGCCTGGACCAGGAGCAGGCCGGCCGCGGAGTGGGGCGGGACGGGGCGGCGGGCGGGGGCTCAGCCGGCGCCGACGCCGACGGCTCCTCTTTCAGCATCAGCCGGAGCGCTAGCCCGGCGCCCGCGCCGAGCGCTAGCCCGGCGCCCGCGCCCGCGCCGGCACCCCGGCCTGCTCCCGGCGCGCCCTCCGGCCCCGCCACCCCGGAGACCAGCAGTAACGGGCACTCCCCGGCCGCCCCCGACACCAGCTTCGCGCTGGCGGGTGGCTCTATTCTCAGTGCGCCGGTGCCAGGTGGCGCGATCGCGGCGTCCCGCGACCTGGCCGCCGAGGCCGCCCCGGCCGCGGCCTACGAGCTGCCCGGGCAGGAACCGGCGCATCCGACGAGCACGGAGAGCACCGAGAGCCCCGGCCAGCCGGAGCGGGTCGCCGTGAGCTCCGACGCCGGTGACTCCTCTTCTTCCTACCGCCCGGCGCACGCTGACGGGGCGGCCAAGACCTTCGACGTCGCCGCCACGCGCCGCCGCCCCGTCGTCTTCGAGGAGGACGACGACCTTGATGTTCCCGACTTCCTGAAGTGACCGAGCCCGGCCGGCGAGAAGAACTCGCCCTGCGGCTGGCCGAAGTCCGCGGCCGAATCGCCAAGGCATGCGAGGCGGCCGGGAGGGACGTCAGCGAGCTGACGCTGATCGCGGTGACCAAGACCAAGCCCGCGTCCGACGTCCGGCTGCTCAGCGAGCTTGGCCTGACCGACATCGGGGAGAACCGCGACGCCGAGGCGGCGCCGAAGGCCGCCGAGTGCGCTGACCTTGGCCTTGAAAACCTCACCTGGCACTTCATCGGGCAGCTGCAGACGAACAAGTGCGCCAGCGTGGCGCGGTACGCCAGCGTCGTGCATTCGGTGGACCGGCTGCGGCTGATTGGTGCCCTCGGCAAGGCCGCGCGCCGGGCCGGGCGGGTGATCGAGTGCCTGGTTGAGGTGAGCCTGGACGGCGACCCGGCCCGCGGCGGGGCGGCCGCGGCGGAGGTTCCGGCCCTAGCCGAGGCGCTGGCAGCCGAGGAGGGACTGGTGCTCAGCGGCGTGATGGCCATCGCCCCGCTGTCCATGGCGCCCGCCGACGCCTTCGCCCGGCTGCGGGTCAGCGCGGCCGCCGTGCGCGCGGTCAGGCCGGGCGCCACGGTGATCTCGGCCGGCATGAGCGGCGATCTCGAGGCCGCCGTCGAGGCCGGCGCGACACACCTGCGAATCGGTACGGCGTTGCTCGGCGATCGCGGGCCGCGTGTCAGGTAGTGTCCCACGCGTGAGGCCGAAACGGCTGGCGAAGACGGGTACAGGCTGGGAGGACTGAAGGATGGCCAGTGCCATGCGGAAGATGGCGGTCTACCTCGGCCTCGTTGAGGACGATCACCGCTTGCAGGACAAGTACGACTCCTACGGAGAGTACGAGGACTACGACGACCAGGCTGACCGGGTCGACCGGGTCGACCGGGTCGAGCAGGCCGACGAGCCCGATGTCCGTGTCGGCCGTGATGACTACGCCGGCTACCAGCCCGCCGACTGGCGCGCTGAGCACGTGTCGCAGACGACCGATCTCGCCCGTATCACGACACTGCATCCTCGCACCTACAATGAAGCGCGTACTATTGGTGAACACTTCCGCGAAGGCACCCCGGTGATCATGAACCTGACCGAGATGGTCGACAGCGACGCAAAACGTCTGGTCGACTTCGCGGCGGGGCTGATCTTCGGCCTGCGCGGGAGCATCGAGCGTGTGACCAACAAGGTCTTCCTGCTGTCACCGGCGAACGTCGAGGTGACTGCGGAGGATAAGGCTCGCATCGCAGAGCGCGGCTTCTTCAACCAGAGCTAGCCAGCGAGTAGTGATGACGTGATGCTGATCAGTGATCAGGCCGACCCGGTCGGCGACCCCGCTGGTCATGACAGGGGCAGGGTGGATTTGTGCAGTACCTGAGGGAAGTCCTCACATATGTGCTGACGATCTACCTTGTGGTCCTGATCGGCAGGATGATCTTCAGCTGGGTGCAGGTTTTCGCCCGTGAGTGGCGCCCATCCGGCATACTGCTGGTGATCGCCGAGGGTATCTTCACGATCACAGATCCGCCCCTGAAACTACTGCGGCGGTTCATCCCGACCCTTCGGCTCGGCATGGTGGCCCTGGACCTCAGCTTCATGGTTCTGTTCATCGTGATTCTGATCCTGCTTGAAGTGGTCGTGCCGCGCCTTTGATTCGGGTACCGTCGTGAGGAACACGGTCCAAGTGCGCCGAGGAGACGAGATGCCGCTGACGCCCGCGGATGTGCGGAATAAGCAGTTCAGTACGACCAGGCTCAGGCCGGGCTACGACGAGGAAGAGGTTGACGCCTTCCTTGACGAGGTTGAGGGTGAGCTTGACCGGCTGATCCAGGAGAACGAAGAGCTCCGGGCCAAGCTGGCGGAATGCCTGCGCGGTGGTAAGTCTGCGGTACCCGCGCTGAGCTCCCCGCTGTCGGACCCGAAGCCTGACATGATGGCGCCCGAGCGGATGGAGCCGGAGCGCAGGCAGCCCGAGCCGGTCATGATGGGCGGGATGCCGCACATCGAGGACAACATGGACACGGCCGCCCGCGTGCTCTCCCTGGCACAGCAGACCGCCGACCAGGCCATTGCCGACGCCCGTCGGGAAGCCGACGAGACGCTGGGCCGCGCTCGCCGTGAGGCGGACGAGGTGCTGACCAAGGCCAGGCGGCAGGCGGAGCAGATCACCGGCGACGCACGAGCCCGGGCCGAGAGCCTGGAGCGCGACGCGCAGGAGCGGCACCGTCAGGCCATGGGCTCGCTGGTCCAGACCCGCGAGGAACTCGAGCGCCGGGTCGACGACCTGCGTGCGTTCGAGCGCGAGTACCGCAGCAGGCTGAAGGCTTACCTGGAGGGCCAGCTCCGCGACCTGGAGGCTGGTGTCACCGACAGCGGAACCTTCCCGACGATGGGTTCGGGCACGCAGCCGTCGATGCCGCCCGCGCTCGCCCCGAGCGGCGCGCGCAACGGCGGTCAGGGCACGGGTCAGTACGGCGTCCCCGAGGTAGTGCAGCACTCCGGTGGTTTCCGCACGAGCGACGGAGCGCCCTCGCGCGAGCGCCGGTAGGCACACAAGGACCTTGAGCGGGAACCGCGGGGAGAGAACGCGTTGTGATTCGCTTCAGTGCGTTTCTCGTTGTCGTCGCGGTCGGATTGCTGGTCGCCGGTGTAGTCACGAGCAAGCTCTTGCTCGTCTACATCGCGATCGGCGTGAGTGGCGTGGCCCTGCTGGCGCTGGGCATAGGCGCGGCCGTCAACTGGCGTGAGCTAACCGGCAAGACGGCCGAAACCAGCGCACAGGGGCCCGCCGCGCAAGCCGCGGCCCCCGAGGCCGCGACGTCACAGGCCGCGACGTCACAGGCCCAGCCGCCGCAGGTGCCGGTCCCGGCCGGGTCGGTCCCGGCGGCCGGGTCGGTCCCGGCCGGGTCTGCCCCGGCCACCGCCGGATCCGGCTGGCCCGCCGCGGCCCCTTCGGGCCCGTCCCGTCCCGGATACCTGCCCGCCACCGAGGCACCTAGGCCCAAGCCCGAGTCACGCCCGGGCGCCCAGCCGCCGGGCTCACGCCCGGACGACGTGCCGCGTGCCCCCGCCGCGTTCACCCCGCGCCGGGAGCCGTCGGCACCAGGTGCCTGGGAGTTTCGCGACAACACCATCCAGGCCCCGCCCGCCGCCGCGGAAGCCCCCGCCCCGTCAGCCGCGCCTCCCACGTCACCCCAGCCGGTCGTGAAGCCTGTCCCGCCCCGCGAGGAGGACACCGCCGAACCCTCGCCGACCGCCGAGCGAGACCAGCCCCCGGCCAAGGAACAGCCGCCGGAGCCCGCTCCCGGGCCCGAACCGGTTTCCGGCGCTGACCCGGCTTCCGAGCCCGAACTGACGTTGGTCCCCGGCGCCACCACTGCCGGTAGCGCTCCCGCAACCTCGCAGGCCGAGCGGCCCGAGCAGGACGAGCAAGCCGCCGAAGCCGAACCCGCGGTCCCGGACCCCACCATGGAGGTAACCGTGGTCCCGGGCGTTCCGAGGTATCACAACGCCCACTGCATCCTCATTCGTTTCATGGGCGACAGCGACCTGGACAAGATGACCCTCGCCGCCGCGCGGAAAGTCGGCTGCACTCCCTGCCGCGCCTGCCTTCCGGACCAGCCCGATAAGTCTCCCGAGTAGCAGGCGTGTCTACCCGCTCCGGCGCTGATCCCAGATCCCCGATTGCTGCGCTGCCGGCGAGTTCACGTTGATCATGGCGGGCCGCGGCGCGGGCTCTGGCCCCCACATCCTGGTGCGCGTACGCTGCCGGGCCTCACCAGTGACCGCTGATACCTCCGCCGTTGGGCCGGGCGCGCCCGTTCATACTGCATGGCTGCCTCGTCCATGCAGCTAGTGCGCGTCAGTTATTAGCACGCTGGTCTGAGCTCGGGTGCGAGCGGCGATGCGATAGCCGCGGCCGCGGCACAGGGCGGTTCTGGGTCGATGTGCCGTTGGTCCGGCTGACACGGAAACTGGGTCCCGGTGGGCGTGCGGGAGCGAACCCTGGCCCGGGCGGTGGCGAGGGCTGCGTGGTCGCGCTGGTTTGTCCGGCGGGGGCGGGCCGGGGGTGCCGGTTCGGCGGCGGCTCCGGTGCTGCGGGGATCAGGGTGTGGTGCTGGCGGTGGATGTTAAGACGGCCTCCGGCGGGCTGATGGTGATGGTGATGGCGCAGCCGGGATAGAGCTTCTGGAGCCGTCGTTCCAGGTAGGCGCGCTGCTGGTCGGGTGATTCCCGGCGGGTGTAGAAGTCCGCGCCCAGGTCCTGGTAGGGGGTGCCGCTCTTGAGGACCTGGTAGGCGATCTTGAGCAGGGTGTGCGCGATCGCGGTGATGGCCTTCTTCTTCGCGGCGGGGTTCTTGTCTCCGCCGAACCGGCGGACCAGCCGGCTGTAGCGGGCCTGCAGCCGCCCTTTGGTGCGGATGGCGTTCCAGGCGGCCTGGATGAGCACCGGCTTGATGTAGGTGCCGGCGTCGCCGGTGCGGCCGTGCTTGCGCTTGCGGGCGCTGATGTTGTTGCCCGGGCAGAGCGTGACCCAGGAGGCCAGCTTCTCGTGGCTGGCGAAGTGCCGGTGCGGGGCCGGGCCGATCTCGGCCAGCCACGCCTGCGCGACCACGTTGCCGAACGCGGGGATGGTCTTGAGCAGGTCCAGTTCCCGCTGCCAGCGCCCGGCCCGGCCCGCGATCTGGTCGTCCAGGTCAGCCACGGCGGCGTCCAGGCCGGCGATCCGGTCCCGGTGCAGCCGGCACATCAGCGCGTGATGCCCGGTGAACCGGCCGGTCAGGGCCATCGACAGGTCAGCCAGCTTGCCCGCGGTCCGCATCCGGCCTTTGGCCAGGTCCGCCAGCACGGCACCGCGGCGCTCACCGTCGATCAGCGAATCGATCATCGCCGTGGCGGACTTGCCGGTAATGTCGCTGGCAACCGAGCCGAGCTTGATGCCGGCCGACTCCAGCGCCTTGGCAAGCCGCTGGATCTCCGAGGTGCGGGCCTGCACCGTCTTCATCCGGTACCGGGTCAGGTCCCGCACCTCCCTCAGCTCCGCCGGCGGGATATACGAGCCGCGCAGCAGCCCGCACTCGAACAGTTCCGCCAGCCGCCGGCAGTCCGCCGCGTCGGTCTTATGGCCCTTCAGCGCCCTGGCGTGCGCCGGGTTGACCACCGCGACCTCGGTGAAGTCCTGCTCGGCGAGCGCGTAATACACCGGGTCGGTATAGATCCCGGACGCCTCCATCACCACGTGCGTCACCCCGCGGCGGCGCAGCAGGCGGGCCATCTCCTGCAGCACCCCGTAAAACGTGCGGAACTCCAGGATCTCGGTCGTGCGGGTCCACGGCTTCTCACCCGGGGACCGGATCGCGACCTTGATCATGTTCTTGTGCACGTCGATCCCGGCGACATGCTCATACAGCACTCTCACCTGCGTCCACCTCCTGCAGCGGCATCATCTGACTGGGATAGGCGCGCCGCCGGCCAGGGCCCCCGTCAGTACAGGAGACTGACACGCGCGCACGTAGCAGCAGCGGGGGTTACCCGGCAAGGGAGCCCTCAGGACCTGTCTCTAACACGGCCTCGAACGGCCCAGGCTGGAACGGTCACGACCGGCGGCAGCCGCCACGAGCCTGCACCCTCCGCGCCCGGCCCCGCAGCCCGGACACCGCAAAAGACCCCAGCCCGTCACCACCCGCACCCGCCCGCGGCGGCAAGGGACCCAGTTTCCATCACCTGCGGCAGAGCCACGCAGTGGCTCATGATTTCTCTAACCGGACCAACGGCCCATCGACCCAGCGGTTACCGCATCAGCACGCCAGAAATCCCGACGCGACGGGTTATCTTCTGACGCGCCCCCCTAGCGACATGGTTGCGGCAACCATGCAGTATGAGCGTGGTACGGGCGGTGCCAGAGTCGCTGAAGCGTTTCTGTGCCCGCGCGGCGCCATACTGCCAGTTCCCATGCGCCAAGTTTCGGCAGCAAGCCGAGCGGTTCAGACCCGCCTGAGCCAGAACCGCAGGCCCAGTTCCTCGTCCGCGTGTTCCCGCACGTCATCAGACCCCAGCCCAGCCACATCAGCCTCGGCCGGGCCGAACTCCACTGCCAGTACCTCGCCCGCGATCAGCGCGGCGTGCCGGGTCAGCGCCTCCGCCAGTTCCCGGCCGGCAGCGCCCGCAGGGCCAGCAGCGCCGGCAGCGCCGGCAGGGTCAAGAGCCGACCAGAGCAGCGCGATCCGGTCGGTGACGTCCAGGCCGTCGCTCTTGCGTGCCTCCTGGATGAGCCGGATGGCCTCGCGCGCGAGCCCTTCGCGCCGCAGTTCCGGGGTGATCGTGGTGTCGATGGCCACAGTCTCGCCCGCGTCGGTGGCCACCGCCCAGCCCGCCCGCGGCGTCTGGGTCACGATCACGTCGTCCGGGCCGACGGAAACGGCCGGGCCGTCAGCCACCGGAACGGTGACCGTGCCGCCCGCCAGCACCGCGGCGGCGACCTCGGCGGCGGGCACGGCGGCGATCGCGGCCGCCACGGAAGGCGTCTGAGCGCCGAACCGGCGGCCGAGCGCGCGGAAGTTCGGCTTGACCGCGTAGTCGACCAGTTCCCCGTCCGCCGGCCCCAGCACGGAGAGCGACGCCACGTTGAGCTCCGCCGCGATCAGCGACCGCAGCTCAAGCGGCAGCGCGTCGAAGCCGGCCGCCCCGATCAGCGCGCGCCGCAGCGGCTGCCTGGTCCGCACCGAAGCCCCCGACCGGGCCGAACGTCCCAGCTCGACCAGCCGCCGCGCCAGCGCCATCTGTTCCGACAGCTCCGAATCGACCAGCGACTCCTCAGCAGCAGGCCACGACGCCAGGTGCACGGACTCCGGCGCCCCGGCGCGGCGCAGCACGCCCCAGAACGTAGTCGGTCACGAACGGCACGAACGGCGCCAGCAGCAGCGTCAAGGTGGTCACGCACTCGTACAGCGTGGCGAATGCCGCTGCGCCATCGGCAGAACCAGGACCATCCCAGAACCGCCGCCGCGACCGGCGTACGTACCAGTTGGACAGGTCGTCGATGAACATCGTGAGCCGCAGGCCGGCCGCGGCGGTGTCGAAGTCCTCCAGCGACGACGTGACGTCGCGCGTCACCGCGTGCAGCTCGCTGAGCATCCACCGGTCGAGCAGCGGCCGGTCCGCCATCGGAACCTCGGCGGCCGTAGCCAGACTCCAGCCGCCCGCGTTCGCGTAGAGCACCAGGAACGACGCGGTATTCCAGTAGGTGAGCAGCACCTTCCTGACGATCTCGCTGAGCACGTCGTGCCCGACCCGCCGGGCGCCCCACGGCGAGCCGGAGGCCGCGAAGAACCAGCGCAGCGCGTCGGCGCCGTGCGCGTCCATGAGCGGGATCGGCTCCAGCACGTTGCCCAGGTGCTTGCTCATCTTGCGGCCGGTCTCATCGACGAGCAGCCCGACGCACACCACGTTCTCGTACGCCGAACGTCCGAACACCAGCGTCCCCACGGCCATCAGCGAGTAGAACCAGCCCCGGGTCTGGTCCAGCGCCTCGCAGATGAACTGGGCCGGGTACGACGCCTCGAATTCGGCCAGCCCAGACCACGGCGCGCCGAACTGCGCGAACGGCATCGAGCCGGAGTCGTACCAGACGTCGATCACCTCGGGCACCCGCCGCGCCTCGCCGTCGCAGGCAGGGCACGTGAACGTGACCGAATCCACGTACGGCCGGTGCGGGTCGAGCCGGGTCAGGTCACGCCCGGCCAGCGCGGACAACTCGGCCAGCGAGCCGACGCAGGTCAGGTGCGACTGCGAGCACTCCCACAGGGGAAGCGGCGTGCCCCAGTACCTGGTCCGCGACAGCGCCCAGTCCACGTTGTTCCGCAACCACTCGCCGTACCGGCCATCCTTGACCGTCGCCGGGTACCAGTTGGTCCGCTCGTTCTCGGCCAGCAGCCTGTCCTTGATCGCGGTGGTCCTGATGTACCACGAGGGCACCGCGTAGTAGAGCAGCAGGGTGCCGCACCGCCAGCAGTGCGGGTAGCTGTGCTCGTGCCGTTCGGACCGGAACAGCAGCCCGCGGTCGTCGAGGTCGTCGAT
Organism: uncultured Actinomycetota bacterium; assembly: GCA_963753225.1. GTDB lineage: Bacteria > Actinomycetota > Actinomycetes > Streptosporangiales > Streptosporangiaceae > Palsa-504. The sequence continues at coordinate 190,421 of CAVWBQ010000013.1, read as the reverse complement.
CAGCCGCCGGTCGGCTTCCTTGAAGAACATCCCGCCGACCAGCGGTACGTCGTCCTCGAACCGCCCGTCCGGCCGGATCGGGTTGACCACGGGCAGGCCGTGCGCGCGCGAGGCGGTCATGTCGTCAGCGCCGAACGCCGGCGCCAGGTGGACCAGCCCGGTGCCGTCCTGCGTGGTCACGAATGACCCTGGAACGACGATGTGAGCGTCGGGAATCTCGATGAGGCCGAACGGGCGCTGGTAACTCGCCCCGACCAGCGCCTGTCCGCTGAACCTGGCGGCGACGTGCCAGCCGTCGCCGAGCACCCTGGCGAACAGGTCGTCGGCGACCACGACCCGGTCGCCGTCCCGCGACTTGCGCGCCACCACGTAGGTCGCGTCCGGATGGACCGCCACCGCGGTGTTGGCTACCAGCGTCCACGGCGTGGTCGTCCAGACGAGCAGGTCGGCCCCCTCGAGCTCACGCGGCGAGCCCTCCGGCAGCGCGCGCAGCCGGAACCTGACCGTGACGGCCGGGTCGGAGACGATCTGGTAGACGTCGGGCTGGCCGAGTTCGGCGTCGGACAGCGGCGTGCCGCAGCGGGGGCAGTACGGGCTGATCCGGTGGTCACGGACCAGGAGCCCGGCGTCGAACACGACCTTGAGCGACCACCAGACCGACTCGATGTAGCTGGGGTCCATGGTCCGGTAGGCATTGTCGGTGTCGGCCCAGTAACCCATCCGCCGGGACATTTCCAGCCACGCGTCGACGTGCCTGAGCACGGACTCGCGGCAGCGCGCGTTAAACTCGGCGACCCCGTACGCCTCGATGTCCCGCTTGCCGGTGAAGCCAAGTTCCTTCTCCACCGCGACCTCGACCGGAAGCCCGTGGCAGTCCCAGCCGCCCTTGCGCGGGACGTGGAACCCCTGCATGGTCTTGAACCTGGGGAACAGGTCCTTGAACGTGCGCGCCTCGACGTGGTGCGCGCCAGGCATCCCGTTGGCGGTGGGCGGTCCCTCGTAGAAGATCCAGCTCGGTCCGCCCTCGGTCTGCTTCAGTGATCGCTCGAAGATCCCCGCGTCCTGCCAGCGGGTCAGTATCTGAAGCTCAAGCGCGGGCAGGTCGACCTGCGCGGGGAGCGGCTCGAATCCCGGCACCGGCCCAGCGTAACGCCAAAGCGCAGATAAGCTTGCTCACCATGGACGCCGCGCCACCGCAGCGGCCGCGCCGGATCGTGCTGCTGCTCGCCGTGGCCGTGTTCGTCATCGCGGCCGACGTCATCTCCAAGGCCATCGTCGTGGCCGCGATGCCGGACCACGCGCCGATCAGGCTTCTCGGCGGGGCGCTGACGATCACGCTGACCCGCAACGGCGGGGCCGCGTTCAGCATCGGCACGTCGATGACGATCGTGTTCACCGCGATCGCCCTCGGCGTGGTCGTCTACATCCTGCGCACCGCCCGGAACCTGCGCAGCGTCGGCTGGGCCATCACGCTTGGCCTGCTGCTCGGCGGGGCTACCGGGAACCTGCTGGACCGGATCTTCCGCGCGCCTGGGCTGTTCCAGGGGCATGTGGTCGACTGGATCGAGCTGCCGGACTGGCCGGTCTTCAACCTCGCCGACTCCGCCATCGTGTGCGCGGGCGTGCTGGTCGTGCTGCTCGCGCTGCGCGGGATCCGGATGGACGGGACCAGGCCGGCCAGGGAATCGGCATGACGGCGCCCGGCGAGCGGCTGGTCGCGGTCCCCGACGGCCTGGACGGCGAGCGGCTCGACGCCGCCCTGGCCAGGATGTTCGGGCTGTCCAGGTCCCGGGCGGCGGAACTGATCGGCGACGGCCTGGTGCTCCTCGGCGGCCGGACCGCGTTGAAGTCGGACCGCGTGCTGGCCGGAGACCCGCTGCAGGTCACCCTGCCGCCGCCGCGGCCGGCCGAACCCCCGCGGCCGGTCGAGGGCCTCGTCGTCATCTACGAGGACGACGACATCGCGGTGATCGACAAACCCCGCGGCGTGGCCGCTCACCCGACGCCGGGCTGGTCCGGGCCGACCGTCACCGGCGGGCTGATCGCGGCCGGGCACACGGTGGCGACCAGCGGCGCCGCCGAGCGCCAGGGCGTCGTGCACCGGCTGGACGCCAATACCACCGGCGTGATGGTGGTGGCCAAGAGCGAGCGGGCCTACAGCGCGCTCAAGCGGGCCTTCCGCGAGCGCACCGTGGACAAGCGCTACCACGCGCTGGTGCAGGGGCATCCCGACCCGCTGCGGGGCACGGTCGACGCGCCGATCGGCAGGCATCCGTCGGGCGACGGCCGGTTCGCCGTGGTCAGCGACGGCCGCCCGAGCGTGACCCACTACGACACGCTGGAGGCGTTCCGCGCCGCCAGCCTGGTATCGGTGCACCTGGAGACCGGCCGGACCCACCAGATCCGGGTGCACATGGCCGCACTGCGGCACCCCTGCGTGGGCGACCTGCTCTACGGCGCCGACCCGGTGCTGGCGGCCAGGCTCGGGCTGACCCGGCAATGGCTGCACGCGGTCAGCCTGACGTTCGCGCACCCCGCCGACGGCCGCGAGGTCACGTTCACCAGCGAATACCCCGCCGACCTGGCCCACGCCCTGGATATCTTGCGAGCCGAAAGCTGACCACGATGGAAATCGCCGAGCACATCGCCGCCCTGCGCCGCCAGGGCGAATGGCTGGCCGATGCGGCCGAACGGGCCGGGCTCGACGCCTCCGTCCCGCCGTGCGCGCCCTGGCGGGTCAAGGACCTGCTGCGGCACACGGGCTACGTCCACCGGTGGGCCGCCAGGCACATCACCGAATGCCCGGACCAGATCCTCGACGGTCCGCCCGAGGAGGAGATCCTGCGCGGCGGCGCGGACGACAACCGGCTGCTCGCCTGGTTCCGGGACGGCCACGCGGCGCTCGTGCAGACCCTGGCCACGGCCGATCCCGCGGTGGAATGCGCGACGTTCATAGCCGCGCCGTCCCCGCTGGCGTTCTGGGCCCGGCGGCAGGCCCACGAGACCGCTATCCACCGGGCCGACGCGGAGAGCGCCGCCGGCGCGACGCCCGAGTACGAGGCGGACTTCGCCGCCGACGGGATCGACGAGCTGATCATGGGGTTCGGCCGGCGGCGCAAGTACCAGCCCGGCTCTGCCGCCGGCGGCACGCGGCTGCACATGCTGGCCGCGGACACCGGCGACGCCTGGCTCGTCGAGGCGAACGAGGGCCGCCTGCAGCCGCGGCGCAATGCCGACCGCGAGCAGGAGGCAGGGTGCACGGTGAGCGGCCCCGCCTCCGGCCTCTACCTGTACCTGTGGAACCGCGCCGACGCCGACCGGGTTGGCGTCACCGTTACCGGCGACCCCGGACTGCTCTCCGCCTGGCAGGCCAGCGTCCGCGTCCGCTGGGGCTGACCGGCTCACCCCGGAATGTCAGACCCTCGCGCTAGCATTGAATACATGTTCGAGATAGATAGGCCGGGCTCGATCTTCGCCGCCGTCTCGCCGCCGGCCGACGCCGCGGCGTCCCCGGCTGAGCCGGCCGGGGTGCCGCTGGAGCGGCTGGAGGCGCAGATCTGCGAGCTGGCCGGGCACCTGGCCGCGGCGACGTGCCGGTTCCTGGTCCTGCTGGGTGATTTCGACGCCCGCCGGGGCTGGGCCAGCTGGGAGATGAACAGCTGCGCGCAGTGGCTGTCGTGGAAGTGCCAGATGTCCTCCGGTACCGCCCGGGAGCATGTCCGGGTGGCGCGGGCGCTGCGGGACCTGCCGGTGATCCGGGCCCGGTTCGCCGCGGCCCGGCTGTCGTATGCCAAGGTCCGGGCGCTGACCCGGATCGCCACCGCGGCGAACGAGGCGGGGCTGGCCGAGATCGCCGGGCCGATGACGGGGAACCAGCTGGAGCGGTTCGCCCGGGCGCACCGCCAGGTCACCGCCGCCGATGACGCGGACGCCCGCATCCGCCGCCGGCTGGCCTGGCGGTTCGAGGAGGACGGCTCCCTGTCCGGTACGTTCCGGCTGCCGCCGCTGGCCGGCGCGGTGCTGCTCAAGGCGCTGCGCGCGGCCTGCGCCGACCTCGCCGGCCCGGGCCGAGACGTTTCCGCGGAAACGCCCGCCGCCGCGGAAACGCCGGCCGCGGACCCGCCCGCCGCGGACGCCCCGGCCGGGGACGCCCCCGCCGGGGACGCCCCGGCGGTCGGTACCTCTTCGGACCTGGCGGATGGCCTGGTGGCCATCGCGGAGTCGTTCCTGGCCGGCCAGGTGGCCGGCGCGGATGACGCGGAGGTGTACCAGGTCGTGGTCCACGCCGGCACCGGCGTGCTCACCGAGCCCCCGGCCCAGGCCGCGGGGCCCGCCGGCGTTTCCGCGGAAACGTCCCCGGCCCCGCGGGTTCCCGGTGATCCGGCGGACCCGGGCCGGTGCCACGTCGAGGACGGCCCGGCGGTCAGCATCTCCACCGCGCAGCTGCTCGGCTGCGGCGCCGCGCTGTCCTGGATGACCCACGGTGACGGCGGCGCGGTGCTGGCCCTGGGGCGGCGCCGGCGCCGTCCCAGCGCCGCGATCCGCCGCGCCGCCCGCGAGCGCGACGGCTGCCGGTGCCGGTTCCCGGGCTGCGAGTCCCGCCGGGTCGACCTGCACCACATCCAGCACTGGGTCAACGGCGGCCGCACCGACCTGGCCAACCTGGTCAGCTTGTGCCCCTGGCACCACAAGGCGGTCCACGACCGCGGCTACCTCATCGCCGCACCACCGGGCGGCGGCGGGGACTTCGCGTTCTACCGCCCGGACGGCACCCCGGTCCCGTCCAGCCCGCCCCTGCCCGAACCCGGCGGCAGTATCGGGGAAACCCACGACGCGGACATCACCGGTGAGACGATCATCCCGCCCTGGTACGGCGAGCGCCTCGACCTGGACCACGCCATCTACGTCTGCCTGGCCAACGCCAGGACCGGGGAAGAACGTGAGCAGCACCAGGATGTCGATCCCGCCAGCCGGGGCCGCGTCACCATCTACGAACCCGAAGACTGGCCCGAACGGATCCGCCAGTACGAGGCCCGCACGCCCAGGCGCTTCGCCCCGGTCCTGGTCCCGATTCAGGTGTGACCCGGTCGGCGCGCCAGACCGGCGGGAAAGGCCGGTCTCCGTTAAGGTGGTGAACACCGGTTGATGACTAAACGCGCAGGCCCGCGAGTTTGGCAGGGTCACGTGCGGTTTCGAGCATGCCCAAATCGGGGCAAGCGCTGAGGAGGCGGGACGTCATGGCAGAGTCCGGTGCGCCGTTCGCTCACCTGCACGTGCACACCGAGTACTCCATGCTGGACGGCGCCGCCCGGCTGAAGGACCTGTTCGAGGAGGTCAAGAGCCAGGGCATGACGCACGTGGCGATGACCGACCACGGCAACATGTTCGCCGCCGCGGAGTTCCACCGGCACGCGAAGGAGGCCGGCGTCACGCCGGTGATCGGGATCGAGGCCTACGTCGCGCCCGAGTCCAGGAGCAATACCAACCGCGTCCTGTGGGGCCAGCCGCACCAGAAGAAAGACGACGTCTCCGCCTCCGGGGCCTACCTGCACAAGACCATCTGGGCCAGGGACAAGCAGGGCCTGCACAACCTGTTCAAGCTCTCCTCCCGTTCGTACGCCGAAGGCTGGCTGGTCAAGTGGCCGCGGATGGACAAGGAGATCATCGCGGCGCACGCCTCAGGGCTGATGGCCTCCACCGGGTGCCCGTCGGGCGAGCTGCAGACCAGGCTGCGGCTCGGCCAGTTCGACGAGGCGCTCAGGGGGGCGGCCGAATGGCAGGACATCTTCGGCAAGGAGAACTACTTCCTCGAGCTGATGGAGCACGGCCTGGACATCGAGCGCAGGGTCCGCGACGGCCTGCTCGAGATCGGCAGGAAACTCAGCATCCCGCCGGTCGTGACCAACGACTCGCATTACACCCGTGAGCAGGACGCCACCAGCCACGACACCCTGCTGTGCATCCAGACCGGCAAGACCCTGGCCGACGCCGACAGGTTCCGGCTCGAGGGCGGCGGCTACTTCATCAAGCCCGCGGCCGCGATGTACGGCATCGACGGCGGCGACTACTGGCAGGAGGGGTGTCGCAATAGCCAGTTGCTGATCGCCGACCGGGTCGACGCCAGCGGCATGTTCGAGTCCCGCAACCTGATGCCCAGGTTCCCCATCCCCGACGGTTTCGAGTCCGAGGATGACCTGTTCCGCGCCGAGGTGTGGAAGGGCATGGACCGGCGCTACCCGCAGGGGTACGACGAGCAGCGGCGCCAGCAGGCCGAGTATGAGATCCAGATCATCTGCCAGATGGGCTTTCCCGCCTACTTCCTGGTGGTCGCGGACTTCATCATGTGGGCCAAGAACAACGGCGTCGCTGTGGGCCCCGGCCGCGGCTCGGCGGCCGGCTCGATCGTCGCCTACGCGATGGGCATCACCGACCTGGACCCGCTGGACCACGGCCTGATCTTCGAGCGCTTCCTCAACCCCGAGCGCGTGTCCATGCCCGACATCGACATCGACTTCGACGAACGTGGCCGGGCCGACGTGATCAGGTACGTGACCCAGAAGTGGGGTTCGGACCGGGTCGCGCAGATCGTCACCTACGGCACGATCAAGGCCAAGGCCGCGATCAAGGACTCCTGCCGGGTGCTCGGCTTCCCCTACGCGCTCGGCGACCGGGTCACCAAGGCCTTCCCGCCGGCCGTGATGGGCAAGGACATCTCGCTCTCCGGGATCTTCGACGAGACCCATCCCCGGTACAAGGAAGCCGGTGAGCTCCGTTCGCTCTACGAGGCCGAAGCGGAGATCAAGCAGGTCATCGATACCGCCCGGGGGATCGAGGGGCTGATCCGCCAGCCCGGCGTGCACGCGGCCGGAGTGATCATGTCGGCGGAGCCGCTGACCGATCACATCCCCGTCTGGACCCGGCATGCCGACGGCGCGGTGATCACGCAATTCGACTACCCGACCTGCGAGGGCCTCGGGCTGCTGAAGATGGACTTCCTCGGCCTGCGCAACCTCACGATCATGGCCGACTCGATCGTGGCGATCGAGAAGAACAGGAACATCTCGATCGACCTGCTGAGCCTGCCGCTCGACGACCAGCCGACCTATGACCTGCTGTCCCGCGGTGACACCCTCGGCGTGTTCCAGTTCGACGGCGGGCCCATGCGCACGCTGCTGCGGACGATGAAGCCGGACAACTTCGAGGACATCTCCGCCGTCGGCGCCCTGTACCGGCCGGGCCCGATGGGCGTGAACTCCCACACAAACTACGCGCTGCGCAAGAACGGGCTGCAGGAGATCACGCCCATCCACCCTGAGCTCGAGGCGCCGCTGCGCGAGGTGCTCGAGCCGACCTACGGCCTGATCGTCTACCAGGAGCAGGTGCAGAAGGCCGCCCAGATCCTGGCCGGCTACACGCTCGGACAAGCGGACCTGCTCCGCCGCGCCATGGGCAAGAAGAAGAAGGAGATCCTGGACAAGGAGTTCGTCCCGTTCCGGCAGGGCTGCCGGGAGCGCGGCTACTCCGACAAGGCGATCCAGGCGGTCTGGGACGTGCTGGTCCCGTTCGCGGGCTACGCCTTCAACAAGGCGCACTCGGCCGCGTACGGCCTGGTGTCGTACTGGACCGCCTACCTGAAGGCGAACTACCCCGCGGAGTACATGGCCGCGCTGCTCACCTCCGTCGCCGACGATAAGGACAAGTCGGCGCTCTACCTGAGCGAGTGCCGGCGGATGGGCATCAAGGTGCTGCCGCCCGACGTCAACGAGTCGGTGGCGACCTTCGCCCCGGTAGGGACGGACATCAGGTTCGGCCTGGCGGCGATCCGCAACGTGGGCGGCAACGTGGTGGAGGCGATCATCACGGCCCGCAAGTCCAAGGGCGAGTTCACCGGGTTCTCCGACTTCCTGCGTAAGGTCCCCCTCGTCGTGTGCAACAAGCGGGTGATCGAGTCGCTGATCAAGGCGGGCGCCTTCGACTCGTTCCAGGACGCGCGCAAGGGCCTGGTGCTGGTGCACGAGCTGGCCGTCGACGCGGTGATCGACATCAAGCGCAACGAGGCGATCGGGCAGGACTCGCTGTTCGGCGGCGACACCGAGTCGGAGGCGGTCTTCGACGTGCCCGTCCCGGCGGGGGAGTGGGACAAGTCCACCCTGCTCAACTTCGAGCGCGAGATGCTCGGGCTCTACGTCTCCGACCATCCGCTGTTCGGCATCGAGCACATCATCGCCAGGGAGAGCGACTGCTCGCTGGCCGACCTGATGACCGACGAGGCCGAGCCGCGGCCGCGGGCAGGCGACCGGTCAGACGCGCAGATCGTCAAGATCGGCGGCATCCTGTCCGGGGTGCAGCGCAAGGTGACCAAGCAGGGCAACCAGTGGGCCGCGGCCACCCTCGAAGACCTGGGTGGCGCCATCGAGGTGCTGTTCTTCCCGCAGACCTACCAGCTATACGCCACCTCGATCGCCGAGGACGCGGTGGTGGTGGTGAAGGGCAAGATGGACCGGCGGGATGACGTGCCCAAGCTGATCGCCATGGACCTGACCATCCCGGACCTGTCGCTCGACGACTCCGGCCCGTTCGTGGTATCAATGCCGGTGGCCAGGTGCGTGCCGCCGGTGGTGGAGCGGCTCCGCGAGGTGCTGGTGACCCATCCGGGCCCGACGGAGGTGCACCTCAAGCTGCGCGGCCAGGAGCGCACCACGCTGGTCCGGCTCGACGACAAGCTCCGAGTAGCCACCTCACCCGCCCTGATCGGCGACCTGAAGCAGCTACTCGGACCGGCCTGCGTCAGCTAGCTCAACTGGCCCGGGGGCCGATGAGCTGGTCGAGGAAGGTTTTATACATCCGCAGCGTCGCACGCAGCGCCTCGGTGTCGGCGTTGCTGCCCTCGCCCCACCGGTCGCGCAGCGTGCGCTGCTGCTCGGCGATGGCGCGCTGCCGTTCCTCGATGGCCCGCTGCCGCTCCTGGATGGCCGCCTCCATCTTGGCGGTGACCTGAGCGATGACGTCGGCGGCCTCGGTTACGGAGCCATGCGGGTCGTCCACGAACCTGAACTGGATCTGCTGCCACTGCTCGGTGTAGTGCGCCGCATCCGGGACCAGGTTCCCGTACGTGAGATCGCTGAAGTCACCCAGCTTCGCGGTCGCCTCGCCGGGCCGCAGCTCGCCATCGGCCGGCGGGGCCGGCCGCCGGAGTGGCCGCGGCGTGCCGCCCGGTGCTCCCGGTCGCCTCGGCAGCCTGGGCCGGCACGTCGCCGGCCGAAGCCGGCACGTCGCCGGCCGGGGCGGGCATGTCGCGGGCCGGGGTCTCGTTTACCGGGGCCTCGCCTACGGGGGTACGGGCGGCCGGGACGTCCGCGATGGTCGCGGCGCCGGGCTGATCCTCCGCAGTCGCAGCGGGCATCTCGGCGGTTTCCTCGCCTGTGCGCCTGGTGGTACCGAACATGTCGGGCTCGGTCGCCTGGTGATCCGCGGGGGTGTCGGGGCTGGTCACCGCGACCGCGTCTTCGTGCCCGGCCGCGTCGGCGTCATCCCAGTAGTCGCGCTTGGCGGCCGACTCCCGGGAGATCGGGCTTCCGGCCATGGCCGCCTCGTCCTGCCCGTTTACCCACGGCGGGCTGGACTCGGAGACCGCCGGGTCGGCCGGCTGAGCGTCCGCCGCCCGGGCATCCGCGGCCGTCCGGTCCGTAGATGCCCGGTCCGCGGCGGCCTGGTCCTGCTCATCCGCCTCGGAGCCCCCGCGCAGCGCCGAGGCCACCTTCTGGAAGCGGGTCATCGGCTTGGGTTCCCCGGTACGGGTGTCCTCGGTCTCGGCTTCTGGGACGACGTCGCCGCGTACGACGTAGCCGGGTCCCCTCGCCTGGCCGTACTGGTCCTGGGTCATAGCAATCATCTCTCCCGTGAGTGCTTAAAGGTGTGGGCGTGGCTACCGGGGCGGGTACGTGGTCCGGCTGGCGTTCTCCGCGGCTAGCTCGTCGTCTCGCGCGGCCAGGTCCCGCTCATCGGCCGGGGAGCCCTCGGCCGTGACGGGCTCGGCCGTGACGGGCTCGGCAGTAACGGGCGCGCGGCCACGGATTTCCGCGACGCGATCGCGCGCGGGCTCGCCGTGAGCCTCCCGCAGGCCGGTCAGGTCCTCGAACAGCGCGCGGTAGTGAATCATGGCTTCCCTGAGCTGCTCGGTGCTCGCCGAATCGGCTCGCAGGTCCTGCACCTTCCTGTAGCCCTCGAGCGAGCGGCCGTGGTACACGGTCAGGGCGTCCATGCTGGTGGTCTTGTCATCGGCTGGGTAGCCGCGGTCGCGCATAACGTTCCAGATGAGCGCGTGCGCGGCGCCCACGGCCTCGGCCGGGGTATCCACGAACCGCTCCTGCACCGCGGCCCAGTCGCCGCTGTAGCTGGCCCGCTGCTCCGGTGAGAGCTCGCGGATGGGGAGTGCCTGCACGCGCCGCTGGCGTTCGGCCAGCTCGGCGTCGGCCTTCCTCCTGCTGCCCAGTTTCTCGACCAGGCGGTCGTACTCCGGCCCGAACTGGCGGCGCAGCCTCGCCCGCCGCATCTCAGCCGAGGCCACGACTACGACCGCCACCACGACGATGACGGCGATGACGATTCCTATTACTGCTCCGGTCGACATAATGACCTCCGTGAGGTGTCGGAACAGCACCCCGACTCCCCCCGATAAACCGGGCTAAACCGCAGTGACCGTCTTCAGGGTCCGGTGAGGTTGCGCCGGATGGCGGTGAGCGCCCTGATCACCGCCTCGCGCTCGGCGGGGCCGAAGGTGGCCAGCGCCCGCTCGGTGAGCTTGTCCGTCTCGGCCGCGATCACGCCATCCAGCGAGCGCCCGCGCTCGGTAAGCAGCAGCCGGACGAGTCGGCGGTCACCCGGGTGCGGCTCTCGGCGCAGCAGGCCAGCCGCCTCCATCCGGGTGGCGGCCCTGGTCACGGTCGGGGTGGCCAGCCCGAGTCGCCGGGCGATCTCACCCGGCGTCTGCCCGTCTTCGGCCCACAGCTGGCGCAGGATGAACTGCTGGCCCTCGTGCACGCCGTGCCGCGAGAAGGCCGTCGCGGTCGCCATCGACAGTGCGTGCTTGGTCGACCAGAACGCCGTCTGGAAGTCGGGCGCCGGCTGATCGTCTGCATGTGCTGGCTGGTCAGCACTCATTTTCTCGGACATGGCAGCTTTAGCGTACGGCCCGAAAATACGTTAGCCGGCTCATGGTAAACTCGTTACCCGGCTAACGAATTTCAGGACCAGGAGCTCAGGACCAGGAGCTCAGGACCAGGAGCTCAGGACCAGGAGCTCAGGACCAGGAGCATGGCCATGTGGAGGCATCCATGAAACTCGGCATCGGCATCACCACCTTTCCCTGGCCGGCGGAGCAGATCGGCCCGGTCGTGTCCGGGATCGCCGCGGCGGCCGATGACGCCGGCCTGGACAGCCTGTGGGTGATGGACCACTTCTTCCAGATCCGGCTGTCCGGGCTTCCGGCCGAGTCGCCCATGCCCGAGGCGTACGCGACGCTCGCCTTCCTGGGCGGCCTGACCAAGAGAATCAAGCTCGGCACGCTGGTGACGTCGGTGGCCTACCGGCACCCCGGGGTGCTGGTCAAGACCGTGACCGCGCTCGACGTGCTGACCGGCGGCCGGGTGATCTTCGGCGTGGGGGCCGGAGCGCCGTTCAACCCCGCGCCGGCCGCGCCGGGCCCGGGAATGGGCACGGTCTTCGAGGCGGAGGGCCTGGGCATCCCTTTCCCCTCGCTGGCCGAGCGCTTCGAGCGGCTGGAGGAAGTGCTGCAGATCGCGCACCAGATGTGGCGCGGTGACGAGCGCCCTTACCAGGGGCGGCACTACCAGCTGGTCCGCCCGCTCAACTCGCCGAACTCCCTGCAGCGGCCGCACCCGCCGATCCTGATCGGCGGCAGCGGGGAGGGCAAGACCCTGCGGCTGGTGGCGCAGTACGCCGACGCGTGCAACCTGTTCGACCTGCCCACCCCGGAGTTCCGCGACAACATCGTCCGCAAGCTGGACGTGCTCCGCGGGCACTGTGCGCGGGCCGGCCGCGACTTCGCCGCCATCGAGAAGACCGTCACCAGCAACTTCGACTTCGGCGAGGACCCCAAGGCGGGCACGGCCGCGTTCCTGGCCCGCCTGCGCGAGCTGGCCGCGGCCGGGATCGACCACGCCCTGGTCTCCCCCCGGCAGGCGTGGGACGAGGCCACCCTCGATGCGGTCGCGGCGATCTTGCCCGAGGTACACGCCATCGAACCGGGGCGGGGCTGACGGGTACGATCGTGCCCGGAGCCGATCGACTATAAGGAGTACCCGACGAAGGGGCGACTGGCCGCGTTCGCCGCGGCCCTGGCGGGCAGCGCGATACTCGGCGTGGCCGCGGGGCTCATCTGGGCCGCGGTGGCGCCTCGGGCGCTGCTGCAGGAGGTTGGACACGGCGAGGCCCAGCTCGTGAACGCGGAGAGCGCCGCGTTCATCGTGGCCGACGCCTGGTTCTGCCTGATCGCGGCGATCGGCGGGGCGATCACCGGTATCGCGGGCTACCGGCTGCTGGTCCGCCGGGCGGGCTGGACCGCGGCGGCCGGCCTGGTCCTCGGCACGGTGGCGGCTTCCCTGCTCATGCTGTGGACCGGCGAGAACATCGGGCTCGGCACCTACAACCACCTGCTCGCCGCGAGCCCGGACGGTGCCTCCTTCCGCGCCTCGCTGGCCCTGGGCGCCAAGAGCGCGCTGGCGTTCTGGCCGGGCCTCACCTGCCTGATCATGCTGCTGGCCGAGTACGGCGGCCGGCGTCCGGCGTCCGAAGAAGGTCTACTCTCCGTAGACTAGGCGGGTGATTTCCCCTATCGACCTGCGCCGTATCGATCTGCGCGGGCGCCCGCCATCCAGCCTCAGCCGGACCGAACTAGCCGGTGTCCTGCCCCGGGCCGCGACCGACGTCGAGGCGGCCGTCGCGCTGGTCCGCCCGATCTGCGACGACGTCCGGAGCCGCGGCGCCGAGGCCGTCCGCGAGTACACGGCCCGTTTCGACGGCGTGGACCTGGCCACCACCCGGGTGCCTCGACAGGCCCTGGAGGCGGCGCTGGCCGGGCTCGACCCGGACGTCAGGGCCGCCCTGGAGGAGGCCACCCGCCGGACCAGGCGGGTGCACGGCGCGCAGATCCCGGCCGAGATCGTCACCCGGGTCACCGGGGGTCTCACCGTCACCGGCCGCTTCGTCCCGGTCGGCCGGGCCGGGGTGTACGTCCCCGGCGGGCTGGTGGCTTACCCCTCCTCGGTGGTGATGAACATTGTCCCGGCTCAGGCCGCGGGCGTGGCCTCGATCGCGGTGGCGTCCCCGCCGCGGGAAAGCAACGGCGGGCTGCCGCACCCCTCCGTACTCGCCGCGTGCGCGCTGCTCGGCGTGACCGAGGTGCACGCGGCGGGCGGCGCGCAGGCGCTGGCCATGTTCGCCTACGGCACGGAAGACTGCCCGCCGGCCGATGTCATCACCGGCCCGGGCAACGTCTACGTGGCCGCGGCCAAGCGGGTGCTCCGCGGCGTGGTCGGCACCGACGGCGAGGCCGGCCCGACCGAAGTGGCGATCATCGCCGACGACACCGCCGACCCCCGGCACGTCGCGGCCGACCTGGTCGCCCAGGCCGAGCACGACGAGCTCGCCGCGTGCCTGCTCGTCACCACCGCCGCCGCCCTGGCGGACCGCGTTGACGCCGAGCTCCGCGACCAGGTAGCCGCCACCCGGCACCGCGAGCGGGTACAGAAAGCCCTCAACGGCCAGTCCGCGTGCGTCCTGGTGGACGACATGGACGCCGCGCTCGCCGTCAGCGACGCCTGGGCGCCCGAGCACCTTGAGATCCAGGCCAGGGACGCGGCCAAGCTGGCGGCCCGGGTGACCAACGCGGGCGCGGTGTTCGCCGGCCCGTACGCGCCGGTCTCGCTCGGCGACTACCTGGCAGGCTCGAACCACGTGCTGCCCACCGGCGGGACCGCGCGGCACACCAGCGGCCTGTCCGTGTTCCCCTTCCTCCGGCTGGTGAACGTGGTCGAGTGCGACCGCGAGACGCTGGCCGCCACCGCGCCCCTGATCGACGCGCTCGGCGGAGCCGAGGACCTGGCGGCGCACGTCCAGGCCGTCAGGGTGCGCGGTCAATCATGAGCAAAGCAGAATCCCCGCCCGTTCGGGACGACCTGTTGGACCTGACCCCGTACGGCGCTCCGCAGATCGACGTGCCGGTCCGGCTGAACACCAACGAGAACCCGTATCCGCCCAGCCCCAGCCTGGTCAGGGCGGTCGCGGACGCGGTCGCCGAAGCCGCCGCCACCCTGAACAGGTACCCGGACCGGGACGCGGTCGAGCTGCGAAAGGACCTGGCCGGCTACCTCGGGCAGGACCTGAACGCCGCACAGCTGTGGGCGGCCAACGGGTCCAACGAGGTCATCCAGCAGCTGCTGCAGGCGTTCGGCGGGCCGGGCAGGCGGGCGCTCGGGTTCGACCCCGGCTACTCCATGCACTCGCTGATCGCCCGGGTGACCTCCACCGGCTGGGTCTCGGCGCCCCGCGACGAGGACTTCGGCCTGGATCCGGAGCGGGCGGCCGGCGTGATCAGGGAAACTCAGCCGGACATCGTCTTCCTGACCTCGCCGAACAACCCGACAGGGACCGCCGCGCCGATCGGGCTGATCGAGGCGGTGTGCGCCGCCGCCCCCGGCCTGGTAGTCATCGACGAGGCGTACGCCGAGTTCGCCCGCGAGGGCACGCCGAGCGCGCTCACCCTGCTGCCGCGCTACCCTCACCTGGTGGTCACGCGCACGATGTCCAAGGCTTTCGCCATGGCCGGCGCCAGGATCGGGTACCTGGCCGCCGCGCCCGAGGTGGTGGAGAAACTGCTCCTCGTGCGGCTGCCGTACCACCTGTCCGCGGTCACCCAGGCGGTGGCGCGCGCCGCACTGGCGCTGGCCGCCGAGCCGCTGGCCACCGTGACGAGACTACGGACCGAACGGGATGGGCTCGTCGCCTGGCTCCGGCATCGGGGCCTGTCCGTGGCCGACTCCGACGCGAACTTCGTGCTGTTCGGCGAGTTCGGCTCGCGCCGCGAAGTGTGGCAGGGGCTCCTCGACCGGGGCGTGCTCGTCCGCGAGGTCGGCCCGCCGCGCTGGCTGCGGGTCACGGTGGGGACGCCGGAGGAGATGGCAGCGTTCAAGTCGGCTCTAGACGAGGTGCTCAGCTCATGAACAGGGTGGCGCGGGTGGAACGGCTCACCCGCGAGACGCAGATCATGGTGGAACTCGACCTGGACGGCATCGGGGTGGTCGAGGTCGGTACCGGCGTGCCGTTCTTCGACCACATGCTCGCCCAGCTGGGTAAGCACGGCAGCCTCGACCTGACCGTGCGGGCCAAGGGCGACGTCGAGATCGACGCGCACCACACGGTGGAGGACACCGCCATCGCCCTGGGCCAGGCGCTCAGGGAGGCACTGGGCGACAAGTCCGGCATCGCCAGGTTCGGCAACGCGCTGGTCCCGCTGGACGAGACGCTGGTGCAGGCCGCGCTGGACCTGTCCGGGCGCCCGTACGTAGTGCACCACGAACCGGACGGCATGGCCCCGCTGATCGGCACCTACGACACCACGCTGACCAGGCACATCTTCGAGTCGCTCGCGTTCGCCGCGGGGATCTGCCTGCACGTGCGGGTGATCGAGGGCCGCAACCCGCACCACATCGTGGAGGCCCAGTTCAAGGCGGTCGCCCGGGCACTGCGCGCGGCCGCGGCGCCGGATCCGCGGGCCGGCGGCATCCCCAGCACGAAGGGGGTGCTCGCATGAGTACCCGCGTGGTGGTGCTCGACTACGGGTCGGGGAACCTGCGCTCGGCGCAGCGCGCGCTGGAGCGGGTCGGCGCGCGGGTCGAGGTGACCGCGGACCCAGACGCCGCGCTGGACTGCGACGGGCTGGCCGTGCCCGGGGTGGGCGCGTTCGCGGCCTGCATGGCCGGGCTGCGCGCGGTCGGCGGCGACAAGCTGGTCGCCCGGCGGCTCGAGCTCGGACGGCCGGTGCTCGGCATCTGCGTCGGCATGCAGGTGCTGTTCGAGGCGGGGGTGGAGCACGGGGTGGCGTCCGACGGCTGCGGGGCGTGGTCCGGCACGGTGGAGCGGCTCGACGCGGGCGTGCTGCCGCACATGGGCTGGAACACGGTGACGCCCGCGCCCGGCTCGGCGCTGTTCGCCGGGATCCCGGCGGAGACGCGGTTCTACTTCGTGCACTCC
Source organism: uncultured Actinomycetota bacterium (assembly GCA_963753225.1). Taxonomy (GTDB): domain Bacteria; phylum Actinomycetota; class Actinomycetes; order Streptosporangiales; family Streptosporangiaceae; genus Palsa-504. Next base: position 174,152 of record CAVWBQ010000013.1, on the reverse strand, counting down.
TACGCGCTGCGCGCGCCCGGCGCGGAGCAACTCGCCGCGGCGGGCGCGCTGATCTCCTGGGCCGAGCACGGCGAGCCGTTCGCCGCCGCCGCCGAGCAGGGGGTGCTGGCCGCGACGCAGTTCCACCCGGAGAAGTCGGGCGACGCCGGCGCCGCCCTGCTCGCCAACTGGCTGGAGACGCTCTCGTGACCGGGCTGACGCTGCTGCCCGCCGTCGACGTCACCGAGGGGCACGCGGTCCAGCTCGTCCAGGGCGTGGCCGGCAGCGGCGGCCAGTACGGCGACCCGATGGAGGCCGCCCTGGCCTGGCAGCGGGCCGGGGCCTCCTGGATCCACCTGGTGGACCTGGACGCGGCGTTCGGCCGCGGGTCGAACGCGGACCTGCTGGCCGACGTGGTGCGCAAGGTCGACGTCCAGGTGGAGCTGTCCGGCGGCATCAGGGACGACGAATCACTGGCTCGCGCGCTCGGCACCGGCTGCGCCCGGGTCAACATCGGCACCGCGGCGCTGGAGAACCCGGACTGGGTGGGCGACGTCATCGCCCGGCACGGGGACCGGATCGCGGTCGGCCTGGACGTGCGCGGTACCCGGCTGGCCGCCCGCGGCTGGACCGCCGAGGGCGGGAACCTGCTGGACACCCTGGCCCGGCTGAACCGCGAGGGCTGCGCCAGGTACGTGGTGACCGACGTGCTCAAGGACGGCACGCTGCGCGGCCCGAACCTCGCGCTGCTGCGCCGGGTGTGCGCGCATACGTCCGCGCCGGTCGTGGCCAGCGGGGGAGTCGCCAGCCTGGCCGACCTGCGGGCGATCGCGGAGCTGGTCCCGCTCGGAGTGGAGGGCGCGATCGTCGGCACCGCCCTCTACGAGGGCGCGTTCACCCTGGAGGAAGCGCTGGCGGAGGCCGCCTCGCGATGAGCGTCGCCGTGCGGGTCATTCCCTGCCTGGACGTGGACTGCGGCCGGGTGGTCAAGGGGGTCAACTTCCGGGAGCTGCGTGACGCCGGCGACCCGGTGGAACTGGCCGCGTTCTACGACGCCGAAGGGGCGGACGAGCTCACGTTCCTGGACATCACCGCGTCCAGCGGCGGCCGGGACACCATGTACGACGTGGTGCGGCGCACCGCCGAACAGGTCTTCATCCCGCTTACCGTGGGCGGCGGCGTGCGCAGCGTGGCGGACGTGGACCGGCTGCTGCGGGCCGGGGCGGACAAGGTATCGCTCAACACCGCCGCCATCGCCCGGCCAGGCCTGCTGGCCGAGACGGCCGGCCGGTTCGGGTCGCAATGCATGGTGCTGTCCATCGACGCGCGCCGTGCCGATGGTCCTGCCAGCGGGTTCGAGGTGACCACGCACGGCGGCCGGACCGGCACCGGGATCGACGCGGTGGACTGGGCCCGGCGGGCCACCGAACTCGGCGCGGGGGAGATCCTGCTGAACTCGATGGATGCGGACGGCACCACCTCCGGCTTCGACCTGGAGCTGATCCGCGCGGTGCGCGCCGTGGTAACCGTCCCGGTGATCGCCAGCGGCGGCGCGGGCACGCTCGCGCACTTCGCCCCGGCCGTGGAGGCGGGCGCGGACGCGGTGCTGGCGGCCAGTGTGTTCCACTTCGGCGCGCTGCGCATCGGGCAGGTCAAGACCGCGCTGCGCGGCGCGGGCCACCCGGTCCGTTAGGGTCCGGCTCACAACCCGGCCGGGAACGTGATGCGCTCCGGCGCGACCAGCGGGGTGCCCACCTCCAGCTGGATCTGGGCGTGTGCGGTAAGCGGGATGTTCCGCGGGTCGCCCTGGAAGACCTGGCCGTTGTAGATCGCCACGACGTGCCCGCTGGCGGGGCCGACCCGGCTGGGGCTGAGCGGCTGGCCCCACTCGTCGAAGAAATTGCCCAGCGTGTAGGACCGGTGCACAGGGGACTCGATGTGGATGATGCCGTCGGCGGCGTGCGTGTGCAGCCAGTAGAAGCAGGTCCCCTGTTCGACGAAGGAGCCCGCCGGGGTTGACTGGGCCACCGCTCCCGGGATGCCGATGGCGGCCGGGATCTGCCGGGCCGAGCCGTTCACGAAGACGGTCAGGTGGGCGTGGATGTGGAAAAGGGTCTGCTCGCTGGACTGGCAGCTGATCCCGTCCTTGGCCTGGCCGGTGACCGCGGTGGCGGTGCTGGCCAGCGCGGCGGCGGCCGGCACCGGCACCTGCTCGGGCCCCTGCGGCCCGGCGGCGGGCGCCGGCCCGAGCGAGCCAAGGGAGCTGAGCGGCTTCAGGTGCGGCGGGCCGGTGGCCTTGGCGCCGCCCCCGGACAGCGCGAGCACCAGGCCCACGACGAGTCCGATGACCACGACCGCCGCACCCCCGCCGGACAGCCACAGCCGTCGGCGCCTGCGCCTGGCTTCCTCGGCCCGGATCTGCGCGATCCGTTCCCGTGCGCGCTCCTGCCTGGCCCTGTTGCTCTTCGACACGATGGTGGAACGTACCAGGCTAACTGCCGGTTCCGGTCGCGCCTGAGGTATCCGGCGCGATACCGGCGGAGGTGGCCATCGCGGCGCCGACGATGCCGGCGTCGTTGAGCAGCGCCGCCGGCACGACCCTGGCCCTGATCCCGGTCAGCCGCGGCACCCACTTTTCCGACTGCTTGCTGATCCCGCCGCCCACGATGATCAGGTGCGGCGACAGCAGCGCCTCGATGTGCTGGAGGTATTCGTCGACCCGGCCCGCCCACTTGCCCCAGCTCAGGTCGTGCAGTTCCTTGGCGCGCTCGGATGCGCGCGTCTCCGCGTCGTGCCCGCGGATCTCGATGTGCCCGAACTCGGTGTTCGGCACCAGCAGGCCGCCGGTGAAAAGCGCGCTGCCGATCCCGGTGCCGAACGTCAGCATCAGCACGGTGCCCTTCTGACCCATTCCCGCGCCGAACGTCATCTCGGCCACGCCGGCCGCGTCGGCGTCGTTCAGCACCCGGACCGGGTTGCCGGCCGCCTTGCGGAACAGCGCGCCCGCGTCCGCCCCGATCCACGCCGGGTCCAGGTTCGCTGCGGTCCTGGTCACACCGTCGGTAACTACCCCGGGGAAGGTGATGCCGATGGGCCCGGACCAGCTGAATGAGGTGGTGAGCTGCTTCACCACGTCGGCGACGGCGTCCGGCAGCGCCGGGCGCGGCGTGGCGAGCTTCTGCCGGTCGGCCAGGAGCTTGCCCGTGCTCACGTCCACCGGCGCTGCCTTGATGCCGGAACCGCCGATGTCAATCCCGAGTGCGTGCATGGCCACAGCGTAACGGTCTGCCCCGCGCGGCGCGCCTGGCGCTCTGCCGGAGCGAGCCAGGTCGGGTAATATCGCGAGAGAGGGAAGTTCCCTTGTCGAGAGAGGATGCGGCGGATGCGCTGGTTCAAGATCGCCGCCATCGGGGCCGGCATACTGATCGCGTTCCTGATCGCCGGATCGGTGATCGGCTTCATAATCGGCGCGGTGACCAAGCTAGTGATCGCCGCGCTCGTGGTCGGCGCGATCGCGGTGGCGATCAAGGTGGCCCGTTCCCGGCGGCAGGTCTCGGGTTCCAAGGCCGAGCGCGAGGTTCGCGACCGCGACCACGAGGAGTACAGCAGGCCGCTGCCGCGGGCTGACGTCGAGCCCGCCGCGCCGCCGCCGCCGTCCCCGGTCCGGCCCGCCACCCACGACGTAGACGACGAACTGGCGCGGCTCAAGCGGGAGATGGGCAGCTAGCGTTTACCAGTTCGCCTCGGCGAGCTTGGTCACCGCGGCCTGGATGCCGTCCATGCGCACCCGCGCCGCGGTCCGGCGGCCCATCACCCACATGGTGAGCTCGGCCGGGCTGCCGACCACGGTCACCGCCGGCGTAGCGTTCCGCGCCGTGATCCGGTAGGACGCGCCGTCCGCGCCCGTGTCAATGCCAGCGTCAATGTCGTCCCGGGCCAGTTCCACGCCGACCGGCGCCTTGCGGAGCATGAACCGCGCCATCCGCAGCCGGTGCCAGAGCATGTCCGATTCGCCGCTGCCGAGCTCGCGGGGCTCCCAGCCGGGCGCGGCGCGCCGGACGTCCTCGTGGTGCACGAAGAACTCCACCGCGTTCACCCGCTCGTCCATGCCGGGCAGCGCCATCACCGACAGCGCGGGCGGACCCGACCTGATGATCCGCACCAGGTCCGGGAACGGGATCCGGCTCCTGAGCCGCTGCTGTACGCGGGCCGTGTACCCGGCCAGCGGGCCGCCGGCCACGCCGGCCGCGGCGTCCAGGCGACGCTCCCGCAGTACCAGGTGCGCGGCGAGGTCGCCGGTGGTCCAGCCTTCGCACAGCGTCGGCGCGTCCGGGCCGGTCTTTTCGAGCAGCGCGCACAGCGCGCCGCGCTCTTCCCGGGAGTAGCTCACCCGCCGATCCTAGGCGTCATTGCTACCCTGGCTGAAGTCTCGAGGAAACGAGGGGAACCGATGCTTGACCCTGCCATCGCGGCGCGGCTGAAGCGGGACGCATCCGGCCTGGTCGCGGCCATCGCGCAGCAGCACAACACCGGTGAGGTGCTGATGCTCGGCTGGATGGACGACGAGGCGCTGCATCGCACCCTGATCACCGGCCGGTGCACCTACTGGTCGCGCAGCCGCCAGGAGTACTGGGTCAAGGGCGACACGTCCGGGCACTACCAGTGGGTCAAGTCGGTGGCGCTGGACTGCGACGGCGACGCCCTGGTGGTCAAGGTCGACCAGGTCGGCGCGGCCTGCCACACCGGCGACCGGACCTGCTTCGACGCGGATGTGCTGCTGAAGGAGCAGTGACCCCGATGCCGGCGACACGCAGGGAATTCATGCTGGCGCTGCTGGCCGGCGCGGCCGGCGCAGTCCTGGTCGTGCTCGCCGTCCGCCAGGCCTGGGCGCACGCCGTCTTCACCCCGCCCCGGCCGTTGCCCGCCCAGGACATCGCGGTGACCGGGCAGCAGCTCGTCCCGCTGGCCAGCGCGCTCGGGCTAGCCGCGCTTGCCTGCCTGGCGGCGGTGATCGCCACCAGGTCGGTGATCAGGCGGGCCGTCGGCGCCCTGCTGGCCGTTCTCGGCGCGGCCGCCGCGGTGGCCGTCCTGGCTAGCCTGCGGACCTCGGCCGTCCTCGCCGCGGCGCGGGCCAGCGCGCTGTCGGGCCCGCTGGGCGGCTCGACGACGAGCGGCGCGCCCTCCGGCGGCGCCGTGCACGAGATCGTGGTGGCCGGGCCCGGCCGGGTGATCATGGCCGGAGTGTCCTGGCGCGCGGCGGCCGTCGCCGGCGCGGTCGCGATCGTGCTGGCCGGCGTGGCCACCGCCGTGCGTGGCCCGCGCTGGCCCGTCATGTCCGCGCGCTTCGAGCGGCCAGCCCCGGCCCGGCCGCGCGGCGCCGACTCAGCCAGCATGTGGGAGTCGCTGAGCCGCGACGTCGACCCGACGGCCGATGACGGTACCCGGACCTAACTCGGTCCTGCTGGCCGAGCACGAGCCCGAGGTCGCCGAGATGTCAGCCCGCTACCTGCGCCGGGACGGGCTGCCGGTGCGGCTGGTGACCACGCCTGAGCGGGCGCTGGCCGAGCTGACCGCGGGCCCGGACGCCGTGGCCGTGCTCGACCTGACCATGCCCGGCCTGGACCCCCGGCGCATCCGCCGCGCGCTGCGGACCCCGGTCATCTTCCTGGTGGCCGGCCCGCAGGGCCCCCGGCCGCGCGGCCTGGCCCGCGGCGGGGCGGCCGGCCCGCGGCGGTGGCTGGGCCGGCCCTTCGGCCCGCGTCAGCTGGTGGCCATGGTCCGCGACGTGCTGGCCGGGCCGGTGCCGCGGCCGGCCGGGGACGCCGGAGAACCGGCCGAACGGGCCGACGGGGAGCTCCGGCTCGATCTCGCGGGCCGCTGCGGCCGGGCGGATGGCCAGCCCGTGAAGCTGACGGCGACCGAGACCGCCATCCTGGCGGCCCTGCTCGGCCAGCAGGGGCGCGTGCTGTCCCGCCGCCAGCTGCTCGCCGCCGCGGGCAGTCAGGCGGCCGGCGACCGGGCGGTCGACGTGGTCATTGCCCAGCTCAGGGCCAAGATCGGGGGGGTGGGCACGATCAGGACGGTGCGCGGCGCCGGCTATGCCTTCGATCCGGGGACAAATCGGGACACCGGCGCGATTTCAGGGGGGCAGTCGCCCGGGCGCCCGAGTGGCCGGGCTACCATCAGTGGCGCAACAGTACCGATTTGAGGGGACGAGCGAACCGCGTGAGTGTGCTCGACGAGATCCTAGACGGCGTGCGTGCCGATCTCGCCGAACGGCAGCGGCGGGTCTCTTTTGACCACCTGAAGGAGATGGCGCGGCAGGCGCCGTCACCACTGGACGCCATGGCCGCGCTGCGGGCCGAGGGCGTCAGCGTGATCGCCGAGGTCAAGCGGGCCAGCCCGTCCCGGGGCCAGATGGCGGCCATCGCCGACCCGGCCGCGCTGGCCGCGGACTACGAGGCCGGCGGGGCCAAGATAATCAGCGTGCTGACCGAATCGCGGCGTTTCGGCGGCAGCCTGGACGACCTGGACGCGGTGCGCCGTGCGGTGCAGGTCCCGGTGCTGCGCAAGGACTTCGTGGTCAGTTCCTATCAGCTGTGGGAGGCCCGTGCTCACGGCGCGGACGTGGTGCTGCTGATCGTGGCCGCGCTCGAGCAGAGCGCGCTGGTCTCGCTGGTGGAGCGCGCCGCCTCGATCGGCCTGCTGCCCTTGGTGGAAGTGCACACTGAACCCGAACTCGACCGGGCGCTCGACGCGGGCGCCACCGTCGTCGGCGTCAACGCGCGCAACCTGGCCACGCTCAAGGTGGACCGCGGGATCTTCGGCCGGATAGCGGTGCGGATCCCGGACGGCATCGTCAAGATCGCCGAGTCCGGCGTCCGCGGTCCGCGCGACCTGCTCGCCTACGCCGCCTCCGGCGCGGACGCGGTGCTGGTCGGCGAGAGCCTGGTCACCGAGAAGGACCCGCGCTGCGCCGTCGCCGACCTGGTTACCGCGGGGTCGCACCCCGCGCTGCGAGGAGAACGCGGATGACCGAGACGGCCGCGGCGCAGGCACCCGCGCCCGCCGAGCCCGATATCTCGCCCGTTCCCGACGTCTGGGGCCACTTCGTGGTCGGCGCCGTAGGGGTCGCCGAGGAGGGCGGGGCCGGCGAGGCTCCCGGTGTCGCCTACGGCGGCCGGTTCGCGCCGGAGGCCCTGATGGCGGCGCTGGACGAGCTGACCGCCGCCTACGAGCAGGCGCGCAAGGACCCTGCCTACCGGGCCGAGCTCGACGGGCTGCTCCGCAACTACGCGGGCCGGCCGACGCTGCTGTACCGCGCGGACCGGTTCGGCCAGCAGGCCGGCGGCTGCACCGTGCTGCTCAAGCGCGAGGATCTGGCTCACACCGGGTCTCACAAGATCAACAACGTACTCGGCCAGGTGCTGCTGGCCCGGCGGATGGGCAAGACCAGGGTGATCGCGGAGACCGGGGCCGGCCAGCACGGCGTGGCCACCGCGACCGCCTGCGCGCTGCTCGGCCTGGACTGCGCCGTTTACATGGGCGAGGAGGACACCCGCAGGCAGGCGCTGAACGTGTCCCGGATGCGGATGCTCGGCGCCGAGGTCATCCCGGTCGCCACCGGTACCCGCACGCTCAAGGACGCCATGAACGAGGCCTTCCGCGACTGGGTCACGTCGGTGGGGCATACCCACTACTGCATCGGCTCGGCCGGCGGCCCGCACCCGTTCCCGATGATGGTCAGGGACTTCCAGCGGGTCATCGGCCTGGAAGCTCGCGAGCAGGTGCTCGAGGCCACCGGGCGGCTGCCGGACGCCGTGATCGCCTGCGTCGGCGGCGGCTCCAATGCCATAGGTGTCTTCCACGCCTTCATCCCTGACGCTCCGGTGCGCCTGATCGGCTGCGAGGCGGGCGGTGACGGCCTGGACACCGGGCGGCACGCGGCCACCCTCACCGGCGGGTCGCAGGGGGTGCTGCACGGCATGCGGACGTTCGTGCTGCAGGACGACGAGGGCCAGACCCTCGGCACCCACTCCATCTCGGCGGGGCTGGACTACCCGGGCGTCGGCCCGGAGCACGTCTGGCTGAGGGAGACGGGCCGGGCCGAGTACCGCGCGGTGACCGACGCCGAGGCGATGAACGCGTTCTCCGTGCTCTGCCGGGCCGAGGGCATCATCCCGGCCATCGAGTCCGCGCACGCGCTGGCCGGCGCGCTCGACGTCGGCCGCGAACTCGGCCCCGACGGGCTGATCCTGGTCAACCTGTCCGGCCGCGGTGACAAGGACGTCGACACCGCCTCCAAGTGGTTCGGGGTGTGACCCACGTGACGAGCGCAGTCACCGAGGCCTTCGGCAAGGCCGGCGCGGACAACCGCGCGGCCCTGGTCGGCTACCTGCCCGCCGGGTTCCCCTCCGTGGCCGGCGCCATCGAGGCCGCCCTGGCCATGGCGCAGGCCGGAGCCGATGTCATCGAGGTGGGGCTGCCGTACTCCGACCCGCTGATGGACGGCCCGGTGATCGCCGAGGCAGTGCACCGCGCGCTGGCCGCCGGGTCGCGGGTCGCGGACGTGCTGCGCACCGTCGAGGCGGTCGCGGCGGCGGGTGTGCCGGTGCTGGTCATGACCTACTGGAACCCGGTCGACCGGTACGGCGTGCGCGCCTTCGCCAGGGACCTGGCCGCGGCGGGCGGCTCCGGGCTGATCACCCCGGATCTCACCCTCGAAGAGGCGGGTTCCTGGCTGGACGCCTCCGCCGAGTACGACCTGGACCGGGTGTTCCTGGTCGCGCCGAGTTCCACCGACGAGCGGGTGGCCAAGATCGCCAGGGCCTGCCGCGGCTTCGTCTACGCCGCCTCCCTGATGGGCATCACCGGCACCAGGGACGCGGTCAGCACTGATGCCTCCGGCCTGGTCAAGCGGATCCGTGAGCACACGGACCTGCCCGTGGCGGTCGGCCTCGGCGTCAGCAACGGCGTCCAGGCGGCCCAGGTGGCCGCGTTCGCGGACGGCGTGATCGTCGGCTCCGCCTTCGTCCGCCGCCTCCTCGATGACCAGGGCGTGCCCGCGATCCGCGAGCTGACTGCCGAACTCGCCGCAGGCGTCCGCCGCCCCGCACCGTAACGGCCCTCGGCTGGGCGCCTTTACGCCCGTCGGCCGCCACACCCGCCCGCCGCCGCTCAGTTCAACATTCCCGACGCCACACCAGGAACATTTACCTCATCCGCGCCATCGTTCGCTCGCCGGAGTGGATTAGGGCTTGTGGGTTGACCGGGGGCACTATGGTGCACCAAAGTCACCCGGAAGCCCAAAACAACCCCGATCCTTGGCCTGGCTACCGCCCCACGGCACGCTCGGATAACACCGGGCGCACGAGCATCGCCTCGCGAAGCGGATAGCTGCCTTTACTACGGAGGCGGTAGTGTCCGGAAGATGCCGCTCGCGTCGATTCCGAGCCCCGGCCACGCCGTCTGGCATCTCGGACCACTGTCGGTCCGCGCCTACGCGCTGTGCGTGATCGCCGGGATCGTCGTCGCGGTAGCGGTGGCCAGCCGAGGGTACACGCGCGCTGGCGGGCGCCCAGGGGTCATCCTCGACGTGGCCGCCTGGGCGATCCCGTTCGGCCTGGCCGGGGCGCTGGTGCACACGATCCTGCTGGACCTTAGGCACGCCTTCGGCGACGAATACCGGCTCTGGCATGCCGCCACGGTCAGCGTCGCCGCGATCGGCGTGCCGGGTGCGGTGGCGCTCGGCGCGGCCGGCGCGTGGATCGCCTGCCGGCGGTCCGGCATAACGTTCGGGCCGGTCGCGGGCGCGATCGCGCCCGCGCTGGCGTTCGGCCTGGCCGTGGCGGGCCTGGGCAGCTGGTGGGCACAGCAGTTCTACGGCCCGCCGTCGACGTGGTGGTGGGCGGTGCGGATCTCGCCCGAGCACCGGGTGCCCGGTTACGAGAATTACGCCACCTTCCAGCCAGCCTTCCTGTACCAGTCGCTGTGGGAGGTCGCCCTGGGCTTCGCGGTGATCTGGGCGGCCAGGAGGTTCGCGCTCAGCGGCGAGCGGACGTTCATGCTGTGCGCCGCCGGGTACGCGGTCGGCGGCTTCTGGGTGGATTCGATGCGCGTCGGGCCGTTGCCGCACGCCCTCGGCATCCGCTACGGCGCGCTCGGCGACGTCGCCGTTTTCATCCTCGCCGTCCTGGGCATGTACCTGACCAGACCCGGGCGCCGGCCCCCTGCTCGCGGGCAGGTGAAGCGAGCGGTGGTAGAGGATTCTCCGGGTGATGTAATGTCGGTGTAACAGTGTCTGCTTAGCTGGGCCAATGTCGTCCCGAGCGTATTGAAGTGGCGGGTTGCGAGAGACGACAGGAGAGCCCATGGTCGCTGCGGGCCTTTACGACCCCCGGTTCGAGCACGACGCGTGCGGCGTCGGTTTCGTCGCGGACCTGTCCGGACGCGGCGGTCACGATGTGGTGGCCAGGGCCCTGCGGGTGCTGTGCAACCTCGAGCACCGGGGCGCGAAGGGCGGCGATCCGGGGACCGGGGATGGCGCCGGGATCCTGACCCAGATCCCCGATGACTTTTTCCGCGCCACATGCGGCTTCGAGCTGCCAGAGGCCGGTGCCTACGCAGCGGGCATGGCCTTCTTCTCGGCCGAACGTCACCTGGTCACCCCCGCCCTGACCCGGCTGGCCGCCGCGGAAGGGCTGACCATCCTCGGCTGGCGCGAGGTCCCGTTCGACATAACCGCCTGCGGCGACGGCGCGCGGGCGGTGCTGCCCGACGTGCTCCAGCTGTTCGTCGCGGGGGCGCGGGGCGAGTGCGGCATGGAGCTCGAGCGGATGGCGTTCTGCCTGCGCAAGCGGGCCGAGCACGAGGCCGGGGCGTACTTTGCCAGCCTGTCCGCCCGGACCGTCGTGTACAAGGGCATGCTGTCCGCCGTGCAGCTCGAGCCGTTCTACCCGGACCTGTCCGACCCGAGGTACGGCTCGGCGCTCGCCCTGGTGCACTCCAGGTTCTCCACCAACACGTTCCCGTCCTGGCCGCTGGCCCACCCGTACCGGTTTGTGGCGCACAACGGCGAGATCAACACCGTCCAGGGCAACCGCAACTGGATGCGCGCCCGGGAGGCGATGCTGGCCAGCGAGCTGATCCCGGACTCCAGGGACGGCCAGGGGATCGAGCGGCTCTTCCCGATCCTGGACGGGGAAGCCAGCGACTCGGCCAGCTTCGACGAGTGCCTGGAGCTGCTGCACATGGGCGGCCGGTCGCTGCCGCACGCGGTGCTGATGATGATCCCGGAACCGTGGGAGAACCACGAGGAGATGACGCCGGAGCGGCGCGCCTTCTACCAGTACCACGCCGCGCTGATGGAACCATGGGACGGCCCGGCGCTGATCGCGTTCACCGACGGCTCGGTAATCGGCGCGGTGCTCGACCGCAACGGCCTGCGCCCCGGGCGGTACTGGGTGACCAGCGACGGCCTGGTCGTGCTGGCCAGCGAGGTCGGTGTGCTCGACATCGACCCCGCCACGGTGATCAGGAAGGGCCGGCTGCAACCCGGCCGGGTCTTCCTGGCCGACACGGCGGCCGGCCGCATAGTCGAGGACGAGGAGGTCAAGGCGGCCCTGGCTGCCGAGCACCCCTACGAGGACTGGCTGCACGCCGGGCTCATCCACCTAGACGACCTGCCTGATCCTGAGCCCGCCCGCACCGGGCGGTCCGGCGAGCCCGGCCTGGTGACCCGGCAGCGGCTGCACGGGTACACCGAGGAAGAGCTGCGGGTCATCCTGACCCCGATGGCGCGGGCCGGAGCCGAGCCGATCGGGTCGATGGGCACGGACACCCCGGTGGCGGTGCTCTCCGGGCGGCCGCGGCTGATTTTCGACTACTTCACCCAGCTTTTCGCCCAGGTGACCAACCCGCCGCTGGACGCGATCAGGGAAGAGCTCGTCACCTCGCTGGGCACGATCACCGGGCCCGAGCAGAACCTGCTCCACCCGATCCCGGCCTCCTGCCGCCAGATCGTGCTGCCCTACCCGGTGATCAACGACAACGACCTGGCCAAGATCGTGCACATCAACGACGCGGGCAACCTGCCCGGGTTCGCCTCGCACGTGGTCGACGGCCGCTACGGCGCGGCCGGCGGCGGCGAGGGCCTGCGCGCCCGGCTCGCGGTCATCTGCGCCGAGGTCTCGGCCGCCATCGAGGCCGGCGCGCGCCTGATCATCCTCTCCGACCGCGCCCGCGGCGACGGTCAGGACCTCGTGCCCATTCCCTCGCTGCTGCTGACCGGCGCGGTGCACCACCACCTGATCAAGCAGAAGACGCGCACCCGGGCCGGCCTCGTGGTGGAGGCCGGGGACGTGCGCGAATGCCACCACGTGGCCTTGCTCGTCGGGTACGGCGCCGCCGCCGTCAACCCGTACCTGGCCATCGAGTCGGTCCGGGACCTGGTGCGGCGCGGGGTCATCCAGAACGTCTCGGAGTTCAAGGCCGAGGCCAACCTGCTCAAGGCCCTCGGCAAGGGCCTGCTGAAGATCATGTCCAAGATGGGCGTGTCCACCGTCGCCTCCTACACCGGCGCGCAGATCTTCGAGGCCATCGGCCTGGGCCCGGAGGTGATCAGGGCCTGCTTCGCCGGCACCACCTCACGGCTATCCGGCGTGGACTTCGACCAGCTCGCCGCGGAGATCAGCCAGCGGACCGGCCACGCCGCCGGCGCTGGCGCCGGGATGGATTTCCGGCGGCTGGATACCGGCGGCGAGTACCAGTGGCGGCGCGAGGGCGAGCCGCACCTGTTCAGCCCGGAGGCGGTCTTCAAGCTCCAGCACGCCACCCGCAGCCGCCGGTACGAGGTCTTCAAGGAGTACACCAACCTGGTCGATGACCAGTCGCGGCGGCTGATGACGCTGCGCGGGCTGCTCCGCATCCGCGGCGTGGACGACGCTGCGCCAGAACAGGTACGAGAGCAGGAACCCAGGCCCGTTCGGGTCGAAGATGTGGAGCCGGCGGCGAGCATCGTACGGCGGTTCGCCACCGGGGCCATGTCCTACGGCTCCATCTCCGCCGAAGCCCACCAGACCCTTGCCATCGCCATGAACCGGCTGGGCGGCCGGTCGAACACCGGCGAGGGCGGCGAGGACCCGGACCGGTTCATCCCCGACGCCAACGGCGACTTGCGCCGCTCCGCGGTCAAGCAGGTGGCCAGCGGGCGTTTCGGCGTCACCAGCGAGTACCTGGTCAACGCCGACGACCTGCAGATCAAGATGGCGCAGGGGGCTAAGCCCGGCGAGGGCGGCCAGCTGCCCGGGCACAAGGTGTACCCGTGGATCGCCAAGACGCGGTACTCCACGCCTGGCGTGGGCCTGATCTCGCCCCCGCCGCACCACGACATCTACTCGATCGAGGACCTGGCCCAGCTGATCCACGACCTGAAGAACGCCAACCCGGCGGCCCGGGTGCACGTCAAGCTGGTGTCCGAGGTGGGCGTGGGCACGGTGGCGGCCGGGGTGTCCAAGGCGCACGCCGACGTGGTGCTGATCAGCGGGCACGACGGCGGTACCGGGGCGGCCCCGCTGACCTCGATCAAGCACGCGGGCGCGCCGTGGGAACTCGGCCTGGCCGAGACCCAGCAGACGCTGCTCCGCAACAAGCTGCGGGACCGGATCGTGGTGCAGGCCGACGGGCAGCTCAAGACCGGCCGGGACGTGATCATCGCCGCGCTGCTCGGCGCGGAGGAGTTCGGCTTCGCCAGCGCTCCGCTGGTGGTGTCGGGGTGCATCATGATGCGCGTCTGCCATCTGGACACCTGCCCGGTCGGCGTGGCCACCCAGAATCCGGAACTGCGCGCCAGGTTCAACGGGAAACCCGAGTTCGTTGTGAACTTCTTCGAGTTCATCGCCGAGGAGGTCAGGGAGTACCTGGCCCGGCTCGGGTTCCGCACCCTGGAGGAGATCATCGGCCGGGTCGACCTGCTCGACACGGTGCTGGCGGTGGAGCACTGGAAGGCTTCCGGGCTGGACCTCTCGCCCATCCTCTACACCCCGCCGCTGCCCGAGGGGGCCGCCCTGAGCTGCGTCACCCGCCAGGACCACGGCCTGGACAAGGCTCTGGACAACACGCTCATCCAGCTCGCCGAGGGCGCGCTCGAAGAGGGCCGCCCGGTCCGCCTCGACCTGCCGATCAGGAACGTCAACCGGACCGTGGGGACCATGCTCGGCTACGAGGTGACCCGGCGCTGGGGTGGCGAGGGGCTGCCCGAGGACACGATCGACATCTCGTTCCGCGGTTCGGCCGGCCAGTCGTTCGGCGCCTTCCTGCCGCGCGGCGTGACGCTGCGACTGGACGGCGACGCCAACGATTACCTGGGCAAAGGACTGTCCGGCGGCCGGCTGATCGTCCGGCCGCCGCGGGAGGCCATGTTCACGGCCGAGGAGCAGGTCATCGCGGGCAACGTGATCGGCTACGGTGCGACGGCCGGCGAGATCTTCCTGCGCGGCATCGTGGGTGAACGGTTCTGCGTGCGGAACTCGGGTGCGCTCGCGATCGCCGAGGGTACCGGAGACCACGGCTGCGAGTACATGACCGGCGGCCGGGTGGTGATCCTCGGCCCGGTCGGCCGGAACTTCGCGGCGGGCATGTCCGGCGGCGTCGCCTACGTGCTCGACCTGCCCGAGATCAGGGTGAACATGGAGATGGTCGACCTGGACCAGGCGGAAGAGGACGACGCCAAGTTCGTCCGAGAGGTGGTGGAGCGCCATCATGCGGAAACCGGCTCCGCGGTGGCGGCCCGGCTGCTCGCGGACTGGGATCCCGGCCGTTTTACCAAGGTCATGCCGAAGGACTACAAGCGGGTGCTGTCCGCCGCTTCGCAGGCCGAACGCGAGGGCCGCGACGTCAACGAGGCCGTCATGGCCGCGGCGCACGGCTGAGGGGGCGAGTCATGGCTGACCCGAAGGGCTTCCTGTCCACGCCCCGCGAGACTCCGGTCCGGCGCCCGGTCGACCTGCGGCTGCTGGACTGGCGCGAGGTGTACGAGCCGTTCCCGCCCAGCCGCCTGGAGCGGCAGGCGGGCCGGTGCATGGACTGCGGCATCCCGTTCTGCCACAACGGCTGCCCGCTGGGGAACCTGATCCCCGAATGGAACGACCTGGTCTGGCGGCACGACTGGCGGGATGCCTCGGACCGGCTGCACGCCACCAACAACTTCCCCGAGTTCACCGGGCGGCTTTGCCCAGCGCCGTGCGAAGCCGCCTGCGTGCTCGGGATCAACGCGGACCCGGTCACGATCAAGCAGGTCGAGGTGGAGATCATCGACCGGGCGTTCGCGTCCGGCTGGGTGATGCCGATGCCCCCGGCGGTGCGGACCGGGCGGACGCTCGCGGTGATCGGCTCTGGCCCGGCCGGGCTCGCCGCCGCCCAGCAGCTCACCAGGGCCGGGCACGCGGTGACCGTCTTCGAGCGCGACGACGCCCCCGGCGGCCTGCTGCGCTACGGCATCCCCGCCTTCAAGCTGGAGAAGCGGCACGTGGACCGGCGGCTCGACCAGATGCGGGCCGAGGGTACCGAGTTCCGCTGCGGCGTCGACGCGGGCACCGACGTCTCAGCGGCCGAGCTGCGCTCTTCCTTCGACGCCATCGTGCTGGCAGGCGGCGCCCGGGTGCCGCGCGAGCTGCCGATGCCCGGGCGTGAGCTGGACGGCATCCACCAGGCCATGGAGTACCTGCCGCTGGCCAACCGCTTGTTCAGCGATTCGCCTATCAGCGCGCGCGGGCGGCACGTGGTCATCATCGGCGGCGGCGACACCGGCGCGGACTGCCTGGGCACCGCGCACCGGCAGGGCGCGGCCTCGGTGACCCAGCTCGAGATCCTGCCCCGGCCGGCTGCGGCCAGGCCCGGGCACCAGCCGTGGCCGACCTACCCGATGATCTACCGGGTTTCGAGTGCGCACGAGGAAGGCGGCGAGCGCACCTACGCGGTGACCACGCTGGAGTTCCTCGGCGACGAAGGCGGCCGGCTGCGGGCGCTGCGGCTGGCGGACGCGTCCGGGTTCGACCCGGTTCCCGGCACCGAGCGCGACCTGCCCAGCGATCTGGTGCTGCTGGCCATGGGATTCACGGGGGCCGAACGACCCGGGTTGCTCGCCGGCCTCGGCGTCGATTTCGACCAGCGGGGCAACGTCGCCAGGGACGGCTCTTACGCCACCTCGGTGCCCGGGGTCTTCGTGGCCGGGGACATGGGCCGCGGTCAGTCGCTGATCGTCTGGGCCATCGCCGAGGGGCGCAGCGCCGCCGCGGCCGTCGATCGTTATCTGGGCGGTGTCAGCGAACTGCCTGCGCCGATTCCGCCGACCGCGCGCCCGCTGACCTGAGTCTCACGTAATGGGTAGAGGAAAGACCAGGTAAAACACGCACGAGGCACATATCCTGCTCGGGGGAACCTAAAGGCATCGTCGGTTCAAAGGGGTGGGTATGGGGACAGTGTGCCCACAAGGCCACGACTCGGCGAGCAGTGACTTCTGTGACGTTTGCGGCACGAGAATCAGCAGCTCGCCATCCCGCGGCGGCGTGACCGGGAAGCATCACGCACCCGGGCGGTTCGTGGCCAGCGCCGCCGAGACCTGCTCGCGCTGCGGTGCGCCCGTGGTCGGCCAGTTCTGCGACGCGTGTGGCTTGCGGGTTTCCGCCCGGCGGCCTTTCGCCCCCCTCCCCGGCGGCCATCCGGAGGAGGCTTCCTCCCCGGCCCCGGCCCCGGCCCCGGCCGCGCCCACCGCGCCGTGGGAGACATTGCCGTCCGGCCTGGCATCGTCTGGCCCGCCCGAGTCGCTGTTCCCGCCGGTTCCCAAGCCCGAGACGCCCTTTTCTGCCTGGAGCCGGCCGGAGCCGGCGCCTTCCCCGTCCAGCCCGCCGCGCCCTGGGAACGCGTCCGATAGCCCGGCCGCCTGGCCGCCCGAAGCACCGGGCGTGCGAGAGGCAGCCGGGACGCCGGAGGACGCGGGGGCGGTTGGCCTGGTGGAATCGCTCTTCTCGCCGGCGCCAAAGACGTCGCCGCCGGCCCGGCATGAACCGCCGACCGCGCCGCCGGCCCGGCATGAACCGCCGACCGCGCCTCAAGCCCGTGTCGAGTCCGCGCCCGTACCGCCGGCCCTGTTCGAGCCGCCGCCCGCGCCGCCGGTCCGGTCCGAGCCGCCGCCGGTACCTCCGGTCCGGTTCGAGCCGCCTGCGCCTCCGGCCTGGTCTGACCCGCCTACGACCTGGTCTAATCCGTCGCCAGTGCCCGCGGTCTCGCCTACGTCGTCTGCGTTCTCAGCCCAGGCGCCAGCCGAGACCCCGCTGGTGCCGATGAACCGGCCGCAGCCGCCGCCCGTGCCTCCGGTCCGGTCCGAGCCCGCCTTGGCCCCGCCGACGACGCCCATCCCTTCCCTCTCCAGGGTTACCTGGACGGTGCTGGTTGCCTCGGATCGCGTCTACTACGACAGGATGAGGGCGGCGCGCGGGCTCGCCGGCACGGCGGTGAAGTTTCCGGCGCACACCTCCGAACGGCGGATCCGGCTCGCCGGCAAGCAGATGCGCATCGGGCGGCGGAGCGCAGCACGCGACCTGGTGCCAGAGATCGACCTGGCCGACAGGCCAGTAGACCCGGGCGTCAGCCGCCTGCACGCGGTTCTTGCCCCCGCACCGGACGGCACCTGGTCCATCAGCGACCCCGGTTCGGCGAACGGCACGCTCGTCAACGGCCGTGAGCTCGCAATCGGGGAAACGGTCACGCTACACGAGGGCGACCGGATCAACCTGGGCGCGTGGACCGTCATCACGGTGCACCGCGGCTAAACTACATAAAGCCAGACGGCACCGGGCAACCGGTGCGACGGGAGCGGTTTTGGCGGTCGGCCCATGACAACCAGCGTCGGCGTTTCGCCCGGCCCGGTGACCCCCGCGCCGGCGGTGCGCCGCGCCTGGTGGCGGTCCCGCCTGGACGGGGCGACCACGCCCGCGAGGCTCCGGCTGCTGCTCGCCCTGATGATCCTGCTCAGCCTCGCCTGGGGCGTGCTCGCCGCGCTGACCGCCGACCAGCATGCCTCTGCGGCGGCGGACGTGGTCGCGGTCAGCGAGCCGCTGAGCCTGGACGCGGAACAGATCTACATCAGCCTGTCGGACGCCGACGCCACCGCGGCCAGCGCGTTCCTGTCCGGCGGCCTGGAACCCGCCGCGGCCAGGCAGCGCTATCAGGCGGACATCACCCAGGCGGCCATCCGCATCGAGGCGGCCAGCGCCCTGGTCGGGTCGTCCGCCGCCCGGACCCAGCTACCCGGTCACCTGGCGAAGCAGGCGTCGGCGGCCGGCACGGCCGTCGGTGACGACCTGGCCATCTTGTCCGGACAGCTTCCCGCCTACACCGACGAGGTGGGTACGGCCCGGGCTGACAACCGGCTCGGCCTGCCGCTTGGCGCGGCCTATCTCAGAGAAGCCTCGGCGCTGCTGCGCGGGACGCTGCTGCCCGCGGCCAGCGACATCTACACCCGGGAGAGCGCGCTGCTCACCTCGGCCAGCGCGCAGGCCACCGGGCTGCCGCTCATCGTGGTCGCCGTGCTGGCCGGACTTGGCCTCGGTTTCGTGCTCTTCCGGTCCTCCCGGTGGCTGTCCCGGCATACCCACCGGGTGGTCAACTACGGGCTGCTGCTGGCCACGCTGGCCGGGCTGGTCTCGCTGGTGTGGCTGGCCGGCGCGTTCGTGGTCGGCCGGGGTGACCTGCTGCACGCGCAGCAGCAGGGTTCGGCGCCGGCTCAGGCGTTCGCCCGGGCGGAGGTGGCGGCCCTGCGGGCGCACGCGGACGAGAGCCTCACCCTGATCGACAACAGCGGCGACGACTCCTACCAGAAGGACTACCTGGTCCAGCAGAAGCTCCTGGGTGGGGGCCCGGGGCGCGACGTCGCGGCCGAGGCCCGGGCCTGGTACCAGGCGCACGCGGCGCTCCGCGCGAAGGACGATTCCGGAAATCATGGCGCCGCGGTGACGTCTGCGCTGAGCGGTGACGCCGCTACCAGCTTCGCGCGGCTGTCCGCGACGCTCAGCGAAGGGATCGGCGCCCATCAGGCCGTCTTCGCTTCCAGCGCCCGCAGCGGCCGGGACGCGTTCACCGGGCTGGCCGTGGGCATGATCGTGGCGTCGCTGGTGATGGTGGCCGGCTGCGCCTGGGGCCTGAGCCGCCGGCTCGCGGAGTACCGGTGAACGCGCGGCCGCGTTCCGGCGTACCCTGGCGGCGGGCGCTCCTGGTGATGATCACGGCGTCCGGGCTGGCCTTGGGGGCCTTGGGGGCCGCGGCGGCCGCGGCCGCGCCTGGTCAGCCGGCGGCCAAGGTGGTGAGCGCGCCCGCCGCGGCCGCGTGCGATCCGACGGCGAGCAGCCTGCGCCCGTCCGGCCCGCCTCAGGTCACCCCGGGCTCGTTCATGGCGAAGATCCGCGCCCGCGGCTACCTCATCGCCGGGGTGGACCAGAGCACCTACCACTTCGGCTTCCTCAACCCGCTCAGCGGCCAGATCGAGGGCTTCGACATCGACATGGTCCGTGCGGTGGCCAAGGCCATTTTCGGCGACCCGAGCAGGGTGCGGTTCAAGGCGATATCCGACGCGCAGCGCATCCCGGACATCACCGACGGCACGGTAGACATCGTGGCGCACACGATGACGATCACCTGCGACCGGCTGAAGCAGGTCGACTTCTCCAGCGTCTACTTCGAGGCGGCTCAGCGGGTCCTGGTGCTGAAGAACTCCGCCGCCACCAGCCTGGACAGCCTGCACGGCCAGAAGGTGTGCGCGACCAGCGGATCCGACTCGGTCGCCCGCATCCGCCAGCACCACGCCATTCCGGTTCAGGTGCCGTACTGGACCGACTGCCTGGTCCTGCTGCAGCAGGGCGACGTAGCCGCGATCTCCACCGACGACTCGATCCTGGACGGGCTGGCCGCGCAGGACCCGTGGACCCAGCTGATCGGGCCGCGGCTCACCGAGGAGCCGTATGGCCTGGCGATCTCCAAACAGCATCCCGAGTTCGTCCGGTTCGTGAACGCGGTCCTGCAGCAACTGCGGACCAACGGCCAGTGGGCCGCCAGCTACCGGCATTGGATCGGCGCTCCGGTGCCTGGCGCGCCCCTGGCGCACTACGCGGGCTGACCGAGGGGAGCGGGGTAACGATGAGCACGTGCACCAATTGCGGCGGGACGATCGAGGATGGTTACTGCAACGTCTGCGGCCTGGCCGCCGCCCCGTCAGGCTCGGCGTCCGGAGGGTCGGCGTCCGGAGGGTCGGGCTCCGGAGGGTCGGGCTCCGCGGGATCGGGCACGGCCGGCAGTCGCCGGACCATGGGCACCAGGGGAACCAGGGGATCGCGGCGTACTAGTGGGCGGTCGGCGCGGGGCCGGCTGGGCGCGGGGCTGGTGGAGATCCCGCCGGTGCCCTACCGCGACCCGGCCAGCGCCATCCTGGTCGACCCGCAGGTGCCGGAGAACCGTCGCTTCTGCGCGAACTGCGAGCAGCCTGTGGGGCGCGGCCTGGAAGGCCGGGCGGGGCTGACCGAGGGTTTCTGCCGCAACTGCGGCACGCGGTTCTCGTTCAGCCCGAAACTGGAGCCGGCTGACCTGGTGGCCGGGCAGTACGAGGTGCTCGGCTGCCTCGCCTTCGGCGGGCTCGGCTGGATTTACCTGGCCCGGGATCGTAACGTCAGCGACCGCTGGGTCGTGCTCAAGGGCCTGCTGAACACCGGTGATGCCGATGCGATGGCCGCCGCGGTGGCCGAGCGCCAGTTCCTCGCGCAGGTGGAGCACCCGAACATCGTGCGGATCTACAACTTCGTGCAGCATGCGGACCGGCGGACGGGGGAGTCGGCCGGGTACATCGTGATGGAGTACGTGGGCGGCAAGTCGCTCAAGCAGATCCTCCAGGATGCGCGACGCGATGGCGGCTCGGTGCCGCTCGCGCACGCGATCGCGTACGCGATCGAGGTGCTGCCTGCGCTGGGGTACCTGCATGACCGCGGGCTGGTGTACTGCGACTTCAAGCCGGACAACGTGATCCAGACCGAGGAGCAGCTCAAGCTCATCGACATGGGCGGCGTCCGCGGCGTCGACAGCGAGGGGCCGATCTACGGCACGGTCGGCTACCAGGCGCCCGAGATCGGTTCCGACGGGCCGTCGGTGTCCTCCGACCTGTTCACGGTGGCGCGGGCGCTGGCGGTGCTCACCTTCGAGTTCAAGGGGTATCAGAGCAGCTACGAGTTCACCTTCCCGGACGGGGTGCCGCTGCTGGAGCAGCAGGAGTCGTTCGCCCGGCTGCTGCGGCGGGCCACGCACTCCGATCCCGGGCGCAGGTTCGGTTCGGCGGGGGAGATGGCCGAGCAGCTCACCGGGGTGCTCCGCGAGGTGCTCGCGATCGCCGACGGGACGCCACGGCCGGCGTTCTCCACCGTCTTCAGCCCCGAGCTCCAGGCTGTGCTGGCCGCGGGGGACGACCCCCCCTTGGGGGGGACAAGTCCCCCCGGCTCTTCCCGGCGGCCCTCGGCCGCCGAGATCATCGCGGGGATGCCGATGCCGCAGGTGGACCGGGCCGATCCGGCGGCTGGCTACCTGGCCACGTTCGCCGGGCTCGACTCCGCCCAGCGCGCGGCCGCGCTGTCCGGCGCGGTCTCGGGCGACGCGGCGGTCCCCGCCGAGGTGGCCAGCTCCGCCGAGACGCGCCTGGCGCTAGCGCGCGCCCGGCTCGACGTCGGTGACTACGACGGAGCCGGGGCCACGCTAGTCGACCTGGCCGCCGAGGACCCGTCCGACTGGCGGATCGCCTGGACCGACGGCCTGCGGCGGCTGGCGGTAGGGGAAACCGGCGCCGACGGCGCCGCTGCGGGAGCGGCCGCGGCCGGAGGCGCGTTCAGCGCGGTCTACGATGAACTGCCCGGCGAGCTCGCGCCCAAGCTCGCGCTGGCCTTCGCGGCCGAGGCCGCCGGGGACGCCGGGGATGCCGGCCGCTACTTCAGGCTCGTCTGGACGGTAGACCGGTCGTGCATCAGCGCCGCGTTCGGCCTGGCGCGTTCCTGCCTGGCGATCGGCGACCGGCCTGGCGCGATCGCGGCGCTCGCGGCGGTGCCGGAGACGTCCAGCTATCACGCGGCGGCGCAGATCGCCGCGGTCCGGATCCTGGTGTCGTCCGGGATGACCGGCGATGACCTGCTGCAGGCCAGCGGCCGCCTGGGCCGGCTGGGCCTGGACGAGGCACGCCGCCAGCGGCTCACCGTGGAGATCCTGCGCGCAGCCCTCGGCTGGGCCACCGCCGGTGAGACGCCGCCAGCCGGCCAGGCCCCGCCAGCCGGCCAGGCCCAGCCAGCCGGCCAGGCCCAGCCAGCCGGCCAGGCACTGGAACGCGCCCACGCCGACGGCCCCATCCTCGGCTGCGAACCGAACGAGCGCTCGCTGCGCTTCGGACTGGAACGCGGTTACCGGGCACTCGCCCGGCTCACGTCGGACCGCAGCCGCCGGATCGAGCTGGTCGACTTGGCCAACGCGGTCCGGCCGAAGACCTGGTCGTGACGGGCAGGAGGGCGGGCCGCCGGTGAACCTCATTTCGTCGGTTTGCGTTAACCCAATGAACCCCCAGAGTGCGGGCAAAATGGTAAACGTCATGGTTCGTCGGTTCCGATGACGGGGAGCGGCATGGCGGGTCGGATATGACGGCCACGGTGACCGGGGGCGGCCCGGTGACCGGCGGTACGGTGACCGGCGGTACAGCGACCGGCGGTACGGCGACCGGGCGCCCGGCGCCAGCACGTCGGCGGGCGGCGCGGCGCAGGTTCGCGTTCCCGCGGGCCTCGACCACGCCGGGCAGAGTCCGGCTGATCCGGATGGGCCTGGTCATCGGCTGCCTGGGCTGGGGCGCGCTGGCCGCGGTCATGGTCGGCCAGCACGCGTCGGCGGCGGGGGATGCCGCCTCGGTCAGCGAGCCGCTCAGCCTCGACGCCCAGCAGATGTACCAGTCGCTGGCCGACGCGGACGTCACCGCCTCCACCGGCTACCTGTACGGGCGCATCCAGCCGTTCCCGGGGCGCCAGCGCTACGAGCACGACATCGCGGTCGCTACCGAGGACCTGAAGGCGGTGACGGCCGCCAGCCGCGACCCCGCCGTGAGCGGCAACCTGACCACGTTGTCCGCGGAACTGCCCGTCTACACGGGCTACGTCGAGGACGGCGAGATCTACAACTCGCTCGGGTACCCGGCCGGGGCCTCCTTCATCCAGGTCGCGTCCGAGGAGATGCACCTGAGGCTGCTGCCCGCCGCCCGAACCGTCTACGCGTATGAGAACGCCCGGCTGACGGCGGCGAGCGCGCAGGCCACCGGGCTCCCGCTCGCCGTGGTCACGCTCGCGGCCGGCCTGGCCCTCGGCTTCTTCCTCTACAGGTCCCAGCGGTGGCTCTCCCTGCGGACCCACCGCACGCTCAATGCCGGGCTGCTGGCGGCCTCGGTGGCCGGCCTGGCGGCGCTGGCCTGGATGGCCGTCGCGCTGCTTGGCGGGCGCGCGGACCTGCTGCGTGCAACAGGGCACGGCTCGGGGCCCGCCGAGACGCTGGCCCAGGCCGACATCGCCGCGCTGCAGGCTCGGGGCGACGAGACCCTGAACCTCATCTCGCGCACCGGCGACACCGACTTCCAGGCTGATTTCCTGGCCGCCCAGGGCCAGCTCGGCACGCTGCTGACCAGCGCCGACCGGCAGAGCACCGCGAGCGCAGCGGGATCGATCGCCGCCGCCCGCCAGGACGCGAACTCCTGGTTCGCGGTCAACCAGCAGGCACAACGGCTCGACAAGGCCCTCGATTACGGCGCCGAGACCCGGCTGGTGATCGGGTCGGGCCCGGGTACGGCCGGGACGCTCTTCGGCCGTCTGGAGGCCGACCTGGACGCCGCGATCCGCGCGGGCCGGGCCACCTTCGCCGGTAGCGCCGCGGCCGGGTCCGATGCGTTCACCGGCCTGGAGGCGGGCATCGTGGTGCTCGCCCTGGTCATGGCGACCGGCTCCGCCTGGGGCATGTCCCGGCGGCTGGCGGAGTACCGATGACAACCGTGCCGGTGATGACCAGGGACCAGGCCGCGGCCGCGATCAGGGCGGCCGTGGCCGAGCGCGACGCGATCCAGGCCAACCTGCTCGAGCTCGACTCCAGCTTCGGCAAGCAGCTGCTGGCCGGGGCCGAACTCACCGGCGACACCAAGCGCCGCTGGGACGCCACCGCCGTCACGCTGGCCACCCTGTGGCAGGTCTTCTCGGCCTATTCGGCCGTGGTCGACCAGGCCGCCGAGGCCGCGGCCAGGCATCTCGGGCCGCGCGAGCTCACTGCCATCAGCGGGCTCCTCGGCGGGCGTTCGGTTCAGCTCGCCTCGGGTCCCGCGCCGCTGGCCGGCCGTGACCTGGCGGACCCCGGACGTGAGGACCTGACCATGGCCACCGCGGTGGCGCGGATGCGCGGCGCGTTCAGGGCCGTGACCGAGGTGGTCTCCGCCGCGGAGCACGTCTGGACCGTGGTGGCTGGCCGCCTGGACGCGGTCGGCGCTGAGCTGGCCCGGTTGACGCCGCTGGCCGCCACGCTCGGCGACGAGGCGCTGACTGGCAACCTGAGCGCCGCCCAGGGCAAGCTGGCCCGGCTGCGCGACACGCTGAACTCCGACCCACTAGCCCTGTGGCAGCCAGACGGCACGGTCGACACCTCGGGGGCGGACCGCCTGGCTGAGCGGGTCACCACGGCGGCGGGCCGGGCCGATGAGCTGGCCCGGCTACGGGACGAAGCCCGCCAGCGCGTCACCGAGATCACGGCGGCGGCGGCCACGGCCCGTTCGGCCCGTGAGGATGCCGTCGCGGCCTGGCAGCAGGCCGCGGTGAAGATCGCCGCCGGGGCACTGCCGCCCCCGCCGCCGGACATGGCGGACCTGTCCGGCCGGCTGGACGACCTCGGCACGCTGCTGGCCGACGGCCGGTGGACACGCCTGGCGTCCGAGCTGGACCTGCTCGACCGCGAGCTGGCCACCGCGACGGCCGGCTTCAGGGAGGCCGAACGGGCCGTGGTGGCGGCCATGGCGAAACGTGACGAGCTGCGCGGGCTGCTCGGTGCCTACAAGGCCAAGGCCGCCCGGCTCGGCGGCGCCGAAGACTCCGGCCTGGCGCAGCGATACGACCGGGCTCGCGACCTGCTCTGGACGGCGCCCTGCGACCTGGCCGCGGCCGAGGCCGCGGTGGCCGGCTACCAGCAGGCCGTCCTGGGGGTGCAGCCGCGATGACCTGCTCTCAGCCCGGCTGCGGCGGAACCATCCAGGACGGGTACTGCGACACCTGCGGACTCGCCGCGTCCGCCCCGTCCGCACCGTCAGGCCCCTCCGCGTGGTCGGGTTCCGCGCTGCCTGCCTCTGGGGCCGTTTCCGGGGCCTCCGGGTCCCGGGGCGGGGGCCGGGGGAGCAGTCGGTCGGCGCGGGGCCGGCTGGGCGCGGGGCTGGTGGAGATCCCGCCGGTGCCCTACCGCGACCCGGCCAGCGCCATCCTGGTCGACCCGCAGGTGCCGGAGAACCGTCGCTTCTGCGCGAACTGCGAGCAGCCTGTGGGGCGCGGCCTGGAAGGCCGGGCGGGGCTGACCGAGGGTTTCTGCCGCAACTGCGGCACGCGGTTCTCGTTCAGCCCGAAACTGGAGCCGGCTGACCTGGTGGCCGGGCAGTACGAGGTGCTCGGCTGCCTCGCCTTCGGCGGGCTCGGCTGGATTTACCTGGCCCGGGATCGTAACGTCAGCGACCGCTGGGTCGTGCTCAAGGGCCTGCTGAACACCGGTGATGCCGATGCGATGGCCGCCGCGGTGGCCGAGCGCCAGTTCCTCGCGCAGGTGGAGCACCCGAACATCGTGCGGATCTACAACTTCGTGCAGCATGCGGACCGGCGGACGGGGGAGTCGGCCGGGTACATCGTGATGGAGTACGTGGGCGGCAAGTCGCTCAAGCAGATCCTCCAGGATGCGCGACGCGATGGCGGCTCGGTGCCGCTCGCGCACGCGATCGCGTACGCGATCGAGGTGCTGCCTGCGCTGGGGTACCTGCATGACCGCGGGCTGGTGTACTGCGACTTCAAGCCGGACAACGTGATCCAGGCCGAGGAGCAGCTCAAGCTCATCGACATGGGCGGCGTCCGCGGCGTCGACAGCGACGAGCCCATCTACGGGACCGTCGGGTACCAGGCGCCGGAGATCGAGACCGACGGCCCCTCGGTCAGCTCGGACCTGTACACCGTGGGCCGGGCGCTCGCCGTGCTCACCTTCGAGTTCCGGGGCTTGGCGGGCCGCTTCTCCGCCAGCCTCCCGGACGGGGTGCCGCTGCTGGAGCAGCAGGAGTCGTTCGCCCGGCTGCTGCGGCGGGCCACGCACTCCGATCCCGGGCGCAGGTTCGGTTCGGCGGGGGAGATGGCCGAGCAGCTCACCGGGGTGCTCCGCGAGGTGCTCGCCACCGCCGACGGGGTGCCGAGGCCCGTCTTCTCAACGGTGTTTACCCGGGGGGACGATCCCCCCCAGACCCCCCCTGCTCTGCTGGCCGGGGGGGACGATCCCCCCCAGACCCCCCCTGCTCCTGGGGGGAACCATCCCCCCAGACCCCCCTTGGGGGGGACCCGCTCCGCAGGTCCCCCCGGTCCCCTCGGGCGGCCCTCGGGGGTGGAAGTCGTGGCGGGGCTGCCGCTGCCGCTGGTGGACCGGGCCGACCCGGCGGCCGGCTACCTCGCCACATTCGCCGGGATCGCCCCGGACCAGAGGCTTGCCGCGCTGACCCAGGCCGTGGCGGGCGATCCCGCGGTGCCGCGGCAGGTCACCGAGTCGGCTGAGACCCGGCTGGCCCTGGTCCGGGCCCGTATCGACGCGGGCGACTACGACGCCGCGGCCGGGCTGCTTGCCGATCTGGCCACCGAGGACCCGTCCGACTGGCGGATCGCCTGGTATCACGGGCTGCGCGCCCTGGCCCTGGCTGGCGACGCGCGCGGCGCGTTCAGCGCGGTGTTCGACGAACTGCCCGGCGAACTGGCGCCCAAGCTCGCACTGGCTTTCGCCGCCGAGGCGGCCGGCGACCTGGCCGCCGCCGGACACTACTTCCGCCTGGTCTGGACCATGGACCAGTCGTGCACCAGCGCCGCGTTCGGCCTGGCCAGGATGTGCCTGGCGGCCGGGGACCGGCCCGGTGCCATCGCCGCCCTCGCGGGCGTGCCCGGCACGTCCAGCCATCACGCCGCCGCGCAGGTCGCCGCCGTCCGGATCCTGGTCTCAGGCGGCGGCCAGGGCCGGGTTTCAGCGGATGACCTGCGGCAAGCCGACGGGCGGCTCGGCCAGCTCGTCGTGGACGACGTGCGCAGGCAGCAGCTCACCGTCGAGGTACTGCGGGCCGCGCTGGACTGGTGCACCACCGGTCAGCCCGCCGCGAGCGGGCCCATTCTGGGCTGCGAGCCGAACGCGCGGGCGCTGCGTTTCGGGCTCGAGCGGAGCTACCGCGCGCTAGCCCGGCTGACCCCAGACGAGGACCGCCGGATAGAACTTGTCGACATGGCGAACGCAATCCGGCCCCGGACGCTGACATGATGACCCCCGCCCTGGATGATGGCCTGATGCACGATGGCAACACGGGAGTTACCTGCCCCACCTGCGGCGGCACGACCGGCACCGCGGACAGCTTCTGCGAGTCTTGCGGGACCGAGCTCGCCCCGCCCGTCAGCAGCGCCGACCCGCCCGGGTACACCGCGCAGTGCCCGGTGTGCTCACTCGACGAGTCGGCCACCCCCGGCTCGATCAGCGCCGAGGGCTACTGCGAGTCGTGCGGCCGCAAGGTGCCGTCCGGCCGCGATCACGTCGAGCTCAACCTCGAGCTTCTGGCCGGGGTCACCGATCGCGGCCTGCGGCATCCGCGGAACGAGGACGCGATGGCCCTGGCGACCACGGAGACGCCGGCCGGCCCGGTCGCGATCGCCGTGGTTTGCGACGGGGTGTCCTCCTCGCCGAACCCGGAGGACGCGTCGCTAACCGGGGCGCAGGCCGCGGTGCGGATGCTGCTCACCTCGATCAGGCGAGGCGACGACCCGGACCAGGCGTCCACGGCGGCGGTGCGCCAGGCCCACGAGGCCATGGCCATTCTCGGCTCGCCGTCTCGCGCGCCGTCGGCCACCTACGTCTCCGCCATCGTCGCCCCGGAGGCGGTCACGATCTGCTGGCTCGGCGACAGCCGCGCCTACTGGCTGGCCACGGAGTCCGAGTCCACCCGGCTGACCAGGGACGACTCGCTCGCCGAGGAGCTGGTGGCCCAGGGTGACATGACCGAGGCGCAGGCCATGGCCTCGCCGCAGGCGCACGTGATCACCCGCTGGCTCGGCGCTGACGTGGCTACGGCGGTGCCGCATGTGACCAGGTTCGAGCCGCCCGGCCGCGGGATCGTGCTGGTCTGCTCCGACGGGCTGTGGAATTACCAGCCCGACGCGGCGGCCCTGGCCGAGATCGCGCTCCCGGACGCCTTCAACGACCCATCCAGCGCCGCCGACGCACTGCTGAAGTACGCCCTGGACGCGGGCGGCATGGACAACATCACCATCGTGCTGGTCCCGTTCCCGCTTGTGCGGCCGGCGCCGTTACCAAGGAGAGTCCCGCCATGACCGACTCCGGCTTCACCGTCGACGTCGACCAGAACCAGTACCTGCCCGAGGGCGGCCGTGACGTGAGCGCGGTGGTCACTGTGGCATCCGGGGCGGAGGTCTCCATCGCGGCGCCGGGCGGCGGAGCGGGTAGCGCCGAGATCATCATCATCGACTGCTCGGGGTCAATGGACTATCCGCCGACCAAGATGTCACAGGCCAAGGCGGCCACCGCCGCGGCGATCGACGTGGTGCGTGACGGCGTGGGGTTCGCGGTGGTGGCCGGTACCAGCACGGCCTGGCCGGTGTTCCCGCCGGACGGGAGCATGGCGGTCGCGAACCCCTCGTCGCGGGCCGCGGCCAAGCAGGCGGTGGGCGCGCTGCGCGCGAACGGCGGTACCGCGATCGGCCAGTGGCTCGCGCTGGCCCGGCAGATCTTCGCGGGCTACCCGGCCCAGTTGCGGCACGCGATCTTGCTCACCGACGGCAAGAACCAGCACGAGACACCGGAACGGCTGGCCGCCGAGCTCGGACAGTGCGAGGGCATTTTCAGCTGTGACTGCCGCGGCGTGGGCACCGACTGGGAGGTCAAGGAGCTGCGCACGGTCTCGACTACCCTGCTCGGCACGGTGGACATCGTGCCCGATCCGTCCGGGCTGGCCGCCGACTTCGCGGCCATGATCCAGAACGCGATGGGCAAGCAGGTCGCCGACGTGTCGCTACGCGTGTGGACACCGCAGACCGCCACGCTCAAGTTCGTCAAGCAGGTCGCGCCCGCGGTCGAGGACCTGACCGGCAGGCGCGCCAAGACCGGCCCGCAGGCGGGCGACTACCCGACCGGGGCATGGGGACCGGGGGAGAGCCGGGACTACCACGTCGGCGTCGAGGTCGCCGCGGCCGGCATCGGCCAGGAAATGCTGGCCGCCCGGATCAGCCTGGTCGCCGGGACCGAAATCCTCGGCCAGGGCCTGGTCCGGGCGATCTGGACCGACGACGAGGCGCTCTCCACCAAGATCAACCCGCGGGTGGCCCACTACACTGGCCAGGCCGAACTCGCCGACGCCATCCAGGAGGGCCTGGAAGCCCGCAAGCAGGGCGACGAGGAGACCGCGACGGCCAGGCTCGGCCGGGCGGTGGCCCTGGCCCACGAATCAGGCAACGAGGACACCGCCAAGCTGCTGGCCAAGGTGGTAGACGTGGTCGATGTGGAGTCCGGCACGGTCCGGCTGAAGAAGAAGGTCGAGGATGCCGACGAGATGGCGCTCGACACCCGGTCGACCAAGACGGTCCGGGTGAAGAAGTAACGGGGGAGGAGGCGGCGATGGCGGTATGTCCCAACGGCCACGACTCGGCCAGCGATGACTTCTGCGACACCTGCGGCATGCGCATCGGCGGCCACCCGCCGCCAGCCGGCCGTGCTACCGGCGCGCCGCCCGCGTCCGGTGCCCCGTCGTCAGCCTGGCCCGACCCCGCTGGCCCCGCCACCCCCGTCTCGGCCGGCGAATCCTGCCCGCGCTGCGGCACCCCGAGGAACGGTCAGTTCTGCGAGGCCTGCGGTCACAACTTCGTCGGCCCCCGCTTTACCCCCACCACCGCGGCCGCCGCTCCGCCGTCCGCCCCCCGCGGCTACAGCCAGAGCCAGCCGGCTTCCGGCCCCGGCGGTTACAGCTCCGGCCAGCCCGGCCCTGGTCCGGGCAGCTACAGCTCGCCTCAGCCGCCACCCCCGGCGCTTCCCCTCCAATCGGCCCCCTCCGCCCCTCACGCACCCACCATCCCGCCGACTTCCGCATCCCCTTCCGGCCCTTCCGGCCCTTCCGGCCCTTCCGGCCCTTCCGGCCCTTCCGGCCCTTCCGGCCCGCCGGGCCCGCCGTGGGAGCCCAGCCCGCCCGCCTCCTCGGCCCCGGCCCCGCCGTCGATGTCCTCGTTTCCCTATCCGCAGGCCACCTGGACCGCGGTGGTGGGAGCGGACCGCGGGTACTACGACCGGGTTCAGGCGGTCACCGGACCAGAGGGCTCAGCCGTCACGTTCCCCTCCTACTACGCCGAACGCCGTTTCCAGCTCGTGGGGAACCAGATGCGGATCGGGCGGCGCAGCGTGTCGCGCGGCCTGGCTCCGGAGATCGACCTGACCGGGCCGCCCGCCGATCCGGGCATCAGCCGGCTACATGCGGTGCTGATCGCGATGGCGGATGGCGGCTGGGCCGTGCTCGATCCGGGTTCGGCCAACGGCACGCTGGTCAACGGTTCCGAGATCGGCGTCGGCGACCAGGTGCCCCTGCATGACGGTGATCGCATCAACCTCGGCGCGTGGACCGCGATCACCGTGCACCGGGGTTAGAAAATTCCCTACCGCGAGTAAGGCATCGGCGTATAACGACGGACGATTGCAGGCACTAACGTATGCACATGATCACCAACCCGTCCTCGCGAGACCATGCCGAGGTCGACCTTGGTCCCGCTGCCGGCGTCAGCGACAGGGGCCTCCGGCATCACCGTAACGAGGACGCGATGGCGCTAGCCGCCGAGCAGGCCCCGGATGGCCCGGTGGTAGTGGCCGTGGTCTGCGATGGCGTCTCTTCCTCGGCCCGCCCCGACGAGGCGTCCCAGGTGGCCGCGCAGGCCGCGCTGCCGGTGCTGGTGGCCGCCGTGCGGGCGGGCGGCGATCTCGGCGAGGCCGCGCTGGCCGCGGTCGCGGCGGCCCGCCACGCGATAGCGGACCTGCAGGGTCCGGGGGGCGACACCTCGGCGACCACGTTCGTGTCCGCGGTGGCGAGCGGCTACGAGGTGACCTTGTGCTGGCTGGGCGACAGCCGCGCCTACTGGCTGGGCCAGTCGGCCGAGGAGTCCCGGCTGCTCACCCGCGACGACTCGGTGGCCGGCGGCATGATCGCGGCCGGCCTGGTGGACGAGGCCGCGGCGATGGCCTCGCCGCATGCCCACGTGCTGACCCGCTGGCTCGGTGGCGAGGCCGCGGACCTGGCCGATGACCCGGAACGCGCCGCGCACGTCCAGCGGTTCACGCCGCCAGGGGCAGGCTCCCTGCTCATCTGCTCCGACGGCCTGTGGAACTACATGGCCGAAGGTGCGAACCTGGCCGGGCTCGCACTGCCGAAGGCGCTGACCGACCCGCTCGGCGCCGCCGCCGACATGGTGAAGTTCGCGGTCGACGCCGGCGGCGCCGACAACATCACCGTCGTCCTGATCCCCTACCTCGGCCCCGAGACCCCTGACCTCTGACCCCTGCGCTTCCGGCACGCACGCGCCAGCGTCAAGCGGCATCTCGGTGAACACCCACGGAAGCGCAGATGACAATCGCCTGACTGTTCAATTTGAGGTCTCAACAGCAACTTGCCTGGTAGAGACGCTGTTTCCGTGCGAAATGACCTAATCCTCGTGCTGGTGGTCATAACGGCTCTGGCCTTTGACTTCACCAACGGCTTCCACACACGGGCAACTCGATGGCCACCTCGATCGCGACCGGGGCGCTTCACCCTCGGATCGCGGTCGCTGTGTCAGGCCTGCTCAACTTGGTCGGGGCGTTCCTCTCGCTGGCCGTCGCGGCCACGATCGCCAACGGCCTGGTGGACACCGCGGATGTCACGCTGCAGGTGGTGGCGGCGGGCCTGGCCGGCGGGATCATCTGGAACCTGCTCACCTGGCTGTTCGGCATTCCGTCGAGCTCGTCGCACGCGCTCATCGGCGGAGTGATCGGGTCGACGATAGCGGCCGCGGGCGGCAGCGCGATCAAGTGGCATGGCCTGGTCTCGAAGGTCATCATCCCGGCCGGCCTGTCGCCGATTATCGCCGCCCTCGTCGCGGCGACCGGCACGTGGCTGCTCTACCGGATCAGCCGCAGGCTTTCGGCCGGGGCCCGCGGCCACGGCTTCCGGATCGGGCAGATCGGGTCCGCCTGCATGGTGTCCCTGGCGCACGGCACGAACGACGCGCAGAAGACGATGGGCGTCATCACGCTGGCCCTGATCGCTATCGGCACCCTGTCGTCCTGCTGGGCAGCCAGCTGACCGAGAGCGACGTGCAAGCGATCGCCAAGGAACTCGAGAACGAAAGCAAGCCTGAATCGGCGGAGGAGATCCGCAAGGCCATCGCCACGGTCACCGACCATTCGGCTAGCAACGCCGATGTGGCCCGGGTCCGGGCCCGCCTGGCCGCGGGCGGCTTGCCCCTGGCCAAGCCCGAGCAGTTCGACCCGGCGAGCTGACCCTAACCCGCCCAGCCGCCGACCGCGGGCCGGCTCGGCGTTTCCCGGTCGGCCCGGGACGCCGTGTGGCTACCCTCAGTATTTGGGCCCGACGAACTCGTCGAGCCGCGCCACCGCCTCGCGCCGGGCCACGGATATGACGTTCGGCCGGGAATAACGCCAGGCCACCCCCAGCTGATCCAGGGTCTCGCCGCACAGCCGGAGAATGTCCGCCGACTCGTTGCTGAACTGATAACGCGAGTACTCGTACCAGTGGTCACCATCAGCGAGCTTTCTGCGCACCCGGTTCACGCCACGCCAGCCGTCGGAATGGAACAACCCCCTGGCGAATTCACCCGGATATCTTCGCACGATGGCCTCTTGCCATTGCGCCAGTTCGATTTTCCGCTGGTGCTTGCGTCCGGGTCCATGCTGCGGAAATAGGCACGTCCAGTGCTTTGAGTAGCTCTTGACCATCGTGCATCCGGTTTGCTTGACGCTGGACACGCTCGATGCGGGCATGACGGCCGCCAGTGCCTGTCGCGCCGCCGCCATGAGCCCTGGCCAGTCGTCGCAGCAGGCGATACCGAGCACGTATACGTCTCGCGGTCCGTGCACGATGTACCCATCGCCGAGATAGAGGCCCAGCAGGTAGGCGTATGCCGGCTCATCCAGAGGCCGGGCGTGGCACCGCGGGCACGTGATCCTCCTGACCGAGGCCTTCCCGGTTGCGGCCCGGCGGCGGCCAGCGCGCCAGTGCCGGATGGCCGCAACCGATATGCCGCATATCAGAGCGTTCTCTTTATCGAGAATTCCGATAGCGGACAGCCGAAGGGCGGCGTCAACGGTGGCTTGCGGGTGCATAGCCTTATCTTCCCGCTTGCCACCGACATTTCTGCCGGGCTATCGCCGCGCGTAGTAGGCAGCTGCCGTATTCCAGAGAGCGGGACGGAGTGCTGAGGCGAAGTGTTTTGTTGTGCCGGGAGCGGGATTCGAACCCGCACGCCCTTCCGGGCAGACGCTTTTGAGACGTCGATGTCTGCCGTTCCATCATCCCGGCACGATCTACAACATAGGTTTTAACAGGTCTAAACAAACCTGCCGCAGACCAGGATGACACCAATCTACCTGATCACGGTACGCTCGTGGGCATGAGTCAGAACCCGCTGCGTGTGGTGATCGCCGAGGATGAGGCCCTGATCCGGCTCGACCTCAAGGAGATGCTGGAGGAAGAGGGCTACTCGGTCGTCGCCGAGGCAGGCGACGGCGAATCGGCCGTCGAGCACGTCACCACGCTGCGCCCGGATCTGGCCATCCTCGACATCAAGATGCCGGTCCTTGACGGGATTTCGGCCGCCGAGCGGATCGCCGCGGAGCGGATCGCCCCGGTCGTGATTCTCACCGCCTTCTCCCAGCGCGACCTGGTGGAGCGGGCCAGGGACGCGGGCGCGATGGCCTACCTGGTCAAGCCGTTCACCAAGGCGGACCTGGTGCCCGCCATCGAGATGGCGGTCAGCAGGTTCGCCGAGATCCGCGCGCTCGACACCGAAATCGGCACGCTGCGCGAGCGGCTCGAGATCCGCAAGCTGCTCGACCGGGCCAAGGGCCTGCTCCAGTCCGAGCACGGGCTGTCCGAGCCCGAAGCATTCCGCTGGATCCAGAAGACCTCGATGGACCGCCGCCTCACCATGCGCAAGGTGGCCGAAGCGGTCATCGAGGGCAGCATGAGCGTCCCCGCGGAGTCGCCCCAGCCGCAGCCCTGAAGCCACGGGGAAAGCGAGAACCCGGGGGGCCGTTGGTGCCGTGCCGGCCTTCCCCGGCCGGCACGTTGTCTACTTGGACCCCCCGGGCCCGCCGTCACCACGTTAGCGACCCGCCGCCTCGGGGTGCAAAAGCACGCAATTGCGGGGCGGGGGGCCGCCGCGCTGAGTTCAGCTGCCGATTACTCCCTGTTCACGCAGGAGATCGGCCTGTTCACGCACGAGATCGGTGCCGTTGGCCTCGCTGGCGGGCACCCGGTCCCTGATCAGGCAGGTAAGCCGCGACGTGCATACGCGCTGGCCGGCCGAGTCCGTTATCACGATGTCGTACGTGGCGATCGTCCGGCCGCCGTGCGCCAGGGTGGCGACCGCGGTGACGTCCCCGTCCCGGGCGCCGCGGTGATGCGTCGCGCTGATCTCGATGCCGACCACCACCCGGCCCAGGCCGGCGTGCAGGGCCGCGCCCAGCGACCCGATGGTCTCCGCGAGCACGCACGAGGCGCCCCCGTGCAGCAGGCCGTACGGCTGGATGTTGCCGGCCACCGGCATCCTCGCCACGACCTCGGACCCGGAGGCCGACAGGATCTTTATGCCCATGCGGTGCGCCAGGGTGCCCTCGGCGGTCGTTACCGCTACGACCCTGTCCAGCATCTCCTGGTTCATCCGTACCTCCCCATACCGCCGCTCGCCCGGTCCACGTCAAGAGTGCCATGGGCCCGGCGGGCGTCACAAAACTGGCACCCAAAACCACGTGCCGGCACGCATAGCCACCCTGACAGCGTCCAATTTCGTCACAGTTTGGTCATTTAGGGGTGACTTCGGTCTTGTTAGCGCTCACAATTCTGGTTAGAACCGGTTAACGAAGGGAGCGCAGCATGCGCGAGATCGGAAGACATCGACGTCTCCGTGGCAAGGCCGCCGTCGGGCTGGCCGCCATAGTGGCGCTAGCCGTGGGCGGGTCCCTAGCGGCCAGCCAGGCGGTGGCAGCCCCCCGCACCACGGCCGCGGCTAGCGGCGGCCTGTCGGTCACCAAGCAGTTCTTCGGCCGCACGGTGGAGCCCTACACGGGCAAGAACACCGCCGTGTTCCGTTACACGCTGAGGAACGGCAACGGGATGAAGGTCCAGATCCTGACCTACGGCGGGATCGTCCAGGACATCTGGGTGCCGGGCAGGAGCGGCAGGGAAGCCAACGTCGTGCTGGGCTTCAAGACCCTGGCTGACTACGTCAAGTTTGACAGCCCGCCGGTTGCCCCCACCACCGGCGTGTACTTCGGCGAGACCGTCGGCCGGTACGCCAACCGGATCGCCAAGGGCCAGTTCTCGCTGAACCAGCCGGGCCAGGGGAAGGTCAACTACACCCTGCCCGTCAACAACGGGCCGAACGCCCTGCACGGCGGGATCGTCGGCTTCGGCAACCACATCTGGGCAAGCCAGGCGGTCAGCGGTAACGGCGCCGTCGGCGTGCAGCTCACGCTCGTCAGCCCGAACGGCGACGAGGGCGCCCCGGCCGGCTCCCCGGGCTGCCCGAACGGCTGCACCGGCTACCCCGCCCAGGTCAAGGTCGTCCTGACCTACACGCTGAACAACAGGAACCAGCTGGTCCTGCAGTACAAGACGACCAACCAGTCGAAGAACCTGAACACGATCCTCAACCTGACCAACCACAGCTACTTCAACCTGGCAGGCGAGAGCTCGTTCCCCGGCTCGGCGTACGGCCAGCTCATCCAGATCAACGCCAACAAGTACACGCCGACCGACACCACCTCGATCCCGCTCGGCTTTAACGCGTCGGTGTTCGGCACGCCGTTCAACTTCACCCGCTTCTTCCAGATGGGCGCCCGGATAGCAGACGTCAGCGCGCCGGATCATTCCCCGGGCTTCAACCAGCTCCTGGAAGCGCAGGGCTACGACCACAACTGGGTCCTGAACCCCGGCCACAACGGCCCGCTCGGGCTCAACCTCGCCGCCCGCGCTCTCGA
Source organism: uncultured Actinomycetota bacterium (assembly GCA_963753225.1). Classification (GTDB taxonomy): domain Bacteria; phylum Actinomycetota; class Actinomycetes; order Streptosporangiales; family Streptosporangiaceae; genus Palsa-504. Next base: position 137,579 of record CAVWBQ010000013.1, on the reverse strand, counting down.
CCCGTCCAGCGGCCGTGAGCTCACCGTGTGGACGGACCAGCCCGGCGTCCAGTTCTACACCAGCAACTTCCTGACCGGAACGCTGGTGGGCATCAGCGGCCACGCTTACCGCCAGGGCCAGGCGTACACCTTCGAGACCCAGCACTTCCCGAACTCGCCGAACCAGCCCAACTTCCCCTCCACCGAGCTGAAGGCGGGCCAGACCGTCCAGTCCAGCACCATCTTCGCGTTCTCCTCGTAATACCCGCTTAACCCGGGGTCCTCGTCCGCCACGCGCCACGCGCAGGTGGCGGACGGGGACCCCGCAGCTCGTTCGGCCCATAGGATCTACAGCGTGGCGACAGACGTAACTGGCCGGGACCGGCTGCTCCTGCTCGACGGTCATTCGCTGGCCTACCGGGCGTTCTTCGCGCTGCCGATCGAGAACTTCTCCACCACGACGGGGCAGCCGACCAACGCGGTCTACGGGTTCACCGCGATGCTGATCAACGTGCTCCGTGACGAGAAGCCGACGCATCTCGCGGTGGCGTTCGACCGGGGCGAGCCGACGTTCAGGCACGAGCAGTACGTCGAGTACAAGGCCAACCGGCGCGAGACGCCCGAGGACTTCCGCAGCCAGCTCAGCCTGATCTTCGAGGTGCTCGACGCGCTCGGCGTCAGGCGGCTGTCCGCCCCCGGCTACGAGGCCGACGACCTCATCGCCACGCTGGCCACCCAGGCCGCCGGGCAGGACATGGACGTCCTGATCGTCACCGGGGACCGGGACGTGCTCCAGCTGGTCTCGGACCGGGTGACAACGCTGATGACCAGGCGGGGCATCACCGAGATGACCCGCTTCACGCCGCAGACCGTGACCGAGAAGTACGGGCTGACCCCGGCGCAGTACCCGGACTTCGCCGCCCTGCGCGGCGACCCGAGCGACAACCTGCCCGGCATTCCCGGGGTGGGGGAGAAGACCGCGACCAAGTGGATCGCGGAGTTCGGCTCGCTGCAGGCTCTGGTCGACCGGGTGGACGAGGTCAAGGGCAAGGCCGGCGACGCGCTCCGCGAGCACCTCGCCGGCGTGCTGCGCAACCGCCAGCTCACCGCGCTGGTCACCGACCTGCCCGCGGAGACCGTCGGCGCGGTGCCCGGCGACCTGCTGCCGGTGGCCTGGGACCGGGAGAAGATCCACCAGCTCTTCGACACGCTCCAGTTCAAGGTGCTCCGCGAGCGCCTCTACCAGACCCTCCCGCACGGCCTGATCGGCGCGACCGGGTCAGACCCGGACGACCCGCTGGCCGCCTCCGCCGCGGGCCGGCCGGAAAAGGCCGAGTTCGAGGTGGTGACGGACCTGCTCGGACCGGACCAGGTCGGCGGCTGGCTGGCCGCCCACGAATCGGCCGAACGGTCCGGGCTCACGCTCGGCGGAACCTGGGGGCGCGGCACGGGAAACGTGACGGCGATGGCCATCGCCGCCCCGGACGGTCACGGCGCCCACCTGGACCCGACCCAGCTCACCGAGGCCGACGAGCGCGCCCTGGCCGCCTGGCTGGCCGATCCGGAGCACCCGAAGGTGCTGCACGACGCCAAGGGCCCGATGCACGCGCTCGAGGCCCGCGGCCTGCCGCTGGCCGGCCTGGCGTGCGACACGGCGCTGGCCGCCTACCTGGCGCTGCCCGGCCAGCGCACCTTCGACCTGGCCGACCTGGCGCTGCGTTACCTGGGCAAGGAGCTGCGCGAGGAGGCCGAAGACGGTCAGCTGACGCTGGACGGCTCCGGCGAGCGCGACGCGGCGGCCGCCCTGGTGCTGCGCGCCCAGGCCACCCTCGAGCTGGCCGCGGCGCTGGAGGAGGACCTGGACCGGCGCGAGTCGGTGGCGCTGCTGCGCGAGCTCGAGCTGCCGCTGGTCGCGGTGCTGGCCAAGATGGAGCGCACCGGGATCGGCGCCGACATCGACCACTTCGCGGCCATGTCGTCGATGCTGCACGGCGAGGCGAAGGCGGCCGAGCAGGCCGCGTACGCGGTCGCCGGGCACGAGTTCAACCTCGGCTCGCCCAAGCAGCTGCAGGAACTGCTGTTCAACGAGCTCAACCTGCCCAAGACCAAGCGGATCAAGACCGGCTACACCACCGACTCCGAGGCGCTGACCAGCCTGCTCGCGCAGACCCAGCACCCGGTGCTCGAGCACCTGCTACGCCACCGCGACGTGGCCAAGCTGATGTCGATCGTGGACTCGCTGATCCCGATGGCGGGCGAGGACGGCCGGATCCATACCACCTTCAACCAGACGGTGGCGGCCACCGGCCGGCTGTCCTCCACCGACCCGAACCTGCAGAACATCCCCATCCGCAGCGAACTCGGCCGCCAGATCCGGCTGGGCTTCGTGGTCGGCGAGGGCTACGAGTGCCTGCTGTCGGCGGACTACAGCCAGATCGAGCTGCGCATCATGGCTCACCTGTCCGAGGACGAGGCGCTGATCGCGGCGTTCGAGTCCGGGCACGACTTCCACGCCGCCACCGCCTCCAAGGTGTTCGGCCTGCCGCCCGGGGAAGTGGGTCCCGAGCTGCGGGCCAAGATCAAGGCGATGAACTACGGGCTGGCCTACGGCCTGTCCGCGTTCGGGCTCGCCAACCAGCTGCGCATCACGCCGGACGAGGCGCGCGGGCTGATGGAGGAGTATTTCAAGGAGTTCGGCGGCGTCCGGGACTACCTGCACGAGGTGGTCTCCCGGGCCCGGATGGACGGCTATACCGCCACCATGATGGGCCGCCGCCGGTACCTGCCCGACCTGACCTCGGACAACCGGCAGCGCCGCGAGATGGCCGAACGGATGGCGCTCAACGCCCCGATCCAGGGTTCGGCCGCGGACGTGATCAAGGTGGCAATGCTGGCCGTGGACGGCTCGCTGGCCGCGGCCGGGCTGCGCTCCCGGATGCTGCTGCAGGTCCACGACGAGCTCATCATCGAGGTGGCGCCGGGCGAGTTCGACGCCGTCCGCGACCTGGTGTGCGCCGCGATGGCGGGCGCCGCCTCGCTGCGGGTGCCGCTCGACGTGTCGGTCGGCACCGGCCGAAGCTGGGCGGAAGCGGCGCATTAGGGGGCTGAACCCCGGCCCGTTCGGTCCCGGCCGATACGGTATTGGTACCGGGCTCAATTGACCCCCCGGGATTACTCTCATAAGCTGAACGCTGCGCCGTGTCCTCGTGCGTTCCGCCGTGATTACGTGACTTCACATCACGTGATCGGGCAGGCGGTCCTGTAGATCCTGGTCACTTGCACGGTTACCGGCGTGTCCACAACTTTCCCTGTCCGCATCCGGAGCCTACCCACACATGACGAGCAGCACGCAAGCCAACTCGACCCCCAAGGTGGCGGTCAACGACATCGGGTCCGAGGAGGCATTCCTCGCCGCGATCGACGAAACTATCAAGTATTTCAACGACGGTGACATCGTTGAAGGAACAGTCGTCAAGGTCGACCGAGACGAGGTCTTGCTCGATATCGGCTACAAGACAGAGGGCGTGATCCCGTCACGCGAACTGTCGATCAAGCACGATGTCGACCCGCACGACGTAGTCAAGACCGGCGAGCACATCGAGGCCCTTGTCCTGCAGAAGGAGGACAAAGAGGGCCGCCTGATCCTGTCCAAGAAGCGGGCTCAGTACGAGCGCGCCTGGGGCACGATCGAGAAGATCAAGGAAGAAGACGGCGTGGTCACCGGCACGGTGATCGAGGTCGTCAAGGGCGGCCTGATCCTCGACATCGGGCTGCGCGGCTTCCTGCCGGCCTCGCTGGTGGAGATGCGCCGGGTCCGCGACCTGCAGCCGTACGTGGGCAAGGAGATCGAAGCCAAGATCATCGAGCTGGACAAGAACCGCAACAACGTGGTGCTGTCCCGGCGCGCCTGGCTCGAGCAGACCCAGTCCGAGGTCCGCCACACCTTCCTCAACACCCTGTCCAAGGGGCAGATCCGCAAGGGCGTCGTGTCCTCGATCGTCAACTTCGGCGCGTTCGTCGACCTGGGCGGCGTGGACGGCCTGGTGCACGTGTCCGAGCTGTCCTGGAAGCACATCGACCACCCGGGCGAGGTTGTCGAGGTCGGCCAGGAGGTCACGGTCGAGGTGCTGGACGTGGACATGGACCGCGAGCGCGTCTCGCTGTCGCTGAAGTCCACCCAGGAAGACCCGTGGCAGCAGTTCGCCAGGACCCACCAGATCGGGCAGGTCGTGCCCGGCCGGGTCACCAAGCTCGTCCCGTTCGGTGCGTTCGTCCGGGTCGAGGAGGGCATCGAGGGCCTGGTGCACATCTCCGAGCTGGCCGACCGGCATGTGGAGATCCCGGAGCAGGTCGTCCAGGTGGGCGACGAGATCTTCGTCAAGATCATCGACATCGACCTGGACCGGCGCCGGATCAGCCTGTCGCTCAAGCAGGCCAACGAGGGGACCATCGGCGAGGCCGTCGGCGACGACTTCGACCCGACCCTGTACGGCATGCCGGCCTCCTACGACGAGCAGGGCAACTACGAGTACCCGGAGGGCTTCGACCCGGAGACCGGGGAGTGGCTGCCCGGCTACGAGAAGCAGCGCGAGGAGTGGGAGCACCAGTACGCCGAGGCGCGGGCCAGGTTCGAGGCGCACCGCAAGCAGGTGGAGGAGTCCCGGGCCAAGGCCGACGAGGAGGAGGCAGCCGGGGGCGGCGAGGCCGCCGGCGACTCTGCCGCGGCCAACGGCGCCCCGCGTGCCGCCCGCAGTGCTCGCTCGGGCGGCCCCCGCCAGGGCGGCACGCCCGGCGCGGTCACTTCGACCTCGACCCCGGGTGCCGGTGCCACCGGCACGCTGGCTTCCGACGAGGCCCTGGCGGCCCTGCGCGAGAAGCTGTCCGGCGGCCAGAGCTGACCTGAGTTCCACAGCGTGGCATGGATGCCGCGTTCACCCCAGCGGGTGGACGCGGCATTCTTGTGCCTGCCACCGCTGCGGCTCCTACCTGCGCGCCGCGCCTCCTACCTGCGCGCTGCGTCCCATCCGCGGCGCACCGGTCCCGCCGCGTATCCCACCGACACGGTGAGTATCGTGCCAATGGTGCGTATGCGCGCGATGATACCTCCGCGCAACACGGTGCGTGCTGCCGCGAAGAGATCTGGGTGGAAAGGGGCTTCGGGGTGGATTTGGTGCACCATAGGCCCCCAAATCCACCCCGGAGCCCGAATCCTCCCCGATATCTCGCGCATCTTCGCACTGACAAGCGAACTGCGCGACAGGAGTGACTAAAGTTGTTGCGGGTCGGTCTCACCGGAGGCATCGGGTCGGGCAAGAGCGAGGTGGCCCGGCGGCTGGCGGAGCACGGCGCGGTGCTCATCGACGCGGACGTGGCCGCCAGGGAGGTGGTCGCGCCCGGCTCGCCCGGGCTGGCCCAGGTCGCCGAGGCCTTCGGCGAGGGGGTGCTCCGCCCGGACGGCACACTGAACCGGGAACGGCTCGGCGAGATCGTGTTCGGCGATCCGGGCCTGCGCGCCAAGCTCAACGCGATCGTCCACCCGCGGGTCCGGGAGTGGATGGAGGCAGCCGAACGGGCCGCGGCGGGGGCCGCGGCGCCGCCGGGACCGGTGATCGTGCACGACGTGCCCCTGCTGGCCGAGAGCCGCGGCAAGGCGGGCTTCGACGCGGTGATCGTGGTGGATGTACCCCCGGAGCTGCAGGTCGACCGGCTAGTCAGCCTGCGCGGCATGGCCGCGGAGCAGGCCAGGGCCCGGATGGCGGCCCAGGCCAGCCGCGAGCAGCGGCTGGCCGTCGCCGACATCGTGATCGACAACTCCGGCTCCCTGGCCGACCTGGACCGCCGGGTCGCCGAGGTCTGGTCCGATCTGGAGCGCCGCGCCGCCGGCTGAGGAATGTCCGACCCCCGGCCTAGAGTTAAACCCTCGGAGGTTTAGGAGGTCAGGCCCGTGCGCCCGGTTACCGATTTGCAGCGCAAGGTCGCGCCGTTCCAGGTCATCACCGACATGGTCCCGGCCGGCGATCAGCCGACGGCCATCGCCGACATCGAGAGGCGGATCCAGGCCGGGGACGCGCACACGGTCCTGCTCGGCGCCACCGGCACCGGCAAGACGGCCTCGGTCGCCTGGATCGCGGAGCGACTGCAGCGGCCGGTGCTCGTCATGCTGCCGAATAAGACGCTTGCCGCCCAGTTCGCCAACGAGCTGCGCGAGATGCTGCCCAACAACGCGATCGAGTACTTCGTCTCCTACTACGACTACTACCAGCCCGAGGCGTACGTCCCGCAGACCGACACCTACATCGAGAAGGACTCCTCCATCAACTCCGAGGTGGAACGGCTCAGGCACTCCGCCACCAACTCGCTGCTCACCAGGCGGGACACCATCGTGGTTTCCTCCGTGTCCTGCATCTACGGCCTGGGCACGCCGCAGGAGTACGTGGACCGGATGCTCAAGGTCAAGCTGGGCGAGGTCATCGAGCGGGACAAGCTGCTCCGCAAGCTGGTCGGCATGCAGTACAACCGGAACGACCTGGCCTTCACCCGCGGCACGTTCCGGGTCCGCGGTGACACCATAGAGATCATCCCGATGTACGAGGAACTCGCCGTCCGGATCGAGATGTTCGGCGACGAGATCGAGCGGCTGATGACGCTGCACCCGCTGACTGGGGAAGTGATCAGCGAGGACACCGAGCTCTACGTCTTCCCGGCCACGCACTACGTGGCCGGTCCGGAGCGGATGGAGCGCGCCATCAACGGCATCGAGGCCGAGCTCGCCGAGCGCCTCGGTGAGCTCGATCAGGCCGGCAAGCTGCTCGAGGCGCAGCGGCTGCGCATGCGCACCACCTACGACGTCGAGATGCTCCGGCAGGTCGGCAGCTGCTCCGGGATCGAGAACTACTCGCGGCACATCGACGGCCGCGAGGCCGGTACCCCGCCGAACACCCTGCTCGACTACTTCCCCGAGGACTTCCTGCTGGTCATCGACGAGTCGCACGTGACCGTGCCGCAGATCGGCGCCATGTACGAGGGTGACGTGTCCCGCAAGCGGGTCCTGGTGGAGCACGGCTTCCGGCTTCCGAGCGCGATCGACAACAGGCCGCTGACCTGGGAAGAGTTCCTCGACCGGATCGGCCAGACCATCTACCTGTCGGCCACCCCGGGCCCGTACGAGCTACAGCGCGTCGGCGGCGACGTCGTCGAGCAGGTGATCCGGCCTACCGGCCTGGTCGACCCCCAGGTGATCATCAAGCCGACCAAGGGCCAGATCGACGACCTGCTGCACGAGATCAGGCAGCGGGCCGAGCGCGACGAGCGGGTGCTCGTCACCACGCTGACCAAGCGGATGGCCGAGGACCTGACCGACTACCTGCTGGAGAACGGGGTCCGGGCCAGGTACCTGCACAGCGAAGTTGACACCCTGCGCCGGGTCGAGCTACTGCGTGAGCTGCGGGTCGGCGAGTACGACGTGCTGGTCGGGATCAACCTGCTCCGCGAGGGCCTCGACCTGCCCGAGGTGTCGCTCGTGGCCATCCTGGACGCGGACAAGGAAGGCTTCTTGCGCTCGGGCACGTCGCTGATCCAGACCATCGGCCGCGCGGCCAGGAACGTGTCCGGCGAGGTGCACATGTACGCCAACAAGGTCACGCCGTCGATGCAGCGGGCGATCGACGAGACCAGCCGGCGGCGGGACAAGCAGGTCGCCTACAACGAGGCCAACGGCATCAACCCGCAGCCGCTGCGCAAGCGGATCGCCGACATCCTTGACCAGATCGTCCGCGAGGACGCCGACACCGAGCAGCTGATCGGCGGTGGCGGGCGGCAGCAGTCCCGCGGCAAGGCGCCGGTGCCCGGGCTGTCCTCGCGCGCCCGCGCGGTCGCCGCGCAGGCGGGCGGGCGCACCGCGACTGGCGAGCCGACCCAGGAGGCCAGTGCCGCCCGTGCCGAGCTCGTCGGCCTGATCAGCGAGCTCACCGAGCAGATGCACACCGCCGCCGCCGAGCTGCACTTCGAGGTGGCGGCCCGGCTCCGCGACGAGATCCGCGAGCTCAAATCCGAGCTCCGCGGCATGCACGCGGCCGGCGTCTGATGCGCCCATTAACCGCTTTAATGATCATTTCCCGGCAGGGTATAGTGCGTGGCGAAGCGGGGGAGCGGGGTCGCTCCGCGCGGCGGGGGCCGTGAAATGACGGAGGCACGACGATGCCCTGGGTGGTCCGGGACGCGGTCGACGAGATCAACCGGGCGGTTGGCCGCCGCTGGCAGGGCCTCGACCGGTTGCTGCCTCCGCGAGCCGAGCTTCCCGAGGGTTGTGCTGCGCCGTTCGTGGCCACCGGGGCCAACGGCCGCCCGGCCGGCCTCGCATCCTGTCGTCACGACCGCGTCCCGGACGGCACGCTGAACCAGGTCTGGGGCACGGCGCACCGGTTCTCGCTGGTCGCGCGACTGCGCGATGCCGATACAGCCGCCACCCTCGATGACCTGCTGGGGCAATGGCGCGATCACCTGGCCGGCCTGCCCGGGACCGGCGCCGAGGACACCGCGGCGATGATCACCTGGCCGGCCCGCGACGTCAGCGGGGTGAACACGCTGCTACGGCACGGGCTGCAGCCGATCACCGTCATCGCCGCGCGGCCTGCCCGGCGCGAGCCCGGGCAGGCCGAGCCCGGGCAGGCCGAACCCGCCGGGCCCGTCACGACGGGGGACGGGAGCCTGGTCATCCGCGAGGCCGGGCCCGCGGACCTCGACACCGTGACCGAGTTCGAGATGGGCGTGATCCGCTACGACGCGCTCTTCGGCGCGGCCATCCTCCGCCCGGCTACCGAGGCACTGGTCCGCGCCGAGACCCAGGCGGCGCTGTCCGCCCGGCCGGCCTGGGCGTGGCTGGCCGAACGAGATGGCGAGGCCGTCGGCCTGGTCCACGTCCAGCCGCCTGAGCAGTCCCGCTGGATCACCGGCATGACCCGGGCAGGCGTGACCGTGTACCTGCAGACTATGTTCGTCCGGCCCGGCGAGCGCGGCGCCGGAGTCGGAGCGGCGCTGGTCAGGCACCTGCACGCGGTGCTCGACGCCGGCGGCGTGGACATCGTGCTGCTGCACTACGCGCAGCTGAACCCGATGTCCGCGCCGTTCTGGAACCGGATGGGCTACCGTCCGCTATGGACCGGATGGGAGGTGCGGCCGGCCGTTTCGCTGCGGTGAGGCGGAATTCTGAAGGTCTGCTGACGGTTTGCTCAAAAGACAGCCGACTAGCAGAAATACCGGGGGAGGTGTGAAGTGCTAGTCAGTCTGGTCGCGGCTATCGTGGCGGCGCTGCTGTACGGGATTGCCGCGGTGATGCAGGCGATCGCGGTGCGCGCAGCCAGCACCAAGCCGGCCGAGGACGCTACTGGGGGCGTCGACCCGGGCCTGGTCGTCCGGCTGCTGGGTCAGTGGCGGTTCGTCGTCAGCATGGGCCTGGACATGCTCGGCTTCGTGGCTCAGCTCATCGCCCTGCAGCGGCTGCCGCTGTTCGCCGTCCAGGCCTTCGTGGCGTCGAACCTCGCGGTGACCGCGGTGGTCGCCTCGCGGGTGATCGGCGTGACCCTGTCCTGGCGGGAATGGGCGGCGGTCATCGGCGTGGTGGCAGGGGTCGGCCTGCTCGGCGCCTCGGCGGGCGCGGAGGGCGCCGCGCATGTCGGCGCGGTGTTCAAGCTCGCGCTCATCGTGGCCATCGCGGGCCTGGCCGTGCTCGGCCTGGCCGCGGCCAGGCTCAACGAGCCCTACCGGACCACCGCGCTCGGCCTCACCGCCGGTTTCGGCTACGGGGTGCTCAGCATCGCGGCCCGCGTGCTGACCGGGTTCTCGCCGCTGGAACTGGCCCGTGATCCCGCCGCCTACGCCGTCGCCGCGGCCGGCATCATCTCGTTCATGTTCTACGCCACCGCACTGGAAGGCGGCAGCGTGACCGTCGCCACAGCCGCCGTGGTGCTGGCCGAAACCATCCCGCCGGCCGTCATCGGCGTCATCTTCCTCGGCGACCAGACACGCCCGGGCCTGTCCGTGGTCGCCTGGGGCGGCTTCTTCATCGCCGTCGCTTCGGCTGTCATGCTGGCCAGATTCGGCGAGGCGCACCAGACAGAAGATGTCGCGATGGCCGACGCGGTAGCCCGTCGGCAGGCAAATGCCGGGCCGGCCGCCGCCGGCCTGTTATCCTGGTGGCCCGTGGACCTGCAGTTTTTTAATGCCCTATTGGGCACCACCGTACCGGACACCACGGGAGCCTCATAGTGGCCGCATCATCACTCCATCCACGGCCGGCCCATTCTCGGCTAGCGTCATCTTCTCGGCTAGCGTCATCTTCTCGGCTAGCAGAGACCAGACATCTCTTCGTCACCGGAGGCGTCGCCTCCAGCCTGGGCAAGGGACTGACCGCATCCAGCCTCGGCCGCCTGCTGAAACTGCGCGGGCTGCGGGTCGTGATGCAGAAGCTCGACCCCTACCTCAACGTCGACCCTGGCACCATGAACCCCTTCCAGCACGGCGAGGTGTTCGTGACCGACGACGGCACGGAGACCGACCTCGACGTCGGGCACTACGAGCGCTTCCTCGACACCAACCTGTCGGGCGAGGCGAACGTGACCACCGGGCAGATCTACTCGACGGTGATCGCGAACGAGCGCCGTGGCGCCTACCTGGGCGATACCGTGCAGGTCATCCCGCATATCACCAACGAGATCAAGGCCCGCATCCTGCAGATGGGCGGCGACGACGTCGACGTGGTGATCACCGAGGTGGGCGGGACCGTCGGGGACATCGAGTCCCAGCCGTTCCTCGAGGCGATCCGTCAGATCAGGCACGAGATCGGCCGGGACCGCTGCTTCTTCCTGCACGTCAGCCTGCTGCCCTACATCGGCCCCTCGGGGGAGCTGAAGACCAAGCCGACCCAGCACTCGGTAGCCGCGCTGCGCAGCATCGGCATCCAGCCGGACGCGATCGTGGCCCGTTCGGACCGTCCGATCAACGCGAACCTTAAGCGCAAGATCAGCCTGATGTGCGACGTGGACGAGGAGGCCGTGGTCTCCGCCCCGGACGCGCCGTCGATCTACGACATCCCCAAGGTGCTGCACGCCGAGGGCCTGGACGCCTACGTGGTGCGCAGGCTCGGCCTGCCGTTCCGCGACGTGGACTGGAGCGAGTGGGACGACCTGCTGCGCCGGGTGCACCGGCCGGCCCATAGCATCACGATCGCCCTGGTCGGCAAGTACGTCGACCTGCCCGACGCGTACCTGTCCCCGGCCGAGGCGCTGAAGGCGGGCGGCTTCGCCAACGACGCGCAAGTGAACATCCGCTGGGTGATCAGCGACGCCTGCGAGGATCCCGAGGGCGCGGCCGCCGAACTCGAAGGCGTGGACGGGGTGCTGATCCCAGGCGGGTTCGGGGTCCGCGGCATCGAGGGGAAGATCGGCGCGATCAGGTACGCGCGCGAGCACGGCATCCCGATCCTCGGCCTGTGCCTGGGCCTGCAGTGCATGGTCATCGAGGTGGCCCGCGATCTGGCCGGGCTGGCCGAGGCGGACAGCGCGGAGTTCAACCCGGACACCCCGCACCCGGTGATCGCCACCATGGCCGATCAGGAAGACGTGGTGGCGGGGGAGCGGGACATGGGCGGCACCATGCGGCTGGGCCTGTACCCGGCCGCGCTGCAGCCAGGGACCCAGGTCCAGGAGCTCTACGGCACGGACATGGTGCAGGAGCGGCACCGGCACAGGTACGAGGTCAACAACTCGTACCGGAGCGTGCTCGAGCAGGCGGGCCTGGTCTTCTCCGGGCTCTCGCCGGACCGGCACCTGGTGGAGTTCGCCGAGCTCGCAGGGCACCCCTTCTTCGTCGGCACCCAGGCGCACCCGGAGTTCCTGTCCCGGCCTACCCGGCCGCACCCGCTGTTCGGCGGCCTGATCGCGGCCGCCCTGGCCCGGTCCAAGGCGGCCAGCGCCGGCGCGCGCGCCGTCGCTAGCGCATGAACCTGAGGGACGAGGCTGCGAACTGGCCCGTCGTCTCCTCGGCCGAGCTTGTCCGCGGCCGGCTGGTCACCCTGCGGACCGACAAGGTCCGGATGCCCGACGACGAACTGGCCGAACGGGACGTGGTGATTCACCCTGGCGCAGTCGCGGTGCTCGCCCTCGATGACGCCCAGCAGGTGCTCGTGATCAGGCAGTACCGCCATCCGGTGGGGCGGCTGCTGTGGGAGATCCCGGCTGGCCTGCGCGACGTCGCCGGGGAACCGCCGTGGGCCACCGCGCGGCGGGAACTGCTCGAGGAGGCGGGTTACCGGGCGCGGGACTGGCGTGTGCTCGCCGACTACTACACCTCGCCTGGCTTCAGCACCGAGCGACTGCGTGTCTTCCTCGCCCGCGACCTGGAGTTCGTCCCGGAGGCCGAGCGCGACTTCGTGCCGGAGGGGGAGGAGACCCAGCTGGTGCCGGCCTGGCTGCCGCTGGACGAGGCGGTGCGCAAGGTCTTCGCCGGCGAACTGCACAACGGGGTCGCGGCCCTGGCCATCCTCGCGGGGTATGCTGCCCGGTCAGAGGGGTATGAGCGGCTTCGCCCCGCTGATGCCCCCGAAGAGCAATGAGGCTCCACAGTCTGGAAGGACCGCCATGAAGGTAGGAATTCCCGGGGAAATCAAGAACCACGAGTACCGGGTGGCGATCACGCCGGCCGGCGTCCACGAGCTCGTCCGTGGCGGTCACCAGGTGCTCATCGAGGCCGGGGCGGGGGATGGGTCATCCATTCCGGACGAGGATTTCGTGACGGCCGGGGCCAAGATCCTGCCGACCGCTGACGACGTGTGGGGCGAAGGGGACATGATCCTCAAGGTCAAGGAGCCGATCGAACAGGAGTACCACCGGATGCGCTCCGGCCAGGTCCTGTTCACCTACCTGCACCTGGCCGCGTCCAAGGCCTGCACCGACGCGCTGCTCAGCTCGGGTATCACCTCGATCGCGTACGAGACCGTCCAGCTGCCCGACGGGTCGCTGCCGCTGCTCGCCCCGATGTCCGAGGTGGCCGGCCGGATGGCGCCGCAGGTCGGCGCGCATCACCTGCAGCGCGACGGCGGCGGGCGGGGGGTGCTGATGGGCGGGGTGTCCGGCGTGTACGCGGCCAAGGTGGTCGTGCTCGGCGCGGGCGTGTCCGGCATGAACGCGGCCGCGATCGCACTCGGCATGCAGGCCGAGGTGCTGCTGGTCGACCGGAACGTCGCCCGGCTCCGCCAGGCCGATGCCATCTACCAGGGGCACTGCCAGACCGTGGCGTCCAACGCCTACGAGATCGAGCGCGCCGTCATCGACGCCGACCTGGTCATCGGCGCGGTGCTGGTGCCGGGGGCCAAGGCGCCCAAGCTGATCACCGACGAGCTCGTGTCCCGGATGAAGCCGGGCGCGGTCCTCGTCGACATCGCGATCGACCAGGGCGGCTGCTTCGAGGGCTCGCGGCCCACCACGCACGCCGACCCCACCTACCGGGTGCACGACACGCTGTTCTACTGCGTGGCGAACATGCCCGGCGCCGTGCCGCACACGTCCACCTACGCGCTGACCAACGTCACGCTGCCGTACGCGGTCGAGATGGCCAACCGCGGCTGGCGCGACGCGCTCCGCGCCGACGCGCCGCTGGCCCTGGGCCTGTCCACGCACGCCGGGCAGCTGACCAGCGAGCCTGTCGCCGAGGCCCACGGGTTGCCTTTTACCCCGGCCGGCGAGGTCCTCAACTGAGCCAGCCGCTAGCTGACGCGCTCCGCGGCTACCTGCAGTACCTCGTCGTAGAGCGCGGGCTGGCGGCCAGCACGGTGGAGTCCTACCGGCGTGATCTGCGCCGGTACGCCTCGGTCCTGGCCGGCCGGGGCAAGACCACGCTGGACGACATAACCCCGGCGGACGTGGCCGACTTCCTCGCCTCACTGCGCGAGGGTGACGCCGAGCACGCGCCGCTGGCGGTCAGCTCGGCCGCGCGGGCCGTGATCGCGGTCCGCGGCATGCACGCGTTCGCGGTGGCCCAGGGCCTGGCGGGCACCGACCCGGCCCGCGAGGTCCCGCCGCCCTCGCCGCCTCGGCGGCTGCCCAAGGCGATCCCGATCGAGGACGTTGAGCGCCTGCTCGACGCGGCCGGCCCTGGCCCCGATGACCTGTCCGCGGAGCCCCGGCTGCTGCGGGACCGCGCGCTGCTCGAGTTCCTCTACGGCACCGGGGCGCGCATCTCCGAGGCGACCGGCCTCGACATCGACGAGCTGCAGCTGGGCAGCGATCCGGTCGTGCGCCTGATCGGCAAGGGCGGCAAGCACCGGGTGGTCCCGGTGGGCCGCTACGCCGTCCGGGCGCTCGAGGCGTACCTGGTCCGGGCCAGGCCCGGGCTCGCGCAGAAGGTGGCCTCCCGCCGCGCCCCGGACCGGGGAGCCAGCCCTGCGGTGTTCCTCAACGCCCGCGGCGGCCGCCTCACCAGGCAGGGCGCCTGGGGGGTGCTGCACGCCGCGGCTGACCGGGCCGGGCTGGCTACGGAGGCCGACGTGTCACCGCACACGCTGCGCCACTCGTTCGCCACCCATATGCTCGATGGCGGCGCCGACATCCGGGTGGTCCAGGAACTGCTCGGCCACGCCTCCGTCACCACGACCCAGGTCTACACTCTGATCACTGTGGACAGGCTTCGCGAGGTTTACGCTTCCTCCCACCCCCGCGCCCTCGGCTGACCGCCAGCCTCAGCGGAAGTGACGGGTGAGCTCGTTGGCGTAGACGCGGCCCAGGGTGTCCTTATGGTCCGCGATCCACTGGCTCAGGGAGGTCTCGCCGGTCGCCGGGCCGTCGGTGTCGGCCAGGCCGTCCGCCATCGCCTGGTATTCCTCGGCGGTGAGCAGGGTGTCGCGTAGCGCCAGGCCGAGCAGCCGGCCCGCCGCCGGGATAAGCGCCCCGGGCACCCGGACCACCGGGCTGCGGCTGCCCACGGCGGCCCTGATCGTCTGCACCAGGGCGAGAAAGGTGAGCCGTTCGGGACCCACCGCGTCGATGACCTCGGTGGCTTCCGACCTCCCGGCCCGCACGGCCAGCCTGGCCAGGTCGTCGACGTGAATCGGGCGGAGGCGGTACTCGCCGGTGCCGCCGACGCCGAACACCGGCAGGTGGCGCAGCAGCCAGGCGATGTTGTTGATCAGCACGCCGCTTCCGCCGAATAGCACGGCCGGGCGCAGCACGGTGTGTGAGACGCCGAGGTCGCCGAGCGCCTGCTCCACCGCCGCCTTGCCGCGGAAGTAGGGGTAGGGCGAGTCGGCGCTCGGGTTGGTGATCGACACGTGCACGATCCGGCGTATCCCCGCCTCGGCGGCGGCCTGGAACAGCACGCGCGAGCGGGCCACCGCCACCGGATGGTCGACGCTGCCGTGGGCGAACCGCACCCAGTAGGTGTTGTACAGCGTCCCGGCGCCGCGCATCGACTCGGCCAGGGCCGCGGGATCGGTGAAGCCCAGCGGCCTGACCTCGATCTCGCTCGCCGCGGCGGTCTCCGCGGCCCGGCCGGGATGGCCGGTGAGCGTGCGCACCCGGCGGCCCGCCGCCTGAAGCTCCTTCGCGATGGCGGCGCCGGAGTAGCTGAACGCCCCGGTCACGACGTCGAAGTCGGTCATCGCGGCGAGCCGATCGCGGCCACCAGCCCGGTCAGGGTCCGCCCCAGCGGAGCGTCCAGGGTCGCGGTAGCGTACGCGTCGCCGCGGGTCGCACCCTGGTTGACGATCACGACCGGGCGCTGCAGCCCCGCCGCGTGCCTGACGTACCGGAACCCGGACATCACGGTGAGTGAGGACCCCAGGACAACCAGCGCCCTGGATCGCTCGACCATCGCGTAGCAGGCTTCGGCCCGCGGCCTGGGCACGTTCTCGCCGAAGAAGACCACGTCGGGTTTGAGCACGCCCTGGCAGGCAGAACAGTCCACGACCCGGAAGGACTCGGTGGCCTCGTCGTCCAGGACCGCGTCCCCGTCCGGCTGGGGAGAAACACTGACCGGGTTGGCCAGCCGCGCGTCCCAGCCCGGGTTGACCGCTTCGAGCCGTCGCTCCAGCTCGGTGCGCGCGCTCCGCCGCCCGCACGACAGGCAGACGACCCGGTGCAGGCTGCCGTGCAGCTCGGTCACGCCGGCTCGGCCCGCCACTGGGCCCGCCACTGGGCCCGCCGCCTGGTGCAGGCCGTCCACATTCTGCGTGATGATCCCGGTCAGCAGCCCGCGGCGGCACAGCTCGGCCACGGCGCGGTGACCGTCGTTGGGCTCCGACCGGGCGATGTGCCGCCAGCCGAGATAGCTACGTGCCCAGTACCTGCGCCGCGCCGCGGCGCTGCCGGTGAAGACCTGGTAGGTCATCGGCTGCGCGCGCCGGGCCAGGCCGGTCGGGCCCCGGTAGTCCGGGATACCCGACTCGGTGGACAGCCCGGCGCCGCTCAGGATGAGGACGCGTCCGGCCGTGACCACGTTGACCAGGGTCCCGAACGATCCGGCGGTTCGCGCCTCGGTCAGCTGCGTCACGCTTCCATGGTGCCTCATGCCCGGAAGCGCCCGGTACCCACGGTGCCTGCCTACAGGGCCGCCGCCCTGATGGCCTGGGACACGGCCGCCGCGCCCTCCTTGTCGAACATGATCGTGTAGTGGTTCATCCCCGGGACGACCTGCGGCCGCAGCGCCGGGACGCGTTCCTGCCACGCCTCCACGACGTCGTGCGGGATCAGCGGCGGCGGCGTGCCGAACATCCCGGCCGGCGCAGTCAGCAGCGGCGTCGGCCTCGTCAGCCGCTGCAGCGCGTCCGCGAACGTCTTTTCCGCCAGCACGTCGCGGCCGTCGGCCCGGACCGCGTCCTCGACCGCCCGCGACCGCAGCCGGCCGGGCTCGCCGGTCAGGTCGTAGCGGACGTACGCCCCGACGTCGGGGGTCCAGTGCGCGGCGAGGGCCGGGTGCTCGCGCCAGAAGTCCAGGTACGCCTCGGTGCTGGGGAAGGTCCGTCCCAGCCGCGCGATGGCCGGGCCCAGGGTGGCGTCGAGCACCGCGTCCAGGTCGGTGCCGTCAGGCACAGGAAGCGGCAGCCCTCCGTCAACCAGTACCAGCCTGCGCACCAGTTCCGGGTGCGCGTCGCGCGCCAGCAGCGCGACGTAGGCGCCCATCGAATGCCCCGCGAGCACCGGTCGCCCGCCGAAATGGCGCAGCACCGCCACCACGTCCCTGGCGTGCCTGTCCAGCCCGAACGGGCCGGGCAGGTCGCGGCTGTGACCGCGACCGCGCAGGTCAGGCGCTGCGAGCGTCCAGTCGGATGGCATATGTCGCGCGACCGCCTGCCACGACATACCCGAAGCCGTTATTCCATGTACGGCGACCGCCACGCGCTTGCCCGTCCCCCACAGGAGCACACGCAGGTCCCCGCCGTCCACTGCCACATTTAGCAGCCGGAGTTGCATGTTCCACCCTCCAACGGTCCTGGCGCTTATGGCCGGGCCGCCCTTGTATAGAGCCTATTATCCGCTCTGGAGTTGATCGTGCCATATCAAGTTCTAGATAAGGTTTACCGGCAAAAGCATGCCATGCTGGCCTGGGAAGGAATGCCAGGTAAAACCAGCCTTGGAGGTGGGCAGGGCATGTCTGTCGCACTTAGTTACTCGTCGGGAGAATCCGTGACGCCGCTGCTGGGCGACACGATAGGCGGCAACCTCGACGCCACGGTACGGGCGTTCGGCGATCGCGAGGCGCTAGTCGATCGCCCGGCCGGACGGCGGTGGACGTACGCGGAACTCGCCGCCGACGTGGACGCGCTCGCCCTCGGATTGCTGGATATGGGCATCGTCAAAGGGGACCGGGTCGGCATCTGGGCGCCGAACTGCGCCGAGTGGACGCTCACCCAGTACGCGACCGCGAAGATCGGCGCGGTCCTGGTGAACATCAACCCGGCGTACCGCACCCGTGAGCTCGAATTCGTGCTCAACCAGTCGGGCAGCACCCTGCTCGTGGCGGCCGAGCGACTCAAGACCTCCGATTACGCCGCGATGATCGCCGAAGTGCGCCCGCGCTGCCCGGAGCTGGACGCCGTCGTGCTGCTCGGCAGCCCGGAATGGCGGGCGCTGCTCGAGCGCGGGCGCCGCATGGACCGCGGCGCGCTTGACGTCATCGAGCTGGATACCGACGACCCCATCAACATCCAGTACACCTCGGGTACCACCGGCTTCCCGAAGGGCGCGACGCTGTCGCACCACAACATCCTCAACAACGCCTTCTTCGTCGGCGAGCTGTGCAACTACACCGAGGCGGACCGGATCTGCATCCCGGTGCCGTTCTACCACTGCTTCGGCATGGTCATGGGCAACCTCGCGGCGACCAGCCACGGCGCGTGCATGGTCATCCCCGCGCCGGCCTTCGACCCGGCCGCGACGCTGCAGGCCGTGCAGGCCGAACGCTGTACCTCGCTGTACGGCGTGCCCACCATGTTCATCGCCGAGCTGTCCGTCCCCGGCTTCGCCGACTACGACCTGTCCAGCCTGCGCACCGGCATCATGGCAGGCTCGCCGTGCCCGGTGGAGGTGATGAAGCAGGTCATCGAGCGGATGTCGATGACCGAGGTGGGAATCTGCTACGGCATGACGGAGACCTCGCCGGTGTCCACCCAGACCCGCGCCGACGACTCGCTCGACCGCCGGGTGTCTACCGTGGGCCGGGTCGGGCCGCACCTCGAGGTCAAGGTCATCGACCCGGAGACCGGCCGGACGGTGCCGCGCGGCACCCCGGGCGAGCTGTGCACCCGCGGCTACTCGGTGATGATCGGCTACTGGAACCAGCCGGACAAGACCGCGGAGGCCGTCGACGCGGCGCACTGGATGCACACCGGGGACCTCGCGGTCATGGACTCCGAGGGCTACCTGGCCATCACCGGTCGGATCAAGGACATGGTGATCCGCGGTGGCGAGAACATCTACCCGAGGGAGATCGAGGAGTTCCTCTACACCCACCCCGACATCCTGGACGCCCAGGTCATCGGGGTGCCTGACGCCAAGTTCGGCGAGGAGCTCATGGCCTGGGTGCGGCTGCGCGCGGGCGCGCCCGAGCTGACCGCCGAGGCGCTTCGCGCGTTCTGCGCGGGTCAGCTGGCGCACTACAAGATGCCGCGGTACGTGCACATCGTCGAGGAGTTCCCGATGACGGTGACCGGCAAGGTGCGCAAGGTCGAGATGCGCGAGCGCTCGGCGGAGATCCTCGGCCTCGACGCCGTCTAGAGGCCCCCCGGTAGGCTCCCCCGGTATGAAGGTCATGATCGCCGGGGGAGCCGGGTACATCGGCAGCACGATCGCCTACGCCTGCTCGGACGCGGGGATCAGCACGGTGATCCTGGACAGCCTGGTCACCGGCAGGCGCGAGTTCGCCGCGGGCCACGCGTTCTACCAGGGCGATATCGCCGACGGGGAGCTGATCGACCGCATCTTTGCCGAGCACCCCGATATCGGCGCCGTGATCCACTGCGCGGCCCTGATCGTGGTCCCGGACTCGGTCGCCGACCCCGTCGGGTACTACCGGGCGAACGTCGCCAAGAGCCTGGACTTCACCGCGCACCTGCTGCGCAACAGCTGCCCGCGGCTGATCTTCAGTTCCTCGGCCGCCATCTACCGGGCCAGCGAGGACCTGAGCGTCGACGAGGACTCGGCCATCGACCCGCAGAGCCCGTACGCGCGGACCAAGGCAGTCAGCGAGGCGATGCTCGCCGACATCGCCGCCGCCGAGCCGATCCGCGTGCTGTCGCTGCGGTACTTCAACCCGATCGGCGCCGACCCCAAGATGCGGACCGGGCTGCAGCTGCGGCGGCCGACGCACGCCCTGGGCAAGATGATCCAGGCGTACGACGAAGGCGTCCCGTTCCAGATCACCGGGACCGACTGGCCGACCAGGGACGGCTCGGGCATCAGGGATTACATCCACGTCTGGGACCTGGCCACGGCGCACGTCGCCGCGCTTTCCCGGTTCGACGCCCTGCCCGGGCCGGTGGCGGCCATCAACCTCGGCAGCGGCACCGGCACCACCGTCCGGGAACTCCTGGCCGCGTTCAACCGGGTCGCCGGGCATCCGGTGGAGGCGGTCGAGGCCGCCAGGCGGCCCGGTGACGTCGCGGGCGCCTACACCCGCGCCGGGCGGGCCGGGCGCCTGCTCGGCTGGCAGGCCAAGTACGACATCACCGAGGGCATCAGGCACTCGCTGCAGTGGGCCGCCCTGCGGGACGAGATGCTGCGCGAGGAGATGCCGGTCCGAGACGCCTCGTCCCGCCGCTTCGCCTGACGCAATCGTCACCCGTTCCCTGGCCCTCCTGCCCGCCCGTCCTATAGATATGAGGCGAAAAAGCGCGCTGTGGCCATCGATGGTGATGATCGCGAAGTTCCTGGCGATAGAGATTAGTAAATGATTATATTGGCGGAAATCGGTGAACGGCGTATGATCGAACAGCCTGACAGCCAGTCCCGTCTACCCGCAGCGGGCCTGTGGGGGAGCGGAGATGGGGCAGGAGCTTCAGCGACATACGCCGGCCACGGTCACCCGTGCGGATCCGTCGTGGCCGACGGTGGCGAGCACCACCATCCGCTTGTGGTTCGACCGCCACTACCGGCGCCGAGCCGCCCGCCGCGGTCTCGTCCTCGTGGTCAGCGCGCTGGTGGCCATGGCCATCGGCGCGGGCGTGACCCTGGCTTTTACCCAGCGGGAGACCGGGAGCACCCGGGCCGGCGCGCATGCCCCGAACGCGATACAGGTGGCAGAGGCCGACCGGCAGAAGGCCGCGGGGTGGATCGCCAGGGAGGTGGCCTCCAACATCGTCGTGGCCTGCGACCTGGAGATGTGCAACCAGCTGCAGAAGAGCGGTTTCCCCGGCGCCCGGCTGCTGCCACTGCAGCCGACCTCTCCCGATCCGCTCGGCGCGCAGCTTGTGGTCGCCACGCCGGTGATCAGGAATCAGTTTGGCACCCGCCTGGCCAGCGTCTACGCCCCGCTCGTGATCGCCAGCTTCGGCACGGGCGCGGAGCGGGTCGACATCCGCTTCATCGCGCCGGACGGCAGCAAGGCCTTCGAGGCCCAGCTCGCCACGGACCGGAAGAATCGCATCACCGCGGGCGAGCAACTGCTGGCCAACAATCATGTCCAGGTCTCGCCCGGCGCCCGGGAGGCGCTGCTGGCCGGCCGGGTCGATCCGCGTCTTCTTGTAACGCTTGGGACACTTGCCGGCCTAATGCCGATTCAGCTGGTAACGTTCGATGACCCCTCACCTGGGGCGGGCCCGGACGTACCGTTGCGCGGCGCCGAACTTGGTACTGCCGCAGCGACGGGCTTGCCAGCGATGGTCGCGTTCCTGAAGGCGCAGCAAGACCAGTACGCGCCGGCGGTGGCGAGCATAACTCAGATCGCTAACGGGCAGCATGTGGTCACCGTGCGGTACGACGCTCCGGGTCCCATGGGGCTGGGAGGCTCATAGAGATTCAATAGCTTGGGGAGGGATCAACGTGAGGTTTTCGAAAATAACCAGACGAATCATCATGCTCATGGCGGGGTCGGCCTTGCTGCTCGGCATTCCCGCCGCCGCCGCTTCGGCGTCATCCTCGGCGGCCGCAGGCACTGGCTGGATCAGGCTTGCGCACCTATCGCCGAACACCCCTCCTGTCGACGTTTACCTGTATTCGTTCGGTAATTCTGACGCGAAGATCGTGCTGCACCACGTTGCCTACGGGGAGGTCTCGCCCTACGAGGCCGTCGCCGCCGGCGACTACAGCGTGGCCATGCGGGCGGCCGGCGCCGCCGCGTCGAGCCAGCCGGTCCTGTCCACTAGCGTGACGGTCAAGGCCGGTCACGCTTACACGGTGGCGGGCATGGGACCCAAGTCGGGCCTGCGGCTGCAAGTGCTGAACGACGACCTGACCACGCCAGCGGGTAAGTCCTCGGTCCGGGTGATCCAGGCCTCGCTGAAGGAGCAGACGGTCAAGTTCACCTGCGGCGGGCAGGCCATCGTGCCCAAGGCGACCTTTGCCTCGGTGAGCTCTTACCAGGCCATCCCGGCGAACACGTGGACGATGCAGGCCATCGGCTCCGGTTCGACCGCGACGGGGCGCTTCAACATGGCCGCAGGGACAGTTCACACGATGGTGGTCCTCGACGGGGCTAACGGCCTCGAGATCGTCAACCTTGAGGACGCCGCGGGCGCCGGCCAGCCGCCGGTGGGCGCGGTCTCCACCGGGTTCGGCGGCACCGCGGGGCACGGTCCGGGATCGCCGCTGCCGTGGCTGGCGGTCATCGGGGCCGGCGCGCTGACCGCCGTGGGCGGCGGCCTCAGGCTGCGCCGTCGCGGGCTGGGCCGTCAGATGAACACCGGGGTCTAAGGATGCCGCAGCGCAGGCCGGCCGCGATCGCTTTCGCGGCCGGCCTGGTCGTAATCGTGGGCGGATCCGCGGGCCTGCTGCTGACCCGGCATTCGACGCCGGCCCTGCGGCCGGTCGCGGCGGGGGTGGCGGCGCTGCCCGCGCCTACCGGCTCGATCGTGGCCCCGCCGCAGTCGGCGGCGGCCCCGGTCGCCAGCCCGGTCTCGCTGACCATCCCGCTGATCGGCGTGAAGACCAACCTGATCACGCTGGGCCTGGCCGCCGGCGGTGCGATGCAGGTGCCGTCCTCGGCGACGGTCGCGGGCTGGTTCACCGGAAGCCCGCGGCCGGGGTCCGTCGGCTCGTCCATCATCGTGGGCCACGTCGACAACGATCACGTTGCCGGGGTCTTCTTCCGGCTGCCCGAGCTGAAAAAGGGAGACGACGTCTTCGTCGGGCGGGCCGACGGGACCACGGCGGAGTTCCGCGTCACCGAGGTCCAGCAGTACCCGAAGGATGACTTCCCGACCGAGAGGGTGTACGGCCCCACTCCCGACGCGGAGCTGCGCCTCATCACCTGCGGCGGCGCCTTCGACCCCGTCACCCGCCACTACCTGAGCAACATCATCGTGTACGCCACCCAGGTCCGCTGACCCGCGAGCCCGGTGGGAAGAAGCCCCGCCCTGCGAGACAGCCAACAAGGGCACACCGATGAAGGAGTGGTTCAGCCTGGATCCCGGCTCGGTACTGCCCTGGCCGCCGCTGGCCCGCGAGGCCCTGGACTTCGCGATGGCCAAGGGCCGGCCTCGGCGAACCGGCAAACTGTAACAGTGCTGTTAGAATTTACCGCGTGGAGGCGTCCGCCGGAGCCGGCACCAGGGGCCTGGGGACCCTGATGCGGCACGTCCTCGAACTGCTCGACGGCGACGTGGCCCGGGTCTACGCCGACCTCGGCGTCCCCGACTACCGGCCGCGGTACAGCCCGGTGATCCGCGCGCTGGTCGTGCTCGGCCCGCTGTCCATCCGCGACCTGGCCGGCGCGGTCGGCGTGACCCACTCGGCGGCCAGCCAGACGGCCGCCCAGATGACCCGCCACGGCCTGCTCACCCTGGAGCGCGGCACCGACGCCCGGCAGCGCATCGCCCGGCTGACCGCGCGGGCCCGCGCCCTGCTGCCGATGATAGAGGCCGAATGGGCGGCCACCGACGCGGCGGCGGCTGAGCTCGAGGCCGAGCTTCCCGCCGCACTCACCGAGGTTCTCCGGGAGGCCGAACGGGCCGTGCTTTCCCGCCCCATGCGTAGCCGGATCGCCGACGCGGCCAGGACGCTGGCCGGAGAGCACGCCCCTGGCGGCGGGGATGCCGCCGGTCCCGGCGCCGGACGACGCGCCGCCCTGCTCGCCATCGCCGGCGACGCGCCGGGGACGCCCCGGTGAGCGGCGCGGCCGCGCTCGCCCGCCTGCTGCCCGACTTCGGGCCGGCCCGCGACCACCCCGCGTTCCGGCGGCTGCTGGCCGGCGGGCTGCTGTCCAGCCTCGGCGGCTCGATGACGAGCTTCGCCGTCGTGCTGCAGGTCTGGGACCTGTCCCGGTCCTCGCTCGCCGTCGGCCTGCTCGGGCTGACCTTCGTCCCGGTGCTGGTCGTCGGCCTGCTCGGCGGCTCGGCCGCGGACGTGGTGGACCGGCGCAAGCTCGCGCTGGTCACCAGCGTGGGCCTGATGGCGGTCTCGGCTATGTTCGCCGCCCAGGCCTACGCCGGGCTGGGCCTGCTGTGGCCGCTGTACCTGCTGGCCATGGTGCAGGCGGTGCTGCAGGCCGCCAGCGCCCCGGCCCGGCGCACCTTCGTGCCGCGGCTGGTGCCGCCGGACCAGCTCACCGCGGCCATCGCGCTGAACACGCTGTCGGGCCGGATCACCATGCTGTTCGGTCCGGCGCTGGCCGGCCTGATCGCCGCCGCCTGGGGACTGAAGACTTGCTACGCGGTCGACACGGTCAGCTTCGTCGCATCGCTGTACGCCACCGCCAGGCTCCCGGCCATGCGGCCCCTGGGTCACGAGGCTCCCCGGCGCCGGCCCAGCCTGCGGGCGACCGCCGAGGGGCTGCGGTTCATCGGGCGGCGGCCGCTGCTCGTCGCCGCGTTCCTGACCGACCTGGACGCCATGCTGCTCGGCCTGCCGGTAGCGGTGTTCCCGGCGCTGAACGCGGCGCACTTCGGCGGCTCGCCGCGGACCCTGGGGCTGCTCAACGCGGCCGTCGGCGTCGGCGGGCTGCTGACGGCCGCGCTGTCGGGCCCGGCCGCGCGGGTCAGCCGTCAGGGCCGCGGCATGCTGGCAGGCACGATGATCTGGGGCGCGGCCATCGTCGTGTTCGGGATGACCAGGAGCCTGCCGGCCGCGCTGCTCATGCTCGCCGTGGCCGGGGCGGCCGACACGCTCACCGTGACGTTCCGCTCCGCGATGGTGCAGGCCGTGACCCCGGACGAGTTCCGCGGCCGGGTCTCCAGCGTCGAGTACATCATCGGCACCGGCGGCGGCCCGCTGGGCAACGTGGAGTCCGGCACGGTGGCCTCGCTGACCACGCCCGTCGTCAGCGCGATCAGCGGCGGCCTCGGCTGCCTGACCGTCGCCGCGCTGATCGGGCTGCTGTGCCCGGCTTTCACCCGCTACCGGCGACATTCCGCCGGGTCCCCCGGATAGCCTGATCCCGGAGGCGCCATGGACGTCGAGGTCACCGACAACCCTGACAAGGCCAGGTACGAGATCGTCGCCGACGGCGAGCTCGCCGGTTTTGCCCAGTACCACCTGCGCGACGGCGTGATCGCGTTCACCCACACGCAGACCGACGACCGGTTCCGCGGCCACGGCCTGGGCAACCGCCTCGTCCAGGCGAGCCTGGACGAGGTCCGCGCGCGGCACCTGGTGGTGATGCCCTACTGCCCGTTCGTGAACAGCTGGATCGCCGCCCACCGTGAGTACGCTGACCTGGTCCCGGCCGGCCGTCGCGAGCAGTTCGGCCTGTGAGACCGACACCGTGAAGCCAGCCGTTCACCGCGGCGCCGATGAGTTCTCGCGCCGGGTCGCGTTACATCCGTATGGACTACAAACTTGAACTGGTGCTCATCCCCGTCACCGACGTGGACCGCGCGAAGAAGTTCTACCTCGACAACATGGGCTTCGTCCTGATCGTCGACACCCCGATCGGCGACGGCCAGCGGGTCGTCCAGGTCGTCCCGCCCGGCTCGGAGTGCGCGATCGGCTTCGGTACCGGGATCACCTCGGCCGCGCCCGGCTCGGCCCAGGGCCTGCACCTGGTCGTGTCCGATATCGTCGCGGCGCGCGCCGAGCTGGCCGAGCGCGGCGTGGCGATCGGGCCGGTACGGCACATGGAGTCCGGGCAGTGGGTGGACGGGCCGCACCCGGAGCGGGAGAACTACCAGTCGTTCGCCGACTTCGCCGACCCGGACGGCAACATCTGGCTGTTGCAAGAGGTCGACCGGAGCAAGGGCTGACGCTAATGGCGGTTACGGACCAGACGGTGACCGCGGCGATCGCGGGTGACCAGCCCGCGTTCGCCGCCCTGGCCGAGCGGCACCGCCGTGAGCTGCACGTCCACTGCTACCGGATGCTCGCCTCGTTCGACGAGGCCGAGGACGCGGTGCAGGAGACGTTCCTGAAGGCCTGGCGCGGCCGGACCGGCTTCGACGGCGGATCGCAGTTCCGCGCCTGGCTGTACCGCATCGCCACGAACGTCTGCCTGGACATGCTCCGCCGCAGCGCCCGGCGAACCTCGGCGAGCTCGTTCGCCGAGGTGCCGTGGCTACAGCCCTACCCCGACCTGCTGCTCGACCAGGCCGCGCCGAGCGACGAGCAGCCCGAGGCGGTGGCCATCTCGCGCGAGACGATCTCGCTGGCCTTCCTGGCCGCCCTGCAGGTCCTGCCGCCGCGGCAGCGCGCGGCGCTGATCGCCCGCGACGTGCTCGGCTGGCCGGCCAGCGAGACCGCCTCGGCGCTCGGCACCAGCGTCGCCGCGGCCAACAGCGCCCTGCAGCGGGCCCGGGCGACGATGCAGTCGCACCTGCCGGGCACCCGCGCCGAGTGGTCCGCGCGGGAGCCGAGCGCGCAGGAGCGCGAGCTGGTCGAGCAGTTCATCGCGGCCCACGAGCGGTTCGACGCCGAGGCGGCCCTGGCCATCGCGGCCCGGGACATCCGGGTAACCATGCCGCCGCTGCCGTACTGCTACCAGGGAACCGAGGCGATCCGCCCGCTCATGGCCGACGCGGCCGCGATGGGCGAATGGCGACTCGTCCCGGTGGGCGCCAACCGGATGCCGGCCGCGGCCAGCTACCTGCGCCGCCCCGGCGACAGCGTATTCCGCGCGTTCAAGCTGGACGTGATGCGCGTCGAGCGCGGGGCGATCGCCGAGATCACCACGTTCCCCGCCGACCACTTCGCCGCCTTCGGGCTGCAGCTCACGCTGTAACCTTGCCGCGTGCTCGAACATGTCACGGTCAGGAGATCTTCGAGCACGGACGCGACGGGATGCAGCGCCTCTAGCTCGCTCGCCGACTGCCCCGCTGAGCCAAGAGCAGGGTCCCCGTTGGAGCCCGGCAGCCGGCGCAGCCGGGCTGGTCATGGGCTCAGTGCGGGACCGGCCCGATGACCCCGACCATGGCCAGGCCGTCGAGCACCAGTTGCACGGCGATCGCGGCGATCAAGAACCCGAAGACCTTCTCGGTGACCAGCATGCGGCCTTCGTCGAGCTTCTCGCTGACCCGGTTCGCCCAGCGGAACACCAGCACGTCGATGAGCAGGACGAGCACCAGGATGCCGAACTCCACGGCGAACACGCTGAGCGACTTCGCCTCAGCGGAGATGGTCATCAGGCCCACGATGCCCACCGGGTTGAGCAGGTAGGGCACGGCCAGCGGGAACTGCGCCAGCTGCATCGGGTCTTTACCTTCGGTGCGGTGGCTGCTGCCGGTGGCTGGCGCGAGCACCATCCACACCGCCACCACCAGCAAGATCACGCCACCGGCGATCGACAATGATCCGATCGTGAAGTGCAGCAGTACCCGCAACAGCTCGCCCAGCACCATCAACAGCACGGCCACTGTTGCCGCCGTGGTCAGCATCTTGCGCAGTACCTGCTGCTTGGCGGCCGGGCTAAGGGAAGCCGTCATTTCCACGAACGGGACCAGCGCGATCTTCGGCCCGATACCGATCAGCAGCACCAGGAACGTGTCGATCACGCCGGCAGCAGTGATCGATGTCTCGTCCACCTTCCAAGGATGCTTAGGTCGCAGCGGACCTGTGATCATCCGCGAGGGGTGAGGTCCGGCCGCCCGTGGCGTGCGATGGTGCGCCTGGTGTCCGTCGCCTGGAGAGGGCTGGCTGCATGGACGTAAGTCGTGAGGCTGTGGCGGGCAGCGCCACGGGGCGCGCGCATGCGGCGAGCGGGATCGTGCTGCTGACGCTGGCTTCGGCGCAGTTCCTGATGACGCTGGACAGCTCGGTCATGAACGTGTCGATCGCCACCGTGGCCAAGGACGTCGGCACGACGGTGACCGGGATCCAGACCGCGATTACCTTCTACACGCTGGTGATGGCCTCGCTCATGATCACCGGCGGCAAGCTCGGCCAGATCCTCGGCCGCAAGCGCGCCTTCGCCATCGGGTGCGTGATCTACGGGTGCGGGTCGCTGACCACCGCGCTCGCGGGGAACCTCACCGTGCTGATCGTGGGATGGTCAGTCCTGGAAGGGGCCGGGGCCGCGCTGATCTTGCCGGCCATCGTCGCGCTGGTCGCGTCCAACTTCGCGCGCGATCAGCGCCCGCGCGCGTACGGGCTCGTCGCCTCGGCAGGCGCGATCGCGGTGGCGGCCGGCCCCCTGATCGGCGGTTTGGTCACCACGTACCTGTCCTGGCGGTGGGTGTTCGTCGGGGAAGTCCTCATCGTCCTCATCGTCCTGGGGCTGGCCCGCCGGATGGCCGACACCCCGGCCGAGCAGGGCGCCCGGCTCGATGTCGGGGGGACCGTGTTGTCCGCGCTCGGCCTCGGCCTGGTCGTGTACGGCATCTTGCGCTCGGGGACGTGGGGTTTCGTCCTGCCTAAGCCCGGCCAGCCCGCGTGGCTGGGGCTCTCGCCGGTGATCTGGCTGATCCTGGCGGGCGGGGTCGTGCTCGTGCTCTTCTTCTGGTGGGAGAACCACCGTCTCGCGCGCGGCCGCGCCGTGCTGCTTGATCCGGCGCTGCTGCGGAACCCGACGCTGCGCGGCGGGCTCGTGGCGTTCTTCTTCCAGTACTTCCTGCAGGCGGGCCTGTTCTTCGTCGTGCCGTTGTTCCTCTCGGTGGCGCTCGGGCTGTCCGCGGTCGCGACCGGCGTGCGGCTGCTGCCGCTGTCCCTGACGCTGCTGCTGGCCGCTGCGGGCGTTCCCCGGGTCTTCCCGCACGCTTCCCCGCGCCGGGTGGTCCAGATCGGGTTCCTGTGCTTGTTCGCTGGCATCGTGGTCATGCTGGCTGCGCTGGATGCGGGCGCCGGGCCGGAGATCGTGACCTGGCCGATGCTGCTCGCGGGCCTCGGAGTCGGCGCGCTGGCCTCCCAGCTCGGGGCCGTGACCGTGTCCTCGGTGCCCGACACGCAAAGCGGTGAAGTCGGCGGCGTGCAGAACACGGTCACCAACCTCGGCGCGTCGATCGGGACCGCGCTGGCCGGCGCGGTGCTCATCTCGGCGCTGTCCGCGTCGTTCCTCAGCGGCGTGCAGAACAACCCCGCCGTCCCCAAGGATCTGGCTTCGAAGGCGCAGGTCCAGCTGGCAGGGGGTGTCCCGTTCCTGTCCGACCAGGACCTGAAGACCCAGCTGGATAAGGCAGGCGTGCCTCCGCAAACGGCCGACGCGGTCGTCCAGGAGAACGCAACCGCCCGCATCGACGGGCTGCGCGCATCACTGTCGGTGCTCGCCATCATCGCCCTTCTCGCGGTGCCCTTCAGCCGCCGGATCCCGGTCCGGCAGCCGTCCGAGCAACCCGAGGACGAGCCTGCCGACTGATCACAGGCACCGGCGCATGAGCCGTACACGCTGGCAATCTGCTGCGGATAGCGGCCTGTGCGGCGACGACTTACGGGAGGGGGTAGCGCGCGAAGCAGGGCCTTCGCGCTACGTCAGCTGAGCCGCCATGATCATCAGTGTGTCCCTGGGAGGTCTTCGACCCCGCCTGCTCGCGGCTCCGGAACCGTTCATGCAGCCGGACGGCGCAGCTCGCGGCGGGGGCCTTCCTGGCGCCGGAGGGCGCGAGCGGTGCAGGGATCATCCTGGCCGGGCGATGCGCACCGGGCCGCGGCGCGGCAAGATACAAGCCAGCGGAGCTGGAGAGCCAGGAAATATGTCTCCGCGGCCGTTTTACGGTTGGCGCGGGCAGGTCCGGCGCTCAAGGCCTGGCCATCGGGGTCGGCTGGCCCGGCCGGAACGGGAGGTGAGCGGGATGGCGGTGCAAGCAATTTCGCATCCGAGCATCGATGAGCGCAGGGCTGCTGGCAAGCAGACCCGCGAGCAGACGCCTCCGTCGAGTCATGCGGGCTGGCGCCCGGCCGCCGGCCGCCCTGACCCGGTTGCGCTGCTGGAGGCGCAGAACCTGACCTGGGAGCCGGATCTGGTGCCGGTCCGGCATGGCCGGATGATGGTCTCGCCGTTCACCTTCTACCGGGGCGCGGCCACGATCATGGCGGCGGACCTGAAGGACACCCGGTGGCCGGCCTGGATGCCCAGCTGTGCGGCGACGCCCACCTGTCGAACTTCGGCCTGTTCGCCTCGCCCGAACGGCGGCTGCTGTTCGACCTGAACGACTTCGACGAGACGCTGCCGGGGCCGTTCGAGTACGACGTGAAGCGGATGGCGGCGAGTTTCCTGATCGCGGCCCGCAACAACGGGTTCTCCAAGGCCGACGCGCGCGCGGCGACGCAAGCGTCGGCGACGGCCTACCGGGAGGCCATGGCCGCGTTCGCGCAGATGCCGACAATGGACGTCTGGTACGCCCACCTGGATGAGGACGAGCTGAGGGGCGCGATCCGCAGCACGGTGGCCGAGACGAAGAAACAAGCCAGGGAGGCGACGAAGGGGAAGAAGGGCGAGCAGCAGAAGCTGGCCGAGATAGCGGCGAAGCGGGCGGAAAAGAATGCCGCGAAGGCGCACACGCGGGACAGCCTGCAGCCCTGTCCAAGCTCGGCGAACTGGCCGGCGGGCAGTACCGGATCGTCAGCCAGCCGCCGGTCATCGTCCCGGCCCGCGACCTGGCCGCCACCTACGGCCTGTCCGCGGATGAGGTCATGCCGCTGATCCACGACCAGTTCCGCGCCTACCGGGCCACCTTGCAACCCGACCGGCGCCACCTGCTGGAGCGGTTCGAGATCGTGGACGCGGCTCGCAAGGTGGTGGGGGTCGGCAGCGTCGGGACCCGGGCGTTCATCGTCCTGTTGCAGGGACGTGACGCCCAGGACCCGCTGTTCCTGCAGATCAAGGAGGCGACAGCCTCGGTGCTGGAGGGCTACCTGCCCAAGAGCCGCTACCGGCAGCACGGGGCGCGGGTGGTGCACGGACAGCGGATGATGCAGGCCGCCAGCGACATCTACCTGGGCTGGACCAAGGGGCTGGATGTGAACCCGCCACTTCTACTGGCGCCAGCGGATCCGCGAGCGCGGCGTGCAGCTGGTGCGCGGCGAGGCACGGCTGGACGGCGAGCATACGGTCCTGGCCCGCGCCGCCGATGGCACGCAGACGCGGCTGCGCGCCGGGCGTGTCATCATCGCGACCGGGTCGAGCCCGCTGCGGCCCGCCAGCGTGCCTTTCGATGGCCGGTGCGTGTTTGACTCTGAGACTATCGCCGGTATCGGCCACAAGCCCCGCGAGCTGCTAATCGTGGGAGGCGGCGCGATCGGAGTGGAGTACGCCACCATCGTCTCCGCGCTCGGCGTGCCGGTCACCATCGTAGACGCCGCCCCGCGGCTGGCCGCGATGATGGACAGCGAGATCTCCCGGCGGCTCGAGCAGGTCTTGCTGGCACGAGGGAACCAGGTGATCCTCGGCACCGGGATGGCGTCGGTGCGCCGGGACGGCGATGACCTGGCCGTCGAGCTGGATGATGGCGGGCAGCTGCGCCCGGACGCGTTGCTGTTCGCGGCGGGCCGCAGCGTCAGCACCGCGGGCCTGGGCCTGGAGGAGGCCGGGGTCCAGGTCGACGGGCGCGGCCGGATCGTCGTGGACTCCGAGCGGCGGACCAGCTGCCCGTGGGTCTTCGCCGCCGGTGACGTGATCGGCCCGTCCCTGGCCTCGGTCGCCACCGACCAGGGACGCCAGGCCCTGTGCGGAGCGCTCGGCCTGGACTTCTCCGCGCACGTCGACCAGATCCCGGCCGCGGCGATCTACGGGCTGCCCGAAATAGCCCGCGCGGGCAAAAGCGAGGACGACTGCACCGCCGAGGCGATCCCGTACCAGATCGGGCGCTGTGAGCTGGGCGCCACGCCGCGCGGGCTGATTGCCGGCCAGGAGGGCCTGCTCAAACTGGTCTTCTACGCCGGCACCGGAGTACTGCTCGGCGTCCACGCGATCGGCGAGATCGCCTCGGAGATCACCGGCACCGGCCAGGCCATGATCCACAACCAGGCGACCGTCGAGGACGTCATCCGGACGGCCTACAACACCCCGACCTACACCTACGGCTACAAGCTGGCCGCCTCCGACGTCCTGGCCCAGCTGGACCCGACGTCCTGCGAGCCATGCCCTGCCCTCCCGGGCCCACCGGATCTGAGCAGGCCGCACACTGGACGGGGACGTACCTGGAATCGCCGAACGCCGCCGCCGCCATCGACACCTTCCTGCCGCTCCCGACCGGCATCGGACCGAAGATCACGCTGGTGCCGTCCCTGGCGTGACCCGGCGCCCCGGTTGCCGCAGCCGCAGCTAAGCAGCAGCGCTGGCCCGCCGCTCACCACGGCAGCCTCATAGTGCCGTCCCCGCTGGCGTGGCCCGGCCCGGGGCGGGCCCGCCGACCGGCCGCAGGATGGCCCGGGCCGGCGCCCCGTCAGAGCCGTGCAGCTTGACCGGCAGGCAGATCATCTCGTACCGGCCGGCTGTGACCGGCGAAAGGTCGAGTCCTTCGATGATCCAGATGCCCGCTTCGAGCAGGGTGCGGTGGATTTTGGCCCCGTCAGCGTGGTAGCCGCCCACGGACAGGTAGTCGACCCCCACCGTCTGCACCCTTGTGGCCGCCAGATGCTCGGCGGCTGGCTCGGTGATGTACACGAAGTCCTCGACGAAACTGCCGGCCTGCCAGCACCGGGCCGAGTTCGAGGTGCGGAACAGGACCCGTTCACCCGCCTGCACGTTGTGCGCCCGGAGCTCGTCGGCGGTGATCTCGCGCGGATCGTCGATCTGGATCACCCGGGCCTCGCCCATCGTCGCCGCCAGCGGCATCTCATCCAGACCGGCCCCCTGGTGGATGAAGTGCACCGGGGCGTCCATGTGCGTGCCGCTGTGCACGCCCATGGCCAGATGGGAGACGTTGCAGTCATCACCGCGGCGCAGGTCCATGACCCGCTCCAGCACGATCGGCGGATTATCCGGCCAGTGCGGCATGCCATGCCGGACCGTCACCGACACGTCGATCCAGTCCGTCACCCCAGATTGCGCCATACCACACCTTCCCTGACCTCCATGCGGCCCGATGCCGCCGCACTCCCGGCCGGCCTAAAATAGCGCGTGCCGCCCGGGACGGCCCGGCATGACTGCCCGCCCATCAGAAACCACGGTGGCGATCCGGACGAGCGCCGCTTCACCTGGGTGCCGTGTGATCCGGGCTCACCCGCCTGGATGCTAACGTGCCCAGCCGGTCATTGTCACCACGCCGTCACCCATCTCCGGGCCAGGTCCCTCAGACACCCGCGCCCAGCGGGAACCGGAATGGTGTCCGGCAGATCGCGAAACCCATCAGCCCGGATGCCACCCGCTCCCGCACCAGGAACGGGCAGCCTCATTCGCTAAGGTGAGGTCATGCGCGCTATCACCGTCATCCCGGGGCAGCCAGGCTCCGTCGCGCTCACCGACATGCCGGAGCCGCCGCCGGAGGACGGGCCCGTCCTGGTCCGGACCCAAGCGATCGGCATCTGCGGCACCGACCTGGAGATCATCAACGGCGAGTACGGGTGGGCACCCTCCGGCCAGGAACGGCTCGTCATCGGGCACGAATCGCTGGGCCGGGTCGCCGAGGCCGCCCCCGGCACCGGATTCGCCCCCGGGGACCTGGTCGTCGGCATCGTGCGCCTGCCCAACCCCGTCCCCTGCCCGACCTGCGCGGCCGGGGACTGGGACATGTGCACCAACGGCCAGTACACCGAGCGGGGCATCAAGGCCCGGCACGGCTACGCCTCCGAGCGCTACCGCATCCACCCCGAGTACCTGGTCGCGGTGGACCCCGCCCTCGGCACCCTCGGCGTCCTGCTCGAACCGGCCACCGTCGTGGCCAAGGCCTGGGACCACATCGAAAAGATCGGCCGCAGGTCCACCTGGGCCCCCGCCCGGGTCCTCATCACCGGCGCCGGGCCCATCGGGCTGCTCGCCGCCCTGCTGTCGGTTCAGCGCGGCTACGACACCTACGTGCTCGACCTGGTCACCGAGGGCCGCAAGCCGGAGATGGTCCGCCAGCTCGGGGCCACCTACTTCCACCGCGGCGAGCTGAGCGAAGCGGCCGCCGAAGCCGACATCGTCATCGAGTGCACCGGCTTCGTGCAGATGCTGCTCGAGGCAGGCCCGCAGCACGTCCGGCAGCGGATCGCCTGCCTGACCGGCGTCTCCGCGGCCGGAGCGGACTCCAGCATCGACCCCGGGCTCCTCAACCGCAACATGGTCCTGCAGAACTCCGTCTTGTTCGGCTCCGTCAACGCCAACCGCAGCCACTACGAACTCGCCGCCAAAGCCCTCGCCCAGGCCGACCCGGACTGGCTCGCCGGCCTGATCACCCGCCAGGTGCCCATCGGCCGGTGGGCCGATGCCTACACCCGCCAGCCCGATGACATCAAGACCGTCCTGACCTTCCCGGACGGACCACCCTAGCCGCAGCCACCCCGGTTCAGCGCCCGACAGCCGCGATGACCCCCGCCGATGCCCAGCCGTCGAAGACAAGCTGCACGGCATCGCGGCGAGAGGAAGGCGAAGGACCTTGTCGGTGGACAGCATCCGGTGACATCCAGAACAGCCAGTTCGGGATGTCCGCAACCAGCCGGACAGTCACCGTCCACGGCGTACCGATCAGGCGGGTACGCGCGCGCCCCTGAGCTACATGAGCAGTCACGCTATGTGATCAGGTCGCCTGGATCCACGCCGAGCTGTGTCCAACCGTCCACAGATAATTCAGCCGTTGGATGTTCAAATAGCGAGGGCGGTAACAGCATTACTATGCCCGGCTCTGCTGTGGCGGCCCCGGCGTTCATAACCCGCCTGCCGACCCTGCGGGTGAGTGAGCGGTAGCCTGGCCCGCATGCTTGAACACGTCACGGATATGGCGAGTGATTCCAGACGTGGGCGGTTATCCTCACGGACTCCCACCGGGCCAGAGCGATCCGAACGGTGGTCTTCCTCGCGTGTCCACAATCCCGCTTGTGACGGTGACGCGGTACGTGACCCCGCTGCGCGAGGGCGGGTCGCTGCCCGCCATCGTCGAGGCGGACAACCTCGGCACCTACGTGATGAAGTTCCGCGGCGCCGGCCAGGGCCCGCTAGCCCTGGTCGCCGAGATCATCGCGGGCGAACTCGCCCGCCGCCTCGGCCTGCGCGTTCCCGAGCTGGTGCTGGCCGGGCTCGACCCCAGGATCGCCGTCAGCGAGCCCGATCCCGAGATCCAGGACCTGCTGCGGGCCAGCGAGGGCCTGAACCTCGGCGTGGACTTCCTGCCCGGCTCGTTCGGCTTCGACCCGCTGGGCTGGACGGCCGAGCAGGAGTTCGCCAGCCAGGTACTCTGGTTCGACGCGCTCGTGCAGAACGTCGACCGCACCTGGCGCAACCCGAACCTCCTGGTCTGGCACCGCAACATCTGGCTCATCGATCACGGCGCGGCGCTGTACTTCCACCACAACTGGCCCACCGCCGACCCCAAGCGGCCCTTCGACGCGGCCGAGCACGTCCTGCGCGACCGCGCCACCGCCCTCGGCGCCGCCCACGCCGCGCTCGCCCCGCAGGTCACCGCGGATCTGCTGGCGGAGGTGACCACCCTGGTCCCGCCCGAGTGGTTCGGCGACCGCGGCGCGGACGCCTACGCCGAGCACCTCCTGCAGCGCGCCCCCATCGTGCCGGAGGTGATCCGTCTGTGACCGCTCCCGACGTCTTCGAGTACGCGCTGGTCCGGGTCGTGCCCCGGGTCGAGAGGGGCGAGGCCATCAACGTGGGCGTGATCGTCTACTCGCAGGCCTTCCGGTACCTATGCGCCCGGATCGAGCTGGACGAACCCCGCCTGCTAGCCGTCGACCCCGCGGCCGACCTCGACGAGGTCCGCGCCGGCCTGTCCGCGTTCGAGAAGGCCTGTACCGAGGGCCCGCTGGCAGGCCGCCCGCTCGGCGAGCGCTTCCGCTGGCTCACCGCCCCCAGGTCCACCATCGTCCAGCCCGGCCCGGTGCACACCGGCCTCACCGCCGACCCGGCCGCCGAACTCACCCGCCTCTTCGCCACCCTCGTCCGCGTAGCCCCCTGACGCCGCGCGCCGCCCCTGACTCGGCCCGCCGCGACGTCGCCCTCCCGTCATGAGCTGCCCAATCCACCACATTTACCTCACCAGTAACCTAATTTGCATTTCAGTGCGATTAGTTTTAATTTTCCGGGGTTGATTCGGGCCTGTGGGTGGATTAGGTGCACTATGGTGCACAAAACTCACCCTGAAGCCCGAATCCACCCCGATCATTTGCGAGCGGAACGCACCGCTGCCGCGCTTGCGCACCACCGGTCTCACTGGCCTCGCGTCCGCCCGAGGCCGCGGAGCGTTAGGCTCGCCGCTGTGAGCGAGAACCTTGATCCTGTCGCGTATAACCGCGCCGCCTGGGACCGCGAGGTGGACCGGGGAAACGAGTGGACCCGCCCGGTCGGCCCCGACGTCACCGCCCGCGCGCGGACCGGCGACTGGTCGGTGGTGCTCATCGGGTACGAGCCCGTACCCCGCGACTGGTTTCCCGCCACCCTCAACGGCGTCGCGGTGCTCTGCCTCGCATCCGGCGGCGGCCAGCAGGGGCCAGTGCTCGCCGCCGCGGGCGCGGACGTCACCGTGTTCGACAACTCACCCCGGCAACTCGCCCGCGACGAGGAGGTGGCCGCCCGGGACGGCCTGGCCATCGGGACCGTGCTCGGCGACATGCGGGACCTGAGCGCCTTCGCCGACGGCAGCTTCGACCTCGTCTTCAACCCGGTGTCGAACACCTTCTGCCCCGACCTGGCCCCGGTCTGGCGGGAGTGCTTCCGCGTGCTGCGTCCGGCGGGCCTGCTGCTGACCGGGTTCACCAACCCGGACCTGTACATCTTCGACACCGAGGCACTGGAAATGCGGGCGGAGTTCGTCGTGCGCCACCACCTCCCCTTCTCCACCCTCGACCTGCCCGAGGCCGAACGCCGGCGGGTCTACGGTGATGGCCCGATCGAGTACAGCCACACGCTGACCGGGCAGATCGGCGGCCAGTTCGCGGCGGGCCTGCGCCTGACCCACCTGGTCGAGGCGCCGCACCAGGCCGACGCCACGGCCCGGTACATGCCCGGCTACTTCGCCACCCGCGCCGTCAAGCCGCCCGTTTCCTACTCTCCGTAGAACTCCGCGATCGCCGCCTCGTACCGGTCCAGCGCCCGCTCGACCGGCCCGCGCGCGGCCGAGGGCAGCCAGTGGACCGCACGCCTGAACCCGGCGTTCGCGTAAGCGTCGAGCACCTTGGCGTCGGCCGGAATGCCCATGACCATCAGGTCGACCGGCAGGCCGGCGCGCGAGCGCAGCTCCGCGGCCCGCTCCAGGATGCCTTCCGGAGCGTGATTCGGGAACCATGCGTCGCCGAACGCGAGCACCCGGTCCAGCACACCCGGCCCGTCCCCGCCGACCAGCACTGGCGGATGAGGCCGCTGGGCCGGCTTCGGCCAGGACCAGATCCGCTCGAACTTCACGTACTGGCCCGCGTAGCTCGCCTCGTCGGACGTCCAGATCGCCTTCATGGCCTCGACCCGTTCTCGCATAACGGCCATCCGCCGCCGCGGGTCGGTGCCGTGGTTGGCCATCTCCTCCCGGTTCCAGCCGGCGCCGACGCCGAATTCGAACCGCCCGCCGGACAGGTAGTCGACGCTGGCCACCTCCTTGGCCGTCGTGATCGGGTCCCGCTCGATGACCAGGCAGATGCCGGAGCCGACCCGCAGCCGCGTGGTGGCGGTCATCGCGGCGGTCACCGCCACGAACAGGTCGAAGGTGTGCGCGTACTTGCGCGGCAGCGTACGGCCGCTCGGATGGGGGGTCGTCCGGCTGGCCGGGATGTGCGTGTGCTCGGGGAAGAACAGCGACTCGTGCCCGCGCTCCTCGGCGAGCCGCGCCAGGTCCGCGGGCGCGATGGCATCGTGGGTCGGGAAGATCGCTACGCCGGTGTCCATGCGTTCAAGCCTAGGCGGGGCGGCTCCGCTGCCCACCCGCACCCTGGTGGCCGGCCCCGGTTACTCGCCGAACAGGGCCTCGAGCTCCGGCAGCGACCGGACCACCGTGGTTCCCGGCGCCGTTATCTGCCCGTCCAGGCCCTGCCCGTCCAGGCCCTGCCCGTCCCGGCCCTGCCCGTCCAGGCCCTGCCCGTTGAGGTCGGCCCGGACGATCTGCACCGCGCGGATGCCCGCGGCCACGCTGCCCGCGCAGTAACCCGCCTGGTCGTCCACGAAGACGGCGGCATCGGCGGCCACCCCGAGCCGGTCGAGCGCGCACCGGAATATCTCCGCCTCCGGCTTGGCCGAATGAACCTCGCACGACAGCACCAGCGTGTCGGCGAGCGCGTCGAGTCCGTGCTTGACCAGCAGCGGGCGGGTGTTCTCCGTGCAGTTACTGACGACCGCGATCTTGATGCCGCGATCGCGGAGCCCGCGCAGGAACGGGATCGTGTCGTCGAACACGCGCGCGTTCGCGAGCAGCAGTTCCTGGTCCTGGCGCACCAGCTCCGCCACCAGGCCGGGGCGGGGCTCCTGGCCGGACGCCCGCAAGATCTGGGCGAACGCCTCGGTCTTCGAGATCCGGCCGTCGGATACCTTGGCCCCGAGCCGGGCGTACTCGACCTGCCAGGTATCGGGTGAGATGCCTGCCTGCGCCGACAGCTCGTTCCTCAGGATAGAGAAATCGCAGGTCAGGATGGTGTCGTAGGCGTCAACGAGGCATGCTTCGAGCCGGGGCACACGCCCAGCCTACGGGACGCCGACGGCGGCGAGGCGATCCCGCTCGTCCGGCGTCAGCCGCTCCGCCAGCGCGAGCGCCCCGAGGTTCGCGCTGATCTGCTCCGGACGCGTCGCCCCGAACAGGACCGTGGTCACCGAGGGATCCAGCAGCGCGAACGCCATCGCGAGGCTGGCGGGGTCCGCGCCGATGTCCCTGGCCAGGGCGGCCAGCTCGCGGCCCGCCGCCACCGCGGCCGCCCACTGCGGCTGGTCGAGCATGCCCGCCGCGCGGCCCGCGCCGGGATCCTTGTCGTACTTGCCGGTCAGGATGCCGCCCGCCAGCGTGTAGGACGCCACGATGGCCACGCCGCGGTCCGCGGCCAGGCGCCGCATCGCCGGATCGTCGACGACCTCGCGGTGCACCAGGCTGTACGGCGGCTGCGTCGCCACCGGACCGGGCACGCCCTCGCGCTCGGCGATCTGCCAGGCCCGCTCCATCTGCTCAGGGCTCCAGAAAAACGTGCCCCACGCCCGGGCGGCCCCGGCGCGGATCAGCCCCGTGATCATGCCAACCGCGTCTTCCACCCCAACGCCGTCCGGCAGCGCGCCGGAGTAGATCAGGTCGATGTGGTCCAGGCCCATCCGGGCCAGCGACCCCGCCAGCTCCTGGGCCGGCGACTGGTCCGGCCAGAACTCCCACCACAGCTTGTTGGACACGACCACCTCGTCCCGGCGCCAGCCCGCGGCGCGGAACAGCTCGCCGAAGACCACCTCCGAGTACCCGGTCGGCAGCGGCGCGTGCCCCGTCTCGTCGTTGTAGCGCGCGTCGTCGAGGAAGTTGATCCCGGCCTCGCGCGCGGCCTGCATGACGCGGACGCCCTGGTCGCGGCTGATTCGCTCGTAGGTGCGCCAGGATCCGAGGGCCAGCCTGCTCACCTGCAGGTCGCTGCGGCCCAGGGCGGTCATTGGCATGGAGGGCGAGCTCACGCCGCCAGCGTAGCGGTCCTTCGAAATGTCGGTGCGCGCGCCTACGCTGGTTCACCGTGAAGGAAACGAGCGCGGTGAGCTTCGACGATGTGGCCTGGCTACGTGACAACAGCCCCGCATGGCGACTGTTGCGCGCCGATCACGCGCCGCTGGTACTCAGCTTCTTGCACCAGGTGTTCGTCACCGAGAACGTCCGGTCGATCCCCGCGGCCGAGCTAGCCGGCCGCCTGGACGATGAGCTCTATGCCCTCAACGAGCGCAGCGACCAAAACGGGCCAAACGGGCCGAAGCGGTTCCCCAAGCCCGCCAGAGCGTACCTGGACGACTGGGCCGCCCCGGAGGCCGGCTGGCTGCGCAAGTACTACCCCGAGGGCACCGACGAGCCCCATGTCGACGCCACTCCCGCCGTGGAGAAGGCGCTGCAGTGGGTCGGCAGCCTGAAGGAGCGCGAGTTCGTCGGCACTGAGTCGCGGCTCAACACGGTCGTCGACCTGCTGCGGCAGATCGTCTTCGGCACCGAGACCGACCCGGTGCAGCGGATCGCCGAGCTGCTGCGACAGCGCGAGGCCCTGGACGAGCAGATCGCTCAGATCGAGGCAGGCCAGGTTGACCTGCTCGATGCCAGCGCGGTCCGCGACCGCTACCAGCAGTTCTCCGCGACCGCCCGGGAACTGCTCGCCGACTTCCGCGAGGTGGAGGAGAACTTCAGGAAGCTAGACCGGCATCTGCGCGAGAAGATCACCGGCTGGCGCGGCGGCAAGGGTGAGCTCCTCGATGACGTGCTCGGCAGCCGGGAGACGATCGCCGGGTCGGACCAGGGCAAGTCATTCCAGGCGTTCTACGACTTCCTGCTGTCGCAAGCGCGGCAGCAGGAACTGAGCGACCTGCTGGACAGCGTGCACGAGCTGACCGAAATCACCGGGAAGGATCCGCGGCTGCGGCATATTCACTATGACTGGCTGGACGCGGCCGAGCGCACCCAGGCGACCGTCCGTCAGCTGTCCGAGCAGCTCCGGCGGTTTCTCGATGACCAGGTTCTGGTTCGAGAACCGGCGAGTGATAGACATCCTGCGCGGCATCGAATCGCATGCGCTGCAGCTCCGCGACCAAAAAGACATCCCGGTCTGGCTGGATCTTGACGCCGCCGCCCCGGCCATCCGGCTGCCCATGGAGCGCCCGCTGTACTCGCCGGTGCGCAAGGCGCGCATCGACAGCGAGGACGTGCGTCCCGCCGACGAGGAAACGGACCCGGCAGCGCTCTTCGAGCAGGTCTACGTCGATCCCGAGCCGCTGCGCGGCTGCGTCAGGCAGGCGCTCCGCGGCGTCCCGCAGGTCGGCCTGGCCCAGCTCGTCGCCGACTACCCGATCAGGCAGGGCGTCGCCGAGCTTGTCACCTACCTGTCGCTGAAGGATGCCGCGTTCGGCCTGGTCTTCGACGACCGCCACCCGGAGCAGGTGTGCTGGCAGGAACCGGACGGCGGCGAACGGAAGGTGACCATGCCGCGCGTCACGTTCGTCAGGAGCTCCCATGAATGAGCCGGACCTGTCGCTGGCCGTCATCCAGCTGATGAAGGGCGTCGTGTACCGCGACACTCACGAGCGCGCCTGGCGGCACCTGCTCCAGCTGCAGCCGCAGGTGCGGGATTATGTCGCGGTGCTCGGA
Source organism: uncultured Actinomycetota bacterium (assembly GCA_963753225.1). GTDB lineage: Bacteria > Actinomycetota > Actinomycetes > Streptosporangiales > Streptosporangiaceae > Palsa-504. The sequence continues at coordinate 96,181 of CAVWBQ010000013.1, read as the reverse complement.
TTGCAGGTCGTCGTGGACGAGGCCGAGGGCTACGCGTTCTGCCGCCAGCGCCCGCCCGACGAGGTGCGTGACGAGGATGCTGAGCCGCTGCCCCGGCTGATCCCGCGCCGCCCGCTGTCCTTTCACGTGAGCCTGCTGCTGGCGCTGCTCCGCAAGAAGCTGGCCGAATTCGACGCGCAGGGCGGCGACGCGAGGCTGATGCTGACTCCGGGCCAGATCGCCGAGATGATGCGGGTATTCCTGCCGGACACGAGCAACGAGGCGAGGATGGCCGACAAGATCGACAGTTATATCAGCAAGGTGGCGGACCTCGGCTTCCTGCGACTGGCGAAGAATGCCGAGCCGGTCTACGAGGTCCGGCGGATCCTCAAGGCCTTCGTCGACGCTCAGTGGCTAGCCGACTTCGACGCTAGGCTCGCCGAATACGCTGCGCTGCTGGCCGCCGAAGAGGTGCGAACATGACCGAGACCCTCAGCGGTTTCCGGCTGACCCGCCTGGAACTATACAACTGGGGCACGTTCGACCAGCGCGTCTGGTCGCTGGACGCGAACGCCAGGAACACGCTGCTGACCGGTGACATCGGCTCAGGAAAGTCCACCATCGTGGACGCCGTCACGACGCTGCTACTGCCGGCCAACCGGATCTCCTACAACAAGGCCGCGGGCGCGGACACCAGGGAGCGGTCGTTGCGCTCCTACGTGCTCGGCTATTACAAGTCCGAACGCAACGAGGTCACCGGGACCACCAGGCCGGTCGCCCTCCGCGACGGCACGAAGTACAGCGTGATCCTCGGCGTGTTCGGCAACGAGGGATACGACGCGACCGTCACCATCGCCCAGGTGTTCTGGCTTCGCGGCGCTGACACCGGCGGGCAGCCGGACCGCTTCTACGTGACCGCGGACAAGCCGCTGTCGGTGGCCGGCGACTTCGCCGATTTCGGCTCCGAGATCACCGCGCTGCGCCGGCGACTGCGGGCGGACGGCGCCCAGATCTACGACAGCTTCCCGGAGTACGGCAAGGAGTTCCGCCGCCGCCTCGGCATCGAGTCCGAGCAGGCCATGGAATTGTTCCACCAGACCGTTTCCATGAAATCGGTCGGCAACCTCACCGATTTCGTCCGTGATCACATGCTGGAGCCTTTCGACGCCGCCAGGTGGACCGCGAGCATTGTGGCCCACTTCGAGGATCTGACCAGGGCGCACGAGGCGGTCCAGCGCGCCCAGGCCCAGCTCACCGCGCTCGGCCCGCTGCTGGCTGAGTGCGACGCCCACGACAAGGTGGCCGCAGAGATAACGGCGCTGACCGCACAGCGAAATGCGTTGAAATACTACTTCGCCGACCTCAAGGCCGGGCTGGTGGACCGGTTGCTCGGCGATCTTTCTACCGAACGGACCGGGTTGCACGCTCAGCTCACCGATCTCGCCATCCGGCTGAAAGATCTGCGGTCGACCGAACGCGCCCTCGACATCGAGCTTGCCGGACACGGCGGCAGCCGGCTCGCTGAGATCGACCGCCTGCTCCGGGACAACGAAGCCGCGTCCCTGGACCGGATGGAAAAGGCCGAGCGGTTCGGGAAGCTGCTGGCCGAGGCCGGCCTGGATCAGGTCGAGACCGCGGAGCACTTCGCCGTCCGCCGGAGTCAGATCGCCGCCGCCCGCGAGGCGGCTAAGCAGGATCTGGCCGACGCGCAGAACAGGCTGACCGACGCCGGGTACGCGGCCAAGGGCCTAGATGACAAGGCGGCCGGGGTCAACGCCGAGCTGATCAGCCTGCGCGAGCACCCGAACAACATCCCCAAGCGCCAGCTGGACCTGCGGGCCTGGATATGCCGGGAGCTGCGGCTGGACGAGCTGGCGCTGCCGTTTGCCGGGGAGCTGATGGCGGTTCGTCCAGCGGAGGCCGACTGGGAAGGCGCGGCCGAACGGCTGCTGCGCGGCTTCGCGCTGTCCGTGCTCGTCCCCGAGCAGCACTACGCCGCGGTATCAGACTGGATCGACACTCACCACCTGAAGGCACGGGTGGTGTACTACCGGGTCGCGGACCCGGCGCGGGAGCGCCATATCCCGGCGCCGAACTGGTCACCTCGTGCGCTGGCGGCCAAGCTGGATATCAGGGACACGCCGTTCGCCCCGTGGCTGGAACGCGAGCTGGCCCGGCGGGCCGACTTCGAGTGCGTCGAGACGATGGCCGAGTTCAGGCGCGAGCCCAGGGCGATCACCAAGACCGGTCAGTTCAAGGGGAGCCGCGGCAGGCACGAAAAGGACGACACGCACCGCATCGATGACCGCAGCCACTACGTGCTCGGCTGGTCCAACGAGCGCAAGCTCGAAGCCCTGCTCTGGCAGGCCGAATCGCTGGCCGCCCAGCTCGCCGCGCTCACCGGTGAGCAGGCCGAGTACGAGAAGGCCCGCGACGCCGCGATCCACCGCGGCCAGGTGCTGGCGGGCCTGGATCAGACCCGCGAGTTCGCCGATATCGACTGGCCGTCCGTAGTCAACAGGACCGAGGATCTCAGGGCAGAAAAGCGCGAGCTCGAGGCGGCGTCGTCGGAGCTCGCCCGGCTGAACCGCGAGCTGGAGACGGTGCGGAAGCAGATCGGCGTTTCCGAGGCGGCGCACGGCGAGGCGCAGAAAGGGCTGGGCGGCATCGGCACCCGGATCGAGCGGGCGGAGGCCGAGCGGGCCGAGGCCGCCGCCGTGCTGGCCGACCCGGATTGCGACCCGGCCCGGGCGCAATTCACCGCGATCGCCGGCCTGCTCGAGCGATCCCCCCGGACGGCGCCGGAGACGCCCGCCGCCTGCGACAAGGCGGAGATGGCGGCCAGCGCGGAGATCAGCGCGGTCATCGACCGCCGGACATCGCGCCGCACTGCCCTCGGCAACAGGATCGTCTCCCTGATGGGCGAGTTCCGCAGCCAGTACCCGGTGGAAACCGAGGAACTCGACGCGGCGGTGGAGACGGCCGACGGGTACCGGGAGCTGCACCAGCGGCTGACCGACGACGACCTGCCTCGGTTCCGGCAGCAGTTCAAGACTTACCTGAACCAGAACACCATCCGCGACATCGCCGGTTTCCAGTCCCAGCTGAACAAGCAGGCGAACGTGATCAAGCAGCGGATCGCCACCATCAACGAATCACTGGTCGACGTGGACTACAACCCTGGCCGCTACATCAAGCTCGAGGCCCAGCCGACCCCGCACGTCGACGTCCGTGACTTCCGCGCCGACCTGCGCGCCTGCACCGAGGGCGCCGTGTCCGCGGAAACCTCCGATCAGTATTCGGAGCAGAAGTTCCTGCAAGTCAGCCGGATCATCGAGCGGTTCAGGGGCCGCGAGGGCCAGACCGAGGCGGACCGGAAGTGGACCCGGTTCGTCACGGACGTGCGGAACTGGTTCATCTTCACCGCGTCCGAGCGGTACCGCGAGGACGATACCGAGTACGAGCACTACGCGGACTCGGCGGGCAAGTCCGGCGGACAGAAGGAAAAGCTGGCCTACACGATCCTCGCGGCGTCGCTGGCGTACCAGTTCAAGCTGGAGTGGGGCGCGGTCAAGTCGCGGACGTTCAGGTTTGCGGTCATCGACGAGGCCTTCGGTCGCGGCTCGGATGAGTCCACCAGGTTCGCGCTCGAGCTGTTCGCCCGGCTCGGCCTGCAGTTGCTGATTGTCACCCCGCTGCAGAAGATCCACGTTATCGAGCCGTATGTGTCGGCGGTCGGCTTCGTGGACAACCCGAAGAGCAACTTTTCCCGGCTGCAGACCCTGACGATCGAGGAGTATCACACCCGGCGCCTGGCCCACCTGATCGGCCAGCAGGAAGCCGCCTGACGTGACCAGGCTCTGGACCCGTCCCGCGGATGTACGCGTGTGGCTCGACAAGAAGTGGCAGTCCGGGACCTTGCTCACGGCGCTCGCCGAGGACAGGGGCTGGGAGCCGCTGAGCGTCCCGCTGCGCGGCCCCGCGGCCGGGGAGATCGCCGCGCGGCTGGCCGAGGTGCAGGACTGGGCGGCCGAGTGGACCAGGGCCGGATCCGGGACGAGCAGCCCGCTGCGTGTCGAGTACAAGAGGATCGGCGGCCGCCAGGTGGGCACCAACATGATTCCCTGCCGGGCCTGGATCGACGGCTATGACCAAGCGTGGGAGTTGCTCGGCGTCCGCGCCCAGGTACGCAGGTTCCGCATCCTCGCGGATGCGACGGCGGCGAGCTGTCCCCGGCTCCTCCCGTGGCTGACCCGGCACCCGCTGCAGCTACTCAAGCTCGCGGACCGCTGGGACAAGCTGCTCGCCACCGTCCGGTGGATCGATGAGCGGCAGTCACCAGGAATGTACCTGCGTCAGGTCGACGTGCCCGGCGTGGATACGAAGTTCATCGAGCGGCACCGTGGCGTCTTGGCCGAACTGCTCGACCTGCAGCTCAGCCCCGACCGGTTCGACGCCGGCGCAACCGACTTCGCCGCCCGGTACCGGTTCCGCCGCAAGCCAGGCTATGCGCGGTTCCGCGCGCATGGCCTGTCCGGCTTTACCGAGCTCTCTGTCCGTACGGACGAGTTCGCCACGCCGCCACCTGACGTCAAGCAGGCCTACGTGATCGAGAACGAGATCACCTACCTGGCCTTCCCGCGCCCGGCCGGCGCGATGGTCATCTTCGGCGGCGGCTACGCGGTCGACGTGCTCGAGCCGCTCGGCTGGCTGACGAGCCTGGACCTGGTCTACTGGGGCGACATCGACACCCACGGGTTCGCGATCCTGAACCGGCTGCGGCGCCGGTTCGGGCACGCCCGCTCCATGCTGATGGACCGCGCGACGCTGCTCGCTCACCGCGACCAGTGGGTGACCGAGCCGCGCCCCGTGGCCGCCACCTTGCATCTCCTGGATCCCGGGGAGGCGGGGCTCTACCGTGACCTGCTCGGCGGCGTCCTCGGCCCGTCGGTCCGGCTGGAGCAGGAACGCATCAGCTTCGCCGCGATCGAGCAAGCGCTCAGCGCGCCGGCGATAGCCGCCCCTACGCCCTAGCCACGCCGCGATGTGCCATGGTGAAGTAAGAACACGTTCTAGTGAAAGGCGCGGGGTCATGACGGTTACCGGAACGGACGATATCGACCTGTCGGCCAACGAGTTCTGGGCGCTGCCGCTGACCGAACGGGCGGCTGCCTTCGCCCGGCTCCGGTCCGAGCCGCGGCCGCGGTTCTTCGCCGAGCCTGAGGTCCCGTTCAGCGATCAGGGCCCGGGCTACTATGCCCTGGTCCGCTACGCGGACGTGGTCGAGGCGAGCAAGCATCACGAGGTGTTCTGCTCCGGGAAGGGCGCCACCAACATCCCGGATCTGCCGGCCGAGTTCAACGAGTACTTCGGCTCGATGATCAACATGGACGATCCCAGGCACGCCCGGCTGCGCCGGATCGTCTCCCGGGCGTTCAGCCCGCGGCTGATCGCCAAGTTCGAAGAGGACGTGCGCCGTGTCGCGGCCTCGGTCGTCGACGACCTGCTGGCCACCGGGCCGTGCGACTTCGTGCCGAACGTCGCGGCCAGGCTGCCACTCAAGATCATCTGCGACATGATGGGCATCCCCGGCGACCAGTACGACATGGTCCTGGCCAACAGCAACATCATCTTGTCCGGAGCCGACCCGGAGTTTCTCTCCGAGGATATGGACCAGGCGGTGCTCCAGTTGCTCGGCGCCGGCCAGGCGCTCACCGACCTGGTCACCGCGCTGGCCGCCGACCGCGCCCAGGCGCCCCGCGAGGACCTGGTCTCGGCGCTGGTGACCGCCAACATCGACGGCGAGCAGCTGACGAGCGCCGAACTCGCCTCGTTCTTCATCTTGCTGGTGGTGGCGGGCAACGAGACCACGCGCACCGCGCTGTCGCACGCGCTGATGCTGCTCACCGAGTTCCCCGATCAGCGGGCCCTGCTCCTCGATGACATGGAGAACCGGCTCGAGGGCGCGGTCGAGGAGATCGTCAGGTACGCCTCGCCGGTCGTGTTCATGCGGCGGACCCTGACCCGGGACTACACCATGAACAGGCAGGACTACCGCAAGGATGACAAGGTGGTGCTGTATTACTACTCGGCCAACCGCGACGAGGACCTATTCCCCGACCCCGAGCGCTTCGACATCACCCGGTCGCCCAACCCGCACGTCGGGTTCGGCGGGGCCGGGCGGCACTACTGCCTCGGCGCCCACCTGGCCCGCCGCGAGCTCAGGGTAATGCTGCGCGAATTGCTGACCCGCGTGCCCGACATCACCGCGGGCGAGCCCGACCGCCTGCTGTCCAGCTTCGTCAACGGCATCAAGCACCTGCCCTGCGACTTCAGCCGGCAATCCTCCTTATCAGGCCGGCCAGGCCTGGCGGCCAGACCGCCTCGTCGGTGGCGTCAAGCTCGGCCAGCGTCCACCAGTGCCACCCCGCGATCCCGTCCGAGACGTGCATGTCGGCCACCTCGCCGAGACCGCGCTGGCCGACGTCGACCCGGGCCAGGAAGAACCGCTCGTGCTGCCGCACGATCGTGTCGCCGTGCTCCATGACCTGGGTCCGCTCGTGCACCTCGGGCCCGACCGGCACGTCCGTCCAGCCGGTCTCCTCGGCCAGTTCCCGCTGCGCCCCGGCCGGGTAGTCTTCCCCGTCGTTCAGCCCGCCGCCCGGCGTCGACCAGTGCCGCCCGTTCGGCGGCCCGTCGTCATACCGGAACAGCAGCACCCGGTCCTGCGGATCGAGCACGATCACCCGTCCCGCCCGCCGGAGCCGGAACTCCTGGAAACCTGACACCGTACTAACGATAGCCACCCGTCCGCGCCGCGTATCCGCGGAAACGCCGGTGACATGATGGCCCGGACGGCGCGTCGACCAGGGAGCCAGGACATGAGCGTCTCGCTTGCCGAGCACAGGCTGGGTGGCCTGCGCTGGATCGTGCTGAACGGTCCGGACCGCGAGGCGTTCGGCGCGCTGGGGGAGCACGTGCGGGGGGAACTGGCCGCGCTGGCCGAAGCCTGGCCAGCACTGCCCCGGCTGCGCCGTCACGTGTCCGAGTCGCCGGGCCGCGAGCTCCTGGCCGCGGTCCGCCGGGCGACGGCGGAGTCCTTCGCCGCCGAATGGGCCGAACTGGCCGCGTTCGCGGCCGGGGCCAGGGTGCAATTCGACGACCTGGTGCTGCTGAACCTCCGCGGCGACCTAGGCCTAGTCGACGGCGGTATCGGGTGCAGCGACCTGGCGTGGCGGCGGGAGCGGTCAGTCATCGCGCACAACGAGGACGGCGCGTCCGAAGACGTCGGCCGCTGCGCGCTGCTCACCATGACCGGAACCGGCCGGCCGCCCGTCACGGCCTTCTGGTATCCCGGCTTCCTGCCGGCCAACGCGTTCGCCCTGACCGGGGACGGCCTGATCTGGACGGTCGACCACCTCCCCGTCGCCGCGCCCGGTCAGGGGGTCGGCCGTCACTTCACCGGCCGCGGGCTGCAGCGGTCCGCGCGGACTGTCGACCAGGTCATCGGCTACCTGCGGGCGCATCCGTCCGCGGGCGGTTTCGCCTACACGATCGGCGACCGGGCGGGCCGCGTGGTGAACGCGGAAGCCGCGGCCGGCCGCCTTGCGGCCGTGGAAGCCGGGGCCGGCCGGGGCCCGCTGCTGTGGCACACTAACCACGGCCGCTATCTCTCCGGAGCCGAACCGGAGGCCGACGGGACGAGCGCAGCCCGCGGCGAGACGCTGGACGCCCTCGGCGTCCCGGCGGGGGAGCCTGACCCATCCTGGTTCCTGGACGTGCTCACCAGCCCTCCGCCCGGCGGCGTCCGCTCCGACCCCGGGCCAGACGGCCACGGGCTGACCACGCTGTGCACCCTCGTCGCCGACCTGACCGCGGGCGAAGCCGTGATCGCCGCGCGCGGCGAGCCGCCCGTCGCGATCCCGCTGGCCGGCCTCGCCGGAGGCGACCCCCGCGCCCAGTCCAATTTTGAAACAGCCGAACGGGCCGGGGATAACTAACGTCAGCTGAATGAAAGCCCTCGTATACCACGGACCCGGCCAGAAGGCGTGGGAAGACGTCCCCGATGCGGCTATCAGGGAACCTACCGACGCGGTGGTCAAGGTCGACACCACCACGATCTGCGGCACCGACCTGCACATCCTGCACGGCGACGTGCCCGCCGTCACCGACGGCCGCATCCTCGGCCACGAGGCGGTCGGCACCATCACCGCAACCGGCGACGGGGTCAAGGGATTCAGCGTGGGTGACCGCGTGCTCGTCCCCGCCATCACCAAGTGCGGCCGGTGCGAGTACTGCCAGCGCGGCATGCCCTCGCACTGCCAGACTGTCGGCGGCATCGGCTGGATCTTCGGCCATCTGATCGACGGCACCCAGGCCGAGTCGGTCCGTGTCCCCTACGCCGACACCTCGCTGTACGCGGTGCCGGCCAGCGTCACCAACGAGCAGGCCATTTTCCTCGCCGACTCGCTGCCGACCGGCTACGAGGTCGGTGTGCTCGCCGGGAAGGTCCGCCCCGGCGACACCGTCGCGGTGGTCGGCGCCGGCGCGGTGGGCCTGTCCGCCATCCTGACCACAGGGCTGTGGGGCGCCTCCCGGGTCATCGCGGTCGACTCGAACAAGTTCCGGCTGGACAAGGCGCGGGACTTCGGTGCCACCGACACCGTGGAAGCCGGCGACAACACCACCGCCGACGTCCTGGCCCTGACCGGCGGCGTCGGCGTCGACGTCTCGATCGAGGCGGTCGGCTACCCCGAGACGCTGCTGACGGCCGCGTCCCTGGTCCGCCCGGGCGGCACGATCGCCAACATCGGCGTGCACGGCGTCCCGGTCTCGCTGCCCATGCAGGACATGTGGATCCAGAACATCACCCTGACCATGGGCCTGGTCGACACGGTGTCCATCCCGACGCTGCTGAAGATGGTGGCCGGCGGCCGCATCCCGGCGGAGAAGATGGGCACCCACTCGTTCACCTTCGCCCAGATGGACGAGGCCTACGACGTGTTCTCCAACGCCGCCGGGAACTCCGCCCTCAAGGTCGTCATCACCCCGTCCTGACCGCGCTCGCCGGGAGCCCCGGCGAACGCAGGCGTCCGGGGTGAGGGGGCCCTTGCCCTCAATAGACGGGGGCGAGGGCCCCCTCACCTCATCGGTCGGCGGGCGGGCGGATGCAGCTGTGAAAGGCGTGGTCAGCGGGGCGCCCCGGTGCTGTACTCCACGGTGGCCTCCTCGCGGGCCGGGCCCGGGGCCGGACGCCCGGCGGCCGCCTGCCCGCCCGGCCGGCGCGGCAGCAGCGTGGTCAGGGCGGCCGCGGCCAGCACGATCACGGCGTCGACCGCCATGGCCGCCTCCATCGCCGGGACCGAACTGGCGCGGGTGGCTCCCAGGGGCCCCAGCCGGGCGTAGAACACCGCCCCGATGACCGCGACCCCGCTGGCCACGCCGAACTGCTGCGCCGTGGTGAGGATCCCGGCCGCCGCGCCGGCCCGCTCCGGCGGCACGTGCGCCAGCGCCGCCCCGATCAGCGACGGCAGCGCCATGCCCTGGCCCAGGCCGATGACCGCGGTCGCGGGAGCGAGATCCCAGCCCGTTAGGTGCCCGCCGTAACGAACGCCGGTGAGGACCAGGGCGATCGTGCCGAGCACGTCGAGCCCGGCCCCGAGCGTGATCGACCATGGCCCCAGCCTGGCCGCCAGCCGCGGCCCGAGTACCGACATCGTGGTGAAGGCGAGGGCCAGCGGCCCGGCCTGCAGGCCGGCGCGCAGCGGCGACTGGCCCAGGCCGGCCTGCAGCAGCAGCGTCAGCACGAACATGAAGCTGCCGAAGAAGAACACCAGCGCGAAGTTCACCGCGGTGCCGGCCGCGAAGGCCCGGTCGCGGAACAGCGGCAGGTCGAGCAGCGGCTCGCCGCCCCGGCGGGTCAGCCGGCGCTCCCAGGCCAGCGTCAGCACGAAGACCGGGACACAGGCCGCCAGGCAGGCCCAGGTCCAGGCGGGCCAGCCCTCGTCGTGGCCCAGCGTCAGCGGCACCAGCACCAGCGCCACGGACGCCGAGACGCCGACCGCGCCGAGCGGATCAAGCCGCGGCCTGCGGCGACCGCGCGCGTGCGGCACTACGAGCGCCGCGGCGATCAGCGCGGCCGCGCCCACCGGCACGTTCACCAGGAAGATCGCGCGCCAGCCCAGGCCCAGCACGTTCGCCTGCAGCAGCAGGCCGCCGAGGATCTGGCCGGACACGAAGGCCAGCCCCATCGTGACGCCGAACCAGGCCAGTGCCCGGCTCCGCTCCGGCGCCGGGAACGTCGCGGTGATCAGCGCCAGCACCTGCGGCACCATGACCGCGCCGGTCAGTCCCTGCAGCAGCCGGGCGCCGACGAGTTCGGTGGGGGACTGGGCCAGCCCGCACAGCAGCGAGGCGACGGCGAAGCTGGCCACGCCGATCATGAACATCCGCCGGTAGCCCACCAGGTCGCCCAGGCGGCCGCCGGTCACCATGCCGCTGGCGTACATGAACGCGTACCCGCCCACGATCAACTGCAGGGCCGCGTCGCTCACGTGCAGGTCGCGCTGCAGCGACGGCGCGGCCACGTTCACCACCCAGATGTCGAAGCCGGCCATGAACATGGCCAGCAGCACGACCGGCAGCATCAGCCAGCGGCGCGGCTCGGGCTCGGGCACGGTACCCGTCACGGACAAGGTGTTCGACATAGATCGAACTGTACGACAGGTATCGAACTCCTCGCAAATGTGCCCTATGCTGAGGGTGTGATGGACGACGTCGTCGAGCCAGCCGCCGACGAGATGCTGCTGCCGAAGGTGCTGGCCGCGCTGGCCGACCCGCACCGGCTGGCGACCATCCGCTTCCTCGCCCGCCATGGCGAGTCGTGGTGCGCCCAGGTCAGGCAGGAGGCCGGCCTCGAGCTGAGCAAGTCGACCTTCTCCCACCACCTGCGCATCATGCGCGAGGCGGGGCTGGTCACCAAGCGCATCCAGGGCGCCAGGGGCTACGCCCAGCTGCGCAAGGAGGACGTCGACCGCCGCTTCCCCGGCCTGCTCGATTCGGTCATCAACGCCGACGACCCGGCCCTGGTCTGACCGTCCACGTCGCCGGCGACCAGGAGTACCGTGCGGCCATCCCGTTCCCGGTGACCGTCGTCCCGTCCGGGCTCGCGAAGCGGCCCGCCTGACCCGAGACTGCCGGTGGTGATGGGATAAGCCCGTGAGCAGCAGGAGCCTGAAGTCCCGGGTCGCGGCGGCCGCCGCAGAGGCGCTGGCCCGGCAGGGGTTCGTCACGCCGGTCGACGTGTGCCTCGGTCTCGGCTGGCTGCACGTCAGCAACGTGGACGACTGGCGGCACGGCCGTGTGGACGACCTCGAGTACTTCCTGCCGGTGCACGCCGACAGGATCACCGAGCTCATCGTCTACCTAGACAGCTGGGCTAGGGAACGCGGCCTGGAACGGACTGAGGCCGAGTACATCTCGCCTACTAGGAGCCGCCGCCCGCTTCATTTCTTCACCGGCGCCCCCGCGGCGGTGGAGGCCGCGTGGCGGACGCGCTGGGTCTTGCGCGACCTTCCCGCGCAGAAGCGGGAACGCATCACGAAGACCCAGGACTCCCCGCCCGACCTGCTCGTCATCCAGCCGGTTAGGGACTGGACCTGCGCGGAGTGCCAGGGTACCGGTGATTTCCTGATCATGGACGACCCCGGGCCGCTGTGCCTGGCGTGCGCCGACATGGACCATCTGGTCTTCCTGCCGTCCGGCGACGCCGCGCTCACCCGGAGGGCGAAGAAGGCCAGTGGCCTGTCCGCGGTGGTGGTGCGGTGGAGCCGGACGCGAAAGCGATACGAGCGGCAGGGTCTGCTGGTGGAGGACGCCGCGCTCGAGCAAGCGGAACAGCAGTGCCTCGCCGACGAGGACGCCCGGATGCGGCGTCGCGAACGGGACCGGGAGCACCGCGCGGCCGCTGACGTCGAGTTGCAGGCTGCCATGCTCAGGGAAATCAAGCGACTGTTCCCGCGCTGCCCGGCCGGCCGCGCCGAGGCGATCGCCCGGCACACCAGCCTACGGGGGAGTGGCCGGGTGGGGCGCTCGGCGGCTGGACGATCACTCGATGACGAGGCCCTCACGCTGGCGGTGGTGGCGTCGGTCCGTCACGAGGACACCGACTACGACTCCCTGCTGATGTCCGGCGTCGGCCGGGCCGAAGCCCGCGACCTGATACGGCCCGCCGTAGACCGCGTCCTCGCCTCGTGGGCGTAACGGCCGCCAGCTAGTGCCATGGCACGGCACGCCGTAGTCTGGCGTCACAGATCTGCCGGAACTCTGACCGCTGGGCTCGTTCCTCGTCTCCGGCGTCGGCGTCAGGACTTACGGCCCCTCGCTCTAGGGGTTTTCTGCGGTTCGGCCTTCGGCGGTTCCTCGATCAGCTTGATGGTGAGGTCCGGACCGCTCGCCTCCACGATCTCCAACCGCTTCGGCATCATGGCCAGGAAGGCGCGGAAGCTCCGGGCTCCGTAATTGTGCTCATCAAACGCCGGGTCGAGCGCCAGCATCTTGCTCTTTAGCCCGCCCGCCGTCATCGTCTCGGCGCCGGACTCCTCCAGTGCCCGCACCAGCAACCGCTCCGCGGCGGTGATGTCGAAGGCCGCGGCCGGCCGCGCGGCCGGCTCGACCTCCGCCACCAGCGTGCCCCAGTACTTGTACTCCGAGCACACCGAGACCAGCTTCCGGCTCGCGTTCGCCTCGGTCCCGACTCCCACCACCCACTTGCCGAACTCCCGCAGCCGCTGTACCAGCGGCGAGTAGTCGCCGTCCCCGCTGACGAGGATGAACACACTGACCTCCGGGTGCACGATCAGCGTCTCCATGGCGTCGACCGCCATCCGGATGTCGGCGGCGTTCTTGTTCTGGATGCCGACGCGCGCTACCTGGATCAGGTCCACGCCGTTCATCGCCAGGTCCTCCTGGTGTGCGCCGAACAGCGTGTTGGCCCAGTCCGCGTAGGCGCGGCGCACCGAGGCGTTGCCGTAGCCCCGGCACAGCCGGGTCAGCGCCTCGTACGGCGCCGGGTTCGCCTGGTCGGGCAGTTCCTTGACCGCGCCGAGGACGAGGTTCTCGAAATCCACGAACACGGCGACCTGCGCGGATCCGTCAGGTTCCATCGTCCATCTCCCTCAGCCGATCTAGCGATCTGCGGTTTGGCGATCTGCCGATGAAACGCTATCTCACCTGCTCAGTAGTGCACGTGCTGCTGCCAGTCACGCGGCACCCGGCCCTTGGGGCCGGGCACGCCCTGGTCGACCGGGTGGTGCTGCGGCGGCGCGAGCTCGGGCCCCTCGTAGGTCTCCTTGGTGTCGTAGCTGAAGAACCAGTCCTCACCCGGCTCGAAGCTACGGATGAACGGGTGTCCCGTGGCCGAGGCGTGCGCGGTCGCGTGCTGCATGGGCGAGGTGTCGCAGCAGCCGATATGCCCGCACTGCGCGCACCGGCGCAGGTGCACCCACCAGCCGCCCGCGGCCTCGCACTCGACGCACCCTTCCCCGCTCGGCGGCACCGAAGGGTCGATCCCGGCGATCTCGCTCATGTCAGCTCTCCTCCGTGTCTTGCCAGGCGACCGGCAGCCGCACCCGGAACCGCGTGTCGCCGGGCGACGACTCCAGTGACAGGTCCCCGTGGTGCTTCTTCACCACGATGCGCCACGAGATATCCAGTCCGAGACCGGTTCCCTCACCCACCGGCTTGGTGGTGAAGAACGGCTCGAATATCCGGTTCTTGATTTCCGGCGGAACCCCGGGCCCGGTGTCGCCGAACTCCACGAACACCTCGTCCTCCCGCACCTTCCCGGTGCGCACCGTCAGCGTCCCGGTCCCGTTCATCGCGGACACCGCGTTGTCGATCAGGTTCGTCCAGACCTGGTTCAGCTCGGCGGCGTACGCCGGGATCTGCGGCAGCGACCGGTCGTAGTCCTTCACCACCTTGATGCCGGGCGGGATCTTCCCGGACAGCATCATCAGCGTGCTGTCCAGCAGTTCGTGCACGTCGACGACCTGGTACGGGGCCCGGTCCAGCTGCGAGTACTGCTTGGCCGCGCCGACCAGGGTGGAGATCCGGGTGGTGGAGTCCTCGATCTCGTTCATCAGCAGCTCGGTGTCGACGGTGTAGTTCAGCCACCTCAGCGCCGCCTCCAGGCATCCTGGGTCCACCGTCGCCTCGACACGATCGAGCCAGGCGACGTCGAGTCCAGCCGCCACGAACGTCGGGGCCATGTCCCAGCCGTCACGAACCTCGTGCGAATCGAGCCAGTCGGTGATGGCGTCCTCCTGGTCAGAGGCTTCCAGCGGCGACAGGGCGGCGGCCTTCGGCACCCGTTCGGCCGCCTCTTCCTGCAACCTGATCAGCGTCTGCAGCATGGTCCGGTCCCACTTCCCGCCCGCGATCATGCCTAGCTTGTGCCGCATCCCGGCGACCCGCTCACGCAGCGTCGCGGTAGCCCGCACCGCGGCCGCGGCCGGGTTGTTGAGCTCGTGGGTCAGGCCGGCCGACAGCGAGCCGAGCGCCAGCAGCCGCTCCCGCTGGCCGATCGCCTGCTGGGCGTTCTTGGCGCCGAAGAACAGCCCCTCCAGCAGGTGCACCGCCATCGGGAACCAGTCATGCATCAGCTCGGCGAAGACCGAGGCGTCCAGCACGAAGAACCGCGACGGCTCGGTCACCCGCACCGAGTTGTTGTAGACCTGCGGCACGCTGTCACCCAGGTAGGCCATGAAGGCGCCCGTGTACACGCCGCGCGTCGAGGTCCGGCCGACCTCGATGTCGTCCGCTCCCACCCGGCGCGACAACACCACGGTGCCGTCGAGCAGCACGTAGAAGCAGGTCGCGGGGGAGCCCTCGGCGTAGACCGTGCCGGGCTCGAGCAGCTCGACGTGGCCCCGCTCGCACAGCCACCGCAGCTGGTCGTCGCTCAGCTTCTCGAACAGGAACAATGTCCGCAGCTCTTCGACGCTGCAGATCATACGGCCCGGCTCGGCAGGCAGAACACTCATCTCTTCTCCAGATATCGGTGCACGAGCATGACGGCCAGCGCGCCTTCCCCGACGGCCGAAGCCACCCGCTTGGCCGACTCCGCCCGCGCGTCCCCGGCCACGAACACCCCCGGGATGCTGGTCTCCAGGTGGTACGGCATCCGGTCGAGCTCCCAGCCGCGCGGCCGCTCCCCGCCGACCGACAGGTCGGGCCCGGCTACCACGAACCCCGCGGAATCCCGCACTACCACTCCATCCAGCCAGGCGGTCAGCGGCGCTGCCCCGATGAACAGGAACAACAACTGGGCGTCAACTGTTTCCGTGCCGCCCGTCCCGGTGTTCCGCAGCGTCAGGCTCTCCAGGTGATCGTCGCCAAACGCCTCGATGACCTCGGTGCACGTCCGCACGGAGATGTTCGGCACGTCCTCGATCTGCTTGATCAGGTAGTACGACATCGAGCTTTCCAGCGACGGCCCGCGGACCAGGATCGTCACCGACTTGGCGTGCCGGGACAGGTAGACGGCGGCCTGCCCGGCCGAGTTCGCCCCGCCGACGATGTAGACGTCCTGCCCGAGGCAGGCCGAGGCCTCGGTCAGCGCGGACCCGTAGTACACGCCGCGCCCGGTCAGGTCGGCCAGGCCCGGCGCGTTCAGCTGCCGGTAGGTCACCCCGGTGGCCAGGATGATCGTGTGCCCGTCGATCGTGGTGCCGTCCGCGAACCGGACCCGGCGCGCGGAACCGCACACGTCCAGCGCGACCACGTCCCGCGTGGTCAGCACCTCGGCGCCGAACTTCGCCGCCTGCCGCCGCGCCCGGTCGGTCAGCTGCGCGCCCGACACGCCGTCCGGGAAGCCCAGGTAGTTCTCGATCCGCGAGCTCTGCCCGGCCTGGCCGCCGGTGGCGGTGCGCTCGACTAGCACGGTGCGCAGCCCCTCTGAGGCGCCGTACACCGCGGCGCCCAGGCCAGCCGGCCCGCCGCCGATCACGATGAGGTCGTAGAAGTCCTTGGACGGCGTGGTGGCCAGGCCGACCCGCGCTGCCAGTTCCGCGTCGCTGGGCTCGATCAGCGGATCGCCGTCCGGCGTGATCACCACGGGCAGCGACAGCCCGTCCGTATGCGCCGCTTCGAGCAGCCGCTGCGCCTCTGGCTCGTCGGAGTTGTACCAGCGGTACGGCACCTGGTTGCGGGCCAGGAACTCGCGCACCTCGGAACAGCGGGCCGACCAGCGGTGCCCGACGACCTTGGTCTCCGGCACCGGCCGGTGATCCGAGGTCATCCACGCGTCGAGCAGCGCGTCGACCACGGGGTAGAGCTTCTCCTCCGGCGGGTCCCACGGCTTGAGGAGGTAGTGGTCAAGGTCGACCACGTTGATCGCGTCGATCGCGGCTCCGGTGTCGGCGTACGCGGTGAGCAGCACCCGCCGCGCCCCGGGGTAGATGTCCATCGCCTGCTCGAGGAACTCGATCCCGTTCATCCCGGGCATCCGGTAATCGGCCAGGATGACCGCGACCAGGTCGCCGCGCAGCTTCATCTGCCGCAGCGCCTCCAGCGCGTCCGCGCCCGACTCGGCGCGCACGATCCGGTTATGTTCCCCGTAGCGCCGCCGCAGGTCGCGGGCGACCGCGCGGGATACACCCGGGTCGTCGTCAACGGTGAGGATCGCCGTCCGGATCGTCTCGGCCTGCTCGGTCATAACGCCCATAGTAAGTGCGTCTCGTTACGGTGCCGAGGAAGATGCCGGGCGCTTACTTCGGGCCCAGCCAGTACCGGCTGATCGCGAACGCCTGCGGCCAGGGAACGCCGGCCCTGGCCAGGATCCGCGCCCGGATCGGGACTAGGCCCTCGAGCCCGTCCGAGCACGGCTCGATCTGGTCCGCGGCGGCGTGCAGGGCGAGGCGCACGATGTCGCCGAAATCGCGACCGCGCGCCGGGCCGCTCTCGTTGCTCCCGTGCCGCTCAGGCCCGGGGCCGGCGCCCGCCGTCATTCCTGCTCCAGGGCAATGCGCAGGGCGGTCATACCGCGGGAGGTGTGGCTCTTGACCGCGCCGCGGCTGATCCCCATCGCGGTGGCGATCTGTGCTTCGGACAGGTCAGCGTAGTACCGCAGCACGATCGCCTCGCGCTGGCGGTCCGGCAGGCCGCGCAGCGCCGCGACCACCGCGGAGCGCTCCAGCAGGACCAGCGCGCCGTGCTCGGCGCTGGGCATGTCCGGCGGCGCCTTCTGCAGGTTCTTATCCACCACGGTACGGTGCCGCAGCACCGACCGGGACCGGTTCACCACCGCCTGCCGCAGGTACGCCAGCGCCTTCTCGGTGTCACGGAGCCGTTCCCAGCCGCCGTGCATCGCCACGAACGAGTCCTGGACCACTTCCTCGGCGGTCGGCGTGTCCCGCACCAGCAGCGCCGCCAGCCGCACCAGGGCCCGGTAGTGCTGAGAGTAAAGCTCGATGACCGCCCGGTCCGGGCTCCACTCCGCGCGCACCGTGCCGGATACCGGGAACGCGTCCGGGGCGAGGGCTTCGGCCGCCGCCATGATTTCCGCCGTCGGCTCCGGGGGCGCGCCGTCGTCCGCCTGTTCCCCGGTATCTCCGTTGTGCCCCGTGTGCTCGCTGAGCCAGGCCTGGTACCGCTCCAGGCCCTTCTCGACGTCGTCAGCCGGCCCCGAAACGGGGCGCCTGCAGTTCAGTGACCTGCTGGTAGAGCTGGGAGAGCCGGGCGTCCTCGTGCGAGCCGGGCCGCTCGCGGCCGCCGGCCTTCATGACGACGCTCCTTCCTGGGTGTCACCGTCGCCCGGGTAGTCCCCGCCGAGCTGCGAGAGCAGCTTGTGCCGCACCCGGGACAGGTGAGCGCTCACAGTTTTCTCGGTCATGTTGAGGACCGCGGCGATCTCGCCGTGCTTCATGCCCAGCCCCCAGCGGAGCAGCGCGACCGCGTGCTGCCGCTCCGGCAGGCCCTCGATGACCTGCCAGCACCGCTCCAGCATGATCGACGAGAAGGCTTGCTCCAGCGGATCGGCCGCTACCTTCCGGTAGAGGGCCTCGATCCGCGGCAGGCGGTCGCGCAAGGCCGCCTCGCGGCGGAAGCCGCTCACCGCGATGTTGGCCAGGGTCCGGTGCAGCCAGTTGCGCTGCTGCTCCTCGGCCAGGCCCCCCAGCCTCTGCCAGGTCAGGGCCGCGGCCTCGAAGGTGGCCTGAACGAGGTCATGGGCCAGCGCCTGGTCGCCGCGAGTCAGCACGCAGGCGCGCTCGAACAGATACCTGGCATGAGCCCGGAAGCACGCCTCCAGCGCCTGAGCCTCGTGAGGTGGTATCTTCCCCACACTCACCGCCCACCTCCCTGCCCGTAAAGATAAGCGACGGCAGCCGAGATTGGCGGGGGAGCGGGAATAATCACGCCGTTAACCTTTACTCATGGGCGAGCCAGCAGATACCAATGCGGCCATCTGGAAATCCGCCGAGGCGGTCGAGGCGTGGACGGCGGAGGCGGAACGGCAGGAGATCAACCGCCAGTTCCACCGGCGCTTCCTGACCATCATGCTTCCCTTCGCGGAGCGGGACGAGTTCACCTTCCTGGACCTCGGCGCGGGCACCGGGGCGGCCTCGCGGGTGATCCTAGACATGTACCCGCGCAGCACCGCGATCCTCGCCGACTACTCGGCCGAGATGATGCGGGTCGGCGAGCGGGAGATGGAGCGGCTCGCCGGACGCTACCGCTATGTCCAGTTCGACATGTCGGCGCGCGGCGAGTGGCCCGCGGCGATCCCCGCCGCGCTGGCCGCGGTGGTGACCTCCATGTGCGTGCACCACCTGCCCGACGACCGCAAGCGAAGCCTGTTCGCCGAGATCTTCGACCACCTCGCCCCGGGTGGCTGGTACTTCAACTACGACCCGGTGCGCGCGGATGATCCGCTCGTCGAGGCCACCTGGCAGCGGGTGAACGACCATGAAGATCCCGAGACGGCGGCCAGGCGGCGGAACTGGACGCCGCTGGACCACGCGCGCTGGGACAACCACGTCCGCTACATAATCCCGCTCGGCCCGCAGCTCGAATTCCTGCGGTCCGCCGGGTTCGAGGGCATCGACGTCTACTGGAAGCAGCTGGAGAACGTCATCTACGGCGGGAGACGTCCGGCTGCGGGCGCCTAGGCCTGCCGCCGCCTCGTCGCCCGGGTGAGCAGGTCCAGGTTGACCGGGTGGTCCGGGGACGCGAACGGCGTGCCGGGCGCGCTGACGTCGAAGCGGCCGCTGTCGGGCACGTAGTCGCGGCCGCGTGCGATGACCCGCCGCGGCTGGCCGAGCGCCGCGATGTCGGTCAGCGGGTCGCCGTGCACCACGATCAGGTCCGCCTCGTAGCCGGGCGCCAGGCGGCCGGTGACGCCGCCGAGGCCGAGTGCCGCCGCCGCCTCGATGGTTGCCATCGCGACCACGTCGGCGGCCCGGAAGCCCAGTTTCACCAGGTACTCCAGCCCGCCGGCGTACTGATGGTGCGGGGTGTTGTCGATGCCCGTGTCGGTTCCCGCGATGAGCCGCACGCCCATGTCCCGCATGGTCGCCAGGTGCTCTCCCACCACGATGCCGGTCAGCTCGGCGACGTACGGCGCGTTCACGTTGATCGTCGGGCAGACGAAGATTCCCCGCTCCGCGATCATGGCGGCGAGCTGCTCGTCGAATCGCCGCTCGTTGGTCTCGGTCACGAACGAGCAGTGCTCGATCGTGGTGACCCCGGCCTCGGCCGCCCGGCGGATGCCCTCGATGCCGTGGGCGTGGGCGGCCACCGGCATGTCGACCCGCCTCGCCTCCTCCACGATCACCGCCAGCTGCGCCGTGGTGAACTGGGCGTACCAGGGCGCCGAACCGGTCGTCATGAACCCGCCGGTGGCCATGACCTTGATCAAGTCGGCGCCGTGCTTGCGGTGGGTGCGGACCAGGCGGCGCAGGTCGTCCTCGCTGTCGGCCTCGCCGCCCATGAACCAGCAGTGCCCGCCGGTGACCGTGACCGGGCTCGCCGCCACCACCAGCCGCGGGCCCCGGGCCAGGCCGGCCGCGATGGCGTCGCGCACGGCCACCGCCAGGTAGCCCCGGGCGCCTAGGTCCCTGGCCGTGGTCACCCCCACGCCGAGCAGGTCCCGCGCGCTGTGCAGCATGCCGATGAGCTGCTGTTCGTCGGTCTCCGAGCGCATCCGGGCGACGGGGTTCGGCCCGCCGTCGAGCCCGAGGTGGACGTGGCTGTCGATCAGCCCAGGCAGGATCGTCGAATCCGGGTAGTCCGCCCGCGGCAGCTCCGCGTACCCGGCGGGCAGGGCCGCTGCGGGTCCGGCCCAGTCGACCGTGCGGTCGCCGACGACTACGGCGCCGTCCGCCACGGTCTCATCGCCGGTCATCACGCGCGGCGCGGTGAGCACCTCCGGCATGGCATCATCTCGCCCTCGGCAGCGAAGGGGCGGGGGAGTGCGCCCACGGTATGGCGGCCCGCGAGCCGGCGTCAAGATCGGCCCGGGAGAGGATAACGGTGTGCCAGGAACTCTCAGACAGGCGATCGACAGCACCACCCCGGCGATGCTCCGCGCTCGCGGCAGCTTCAAGTGGACGGCACCGGGACCTGACGGGTTCGGCGCGGCCGTGGCGGAGATGGACTTCGGCGCCGCGCCGGCCATCCTCGACGCGCTCGCCGGGCTGTCCGCCGACGCGAACTTCGGCTACCTGCCGCCGCACCTGGCCGACGAGCTGGCCGCGGCCTGCGCGGAGTTCCAGAAGCGCCGCTACGGCTGGGACACCGATCCCGCGCTGATCCATAATGTCCCGGACGTGCTCAAGGCGCTGGAGATCGCGATTACCCGCTTCTCCCGCCCGGGCTCACCGGTCATCCTGCCCACGCCCGCCTACATGCCGTTCCTGTCCGTGCCCGGCTTCGTCGGCCGCGACATCATCCAGGTCAGGATGCGCGATGACGGCGGCTTCTTCACCCTGGACCTGGACGCGATCGAGGACGCCTTCCGGGCCGGCGGGCACCTGGTCATCTTCTGCAATCCGTACAACCCGCTCGGGCGGGTCTTCACCGAGCAGGAGATGTCGGAGCTGACCGGGGTCGTGGACCGGCACGGCGGCCGGGTCTTCGCCGACGAGATCCACGGCCCGCTCGTATACCCGGGCAGCCGCCACGTCCCGTACGCGTCGACGTCGGACACTGCCGCGGCGCACACCCTGACCGCCACCTCCGCCTCGAAGGGATGGAACCTGCCCGGCCTCAAGTGCGCGCAGGTCATCCTCACCAGCGAGGCTGACCGGCAGGCCTGGGAGGAAATGGGGTTCTTCGCCGCGCACGGGGCGAGCAATCCCGGCGTGGCCGCCAATATCGCCGCGTACCGGCACGGCGAGGCGTGGCTGGACGAGATCGTCGGCTATCTCGACGAGAGCCGCCGCCTGCTGGCGGGCCTGGCCGCCCGCCGCCTGCCCCAGGTGCGCTACCGCCCGCCCGACGGCACATATCTTGCCTGGCTCGACTGCACCGCGATGGACCTGCCGGACACGCCGGGCGAGCTCATCAACGCCGCGCGTACCACGGTGGTAGACGGACCCGCCTTCGGTGACGGGGGCGCCGGCGCTTTCCGGCTCAATTTCGCCACGCCGCAGCCCATCCTCACCGAGATGGTCGAGCGCATCGCCGCCGTCCTGAATTCCGCCCAGGCCACCGGCCTCAGCGCGCCGGCCTGAGCTCTCCCGCCGTCTTGCCCGCCTGGGCCAGGGCGGTGGTCATCATGTCCGCGGCCTGCCCGGCCGCGCCGAGAGCCTCCACCGCCTCGACTACCCAGAAATCGGGATCCTGACCGGTACCCGCCGCGACCTGGCCGTCCTCGCACTGCACGACCAGGATCCTGGCCAGCTGCTCGCACAACTGCGGCAGGTCCTGGCCCACCCGTTCCAGGCTCGCGATGACCTCGCGGGCATCGTCGATTCCCGCGAAGGCACTGCTGCCTGAGGTCAGGTCGCGGAGCGCGCGGATCGCCTCGGCCACCTGATCCGCGATGTCTCGCATCGCCACCGCGCCGCCCGGTTCGCTTACGTCCTCACCTGCGGTTCTTGACCGGCTACGGCCGAGTCCGGCGAACTCGGCGTCTTCCGCCGAGCCGTAGGGACGAACGCGTCTGGGCATCTTTCTCCAGGCTTCACTCGGGAACGGGCTACTGCGGCACACCTGGCACGCCCGCGACGGTGCGAGCGGACCGCGAGGACGTCAGGCCTGCATCTCGCGCCCCTCTAGGGTATCCAGCAGCCGAACCCGAATCGTGACCGGACCGCGATGATGCGATCCCGGCTGGGCGCTCACGCAGATCAGGCTGACGCCTCGTGCACCTCTAGCGTGCTAAGTACGCGTGCCACATTGGCCCTCAGTTCCTCGGCTGCGCTCTCGTCGCCCGCCAGGTGGTGCAGCAGCGCCCGCTGGAACAGCCCGTCCAGGATCGCGTACGCCGCCCCGGGGGACAGCGCGACCGAGAACCCGCCGAACGAGGCGTACCGGCTGAGCACCCGCCAGATCATCTCCTCGCGGCGCTGGTCGATCTCCAGTACGTCGGCGCGGAACGACTCCTCGAACAAGCTCTGGTTCCGCAGGTCGTACCAGAGCCGGTGCATCGGCGCGTCGGTCCGCAGCGTCTGCGCCATCGCCGCGCTGAACTCCCCCTTGAGCTCCTCGGCCGACGAAGCCGACGCCACGATCTCGTCGTACCGGGTCACGCAGGCCGCCTCGTACTGGCGCACGCAGTGCGTGATCAGATCTTCCTTGTCGCTGAAGTAGTAGTGCAGCACGCCGTGCGAGAACTCGGTGTTCTGCGCGATCTCGCGCAGGCTGGTCCGGGCGTAGCCGAGCTCGGCCAGCGTCTGCAGCGCGGCGTCGGCTAGCTGCGCCCGCCGCTCGGCAAACTTGTCGACCTGCCGCCGCGAGACCCGCTCCCGGTTCGTCTGTCCGGCGGGCGCGGAAGCAGCCGGGGCCACCTGGTCCACGTCAGTCACGGCAAATTCCTGTCAGCATCTGGCCTGTCAGCACCTGGGAGAGCCCGCACCTTGCGGGCCGAACCCACTGTATCCCGTGCCATCATCCTCGAACAGAACAAATCTTGACAACTGTCCAAGGAAGTCTTGACGACTGTCAAGAAGCCATGGCAGTGTGACCTACGTCGCACCGCCGCGGAGGGCGGATCCGGGCCGTCTCGAGGAGGAGCTGCCACATGAGCGTGTATGACCTGACCGGACGCAAGGCCCTAGTCACCGGCGGGGCGCGTGGCCTCGGCGCCGGTATGGCCGAGGCGCTGGCCCGGGCCGGCGCGGCCGTCGTCATCGGCGACATCCGCGAGGAACTCGGCCAGGCCACCGTCGACGCGATCAAGAAGGCCGGCGGCGACGCCGCGTTCCAGCCGCTGAACGTGACCGACGACCATAGCTGGGAGCGCTGCATCGAGGGTACGATCGCCGAGCTCGGCGGCCTGGACATCCTGGTCAACAACGCCGGCGTGGAGATCTCGAGCCTGGTCGTCGACCTGGACCCTGACGACATCCGCAAGATGCTCGACGTCAACATCCTGGGCACCGCGCTCGGGATCAAGCACGCCTTCCGCGCCATGCGCCCGGGCGGCCCGGCCGGCCGCGGCGGCGCCATAGTCAACATCGCGTCGGTCGCCGCGACCATCGCCTTTCCCGGCATCGCCGCGTACTCCGCGACGAAGTCCGCGGTCGACCGGCTGACCCGGGTGGCGGCCATGGAATCCGGCAAGCTCGGCTACGCCGTCCGGGTGAACTGCATCTACCCGGGCCTGGTGCCGACCGAGATGGGGAACCAGCTCGCCCAGGACATGGTGACGCTCGGGCTGTTCCCGAACGTGGAAGAGTGCGTCGGTGCCGTGATCGGGCTCACCCCGCACGGCCGCCTCGGCGAGGTCGCGGACATGGCCGACGCCGTGGTCTTCCTGGCCTCCGACGCGTCCCGCTTCATCACCGGCGCCGGGCTGCCCGTCGACGGCGGCATGGGCATGTAAGCGAGAGAGGACGAAAACCATGACCAGCAAACCCGTCATCGTCTACGGCGCCTCCGGCTACACCGGCCGATTGATCTGCGAGTACCTGCGCGAGTACAACGTCCCGTTCACTGCGGCCGGCCGGGACAAGGCACGCATCGCCGAAGCTCTCGACAAGGTCCCCGGCATCGACACCATCGAGCACGACATCGTCGAGGTCGCGCACGACGTCGAGCCGCTCACCGAGCTCTTCGACGGGGCCAAGGTCGTGCTCAACACCGTCGGTCCGTTCGCCCAGTACGGCCGTGAGGTCGTTGAGGCCTGCATCAGCACCGGCTGCCACTACCTGGACACCACGGGGGAGCAGGACTGGCTGATCACCTGCGATGAGGAGTACGGCCAGCGGATGGCGGACAAGGGCCTGCTGCTCGCCCCCGGCGTCGCCCAGATGTACACCACCGGCGAGATCGCGGCCCAGCTCTGCCTGGAAAAGCCCGGCGTCGACACGCTCGACATCCTGGTCTTCTGGAAGGGCATGCCGACCGTCGCCTCGACCCGGACGATCCTGGTCAACGCGTGCCTGTCCAAGGCGTACTACCTGGAGCAGAACCAGTACGCGGAATGGCCCGCCGACGCCGGCCTGTACGACGTGGTGGTTCCGGGCCAGCACGAGACCGGACTGGCGCTGCCGTGGGGCGGCACCTCGCACCCGGTCTGGTTCAAGCGCGACCCCCGCGTGGCCAACTGCAAGGTGCTCGGCGGGGTGTTCAACCGCCCGCTCATGCTCGGAGTGCCGCAGATCGTCAAGGGCGTCCTGGCGCAGATCGAGGGCCTGCCCGAGAGCGAGAAGCTCCGGGTGCTGACCGAGCAGGCGGCAGGCGTGATGAACCAGATGCCGCCGCGCGAGGCCACCAGGATCAACACCTCGCTGGACTCGGTGCACGCGTCGGGGCCGCTGGGCCGCGCGCACTGCGTGATCCACGGCAACTCCAACTACAAGCAGACAGGCCTGCTGCAGGCGTACGGAGCGTACTCGCTGCTCCAGCAGCCGCCGAAGCGCGTCGGCTTCGCCTCCGGCTGCCAGGCCTTCGGTCACCGCGAGCTGCTCGGCGTGCTGCGCAGTTTCGGCCTGGTCATGGAGCCCGACCTCACCGTCCGCCACTAGATCTAGGGGGCGAGCAGCGTGCGCCTGACCGACTTCCTCGACAAAGGCGCCTCCCTGGGCGCGGAGGCACCCTGCCTGACCACGGCCGGGCGCACGCTGACCTACTTCGATGTCCAGCGGCTGTCCTGGCGGGTTGCCCGCGCCCTGGACCGCAGCGGGATCGCGCCCGGCGACAAGGTGGCGATCTTGTCGGCGAACGACCCGGTCGCGTTTTGCTGCGTGTTCGGCATCTCCAGGGCGGGCGCGGTGTGGTGCCCGGTCAACCCGCGCAACGAGGCGGCCGAGAACCGTGACCTGCTCGACTTCTTCGACTGCACGTGCCTGATCTTCCAGGCCGCCTTCGCCCCGCTGGTGGCGAAGATCCTGCCCGACCTGCCGAAGCTCACCACTCTGGTCTGCCTCGACGGGGAGCCCCAGAACGCCACCCCGTTCGGGCTGTGGACCGGCCCTGAGCCGGCCGAGCCCTGGCAGGCCGAACCCCCCGACGACCTGGTCATGCTGGTCGGCACGGGGGGTACCACGGGCCGGCCCAAGGGCGTGATGCTCACCGGGCGCAACATCGAGACGATGTCCGCGCTGACGCTGATGAGCTACCCGTTCCGGCCGCGGCCGCGCTACTTGGCCCTGGCACCGCTGACCCACGCGGCCGGCGTGCTCTGCTTCCCGGTCATGACGCTCGGCGGGGAGATCGTCATCATGGGAAAGCCGGACCTGGGCGAGTTCCTCACGCTGATCGAGAAACACCAGGTCACCCACACGTTCCTGCCTCCGACGCTGATCTACATGCTGCTCGGCCACGCCCGCCTGGCCGAGACCGATACGGCTAGCTTGCAGTGCCTGTGGTACGGCGCGGCCCCGATGTCGGCCAGCCGCCTGGAGGAGGCGCTGAGCCGGATCGGCCCGGTTATGGGACAGTTGTTCGGGCAATCCGAAGCCCCGATGATGATCTCCACGCTCGCGCCCTCCGAACACTTCCGCGACGACGGCTCCGTCGCCACTGAGCGCCTGGCCTCGGCCGGGCGGCCCACCCCGCTCACCACGGTGGCCATCATGGACGATGAGGGCCACCCGCTCGGCCCGGGCGAGCGCGGCGAGATCGTGGCCCGCGGGCCGCTGGTCATGGTCGGCTACTACAAGAACCCGCAGGCCTCGGCGGACGCCGCGAGGTACGGCTGGCACCACACCGGGGACATCGGCTACCTGGACGAGGACAATTTTCTCTTCATCGTCGACCGGGCCAAGGACATGATCATCACGGGCGGCTTCAACGTCTACTCGGCCGAGGTGGAGCAGGTCCTGCTGGCTCATCCCGCGGTGCAGGATTGCGCGGTCATCGGGCTGCCCGACAAGAAGTGGGGCGAGCGAGTCACCGCCGTCGTCCAGCTCCGACCCGGCCAGGCCGTCACCGAGGACGAGGTCCGCGCCTTCGTCAAGGAGCGCCTGGGCAGCGTCAAGGCCCCGAAGCAGGTTGAGGTGTGGCCCGACCTGCCCCGCTCCAAGGTCGGCAAGGTCCTCAAGGTCGAGGTCAAGGCCCGGCTCCGGTCCCCTTAGAACTGTCATCCCGAACGGCCCGGGCGCGTGTCTGGGCGTGGATCCTGACTCCTGGTGAACTGGTCGTGCCCGGCCGGTAATGACCGTAGGCTCGAAGGCACCATGACCGTAACCGCCGATGACCTTGACAGCGTGATCTCATGCGTGATGAGCAGGCTCCTGCCTATCACCGACCGGGACTGGTCGGTACGGGCGGGCACCCTGGAATGGGACTGCTGGCACACCGCCGAACACATCGGGGACTGCCTCATGTCCTACGCATGGCAGCTCACGGTCCAGCCCACCGGCCGTTACGTCCGGGCCATAGCGACCGCGGAGAAAGACGCCTCGCCGGCCGAGGTGCTGGAGTTCGCCGTCACCGGCGGGCGTGTCCTGGCCTGCATGGTGCGCGCGTCCCGCGCGCACATCCGGGCCTACCACCCGGCCGGGATGGCCGACCCTGAGGGCTTCGCCGGGATGGGCTGCCACGAGGCCCTGCTGCACGGCAACGACATCGCCCAGGGCTTCGGCCTCGGCCTCGACCCCCCGCGCGACGTATGCCGCCGCGTGCTGGCCCGCATCTTCCCGCAGGCCCCGGCCGACCTGGCCGAATCCGACCCGTGGACCGCCCTGCAGTGGGCCGGCGGCCGGATCGACCTCCCCGGCCACCCCCAGCGGCCCAGCTGGCGCCCCCACCCCGCCCCTCTAACCAGCTAGCGCCCCCGCCAGCCGGCTCGTTGACGGCCGGGGCGGATGGGGTAGAACTGGTTGTTAGGTACCGGCTTTGCGGACATCGCGGCCACGCCGAGGAGGAGAGCGCGAATGACACAACCAGGCAGGCCCGTGGTATTTGTTCACGGCCTATGGCTGCATGCCAGCTCGTGGGGCCCGTGGCTAGAACTGTTCCAGGAGGCGGGTTACGCACCGACAGCACCGGGCTGGCCAGGTGACCTGGACACGGTGGAAGAGAGCCGCCGCGACCCCAGCCCGGTGGCGGGCAAGGGCATCGACGATGTGGTCGACCACTACGCCAGGATCATCCGCGGGCTTGAGACCCCTCCGGTCGTCATCGGCCACTCCTTCGGGGGCCTCATCGCGCAGCGGCTGCTGGGCCAGGACCTGGCCGTTGCCGCGGTGGCGATCGACGCTGCGCCCATCAAGGGCGTGCTTAAGCTGCCTGTTTCCGCGCTGAAAGTCGCCTCGATCGTGCTGCGCAAGCCAGCCAACCGCAACCTGGCGATATCGCTCACCGCGGAACAGTTCCGGTACGGCTTCGGGAATGTGCTTCCCGAGCAGGAATCAGCTGAGCTGTACGACCGCTGGACAGTGCCCTCGCCGGGCAAGCCCCTGTTCGAAGCCGCCCTGGCGAACTTCACCCCGGGGTCGCCAGCGAAGGTGAATACCGCAAACAAGACCCGCGGGCCGCTGCTGCTCACGGCCGGGGGCAACGATCACACCGTACCGGCGGCCATCACGACGTCGACCCGCAAGCTCTACCACAAGTCACCGGCCATCACCGACTTCATCGAGTTCCATGATCGCGGCCACTCACTGACGATCGACCACGGCTGGCGCGAGGTCGCGCAGGCAGCACTCGACTGGCTCAGGCAGCGGTCAGTCTGACGCCGCTGCCGCGTGGCGCCGTCCCCAGCCGGTCCGGCAGGCCACGGCGAAAGACGTGAGCGACCACGGTCACTGGAGCGCCGGGTAACGGGGTGATCTGCCGGGTGGTCAGGGTGTGGCCTGCTGACCTGAGCCGTGTGGCGAGCGCGGCGCCCATCGCGGTGGCTGGTGTCAGGACGCCGGCGCGGTCGGGCAGCTGGTCGGTGTCCAGCGCAAGGCACAAGGCGGTTTCGCCGAGCATCACCGAGGTGGCGGCATATCCCGGGTCGCCCTGGGCCTCGACCGTGCCCTGGTACCGCACCCCGGCCGAGGTCCGGGTATGGATCTGGATGCGGAAATAGCCCGTGCTGCGGGTGCGCTCGCCGGGGCCCTGGCCCGGTGCGGGCAGCAGCCGGGCCAGCATCGCCCGCGATGGCCCGAATGCCAGCGCTGCCTCGGCGGCCTTCAGCGCGGCGCTCACGGTGGTGGCGAGCAGGGGCGCGGCCGGGCTGGCGCCGAACCCGGTGACCTCCCGGTAGCGGAACCGGCGGCCGTAGGCCCAGCCCTGCAGCGCGTTGCTTCGGCGCACCACGCGGGTGTTGATCCCGGCCATGGCGAACGGGCCGGTCCACATCCGCAGGCCGCCGTCGTACCGGGCCCTGCCCGGGTCGCGCTCGTCGCCCAGGTCGGGCTCGGCGGCGCGATCAGGGCTGAGCGCATAGGGATCGGCGACCACCCGGCGGCGCTGCTCGCTGGCCCGCACCTCGGTCTGCTGGCCCATCATCGACGCCAGCGTCCCGCCGCTGACACCGCCCCGCAGCGCCGTCACCACCAGCGTCGTGTCCTGCAGGTCACCGGCGCCATCAGCGCGCGCAGCCAGGTGCAGCCCCAGCACTCCCAGATCCGACGGAACCGAGTCGAACCCGCAGCAGTGCACGATCCGCGCGCCCGCGGCCGCGGCGACGTCGTGGCAGCGGTCGATGCTGTCCCGGATGAACAGCACCTCGCCGGTCAGGTCCGCGTAGTCGGTACCCGCCCCGGCGCAGGCCTGAACCAGCGCCAGCCCCCTGGCGCGGTAGGGCCCCACCGTGCTCACCACCACATGGGCCGCCCGGGCCAGCGCTGTCAGAGACGCCGGATCGGCCGAGTCGGCGGCCAGCAGCGGCCAGGCCGACGCGACAGCGCCCAGCCCTGCCCGGACATCGGCCAGCCGCTGCCCGGACCGTCCCGCAAGCCCGATCCGCACGCCGCCAGGCGCATGACCGGCCAGGTAACCGGCCACCAGCCGCCCGACGAAACCCGTGGCGCCGAATACCACCACGTCCAGCTCACGGTCCCGGCTCACCAGCTCATCCTAAGCAACGGCGCAGGTTGCGTGCTTTGCGCGAGCCCGGGAGCTGATCTTGGGCCTGGTAGCGAGGCGTGTTTGTACGGCCACACAGGCACCTATTTACCGCGGTTGCTTGAGGCCTAGCTGTCCGGGGCCGGGCCTCCCGGTCGGACGATGCCGGTCTCGTAGGCCAGGATCACGGCCTGGACCCGGTCGCGGAGCCCGAGCTTGGCCAGCAGGTTCCCGACGTGCGATTTCACCGTGGCTTCGCTGACGAACAGGTCGGCCGCTATCTCCGCGTTGGTGAGCCCGCGGGCGAGGCAGAGCAGGATGTCCCGCTCCCTGGCGGTCAGCGATGCCAGCCGCGACGGGGCGGGCAGCGTCTCGGGCGGCCTGCGGGCGAACGCGTCGATCAGCCGCATCGTCACCGACGGCGCGAGCAGCGCGTTCCCGGCCGCGGCGACCTTGATGGCGGCGACGAGATCGTGCCGCGGGGCATCCTTCAGCAGGAATCCGCTCGCACCTGATCGCAGCGCCTCGTATACATAGTCGTCGAAGTCGAAGGTGGTCAGCATGACGACCCGCGGCGGGCCGGTGCGGTCGCCCCCGGTGATCAGCCTGGTGGCCTCGAGACCGTCCATTTCCGGCATCCGGACGTCCATCAGGATCACGTCGGGCTTGTGCTCGGCCGCGGCCTGGACGGCCTGGGCGCCGTTGGCCGCCTCGGCCACTACGGTGATCCCGTCGGCTGCCTCGAGGATCACGCAGAATCCGGTCCTGACCAGCTCCTGGTCGTCGGCCACGATGACCCGGATGGGTTCGGTGCCGGTCATGGCGCTGGCAGCCGGGCCGTGACGGCGAAGCCGCCGGCGTCGCCAGGTCCGACGGTCAGGCTGCCCCCGCAGGACGCCACCCGTTCGGCGATGCCGGCCAGGCCGAATCCGCCCGATACCGCCGGGCGGGCTCCGCCCCCGTCGGACGAGCCCGCCCGGCCTCGCCTGGCCTGGTGGCCGAGGGCGACGGGGACGGCCGCGTCCCCGGTGTCGGTCACGGACACGGTGACGTAACCGGGCTCATAGCTGACGGTCACCGCGGCCTCGCCCGCGCCGGAATGCTTGACCGCATTGGTCAGCGCCTCCTGCACGATCCGGTACGCGGTCAGGTCCACGCCCGGCGGCAGCGTGCGCGGCCTGCCCTCGACGCGCAGGTTCACGGCGAACCCGGCCTGGCGCACCTGCCCGATCACCTCGTCGAGCTCGCTGATCGACGGGGCTGGTGCCATGACCGCGCGGCCGTTGACATCGGCCGGGCCGCGCAGCACGCCGAGGAGACGGCGCAGCTCGGTCAGGGCCTCCCGGGCCGTCTGGCCGATTATCTCCACGGCCTTGCCTGCCTCGGCGGGCCGGCCGGGCAGCAGCGCGGCGGCGGCCTCGGACTGGACCGCCATGAGGCTGACGTGATGCGCCACCACGTCGTGCAGCTCCCGGGCGATCCTGGTCCGCTCCTCGGCGGCGGCCAGCGCGACCTGGCGTTCGCGCTCGGCCTCGGCCTGCTCGGCCCGGGTCTCGACCGCCTGCAGGTAGGCGCGGCGGGTGCGGCTGAGTATGCCGAGCGTGCCCGCCACCCCGAACTCCAGTACCACGACGAAGAAGTCGTAGGGCTCGGTGTGGCCGGGTAGCGTCTGCGACCTGATGACGCCGACGAACAGCAGGGCGCTGATCACCACCCGGACCCTGCTCGGGCACCGGTCCATGATCGTGTAGTAGGCAATCGCCGAGCCGAGCGGCAGCGGGTCGAAGCTGATATTCAGCTGGTCATAGATCGTCCTGGGAATACTCACGGCGACGAACACGGCGACCGGCCAGCGCCGCCGCCAGGTCAGCGGCACCACCTGCAGCACGACCAGCACGAACGCGAGATAGGGCAGCTGCAGCTGCCTGGTCTCCGGGATCAGCGAGGCGACGTTGTAGACGGCCAGCGCCAGAGCGAGCGTGAGGTCCTGCACGCGCGGCGGCAGCCCGGTGGCCCACGCGGCGAGCTTCTTCACCAGCTGATCGTAAAGTCCACGGCGATGCGCGGGCTATCCGTCGCACGGGTGAACTGGGTACCCCTACCTAAGGGGGAACGGGGCGGCCGGAAACGCGGTGCACCGCCCGCTCGGGATGGGCGCCCAAACGGGCATTGCGGCCGATGCGATACCGCTGCCGGCGGACGAGCATGATAGCCATGAATCTGCTAGGTGGAATCCCGGCCGAGGCGGGCCGGGACACGGCTGGTCCGGCCGGCGGCATTGCTACCTTCGACCGGCGCGTGATCGCGGTCGGCGCGGTGGTCTTCGTCGTCCTGCTGGCGCTGTCGACGCGGTACGGGTTTCACCGCGACGAGCTGTACTTCATCGAATGCGCCCGTCATCTGCAGGCCAGCTACGTCGACCAGCCGGTGCTGACGCCGCTGCTGGCGTGGGTTTCCCTGAAGCTGTTCGGCGTGTCGCTGCTCGGGCTCCGGATGTGGCCGGCCCTGGCGGCCTGGGCGACGGTCGTGCTGGCCGGTCTGACGGCACGGGAGTTCGGCGGCGGCCGCCGGGCGCAGCTGCTGGCCGCGGTCGCCACCGCGACCATGCCGGTCGTGCTTGGTGGCGATCACCTGTTCGGCCCGACGGCCTTCGACATCCTGGCCTGGGCGGCCCTGGCGCTGGTGGTGGCCAGGATCGGGCGGACCGGCGACGTGCGCTGGTGGCCGGCCGGCGGCCTGGTGCTCGGGCTGGGGCTGGCCAACAAGCACAGCGTGGGCTTGTTCGGCGTCGCGCTGGTCATCGGCATCGTGCTGTCCGGCGGCTGGCGGCTGGTGCTGAACCGGTGGTTTTTGACGGGCGCCGTCATCGCGATCGCTTTCACTATCCCTGACATCTGGTGGCAGGCACAGCACCAGTGGGCCACGATCGCCATGTCGCGCGCGCTCGCGCAGGAAAACGGGGGTCTGGCCAACATCGCCGGCTTCGTGATCGGCCAGCTGATCATGTCCGCCCTGGCTCTGGTGGGGGTCTGGGTGGCCGGGCTGCGCTTCCTGTGGCGGTCCGGCCGGCCGCTCTGGCGGGCGCTGGTGTCGGCGTACGCGCTGCTGTTCGTGTTCTTCGCGCTTACGACGGGCGGGAAGATCTACTACCTGGCGGGCGCGTACATCTACCTCCTCGGGGCCGGGGCTGTCGCCATTGACGGCTGGCTGGCCGCCCGCGCAGGCCGGCTCCGCAGGCTGCTGCTGGGCACGGCGCTCAGTGTTGTGATCGCCGTGCCGATCGTGCTGCCGGTGCTGCCACCTGGCGACGTGGGCTGGACCCAGAAAGTCAACCCGGTCCTGGCCGAGTCGGTGGGCTGGCCGCAGCTGGTCGGCACGGTCAGCACGGTGTGGTCCTCGCTGCCCGCCGGGCAGCGGGCCAGCGCGGTGATCTTCGCGTCGAACTACGGTGAGGCCAGCGCGATCAACATGCTGGGAACGGGCCTTCCGCAGGCGGTGAGCGGGCACAACACCTACTGGTGGTGGGGCCCGGGCAACCCGCGGGCGACTACCGTGGTGGCGGTCATGCCAGGGCCAGAGGACGGCGGCGGGGATGCCGCCTACCTCGGGCAGTTCTTCACCAGCGTGCGGGCCGTCGCGACGCTGTCCAACCCGTACGGCCTGCACAACCAGGAGTGGCACGGTCACGTCTACCTGTGCACCGGCCCGCGCCACCCCTGGGGCCAGATGTGGCCGCAGCTACGCCAGTACAGCTGACGCGGCAGACCCCGACGCGTCCGGGCATGCCTGGCTCTCGGCCCCGCCGCCCGCAGTCGCGAAAGCCGGACGAAGGCAGGCCGCACCTTGCTTACCTGGACAGGGCGCGAGCTGGACCATCAGGAAGTGCCCGACTCGAGCTGCAAGGCTCCTACGTTTCCGCGGAAACGCTCGCTCTGCCGCGAGTCGCGTGCCGGGGCTGGTGTGCAGCGTATGAGCGACAGGAAGTCACTTTCATGCCGCCCTGGGTGTAGCTGGACTGCCTCATGGATTCAGCCCTCCGGCGCACTGCCGGGCAGGAGGAGCTAAAGGGCCGGCTGGCGGAAGTTATCCGGGCTGGCCGGCTTTTCAGATCGAGACCAGATCGCATATGAAGATGAGGGTCTCGCCCGGCGCGATCACGTGCCCGGCGCCCCGGTCACCGTAGGCCAGGCTCGGGGGGATGATCAGCTGGCGGCGGCCGCCGACCTTCATGCCCTGCACGCCCTGGTCCCAGCCGGCGATGACCCGCCCGGCGCCGAGCTGGAACTGCAGAGGATCGCCCCGGTTCCAGCTCGCATCGAATTCTTCCCCGGTGGAGTACGCGACCCCGACATAGTGGACCTTGACCATGTCGCCGGGCTTCGCCTCGCCGCCATCACCTTCCCAGATGTCGGTGACCTGCAGTTCGGTCGGCGGTTCGCCGCCGGGAAAGTCGATCTCAGGCCTCTGGATGCCCATAGCCGCCCTCTCTTGGTAGCTCTACTCGGTGGCGGACCGGTGCCGCTAGGCAGCCGTGCGCCTCAGGTCCGGTACCCTCCGCCGGTCACCGCCTGAGCTTATGCGGCCAGCAGCGCGCCAGCCATCACAAGGTTGCCGCGGAACTCCGGTCTGCCGCTTTCCGCGGGTACGGGCGGCGTAGCAGTGATGTGATGCTCATGGCCGAGGCCAACGTGGTCGTCTGGTACAACCCGCGGTGCTCCAAGTGCCGCGAAGCAGAACACGGCCACCACCCGGGCTAGGGCGGCCCGGGTGTGGTGGCCGTGGTGGGCGAGTCACGGCACGTCGACCGCGACCTCGTGGTGAGAGACCCGCTCATCCCACCGGCTCAGCACGCGTCGGGCGGCCTCTTCCACGACGGCCTGCTCAAAGTCTTCGCCGGCGAAGCCGCGGACGGCATCGATACTGGTAAAGAACACGATCGAGGTGAACGTGACCTCATCGCCGGCGTCCTGGCGCAGCAGGCGCGCGCCGCGGAAGCCGGCGACACCCCGCAGGTGCCCGCTGACCTCAGATTCGTAGTGGCGCTGGTAGTCGTCGGCCGTGGCGCGCGGTGCCCGTCCGTGCCAGATTCGCGCGATCATCTGCCCTCACTCCGCTGGTCCGCCTGTCTGTTCAGGCCGCTGGGCAAGCCAGGCGGCGAACTGGTCCAGGGTACGGATTCCGTCGTCGAGCACCGCGGTGTAGATATCCAGGCCGCCGACGTGATGCGGGTAGGCAGGCTGGCGGTGCCAGTGGTCCTTGATGCGCAGCACCGCGATGCGCTGCTCAGCGGTGATGCGCTCGCGCAGTTCCTCGTGCCAGCGCGTGACGTTGCGGTGCAGGTCGTGCAGCCACAATGTCAGGTCGATCTGCCACCCGCCCGCGTGGTCCACGGTGAGCGTCACGTGGTACCGCTCATCGCGGAGGTGCCCGGTCACGCACCGGGGACCCCGCTCGTCGCGATAGTCCAGGCCGGTGACGCCAGGTCGGCGCACAATCCGTGCCAGCAGGCCCATCACGTCCTTGGGAGCGAAGTCACGGCCGGCGAGCACCATCACATCCAGCTCACGCCAGCACATCAGCCCGGAGACGAAGCTCCCGGTGACCAGGAGCGGGCCGGCATCGCCGACCAGCGCGGCCAGGTCAAGCCCGGCGATCACCTCCCGCGCCTCGCCCTGAAGCGCAGCTTGCCGGGCCAGGAGCTCATCGTCGGACGCCGATGGTATCACCACGACGGTCAGCCGTGGTCCTTGCCCGGCACGACCAGGCCCGACTCGTAGGCGGCCACCACGGCCTGGGTCCGGTCGCGCAGGCCGAGCTTGGCCAGGATGCGGCTGACGTGCGTCTTCACCGTTTCCTCGGTGACGACGAGGCGGCGCGCGACCTCCGGGTTGGACATCCCCTCGGCGACCAGCCGCAGCACCTCGGTCTCACGCGGGGTAAGCGTGCCGAGGACGGCCGAAGGGGGAGCGCCAGGAACCGGCCGCAGCCGGGTGAACTCGCTGATCAGGCGGCGGGTAACGGCCGGTGCGAGCAGCGCCTCGCCGGCCGCGATGACGCGGACCGCGTTGAACAGCCGCTCGGCGGTGACGTCCTTGAGCAGGAAACCGCTGGCCCCGGCGCGCAGCGCGTCGAAGACGTACTCGTCGAGGTCGAACGTGGTGAGGATCAGCACCCGCGGGCCCGGTTCGTCCGCGTCGGCCAGCTGCCTGGTCGCCTCGATCCCGTCCAGGCTCGGCATCCGGACGTCCATCAGCACCACGTCGGGACGCAGGTCATGGCATACCCGCACCGCCTCGGAACCGTCGGACGCGGTGCCGAGCACGGTGAAGTCGGGCTGCGTGTCCAGCAGCGCGGCGAACCCGGCCCGCACCACCTCGTGGTCGTCGGCGACGACGATCCCTATGGTCACTTGTGCATCCTCCCAATCGCCCCGGTTATTGCGTCGGGTGCCGTGGCGGGCAGCTCGGCCTCGACGCAGAAACCGCCGTGTGCGTCGCCAGCCTGGAGCGCCCCGCCGACCGCCGCCGCGCGCTCGCGCATGCCGAGCAGGCCGTGGCCGGCGTGAGGCCGCACCGCCTGGCCCGGCCCGTTGTCGCGGATCCGGAGTCGCACCGCATCCTCGGAGTAGCGCAGCTCGACATCGACAGCCGCGCCGGGCGCGTGCCGCCGGGCATTGGTCAGCGCCTCCTGGACGATGCGGTAGGCGGCCAGCTCCACGCCCGGATCGAGCCGGGTCACCGGCCCGGACATGATGAGCCTGACCACGCTGCCCGACGCTTCCCGCGCCCCGTCCACCAGATCGCCCAGCTGGGGCAGGCCAGGCTGCGGACGCCGGTCCGCGCCCGGCCGTCCCGGCTCCAGGACCGGCTCGGTCTCCTTGTCCTGCTCGGCGTCCTCGCGGAGCACGCCGAGCAGGCGGCGCATCTCGGTCAGCCCGGCCCGGGCGGTGTCGCCGATCGCGGCGAAGCGCTGAGCGCCCGAGGCGGGCAGCCCCGGCGTGGTCAGCCGGGCGGTCTCCGCCTGCACCGCGATCATCGAGATGTGGTGCGCGACCACATCGTGCAGCTCGCGGGCGATCCTGGCTCGCTCACCCCGGGCCAGGTGATCGGCCAGCATCCCCTCGGTGAGCTCGCGGGCAGCGCTGTGGGTCTCGATCTGCTCGCGCGTCCCCCGCACCAGCGCGGCCACCGCCGCGACCGGGATGGCCGCCGCCAGCAGCATCGCCAGCACCCGGGTGTCGGGGCCCGCCGCCCACAGGCCGGATATGCCCCGCGCGACAGGCACCGCTCCCGGGCGGGGGGCGGGGCCCGCCAGCACCAGCGCGAGCCCGAGGAACGGCGCGGCAAGCGCGACGGCCAGGACCACCGACCCGCGGCGCGCCAGCCGGTACGCGGTCACCAGCAGCGCAGCCGCCCCCGCGATGGTCACCAGCTCGAACAGGGCGATCGACAGCAGTGCCGCCAGATACACCGTCAGCGCCGCGGGGAGCGGCCGGAGCCATCCGGCCGGCACGGTAGCGAGCAGGCAGAACGCGGCCATCAGCAAGGCCGTCGGCAGGCTGATCCCTGGGTGCGCAGGCGGCCCGGCCGCCAGCTCGGCGTGCACGGTCGATTTGGCGGTGAGCCGCGCGGCCAGCTCGATCACGGAAAGCAGCCCCAGCGCCGCGCCCAGCGCCGCCAGGCCAGGGAGCCGTCCAGCCGAGTCCATGTCTCCATTGTCGTCACTGGTCAATGCGGCCGCATCGCACCGGGAGGTAGTCCTGCCGTCCCCCGCACGGGGGACGCGGCCGGACTCGCCGTCCCACCAGGCAGCGACAGCCAAGACGGCTCCGTCGCGTGACGACCGGCGGGTACCTCGTTCCCTAGCCTTCTGCCCATGGAGGCAACCATCGAAGTCACCGGGCTGCGCAAGCGGTTCGGGCCGGCCCTCGCCCTCGACGGCATGACGTTCACCGTCTCACCCGGCCTGGTCACCGGGTTCGTCGGGCCGAACGGCGCGGGCAAGTCCACCACCATGCGGATCATCCTGGGCCTCGATGCGGCAGACGCCGGGACCGCGACCGTCGGAGGGCGGCCCTACGCCAGCCTGCGCCATCCGCTTAGCCAGGTCGGCTCGCTGCTCGACGCGGGCGCGCTGCAGCCCAGCAGGTCCGCGCGCAACCACCTGCTGTGGCTGGCTCATTCCCAGGGCCTGGGGGCCAGGCGGGCCGACGAGGTCATCGAGCAGGCCGGCCTGGGCTCGGCGGCCAGGCGGAAGGCGGGCGGGTACTCCCTCGGCATGCGGCAGCGGCTCGGGATCGCCGCCGCGCTGCTCGGCGATCCGCCGGTCCTGATGTTCGACGAGCCGTTCAACGGCATGGACCCGGAGGGCATCGTCTGGATGCGCGGCTTCCTGAGGTCCCTGGCCGCGCAGGGCCGCGCCGTGCTGGTCTCCAGCCACCTGATGAGCGAGCTGCAGGGCGCCGCGGATCACCTGGTCGTGGTCGGCCGCGGCCGGGTGATCGCCGACGCCGGCGTCTCCGACCTGATTGCGGCCGCCTCTGCCGACCGGGTGACGGTTCGTACCCCGGCACGCGACGAGGCGATGACCGTGCTGGCCCGGGCCGGGGCCGAAGCCGCGGCCACGGCTCCTGACGTGATCACCGTCTCCGGCCTGCCCCCCGAACGGGTCGTGCGGCTGCTGTCCGAGAACGCGGTGCCGTTCGCCGAGCTGTCGGCCCACCGGGCGTCCCTGGAGGAGGCCTACATGGAACTCACCAGGGACGCGGTCGAGTTCCGGGCGGAGGCCACGCCATGACGGCCCTGGCCCCGTACCGGTCGGAGCTGCGCCCCGGGCGGGACGGCTTCGCCCAGTTGCTCCGGGCCGAGTGGACCAAGTTCAGGACGGT
This sequence comes from uncultured Actinomycetota bacterium, assembly GCA_963753225.1. Lineage (GTDB taxonomy): Bacteria > Actinomycetota > Actinomycetes > Streptosporangiales > Streptosporangiaceae > Palsa-504. Next base: position 57,651 of record CAVWBQ010000013.1, on the reverse strand, counting down.
GCGCGGCTGGGTCATCGGCATGATCGTCGCGCTGCTGGTCATCGTGGGCATCGGCGCGCTCACCGGGGCGAACAGCGAGTGCGGCATCCAGCTGACACCGACGAGTCCCAGCCTGGCCTGCCCGGCGCCTCCGACCGGGCCGGGCGGGGAGTGGGTAACCGACAGCTTCTACTTCGTCCGTCAGCCGCTGGCCGGGAACGGCAGCATCACCGTCAGGGTGACGGCGCTGACCGGCCTGTACTCCACCCACGGCGTGACCGCCGCCGGGGTCGGCTCGCCGACGGCCGGGATGACTCCCGGCGTGCAGCCGTGGTCCAAGGCCGGGATCATCATCAAGGCGAGCACCCGCCAGGGTGCGGCGTACGCGGCGATGATGGTCACCGGAAGCCACGGCGTGCGGATGCAGTGGAATTTCACCCACGACGTGACCGGGCTGGCCGGGAAGGTGTCCGCGGCCTCGCCGCGCTGGCTCCGGCTGAGCCGTGATGGCGACACGATCACCGGCTATGACTCGGCCGACGGGGCGCACTGGACCCGGGTCGGCACGGTCACGCTGACCGGGCTGCCGTCCACCACGCAGGCCGGCCTGTTCGCCGCCTCGCCCGGCTACTCGGTGAACACGACGTCACTCGGCGGAGGATCCTCCAAGGGCGGTCCCACCCTGGCCACCGGCACCTTCGACCAGGTAAGCCGGCAGGGCGCCTGGCCCGCGGCCCGGTGGACCGGCCAGGACATCCGGGGGACCATTGACAACGCGCTGTCGCCCTCGGCTCAGGGGTTCACGCAGGCCGGAAGCCGGCTGGCCGTGTCCGGGTCCGGGGACCTCGCCCCGGCCACCGACAACACCGACAGCGTCAAGCACACGCTGGCCGGGACGTTCGCCGGCCTAATCGCGGTGGTGGTGATCGGTGTCATGTTCATCACGGCGGAGTACCGGCGCGGCCTGATCCGCACCACGCTCGCCGCCAGCCCGCGCCGCGGCCGGGTGCTGGCCGCCAAGGCCATCGTGCTCGGCGCGGTCACGTTCGCGGCCACGGTGGTCGCGGTGGTGGTCGTGATCCCGGTCGGCGAGCACCTGCTGCGGCAGAGCGGCAACCCGATCTTCCCGGTGAGCGCGCTCACCGCGACCCGGATCGTGGCGGGCACTGCCGCGCTGCTGGCCGTGTCCGCCGTGCTCGGGCTGGCCGTGGGCACGCTGCTGCGGCGCAGCGCCGGGGCGGTCACCGCGGTGATCGCCGGCATCGTGCTGCCGTACCTGCTGGCGACGGTCCCCGGCATCCTGCCGGTCGGCGCCGAGCAGTGGCTGCTCCGCGTCACCCCGGCGGCCGGGTTCGCCATCCAGCAGAGCATCACGCAGTATCCCCAGGTCCGCGACGTCTACACGCCGGGCACCGGATACTTCCCGCTGTCCCCGTGGGCGGGGTTCGCGGTGCTGTGCGCCTGGGCCGCCGTCGCCCTGGCCCTCGCGCTGATCCTGCTCCGCCGGAGGGACGCGTGACGGACGTGGTGCACGCGGAGTGGACGAAGCTGCGCACTCTGCCAGGTACCGGCTCGTTGCTGCTGGCCGCGGCCGCGCTGACCGCGGCGGTGGGCGCGATGGCGGCGAACGCGGTGAGCTGTCCGGCCGGGATCTGCCCTATCGATCCGGCCAGGGTCAGCCTCACCGGGATCGACCTGGGCCAGGCCATCGTGGCGATCGTGGCGGTGACCGTGATCAGCGGCGAGTACAGCACCGGCATGATCCGCCTCACGCTGATCGCCACGCCCGGCCGGTGGCGGGTGCTGGCCGCCAAGGGAGCCGTCGTCGGCGCCGCGGCCCTGGTAACGGGGGCGGTCGCGGTGCTGGCCTCGGTGCTGGCCGGAGGGCTGCTGCTGGCCCGGCACGGCCTCACCCCGGCACACGGCTACGAGGCCCTGTCGCTGGGCAACGGAACCGTGCTGCGCGCCGCCGCCGGGTCGGTGCTCTACCTCGGGCTGATCGCATTGCTCAGCCTGGGCGTCGGTGCCGCGGTGCGGGACTCCGCGGTGGCGATCGGGGTAGTGCTCGCGCTGCTCTTCCTGTTCCCCATCCTGTCGAACGTGATCACCAGCCCGGGTTTGCACCGGCACCTGGAGCAGCTCAGCCCGATGACCGCCGGGCTGTACGTCCAGGCCACGACGAACCTGCGCTCGCTGCCGCTCACGCCCTGGCAGGGCCTCGGCGTGCTGGCCGCCTGGACGGCCGGGGCGATGCTGGCCGGGGCCCTGCTGCTGCGGTTCCGGGACGCGTGATCCACGGCGGCCCGCTACGGCTGGTAGGAGCCGGGAATCCAGGCCCGGGTGCTGACGCCGATGGCGTTCCAGGCGTTGATGGTGACGATGAGGCTGACCAGCGCCGCGACCTCCTGCGGGCTGAACTCCGCGGCCACGTCCTGGTACGCCTGGTCGGGGACGTGCGTGTCGGACAGGCGCGTCACGGTCTCGGTGAACGCCAGCGCGGCGCGCTCGCGCGGGGTGAAGTACGGAGTCTCCCGCCAGGCGGCCAGGCCGTAGATGCGCTGCTCGGTCTCGCCGATCGCCCGCGCGTCCTTGGTGTGCATGTCGATGCAGTAAGCGCAGCCGTTGAGTTGCGAGGCGCGGATCCGGATCAGCTCACGGAGCTTCGGGTCGATCTCGGCCTTGTCGAGTTCCTTGGTCGCGGCCTGGTCCAGGTGCCCCATGGCGCGCGAGTAGCCGGCGGCGAAGGAGTCGAAGGCCAGCCGGACGGGGATCTGCGTGGTTTCGTTCGTGATCGTCATGACACGCACGCTACGGCGATAAGCGGCCCAGGGTAAGGTCCATTTCTATGGAAGAAACGTGGGCCAAGGAGATCACGGACGGCGGGCGGGCCGGGGTGGGGAAATGGCCGGCGTAGACCTGCATCTGGACCTGTCAGGGACCAGGGTGCGCGCCGGGCTGGAGAACGCGCTGCGCGGTGCCATCCGGGCAGGCCGTCTCCGCCCGGGGACGCGGCTGCCGTCATCGCGCGCGCTGGCCGCGGACCTGGGCATCGCCCGCAACACGGTCGCCGAGGTCTACAGCCAGCTGGTCGCCGAGGGATGGCTGACCGCGCGGACCGGGTCGGGCACCTTCGTCGCCCCACCCCCCACCGCCCACCCACCACCCACCTCCCCTTCCCCCTTCCTCCCCCCTTCGTTCCCCCTTCCTTCCCCTTTCACTGGGGCGCCCGAGCCCGGCGCGGCGGTCGCGGCCCGGCCCGAGGAGGCGGTGCCGCGCTACGACCTGCGCCCCGGGGTGCCCGACCTGTCGGCGTTCCCGCGCCGCGCCTGGCTCGCAGCGGCCCGCAAGGTCCTTGCGACCGCCCCCGATCACCTGCTCGGCTACCCGGATCCGCGCGGGGTGCCGCAGTTGCGGGCCGCCCTGGCCGACTACCTGGCCCGGGCGCGGGGCGTGACCGCGGATCCTGCGCACATCGTCATCTGCGCGGGCTTCGCGCACGGCCTGGCCGGCATCTGCCGCGCGCTGCGCGCGGCGGGCGCGGCCACCCTCGCGGTGGAGGCCTATGGCCACCAGACTCACCGCGACATCGCCGCCGGGCAGGGCCTGCGCCTGCGGCCGCTGCCGGTGGACGGCATGGGGGCGCTCATCGGCCGGGCCGACGGAGCGGACGCGGCGCTGCTGACCCCGGCGCACCAGTTCCCGCTGGGCGTGACGCTGCATCCGCGACGCCGCCGGGAAGTGGCTGGCTGGGGCGGCGTGGTGATCGAGGACGACTACGACGGAGAGTTCCGTTACGACCGCCAGCCGGTCGGCGCGCTGCAGACGCTCGCGCCCGATCGCGTCATCTACGCCGGGACAGCCAGCAAGAGCCTGGCTCCTAGCCTGCGGCTCGGCTGGCTGGTCGTCCCGCCGCGGCTGCTCGACGCGGTGGCGGCGGAACTCGCCGCCGGGCCGTCCGCGCTCGACCAGCTGACCCTGGCCGAGTTCATCACCTCGGGCGGCTACGACCGGCAGATCCGCCGGGCCAGGCTCGCTTACCGCCGCCGCCGCGACCGCCTGGCCGCCGCCCTGCGCCGCCAGGGCCTGCGGGTCAGCGGTATCGCCGCAGGCATGCACGCGGTGCTGGAACTGCCCGATACGAGCCTGGAGCATGCCATCCTCACCGGGGCCAGCCAGCATGGTCTGGCCATCGACGGCCTGGGCGGTTACCGCGTCGGCGGCACCGGCCCTGGCGACGGCGGTCACGAGGGCCGGGCCGGCCTGGTGATCGGCTACGGCCGCCCGCCCGAGCATGCCTACACCACGGCCCTGGCCCGGCTTTGCGCCGTCCTGCCCGGTTTGCGGTGAGACCTGCCAGCCGTTGAACCGGCGACCGCCGGAATTATTACCGCTCCCTTAACCGCGCCCCGAACCGTGAGCCGGACCGTGTCGCGCTCCGTGTCCAGAGTGTGACCAGGCCAGCGTAGAGAGCAGGGGAGGTGGGAGTCTCATGGCGACACGCCGGCGGCTGCTGTCCGTGGCGACGGTGGCCGGCCTGCTCGCGACGTGCGGGCTGCCCCTGTCCGCCGGGTCGGCCAGGGCCGAGCCGGGCGGGCCGGCCCGGGCCGAGCTGACACCGGGCCCGGCCGAGTGGTGGCTCGCCGGCTGGCGGGTGCAGCGGAAGGTGTGGCCGCTGACCGAGGGCGCGGGCGTCACCGTCGCCGAGGTGGAAAGCGGGGTCAAGGCCAGCCTTCCGGACCTGCGCGGCGTGGTCCTGCCCGGTGCCAACCTGACCGGGACCGGCGGCAACGGGGACACCGACATCCAGGTCGGCGAGGACGGGCACGGCACGGCCATGGCGGTGATAATCGCCGGACAGGGCACGGGCACCGGCACCGTGGGCATCGCGCCGGAGGCCAGGATCCTGCCGGTGATCGTCGGCGGCTCCGGCCCGGCGTCGGTGGCCACGGCGGCGGCCGGGATCCGGTACGCGGTCTCACACGGCGCGCAGGTTGTCGACCTGCCCTTCGGGATCGGCAAAACCTCCGCGGCGGCCTGCGATCCCGTCCTGCAGTCCGCGGTCGCGTACGCGCTCGGGCACAACGTCGTCCTGGTCGCGAGTTCGGGTAACACCAGCCTCTACGCTGGGCCCGACGAGCCGGCGTCCTGCGCGGGCGTGCTCGCGGTGGGCGGCACCGAGCCGGATGGATCCCTGTGGCCCGGCAGCACACGGGAACCATACGTGGCGGTCTCGGCGCCCGGGGACCACATGGTATACGTGGGCCGGGACGGCCGGTACACCTCCACGGGAGCGGGGACAAGCTTCTCCGCCGCGCTGACCGCGGGCACAGCCGCGCTGATCAGGTCCCGGTATCCGGATATGCCCTGGTACCAGGTCGACCAGCGGCTGACCGGCACCGCGACCCCGGCCGGCCGCCCGGTGCCGAACCAGGGGTACGGCTACGGGATCATCAATCCCGCCCGGGCGGTGAACGCCTCCGCCTATCCCGTCCCCGCCTCGGCCCCCAACCCGGTGTACGCGACGTACTCCAGGTGGCTGGCCACCCCCGCGGGCCGGGCGGCGGCCGCGCGGTACGGGTCCGGCGTCCGGGATCCGGTCCACCCCACTGCCCGGCCAGCCCAGGACGACTCAGTGCGTATGCCGTCGATAACCATGCTCCAGATCGTGATCACCGCGGCCGCGGCGGTCTGCGCCTTCGTGACGGCGCTGGTGGTCGTGCTCAGGATGTCGTCACGCCGCCGTCGGCTCGCCGCGCTGGCCGCCTCTCCGCATCCAGGCAGGCGCCGGCGCTGGGAGGAAAGATCCTGGTCGTTCGGCCCGGATGAGAGCGGGGACTACGGCGGGTCGCCCGGGTACGGCCGCCCGCCCGGGTACGGCCCGCCTCCGCTGTGGACCGACCCGCCGTACGACCCGCCGTGGCGCTAGGACCTTACTGGCCCATGGGCGCGGGCGGCGCCAGCGAGGCCGCGTCCAGGAACGGGATGAGGGCGGCGAGCAGGTCGGGCGAGAAGAAGATGTCGTAATGCGTGTGGCCGGGCAGGATGGCCAGCCGTGTCACAGGCCGGGCCGAGCCGTCCCAGTTCGCGTCCCGCAGGCCGCCGCCGAGCAGCGCGTAGAACTCCGCGATGTGCGCGGGCCGCACCGAGTCGGCGTCCCCGTAGACCAGCATCACCGGCGCGGTGATCTTCGCGACCTCCGCCGACCAGTCGTAGTCCTGCCTCAGCATCGTGCCCATCTTGTCCACCAGCACGGGCCAGTCCTCCACCCGGGGCGCGACCTTGGAGTAGATCTCGTAGAGCGGCGACTGCTTCATGGCCTCCGCGAACGCCGGTCCCATCTGGTCAAACCCGGCCAGGCTCTCCGGGAACCACCCGTCATGCCGGACGGGATGGGAGACGATCACCAGGCGGCGGACCAGGTCCGGGTGCTGGATCGCGGTCCGCAGGGCCGTCCCGGCGCCGAGGGAGTAGCCCATCACGTCCGCCCGGGCCGAAGGGCCGAGGCCGAGGTGCCCGATGAGCGCGGCGATGTCGTCGCCCATCGTCTGGAAGCGCAACGGGCGGTCCACGTCCGCGGTACGGCCGTGCCCCTGCAGGTCGACCGTGATCACCCTGCGCCCGCTGGCCAGCGACGGCAAGATCGCGGCGAACATCTCGCCCGTGCCGTATCCGCCGTGCAGCAGGATAAGCGGCTGGCCCGAGCCGTGCTCTTCGTAGTACAGGGAGATGCCGTTGACGTCGGCGTAACTCATCGTGTCACCGTCCTCGTGAGGTCCCAGTCAGTCACACGCATAGAACGTCGCGACGCCGCCGGGCTCATCGGATGACCGATGAGCCCACCGTCGGGGCGGGCGTCCCGGCTAGGCGGTGGATGACGTCGTGCCGGGACAAGCCGTCGGCGAACAGGCGGCTGGCCGCCTGGTAAGTGGGGTTGTCCTCGTCCCGCCACAGCTCCTCGACCACGTGGTACGCGGCCTCCACGAACTCCTCCCCGGTCATGCCGGAGGGCGGCGTGCACTCGGCGAACTCCTCCGCCACCAGGCGGCGGCGATCGGCCGGATCCGCCAGGTCCAGCGGGGTGTGCCGTTCCGGGATCGGCAGCGCGAACATCCGCCTGCCCACGCTGTCGGAGAGCCAGGAGACGTCGGCGGCGCTGGTGGCCAGCCCCGATGCGTACCCGCGGATCGCCGCCGCGTCCGGGTCGTCGTAGGCCTCGCCGAACCGGCTGAGCACCCGCGGCAGCTGCTCCATCAGCACCGCGGTGCCCGCCTCACCCAGCTCCCGGCGATCGGCGGACCAGCGGACCCAGGCGGTTACCGCGGGCTCGAGCTGACCGCGCTGGGCAGTGGTCAGGACGAAGGTGTTCGGCACGTGGCCGAGCAGGATGTGCGCGAGCTTGCGCGGGCCCACCTGGTCCGGCGGCTCGCCGGGGATCCGCCCGCTGTAGCCGGTGAGCACCTCGCCCCAGAACCGGGTCGACGCCTCGTCCGCCGCGACGGCCTCGGCCGCCTGCGGGCTCTTCATGAACTCCTCGACCGCCTCCGCGCGGTCGGCCGCGGTGTACACCGTGCGCGGCTCGGCGCCGTCCTCCGGGAGGCGGCGGACCCGGGACCGGGCCACCGGCAGGTACGCGATGCTGTCAGGGGACAGCTTCGGGCTCTCGTCCCGGCCGGCCCGGTCCAGCGGGCGCAGCATCCTGATGCGCGCCTCGGCCAGGCTGATCTGCTCGGACCGGTCGAATTCCTCGTTGTTGCCGCTGATGGCCTCGATGAGCCGGGCCGCGTCGGAGGACACGCCGATCGCGGTGGCGACCGGGATGCCGGCCAGGTCGACCTGGACCACGACGCCGTGTTCGGCCTCGCCGTAGCTGAACGTCACCGCGATGGCCTCGTCGTCACCGAACACGTCGTAGCGGCGCCAGGCCTGGCCGGGGGCCGCCTTGCCGATCTCGGTCACCCACTCCGGCGGGTAGATGCCCTCACCGGTCAGTTCGGCCAGCGCCCGGCTGGCCGCCCGCCTGGTGGCCTGCGTGCCCAGCGCCATCAGCAGCCGGAGCAGCGCGGCGCCGTCCGGGGTACGACGGCGGACGGCCCCGTTCACCAGCACGGTGGCGATGAACGATTCGATCTGGGCGGGTTCCCGCTGGTCCAGCACGTACGGGAACGCCATGCAGGTCGCGGTCTCCAGTTCGGCCCGCAGCGGGTCACCCGAGGCGACCCCTTCCCAGAGGCTGGACAGCACCTGCTGGACGAACGCGTCCGCCTCGGCCGGGCTGATGTCGCCGTCCTGGCCCGAAGCGGCCTGGCTGGTCGTGATCTGGGCGGCCTTCGCCTGGCTGGCTCTCGCCTGGCTTGCCCTTGCCTGGCCGGTGCTTGCCTGGCCAGTCCTCGCCGGGCTGGCCGGAGCCCGGCGGCGTCCCTTGTTCTTCTTGCTCACCGCGTCATCCTATGGCTCCCAGCCGGTAGAACTCGGCGTCCAGGGCGTCGACCAGGTACCCGAAGGTGACGTCGACCGATTCCGGCAGCCCGAAGCCGCCCGCGGTCTGCAGCGTGGCTATGCCATGGCAGGCGGCTCGCCACATGCGCACCGCGTGGATCAGCGCGGCGCCCTCCAGGCGGTAGCCCGACAGGGCCGCGGCGATCACCTCGAACGCCTGGGTTGCCACCTCGGCGTGCTCCTCGTCACCGGGCGCGGGCGCGAGCACGCTGGCCGCGTAGCGCCCCGGGTAGGCCAGCGCGTAGGACCGGTAGGCGGCAGAGAGCGCCCGTAGCGCGGCGGCGCCGGCCACGCCCGCCGTGGCCCGTGCCGCGGCGGCGGCCAGTTCGCGCACGGCCAGCAGCGCGATGCCGCGGCGGACCTCGTCCAGCCCGCTGACGTGCTTGTACAGGCCGGGCAGCGAGACCCCGCAGCGCGGCGCGACCGCCGCCAGGGTGAGCCGATCCAGGCCCACCTCATCGGCGACGGTCGCGGCTTGCCAGATGATCCGCTCCGGGGTCAGCCCGGCGCGCGGCATGCCTCAGCGTTCCCTCGGTCCGGCGGTCATGCCGATCATGATGCCGCAGCCGGTCATGAAGAGCAGCAGCAGCACCAGCGCGGGCCCGGCCGCGGCCGCCAGCGACGCGACCAGCAGCAGGTACGCCAGGCCGGAGCAGGTCATCGCGACGGCCAGCGCGATCCCGGTCCAGCGCAGCCAGCGGGGGAGCACGGTCATCGTCGCCGCGGCCGCGCCGAAGACGGCCAGCGCGAGCATCTTGGCCCCGTCCAGCCGGTCGACCGAGCTGTAGAGAAGGTGCGCCGGGCCGGGCGCCGAGGTCGCGGTCAGGGCCAGGCCGAGGCCGAACTGCACGGCCGAGATGATCGCCGCGGTCAGCCCGGCCACCAGCGCGAACCGCGCGGCGACGGTGGCCCCCGAGCGGCGCGCGGTCCGGGACAGGGCGACCGCGATGACGACGATGCCCGCGGCCGGCAGGCCCTCGGTCAGGGTGAACTGCGTGGCGGCGGCCGCGCTGTGCCCGGATAGCGCCGCGACGATGTCCGTGCCCTTGGCGCCGAGACTAGGGCTGGGCGCCGGGACGGTCAGCCCGGCGATCCAGGAAAGCGTGTAGCCGAGGCCGGCCAGGCCGGTGACGGTCAGCAGCCGGCGGTGGCCGGCGCGGAGCGGGGGAGCGGTCGTGCCGCGTTCCATCAAGTTAATTGTCATAGCTACAAGTTAATACAATTAACTTTGATGCGCAAGCCCTCCGGCCGCGCGGATGACGCCCACCTCGGCCCCGCCGCCGATGACCGGTGCGGTGGCCAGTTCGGCGGGAACGGCCACGCCGAGCAGGCGCAGCGCGGCCACCGTGACCGGCGTCCGGCCGCGGTGCGCCCCGTCGTCGATCTTGACCGCGCCTGCGCGGCCGTCGGTCAGCGCGAACGCGTCGACGCCCTCGGCGCCGCCCTTGATCAGCAGGCCGGGCACCGCGTCCATCAGCTTGCGCTCATCCCGGCTGGTACCGCTGGTCCACTCCGGGTGCGCGCGCATCGCGTCGGCCACCCGGCGCTCCGGGGTACCCGGCGCGGCCAGCACCAGCGCCCGGAAGGCGCGCGCCAGCCCCGCCAGCGTCAGCGCGAACAGCGGCGCGCCGCAGCCGTCCACGCCGGTGGCGGGCACCTGCTCCGCGGCCAGCTCCTCGACGGTGCGCAAGATGGCCTGCTGCAGCGGGTGCTGCGGGTCCAGGTAGCTCCCCGTCGGCCAGCCGTTCACCACGCAGGTGGCCAGCATGGCCGCGTGCTTGCCCGAGCAGTTCATCCGGATCCTGGACATGCCCTCGCCACCGGCGATCAGCCGGCGCGCCGTCTCCTGGTCGAGCGGCCAGGACGGCGGGCAGCCCAGGTCGGCCTCGGTCAGCCCGGCGCCGGACAAGATCTTCCGGACCCCGTCGACGTGGTAGTCCTCGCCCGAATGGCTGGCCGCGGCCAGCGCCAGCAGCTCGCCGTCCAGCTCGGCCCCGGCCCGCAGCATCGCCGTGGCCTGCAGCGGCTTGTTCGCCGAGCGGGGGAAGAACGGCACCGCGGTGTCTCCCGCGCTGATTACCTGGGTGCCGTCGGCGGCCAGGCCCGCGACCGCACCGCGGTGCCGCGACTCGGTGAAACCCGAGCGCACGACCTCGGCGACCACGGGGTTCACGCCATTGTGTTCCGTAAAGATCGTCATGCACGCAGTGTGCCCTCTTCCCTGGCGCTCCGGGTAGCCTGCGGTGCTATGCGGGCAGTGGTGCAGCGGGTGAGCCGGGCCAGCGTGGCAGTGGACGGCAAAGTCGTCGGCGCGATCGAGGAGCCGGGACTGCTGGTCTTGGTCGGCGTGACCCACGACGACACCCGGGAGCAGGCCGCCAGGCTCGCCGCCAAGCTGTGGGGGCTGCGCATCCTCGACGGCGAGAAGTCCTGCTCCGATATCGGCGCGCCGCTGCTGGTGATCAGCCAGTTCACGCTCTACGCGGACCTGGCCAAGGGCCGTCGTCCTTCCTGGTCCGCCGCCGCCCCCGGGCCGGTGGCCGAGCCCCTGGTCGGCGCCGTGGTGCAGGCGCTGCGCGACCTCGGCGCCCGGGTGGGGACCGGCGTCTTCGGCGCCAACATGAAGGTGTCCCTGGTCAACGACGGCCCCGTCACGATCATCCTCGACCTGTAGGGCCGCGCATGGAAGATCCCGGCTACGACGCCGCGGTGCTCGGGGCAGCGGCTGGGCCAAGCCCGGCGGAGGGGCTCAGCCCGGCGGAGGGGCTCAGCCCGGCCAGCACGCACTGCGGCCGGGCGCGCAGCGAGACCTGGTCGCGGGACCGGAACGAGGCCCGGCAGAACGACTGCGCCCGCGACCCGCAGTAGTGCAGCACGGACCCGCCGGTGGAGTTCGGCACGGTGACGTTCACGCAGCCGTGCGCCGAAGTCCCGTACGTGTCGCGGGCCGTCGCTCCCCAGGCAGCCAGACCGCCGAAGAGGACGACCACGAGCACCGCGGTGATCGCGAAGATCCGCTTCTGCCGCGGTGAGATGCGCACCGCCCTCGGGTTGGTCTTGGCGTACATAGGTTTCCATGAAATCAGCTCCGTGTGTCCACGGTGTTAGCCGTGTAACCGCCGTGTTAACGTCGGCCCACAGGAGCCGGCGAGGGAAGGACGCGGGAAATGGTGACGCGCGATACGCGGTGGCCTGCTGGCACGCCGTGCTGGGTGGATGTCAGCGTCGACGACGTGCCGAAGGCGATCGCCTTCTACCAGGCCCTGTTCGGATGGGACATCCAGGCGGGCGGCCCGGAGGCCGGCGGCTACGCCATCGCTCACCTGCAGGGCCGGATCGTGGCCGGCGTCGGACCCAAGTTCGGCCCGCCGGGCGCCCCGTCCGCCTGGACGGTGTACCTGGCCACCGACGACGCCGACGAGACGGCGGACAAGATCAGGGCGGCGGGCGGCCAGCTGGCGCAGGGCCCGGCCGACGTCATGGACGAGGGCCGGACGGCCGTCGCCGTCGACACCACCGGGGCCGCGTTCGGCCTGTGGCAGGGCGGTAAGACCACCGGCCTCGGCCTGGCCAACGAGTCCGGCTCGCTGACGTGGAATGAGCACCTCAGCTGGGACTACGACGCCGCGAGGGACTTCTACGGCGCGGTGTTCGGCTATGAGTTCCAGGACATGAGCGGCGACGGCTTTAGCTATGCGATGCTCATGGTCGGCGGGCGCGAGGTCGGCGGCATCGGCCGGTACACGGAAGCGGCTGCGGCCGGGATCCCGGCCGCCTGGAGCACATACTTCGCCGTCGAGAACACCGACCGGGCCGTGGCGACCGCCGCCGAACTCGGCGGCGGCATCGTCCAGCCCGTCAGGGACAGCCCGTACGGCCGGATCGGCGTCGTCACCGACAACCAGGGCGCGGTCTTCTCCCTCATTACCAGCCCGCAGCCCGCCGCCTAGGGCACCTTCGGTGCCACGTCTTTGACGTCAGTCCTGAGTGTGACGGAGGGTAATGGTACGGGATGTCTGGCGGGCAGCCTGGAGTCCGGCCTGGCTGGAGGTTGCAGGCCGTGACAGGATGTCAGGCTGCGGTGGGGACGCGGGCCTGGGCGATGTGGCCGACGGCGAGCCGGTCGAGGGTGTCCAGCGCCGCGGCGAGTTCTGGCGGTGCGTTGGGCCGGTCTGGTGCCATCAGCGGGCGCAGGACGTGGTCGTAGACCTTGGTGTAGATGTGGGCGAACAGCAGCCCGTCGCGGGTCAGGGTGTAGCGGTTGCGCCCGGGGACGCGGGTGATCAGGCCGTTGCGGGCCAGCCGGGCCAGGTCGTAACTGGCCTGGTTCATGCTGTATGGGCGGTGCAGCAGGCCGGTCATCAGGGCGCGCAGGCTCCTGTTGGTGATGCCGGTGACCGTGAACAGCATGCATGCGATCGCGCCGGCCAGGGCCTGGACTCGAAGGTCGCCGAACCGCAGTGCGGGCGCCTTCCGGCCCTCCCCGGTGAGGGTGGGCCTGGTGATCCGCTCGATGACTGGACTCACAAGTGCCGTGCCCTGGCCGACCGTTTCAGTGTGCAGCAGCCGGGCGTTGATCGCACGCGCCTTGTCCTGCAGCTCGGGCAAGTTCTGCAGCTGGCGGTTGCAGCGCAGGTCCTTGGGGCTGTTGATGACGGTCTCGATGCGTAGCGCGACGCCGTCTTTCAAATACTGTTTCAGCCGGGAGCTCTTATAGAACACGTTGAGGGTGACCAGGTCGCAGTACCGGTCGATCTTGGTCTTGAACCCGCCGCCGGGCGGCGGGCTGCTGTGCCCTCCGGCCCGCTGCCGCGGCGGAACAGCAGCTCCACGTTCTCCGGGCGGCCCAGGTCCATGTTCTCGCACAAAAGCGCCTCGAAGAACGCGCGGGCATGGCAGTCCTCGTCGAACACCAGGGTGCGGGAGGTCTCCACCTGCCGCATCGACAGCTCCCGCCAGTACCCGGCGTCCCGGTCGGCGCCGGTGAGCGGGAGCGGGATCCTGGCCATCCACCGCTCGAACCACACCTGCACGGCGCCGGGGCCGAAGCGGTCGCAGATGGCCTGCAGGGCGGCCGGGTCGGCGCAGGAGGCGAACCCGTTAGACAGCGCGGCGAAGCCGATCCCGGCGGCCAGCGCCTGCCGCTTGGCCCACTCGTGCCCGTTGATCCACGCCTTGACCGGATAGGGGAAGTAGCTGCAGATCTTGATGAACCCGCTGCCCATCGTGGTGTCCCAGATGTAGACGTAGAACACCGACACCCGGCGCTGCTCCTTGGTGAAGGAGAACTGCGGGCACCCGCCCGGATCGGTGTCGCGCTTGCGTGCCGTCCACACCAGCTGGAACTCCTGGGCGCAGCCGATCGCCGCCACCTGCGAACGGCCGGAGCCGGCAGCGGCCTCCAGGTACGGGGCCATCACGTCGGCCTTGCGCTCCCCGGCCCCGAACCGGATCACCGGGACGCCGTTGGCCTGCGCCCAGTCCTTGATGTCCTTCCGGAACTTCTCCCCGATCGGCTCGAACAGCGCCGGGGACACGATCGGCTTGCCCCGGTGATCGTGGAAGAAGTAGATCACCCCGCCCGCCGTCTGCAGCTTGGCGACATAGCCATTCAGGTAAACCCGGTCCAGGCAGGAGATATCCAGCCGGACATGCCCGGCCACCATGTCCGCGGCAGTCACCACCGCCGGGTCCGCCGCAGCCGGCTCATAACGTCCCATCATGATCACCCTCAGCACGCGCTTCTACGGTCTGAGGATGAACCAGCAGTCAACTCCGTGCGGCCGGAACCACGAAACTCGGCGGTCAGAGGCGAAGCCTCGCTGGATGAGTGATTCCTGATTCAGGTGAGTGCGGCGTGCCGGGGTGCGGCTCACGGTCTGAACAGCCTCCGGCCGGGCGTGGGGAACACCCCGTCCAGGCGCTGATACGGGCTAATCAGCCCCATCAGCCTCTCCCGCACGCCTTTCGCTCGCCAGTACGATAACGATTACCTTTTACGGGGTAGATTCGGGCTTACGGGTGAATTAGGGGCACTATAGTGCACCAAAACCACCCGGGAGCCCCAATCCACCCGGATCTTCCGCCGCTGCCTGCCTCACAGAGAACATCGGCACCGGGCACCCCCGGCAAAGAACGCCTAAGCCCGCAACCCGATCAGGAATCACTCATCTAGGCGCTCGCCCATCCGGCCCCGAGCCGCGGTAGGCGCTGACCCGCCACCCGTTCGGCTGCGGTTTCCTTAATTTCGGCCCGGGCCTAGTCGACCGGCGGGGTGCCGTGGGTGTGGAAGGACTCGATCGTCTTCAGGCCCCAGGCCTGGCCCCTGGCACGTTCGGCCTCCGTCCAGGTGATCGTGCGCCAGTCCGGCGCCAGCACCAGCCGGGCGACCGGGTTGCACAGCTCGATCCGGTTTCCGCCGGGCTCGTAGACGTAGAGGAAGAACGTCTGCTGGATCGCGTGCTTGTGCGGCCCGGTCTCGATGAAGACCCCGTGGTCCAGGCAGATGTCGGCGGCGCGGATGATGTCCTCGCGGGTGTCGGGCGCGAACGCGACGTGGTGCAGCCGCCCGCGCGTGCCGGTCCAGTCCCGCGTGTACACCAGGTCGTAGCCCTTGCTGGTGAAGTGCAGCCACTGGGCGGAGATCGTGCCGTCGTCGAGCTGGATCTGCTCGGTGACCCGCCCGCCAAGCACGTCGCGGACGAAATCCCCGCTCGGCGGCACGTCCTGGGCCAGGTAGTTGACGTGGTCAAGGCGCCGGACGCAGACGCCGCGCCCCGGGTAGGCCTGGGCCTGGTTCTTCAGCGACGGCTTGAGGTCGTCGGGCGGCGCGTACCACTCGGTCTCCCAGTACAGCTCCATCTCGTGCCCGTCCGGGTCGCGGAACAGGTAGGTCGGCCCGATACCTGGGTCGCCGTCCTTCCACGCAACGCCGAGGCCGGCCGCCTCGATCGCCGCCACCCGCGCCTCGAGGGCGGCCTGGCTGGAGGCCCGCAGCCCCACCCGCCGGATGCCCGAGGTCTCGTGCGCGGTGAGCTTGACCGTGTGGTGCTCGTAGTCGTCCCAGGTGCGCAGGTAGACCGAGTTGCCCTCGCGGCAGGTCTCGGTCATGCCGAGCACCTCCACGAAGAACCACAGGCTCTCGCACATCTTGGGCGTCAGCAGCTCGATGTGGCCGAGGTGCGCGACGTCGTGCAGCGGCGGCCGCGTCGCCGCCGCCGCGCCGGAACGGATCTGCGGGCTTGTCACCGGGACCTCCGTGGGAAGACGGTGCCGTCGAAGAGCTTGCGCGCGGTGCGCACCACGCCCGAGCGGACCACCCTGGGTGGCTGGCTCGCCTGGTCGACCTCGGCCTCGACCTCCAGGTGGCCGGCGGGATGCTCGATGTCGAACCGGGTCTGTCCCGGCTTGACCTCGGCCAGGTCGGCCCCGGCCGCGCCGTCGAGCAGCAGCGCGGTCGCGACGCTGACCGCGCCGAGCACCCCGATCGAATCGTGCACGCGGACCGGGATGAAGGTCCTGGTGCAGATCGTCCCGCCGTCTGCGGGCGCCGCGACCAGCGAGATCTTCGGCACCGAGGTCGCGGACACGTCGCCCAGGCCCATCATCTGGCCGGCCGCGAGCTGTACCGCCCGGACCCTGCGCTTGAGGTCGTCGTCCGCTTCCAGCTCGGCGACGGTCTCGTAACCGCTGCGGCCGAACCCGGCGGCGGCCACCACCACGACCGGCATGCCGTTGTCGATGCAGGTGACGGTGACGCCCTCGATGACGTCGGTGACCTGGCCGGTGGGCAGCAGCGCGCCGGTGACCGAGCCCTCGGTGCCGGCGAAGTCGAGCACGACGGCCGCGGCCGTTCCCGGCACCCCCGCGATCGCGGTGTCGCCGTCGTAGCCGGCGACACCGCCGGCTCCCGGGAAGCTGGCGGTGGCCATGCTGCCCGAGTTGACCATGTGGATCCGGACCGGCGAGGCCGCGGCCAGGCCGCGCTCGACCGCGAACGGCCCGACCCCGGCGAGCAGGTTGCCGCAGTTCTGCCGGTCCGAGACGGTGGCCTGGTCGACTCCAACCTGCAGGAAGAGGTAATCGACGTCCGCATCGGGCCGAACGGACTCGGAGATCACCGCCACCTTGGAAGTGAGCGGATGCGCCCCGCCGATCCCGTCGATCTGCCTGGCGTCCGGGCTCCCCATGATGCGCAGCAGCAGGTCGTCCCGCGCGGCTGGATCCGCAGGCAGGTCCTCCGCGAGGAAGTAGGCCCCCTTGGACGTCCCGCCCCGCATCATCATGCAGCGCACGCCACCGCTCATCAGCTTTCCTCGTCCCCGGCCGCGACGTACCGCACGCCGCGCGCGGCGAGCTTGTCGCGCAGGCCGTACAGGTCCAGGCCGAGCTGGCCGCCGGCCAGGGCCTTGCGGCTCTGCTCCTCCTTCGCCACCCTGGCCCGTGACGCCGCCAGCGCCTGGCTGACATCCGCTCGCGGCACGCACACCACGCCGTCGTCGTCGGCGATGATCGCGTCCCCCGGCCGGACGATCTGACCGCCGATCGAGACCGGCACGTTGACCGAACCCGCCGTCTCCTTGACCGTGCCCTGGGCGCTGACCGCCGCCGACCAGACCCAGAAGCCCATTGCCCGCAGCTCGGCCACGTCACGGACCCCCGCCTCGATGACCAGGCCGCGGACCCCGCGTGCGGCCAGCGAGGTGGCCAGCAGCTCACCGAACATCCCGTCGGTGCACGGCGAGGTCGCCGTGACCACCAGCAAGTCCCCGGCCTGGCACTGCTCCACCGCCGCGTGGATCATCAGGTTGTCGCCGGGCCAGCACAGCGCGGTGACCGCGGTCCCGCCGGTCCGTGCGCCGTCCTGGATCGGGCGCAGACCGGGCCCGAGGTAGCCGGCCCGGCCGATCGCCTCGTGCACGGTGGCCACCCCGAGCTCGGCCAGCTGGTCCACCACGCTGAGGTCGGCTCGGGGCACGCCGGTGACGATCACGTTGCGCATCAGCTCAGCCTGTCCGTGACCTGGGGGAACACCCGCATGTATGCCTCACCCAAGGTGCCGGACGGCAGGCCGAGGTTGGGCCCGGCGTTGCGCCGCAGCTGCGTGCCCCGCCGTCTGGCCAGGTCGGTGTAGTACTCCCAGAGGTGCTGCTGGGCGCCCATGCATTCCATCGCCTTGCGCTTGGCGTCGAAGACCGGCGTGATGTCCAGCAGGACCTCCGGCTTGAAGCCGCACATCTCCGGCTGGTGCGGCTCGAACAGGAAGACCGGCGGCGCGCCGATCGGCTCGCCGGGCGCGGGATAGCCGATCGCCTGGGCCAGCACCCGGGCGCGCAGCGCCATCTGCCCGGCCGCCGGGTGATCGCCGTTGTACGGGTCGGCGAGCGTGTGGGTGAGCACAACCGACGGGTTGACCTCCCGGTACACCCGGACAATGCGGTCGATGAGCTCGTCGGATTCGCGCAGCGGGTAGTCCCCGGCGTCGAGGAACTCGATCTCAGCCCCCAGCGCTGCCGCGGCGCTCTCGGCCTCGCCCCGGCGCTGCGCCTTAATCTCCTCCAGCGTCTTGCCCGCCCGCCAGGCGCTGGCCGATTCGCCGCGCTCGCCGTAGCTCAGGCACAATACCGTGACCCGGTCGCCGCGCGAGGCCGCCAGGGCCACCGCGCCGCCCGCGCGCCAGACGAAGTCGGCGGCGTGCGCGCTGATCACGAGCATGGATTCCTGCTGGCTCACCTGGCCTCCTCTCGGGGGCTTGCGTGCTGCTGGTCGAGCAGCGCGGAGATGACGCTGCGCAAATGGCGGCGGGTGGCGTTCTCCGCCTCGGCCGGCCGGCGTCCGGCGACGGCGGCGATGATCGCCAGATGCTCGGGGAGCGACGCCTGTGGGCGCCCGGGGCGCAGCGATAGCTGGAACTGGTGCCGGACCAGCTGGCCGTTCAGCCGCTCGAGCAGCCGGGCCGCCACCGCCTGGCCGGAGATCTCCCGGACCAGCCGGTGCAGTTCGTGGTTGAGCGCCGAGTACTTCAGCAGCTCGCCGTCCGCCACGCTGCGCTCCATCTCCTCGCCCAGCTGGCGCAGCCGGGCCGCGTAGGGCGCGGTGACCCGTTCGGCCGCCTTGGCCGCGCACAGTCCCTCGAGCGCCATCCGGCACTCGGTGATCGCGATCGCCTCGTCCAGGGTGACGGCCCGGACCCGCGCGCCGCGGTTCGGTATCCGCTCGACCAGCCCCTCTGCCGCCAGGTCGAACAGCGCCGCGCGGAGGCTGGCGCGGGTCACGCCGAGCATCCCGGCCAGCTCCTCTTCGACCAGCCGCTGCCCGGGCGCCATGTCCCCGGCCAGGATCGCCTGCCTGAGTCGCTCGACCGCCAGCCGCCGCCCGGTGGCGCCCGCCACCGGGACCGATGCAAGGCCCCCAGCAACGCCATCCAGCGCTGAGGTCTCAGCAATCCCATCCAGCTCAGCGACCCTGTCCACAGCTGAGATATCAGCAGCCTCGGGAGCCCTGCCAGCCGCTGGCGTCACACGGTCAGCCGCATCCACGGGACGAGCTTAGAAATGTCGAACAAAATTGTCAACAATCTGTGCCGCAATTCAGGACGCGAGGCGTCGGAGTACGTTTTGCCCTCGCGTGGCTCCGCACCTCACACCCCAGGCGTCCCGCAGCACTCATGCTTCCCGCGCCACGCCGGCCCAGTCGCCGCGCCGTCCGCGCTGATGCGGTAGCCGCTGGGTCGATGTGCCGCTGGTCCGGCTAGAACCGGACCAGCGGCACTTTGACCCAGAACCGCGCGGAGAGCGCTCGACACGGGGGAGGCCAGAGTGGCTCGTGCGGCAGATGGGAACGGCACGATACCTGGCTGCGGCTGGGTGTCAATGTCCGAGGTTCTTTGCGCGGTCGGCCATCGGGTTTGCGTGTGAGTGCAGAGAAGTAGGAGACATCCGGCTGACCCGCATTCGTCTGCACTAGCGTCGGTTTGTCCCATGCTCCTGTGCACGACGGTGAGGTTCGAGGGTGGATGACGAGCCGGTGATGGTTGCTGAGCGCGGGTTGCTGGCCGTGCCCGGGGAGGTGTGGAGCCTGGCCGTCCGCCGCGCCGAGGTGATCGGCCCGCTGGCCCGGCTGGACGTGGTGGGGTGGGAGGCGGCGGATACGGCCGCGGCGGAGCTGGGGGTGTCGCGGCGGCAGGTGTATCTTCTGCTGCGCCGCTGGCGGGAGGGCGAGGGTGTTGTCTCGGACCTGATCCCGCGGCGGTCCAGCGGGGGCCGTGGCTGCGGGCATCTGCCCGATGAGGTCGAGGCGGTGATCCGTGATCTGCTGCGGACGCGGTATCTGACCAGGCAGAAACGGTCGGTGGCGGCGGTGCGCCGGGAGCTGGCGCGGGTCTGCCGCAGCCGCGGGTGGCCGGTGCCCTCGCGGGGGACGCTCGCGCGGCGCATCGCCAGGCTGGATCCGGTCAGGCAGGCATCGGCGCGGGAGGGGCCGGACGCCGCGCGGGCGCTGCGGGCGGCCGGCGGCACGGCGCCGCCGGTGGCCGCGGTGCTGGAACAGGTGCAGCTCGATCACACGGTGGCCGACGTGATCGTGGTCGATGAGCGGCACCGGCTGCCGGTCGGCCGGCCATACGTGACGGCCGGGATCGACGTGTTCAGCAGGTGCATCACGGGCCTGGTGGTGACGCTGGAGCCGCCCTCGGCGCTGTCGGCCGGATTGTGCCTGGCGCACATGGCGACGGACAAGCAGGCCCGGCTGGAGCGCCTCGGGGTGACGGCCAGCTGGCCGATGAGCGGTAAGCCGGCCGAGCTGTTCTTGGACAACGCGGCCGAGTTCAAGAGCGAGGCGCTGCGGCGCGGCTGTGAGCAGCACGGGATAAAGCTGCGCTACCGGCCGCCCGGGCAGCCGCATTACGGCGGGATCATCGAGCGGGTCATCGGCACGATGATGGAGGCGGTGCATGAGCTGCCGGGCACCACGTTCTCCAGTCCGCGCCAGCGCGGCAGCTACGACAGCGGCGCCACGGCCGCGCTGACCGTGCGGGAGCTGGAGCGGTGGCTGGCCCTGGCGGTGGCCGCCTACCACGGCCAGGTGCACGGCGGGCTCGGGTGCACCCCGGCCGGGCGGTGGGCCGAGGGCGTGGCCGCGGCCGGCGTCCCGGCGACGGTGACCAGCGAGGCCGCGTTCCTGGTGGACTTCTTGCCGGTGATCCGGCGGACGCTGACCAGGACCGGCTTTGTCATCGACCACGTGCGCTACTTCTGCGACGCGCTCAAGCCGTGGATCGCCCGCCGCGGCCAGCTGGGCCGGTTCGTGATCCGGCGTGATCCGCGCGACATCAGCCGGATCTGGGTGCTCGACCCTGACGGCGCCACCTACCTGCAGGTGCCGTACCGGACGCTGTCGCATCCGCCGATCAGCGCCTGGGAGCAGCGCGCGGCGGTCGCGCGGCTGCGCGAGCAGGGCCGCGCTCAGGTCGATGAGGACGCGCTGTTCCGGATGGCCGGGCAGATGCGTGCGATCACCGAGACCGCGGCGAAGACGACGCGCAAGGCCCGCCGCGACGCCGAGCGCCGTTCCGCCGCCCCGCCGGGCCCGCCGCGCGGCGCACCGGCCGTGCCGCCCGGCCCCGGTGACAGTGGCACGCCAGTTGCGGCGCCGTTCGGCGACATCGAGGAGTGGTGACGTGGACCTGGAGCTGACGGACCTGTCGCACCTGCATGATGCCGCCCAGCGGGTGGCCCGGCTGCCCGCCGCCGAACGGCTGCGCCACGTCCGCGCGGACCGGTGGATCGGCTACACCCGCGCCACTGAGGCGCTTGCCCGGCTGGAGACGCTGTTCGGGTGGCCGGCCCGGCAGCGGATGCCGAACCTGCTGCTGACCGGGCCGACGAACAACGGCAAGTCGATGATCATCGAGAAGTTCCGGCGGATGCACCCGGCGCAGTCCTGCCCCGACCGCGAGCACATCCCGGTGCTGGCCGTGCAGATGCCGTCCGATCCCTCGGTGATCCGGTTCTACGTTGCCTTGCTCGCCGCGCTGGGGGCACCGCTGCGGCCGCGGCAGCGGCTGGCCGAGCTGGAGCGGGTGACGCTGACGCTGCTGCGCGCGGCCGGGGTCCGGGTCCTGGTCATCGACTTCCGACCGCTACCGCAGCTGTTCTTGATGTCCGTCCGGCTTGCGTGCTGGGACGTTCCGTGATCTTTTACCGACTTGGTTCGGGACGTCCGCGATGTTCGCAGGTATCGAGACGGAGGGCATGTGACTCGGCAGGTTGTGATCGGCCAGCTCAGGGTGCAGAAGCTGACGAGGAGGGACGGACGGCGATCGTGGACGATCGTGTGGCCGGAGGGGACGGTGCATGCCGAGGCGGACCGGTTCCTGCGCCGCCACGACGGGTCGGGAACCCAGCGGACCTATGCCTATCTGCTGGTGGATCATCTGCGGTGGCTGGACCGTGAGTGCCTTGGCCTGGACGGGGTCACGCTGCGGGATCTCGAGAGGTATATGGGCCTGGTCGGGGCCGAGGTGCGCATGCCGCTGGGCGAGCCGTGGCGGGCCGGCAAACGCCCGTACGGCCGGGCCGCTCTCTCGGGCGCCGCGGCGTGCCTGAAGGGTTTCTACCTGCACCAGTCCTCGCACGGCGTCAACGGCGAGCTCGGCGCGCGGCTGAGCGGGAGCAGGCTGCCGTCCAGGGCTGACCGGCGGCGGTCATTCCTGGGGCACGTGAAGACCGCGATGCCGGCCAACCCGCTGGCGCCACGGGGCCCGCACCGCCGCCATCCGAAGATGCTCCCCGACGGGGCCAGGGACAAGCTGCTGGCCGTGGTGAACAGCGCCCGCGATGCGCTGACGGTGACGTGGCTGGCGGACGGGGGCCTGCGGATCGGCGAGTTGTGCGGGCTGCACCTGGTGGACCTGCATCTTCGGGAAGGGGCTGCCTGCGGCCAGTGCCGCGCGGCGCACCTGCACGTCTGCCATCGGCCCGGCAACCCGAACGGGGCCGAGGCCAAGACCAAGCACCCGTGGAGGGCTGAGGACGGCATCGTGACGGGCGGGCTGATCAAGCGGGTCAGCCCCGCCATGGTCCATACCTACTTCGAGTACCTGACCAGCGAGTACCCGCGCGGGGCCGGGCACGGGATGCTGCTGGTCCAGCTGCACGGCCCAGCAGCAGGCCAGCCGTGGGCACCGGTCGCGGCCCGCCGGATGCTGGCCCGGGCCGGGAAGCGCGCCGGGCTGGGGATCGTGAGGCCCCACGCATTCCGGCACTCCTTCACCTCGGCCGTCCTGGATGCCTCGGGCGGGAACCTGCTGATCGCGCGGGACGCCGGCGGGTGGGCATCGGCCGCGATGGTGGACGAGATCTACGGCCACGTGGACGTGCACGACCCTGCGTTCGACGCGGCGCTGCGCAAGGCCTGGGGCGAGGACCGGTGAGGCGCCAGGACTACCTGCGCCCGCTGCTGGGCGATCGGCCCGAGCGGGCCAGCCGGGACCGGCTGGAGATCTTGACGGCGCTGATCGGCGGCCCGTCGTTCGACCCGCTCTACCGGGACGACATCGTCAAGATCCCGGGCGGCCACCCCATCTACCGGTGGGAATGCGTGGTCGGCCCGTGCGTGCGGACCCGCACGGGCGGCTCGGACCTGTGCACCCAGCACCAGCAGGAATGGGCCGCGCAGAGCGCGCAGGGAGTGGGCAGGGCAGCGTTCGTGGCCGCCGCCTGCGGGCTGGAACGGCGGGTCGGGACGGAGGAAGTCGCCTGCCAGGTCTGCGTCAAGCGGCCCGCCGCGCACGGGGAGCTGCGGCTATGCCAGCGGCACCTGTCCCGCTGGACCTATCACCGGCAGTCGCAGGCTAAGGAGGCCGACTTCGCGGAGTGGGCGAGTCATGAGCACCCCTTTGACGGATACGGCACCTGCGCCGCAGTGGTCTGCCCGAACCTGGCCGAGTCGCCCCTGGGCCTGTGTCCCTGGCACTCGAGCCGCTACCGTCACGACGGCAGGCCGGGGGCGGCCGCACTGCCGGAGAACTGGTGGAAGCGGTATGAGGAGCACGGCAAGCCGGTGCCGGTCGGCTACACCGGCCAGCCGGCCTTCCGCAGGTGGTGCGCGACGGTGCCGGCCCAGCCGTGGCCCGGCCAGGTCAACCTCCGCGGCCTGCGGCCCCTGGCGAGGGCTGAGATCCAGTGGGGGCTGTTCATGCACACCCAGCGGGCACGGCCGACACGGCGGGACCTTGGCTGGATCCGCTCACTGGTCGCCACCTGCCGCGCGCAGGAAGCCGGCTCGCTGATCGACCTGGAACTCAACGACGACGGCGTTGCGCAGCAGACCCGGGCGATCGTCAAGGAGATGCTGCACGAGCTGCGGCTGGTCTACTTCACCCCGGCCCAGGCGAAACAGGCCGGGTTCCTCGAGACCGAGCACTTCGGGGTGCTGTTCCCGCACCGGATGAGCCACATCGACCTGACCGGCATCCCGCAGCGCTGGCTGCGGGACCTGACCTGGGACTACATCGCTAATCTGCTGCGATCACCGGGATGCCCGCGCACCGCCAGCCCCCTCGACGGCCTCCGGCGGGCGGCTGCCGAGCTGGGTGTCTTCCTGGACCTGGAGGCGCCAGGCGGCGGTCATGATCCCGCCGTGCTGCGCCGCGAGCACATGGACCGGTTCGTCGCCGACCAGCGGCACCGCGAACGCCAGGCCCTGCCCTCCCTGGCCGTCAAACGACCCGGCGGAGGCCCGGGCACCATTACCATCACCACGCGGTCGATGGTGTTCAACGCCGCCCGCAAGCTGCTGCGCGATGCGCTGGAGACCGGCGCCGCCGAGCGGCTGGGGCTGGACCGCGAGTTCATCATCGCGATCCCGGCGGCCGGCGCCACCATGGGAAGGACCGCGCGGCGGCCCTTCCCGGACGAAGTTGCCCGGGCGCTGGCCGACGAGGCCAACCTGGCCGCGCTGGCCGCCACCTACAACGTCAATGACGGCGGCGTCCGCGATATCTGGGAGACGACCGTCATCACCGGCCGCCGCATCGGCGAGGTCATCAACCTCCGGTGGGACTGCATCGGCCGCTACGGCGGGCTGGCGATGTTCTGGCACGACCAGACCAAGGTCGGCAACTACAACGCCGCGATCCGCATCCCCGAACGCCTCTATGACCTGCTCGCCGGACGGCAGCGCAAGACCCTGGACCGCTTCACCGCCCGCTACGGCTACCGCCCGGTCGGCGAGCAGCGCGCCAGGCTCGCGCTGTTCCCGACCATCTACCGCAGCCAGGACGGAACCGTATCGCTGACCCACCAGTGGTTTTACAGCCGGTTCCGGCCCTGGGTCGACGCCATGGACCTCGGCCACTACGTGCCTCACCAGGCCAGGCACACGCTGGCCACCAGCCTGATGCGCCATGGCGCGACCCTGACCCACATCCGCCGCTACCTGGGACAGGTCAGCGACCGGATGGCCGAACACTACGTGCACCTGTCCCACTCGGACCTGGAGGACATCCTGCAGCATGTCTGGGTCGCCGGGCCCGGCACCGCCAGCCCCGGCCAGCTCCTCGCCGGGGATGCCGCCCCGCTCACCCGTGAGCAGGCCCAGGCTCTCGCGATCGACCTGTCCCGCCGCAGCACTCCTGCCGAGGGCGGGTTCTGCACCTTCCAGCCCGTCGTGGACGGCGGCGTCTGCCCCTGGAACCTGGACTGCCACAACTGCGGCAAGTTCGTCTTGTCCGGGGCTGACCTGCTCTACTGGCGGCGCAAGCGCGAACAGTGGCAGCTGCTGGCCGAAGGCGCTCCCGACGACGCCACCGCCACCTACCTGCACGACTACTTCGAACCGACTGCCCGCGCCATCGACGGCCTGGAGAAGGCCCTGGCCGGACTCGGCCTCCTGGACGACGCCCTGGCCCTGGACCTGCGCAAGCCCCAGGACTATTTCCACCGCGTCTGGGCCACCGCCTTCCGGGCCTCCGACCTTGCCACCGCGGAATCAGACGGCGGCGCCGAGGACGACTACGGCCAGCACGACGCCGGCGATGGCGAGCACGGCCCGGATGCACGGGCGCACGCGTGACCGGCGGCGATGGCGGACGCACCGCCGCCGCGGCCGCCGCCCGCCGGAGCAGCACCCAGGCCGCGATCGCGCGGGTCCGTGACGTCCTGGCCCGGATGCGGCGGGAGAAGACCCCGGTGACCGTCGCCGCTGTCAGCCGGCGGGCCGCAGTCTCCCGCACCTTCCTCTACTCCAACCCCGAGGCCCGGGCACTGCTGGCCGACGCCATAGCAGGCACCCGGGCTCGCACGGCGCAGGACCTGGCCGGCCACGACGCCGGGCAGGAGGCCGCCTGGCGGGAACGGGCGCTCAACGCCGAAGACGCGCTCAAGGCCGCGCACGCCGAGATCGCCCGGCAGCGGGAACGCATCGGCGAGCTCCTGGGCCAGGTCCGCGACCTTGAGGCCGAGTGGACCCAGGACGCCATCCAGCGCATCACCACCGAGAACACCACCCTCAAACAGCGAGTACGCCAGCTGACCGCCGACAACCGGACCCTGGACGAGCGGCTGAAAGCCGCACGATCAAACCTGCGGTTCCAGGACCGGCGCGTCGCCGACCTCGAAGCCCAGCTCCTCGACCCGCCGCACAAATAGCCAGGCCGAACCCCGTCCCTCAAGAGCCCGGCCGCCACCCCGGCGGCCGGGCTCTTCGGCATCCGCTGTCCAGCGCCGGGCAGCCGCCTCACGAGCCACAGCGCCTGCGGTCCAGTCAGCATCTGCAGTCCCGGCACCGCCGAGGGACATATCCCGACGGGCATCCCCAGCCATTCACAGCCCGAACCGGGCGATCTTCCGAAACCTCCTCATCTCCCGTGGAGAACATGTAAGCTACGTATCAGCGCAGGTCAGACGGCAAGTCCAGGCCGGAGCGGTCGGTAAAGTCGATGAGTTGCACAACGTGCTGGCCGGCCGCGGCGACGTGCGCCGCGAATTCCTGAACCTGATCCGGTTCCTGGGCAACGAGCTGCGCATCCCGCTGGTGGGCGTCGGCACCCGCGAGGCCTACTTGGCGATCCGCTCCGACGACCAGCTGGAGAACCGCTTCGAGCCGTTCACCCTGCCGCTGTGGGAGCCGGACGAAGAGGCGTGCTCGCTGCTGGCCAGCTTCGCCGCATCCTTCCCGCTGCGCCGCCGCTCGCACATCGCCACCCCGGAGATGGCCCGCTACCTGCTGACCCGCAGCGAGGGAACAATCGGGGAAGTCGCGCACCTGCTCACCGACGCGGCCGTCGCGGCGATCGAGTCCGGTGAGGAGGCCATCAACCAGCGCACCCTGCTGATGGCGCCCTACACCGGCCCCACCGAGCGCCGGCGGCTGTTCGAACGCGAGCTCGCGTGAGCACGCCCCGGCGCTGGCCGCTGCACCCGCGCCCCGGGCCGGACGAGGCGCTGTCGTCCTGGCTGGCCCGGGTGGCCGGCGTATACGGCCTGCCGGTGCAGGACCTGCTGCGGCACAACCTCGGCCAGGCTTCCGTGCTGGCCGATGATCCCGCGGCAGCTGACCTCGACTGGGACCCTCCGGCCGCCGTGCTCGCCGCGCTGGATGAGCGCACCGGCGCCGGGCTGGGCGAGTTGCGGCGGATGACGATCGCCGGATGGGTGCCCTGGCTGCTGGACACCCTCGATGACGGTGGCCAGGAAGCGTTCGACACCTACGTCCGCCAGCACTCGGTGCTGCTATCCCCGGGTGAAGCCGGACGCAGCGCCGCCCCCCGGTGGCGGCCCTGGCTACCTGAACGGCAGGCGCGCCTAGCGCGCCGCATCTGCCCCGTGTGCGCGGCCGATCCAGATCGCGGGACGCCCCTGGCGGCGCGGCTGCCGATCATGACCAGCTGCGCCGGGCACGGTGTCCGGCTCAAACCTGAGCCGGACGTCGCCTTCACCGCCCTGGCCGGCCAGGTACCGCCTGAGCCGGCAGCCGCGCACGCTGCCGCGATGG
Organism: uncultured Actinomycetota bacterium; assembly: GCA_963753225.1. Lineage (GTDB taxonomy): Bacteria > Actinomycetota > Actinomycetes > Streptosporangiales > Streptosporangiaceae > Palsa-504. The sequence continues at coordinate 30,183 of CAVWBQ010000013.1, read as the reverse complement.
ACCGGCGTACCTACCAGGGCCTGACCACGGGCCTGGTCACCCTGCCGCGCCGGGCTGTGCACGCGGGGGTGTGGTTCCGGCTGCTGCGCACGCTGCTGGATGAGCTCAGCATGCCGCTGTCCCGGGTCGGTGCCCGGTCCGGACGCGCGCTGGAACGCATCTGGCGCGCTACGGGCCGCCCGGTGCGGGCAGGCCTGAAGGTGTGGCGGCCTTTCGAGCGGCTCGACTGGCCACGCCAGGAGGCGATGCTGGAAGCCGCGGCCATCGCGCTGCACCTGGCCGAGACCGGCGCCATCACCGCGCGCGGCACGCTCGGACCGCTCCTGTCACCAGAACCGCCCCGGGCCGTCTACGACGGCGACGAGCGCGCCCGGGCGGCCTATCAGTGGAAACGCGCGCAAGAGGAGATCAGCGCGGCGATCGCCGCTGCCCGCACCGACCGGGGCACCGCCCGCCAGATGCTGGCCATGCTCACTTACCGCTGCCGGACGCTCGCATCCTTTGACCGCGAGCGCCAGGACCTCATCGATCTCGGCATCCCCGCCGGGTTCCTGCCCGGCGCCGGCGAGCTCGGCCGCGCCGATCTGCTCGCAGGCCAGCCCTGAAGCGGGTCAGCGGGCCGCCCGGTCGCGGCGCCGGCGGGCGGCGCGAACCTCGGCGTCGGCGACCTTGTCATCGAGCAGGGCATACAGCTGCGTGGTCTCAGCGCTCGCGTGACCCAGGCGACGGCGGACGGCCTCGATGGACACCCCGGAGTTGATCAGCTCGGTGGCATGGGCGTGGCGCAGCTGGTGAATATCAATGCCGACCCCGGCCGCATCGCAGTATCCCGTCCACCGATGGTGCGCGGCATCGTAGGACAGCGGCCCGCCGCGACCGTTGATGCTGGCGCGGAACAGCGGCCCCGCGGTGTAACCGGCGCGGGCCAGGTACAGCTTCAGCAGCGCGACGTAGCCGCGGTCATCCAGCAGCACCGTCCGCACCGTGCCGCCCTTCCCGTGGATGCGGACGTGCTCATCGTCCAGCCGCAGGTCCAGGTCCTCGACGTGGAGCCCGCAGACCTCGGCGGCGCGGGCCCCGCACACGTAAGCGGTCTCGAACAGCACCCGGTCACGCAGCCGGTCTAGTTCAATGTCCTTACGCGGGCGGCGGGTGCAGATCACGGCGAGGACCTTCGCCACGTCCGCGGCCGCGGCCGGGCGGGGCAGGGACCTGGGCACCTTGATGGTGTCGATCCTGTCCATCGGATTGGCTGCCAGCAGATCATGGCGGACCGCCCAGCGGCAGAACGAGGCGACCGCGGCCCGCTTGCGCTTGCGGCTGGACGCGGCGAGGCCGGCGATGTCAGCCAGGTAGGCCCTTACCGTCGCGGCGGTCAGCTCGCCGACCTCGCTGTCGTGGTACGCGGCGAACTGGAGCAGGTCGCCGCGGTATGCGCGGAGCGTGTGCGCGGAAGCGTTCGCGTTCGATAGGTCGGTGAGGAAGTCGCTGACGTGCCGGGCGAGCGGATGCCCGGGCCCGGGCTGCCCGGTCACGATCGGATCCACGGCGCCCAACCTCCAGGTTGCCAGATAACCAGGAAACGAACGGTCGCGCCCGCGTGCCCGTACCCTGCTCGCAGCGTGCTCCCAGTGCCCATCTTGCCAGATAACGAAGGTTATCGCGCAACAACTCAGGTGCCTGCATTTGCCTGATCGGCTCCGCACTGCCGGAACGGATCCACGCGGAGCGTCTGGTGCGGAGTCCTGGACCTCGCTGAGCCGGGAACGGGCGCTGCGCGCCGCAAGCGGCGTGCCCGGGCAAGACCCGATGATCACCAACTGGCGCGGGAATCTGAGGCAGGCACGGCAGGCCCGTCCGTCAGATGGTGATGACGACCTTGCCGCGGGCGCGGCCTTCCTGGACGTGCCGGATGGCGGCCGGGGTCTGGCTGAGGGGGTAGGTCCGGTCGATGGCGGGGGCGATCTTTCCGGACTCGATCAGATCCCGCAGGACCCTCAGGTCCGCGGAGTTCTCCGACGCGATGAATGTGCCCAGCTTCTGGCTCATCAGGGGGAAGAGCAGGTGCGCGCGGAGCAGGCGGTCCATGCCGCCGAGCCACCGCCCACCGGACTCGCCGCCGACCAGGACGAGCGTGCCGCGAGGGGTGAGGGCCCGGCGCAGATGTGACAGCCCGTTGCCGCCGCCGATGTCGAGGATGACGTCGTACCGGTGCTGCCCGTCAGCGAAGTCCTCGCGCGTGTAGTCGATCACGTGATCGGCGCCGATCGCTCGGACCAGGTCCGTCTTGGCCGTGCTGCACACGCCGGTGACCTCGGCGCCGTAGGCCTTGGCAATCTGCACGGCGAACGTGCCGACGCCTCCCGATGCACCGACGATCAGCACCTTCTGCCCGGGCTGCACCCGTGCCTGGTCCCGCACGGCCTGCAGGGCGGTGAGCGCTGAGACGGGGACGGCCGCCGCCTGCACGAAGGACAGGTTCGCGGGTTTGGGTGCGAGCCGTCCCGCCTGGGCGCGGGCGTACGGGGCGAAGGAGCCGTCGCAGGTGCCGTAGACCTCATCGCCCGGTTTGAACCCGGTCACCTTCGGGCCGGCGGACTCGACCGTCCCGGCCAGGCTGCGGCCCGGGTTGGGGGCCTTGGGCCTGCGGAGCCCGAAGCCCGCCAGCCGCATGGGGTACGGCAGGCCGGCCATCAGATGCCAGGTGCCCCGGTCCACGCTGGCCGCCCGCACCCGCACCAGGATCTCGTCGGCTGCGATCGCGGGCCTGGTGATCTCGGCGAGCCGGAGCACGGCCTCAGGGGCGGTGCCGTACTCGTCCTGCACGACCGCCGTCATCGTCCCCGCAGCGACCGCCCCGGGCGTCACGGCGGTCATCGCGCTGGCCCGGCCGGCTCGGCGCGGAGCGCCGGCTGGCTCACCGTGATGCGGCGGCCCCAGATCACCAGCCACAGCGCCAGCAGGAACTCGCCGATGAACGTGACCGTGGAGACCTGGGTCCAGGAGCCGCCGGAAACGAACTGACCGATGCTGTCGTAGATGTAGCCCAGGCCCGCGATCGCGACCAGGACACCCAGCAGCCTGGGCACGTAGCCCGACCGCCAGGCCAGCCACGCGATCACGAGCAGGTAAAGCCCGAACAAGATGAGCCCGGCGTCCCAGATATCAGTGAACCGGTTGATGTCAGACAGCGCCTGGGCCTGCACCCGGGCCGCGCCGGACGCCGGCAGGGATGCGCCGCCCAGCAGGCGAGCAGCCCCGACGAGCTGGACGACGGCCACCGCGAAGATCCCCGCGTACACAATGCGCATCCCCGCCGCGAGCGCCGAGATGGGCTTGCTCACCGGGCGGAACACCCAGTACAGCGCCAGGGCGGCCACCACGTCCAGCGCGACGACCACGAACAGGCAGGCGATGCCGGCCCGGAACAATCCCTGGTGCGCCATGATGTCCTGGGCCGTCCGGGCGGCGTTGCCGTGCGTGATACGCCCGTGGATCGCGAAGTCGTAGCCGAAGCCCGCCAGGGCGGCCATGAGCAGCAGCGCCACCCCGGCGATCAGGCTGGCCTTGCGTACCGTCCGGCTCGCATCCGGCCCCTGCTGGAAGGAAGGCGGCGCGTCATTGGCGTGGTGCCGGCTGGCTGGTTCGGCAGCGTGGTTCGTCATCGGGGTCCCCTTTCCGGGGGTGGCGTGCGGCGGAACCAGGAGACGGCCGGGCCGACACGGCATACGATGTTTACTTACGATGTAAGTTACACTTACACTGTAAGTAAGTCAAGTTATTTCTTCGCGACGCGCCGACGCAGCGCAGAACAGGAGTCTCGAGTGTCCGCTACGCCCGATGCCCTACCAGCGCCCCGCATCCCCCTGAGCCGCGACCGGGTCCTGCGCGCCGCGGTGACCTTCGCCGACGAGAACGGCATCGAGACGCTGTCGATGCGCAAGCTCGGCCGGGTCGTGGGGGTCGAGGCGATGTCGCTGTACAACCACGTCGCCAATAAGGAGGACCTTCTCGACGGCATGATCGACCTGGTTTTCGCCGAGATCGAGCTGCCGTCCGCGGCCGAAGGCTGGAAGAGGGCCATGCGCCAGCGGGCGATCTCGGTCCGGACTGTCCTGGCGCGGCATCGGTGGGCGATCGGCCTGATGGAGTCCCGCACGTCCCCCGGCCCGGCGACGCTGCGGCACCACGACGCCGTCCTCGGATGCCTCCGCGACGCCGGCTTCTCCCTCGAGCAGGCCGCCCACGCCTATGCAGCCCTCGACAGCTACATCTACGGGTTCGCGCTGCAGGACCGGGGCCTGCCGTTCGACGCTCCAGAGGAGGCCGCGGCGCTCGCGCAGGTCATGCTGGCGCAATTTCCCGCCGCCACCTATCCCCACCTGGCCGAGTTCACATTCGGGCATGTCCTTCAGCCCGGCTACGACTTCGGCAACGAGTACGAGTTCGGCCTCGCCCTGATCCTCGACGGCCTCGAGAGGGCCTGTGACACGGGCCAGCCGGTAACGACATCGACGCGACGCCGGACGAACAAGTAGCCGGCCATCCCTGATCGATCCATTACACCAGCTCGAGGAGAGCCTGGTGCAACGTGTCACCAGCCCTGGTTCTCCCCTATGCAGAGAACCTCGGACATCCGTGCAGACGACCGCGGATATCGACACGCGGAGGCCTGGCGACGGCCGTTTCCTGCCTCAAAATCCGTCTAAAAACTTGCCGGAAACATTAGAAGTTGTGAGACTGTTTTGAGACACTGGGGATATGGCACAGGCCGCAGTCACCGCCCAGGCCTTCACCGCGCTCGACCTTGCCGACGGCGAACGCAACCTCATCGGCCTGGCCCGCGTCAGCACCGACGCCCAGGACGCCCAGCTCCAGCAGGACGCGCTAGCCCTCGCCGGGTGCGCCCGGATCTACATCGAGAAGATCAGCACCCGCAAGGCTGCGACGGACCGCCCGGGCCTCGTCGCCGCGCTTGACTACCTGCGCCGCGGTGACACCCTGGTCGTCTGGAAGCTGGACCGGCTCGGCCGCTCCGTCAAGGAGGTGCTCACGATCGCCGACGACCTCCACGCGCGCGGCATCGGCGTCCGGATCCTCACCGGCAAGCTGTCCGGCAGCTACTCGCCGACCGGCGAGGGCAAGTTCTTCTTCACCATGATGGCCGCCTTCGCCGAGCTGGAGCGGGACATCATCCACGAGCGCACCATGGCCGGCCTGGCAGCCGCCCGGGCGCAGGGGCGCAACGGCGGACGGCCTACCGTGATGGACGAGGACAAGCTGGCCGCCGCCAGGGCGCGCCGTGAGCGCGGCGAGAGCCCTACCCAGATCGCGAAGGCACTCGGCGTCAGCCGGGCATCGGTCTATCGCCACTTGAGCGGTGAGAGCGAGTAAAGCCGGGCTTAGAGGGCTCGCGGCATCTGTGCAGCGAGCCCTCGCGCGTGCGCGGAGCGTGGTTGAATGCGACAGAGGATTACGTCATGGCTGTGGCTACGCCGGCCCATTCGCCGGGATGGACGTTGACAGGACGCCATGCATGGCGCTGGAGGATTTGTGGATCTGAAGCTGGGTCACTACAACAAGGACGGCATCGAGGTCGTCGACGTCGGCGGCGAGATCGATATCTATACGGCGCCGCGGCTGCGTGAGCTGCTCATCGATCTGGTCAGCAAGAACAACTACCAGCTCGTCGTCAACCTGGAGAAGGTCGGGTTCCTCGACTCCACCGGCCTCGGGGTGCTGGTCGGGGGCCTGAAGCGGGTGCGGGCGCACGACGGCTGGCTGGATCTGGTCTGCACGCAGGAGCGGATACTGAAGATCTTCCGGATCACCGGGCTGACGCAGGTCTTCGGCATCCACCAGACAGTGGACCAGGCCATCGCGGCCACGAAGGGGCGCCGGTAAGGAACGTGTCACCGGGGCGAAGTAGCCGAGGGCTTCGGGGCTACCGGCCGGGGGCGCGGTCACACGCCCCGGGGACTGCGGGAGAAACGGTGCCGGCCCGGTTGCTGGACACGCCGGCTTTGCAACGCCTTTTCCGGCAATCACCGGGCGGTGCCCGGTCGGCCCGGGCCGCCGCTGGTGATCATGTCATGAATCGTTCGATTTACAACACGGAGAGCACGTCCCGGGGAATCAGCCAGGTCGCCGGCCGCGTACGCCCAGCCGTCTGACCCCGCCGGCCATCGGGTGCACAGCGGGCGGCTGTTCCGCTTCCAAGGTTGCGGAACGGTGACCATTCGCCGGCGTCGGCGGTGTTGATCGGCAGCGGATTCGGCGAGAGGTCTCACACCCGGAAATCTCGTGCCGGACGGCGCAAGGTCGCGTTCCCCGTCGATCTCGTATCCGAATTGCGCTGGCATCTCGACCGGTTCTCCGAACCCGGCCCGCGCGGCCTGGTCTTCGTCGGCCCCAAAGGCGCATCACTGCGCCGGTCCAACTTCCGCTTATCTGGGGTAAGGCATGCGTCGCAGCAGGCGCGCCCGCCTGCACTTCCACGATTAAGCCGACCTCAGACACACCGGGGGAACGCTCGCCGCCGCCACGGGCGCGACCCTCAAGGAACTGATGGCCCGGCTCGGGCACTCCGGCCCCCGCGCGGCCATAATCTGCCAGAAAAAACACGCCACCCGTGATCGTGATCAAGTGATCGCCGAAGCACTCGGCGGCCTGGCCCGCCAGGCCCGCGAGGGTCAGGCCAAGAACACACGCGATGCGTGACATGTGGCCCGTGTGTGGCCCGCGTCCCGGTTCCGGCTCAGGTGACGTACCGCGTCGATGCGCTCTACCTGGGCCGGAACATGGGAGCGGGCGACGGGAATCGAACCCGCATGACCAGCTTGGAAGATCGGTGGGGTCACCTGTTGGCCGAGCAGCCAAGCTTCCTAACAGGCCAAACACCATCGAACAGGCCGTGAGTGACCGTACTTATCCGCTCGTCCGCGTGACATCTGGCCCGTGTGTGGCCCGCCATGGAGTGCGCCGATCAGCCGCCCGTCTTGACGTTTGCTCTGGCCCCTGCCCACAATTGCCCCATAGATAGGTGGGGGAATGCGCGGCGAGACTGGCTGCCGGGCTCGGTGCCCGTGAGTCGGCCTCACGTCCCGGTGCCTGAGCTAGGAACCGGCTGTCGCCCACCGAGACCACGAGGGGGAAATCATGGCCGAGCATCCTAACGTCGCTCGCATCAGGGACGGGTACGCCGCCTTCGCCAAGGGTGACTTTGCCGCTCTCACTGACCTGCTCGCCGAAGACCTGGTGTGGCACCAGGGCGGGCGCAATCAGCTAGCTGGCGACTACCGTGGCCGGGAGGCCGTCTTCGGGTACTTCGCTAAGCTCATGGAGGTCACCGAGGGATCTTTCCACGTCGACGTCCACGCGGTCCTGGCGGATGACGAGCACGGCGTCGCGCTGACGGTCGCCACGGCCAGCCGGGGCGGCCGGAGCATGACGGCCAACGATGCGGACGTCATGCACCTGCGCGACGGCAAGGTGACCGAATTCTGGACCTCCTCCACCGACCCGTACGCCTTCGATGAACTCATAGGCTGACCGGGCATCAATCTCACAGGCCGGTCAAGCGCAGCCACAACAGGCCTCCGATCTCGTCGGCGTCCCTAGGGTCCCGGTAGTACTGGCGGAAAACCAACGGATATGGCTCTCACCTGCGCGAGTGCAGAGCGGCCACCCGCACTCTCTGCGGGTCGCGTTCATCACCGGCGCCCGCGAGGCCGGCGTCCCCCTCGAGGACGTCCAGGACGCCGCCGGGCACGCCGACCCCCGCACCACCCGCCGCTACGACCGCGGCCGTCACTCCCTGGACCGCCACGCCTCCTACGCCCTCACCACCTGGCTCGCCGAACCCGCAGGAAGCTGACCATGCCGCCCTGTCGTGCCGAAGCGGAGGATTTGCATCCCTGCCGAACCCGTCTACTTCGCCCCTGGTGACATGTTCCTTACCGGCTCAAAAACCCGTTTCCTAGGCAATGCAGTCAGAAAGAAATGGCTGCCGCCTGCCTGGTGCCCGGCCCTATGCGAGCCGAAGGCGGAACAGAAGTGAGCAAGGTGTTGTCCGCGCCGGCGCGGCCCGTCGCTGACCGGTCGGACGCGGACGGTCGCGGTTTCCGTCCAGACATCCAGGGCCTGCTCGCCGTGTCGATGGTGCACCAGTTTCACCTCTACCCTTCGCTCGTGCCCGGCGGTTTCGCGGGGGTCGATGTCTTCTTCATGATCTCGGGCTTCCTGATCACCGGGCATCTCTGGCGCGGTTACCAGCGCGACGGCCGAATCCGGCTACTCGATTTCTGGGGCCGCCGGGCCAAGCGCCTCGTGCCGGCGGCGGCTCTCGTGCTCAGCGTGACCTGGGTCCTCGCGCGTCTCGTGCTGCCACCGGGCCGACTCGCCGATACGGCCGGACAGATAAGGCGGGCGGATCTGACCTGGGACGGCACGGCCCGGCGCGGCTGATGTCGGCGAGGCCGATGGTCTTTCTCGGCGGCATCTCGTACTCGCTGTACCTGTGTCACTGGCCCATGATCAACCTGTGGACCGTCGACCGCGGCAAGAGCCCCCGGGGCACTAAGCGGCCCGGCCCGAGTTTCTCACTTCGGTGAAGACGGCGCATGAGTCCTGGGCCGAGACACGCGCATCAGGCTCAGAGCAGCTTCCGGAACTCCTCGGCGTCCATGCCGATGATCGCCAGGATGTTCCGCAGGGTGCCTTTGGCGATGTCGCGGCCCGCGTGGACCGGGACGACGACCGTCCGGCCATCGGGATGGCGCATCACGTGATGGCTTCCGCTGATTCTCACGACCGTGAAACCGGCCCGCTCAAGCGCCCTGACCACCTTCGCCCCCGCAATGGCGGGGAGGGAGCCGGGCATCAGGCGACGTCGAGGGTGAGCGTCAGCTCATCCGGGGGGCCGACCTCGGCAAGCAACGCTTCCAGCGCGTCCCGCAGGTCGGCAACCGCGGCTTCCGCCGTCAGTCCGTCGCCTACCGCCCCGACGCCCGGGCGCAGTTGCGCGGAGGCGCACCAGACGCCGTCCTCATCCTGTTCGACAACGTAAGGCACATGGACTACGCGGGTCACAACACTGATTCTTCCACACCAGGAGCGCCATGGACCGGCGCGCCAGTCGTATCCGGCCAGCATGGCATAACTGCCGACGCGCAGCCGCAGGCCGGTCCGCTTCAGGCGGCTTGTCCAACCAGGCAGCCTCGGCCGAATATGCCGCCGCCGTTCTCCAGGCAACGGAGACGGGCAGCGCCCGAATATAGGGCAAATCCGGCTGCTTCAGGGCATCAAGTCCGATTACCGCAGGTCAGACGGACACGAGCACCTGCGTACCTCACGATATTTCAGCTGGCAGCGGGAGCCGCGCCGCTTAGTTAGTCACTTGATCTCGAAATTAGCTGTCAGGAAATTGTTCGAAAAACCTCGCTGAGCTAGAGAGGTCTTCACGTTTGGGGCTGAGCTGGGCGGATGGGGGCCGGGTGGCGTGATGTCCACAGGTTAACCGGGCTCGGCCCACATTTTCCGGAGGGAGTTCTTCCGGTTCGGCGGGGTTTACTGTTCCTGGGTACTGCTTTCCCCGGTGATCTGCATGGTGAGGTCCTGGAGTTCGGCGAGCAGGGCGCGGAGTTTTTTCGCGTTGTCGAACAGGGGCTGGTATTCGGCGAGCTCGGCGGGGGTGAGGCGGCGGGTGATGGTCTTGCCGCCGATTTTGCGGGTCCATTCCGCGTAGGGGCCGTGCAGCCGGGGCGGGTCGGCGTGGCAGCGGCAGTTCGGCTTGCCGCAGGCGTAGGCGCGGACGGTGAGGGTGCCGGGCAGGGCGGGGCCGGCCGCGGCGGCGAGCCCGGCAGTGATCGTGTCCAGCGCCGCTTGCTGGGCGGGGCTTGGTTCCATGCGACACACCGTCTCAGATCCCGGGGCCTGGCTGCTGTCCACAGTATAGTCATGTGGAGAGGTTGTCCCTGGGAGGCCTCATGCGGGCAGGACAGGTAGCGGCAGAGGGCTATATCGGCCGGTGGCGGCCGTCGTCGGTATCGCCGCAAGCGGCGGCGTTCGCCCGGGACGTGATCGCGAAGACGGAGCCGGAAGGGCGGGAGCGGGCCAAGAACCTGCTGTGGGCCGCGGGCAGGCTCGCGGACTGGGCGCTGCCGCTGGGCCTGGAAGCGGTCCCGGAGGTGCTGCTGCACCCGTCCACGGCGGAGCGGTTCACCCGGTGCGCGCCCGGCTTGTCCGGTGTTGCGCGGCGGACGCTGCGTACCAATTTGCGGTTCATCGGCCGCCAGGTCGTGCCGCAGCTGTATCCCGCGGATCTGCCGCTGCCCCGGGAGCGGTCCAAGCAGCCCTACAGCCCGCAGGAGATCAGCGGCTTCGTGGCGCTGGCGGACGCGCAGCCTACGGCCGGGCGGCGGATGCGGGCGGCGGGCCTGGTCTGCCTCGGGGCCGGCGCCGGGCTGATCCGCGGCGATCTGCGGGACGTGCACGGCACCGACGTGGCGTGCCGGTCCGGCGGGGTGGTGGTCACGGTGCGGGGCCCGCGGCCGCGCGCCGTGCCGGTGCTGGCCCGCTACCACGGCCGGCTGCTGGCGGCGGCCCGCTTCGCCGGGGACGGCCTGGTCTTGTGCGGGACTGATCCCGGCCGCCGGAACCTGACCAATCCGCTGGTGAACGCGCTGGATGGCGGGGGCGGCCTGCCCCGGCTGGACACCAGCCGGCTCCGCGCGACCTGGCTGCGGGACTGCGCGGAGCTGCTCGGGCTGGCCACGTTCATGCACGCGGCAGGGATCACCTGCTCCCAGCGGCTGGGTGACCTGCTGGCCGGGCTGGAACCGGCCGGCGAGGCCGCGGCGGTCCGGCTGCTCGGAGCATCACGGCAGTCATGATCGCGTTGGAGGAGATCATCGACGCCTCCGGCATCGCGCCGCGGATCGAGGCCCGGATGCCCATCGGCGTGCGCCCCCGGCAGCTGAGCGTCCGGACCCTGCTGGCCGGCATGTGCCTGACCCAGGCCGACGGGCGGCCCGCCCACCTCACCAGAGTGCACCAGGCGCTGACCAGCCTGCCCGAAGCCGAGCAGCGCAGGCTGGGCGTGGTCACCGGGTGGAAGCACGGCCCGCACCAGCTCACCTACCGGCAGGTTGAGCGGACCTTCGCCCTGACAGCGGACGCGCTGGCCAAGGACTGAGCTGCCCCGCGTTTTCCGGACAGGGAATTTGCGGCTATTTCACGCTGCTTCCTGCCCGTTCAGGTACTCGTCCAGGACTTCCTGCGGTGTCCGATACCCGAGCGTGGAGTGGAGACGAGTCTTATTATAGCGGAGCTCGATCCACCGCGCAATATCATCCATGGCGGCCTTGCGGGTCCTATAGGCGGTCCGGTAGACGAGCTCGTTCTTCAGCGTACCGTTCACCGATTCCGACAGGGCGTTATCGTAGCATATTCCGGTCCGTCCGACGGAACGCTTGATGCTGAGTTCTCCGAGTTTTTCACCGAACTCGGCAGAGGTATAGTTGCTGCCACGGTCGGAGTGGAATATGGCGCCCTCAGGGAGATCAAGATTACGGGCAGCCATCTCGATTGCGCTGGAAATTAGCGGGGTCTTGTAATTGTCGTCCATCGCCCACCCGACGATTTTCCTCGTCGCGCAGTCGATGACCGTCGCGAGATAAACCCAGCCTTCCCAGGTATCGATATACGTGATATCCCCGACCATTTTCTCACCAGGCTTGCTCGCGGTGAAGTCACGGTTCACCAAGTCGGGAATGGGGCCGGCCTGGCCGTCCTGCTCAGTCAGCGAAAAACGCCAGGGCTTCGGCTGGCACGGCTCCAGGCCCAGGTCACGCATGATCTTACGGACAGTCTCGTCATCGACGGACTCACCGCCGCGGACCAGGGCCGCGTGGATCCGCCGGTACCCGTACTCGGAATTATTCGCCTCGAAGAGCGCTTTTATCTTTATTTCCAGCAGCTCCCGGCGCTGTGCGGTCTCGCTCAGCGGACGCGTCCTCCAATCATAGAATCCTGACTTTGATACTCCCAGCCATTCGCACATCTGCACGACGGTTGGAGCCTCGCCCTCAGCGGGCAGAGTGGCGCACTCAGCGTCGATGAACTCGTATTTCTCGCTCACCGCTGCTCCCTCGCGAAGTACGCCGCCGCTTTTTTCAAGAACACGTTCTCAAGCTCAAGCTCGCGGACACGGCGCTCCAGTTCCCGGACCCGCTCGCCGTCGGGCATATCGGACGGCAGCTGCTGCCCGGCGAGTTTCCTCCGGTACGCCTTTACCCAGAACCCGAGTGTGGTATCGTTGATATTGAGTTCGCGCGCCACCTCGGTTATCGTCCGAGGCGGCGAGGAGTCGACCACTTTCTTGACGGCCTGCTCCTTGAACTCAGGAGTGTAATGCTTTGGTTTCCCCGGCACTTGATCCCGTTCCTTTCCGGCGAGAATCCTATTGGATCCCCTGTCCGGAAAATCTGGGGCACCTCAGGGTGCGGCTCTTCTGGGGTGATGCAGTGTGAAGTGTTTTAGTGCGCCTGCTGCCGCTGTGTCCGGTTCTGTCGTGCCGGTTCGCGTATGAAGGGCTCCTTCTCGTAACGTTCCTGGTTATCTCACGACCAGAACGCAAAGAAGGAGCCCGATGCAAGAGTACGTGCCTGCCGGGGACGGGGCGTTTGCGGCGTCGCGGAAGTGCTTCGAGGAGATTGCCTGCTGGGCGGCGTCGGAGGAAGCGGCGGGGCTGCAGCACGGCGAGCTGGAGGACCAGCTGGACAGGCGGGGTCAGGAGCTGCTGCGGCGGCTGTTCCAGGACCGGCTGGACCTGACGGCCGCCCGCGAGGAACGCCGGCATGACGTGGCCGGGGAGGACGGCGTCGTCCGCACGCGCGCGGACAAGGACAGGAAACGGCCGCTGTTGACGGTATTCGGGCAGGTCATTGTGTCGCGGATCGCCTACCGGGCGCCGGGCCTGCCGAATGTGCAGCTGATCGACGCGATGCTGAACCTTCCGCGGGAGAAGCACTCCCACGGGCTCCGCAAGCTCGCCGCGATCGAGGCTGCGCGCGGCTCGATGGAGGCAGCACGCGCCGCGATCGCCCGCGCGACCGGCGTGCAGATGGGAAAACGCCAGGCAGAAGGCCTGGTCCGCCGGGCCGCCGTCGACGTGGACGCGTTTTACCGGTGGCGGATGATCCGGCCGGCCCCGCCGGCTACGCGCTGGTCCTGACGTTCGACGGGAAAGGGATCGTGATGCTGCCCGCGGGGCTGCGCCCGGCCACCGCGAAGGCAGCCGCCACCGCGCAGAACAAGCTCGCGACCCGCCTGTCGCCCGGGGAGAAGCACGGCCGTAAGCGGATGGCCGAGCTGGCTTGCGTCTACGACGCCGCCCCGGTCCCGCGCACCCCGGAGGACATCATCGCCACCCCGGCGCAGCAACGCAGGAAGAAGAAGGCGCAGGCCAGCGAGCCGAAGGGCAAGCAGAAGCCGCGAGAGCCACAGGCGAAGGGAAAGTGGCTGACCGCCTCGGTCACCGATGACATCCCCGCCGTGATCGGTACCGCGTTTGACGAGGGGGAACGGCGCGACCCCGTTCACCAGCAGGAATGGGTCGTCCTGATCGACGGGAACAACACCCAGATCGAGGCTGTCACCGCTGAGGCCGCCAGCCGCGGCATCACCGTGACGATCGTGATCGATTTCATCCACGTCCTCGAGTACCTGTGGAAGGCCGCCTGGTCATTCTTCGACAAGGGCGACCCGGCATCCGAGGAATGGGTCGCTGACCAGGCACGCAAGATCCTGCACGGGAAAGCGCCCCAGGTCGCGGCCGGGATCCGCCGCCGCGCCACCGCCTTCGGCTACTCGCCGGCCGAAGGGCCGGCGCCGACGAGTGCGCCCGCTACCTGGACAACAAGCAGGACTACCTGGACTACGCCACCGCGCTGGAGAAAGGCTGGCCCATCGCCACCGGGATAATCGAGGGTGCGTGCCGGAGCATCGTAAAGGACAGAATGGACATAACGGGCGCAAGATGGGGCCTCGAAGGCGCCGAGGCCGTCCTGAAGCTCCGCGCGCTCATTGCCACCGGCGACTTCGACGCCTACTGGCGCTTCCACCTCCGCCGCGAGCACGAACGCATCCACCACGCGAAATACCAGGACAGCCAGATCCTCGCAGCGTAACCAGCTCACCTCAGAAGAGCCGCACCCATCGATGATGCGCTCTATCTTTTTCATCGACATGCCGTCAGCGGTTTCCCCGTTGACTCCGGGCGTCATCGCTCCCTTGTTGGAGTAGATCCGCCCGTAGGCAAGAAGATACAGTTCCGGATTATAAAGTAGCCGGTAGATCCTTTCCAGCGGCCAGCGTCGTTTGCCGCGCTCACGGAGGACACCCAGCACTGTTTCGGCGTTCCGCATCTCGCGTACCTCTCAGTTTAGAATGCCCGGTCACCTGGCCCCCTTCGCCCTGTATCCGGCTTTCCCGGACTCCCTGGCGGGGCGTTACTCCCGCGACTACTACGAGGCCTCCGTCACCATAGGACTCGCGTCCGTTAGGTGATCCCGCGTTCGTCTTCACCGTACGTTCTAGCGCGATTTAGGCGCCCCACTCATCTCCTTGAATTCACTCACTGTGAATCGCTCCTCCTCCCGGGGGTGCGCTCGCCAGCATGCCGAGCGAGCGCAGGAGGCGGCACCGGTTTCGGGCGTCTTTCCGGCGGATGGAACATTGCATCTTCTGGAGATTAGGATTCAGGCAGTCTAGCTTTCGCCATGTCGCGCGGGTCCCCCAGTGCATCGCTCCATACGCCTGGACACGACCACTGGTTGGCTGCCATGCTGCTGTTCCCTTAACCTTTCGGCGCCAGGTAAGGCATCAGACCCAGAAACATCCCGCCAAGTTCCTCCCTGCTGCACAGGGGATACGGTAAAGCGCCTCGCGGCGCACCATGCTATTGTCCCCTTCACCTTTCGGATCTTGAGTAAGCCATCGGACCCAGGAATATCCTCCAGATTCCTCCCGGCTAAGCCGGGAATACAACAAGGCGCCTCGCGGCGCAGCCAGATGCGCCAGTAGTCGGAGGTGGATTCGAGCACGAGCCGCTCCACGCCCTGGCACCTCAGGTGATCCATCAGCTCCACGACCGGGGCGAACGTCGCGGTCACCTCCCATACCTTCTGGACCCGCCGCCCCGCCCGGGACTCATGCGGCAGCCGCATGCACACCATCCCCGAGGCCTTGGCCACATCGATCGCCGCCGCCCGGCTGATCACCTGCACCGGCTCATCGGTCACCTCCGAGCCGGCATCGCCGGGCACCGGCGATGCCGGGTTCTTCCTCGTCCTGGCCATGAACAACCACGCCCTTCCCTGGAAACGAAACGGTGAGGCTGCCCGGGGAACGAAGCGGGGAAATCAGAATCTGATCGGCGCGCACGTAGCAGCAGTACCCAGCCCGCACGACCGTCCCCAGCGCCAGACTCATATACGGGCACGCAGGCTCCAGGATCATTCCGGCGACACAGGCAGCACGCCCATAATGGCCCCCAAGCCCCCGCCGCACACGTCATCCGCGGGAAACCGGGCTGGACACGAGCACCCCGCGCAGTGCACCCTTAAGAACGCCGCGGCACGGGCCGGCGGCACGGGCAGCACTCGCGCGCGCCTGCCGTGCCGCGGCACCCGTCCCCGCCCGCCCCAGCCCGCCAAGGACGGACGCGGGGCAAAGTTTCGTGGCTACCTCACGCCACCCAGGCCCGTTGACTCATATGCACTTCGCGCGCGTGCGCACCAAAGAGCCAGGCCGGCTGGCAGCAGTCCGTGCCGACCCGGCAGAGGAGCAGGAATCGCTCGCCGCGTCGGCCATCCTCGAAGCCGTGCGGCAGGCCAGGCCGCCTGCTCCGGCATGGTGCCTGAGCATGGCCCACTGTTTCCCCGGCCGGACCGTCCAGGGCAGGGCAGTTCGGCCCTGCGCCCGTGGGACTTCCGTCACCGTTTTCCTACGGCGGCCGCGGTGCCATAGCGCGAGGTGATGGTGCCAGTGGTGATCTGCGGCTGGTCGCCGGGAGCCCCGCCGGCCGCGGCGAAGACGACGTAACGGCCGCCGTCGGCCAGGTAGCTGAGCGGCGTCGTGTGCGATTGGCCGCTCCTGGCACCGGTCGTGGTGAGCAGGAGCAGCGAGATGCCGGCGAAGTACCCGCCGACCTTGCCGCCGTTGGCGCGGATCTCGGTGATGACCTGCTGGTCCCGGCTGCTCTGGTCCCGCTCAGGCATGGGTCACCGCCATTCTCCTGCCCCGGCATTGTGTCGGCCGGCGCTGGCAAGCACACAAGCGGTGAGGAGGCCCGCAGCGATAACGACCGCCGGAACTGGGCCACGGGCGCCACCCAGCCAGCGCGAAGCGGGCTGGCACGCGGTGCGTGAACGTCCCCGGAACGGCCGAGACCGCACAGCGCGCAGAACATTCCGTTCGATGCGGGGCGAATAGCGATGCCGGCCAGGGGTGCATCTTTTTGAGGGGCGTGTCATTTCTGGACCGTTCGGTCATGCGGCGAGGCCGAGGCCGGGGATGCTGGCGGGGTCGTAGCGGGCCAGGTGGTGTTCGTGCAGGTAGCGTGTCTTGTAGTAGGTCATGTAGTCGTCGAGGTCGCCGTTGACGACGACGGCCCTGATTTTGAGGATGTCCTCGGCGCCGTCGGGTGACCACCTGGCGCCTGCAATCCCGAATCTGTCTTCGATGACGTATCTGCAGGAGCCCTCGATGAGCCCGGTCGCGATCGGCCAGCCGGCGGCCAGTGCCTTGTCGTAGCGCATGTGCTGGTGGTTGTTCTCCAGGTAGGTGACGGCCTTGTCCACGTCGGTGAGGTCGAGGTGGCGGGTGCGGGGGTTCGCGCGGGCCTTCGCGGCGACGGACTTCAAGGTGGCGGCGACGGCTCTGGCGCGGCCGTGCAGGACGCGGAGTTTCTGCCCGTCGGCCCACTGGCCGGCCGCCTGCGGGTCGCCGGGGTGCAGGGCGGCGGCGGCCTTGCCGAGGTAGCACGTGGATGAAGTCGATCAGGACGGGCACTTTCAGGCCCCGGGTCTCCGCGTGGTCGCCGATGGCGGTGATCTACTGCTTGTTCCCGTCCACGAGGAAGACACGCTGGCGGACCCGCTGCGGGTCGCGGCGGTCGGCCTCGTCGAACGCCGTCCCGATCATCGCGGGAATGTCCTCGGTGACCGACGCCGACACCCACTTGCCCCGCGCGGCCGGGCCGGGATGGGCTTTGCGGCGGGCGGACGGCGCGGCGATGTCCTCCGGCTCCCGCGGCGCGGGGGTGAAGTCCGCGACCGCCACGATCTCGGCCATCTTCTTGATCCCCGGGTGCGCGGCATCGGTGCCGCCGCCGTTGCGGTGCTCCGGGCGCATCGCGATGCCCTTGCCGTCGCCCTGCATCATGATCACGTCGCTGTCCGGCTGCTGTTCTTCTTCCGCGCCGCGGGCCTGCTGCCCGTAAAAGTCATCAGTCCAGGCGGCGAGATCTTTCGCCAGGCCGGCGAGCTGGGCCCGGCCGATCGTGACCCCGGTCCGGCCGGCGATGATCTCCTGCGCCTGCCCGTACCCGTCGGCGACCAGGTGGAACGCGGCCAGGGCACGCATCCCCAGCGTGTACGGGTCATCGGGCAGCATCCACCGGGCATCGGCCGGGTACAGGTTCGCCTCGCGCCGGTTGCGGTAGGCCAGCCGCGTGGCCCGCACCGAGAGTGTCAGATTCTTTGTGCGCGGGTCTTTTCACCATCCGGTTCCGGATGCTTATCCGGAACCTTCATCTCGCACTATCTGGAATTCTATTGCCCGGTTTATTCTCCGGTTTCCCGGAACCCGGCATACCCTGCCCCGCCTGGGCGGATACTGCGTGTTCGTATTTCCCTGGCGGTTCCGGGACATCCGCTGCCTGATCCTGCGCGGATCGCGTGGCGGCTTTCCCGTCTGTCATTAAACATAGCAGACGGTGACCATGCCGTCACGCATTTTCGGAGGCTTTGCCTGTTTATTTTTCAAGGTGCAGGCGGGCAGCGCCGCGGTTCAGGGGTGCAGGAGGCCGGTGTGCTCCTCGATGGCCTCGTCCAGCCCGGCTGCGGCGATCGCCAGGGCGAAGTGCAGGTCGGCCAGGCCGTCCCAGCCGGGCGCGTGCTCCGCGCAGGCTGCCTCGGCCTCCGGCTGCCCGGCCAGGGCGCCGGCGATCGCGGCCGCGCCGGCCAGCAGGTCAGCGATCTCCTCAGCATCGAGCGCGTCGAGCGGGACCGATCCTGCGGGCGTCCCGTTTCCCGGCAGCGGCATCCCGCACCCCCTGTCTTCACATGCGGCCGGCGAACCGTTCCGGCCACCGGGCCGCCATCTCGCTCCAGGCCTGCGCCCAGCCCTGGGTGATGTGGCCCTCGATCAGCCGCGAGACGCTTTCCCGCTGGTCAGCCGGCCTGCCGGCCTGCCTGGCGCGCCTGGCGGCGCGCTTGTCCTCGGCGTCCACGATAGCCAGCCACAGCGTCTTGGCGACCGCATCATCGTTCGGGAACTGAGTGCGCGTCTTGAGCACTTTCCGCATTTCCCGGTTAAAGCTCTCGATGGCATTTGTCGTGTACAGGACCTTTCTCAGGGCGGGCGGGAACTCCAGGAACGGGATGAACCGGTCCCAGGCCCGCTCCCACACCCCCGCCGCGGCCGGGTACTTCCTGCCCATCGCCGAGTCCGCGAACTCCAGCAGCGCCAGCTGCGCCGCGTCCGCATCGCACGCGGTGTAGATCATCTTCAGGCCCGCCGCCATCTCCTTGCGGTCGGTGTAAGACGCGAAACCCAGCGATTTGCGGATAAGGTGCACCGTGCAGGTCTGCACGGTGGCGCCCGGCCAGGTGCCGGTGATCTCCGTGCCGAGCCCGGTCAGCCCGTCGCAGCACACGAACAGCACCTCCTCCAGGCCCCGGTTGCGCAGTTGCGCCAGCGCCTGCGCCCACGCCTTGGACCCCTCCGCCGTCACCACCCAGATGCCCAGCACGTGCTTGCAGCCATCGGGGTCGATGCCGACCGCGATGTTCACGGCCTTGTTCCGCACCGCCGACCCGTCC
Organism: uncultured Actinomycetota bacterium; assembly: GCA_963753225.1. Lineage (GTDB taxonomy): Bacteria > Actinomycetota > Actinomycetes > Streptosporangiales > Streptosporangiaceae > Palsa-504. The sequence goes on along the minus strand of CAVWBQ010000013.1, from coordinate 11,077 downwards.
CGCACCCGCGCCATCATCGCATCGACGTACAGAACCGGGTAAAACGGCTCCAGCGGCCGCGACATCCACTCCCGCATCCCCTCCAGCGCCGCGTCGGTCACCCGTGAGACCGTGTCGTGCGAGATCTCCACCCCCGTGGTCTGCTCCACGTGCCGGGCTATGTCCCGCACCGACATCCCCTTCGCATAAAGCGAAATCACAGTCGAGTCAAGGCCGCCGGACCGGCGGGCCTGCTTGGGCACCAGCAGCGGCTCGAAGGTCCCGTCGCGGTCCCGCGGGACCGCCAGCCGCACCGGCCCCACCTCGGTGTTCAGCGTCTTGATGCTCGACCCGTTCCGCCGGTTCTCCCCCTCGCCCGCCTCCAGGTGCGCGCCGAGCTCGGCGGCCAGGCCCGCCTGCAGCACCTGCCCGATCAGCCCGGTCAGCAGCCCGCCCGGCCCCGTCAGCTGCGCGCTCTCCCCGGCCCGCGCCCGCGCCGCCAGCTGCTCTGCCAGATCCGCCAGCACCCCCTGCGGCAGCACCAGCCCCCCGCCGCCGCCATGCACCGAAGATTCCTCACGGCGGTCCTCGACTTCGCCGCCCAGGTCCTCTATCGTCGTCATCTTCGCCCTTCCTCGGGTCGCGCCGCCCTCGCGGCTCACGGTAAGTTACACTGTGATCACTCCCTGACACAAAGTTTCTGACACACTCCCCGCACCGGCCCGAACACGCTGGCCAGGCCCCGGTCGTGGCCTTTCTCCACGCTGCCGTGCCGGATCCCGGCCGCGCTCATGAGGTGGCTGACCCGTTCCTCGCGCGCGCCGTCGATCGTTAAGATGGCCTCCAGCAGCTGCCGCTGCAGCTCCCGCCCGGCCTCGCCGATCACCTTCTCCCGCTCCCCGTGATCAGCGCCGGCCGCCTCCCGCGCAGCCCACGTGATCATCTGCGAGAACTGCTCTGCCGGGCCGGCCAGTGCCGCCGCCAGGTCACCGTCCAGCGGGCTCTCGCTGCCATCCTCGTGCACCTGCGTCATCGTCACCGAGACACGAACCGTCACTGCCGGTCCTCCATTGCATGCTGGGGGTCATGAGGGGACTCCCCCACAATCCCAGAACCGGCCCCGGAATGCCGCGGAACCTCCAGACCCGGTAACCCAAGCCCGCAAAGCGGCCTTGGACGGGGCGCCGCCGACGTGGCGTGCGTAGCGGGCCAGGGACTCGGCCGGGCAGATCCCGGTGATGGCCAGCAGCTTGCCCACCGGGGTGCCCGCGGCCAGGTGGCCGCAGATGAAACTGGACCGGCACCGGCCCAGGGTCAGCCAGGGCGCGGCCGGGTCAGCGGTCAGGGTCCGGGCGAAGTTCGTGACGAAGTTCTTGTAACCCCGGTCCCGCCGGGCCGGGCCGGAACAGGTGGCCGTCTCCCGCGCTGGCGGCCAGCCCGGCTGCCCGCCCGGCGTAATCCGAGGTGACCGGCACCACCCGCGCGGCCGGCCCGCCGACCCGGACCGTCACCCGGCGGCCGCGGCGGGAAACGTCGCTGCCGCGCAGCGCCGTCAGCTCGCCGGGCCCGGCCCGGATGCGCGATCCTGGCAAGGGGAAACACAATGCCAGCAGCAGACGACCGCAGCGCAGACCAGGCCAGGGCCGCGATCCAGGCCGCCCTCAGCCAGATCGGCCACACCCTGCCCGGCAGCATCACCATCCGCCGCACCCGCTGCGGCAAGCCCCGCTGCGCCTGCAAGGCCGACCCGCCCGCCCTGCACGGCCCCTACATCCAGTGGACCCGCACCGTCCACGGCAAGACCGTCACCAGGACCCTCACCCAGGCCCAGTACGACACCTACGCGCCCTGGTTCGCCAACGCCCGGCAGCTGCGCACCCTGGCCGCCGAACTGGAAGCCCTCTCCCTGCGGGAGATGGCCCAGGCCGAAGGCTGGGCCAAGATCACCCCCGGCACCCAGGCACCCGCCCGCACCAAGCTCGCCCGGGTGCCGAAACAGCCCATAACACCCAAAACGCCGGGAGATCAGCACGCTTAACGCGGGAACAGCCCCCCGGCCGGATACCTGTAACCACAGGTCACCAGGGTTCTGTCGTCAGCCCGCCAGGCCACAGGCCACTTGCGATCATGAACCGGCCCCGACCGTAGCCATGCCGCTCACACTCTGATGCTCTTCGATGGCGGGAGCTTGGCACACACGCGCCGCCGGGGCGACAATGCGGGGATGGCTGGTGATGACGGCAGGGCCCAGGTGCAGCTCGACGAAGACATCCTGGCCCGCCGCCGCCGCGTCCTGGGCGAGGACCACCCCGACACCCTGGCCGCCGCCAGCAACATGGCCGTCAGCCTGCGTGCGGCCGGGGAGTACCAGGCGGCCCGGGAGCTGGGCGAAGACACCCTGGCCCGCCGCCGCCGCGTCCTGGGCGAGGACCACCCCGACACCCTGGCCTCCGCCGACAACCTGGCCGTCAGCCTGCAGGGGCCGGCGGGCAGGCGGCCCGGGAGCTGGGCGAAGATACCCTGGCCCGCCGCCGCCGCGTCCTGGGCGAGGACCACCCCGGCACCTTGGCCTCGGCCGACAACCTGGCCGTCAGCCTGCTGGGGGTCCGCGGGCAGGCGGCCCGGGAGCTGGGCGAAGACACGCTGGCCCGCCGCCGCCGCGTCCTCGGCGAGGACCACCCCGACACCTTGACCTCCGCCGACAACCTCGTCATGATCCTGGGCCGGGTCGGCGAGCACCGGGCGGCCCGGGAGCTGGCTGAAGACACCCTGGCCCGCCGCCGCCGCGGCCTGGGCGAGGACCACCCCGACACCTTGACCTCCGCCTTCATCCTCGCCGCCGCGCTGTTCGAGCTGGGCGAGTACCAGGCGGCCAAGGAGCTGGCCGAAGACACCCTGGCCCGCCGCCGCCGCGTCCTGGGCGAGGACCACCCCGACACCGGGGCCTCGGCCGCCTTCGCCATCTTCCTGCGCACGCCACGGCCGCTCTTGAAAGCCATTGGCTGGCATTCCCGAAGACGGCGTGCGGGTTGAAGTGCGGGTGTCCTCCCCCGAACCCGCCGTAGGAGTATTCACGACAGCCGAAGCGGAAGGTCGTTCGATAGCGCCGTCCCGCCGAGAACGTGGCCTACGCATTACGGACCCGAGCGGATGCGGCGTGCCCGCTGCGTGCCCGATCGGCCGGTCAATACGGGGAACTCACGGTCACTCCCGGACAGCCCGGTTCACATGGAGGCGATGGCCGACTGGCGTCGCACGACGGCAAACCCCGAGAAATCAGGACACGGTGCCAGCGGACATCGGCTTGCAGCGATGCGGCTGACACCCCTCTCGCGCACAATCATGGTCGGGTCGGGGCGGGCGCAGCCGCGCCGACCCGGATGCCACGCCGCCTGCGGCGACGAACGCGCCGCTTCCCTGCCGGGAGGTAATCAGTCCCTCCTCGGTGAGCACGGCCAGGGCGTGCCGGCGCTGGCGGTCGGCACGCCACCTTCGCTCATCTCGCGCACGGACGGCAGCCGTTCTCCCACCCTTCCCGGGTGGAGACGTCCAGGTCGGCGACCGCCATGTACTGGTCGAGCAGGTAGCCCACCGTGGCGGCCGACTCCGGCTGCTGGCCGACCGAGGCCTGCTCCAGCAGCCGGGCCAGCTCGGCCTGGGCTCGCTCAGCTGTCTTGGCGGCGGCCTTGAGCCGGATCTCCTTGCCGGTCAGCGGGTCAGTACCGGCGTACACGCGCACGCGGTACGAACCGCTCGGCAGTCGCTCTACGTGACCCTTTCCCACATTGGTCATATGAGGGCGGTAGCGGTCAGCACCTACAACGGTCCACGACCCGGTCCCCGCCAGTGAATGGCGAGAGCCGATAACGCCAGGTCAGAAACGGGTGCGCCGCCAGGGACTCGAACCCCGAACCCGCGGATTAAGAGTCCGCTGCTCTGCCAGTTGAGCTAGCGGCGCCTTGGAACGCTGTGAATCGTAGCAGCAATCGGCGGGGCATGGCCAATCGCCGGCCTCCCGGCCCGGGTGTGCAGCTCTTGGGATGTTCGGAAGAAAAGAAGTAAGAACATCTATAGTCAGAACGAGCCGTGGTAGCTCTTACATGGCATGTTTCTGTGCTCGCCGGGCCGTCGCGCCGTGATGTGGTCGAACCGGGCGCGGAGCGAGGACGTAAACCTCAGTATGACCAGTGGGGGTATATGACGGTGACGCAGTCATGACCGGGAGTAGCGCGACGCGGCTGTCCGTGGCCGGGGCGGCTCAGGCGCCGCCGGCCGTTACGAACCGGGCGGCAGGAGCAGCAAGCCGCCTGGGGTGGCTGGATGTGCTGCGCGGGATCGCGGCCCTGGCCGTGGTCTTCGACCATTTCGGCGCCTTCATCCCCACCCGGATACAGAGGCCCGTCTACGAGTGGATCAACCCGGGTAACTACGGGGTCTTCGTCTTCTTCATCATCAGCGGCTACATCGTGCCCGCGTCGCTGGAGCGCAAGGGCAGCGTCCGGACGTTCTGGGTGAGCCGCCTGTTCCGGCTGTACCCGCTGTACCTGTTCGCGATCGGGTTCGCGGTCCTGCTGTGGGGGAGTCACTTCGGGAACCTGAGCGGTGAGAACGCGAACCCGGAAACCTCGGTCCTGTCCCAGTTGGTGATGATGTCCAACGTGCTGGCCGGGGTCAACGTGCCCAACGTGGTCTGGTCGCTGTCCTACGAGATGATCTTCTACCTGCTGCTCACCGCCCTGTTCATGGCCCGCATCCACCGGCCCAGCAGCCGGTATGCGCTGGTCTTCGGCGTCGCCGCGGTCGCGATCGGCGGCGTGCTGCCGCAGGCGTACTTCACCCACAATCTGTTCACCCCGCGCGTTATCGCGTTCGTCGCCGATCTGATCGTGCTGGCCGGGCTGACCTTCGCCGTGGCCATGCGCGGCATGCCGCGCCTGCTGGGCGCGATCTTGGCGGCCATGGTCGGGCTGACGCTGCTCGCCTTCAACGGCACCTGGGTCCGGCCCTGGCAGGCGCTGTCGATCCTGAGCCTGATGTTCGCCGGGACCATGCTCTACCGGGCCGAGCGGGGCGACTACCCGTGGCGGAACGCCATCGCCATCGCGGTCGCCGTGCTGGGACTGGCCATCGCGGCCGGCCTGTGGCACAACCACTCCGTGGGCCCGGCCGGACTCCTGTGGGACCGCCAGTGGATCTGCACGCTCCTGCTGGCCGGCGCCTCGTTCGGGGCCGGGCTGGCCTTCCGGCGCGTCAGGTGGCCCCGGTTCCTGACCTGGCTGGGCCTGATCAGCTACTCGGTGTACCTGCTGCATCCGCAGCTCATCACGATCTTCTACCACTATCGCTGGCTGCGGCACCATAAGTTCTGGCATCAGGTCGCGGTGGACGCGTCGTTCGTGGCCATCCTGATCGTGCTGTCCTCCCTGACCTACCTGCTCGTGGAGCGGCCCGCGCAGAACGCCGGCCGCCGGCTGGCCCGGCGGCTCGACGCCCGGTTCGGTCCTGACCGCCTGCCCGAGCGCAAGCCCATGGCCAGGGAACCCGCGCTGGCCACCAGCCCCCGCGCCGCCGCCGAGTAACCCGGCTGCTTGCGGCATGCTGGTGTCATGACCCCTGAGTCCAGCCCGCTGCCGGCCCCGCGCCAGCCCGACCCGCCCTACCGCGTCTGCCTGGTCTGCCTGGGGAACATCTGCCGGTCCCCGATGGCCGAGACGGTGCTGCGCGCGGCGCTGGCCGAAGCCGGCCTCGACGGCGCGGTCACGGTGGACAGCGCCGGCACCGGCGACTGGCACGTCGGCGACCCGATGTACCGGCCGGCCCGGGCAGCCCTGGCCCGGCGCGGCTACGACGGCTCGGCGCACCGGGCCCGGCAGGTCCAGCCGTCCTGGCTGGCCGGGCGTGACCTGGTCCTGGCCATGGACGCCCGCAATCTCGCCGTCCTGCGGCGGATGGCCGGTCCGGCCGGCAGCGACCGGATCCGGCTGTTCGGCGAGGTCGGCGGGCTGGACGGAGCGAGGGCAGGCGCCGAGATCCCAGATCCCTACGGCGGGGACGACGCCGACTTCGATCACGTGCTCGACCTGCTCGGCGCCGCCGCTCCGGTCGTGGCCGCCCGCCTGGCCGAGCTGCTCGAGCCCGATCGTCCCGGCGCCCAGGCGTGACCCCGTCCGGCGCCGCGGCCAGCCGGATGGCGCGGCTGACCGGCCTGGCCGTCCGCGAGGCGCGCGTCGTCGGCGCGCAGCACGGCTACCAGCACCTGATGCTCACGCTGGCCGGCGGCCGCCGCGCGTTCGCCAAGGCCGCCGCGGGGGAGCCAGCCGGGGACGTTGCGGCCGCTTTCGCGGCCGAGGCGAACGGCCTGCGCTGGCTGGCCGAGGCGGCCGCCGTCCCGGTGCCCGAGGTGCTGGCCGTCACCCCGGCCGCGCTGGTCATCTCGATGGTCACCCCCGGCCGGTCCGCACCGGATGCGGCCTTTAATTTCGGAACGGACCTGGCCCGGCTGCACGCAGCCGGCGCGGACGGTTTCGGCGCGCCCTGGCCCGGGTTCATCGCCAGCCTGCCGCTGGACAACACGGCCGGCCCGCCGGACTGGCCCGGCTGGTACGCGCAGCGCAGGCTGCTGCCCTTTCTGAGCCGGGCCGCCGACGCCGGAGCGCTGCGGCCCGAGGATGCGCGGCTGGTCGAGGCGGTCGCCGAGCGGATCGGCTCGCTGGCCGGGCCGGCCGAGCCGCCGAGCCGGATCCACGGCGACTGCTGGGCCGGCAACGTGCTGTGGTCCGGCGGCCGGGGCTGGCTCATCGACCCGGCCGCCCACGGCGGCCACCGGGAGACCGACCTGGCCATGCTGGCCTTGTTCGGCGCGCCCGACCTGGACCGGATCCTGGCCGGCTACAACGACACCGTGCCGCTGGCGGCCGGCTGGCGGTCCCGGATCCCGCTGCACCAGCTGCATCCGCTGCTCGTGCACGCGTGCCTGTTCGGTGGGTCCTACGCCGAGGGCGTCCGTTCCGCCGCCCGCGCCGCGCTCGCGCTCTAGGCCGAGGCCGCTAAGGCCCGGTGCGGCTGCCCGGCCCGCTGCACGTCCGGCTCCGGCTCATCCGCCGGCCCGGCCTCATCGTCATCCGGGTGCTCGCTGTCCTGCGCCTCGGGGGCGAGCGGGAGGCTGATCCGGAACGTCGCACCCTGGCCCTCGGTGGTGCGGACCGACGCCAGGCCGCCCTGGGCGGCGACCAGCGCGGCCACGATGGCCAGGCCGAGCCCGCTGCCCCCGGTGATACGCGTCCTGGCCTGGTCGGCGCGGTAGAACCGCTCGAACGCCCGCCGGGCCTGCTCCTGGGACATGCCGGGTCCGTGGTCGGTCACGTCCAGGATCACGGCCGGGGTCGGGTCCTCCACCCGGGGGTCGATGACACCGGAACTGATCGACACCTCGATCGGGGTGCCGTCCGGGGTGTGGGTGAGTGCGTTGCTCATCAGGTTGCCGATGACCTGGCGCAGCCTGGCCTCGTCCCCGATGACCAGGAACGCGGCGCCGGGCTGGACGGACAGGTCGATGGTCCGGCTCGGGGCGAGCAGCCGGGCGTCGCCCACCGCGTCGGCGGCCAGCGACAGCAGGTCCACGGGCTGGTGGGCCAGCGGCCGCTGCTGGTCGAGCCGGGCCAGCAGCAGCAGGTCCTCCACCAGCAGGCCCATCCGGGCCGCTTCCTTCTCCACCCGCCGCATGATCCGGTCCAGCTCGCCGGGCGTGAGCCCGGTCGCCGTTGTGGCGGCGCCCGGACCGGCCGCAGGTTCATCCCGGTCCCACTGCGGCACCAGGCCGCCGCGCTGCCGGTAGTACTCGGCGAAGCCGCGGATCGCGGTCAGCGGCGTGCGCAACTCGTGGCTGGCGTCCGCGATGAACCGGCGCATCCGCTCCGCCGACTCGCGTGCCGCCTCCTCGGACTGCTCGCGATCGTGGAACGCCGACTCGATCTGGCTCAGCATGATGTTCAGCGACCGGCCCAGCCGCCCGATCTCGGTCTCCGGGTCCCGTTCCGGGACGCGGCGGTTCAGGTGCCCGGCCGCGATTTCGCCCGCGGTTTCCTCGATCTCGACCAGCGGGCGCAGGTTGGCCCGCACCACGGCGACCGCCGCCATGCCCAGGATGCACACGATGATGAACCCGATGACTAGCTCGGCGACGGCCAGCCGCCCGATCACCGCGTTGATGTTGCCGAGATCGACCCCGACGACCAGCGTGCCCGATTCCTGCTCTGTGCCGCCTGTAATGGTGGGTATCGAAATCGTAGTGGGCTCCGTGATGACCCGCCAGCTGTTGCTGCCGGACTGTGCGGGCACGGTGAGCAGCCGACCGCTATATGCGTCGGCCCAGACGGGACTGGTGGGGACCGACGGGAGCGATAGCATCTGCGGAGAGCCGCCGTAAGTCAGCCCTCCTTGCGAACCCGACGAGCTGAGCGGGGTCCCTGGCTGCTGGAAACCTACCAGGATGTTCGTTCCGTGGACGGTAGCCGCCTGCCCCGGCAGCAGATCGATCGCGATTTGGTGGCTGTTGATGTTGCTGACGACTTCGTGCAACTGGTTATCGTCCTGCGAGACCAGGTAGGACCGGAGCACCATCACACTGGCAACGCTGATGGCCACCAGCCCGACCGCCACCAGCGCGAGCAGCGCCGTGATCAGCTTGCTCCGCAAGGACGTGCGGTCGTTCAGATCGCTCAGCGCCTGCCAGGGCCGCACCCGCCGCTGGCGCTGCGCGCCGTCCGCTCCCAGTGCCATACCCGGTCCACCCGCCTAGGACGAGGGGAGCCGCAGCACGTACCCCACGCCGCGCAGGGTGTGGATCAGCCGGGGTTCCTTGGTGTCGACCTTGCGGCGCAGCACCGAGACGTACGACTCGACGATGCCGGTGTCGCCGCGGAAGTCGTAATCCCAGACGTGGTCCAGGATCTGCATCTTCGACAGCACCCGGTTCGCGTTGCTCATGAAGTAGCGCAGCAGCTTGAACTCGGTGGGGGAGAGCTGGATCTGCTCCCCGCCCCGCCACACCTCATGGCTCTCCTCGTCCAGTTCGAGGTCGGCGAAGGTGAGCCTGGGCGTCGGCTCCACGCCGTCCCCCCTGGTGCGCCGCAGCACAGCCCGGATCCTGGCGATGACCTCCTCCAGGCTGAACGGCTTGGTGACGTAGTCGTCCCCGCCCAGGGTCAGGCCGCGGATCTTGTCCTCGGTGGCGTCGCGCGCGGTCAGGAAGACGACGGGAATGCGGGCTCCGCCCCCGCGCAGGCGCCTGATGACGTCGAAACCATCCATGTCCGGCAGCATCACGTCGAGCACGATGAGGTCGGGACGGTGGCGCTGAGCGGCCTGGACCGCCTCGGTTCCGGCTGCCGCCGTGACGACATCGAAACCCGCGTAGCGCAGGCTGGCGGCTAGCAACTCGAGGATGTTCGGCTCGTCTTCGACGACGAGCAGCCGGGCATCCGCTCGCTGCCGCGCATCGGTCAGCGTATCCATACTGTGTATTGTCACCCGCCACGCTGAGGATAACCTGAACGCCCGCTGGAGATGGCCTCCGGTCCCGCAGGTGTTAGCGTGCCTCGCGCCAGTAGGCGATGGCGGCGGGCCGGGAGCCGACGCCGAGCTTGGAGTAGATCCGTCTGACGTGGTTCTTCACGGTCTTCTCGGCCAGGAACAGGCGGGCCGCGATCTGCCCGTTGGTCTGCCCGTCCGCGATCAGCGACATGACCTCAGCCTCCCGCGCCGACAGCCCGCGCGAGGAGTCGGCATCAGCGCCGTCGTGCCCTCCGCCCCCGCTCATCCCGTTAACGTGCGAGCCTTCGCCGGCGACCGGAACCCCGCCCGGGCGCCGTTCAGCGCGAAGCCCTCACCCCCGCCCGGTCCTGGATCCGCACGCTCGTCCATGTGACCTCCGGCCGCGGGCAGATGAGCCGCACCGCGGCGAACCTAGCGAACACCGTTGATAAGGCATCATTCCCACGAAGGTTCATGCAAATGTATACATACACCGACATGGGTGCCTCGGTTTTGGAAACTCATACCCAACCCGGCCGGGGGGCATGCCCCGCCTGGCCGAACGGCACCCGGGCGGATACCCGGGTTCCCGCCGGGCAAACGCGGCCGGCCTGGGCCTGCGTAGGCTCGGGCCCATGAACTCACCTGAGCCCACCGCGGATCAGTTGCGACGCGACCCGCTCCCGCTGCGCGGCCGGGTCGCCGTGGTGACTGGCGCCAGCCGGCGTGCGGGAATCGGATACGCCGTGGCCCGCAGGCTCGCCGCGCTGGGCGCCAGCCTGTTCCTGCACCACTACGCCCCGCACGACCGCGACCAGCCCTGGGGAGACGACCCCGAAGGGACTGCGGCGGTGATCGCCGGCGTCGCCGGGACCCTGGCCGCCCCCGGTGCCCGCGTGCACGATCTCGAAGTCGACCTGGCCGACCCGGCGGGCCCGGCCCGGCTCATCGGAGCGGCCGCCGGTGCCCTCGGCCACCTGGACATCCTGGTCTGCAACCACGCCCGCAGCGGCGGCGACGGCCCGCTGGCCGCGATCGACGCGGGCATGCTCGACGCGCACTGGGCGGTCAACACCCGGGCCACGATCCTGCTGGCCCAGGCCTTCGCCGCCCAGCATGACGGCCTGCCCGGCGGCCGGGTCATCTTCATGACCTCCGGCCAGGACCTCGGCCCGATGACCGGCGAGGTGGCCTACGCCACCAGCAAAGGTGCGCTGGCCTCCATCACCCCGACCCTGGCCGAACAGCTCGCTGACCAGGCCATCACCGTCAACGCGGTCAACCCAGGCCCGGTCGACACCGGCTATGCGCCCCCGCAGGCGCACGAGGCCGTCCGCCGCCACTTCCCGCAGCAGCGCTGGGGCGCCCCCGACGACCCGGCCCGGCTAATCGCCTGGCTGGTCACCGACGAGGCGGCCTGGATCACCGGCCAGGTCATCAACAGCGAGGGCGGCTTCCGCCGCTGGGACTGAAGCCCGACCGCCCGGGCGGGCCTGGACGTGATGATCACCAGGTGAGGGCGAACAGCCGGTCAGGCGGGGGCCAAAGTCCCTACCCGCTCCTGCCG
>CAVWBQ010000012.1:57500-231732 GCA_963753225.1 uncultured Actinomycetota bacterium | reverse complement strand
GGCGGCCGCGAAGAATCGCTGCTGCCCGGCCCGGACGTGCTCGGCCCGAGTCCGGCCGGCCGCCCGCACGTCCCGCAGCGCCTCGGACCGGGCGTAGTACCAGTACAGGTACTCGTTCGGGATCGTGCCCAGGGCTTGCAGCAGGTCGGCGCCGAACAGCCGTCCTTCTTCGGTCCGCTTCAGCGCGTCCGGGTCGGCCAGGAGCCCGGGCAGCCGGTCGGTGCCGTTCACCCGCAGCCCCCGGAGCCAGCCCAGGTGATTGAGCCCCAGGTAGTCCACCTCAACCCCGTCCGGCACCTGGGCCAGCCTGGCGCCCGGATCCACCCCCGCGGCGGCGCAGGCGCGGCGGACCAGTCCTGTGGGGGAATCGCAGACGCCGATGACACGCGGGCCGAGCGTGGCGGCCATGACCTCCGTCACGATGCCGGCCGGGTTGGTCATCGAGATGACCCAGGCCCGGGGGGCGAGTTCGGCCACACGCCGGGCGATCGCGTCGACCACGGGGACCGCGCGGGCCGCGTAGGCCAATCCGCCCGCGCCGACCGTCTCCTGCCCGATCACCCCGGCGTCCAGCGCGGAGCGCTCGTCGGCGACGCGGCCGTCAAGACCGCCCACGCGCAGTGCCGCGAAGATCACGTCGGCCCCGCGCAGGGCCGTGTCCAGGTCGGTGGTGGTGCGCAGCGGCAGGCTGTCGCCGGCCAGGACGGCGGAGATGGCGCCGAGCCGTTCTGGCACCACGTCGTACAGCACGAGCTCGCCGACGGTAAGGCCGCTGGCGGCTAGCTCCCGGCAGATCAGCGGCACCCGGAACCCGCCGCCGCCGAGGATCATGACTCGCACGCCCCGACCCTATCGGGCAGACTGGCCTGACAGGCGACCAACGGGGGCAGCAGGAGAGCCGGGATGAGCGAGCAGCACGACGACAAGTACGACCTGTTTGTGCACGGCACCGTGTTCTTCGACGTCGTCTTCACCGGCCTGGAGTCCATGCCCGTGCGCGGCACCGAGCTCCAGGCTTCCGGGATGGGGTCGTGTCCTGGCGGTATCGCCAACCTCGCCATCGCGGCCAGCAGGCTGGGCGTGCACACGTCCCTGGCCGCCGCCTTCGGCGACGACGTGTACGGGGACTTCTGCTGGTCGACGCTGACCGAGCAGGAGGGTGTCGACCTGACGTACTCACGCCGGTTCTCCGACTGGCACTCTCCGGTGACGGTCTCCATGGTGGTCGAGCGGGACCGGGCGCTGATGACCCACATGCATCCGCCACCGGTGCCGACCAGCGAGTTTCTCTGCACCATCCCCGCGGCCAGGGTCGGCTTCGCCCACCTGGATCCCGAACCGCGCGAATGGTTCCGCTCGGCGGCCTCGGACGGCATGCTGCTGTTCGCCGATACCGGCTGGGACCAGGATGAGAAGTGGCCGCCGAGCGTCCTGGACCAGCTGGAGAGCTTCCACGCCTTCCTGCCCAACAGCGTTGAGGCGATGGCCTACACCCGTACCGACGACCCGCACGACGCCCTGCACGCGCTGGCCGAGCGCGTGCCGGTCGCGGTGGTCACGTGCGGCGGGCAGGGCGCGATCGCCATCGACTCCACCACCAGCGAGCAGGAGTGGGTTCCCGCGCTTCCGGTCGCCGCCTACGATCCCACCGGAGCCGGGGACGTCTTCGGGGCCGCCTTCGTGCTCGGCACCCTGGACGAGTGGCCGCTGCAGCAGCGGCTCGCGTTCGCCAACCTCTGCGCGGCGCTCTCGGTTCAGTATGTCGGCGGCTCGCTGGCCGCGCCGGGATGGGGCGACATCATCGACTGGCTCGCGCGCACCCGGGCCAAGGCCGCCGACGGCTCCAGTCACGCCGCCGAACTGGCCAAGGCCTACGAGTTCATCACCGACGTCCTGCCGGAGTCCGGCCGGATCTCGGTCCGCCGCGCCCGGGCGACCATCGCCAGGACGTCGGACGCGGAGACGCACCGGCGCAGGGGCTAACACCGGGCAGCTAACACCGGGCAGTTAACACCGGGCAGTTAACACCGGGCAGTTAACACCGGGAGCCGCCCGATGACCACGGTGGCCTCGAGGTCCGCCGATCTCGCCACCCGGGCGGTCAGGCCGACGGCCGCCAGGGCCGTCTCGGCCAGCGGGGCCTGGCGCTCGCTGGTCTCGCTCAGCAGGTGCCCGCCGGGCGCCAGCCACCCGGCGGCCCCGGCGGCTACCCGGCCCAGCACGTCGAGCCCGTCCGCCCCGCCGTCCAGGGCGGGCCGCGGTTCGTGTGCCCGCGCCTCGGGCGGGAGGAAGCCGATCTCCTCCGACGGCACGTAGGGCACATTGGCGGCCAGGATCGCCACCCGGCCGCGCAGCCCGGCGGGCAGCGGCTCGTACAGGTCACCCTGGTAAACGCGGTCGGCCGGGAGGTTCCGCCGGGCGCAGCGGACGGCGGCCGGGTCGATGTCGGCGGCGTGCACCTCGGCCCGCTCCACGGCGGCGGCCAGCGCCGCGCCGATCGCGCCCGCGCCGCAGCACAGGTCGACGATCACGTCACCCGGCCGGGCGAGGGCCACGGCCTGCCGCACGAGGAACTCGGTACGCCGCCGCGGCACGAACACACCAGGCGCGACGGTGATACGCAGGCCGCAGAACTCGGCCCAGCCGAGGACCTGCTCCAGCGGCAGGCCCGCGACACGCTGGTCCACCATGGCGTGGAGTTCGGCCGGAGTCCGGGCAGCGGAGATGAGCAGCCGGGCCTCGTCCTCGGCGAAGACGCATCCCGCGGCGCGGAGCCTGGTGACGATAACGGAATCCGCCACAGCCGTCCCGGGCGCTCAGAGAGGGTACGCAAGTCCGGGGGCCTGCCGACGGGCTGCCTGCCGGGTCGCTGCCTTGTAGGCGGACTTCCGGGCCAGCTTGGCGATCTTCTTGTCCGGGTAATGCCTGCCGATCACGGTCAGCACATCCGCCGCGTCCGGATGCGGTACCCGCGCCATCAGCTCGAACACCGCCAGTTCCTGCCCCGCCGGGATCGCTTCACCTAGCCGCTTCGCGAGAGCCTCCGGTTCGTGGCCGGCGTCGTCGCTCAGGTCATCCCAGCCTTCCGCGGCGAGTGCGTCGGTGATCATCCAGGCCAGGTCGTGATCGTCAGGCTCCAGCCCCGGCAGCGGGGCCACGGCGGGGTCGCCGCCGGCCAGCGCGGCCAGCGCGGCTTTCGCGTACCCGCGTAGCTCGATCCGGTCGAGCGCCTCACGCCATACGGGCTCGGCGGGCGTCCCGAGTTCGGTAAGCACGACACTTACCGCGAGGATGCGCGACGCCGGATCGGATCCGGCGGCGACGGCCAGCAGTTCCCGGGCCGCGGGCTCCGCGGTCCGGTACGACAGCCAGGCGGCGGTCTCGGCGCTGAACTCTTCCTCGGACGCGCCATCGGCCATGGCGATCAGCTGCGCCGCGGTCATTTGCTCGGTGTCCGGAAGCAGCGGGATCTCCACCCCGGAGTCGGCGAGCTGCGTGCGGATCGCGGCCAGTCCCAGCGGCGTCAGCCGGGCCACGGGACCGTCCTCGGCGTCGGCTATCTGGATGGCCTCGAGTTCGGCCATCAGGTCCAGAAGCAGCCGGGCGGGATCGCCGTGTGCGAGGACCCACGACTGCCAGGCCTTTTCCGCCTGGGCGGGCGGCAGCTCGTCCGTCGCGGCAGCCCTGATCACCTCACTGACCTCGGCCACGCGCAGGCCATCCGGCCGGGCCAGGAAGAGCGTCACCGCCAGCGCTGCTCCGTGTCCGGAGAAATCCAGCTCGCCGGACCGGTCCGGGTCCAGGGACGCGGCGTCGTCCAATGCGTCGCCGATGACCAGGGCGAACACCATCTCCCAGAGGTCGAGCACCTCGTCGTCGTCGCCGTCGTCCCAGGCTTGCGCGAACTCGCCGGGGATGGCGTGAGTCTCGTCCTCGTCCAGCTCGATGAATGTCGCGTCCAGAGCCAGCCACCACAGGTATTGCAGGCGCGCGACGTCGAGGCCGAGCTCGGCGGCGGCTTCGGCGGCATCACCGCTGGCCAGCTCCTCGTCTTCGGTGACCGCACGGCCGGCCCCCAGCCACCAGGCCAGCCTGCGCAGCTGGGCCATCAACGGAGCGTGCCGCGCCAGCGCGGTCAGTTCCGGGGGCGCGGGCAGCCGCACCGGCGCCATCTGGTCGGGCAGGCCGAAGGCCTCCTTCAGGTCGACGAAGTCGTCGTCCTCGTCTTCCTCCTCGTCGCCGGACCAGGCCAGGCGCGCGTTGTAGCCGGCGATCCAGCGGTCCACGGCCGCCTGGTCGTCCAGGTCCACGCCGTCGGCGGCCATCGCGTGGACGAGAGAGCCGGCCATGCCCCAGTTCGACGGGTCCAGCATGGCCTCGGTGAACCGCGGCGCTATCCCGTCCAGCTCCCGTTCCAGCGCGCGTACCGTGCCCTCCGGTATCTCGCCGCGTTCGGCGAGGTAGGCGAGGAAGTCGCGGGCCGCGGGGATCGTGTCCGCGGCGTCCGCCGCGTCGAACACGGTGATCTTGCGCGGGTAGATCCCCAGCAGCAGCTCTTTGAGGTCGCCTTCACCGAGATCGGCCGGGCTCTCGATGTCGAGGTAGTCCCGCATCAGGTCGAGCAGGGTCTCCACCTCGCCGACGGGATCGGTGCTCAGCTTTCGCTTCGTAGTTGCCGTCCACCGCTCGAAACCAGTCAGCGCTGCACCGAAGGGATCCTTGGTCATAGGGCACAACCCTAAACCCCGGAAGGTCGCGCCGGCCGGCAGAATGGACGCATGTCGGTCACGGTGCGGGCGCCCAGGCCCGGTGACGGTGCGGGGATGGGATGGGATGGGATGGGATAGCGCTGAGTATTTAGCGGAGCGACCGGAGCACGTACTGCATAATGCCCCCGTGCCGGTAATAGTCGGCCTCACCAGGAGTGTCGATCCGGACGACGGCGCGGAATTCCTTATCACCGGCCGTCACCGTTACCTCGTTCGGCACGTTTGAAGAATTTATTTCCTCGATGCCGCGGATATCGAAGGTCTCGTTCCCGGTCAGCCCCAGCGTGGCCGCCGACTCCCCCGGCCGGTACTGCAGTGGCAGGACGCCCATGCCGATGAGGTTGGACCGGTGGATGCGCTCGAAGGACTCGACGAGTACCGCGCGCACGCCGAGCAGCAGCGTGCCCTTGGCGGCCCAGTCGCGGGACGAACCCGAGCCGTACTCCTTGCCGCCCAGCACGATCAGCGGGGTGCCGTCCTCGATGTACCGCCGCGACGCGTCGTAGATGGACATCTGCTCGCCGCCGCAGGTGGTGACGCCGCCCTCGGTGCCCGGCGCGAGCTGGTTGCGCAGCCTGATGTTGGCGAACGTGCCGCGGATCATCACCTCGTGGTTGCCGCGGCGGGAACCGTAGGAGTTGAAGTCCTTGCGCTCGACGCCGTGCTCGGTCAGGTACTTCCCGCCCGGGCTGTCCGTCTTGATCGCGCCGGCCGGGGAGATGTGGTCGGTGGTCACCGAGTCGCCCAGCTTGGCCAGTACCTTCGCGCCCACGATGTCGGTGACCGGCTCCGGCTCGGCGGGCATCCCGTCGAAGTACGGCGGGCGCCGGACGTAGGTGGACGCCTCGTCCCAGGCGAAGGTGTCGCCCGACGGGATGTCCAGCCCGCGCCAGTTGTCGTCGCCCTTGAACACGTCGGCGTAGTCGCGGGTGAACATCTCCTCGGCCACCGCGTGCTGCACAACGTCGGCGACCTCCTCCGGCGACGGCCAGATGTCCGCCAGGTAGACCGGCTTGCCCTCGGCGTCGGAGCCGAGCGGCTCGCGCTGCATGTCGATGTCCATGGTCCCGGCCAGCGCGTACGCCACCACCAGGGGCGGGGACGCCAGGTAGTTCATCTTCACGTCCGGGTTGATCCGGCCCTCGAAGTTCCGGTTGCCGGACAGCACGGCCGTCACGGCCAGGTCGCTGGAGTTCACCGCCTCGCTGATCGCGGGCGGCAGCGGCCCGGAGTTGCCAATGCAGGTGGTGCAGCCGTAGCCGACCAGGTTGAAGCCGAGCTTGTCCAGGTAGGGCAGCAGCCCGGCGCGCTCGTAGTAGTCCATGACCACCTTGGAGCCCGGCGCCAGCGTGGTCTTGACCCAGGGCTTTCTGGCCAGGCCACGGTCGACGGCGTTCTTGGCGAGCAGGGCGGCGCCGACCATGACCGAGGGGTTGGACGTGTTGGTGCAGGAGGTGATCGCGGCGATGACCACGGACCCGTGGTCGACCTCGGTCTGTGTCCCGTCTTCCAGGGTGACCTGCACCGGGTTGGACGCCCTGGTCCCGTCGCCCGCGGCCACCGGGTCCGAGGCGGGGAAGGTGCCGGCCAGGCCGTTGTCCAGGGTGGTTTCCGTCACGTAGTTCGGCAGGGCGTCGCGGAAGGCCTGCTTGGCGTCGGCCAGCGTGATCCGGTCCTGCGGCCGCTTCGGCCCGGCGATGGAGGGAACCACGGTGGACAGGTCGAGGCTGAGCTCCTCGGAGTACCGGGTCTCCCCTGCCGGATCGTGCCAGAGGCCCTGCTCCTTGGCGTACGTCTCGACCAGGGCGATCTGCTTGCCCGGGCGGCCGGTGAGCTTGAGGTAGTCCAGGGTGTGCTGGTCGATCGGGAAGATCGCGCAGGTGGAGCCGAACTCCGGCGACATATTGCCGATCGTGGCCCGGTTGGCCACCGGGACGGCGGCCACGCCCTCGCCGGTGAACTCGACGAACTTGCCCACCACGCCGTGCTTACGCAGCATCTCGGTGATCGTGAGCACCAGGTCGGTGGCGGTGGTGCCGCTGGGCAGTTCGCCGGTGAGCCGGAAGCCGACCACCTTCGGGATGAGCATGGAGATCGGCTGGCCGAGCATGGCGGCCTCCGCCTCGATGCCGCCGACGCCCCAGCCGAGCACGCCCAGGCCGTTCTGCATGGTGGTGTGCGAGTCGGTGCCCACGCAGGTGTCGGGGTAGGCCGTCTTGTCCCGGGTCATGACCACCCGGGCCAGGTACTCGATGTTGACCTGGTGCACGATGCCGGTACCCGGCGGGACCACCTTGAACTGGCTGAACGCGTCCTGGCCCCAGCGCAGGAACTGGAACCGCTCGTGGTTGCGCTGGAACTCGATCTCCACGTTCCGCCTGAACGCGTCCGGGCTGCCGAACACGTCGGCTACCACCGAGTGGTCGATGACGAGTTCGGCCGGGATGAGCGGGTTGATCTTGGTCGGGTCGCCGCCGAGGGCCTTCATGGCCTCGCGCATAGCGGCCAGGTCCACCACGGCCGGCACCCCGGTCAGGTCCTGCAGGATGACCCGGGCCGGGGTGAACTGGATCTCGGTGTCAGGCTCCCTGTCCGGGTTCCAGCCCGCCAGCGCGCTTATCTGGCTGGCGGTGATGTTGGCGCCGTCCTCGTTGCGGAGCAGGTTTTCCAGCAGGACCTTGAGGCTGAAGGGGAGCTTGGCCGAACCTTCCGCAGCGTCTAGCCGGTAGATCTCGTACTGCTCGCCTGCGACCTGAAGGGCCGCCCGGCTGCCGAAGCTGTTCGCTGTCATCGTCTGCTGAGCCTCCTCGCTCATACCGTGCGGTCCTGCGCTGCCGTCCGACCTACAGTATCTCGACATCAAGCTACTTGGCGAGGATTCCGGCAAGAAATCTTGACATCAAGCTACTTTGGCAGGATGGGCGCCTCACGCCGCGCGTTGCGACACGTGGTGCGCCATGGTACGCCTTCCGCTAAAAAGATCTTGGAGGAAATGGCCCCACACGGAGAAAAAGGTACCCTATAGAGTACCTTTTCCTCCATTAAGGCCGAATCCTCCACGTTATTTTGACGATCATCGTACTGGTAAGCGAAAAATAGAATTGAAGAGCATACTGAGGCTAACGTGACAACCATTCTGTCGCCGCAGGCGGTCAATCCGCTTACGTCAGGCCCATTCGGAACGGCC
Organism: uncultured Actinomycetota bacterium; assembly: GCA_963753225.1. Taxonomy (GTDB): domain Bacteria; phylum Actinomycetota; class Actinomycetes; order Streptosporangiales; family Streptosporangiaceae; genus Palsa-504. Next base: position 223,776 of record CAVWBQ010000012.1, on the reverse strand, counting down.
TGGCATCGGACTCGTTAGGATGACGCCGTATTTGTCGGTATCCGGCCAGGAGAGGACATCCCGTCATGCGCTTCGCGATCAAGACGCGGCCCGAGCACCAGACGTGGGAGGAGATCCGCGACGCGTGGATCGCGGCGGACGAGATTCCGCTGTTCGAGTCGGCGTGGAACTGGGATCATTTCTACCCGCTGTCCGGCGACCTGACCGGGCCCAACTTCGAGGCCTGGACGATGCTGGCCGCGCTGGCGCAGGCGACCCGGCGGATCAGGCTCGGCTGCCAGGTGACCGGCATGGTCTACCGGCACCCCGCGGTGCTGGCCAACATGGCCGCGACGGTAGACATCATCTCCGGCGGCCGGCTGGAACTCGGCCTGGGCGCCGGGTGGAACCAGATGGAGTGCGACGCCTACGGCATCGACCTGCCGCCGCTGCGCGAGCGGTTCGACCGGTTCGACGAGGGCGTCGAGGCCATCGTCAGCCTGCTGAGCCAGACCACCACCACCTTCGCCGGGCAGTACGTCAAGCTCACCGACGCTCGGTGCGAGCCGAAGCCGGTGCAGCGGCCGCACCCGCCGGTCACCATCGGCGGCCGCGGCAGGAAACGCACGCTGCGCACGGTCGCGCGCTGGGCGCAGCAGTGGAACGCGATCGCGCAGAGCCCGGAGGAGTGGCGTGGGCTCAAGGAGGTGCTGGCCGGGCACTGCGCCGTCATCGGGAGGGACGTGAACGAGATCACCTGTTCGGTCAACGTGCGCGTCGACCCCGGCGCGGGCCCGGAGCCCGTGGTCGCGGAGGTGACCGGCTACCGCGACGCGGGCGTCGACCTGATCATCGTGAACCTGCCGCTCCACGCCAAGCCTGATTCGCTGCAGCCGCTGGCCGAGGCGCTCACCCCGCTGGCGTAATTCGTCGTTCGCGAGGCGCTCGTGCAGCGCACGGCTGGCGTCGGCCATCAGCGGCGGCACACCGAGGTCGGTGAGCATCTCCGCGGCCGCCGCCATCTCGGCGCCGCGGCGCCCCGCGTGCCTGCGGGTGCCGTCGGTGATCCGGTCCAGGGTGGCGGCGTCGGCCGCGGCTAGCTCGGCGGCGATGTGCTCCCGCAGCCACGGCTCGTCGCCAGCGGCCCGCGCGGCCTCCAGGGCCTCGACGATCGAGGCGGCCATGCCCTTGTAGAACACGCTGCGCAGGAGTTTCTTGCTGGCCGCGAGGCCGGCCGGGCCGTCGAGTACCTCGATACCGGCGCCCAGCGCCCCGAGCAGGGCGGCGTAGCGGGCGGCTCCTGGTCCGCTGGCCAGCATCGGGACGCGCAGACCGCGCCCGGGCACCGGGGCCATCATCGCGACGTCGGCGAACGGCACGCCCGCGTCGGCCGCGAGGCCTGCCAGCAGCCGCTTGGTGCCGGGCGAGGCGGTGTTCAGGTCCGCCCACAGGACGTCCGGCCGCGGCCGCCCGCCGGCGAGCAGGCCGGGCAGTCCGGCCCTGAACGCCTCCACCGCGGCCGTGGCGCTGTTGACACTCAGCACGAGTTGCGCTCCCTGTGCCGCCTCGTCCTCGCTGGCGGTGTCCAGGACGGGTTCGGCCGCCGTGACCGCTGGATCGTAGCCACGGACCCGCATCCCCGTCGCGGTCAGGTCGCGAGCGATGACGGAACCGGCCTCCCCGAGGCCGAGCACCGCGATGACTAGCGTCTGCCCGTTCCGGGTCACCACGCGCGGGGGTGGTCGGCGGCGACGTGGGCGCCCTCGGGCGGGGTCGCCGGGCCGCCGGGGGGCGGGCCGGGATCCCGGCGGGCGCCCGGGCCGGTCTCCGCCTGGTCCTCGGGACCGGCCGCTCCGGACGGCTGGGCTCCCGCCGACTGGGCTCCCGCCGCGGGGCCAGCCTCGCCGGGCTGCCTGAAGTAGTCGCTGATGAGCTCGCGCTGCTGGGCCAGCAGCTGGTCGAAGTGCTTGTCGACGTTCGCCTCGCCGATCGCCTCCGCGGTCAGGTACAGATCCTTGATCTGCTCGAGCTTGCGCGCGCGCTCGTACGCCGTCTCCTCGTGCGTGCCGCCCGGCCCGTCGTCCGCTGGCGCCTGGCCGACGGGCTCGGCAGTGTAGGGGGCGTCGTGGGCTTCGGAGAAAGTGCGGGCCGCGCCCGGCGGATCGGAGGAAGACACCAGCGGCTCGAACGGGCCGCGGGTTTCCTCGTCCCGCTGCGGCGGGGCACCGGTCGCGGCGCCGGTCCCTGCGCCGCTCCCCGGCAGGTCATACCAGTAGGCAGTATCGTTCTCGCCCTGTCCCTGCCCAGCCGCGGCGGGAGCGCCCGGCTGGTCGCTGGTGTCCCGGTAGACGTACACGTCGGCGGGCCCGGATCCCTCGGCGGGCCCGGACGGCTCGGCGGGGCGGCCGAAGGCCGGCGGCCTGGCCCGGCCCGCCGGGCGGACGGGGTGATCCGACGCGCGGATGACCCGCGCGTAGCCGCCGTCGAAGGACGCGTCGGCGTCGGCCGGGCCGCGCTGCCGGGGGCCGCCCGCGTGACCCGGCGCAGCGGGCCTCGGGCCGCCAGGGGCGGGGTGTCCAGGGGCAGCTCCCGGACCGCCCGCATGCCAGCCGGTGCCGCGATCCTGGGCGAATCCCTGGCCGGGCGGCGGGTAGGCCGGGTCGCGCGGTGGCACGGGGCCGCCCGGCCGCAACGGTCCGCCCGGTCCCATGCTGTCGCGGGGAGGGCCCGGGTCGCGGGGAGGGCCCGGGTCACGGGGCGGGCCCGGGTCACGGAATGGCCCGGAGTCGCGAGGCGGGCCGGCGTAGCCCGGGCCCGGGCCCGGGCGCGCGGCATCGCGCGGTCTCTGGGCCGGGCCGGCTCCGCGTGGCGGGAAGGGCTCACGGCCCGGCGCGCCGTCACGGCCCGGCATCGGGTAGCCGGGGCGCGGCGCCTCGCGGGGGCGCCCGTAATCATAGGGAGGCATGGGGGGCGCCGGCTGGCCGCCCGGGCCGTGCGGGCCCCGGCCGGGACCGCTCTGGCTCATCCCCGGCTGGTAGCCGGGCCGCGGCGGCTGAGGCCCGGCCCAGCCCGAGGGCGGCCGGTCCTGGCCTCGACCACCGGACGGAGCCCCCGGAGCCGCCCCTCCCGGGGCGGGACCGGGCCCCGTGGTGCGCAGGATCTCCGGGATGTCCTGGCCACCGGGTGTCCCGCGGCCATCCCCTGGCATGTCGATGAGGCCGCCAGGTGAGTACACGTTCGTGGGCTTGAGCACGGGCGGCCGTCCGGAACGCGCTCCGCCCTCGCGCCCGGCGTGGCCTCCGGTCGGCGGAACGCCGGACCGCCGAGCGTCACCGCGCGGGGCGCCGGCCCTGACCCGGTCTTTGCCGTGTCCCGGTGATCGGCCTTGCCCTCGGGAGGCCGCCGCGGGCTCGGGGCGGGGGGCTCCCTGCCGGTGATCGGCCCGGGCCTGACGCGGCCTGGACCTGCCCGCTCCGCCGATCCGGCCGATGGCGAACACCACGAGCACGATCAGGCCAAACGCGATACCCGCCGCGACGACGTCCAGCCCCAGCCGGGTCATGTGGGCAGGCTGGTGCTTGCTCACCATGCGCATGACCACGCTGCCGGCCACCAGGATGGCACCGATCATGACCGTCATGGCGGCCGCCACCGCCAGGACGATGGTGAACTTCATCCTCCTGGTTGCGGCGGTTTCCGATCGCACTGCTCAACGATCGCATCGCGGTTACCGGCCCGCAAGCCAAATGGCCAGCTGTAACCATTACGACCGTCATTGAAGGAGGGTCACCGCCCGGCCTAATCAAGTAAATTGTGTCCGGACTACCGCCAACCCCGCTGGCCAGGCATTTTTCATTTATGAACGACTCTGGGTTCGGGTGGCTGGAGTGACGGGCGATACGTTATGTACATGATCAGTCAGGCGGAAAAAGCACAGCGGTTCCTGGCCCTGCACCGGCCGGGCGAGCCGCTCCTGATGCCGAACCCCTGGGACCTGGGCTCGGCCAAGCTGCTCGCGTCGCTCGGCTTCGAGGCCCTGGCCACCACGAGTTCGGGCTTCGCGGCGACCCTGGGCCGCAACGACGGCTCGGTGACCAGGAATGAGGCCCTGGTCCACGCCGCGGTGATCGTGGCGGCGACGGACCTGCCGGTCTCGGCGGACCTGGAGAACGCCTATGCGGACAACCCGGCCGGCGTGGCCGAGACCATGAGGCTGGCGATCGAGGTCGGCCTGGCCGGCGCATCGGTCGAGGACTACGCCCCCGAGCCCGGCGACCGCATCTACGACATCGGGCTGGCGACCGAACGCGTCGCGGCGGCCGCCGAGGCGGCTCACGCGGGCCCCGTTCGGCTGGTGCTCACCGCCCGCGCGGAGAACTACCTACACGGCCGACCCGACCTCGCCGACACCGTCGCCAGGCTGCAGGCCTACCAGGAAGCCGGCGCCGACGTACTGTACGCGCCGGGCCTGCGCCGTTTCGAGGACATCAGCCAGGTGGTCCGCGAGGTGGACCGGCCGGTCAACGTGCTGGCCCTGGACGACGCCCCGCCCGTGGCCGAACTGGCCAGGGCCGGGGTGGCCCGGATCTCGGTGGGCGGCTCGTTCGCGTTCGCCGCGCTGGGCGCCGTGGTCGCCGCCGCCACCGAACTTCGCGAGCAGGGAACGTACGGCTTCCGGGCGGGCAGCGCGGCCGGTGCCGCCGCTGCCCGCCGCGCGTTCAGCTGACCCGCGCTACACCTGCGGTGCCACGTCCGAGGCGATCAGCGCCAGGTGGTCGAGATCGTGCAGGTCGAGCACCTGCAGGTACACGCGTTCGGCGCCGATCTCGGCGAACTCGGCCAGCTTCGCCGCCACCGCACCGGGCGTGCCGCCGATGCCCTTCTCGCGAAAATCGGCAGGCTCCCAGCCGATCGCGGCCGCGCGGCGGCGGAACTCGGCCTCGTCCTTGCCGCAGCACACCGTCTGGGCCACGGAGTAGATCATGGATCCCGGGTCGCGCCCGGCCGCCGCGCAGGCCTCGCGGACGCGGCTGAACGCGGCCGCCGAATCCGCCACCGAATGGAAAGGCACGTTGTACTCGTCGGCGAAGGTGGCCGCCAGCCGCGGCGTACGGCGCGGGCCCGATCCGCCCAGGATCACCGGCGGGCGCGGGCGCTGCGCGGGCTTCGGCAGCGCGGGCGAGTCCGTCAGCTGGTAGTGCGTTCCCGCGAAGGAGAACGTCTCGCCCTCCTTTGCCTCCCACAGCCCGGTGAGGATCGCGAGCTGCTCCTCGAGCCGGTCGAAGCGCTCGCCGACGGGCGGGAACGGGATGCCGTAGGCGGTGTGCTCGCGCTCGAACCAGCCCGCCCCGATGCCGATCTCAATCCGGCCGCCGCTCATCTGGTCGACCTGGGCCACGCTGATCGCGAGCGGGCCGGGTAGCCGGAACGTCGCCGCGGTCACCATGGTCCCGAGCCGGACGCGGCTGGTCTCGACGGCCAGGGCTCCCAGCGCGACCCAGGAATCGGTGGGACCCGGCAGCCCCGCTCCGCCCATCGCCAGGTAGTGATCGGATCTGAAGAACGCGTCGAAGCCGAGTTCCTCCGCGGCCAGCGCCACTGCCCGCAGCGTCTGGTAGTCGGCGCCCTGCTGTGGCTCGGTGAAGATCCGGAGTTTCATGGCCCCATCCTTCCAGGTGCTCGTGCGGACAAACGGCCGGCTCAGAGGAAGAACCGGTCCCAGGCGACCTCGCCGCCCTGAGTGCGCCGGCCGAGCCATCCCACCCCGGTCCTGACGTAGCACGGAGCCAGCGTGTGCGCCGCCATGCCCGGGCGCACCACCTCGATGATGACCATCGCCGCGCGGCCGGAGCCGAGGGTCTCCTCCCCCGCCTTCATGGCCCGGCCGCGATCGTCCGTGATCCCCATCGCGACCGGCGATCCGGCGGCCCACGGGTCGCCGGCACCCGGCCCTGCTTGCCCGTCCGGGCCCGGTGGCGTCCGGTCGCACCTGCTCACCGCGAACCACGAGTAAAAGATCATGACCTGCCCAGGGATCTGACTCCGCGCGGCCGTGGCGGCCCCGACGGTTTCAGACGTTAACGCACAATTAGGTTCCTCGTCTAATCTCGACTAGTGTCGAAGCGTTGCGATTGGCAATATTGCCAATCGAGTACGGTACGAGAGTGTCGATAAGCGACGAATCGGACCCAAGAGCCTACGTGCGACTGGCCGCACGGCTGCGCCGGGAGATCGCCGAGGGAAAACTTGCCCCCGGCATGCCGACGCCGTCCATCACCACGCTGAGCCAGGAGTACGGACATGCCCGGCAGACGTGCGCCAAGGCGCTGCGCACCCTGGAGGACGAGGGGCTGCTGACCCGTATACCCGGCCTCGGCTACTACGTCACCCGGACCGCCGAGCCCGAATCCCCCGCCCAGCCAGGGACCTGACCTGCCGGATCCCGGACCAGGGTCGCGACGCACTCGACGTGATGGGTCATCGGGAACGCGTCGAACGCGCGCAGGCCGGCGAGCACCCAGCCGCGCGCCGCGAGCAGGCCGATGTCGCGGGCCAGCGTGGCCGGGTCGCAGGACACGTAGGCGAACCGGGCCGCGCCGTGTTCGGCCGCGCCGAGGTACCCGATGACCTCACGGGCCAGACCGGAGCGCGGCGGGTCGGCCACCACCAGCCGGGCGGGCGGCAGCGCCGCTCCCCCGGTGCCGAACTGGCCGCCGCGGCGCAGTACCGCCGCGACGTCGCCCTTGTGCACCCGCGCCCAGGGCCAGCGCCGCAGGTTGTGCCGGGCGTCCCGCACCGCGGCGGGATCCGCCTCGACGCCGACTACGGTCCCGCCCGGCCCGACCGCCGGGGCCAGCGCCCCGGCGAACAGCCCGGCGCCGCAGTACAGGTCGAGTGCGACGTCTGCGGGCCGCGGCTCGAGCGCCGTCAAGACGGCCTCGGTCAGCGCGCCGGGTGCGCCGGGATGGACCTGCCAGAAGACGCCCGCGCTGACCCGCCAGTCCTGCTCGGCGGCGCGCTGGCTCAGGTAGGCGCGGCCGCGCACGGGGGTAAGGCGGCGGTTCGAGGGTCCACCCCGGCGCAGCACGGCACCGGCCCCGGGGATTTCCGGCGGGACGGATCTGCCGAGGCCGGGACCGGCCGGGCTGATGATCACGGCCCGCTCGCCCGAACCGGTCGCGACCAGGGCCTCCACCGAAGACGTGCCCGGCCAGCGCCGGGCCGGCAGGCCGAGGTCGGTGATGCCGGGATGCGCGATCAGGCATTCGCCGATGTCGACCACCTCATGTGAGCGATGAGCGCGCAGGCCGGCCACCCCATCCGGCCGCACCGCGAATTGCACGCGCGTCCGCCAGCCCAGGCCCGCGCCCGGCTCCTCGTCGCCGGGCAGGGGCTCGACGGTGATCTCGCGGTCGAGGCCCGCCAGCCGCCTGAGCTGCTGGCGGATCACGGCGGCCTTGAGCGACCGCTGGGCGGGCAGCCCCGCGTGCTGCCAGTCGCAGCCGCCGCAGCCGCCCGGGCGGGCGTGCGGGCACGGCGCCTCGACCCGGTCGGGTGAGGCCGCCAGGATCTCAATCGCCTCCGCGCGGGCCAGCCTCGAGGTGACCTCGGTGACCCGGGCGCGGACCGTCTCTCCCGGCAGCGCATGCCGGACGAAAACCACCGGCCCGTCGTCCGGCCGGGCCACGCACCAGCCGCCGTGCGCGACGTCCACGGTCGTCACCTCGATCACCTCGCCCTGCTGGTAGGCCGCAGGTGGCGTGCGCTGAACGTTGCCGGTGCGGGTGATCCGCGAACTCAAGGCGCGCTCCTTCCTTCAGTGACGTAGAAAATCCCTGGCCTTCCAGGCAGGGAAGAGCCAAGTAAGGGCATACCTTTGTGGTGCTGGTGTGGTGGCGAGGAGCCCCTCCGCTCAGGGACCTGCTCATCGTGGGAGGACGGTCGTGCACATCGTAATCATGGGATGCGGTCGGGTCGGGTCGACTCTCGCCCACATACTCGAGGACCGGGGCAACACGGTTTCGGTCATCGACAGGGATCCGGAGGCGTTCCGCAGGCTCCGCTCCTCCTTCAAGGGCGACCGTATCACCGGGATCGGCTTCGACCGGGCCGTGCTCAACCAGGCTGGTATCGAGCGCGCCGATGCCTTCGTCGCGGTCAGCAGCGGCGACAACTCCAACATCATCGCCGCGCGGGTGGCGCGCGAGACGTTCGGCGTGCAGCGGGTGGTGGCCAGGATCTACGACCCGCGCCGGGCCGAGGTCTACGAGCGGCTCGGCATTCCCACCGTGGCCACCGTGCGCTGGACCGCCGACCAGATGCTCCGCAAGATCATCCCCGACGGCGCCGAACCGCTCTGGCGCGACCCGTCCGGAAAGATCGTGATGGCCGAAGTGGCCTTCTCCCCCAGCTGGATCGGCGAGCAGGTGAAGTCGATGGAGGCCAGGACGATGACCAGGCTCGCCTTCGTCGACCGGCTGGGTCAGGCGTTCGTACCCGAACCGGGTACGGTCCTGCAGGAAGGGGACGTCTTGCACGTCGTGGCCACGGAGAGCGACCTGGGCCGGATCGCGGCGGCCTTCGCCTCGCGGGGAGGCGAGCACTGATGCGGATCGCGATCGCGGGAGCCGGGGCGGTGGGCCGCTCCATCGCCGGCGAGCTACTCGAGAACGGGCACGAGGTGCTGCTCATCGACAACTCGCCCAGGGCCATCAAGGTGGAGAGCGTGCCCAGGGCCGAGTGGCTGCTCGCCGATGCCTGCGAGATCAGCTCACTGGATGACGCGGCGCTGCAGCGCTGCCAGGTCGTGATCGCCGCGACCGGCGACGACAAGGTGAACCTGGTCGTTTCCCTGCTGGCCAAGACCGAGTACGGGGTGCCGCGCGTCGTGGCGCGAGTGAATCACCCGGGCAACGAGTGGCTGTACAACGAGTCCTGGGGCATCGACGTCGCCGTGTCCACGCCGCGGCTCCTTTCCGCCCTGGTCGAGGAGGCGGTCAGCGTCGGCGACCTGGTGCGGCTGATGACGTTCGGGCAGAGCGAGGCGAGCCTGGTCGAGCTGACCATGCCGGACGACGCGCCGCTGGTCGGCCAGCGCGTCGGCGGCATCGACTGGCCCGCCGACACGTCGCTGGTGGCCATCTTGCGGGAGGGCCGGGTGCTGGTACCGCACCCGGACGATCCGCTGCAGGCCGGCGACGAGCTCTTCTTCGTGACCAGCGAGGACGTCGAAGACGAACTCGGCCGCCTGCTGCGGTCCAGCTAATAGCCGGGTCGGCTAGCGCGTCTCGGTGAACTCCGGGCCGCGCTCGAACGGATTCAGGTCTCCGCTGAACCGGGCCTCCTCGTCCGCGGCGGCCTGCTCCTCGAGCGCTTGCCGCGCCTCGGGCGGCAGCCGCAGCTCGAGTATCTCCCGTGGCGGCACCGGATGCTCACCGCGGACGACCACGACGTCCCTGAGCACCTCTTCGAGCAGGCGGGCCTGCTCTCTGCCCTCTGATGCGGAGCCGTCCGCGGCGGGGCCGCTGAACAGCCCGCGCACGAACCAGCGGGGGCCGTCGATGCCGACGAACCTGACCAGCCGCATGCCCGAGGCGGGCTGACCCGGCTCTGCGGGCACCTGGGCGATCAGCTCGATCCCGAACGATCCCTCGGTCTCCTGGCTCCGCCCGCCCGCGGTGTCCACCTCGGCGGCGATCTCGGCCCGCACGTCGTCCCACAGCGAGTCACGGCGCGCAGCCGCGAACGCCTGGATCTGGACTTCGCTCTCCCGGTACCTGACTGTCACCCAGGCACCATGCTGCTCGGCCATGACCAGCTGGATCTCGTGCTCTGGCCCGACCGGCACCTGCAGGCTGCCGAGGTCCACCCGCTCGGTCCCTGGGAAGGGCTCCTCCGAGTCCCACGGGCCGCCTTCGGCACGCGGGGCTCCCGCGGGCTGCTCCGGCTCGTCGTAATCGAACTCATCGCTGCCCGCGTCTGCTGAACGACGCCGACGAAACACTCCGCACACTCCTTCTCGTTCTATTCCGGGCGATAGCACCAGGTGGGCGTCAGGACACCACCTCGGCGCGATTGCCATTGTGCCCGCCGGTCGAGCCGAATCCGCCGTCCCCCCGGCTCGATGCGGGAAGCACTGTCACCTCATGGAACAACGCCCGCTCGACGCGCTGGATGACCAGCTGCGCGATCCTGTCTCCGCGGCTGAAGCTGACCGCACGGTCCCGGTCTGTGTTCAGCAGGGTTACCTTGATCTCGCCACGGTAACCGGCGTCGACGGTCCCCGGCGCGTTCACCAGCGTCACCCCGTGCTTGGCCGCCAGGCCGGAGCGGGGATGCACGAACGCCGCGTACCCGTCGGGCAGGGCGATCGCGATCCCGGTCCGCACCAGTGCGCGTTCGCCGGGCCCGAGCTCGACGTCCTCGGCCGTCGTCAGGTCCGCGCCGGCGTCGCCCAGGTGGGCGTATGACGGCAGCGGGACGCCGGGGTCAAGGCGCTTGATCAGCACGTCAGGCTGGGAATGCGGCAACGGAGAACCTCCTACTGCTTGCACGCACGGTGAGGATAGCGCGACATCGGGACACTGTTGCATCTTACGGTCCGCCGGGGACTGCATGCCGGCCTGCCGTCCCCGCCCCCGCCACGACTTCATCAGACCAACTACCCTCGGGTGCATGCATGATTACCGCGAACGGCTCCGCGTACCGCTCGCCTGGTGGCTGCTCGCCGTGCCAACTGTGCTCATCCTCGGCGCGACACTCTATGCCGGCCTCGCCGAGCCCTGGCCGGTGATCATCATGGTCGGGTTCCTCGCGGGCTGCGCCGCCTTCCTGATCGCCTTGGGCCTGGCCACGGTCGAGGTCCGCGACGGAACTGTGCTGGCGGGAAGGGCCGCGCTGCCCCTGACGGCCGTCAGCGAGGTGGTCACCCTCGACCAAAACCAGACCGCGCGGTTGCGCGGCCCGAGAGCAGACCCGGCGGCGCACCTGTATTCGCGACCCTACCTGAAGGAATCTGTCTACCTGGCCGTTGCGCCGTCGGGGTCGGGGTCGGGGTCGGAGACTCCCTACTGGCTGATCGGCACCAGGCATCCGGCTGAGCTGGCCGCCGTCATCGAAAGGTGCCGGGTACAAGCCGGCCACGAGCCAGTGGCATGATTGCGCGGACGGGGCGACAAGGAGGCAGTGGGATGGCAGCAGAACGGAAAGCGGACCTCAGTACCAAGATCGTGAGCGCCGTGGCGGCCATGGCGGCCGCTTTCATCGCGCGCAAGCTGATCACGATCATCTGGACGAAGGCCGTTGGCAAGGAACCCCCCACGCATCCGGAGGATCCGCAGGTGGCTCTCACCGAGGCGCTGGGCTGGTCGCTGCTGACCGGGGTCAGCGTGGAGGCGGCGAGGCTGCTCGCTACCCGGGCTGCGGCACGTAGAACGCACAGCGGCCCGGACTGCGAGCCCGCCAACGCCGCGAAGGACTAAGCCGCGCATTCCCGGCACACAAGCTGACCGTTGCGGTCTTCTGCAAGCTGGCTCCGGTGGTGCACAAGGAAGCACCGGGAACACGTGAACTCATCCGCCTGCCGCGGAATCACCCGGAACGAGAGCTCCTCGTTCGACAAGTCGGCCCCCGGCAGTTCCAGGGACTCGGCAACATCGTCGGGGTCAAGATCGATGGTGCTCGATGACTTGTCCATCCGGCGCGCCTGAAGTTCCTGAAGGCTGTCCTCAGTCAGGTCGTCGTCGGTCTTCCGCGGGCTGTCGTAGTCGGTAGCCATCTGAGTACTCCATCCCCCTTCATCCGTAGTGCGCAATCGCTGCGCGGTTGTAACGCTTTCAAGGCCGTAGTTGTGCCCGATTCCGGCGGGGAATTCTGTCACGTTCGCGCCCAGCGCACACGCGGCACGCCGATAACTCCCGACGCGCCCCGTTCCTGGCCCGCTGACGAGCGTCTTTCCCGGTCCGGTTACGCTTCCCGCTCCTGACAACGTTGCGCATCCCGCTCCGGGTTCAGCTTGCTGAGGAAAGTCCCGAGCTGCTGATAGAGGCCCGGCCCGGCAGCCACCGCCATGGAGGTGCTCTCGGTCCGCCCGGCCAGCCCGCCGACCAGCGCGCCCGCCTCGCGGGCGATCAGGCCGCCGGCCGCGAAGTCCCAGTAGTTCAGGCCGCGCTCGTAAAACGCGTCAAGCCGCCCGGCGGCCACCGAGCACAGGTCCACCGCGGCGGAGCCACCCCGGCGGATATCCCGTACGTGCGGCAGCAGCGCAGCGACCACCTCGCCCTGCACGCGGCGGCGCTCCGCATCATAGCCGAAGCCGGTCCCCACCAGGGCCTGGCCTAGCGGCACCCCCGAGGAACAGCGCAGCGCCAGCCTGGCTTCACCACGGTGCAGCCACGCGCCCTGACCCGCCACCGCGGTAAACGTCTCGCCGGACCGCGGCACCTCGACCACCCCCGCGACCACCGTGCCGTCCAGCTCCGCCGCGATGGACACCGCCCAGTCGCGCAGGCCGTAAAGGTAGTTGACGGTTCCGTCTAGCGGGTCGACGATCCAGCGCACCCGCCCCGGCGGGCCCGCACCGGCGACGTCGCCGGACGGGTCGCCCGCGGTCTGGCCGCCCTCCTCGCCCAGGACGGCGTTGCCAGGGCGGTGCGCGCGTATCCGGCTGGTGATCAGGGCCTCGGACCGGCGGTCCATCTCAGTCACGATGTCGGTCGGGCTCGATTTGGTCTGGACGACCTCAGGTCGCTCGTCGCCTCGCCAGGAGGCCAGCAGCCTGCCCGCCTCGGCGGCCGTCGCCACCGCGATCCGCAGCAGTTCCTGGGCGTCCTCGCTCGCCTGGGGAACGGTCATGGCCGCGATACTCCCTCCGGGCTCTGCTGGCTCCGGGGGGGACCACCCTCCCGACCCCCCCGGGTTGGGAAGGCGGCCACGTACCGGCAGCAGTCCGCGGGGCAGTCATGGCTCGGCACGCCGGTGTCATCCGGGAGTGCGAGGCGTTCCCGCACCAGTTCGGCGATCATGGAGACGAAACGCGGGTGGCTGCCCGGGGTGGCCGCCCGGGCGAAGGCCAGGCCCAGCGAATCGGCCGTCTCGGCGGCCTCGACGTCCAGGTCGTGCCGGACCTCCATGTGGTCGGACACGAACCCGACGGGGACCACCACGACGGCCTTCGTCCCGGACTGGGACAGCTCACCCAGGTGGTCGCGGATGTCGGGTTCCAGCCACGGCTGGGAGAGCGGACCGCTCCGGCTCTGGTAGGCCAGCGTCCACGGGTGCGTGCCACCGCCGGCCCGTTCGGCGACAAGGCCGGCGGCCTCGGTCAGCTCGGCAACGTACATGTTCGTTCCCCCTGGCCCGCTGGCCTCGGCCATCGCGACCGGGACGCTGTGCGCGGTGAACACCAGGTGGGCACCGTCTCGCAGGTCGGCGGGGAGCGTGGCCAGCGCGGCGCGCGTGCTCGCGGCGAACGGCTCGATGAAGCCGGGGTGGTTGAAGAAGCGCCTGATCTTGTCGATCCTGGGCGCGTCCGGGCCGACCTCGGCGCGCGCCCGCTCGATGTCCTCCAGGTACTGCCGGCAGCTCGAGTAGGAGCTGTAGGCGGAGGTCACCAGGGCAACGGCGCGCCGCACGCCGTCAGCGGCCATGGTCCGCACCGTGTCGGTCAGGTACGGCGTCCAGTTCCTGTTCCCCCAGTAGACGGGCAGCGATAGGCCGCTGGCCGGGAAGGCGGCGCGGATCGCGGCCAGCAGATCCCGGCACTGCTCGTTGATCGGGCTCACCCCGCCGACCGCGTAGTAGTGCTCGGCGACGCTGGCCAGCCGCTCCGGCGGGACGCCGCGGCCGCGGGTGACGTTCTGCAGGAACGGCATGACGTCGTCGGGGCCTTCCGGGCCGCCGAACGAGACGAGCAGGAAGGCGTCGTAGGCCGGCATGCCTCCATCCAACCACCGGGAGGGCCGAGGGGGTCTGGGGCCCAGGGGGTATGGGGGGCGGGCAGCCCCCCCATGAGCAGGGGGGGTCTGGGGGGGATCGTCCCCCCGAGACAATAGAGTGACGATCATGGGGCAATGCGGCCGATGACGGGTATTGACGAGGCGAAAAGGCCCGCCAGCCGCTCCCCCGCAGGCCTGCTGAGCCGACCGCTGCGGCCGTACGCCGAGATCTTCGAGATCCCCGGGGCCTGGCGCTTCTCCATGGCGGGTGTCATCGGGCGGATGCCGATGTCGATGTTCGGGCTCGGTACCGTCCTGCTCATCTCGGCCGTCACCGGGAAATACGGCGTGGCCGGCACGGTGTCCGCGGCCGGCTCGCTGGGCTACGCGTTCTCCTCGCCCCGGATCGCCAGGGCGGTGGACGGCCGCGGACAGCGGCGCGTCCTGCTCCCCCTGCTCGCGGTGTTCACCACGGCCACCGCGCTGCTCATCGTGGCTGTGCAGCTTGGGCTGCCCACCTGGGCTTTCTTCGTTCCGGGAGCGGTCGCGGGATCAAGCATGCCGTCGCTGGGCACGATGGTCCGGGCGCGCTGGAGCGCCCTGCTCGCGGGCTCACCCCGGCTGCATGCCGCGTTCTCCTTCGAGTCCGTCGCCGACGAGCTCTGCTTCATCGTCGGCCCGGCCGCCGTGACGCTGCTGGCGACTGAGGTCTTCCCCGCCTCCGGCGTGGGCGTCGCGGCCGTACTGTGCCTGCTGGGGACGCTGTGGTTCGTCGCGGAGCGCGGGACCGAGCCGGCCGTGGTCCGGCCCGACCGGCCCGCGGGCCAGGCCAGGGCGGGCCGGATCCGCGGCGCGCCCGCGCCCGGGCTGGTCGTGCTGGCTCCCGTGTACATGCTGCTCGGTGCGATGTTCGTGTCGATCGACCTGAGCACGGTGGCGTTCGCCCAGCACTTCGGGCACAAGCCGCTGGCAGGCCTCATCCTCGGCACCTACGCGTTGGGCAGTGCGACCGGCGGGATCGTGTACGGGTCCCGGCAGTGGCGAGCGCCGCTGGAGAAGCGGTTCGCGCTCTCCCTCGCGCTCACCGTCCTCGGCGTGGCCACGTTCTGGGCCCAGCCGAACCTGATCACGCTGACCTGCGTGATCTACCTGTGCGGGCTGGCCATCGCGCCGACCTTGATCGCCGGGTTCAGCCTGCTCGAGGCGCAGGCTAAGCCGGGCCGCCGGACCGAGGCCATGTCCTGGCTCAGCAGCGGCATCGCCGTCGGCCTGGCCGCCGGGGCGTCCGTGGTCGGCTTCGTGATCGACGCGCACGGCCCGCGGTTCGGCTACGGGTTCGCCGCTGCGTGCGGCGCCGCCAGCGCCGCCACCTGCCTGGCGGGCCTGGGCCGCCTCAGGACCGTGGAAGCTCCGGCAGCAAGCTAGGGCGGGCCAGGACCCAGGCGTTACGCGGAGTTCTTGGCGTATTCGCTGGCCAGGGCCAGCACCTCGGCCACGTACCAGTCCGCGTGGTTGTAGGCGAAGATCGCCAGGGACAGGGTTGCGGGATTCCCGGCGCCGGCCGCGCACAGCATGCGCGCGGCCGAGGGTACGGCGTCGAGCGGGTTCAGGATGTCCGGAGGGCCGGGCGGGCCGAATCCGTTGATACCCCACCGCGCCCAGGTAGCCGGCATGAACTGCATCGGGCCAAGCGCGCCCGCGCTCGACGGGCCGTTATTGGCGCCGTCGCCGCTCTCGATCTGTCCGATCGCGGCCAGCACCGTCCAGGACATTCCCGGGCAGTACTTCGCGGCCGAGGCCTTGAAGAGGTTCAGGTAGTTGGCCGGCGCGCCCGCCGGGATGTTCGTGGCCACTGGTCTCTCGCTCGCCGTCACCAGGGCATAGGAAACCAGGTTCACCACCTGGCCGCTCTTCCCGATAACGGACTTGACCTGGGTCATCAGCTTGGGCAGGCTCCCGCCGGGCGGTGCGCTGATCAGGACGGCGAAATTCTGCGCCAGCCCCAGCTGCGCGGACCTGGCGAGGTTCACGATCGCATCGGCGCCGGTCACGCTTAGCGCTGTCGCTCCGCCGAACTGCAGTCGCGTGCGAACCGCCGCCGATACAGGATAGGACTGGCCGGCAGCGAGGTGCAGCCTGCGTGCCGCCGCGCCGGTGCTGACGAGCTGCCCCTTGCCCAGATTCGACCAGATCGACGCCGAGCCGGCCGTGGACAGCGGCGTCCAGGACCGGAACGCTTGCGGCGAGACGCCGAGCACGTTGGCGCTCTGGCCGTTGACCTTGACCTTCCCTCCGTCGACGGGCAGCACCGCCTGGACCCCGTGCAGCTTGGAGATCGCGGCCAGCTGCGAGGTGGTGATGCCGCTCGGCACCGCGGCGATCAGGTCGGGAACGTAAAGGTGCCGCTGGGATCCCCCGTCCGAGCCGGCAGCCGTCAGCGACTGCGCGGCCGGGCTTCCGGGGGCGACGACGCCGGGAGGGGGGTTCACGGTGAAGCCGAAGGAATCACCGTGCGGACCTGTGCGGGCGCCTGCCGGAGCGGCGAAGCCTGTCAGCATCGCGCACGCCGCGGCGGTGACGACGGACAGCTGTGCGGCACGCCGCCAGGAACCGGTGACGGCGGCGCGGCGCAGGGACAGAAGCAGCACAATATACAAGACGATATAAGGCCCCGGCCGCCAACAGAAAGTCCCCGGCGAATTGTTAAAGGGTCCTTAAGCCTTCTAGTAGCAGATCTTCATCTTTCCCTGACCCCTGGAGTGTGCATGCCGGACAGCTCGGAGCAGGTGCCGGTCATCGCGGTCGCGAGCGGGAAGGGCGGGGTCGGGAAGACCACCGTCGCGGTGAACCTTGCGCTGGCGCTGACCGCACGCGGAAGCCGGACGGGCCTGATCGACGCCGACCTGTACGGGCCCGACGTGCCGCGCATGATGGGCCTGCGCCGCAAGGCCGAGGCGTCCGGGGTGACGCTGTTCGCCCGGCCCGGCGCGGCCGGCTCCCGGCTGGAGACGGTCACCAGGCACGGGGTGCAGCTCGCGTCGGCGGCGTTCCTGCTGGGCGAGAACCAGGCCCTGGCCATCGACGGCACCATCGCCCAGTTGCTCGTCCGCCGGCTGCTGTCCGATTCCGCCTGGGACCGGCTCGACTACCTGGTGATGGACCTGCCGCCGGGGACGGCGGACATCCAGCAGTTCGCGTTCGCCCTGTCCGGCCGCCCGCTGTGCGTGCTGGTCGTGGCGACGCCGCAGGTCATCGCCCACCAGGACGCCCGCCGGCTGGTGGCGCACCTGCAGCAGCGAGGCGGAGCCGCCGCCGACGTGGCGGGGGTGGAGAACATGAGCGGCCAGATCTGCCCCGGCTGCGGCCAGACCACGCCGCTGTTCCCCCCGGCCCCGGAGCCGGACAGCGTCTGGGGGCTGATCCCGCTGCTGGCCAGCATCCCGTTCAGCTACCAGGCGGCGCGGGACGCGGACGAGGGCCGCCCGGTCATGCTCACCGGCGCGGTGCCCGAGCAGGTCGCCGCCTACCAGCTCGTCGCCGATAAGGTCACGGCGCGGCTCAGCAGCTCCTGACCTGCGTCCCGGCCAGCGGCGCGAAGCGGACCTCGTGGGCCGCGCCGGGCGCGGCGAACGCGAGGACGCGCTCGGCCTCGGCGGTCAGCGCGTCACGCTCCTGCACCGGACCGAACATCTCGATCGTCACCATGGCCTCCGGCCGGCTCCGGGTGAGCCGCCACATCCCGGCTACGAACCCGTCGACGAGCACCGACCCGGGGATGACGCCGTTGATGGTGTAGAGCCGCCTGGTGGCCTCGGGGCTGACGACCCGGGACCGTTCGGCGTGCGAGAGCACGAGGTTGTCGAACTCGGCGGCCAGCCGGACCGGCGCGGGCGTATCCTCGCCTGGGCGCGGCGCGGTGGGCAGGTCGAACAGCTCGGCGCCCTGCTCGTCGCGGAAGGTCACCAGCGACGGGCGGAGCTCCTCCAGCACCGCCTTGAGCCCGGTCAGCCCGGACCAGGCCTGCACGTCGCGCACCGCGGCGGGGCCGAACGCGCCCAGGTACCTGGTCACCAGCTGCGCCAGCTCGGCCGGTGAGGCCGCCGGGACCGGGTAGGCGGGCACTCCTGACCGGCGCCGCCGGCCAAGCCAGTGTTCGGCCGAGGTGTGCATCGACTGCCCGGCCTGGCCCCAGACGGCGCGCGGTGGCACCTGGACCAGCGGCACGTATGTGCGCACCCCCTGGGCCAGGGCGGCGGGCGGGTGGTCGGGCCACTGTGCCGCCAGTAGGGGGCCCAGCCGGGCGAACGTCATCGGCTCGGTCTCGACCAGGCGGCGGCCCGCCGCGGCCAGCTCGGCCGGGTCCACCCCGGCCAGCTGCTTGCCGAAGGCGCCGCGCATGCCGCGCTCGATCACCGGCTGGAGCAGCCGCCGCAACGGCAGGCAATCCCGCGCGGACACCAGGTGGATGGTGCCGCGCATCAGCGCGATCCGCACCACGCCGCGGTCGGTGATCAGCGTGGCCAGGTCCTCGGGGAGGAAGCCGTCCAGCCGGGAGTGCAGCCCGAAGTAGGGCGGGAACGGCGCCTGGGCCTGCAGCCCGACCAGGTGCTCGATGGTCTGCGCCACCTGGGCGACCCGCGCGGGCCCTGCGGCGGGCAGCCGGGGACGGGCGAGCAGCAGCTGGCGGGCGAGCAGCGCGCGGTTGACCGCGCGCAGGGACAGCACCTGTGCCATCAGTAGCAGATGTCCGTGTGCAGGCGGGCCGCGGGCAGGGGATGGGCCAGGGCCTGCGCGGTGCGCGCGTCGCCCGGGCGGTGTAGCACCACGTAGCCGTCCTCGGCGAACACCTGCGCGTACCCGTGCGCGCGCAGGTACGCCAGCTCCTGGGCCTGCTGGCTGGGCGTGCAGAACGGGAAGTCGAGCCCGAGCGCGTCCCCCACCACCCACGGCGCCCACCGGGGCGTGCCGTCGAGCAGGAGCACGGTATCCCGGCCGGACAGCGCCGGGCCGATGTTGTTGGACGCCTCCACCTCGACCCCGGCGGGCACGTGCGCGATGGCCGCCGCGGCCGCCCGCATCCGCGCGCTGGTGCCGTAGAAGCCGGGCTTGAGCAGCGGCCCGAGCGGCGAGGACGGAAGGTAGACCAGCGCGGCGGCGCAGATCGCGGCGGCCCAGAGCGTGGCCGGGCGCCAGGCCGTCCCGCCACGCCGCAGCCAGGCCGGGCGGCCGAACGGATAGGTCAGCCAGGCATCCCAGCGGGCCGGCCAGTGACGCTGCAGCCGCGCGGCGCCGTCCACCGCGGCGCAGCACAGCATCATCACCAGGAACGCGTCGTACTGGAACTTGGCCTGCCACCACAGCGGATAGCCGGAGGCGAGCATCCGCTCGGCCAGCAGCGGCAGCACGGCGATCACCATCGGCGAGGCCAGCGGCAGGAAGCCGAACATGGCGAGCAGGCCGATCATGGTCCGGGCCTTGACCCACGGCGTGACGAACACGTGCAACGCGTGCAGCGGGTGGGTGAGCACGTTGAGCAGGGCGCCGCCCAGCGTGGACCCGAACTGGCCGTAGGCCCAGTAGAAGCTGGCCGAGCCGCCGAACGCCGGGATCAACAGGTGGGTGGCCGCCCAGGTCGCGGCCACGCCGCCCACCGTGAAGGCTAGGCCGGTCCAGACCCAGGGACGCCGGCGGGTCAGCATCAGATACCCGCCGAAGCCCGCGACGAGCAGGCCCATGTCCTCCTTGACCAGCAGCAGCGCCACGGCCGCCAGGACCACGTGCCAGCGCTTCCCCGCGTCGAAGCGTTCCACCATCACCGCGGTGAGCACGGGGACGAACGCGGCCTCGTGGAAGTCGAAGATGACCGCTTCCATAACTGGCAGCGACAAGGCGTAGGCCACGCAGGCGAAGTACGCGGCGCCCGATCCGAGCTGGCGCCGGGTATAGGCCCACAGCGGCGGGATGGCCAGGGCGAACAGCACGCCCTGGGCGACCAGCAGGGTGGCCGGGCTGTCGTGGATCCAGTACAGCGGGGCGAGCAGCGCCAGCAGCGGCGACCAGTGGTCGGCCAGCAGCAGGAAGTGCGCGCCTTGCCCGTCCGAGACGCCGCGGGCGATCGAGACTGGCGCCGACAGGTGCGCGTAGCCGCGAATCCCCTGGTCGAAGATGACCAGGTTGAACGTGCTGGCCAGGAAGCGGCGGAAGAGATTGAGCGAGTCCAGGCAGTAGACGAAGGCGGCCGCGACGGTGAGCGCGCCGACCCTGACGCTGGAACGGCTCCACAGCGCCCGCAGCCGACCGGCGCCGACGGCCGTCCCGTCAGCCGCGCGGGGGGCGGTCGTTGCGCTGGCAGGCCGGGAACCGGCGGCCTGGCTACTCACCGCTCGAAGGGTAGCAGGGGCGCGGCATTGACCGAATGCACGGCAGGTTAACCAGGGAAGGCTACGCTCTTGCTATGAACCAGGAGGCAAGCCGCGGTCCCGCCAACGCCGCGCCGCGCGGGACCGGGCGCCCCCCGAGGAAACAGCCCGCCAGACCGTCGCTGGGCGGGGGCGCCCCCGCCCAGGACCGTGAACTGCGCGCGCAGGGCCGGGAAACCGTCCGCCGGCTGCTCGAGGCGGGCATGGTCGAGTTCGAGGGCCGTGGCTTCCACGGCGTCCGCGTGGACGACGTGGTGCGCCGGGCGGGCATCTCGCACGGGACGTTCTACCTCTATTTCTCCAACAAGGAAGACCTGTTCAAGGCCTTGCTGAAGGACGCGCTGCACGACATGGAGATCGTGGCGGGCGACTTCCCCGTGGTCACCCACGACGGCACCGGGCTCACCGTGCTGCGGCAGTGGGTCCGCAAGTTCTTCCGCGCCTACGCGGCGCACGCCACCGTGATCCGCATCCTCAGCCAGGCCGACCTGGTGCCCGAGGAGGTGTTCGGCGACGGGCTGCGGCTGTTCTTCAGCATCGCGGAGGCGATGACCACGGGCATGACCGCCGCCGCCCAGGCGGCCGGCAAGCACCAGGAGCACGCCGAGCTCACCTCGGTGGCCTGCCTGATGATGCTCGAGCGGGTGAACTACCTGATCAGCGCCGATGTCCGGCTTCCGGAGGACGAGATGGCCGACCGGATCGCGGACATCATGTTCGCCGCGTTCGGCCTCAACGTTCCCTGATTGCGGCTACGCGGAGGTCCGCCACGGCGGCGAGCGCCTCGCGGGTGGCCGGGACGTCGTGCACGCGGAACACCCGCGCCCCCAGCCAGGCGCACACGGCCAGGGTGGCGATCGTCCCCTCGGCCCGCTCGCCGACCGGCAGGCCGAGCGTCTCGCCGATGAAGTCCTTGTCCGCGACCGCGACGAGGACCGGCCAGCCGGTGCCCGCCAGTTCGCCGAGGCGGCGGGTCACCTCGAGTGACTGCCACGTGTTCTTCCCGAAGTCGTGCGCCGGGTCCACCAGGACAGAATCCGGCGCAACGCCCGAGGCGACGGCCCGTTCGGCATGCCCCGTGACGTAACCGGTCATCTCGCGCACCACGTCACCGTAGGCCGGCCGGTGCGGGCGGGTGCGAGGCGGAAGGCCGCCCGCATGCGAGCAGACCAAGCCAGTACCGTACCTGGCCGCCACCTCGGCCAGCCGCGGGTCGGCGCCGCCCCAGGCATCGTTGAGCAGGTCCGCGCCCGCCTGGGCGACCACCTCGGCGACCTCCGCCCGCCAGGTATCGACGCTGATCACCACGTCGCGGTGGCGCTCGCGCACCGCCGCGACCAGGCCGGCCACCCGGTCGATCTCGGCCGCAGGAGTGACCTCGTCGCCGGGGCCCGCCTTGACCCCGCCGATGTCGACGATCTCGGCCCCGGCGGCCACCGCCCGGCTGGCCGCGTCGAGGGCGGAACCGAACTTGATGGTGGCCCCGCGGTCGAAAAACGAATCGGGCGTGCGGTTGATCACCGCCATGATCCCGAACGAGCCGGGTGGCCACGCCCTCGCGCCGAGCCGGAGCGTCCGCGGGCGCCGGTAATGGACAGGGTCCGGCGGGGGGTCTGTCACCGGTCGAGGCTATAGCACCCGCCTGGTTCGGGAAGAATCTCTAACGTGCGATTTCTCAACGAAACAGTGCCCACTTCCGGCCCCGGGCACGAGCTAACCTACAGCGACGTGTTCATGGTGCCCAGCCGGTCGGCGGTCGGCTCGCGGCTCGACGTCGACCTGGCCACCACCGACGGCAGCGGCGCCACCATCCCCATCGTGACCGCCAACATGACCGCCGTCTCCGGCCGCCGGATGGCCGAGACGGTCGCCCGCCGGGGCGGTATCGCGATCCTGCCGCAGGACATCCCGGCCGACGTCGTGGCCGACGTGATCGCCTGGGTGAAGTCGCGGGACCTGGTGGTGGAGACCGCGCTGACGCTGGCGCCGACGGACACCGCGGGCGACGCGCTGAGCCTGCTGCCGAAACGGGCCCACGGCGCCGTGATCGTGCTGTCCGATGAGCAGCCCGTGGGGGTCGTGACCGAGGCCGACTGCCTGGGCGTCGACCGGTTCACCCAGCTGAGACACGTGATGTCGGCCGATCCGTTCACGCTGCCCGCCGGGACGCCGCCCGAGCAGGCGTTCGCGCTGCTGCACGACGGGCGGCACCGGCTGGCGCCCGTGGTGGACGGGGCGGGCCGCAGCCTGGGCATCATGACCAGGACGGGGGCGCTGCGTGCGACCCTGTACTCCCCCGCCGTCGACGCCGGGGGCCGGCTCCGGGCCGGGGTGGCCATCGGGGTCAACGGCGACGTGGCGGCCAGGGCCAAGCTGCTCCTCGACGCGGGCGCCGACGTGCTCGTGGTGGACACCGCGCACGGGCACCAGGAGAAGATGATCTGCGCGCTGCAGGCGGTACGGGGCGTTTCGCCGTCGGTTCCGGTGGTGGCGGGCAACGTGGTGACCGCGGGCGGGGTGGACGACCTGGTGTCGGCGGGGGCCGACGTGGTCAAGGTCGGCGTGGGCCCCGGTGCGATGTGCACCACCCGGATGATGACCGGGGTGGGGCGGCCGCAGTTCTCCGCGGTGCTTGAGTGCGCCACAGAAGCCCGGCGGCTCGGCGCCTCGGTGTGGGCCGACGGCGGGGTCCGGCACCCCAGGGACGTCGCGCTGGCGCTGGCCGCGGGCGCCTCGAACGTGATGATCGGGTCGTGGTTCGCCGGGACCTACGAGTCCCCTGGCGACACGTTCCGGTCGCCGGAGGGGCGGCTGTACAAGGAGAGCTTCGGGATGGCGTCGGCGCGGGCGGTGCGGCTGCGCTCGGCCAGCGACTCGGCGTTCGAGCGGGCCCGCAAGGAACTATTCGAGGAGGGCATCTCGTCGGCCCGGATGTACCTGGACCCGGTGCGGCCCGGCGTGGAGGACCTGATCGACATGATCGTGGCCGGCCTGCGCTCTTCGTGCAGCTACGCGGGCGCGCGGGACCTGGCCGAGTTCGGTGAGCGCGCCGTGATCGGACTGCAGAGCGCGTCCGGCTACAGCGAGGGCATGCCCGTCCCCACGAGCTGGTAAGGCCACCGCCCCCTCAGCCGGTGGCGTTGAGCCAGCGAACGGGGGCGCCGTCGGCGGCGCGGCGGAACGGCTCGAGCTCGTTGTCCCAGGCCGTGCCCAGGAGCCGGCTGATCTCGTCCTCCAGCGACGCACTGCCGCCATGCTGGCTTGACTGGGCGCCGGAGGCCAGCAGCAGCACCGACCTGAGCCGGTCCTCGGACACCATGATGTCGCCGTTGGCGCCGGTCACCGCGGTGAACAGGCCGAGGTCGGGCGTGTAGCAGTGCCGCACGCCGTCACAGCCCGGCGAGCTGTCCTCTGTGACCTCGAACCTGAGCCGGTTCCAGCCGGCCAGCGCGGACGCGATCGCCCCCGCCGTGCCCGGGCGGGCCTGCCAGACCAGCTCGGCCCGCAGCGCGCCGGGAGCGGCTGGCTGGCCGGACCACGGCATGCCAACGGGCACCCCCACGATTCCGGCTACGGCCCACTCGATGTGCGGGCACAGCGCCGGGGGCGCCGAATGAACGTACAGAACACCTAGAGCAATGGGTGCAGACACCGTGCCTCCTAGCAGACGAGGTTCGCCTTCCCCTGCGGCCTCGCTACTGCGGCACGGACTGCCCAGCTACATATTGTGCCTCATGCCCTCCCTTGGCGCTAGCACTCCGGCCAGGAAAACCGCGTGAATTCGCAAACATGACCAGTGCGGCCAGTATCACGATGCCAAGTGCCAACCACGGAACGTAGTCGCCTGCGCGATCGTAGAAGGTCTTGGCCGAGGCGGCAGGCAGGCCGAGCCGGACGCTGACGACGCCGTGCGAGGACTGTCCCATCCAGGCCAGCAGCCGGCCCCTGGCGTCGAACGCCGCCGTGACACCGGTCAGCGCGGCCTGTACGGCGGGCCGGCCGGTCTCGGCTGCGCGCACCGCGCTCAGCGAGGCGTGCTGGTCCGGTCCCCAGGTGCCCTGGAAGGTGGGGGTCGCGGACTGGTACACGATCAGCTGCGCGCCCAGGTCGGTGTCCACCCGGGACATGTCGGGGAACGCGGACTCGAAGCAGACCAGCACGCCGATCGGCAGCGGCTTTCCGGCCCGGTCGACCGGGTAGAGCAGGTGCGCGCCGGTGCCGGGGATCATGTTGGACGCCGCGGCCCTGCTGATCTTGGTCAGCCAGCCGAGCTGCTGCCGGAACGGTATGTACTCGCCGAACGGAACCAGCCGCGTCTTGATGTAGATGCCCTTGATCCCGGCGGGACCGACGAGGACCGACCACTTCTCGTGGCCCTTACCGGGCACGATGGCGTCCTGACTGACCAGGAGATCCGCGCCGTCTTCCCGGGTCAGGGCCGCGAGCTTCTGCAGCTGGTCGCGGTACCCGGGCAGGGTGAGGTCGACCGCGGTGCTGCTCTCGCCCCAGACGATCAGGTCGGGTTTGGTGCCGCTGAGCTCGCCGGAGCGGCTAAGCCCGGCGGTCAGCCGCTCGCTCGCGTCCACCCGCTTGACCGCGTTGCCGACGATCCCGGGCTGCACCATGGCGACCGTCGCCTCGCGGACGGCGGGGCTGGCCGGGGTGAGCGCGAACGCCAGCGGCCCGGCGCCGACGCTGGCCACCGCGGCGGCCACGCCGAGCACGGCGAGCCCCGGGCGCCAGGTCGCGCCGGGTGTCACGCGGGGCAGCACCTCGATGACGAGCACGATCGCCACGTTCGCCAGCACCAGCGCGAAGCTGATCAGCCACACCCCGCCGACCGCGGCCAGCGCGAGCACCTCCGGGTGCTGCCACTGGCTGACGCCGAACACCGCCCACGGGCCGCCGAGCGCCTGCCAGGACCGCAGCCATTCGGTGAGCAGCCAGCAGCTCGGCACCACCACCAGGGCGGCCAGCGCTCGCGGCCAGGTCACCGGCGGCCTGAGCAGCTTCCACGCGGCCACCCCGAACGGCACCCACAGCACGCCGATGACCGCGCCCACCAGCAGCACCGCGGGCCCGATCTCCGGCGTCATCCAGTACAGCGCGGCGATCAGGTATCCGGCCCCGAGCCACCAGGCGCGCATCCCGCCCTCCCGCGCGGTCGGCGACCTGACGATCAGCCACAGCCCGGGCACTAGCCCGAACCACGCCAGGAACTCCAGGTTCGCCGCGGGGAACGCGAGGATGAGCAGTGCTCCTAGGAGCAGCATCAGCCGCCTGGGCGACCAGATCCACCGCCCTGTCCTTCTCAGCGCCCCGCGCACCCTTCCATTGTCAGCCGGCGCCGCGGCTGCGCGCGACCGCGCCCCTCGTCAACCGCTGGGTCGATGTGCCGCTGGTCCGGCTAGAACCGGACCACCGGCACTTTGACCCAGAACCGCCGCCCCGCACCGCCGCCGCGGCTACCGCCGCTGCGGCTACCGCCCCGCCCGCTCGCACCCGAGATCAGGCCAGGACGGCTACGGCGTCCGGGGTCAGGCCGGCCAAACGGGGCAGGACCAGGCTGGCCAGGGCGAGCGCATCGGGGTCGGGCGGGTACTGGGGGTGCGGAATGGCGATGACGTGCAGGCCCGCGGCGGCGGCCGAGCGGAGGCCGTTGGAGGAGTCTTCGACGGCGGCACAGGCGGCGGGCGAGACGCCGAGCCTGGCCGTCACGGCCAGGTAGATGTCCGGGGCCGGCTTGCCGTGCGGCACCTGCTCGGTGGACATCGTGACCTGGAAGTACGAGCGCAGGTCGGCGGCCTGGAGCACGGTCTCGATGAGCACGGCCGGAGCCGAGCTGGCCAGGCCGAGCGGCCAGCGGCCGGCCAGCCGGCGCACCGCGTCGACGGCGCCAGGCAGGAACGGGATCCGCTCCCGGTAGCGGGCGCCCATCCGGTCGATGACCATGGCCGCGACCTGGCCGGGCGGCAGGCCGACGCCGAGGTCCTCGCCCAGGTACCTAGCCCATTCCTGGGTGCTCATGCCCATCAGCCTGCGCTGGGCGTCCGGGGCCCAGTGGCCGCCGCGCTCGGCGACGAGGCCGCGGCGCACCTGCTCCCAGACCGGCTCGGAGTCGATCAGCACGCCGTCCAGGTCGAAGACGACCGCCTCGATCATCAGGGGTTGAGCCCATCCGGGCCGTGGCGGCGCCAGGGCACGCGCCACGGCCCGTTCGGGATCATGATCTTGAACTTGCCTCGGTGAGGGCGCGGGAGACCAGGACGCGGGCCAGGTGCTCGCGGTAGGCCCTGGTCGCGCGGATGTCCTCGGCGGCGCTGGTCCCCTCGGCGGCGTGCGCGGCCGCGTCGGCCGGCGAGGCGCCGCCGGCCAGGGCGGCTTCCACCCCCGCGGCGCGCAGCGGCGTACCGCCCATGTTGACCAGGGCCACGCGGCCGTCCTGGACGGCGCAGCCGACGATGGCCCAGTCGATGGCGCGCTGGGTGAACTTCTGGAACGACCACGCGCTGGCCGAGGCCGGCTTGGGGACCCGGATCTCGGTGAGCAGTTCGTCGGGCTCGAGGGAGGTCTCGAACAGGCCCTGGAAGAACTCCCCGATACCGATCTCCCGGGACCCGCCGGGCCCGCGCGCGACCAGGGTCGCGTCCAGCGCGAGCAGCACGGCGGGCAGGTCCGAGGCGGGGTCCGCGTGCGCGACCGAGCCGCCGATCGTGCCCCGGTGCCTGATCTGCGGGTCACCGACCTGCCCGGCCGCGTGCGCGAGCAGCGGCACCTCGCGGCCGAGGACTTCTGAATGCTCGACATCGTGGTGCCTGGTCAGGGCGCCGATCGCGATGTAGGAGCCCTCGTCGCTGACGTACGACAGGTCGTGCAGGCCGCCCAGGTCGATGATCACCTCGGGAGCGGCCAGCCGCAGCTTCATCAGCGGCAGCAGCGAGTGGCCGCCGGCCAGGAACTTCGCGTCGTCGCCGTGTCCGGCGACGAGGCTCAGGGCCTCCTCGACCGAGCCAGCCCGCTGGTAGGTGAACGAGGACGGGATCACGCCGACACCTCCGCGGGCGCCTCGGCGGCCGCGAGCGCGGCCCTGACGATGTTGTGGTAGCCGGTGCACCGGCACAGGTTGCCTTCGAGGCCGTTGCGGACCTGTTCCTCGGTGGGGTGCGGGTTCTCCTTGAGCATCGACACGATGGCCATCACCATGCCCGGCGTGCAGAAGCCGCACTGCAGGCCGTGCTCGTTGTGGAACGCGCGCTGCACCGGGTGCATCTCACCGTTCGCGGCGAGGCCCTCGACCGTGGTGACCTCGTGCCCGCTGGCCTGGGCGGCGAGCACCGTGCAGGACTTGACGGACTCGCCGTCGAGCAGCACCGTGCAGGCCCCGCAGGAGGTGGTGTCGCAGCCGACGTTGGTTGCGGTGAGATCGGCCACGTCGCGCACGAAGTGCACGAGAAGCATGCGGTCCTCGACGTCCGCGCTGATGTTCTTGCCGTTGACGGTCAGGTCGACCTTCACTGGTGACTCGCTTTCCGTGCTGCGTTGATCGCTGTCCATACTCGCTGCGGCGTCGCCGGCATGTCGATGTGCCTGATCCCGAGGTGGGACACGGCGTCGACGACCGCGTTCTGGATCGCGGGGGTCGAGCCGATCGTCCCGGCCTCGCCGATGCCCTTCACCCCCAGCGGGTTCAGGTCGGTCGGCGTCTCGCTGCTGGCCAGCTCGAAGCTGGGCAGGTCGGGCGCCGAGATGGCCGCGTAGTCGGCCAGCGTCGAGGTCAGCGGGTTGCCGTCCGCGTCAAAGAGCACCTCTTCGAGCAGGGCCTGGGCCGCGCCCTGGGCGATCCCGCCGTGCCGCTGGCCCTCGGTGAGCACCGGGTTCATCACTATCCCGGCGTCGTCGACGGTCACGTGCCGCAACATCTTCGTCTGGCCGGTTTCTGTGTCGACCTCCACCACGGACACGTGGGTTCCGAACGGGAACGTGGGCCGGTCCTGAATGAAGCTCACGTCGGCGATCAGGCTGCCGCCGCTGGTATGACCGGCGACCTGGGCCCAGGACAGGGCCGTGTCCGGGTCGCCGCGCACCTGCCACAGCCCGGTGCTCGTATCGAGCACCACGTCGGCTTCGGCGGCCTCGAGCATCTCGGCGGCATGGCGGCGGGCCTCGTCCTTGACCTCGACCGCGGCCTTGTGCACGGCCGAGCCGCCGAGCTGCAGCGACCGCGAGCCGTAGGTCCCGACGCCGACCGGGATCAGGTCGGTGTCACCGTGGATGACCGTGATCCGGTCCATCGGGATGCCGAGCTCGTCCTGCACGAGCATGGCCCATGCGGTGTGGTGCCCCTGGCCGTGCGCCGAGCTGCCGGTGTAGACCGTGGCAGAGCCGTTGTCCGCCACCTCGATCTTGGCGGTCTCGCCGGCGTCCGGGTCCGGCGCGGTGATCTCGACGTAGGAGGACACGCCGATGCCGAGCTGCCTGGGGTCACCGCTGGCCCGCCTGCGCCGCTGCTCCTCGCGCAGCTGATCGTATCCCGCCGCGGCCAGCGCCTTGTCCAGCGCCTCCTCGTAGCGGCCGGTGTCGTACATGGCGCCGGTCTTGGTCTGGAAGGGGAACTTGTCCGGGGCGATGAAGTTGCGCCGCCTGACCTCCGCCGGGTCCATGCCGATCTCGGCGGCGAACAGGTCAACCGCGCGCTCGATGGCCGCCGTGGCCTCGGGCCGGCCGGCCCCCCGGTAGGCGCCGATCGGCGTCGTGTTGGTGACGGCCTGCCGGAACCCGGCTTGCACGTCCGCGATGTCGTACACGCCGGGTGCCATCAGGCAGGTGAGGAAGGGGAGGAGTCCGCCGACGCGCTGGTAGGCGCCGGCGTCCTGGATGACGTCGATGCGGTAGGCGAGGATGCGGCCCTCCCGGCTGCCCCCGATCTTGATGTGCTGCAGCTGGGCGCGGCCCTGCGTCATCGCGACCAGGTTCTCACTGCGGGTCTCGACCCAGCGCAGCGCCCGGCCGATTTTCCTGGCCGCCCAGGCGAGGGTGATGGTGTCCCGGTCGATGCCGATCTTGGCGCCGAACCCGCCGCCAACGTCGGGCACCACCACGCGGATCTGCTCGGGCGCCATGCCCATGGCACCGGCCAGGATGAACCGGCTCACCTGCGCGTTCTGCGAGCTGGCCCAGACGGTCAGCTTGCCGTTCTCGTAGCTGACGGCCGAGGCCCGCCCCTCCATCGGGAGGCAGGCGACCCGCTGGTTGACGATGGCCTGCTCGACGACCACCTCGCAGGCGTCAAAGGGCGCGTCGTCGGTCGGCACCGGGTTCGCGATCGCGACGTTGGTGCCGGCCGCCGGGAACAGCAGGGTCTCGTCGGCGACGGCGGCCGCCGGTCCCAGCACCACCGGCAGCGGCTCGTAGTCCACGGTGACCAGGTTGGCTGCGTCCTCGCCCTGGTAGCGGTCATCCGTGATCACCACCGCTACCGGCTCACCGACGAACCGCACCGTGTCGATCGCCAGCAGGGGTTCGGCCCACGGGCCGCCGAGCGGCGCCGGGCTGCCGTCCCACTCGCCTGAGCTCGGCGGCGGCGGGGCAAGGTCGTCCATGTCGGCGACGGTCAGCACCGCGATCACGCCGGGCTCGGTGAGGGCCTCGCTGACGTCGATGCCGGTGATGCGGGCGTGGGCCACCGGACTGCGCACGAACGTCGCGCGCGCCGCCCCGGCCAGTTCCGGCGTCCGCAGGTCGTCGACGTAGACCCCGCCCGCGGTCAGCAGGCGCGGGTCCTCCGTCCGGATCACCCGGGTGCCCAGGATGCTCATATACCCTCCGCAGCTCTTCATGCCCTTCCGGGCTCCGCCAGCGAACCTACACCCGGGCAGGCTGGCGAACTATGGCTGGCCCTACAAACGGGCCAGGAGCACATTATGGCTGACCGTGCAGGTAGACACCTAAAAGCCGTCCTGGATTGGCTTAGTCAATTTTAGTTTCGGTTAGGCTGACCCTAACCGTGTGGTAAGGGTCAGGCCGGGCCTCGGTGAGTTAGCGTCCATATCATGCTCAATGCCGTTAACTGGACCGCCCGCCTCAATGAGCTGGCCACCGAAGCGAATGTCCCAGGGGCAGCGCTGGGCATCTGGTCCGACGGACGGGTAATCCTGGCCGCACACGGCGTGCTGAATTCCGCGACGCAGGTCCCGGTCACCACCGACTCCGTGTTCCAGGTCGGGTCCATCACCAAGATCTGGACCGCCACGATGATCATGCAGCTCGTCGACGAGGGGCTGGTGTCGCTCAACACGACCGTCTCGGAGGTGCTGCCGGGCGCGCGGCTCGGGACCGCTGATGTCGCCGGCCAGGTGACGGTGCGGCACCTGCTCACCCATACCAGCGGGATCGACGGAGACATGTTCACCGACACCGGCCGGGGCGACGAGTGCATCGAGCGCTACGTCGGCCTGCTGGGCGAAGCCCCGTCGATGTTCACACCGGGCGCGGCGTTTTCCTACTGCAACAGCGGCTACGTGCTGCTCGGCCGGATCATCGAGGTCCTCGACGGCCAGTCCTGGGACGAATCGCTGCGCGAGCGGCTGACCGGCCCGCTGTCCGCCACCCAGACCGTCACCTTGCCGGAGGAGGCGATCCTGCGCCGCGCGGCGGTCGGCCACCACCGCTGCGGTACCCCGGTGCACGTCTGGGGCCTGCCGCGCAGCATCGGGCCCGCCGGCCTGATCACCTGCACGGCCAGCGACCTGCTCACGTTCGCCCGGCTCCATCTCGACGGCGGCGTCACCGCCGAAGGCAAGCGGCTGCTCTGCGAGGCCTCGGCCACGGCCATGCAGTCGGCGTGCGCCGCGATCCCGGAGTTCTCCGCGCCCGGTTCGGCCATCGGCCTGGGCTGGCGGCTGAGCCGCTGGGGTAACCGGACCATCGTCGGCCACGACGGGGACACCATCGGGCAGTCCGCCTACCTGCGGATCGATCCCGCGGCCGGGATAGCCGCCTGCCTGCTGACCAACTCCGTCGAGTCGCAGACCTTGTACCGGGAGGTGTTCAACGAGGTGTTCGGGGATCTGACCGGCGTGACAATGCCCGCGGCGCCGTGTCCCGCGGACGGCCTGCCCGCAGGCGCCGGGGGGTCCCCTGCGGGAGCCAGCCTCGACCGGTACGCCGGCCATTACGAGCGCATGTCCCGGCGGTTCGACGTGTCGGTCCGTGACGGGCAGCTGCGTATGGTGCTGACCATGACCGGGAACCTGGCGGCCCTCACCGACTCCGAGCCGGAGGAGCTGCTACTGCACCCGGCCGAACCCCCGGACCCCTCCGGCTCCCCCGGCACCAGGTTCGTGCTGCGCTCTCGCGACGACGAGCCCTGGGTGCCGCTCACCTTCTCCGAACTCGCCGACGGCACGCCGTACATCTACCTGAGCGGCCGGGTCACTCCCCGCGTCCGGTGACGCGAGGCTTCAGGAGCGGCTCGCGGTGACGCGCGGGTGATCGCGCCAGGCGGGCATGGTGGCCATGTAGTCGAGCGTTTGCTGTTCTATCTCCTGCCGGGTCACGCCGGGATTGCGGCGGGCCTGCCACGCGGTCATCCGCTCGAAACGCTCGTCGAACGACTGCAGGGCGCCCGTCTCGTCGGTGCAGTAGCCGCAGTAGCGGCCGGTCTCGATGGGCATCCCGCAGCTCTCGCAGGCCGCTGTCGTGGTCATCGGGTCCTCCTCATGGGTCGTGGCGGGTTTCCTGGTCCGGGGCGGCCAGGTCGACTAGGGCGCGAAGGCCGGCGATGAGGTCGTCGGCCTGGCCGGCGGGCAACCGGGCCATGGCGCCGGCCAGTATGTCGACGCTCAGCACCTCGCGGTCGCGGCGCAGCGCCTCGTGGCCGTGCGCGGTCAGCCAGATCAGCGTCCGCCGCCGGTCGGCGGGGTCGTCCTCCCGCTCGAGCAGCCCCTGGCGTTCCAGGTGCGTGACGATCTCGCTGATCACCGACTGCACCCGGTTCATGTGCGCGGCGGCTTCCCCGACGGTGAGCGGGCCGGCCAGCGCCCGGCAGCTGGCTGCGGGGCCCGTCGCGCCGGTGAAACGTCAGGTAGACGGCGCGGAAGAGGCTAGCGAACCGTTCGGCCCGCGCCCGTTCATCAGTCACGTCACCAGGGTGCCGGCCAGCGGATCCATCGTCAATCCCGATGGATCCGCTTTCCGGTGGCCGGCTGCGGCAGGTACGCCCCGTCACTAGGGTGGACAGGTGAAGCCATTCCTGCTGCTGGCCATCCGCGCCGAGGACGCGGCGGCCGACAACGAGTACGACTCGTTCCTGTCCATGTCCGGACTCGGCGAAGCCGGGCTGCGCCGTATCCGGCTGGAGCAGCGCCCGCTCGGGGACCTCGACCTAGCCGACTGGTCGGGGATCTTGCTCGGCGGCGGGCCCTTCAACTTCTCCGACCCGGAGGAGCTCAAGACGCCGGTGCAGCGGCGGGTCGAGGCGGATCTGTCCGGGCTGCTCGACCGGGTGGTGAGCACCGACTTCCCGTTCCTCGGGGCCTGTTACGGCATCGGGGCGCTCGGCCGTCACCAGGGCGCGATGGTCGACCGGCGCTACGCCGAGCCGGTCGGCGCCATCGAGATCACGCTGACCGCGCCGGGCCGGCGGGACCCGCTGCTCGGCGAGCTGCCCGCGGCCTTCCAGGCCTTCACCGGCCACAAGGAGGCGGTCAACGGCCTGCCCGGGCACGCCGTCCTGCTGGCCAGTTCGGCTGACTGCCCCGTGCAGGCGTTCCGTGTCGGCGCCAACGTCTACGCGACCCAGTTCCACCCCGAGCTCGATGTGGCCGGCCTGTACACCCGGATCGAGGTCTACAAGCACGCGGGCTATTTCGACCCCGACCAGGCCGACGAGATCAAGGCGCAGGCGGCGCGCAGCGACGTCACCTGGCCGCCGGCGATCCTGCGCGCGTTCGTCCGGCGCTACGGTTAGCGCCTGCCCGACAGGCTCAGCCCGGATAATCCGGCGACGGCCCTGGTCGCGGCGCTGCCGCCGCTTGCGCGGCGTGCGAGCCAGCGGTAAGAAGTGCACGTGGGGCGGTCTGGTCCCGCGGGATCAGTCAGCGGTGCGGCGGCCGTCGAGTTGTGTCTCGCGGGCACGTTCAGGGTCGTCCGGGGAGGCGCCCAGCTGGCCGACGGCGAGATCGGCAGCCGGAAGTCCCGGACGCTACTCAAGCTGCTCGCGGTCGAGCGGCCCGGCCTGGTCACGGTCGACCGGATCGTCGAGATCCTCTGGCCGGACGAGCGGCCCGCGGCTCCTGAGCAGAACGTCGCGACCATGGTCAGCAGGCTGCGCGCGACGCTGGGGGCAGAACTCATCCAGGGCGGCCGGGCCGGCTACCGGCTGGCGGCGGGCCCGGACGTGGTCGTGGACCTGGACGCCGCGGCCGGATTCTGCGAGCAAGCCGAAAGCAAGCTGAGCACCGCCGCCGCGGTGGCCCTGGCCGCGGCCGAGCGCGCGCACGAGCTCCTGTCGGCGGGCACCGCGATCGGCGACGAGCCGTACGCGGACTGGGCGGAGCCGGCCCGCGAGCAGGTGCGCGGGCTGCTGCGCCGGGTCCGGCTGGCGGCGGCCGAGGCTTCGCTGGCGACCGGGGACCCGCAGCGGGCCGCGGGCTACGCCGAGGCGGCGGTCGCCGCGGACCCGCTCGACGAGGCGGCGCACCGCTGGTACATGGCGGCCGCGGCCGAAGCCGGCGAGCAGGCCAAGGCGCTCGCCGCCTACGAGGCCCTGCGGCAGCGACTCGGCCGCGAGCTCGGCACCGACCCGGCGCCGACCCGGCGCCGCAGACGCGGGAGCTGCACCTGGCCATCCTGCGCGAGCAGGGCGGCGGCCTCGCCCGGAGCGGGCCCGGCCAGGCCGCGCCGGGAGGACCGAAACCGGGCATGATCCCGCTGGCGGGGCGGGACCGGGAAAGCAAGGCGCTGCGGGAGGCGTGGACCGCGGCCGCCGGGGGCAAGCCGGGGCTGGTCACGATCACCGGCGAGGCGGGAATCGGGAAGACCGCGCTGGCCGAGTCGCTCGCCGCCGAGGCCGCCGGGGATGGCGGCACCGTGCTGCGGACCCGCTGTTACGAGACCGAACGGTCGTTGTTCTTGCAGCCGATCGTGGAGGCGATAGCGCGGGTGGCGGCCAGCACCCCGGCCGGTACGCTGCGGCAGCTGCTCGGCGAGCACGCGGCCGCCGCGGCCGGCCTGCTGCCCGAGGTCGCGGCCTTGCTCGGGCCGCCGCCGCCGGGGCGGGGCAGCATGGAGGTAGAGCGGCGGCGGGCCTTCGAGGCGGTCCGGGCCCTGCTGCGCGGCCTGGCCGAACGCAACCCGGTGCTGCTCCTGGTGGACGACCTGCAGTACGCCGGCCAGTCGACGGTGGAGCTCCTGCACTTCCTCGGCCGTGAGCCGCCCGGGACCAGGCTCCTGGTGGTGGCCACCGTCCGGGCGGAACACGACGCGCAGGTCGATGCCGCGCTCGCCCCGGTGGCCCGCCGAGTCGAGTTGGGGCCGCTCGACCCGGACGCGGTGGCTCAGCTCGCGCGCGCGGCCGGGCAAGGCGAGCTGGCCGGGCGCATCCTGGAACGGACCCGCGGTCACACCCTGTTCGTCGTCGAGGTGCTGCGTGCGCTGGCGAGCGGCGAGGCGGGTGTGCCCGAGTCGCTGCGGACCGCCGTGCAGGCCCGCGTCCGGCGCACCGGCCCGCCGGTGGAGGCACTGCTCCGGGCGGCGGCGGTGCTCGGGAGCACGGTCGATCCGCTGACCGTCGGCGTCATGCTCGACCTGGTTCCCGCGACCGCGCTCGAGCTGTGCGAGGCGGCGCTCGGGGCGCGGCTCCTGGTGGTCAGCGGTCGTGACTACGAGTTCGCCAACGACCTCATCCGCGACGTGCTGTACGCCAGCACGCCGGAGCCGACCCGGCTCGCGCACCACCGCCGGGCGGCAGACCTGCTGACCGGTCAGCCGGAATCGCTGGCCAGGCACGCCGCGGCGGCGGGCGACTGGCTGCGCGCCGGCCGGGCCTGGCTGCGGGCGGGCGACGACGCCATGGGCCGGTTCGCGGCCAGCGACGCGGCCGCACTGGCCACCCAGGCGCTCGACGCGGGCGAACGGGTAGCCGACGCGGAGGTGACCGCCCGCGCGCTGGTTCTGCGCGGCCGCGCCCATCACGCCATGGGTGCCGATGCCGCGGCGCTGGCCGACCTGACCCTGGGCGCAGACCACGCCCGCGCGGCCGGCGACCGGCGGCTCGAGATGCTCGCCCTGTACGAGCTCGGCACCGACGTCCCGGTCCAGTGCGGCCTGCCCGTGCGCTTCTACATGTCCAACCTGGAGAACGGACTGCGGATCGCCGAGTCGCTCGGGGACCGGGCCAGCGAGGCCAACATGCTCGGCGGCCTCGCCGTCATCGCGGCCAACCGGCTGGACCTGGATGCGGCGATCGACTAGGGGCTCCGGGCCGTCACGGCCGGGCGCATGGTCGCCGACGACCATGCCCTGGCCTCGGGCCTCGACGGGCTCAAGACCGCCTACCTCAGCCTCGGCGATATCGGCGCGCTCACTGGCGTGCTCGCCGAGCTGATCCCGTTGCTGCGCCGCCTGAGAGATCCGTTTCTCATCCAGTGGGCGGAATTCGACAACGCGTTCCCGGCGATCGCCGCGGCGGACTGGACCGCGGCCGCGGTGGCCATGAAGTCGGCCATCGAGATCAACGGGACGGCGGGCTATCCGCACACCACCGCGTGGTATGTGGCCCACCAGGGCTGGCTGGCTCGCCTGCGCGGCCGCATCGAAGAGGCCATCAGGCTGGGACACCAGGCGGTGGAGCTGACCGAGCAGCACGAGGTCACCTGGTGGCAGGCCACAGCCTGCGCCATGCTAGGTGACACCGTGCTGCTGGCCGGCGACCGGGCCAGGGCGATCGCGCTGTTCGAGCGGGGCCTGGCCGCGGCGAGGCAGGCGGGCGTGGAGGGCTACCTGCTGCGCTGCGCTGCCCCGCTGGCCGCCGCGACCGGCTCGCGGGCCCTGCTGGAGGAGGCGACCGCGCTGCTGGAGCGGGCGAGCATCCCGGACGGCGGCGCCTGGATGCTGGGCTACGAGGCGTACCTGTCGCTCGCGGAGGGGTGGCTGGCGGCCGATGAGCCGGACCGGGCTCGCGCGGTGCTGGCGCCGGTGCTGGCCGTCGCGGAGCGGGAGCCGTGGATCCCCGCCCTGGCCGCGGCGCTGGCGGCGGACGGCCGCATCCTGGCCCGGCTGGGCCAGGACGGGCAGGCCCGGGCGGAGCTGGGGCGCGCCGCCCGGCTCGCCGGGGAACACGGGCTCGCGCACGTGCTGCTCGAGACCAGGCAGCGCCCCGGGTAGGCCGCCTCAGAGGAGCTCGGCCAGCAGGGCGGCAGCGCGGGCGGCGCCGTCGGTCTCGACCGGGCGGTAGCTGACCGGGCGGCCGATCTGCGCCGCGATGGCGTGCGCCAGCGCCTCGGGCCCGGTCTGGTCGTAGTCCAGGCAGCGACCCGCGCCGTACCGGTCGAGGCGGTGCCTGACGTGGAAGTTCTCCTCGCCGCTTCTCCTCTTTTCTAACGAGCGCCGTTGCAGCCGGGTTGCAACGCCGTTGCAACGCTCCCGTGCAGTC
Organism: uncultured Actinomycetota bacterium; assembly: GCA_963753225.1. GTDB lineage: Bacteria > Actinomycetota > Actinomycetes > Streptosporangiales > Streptosporangiaceae > Palsa-504. The sequence continues at coordinate 186,793 of CAVWBQ010000012.1, read as the reverse complement.
TGGGCCGTGACGGCATACCGAACACCAAGGGGAGTATCAACATGGCTATCGACAGCGACAAGCTCAACGAGCTCCTGGGCAAGTTCGTCGGGGACCTGGGCGCGACGGTGGCGGCGGGCAGCGTCGTCATCGGCCACAACCTCGGCCTGTACAAGACGCTGGCCAGCGCGCCCGCGACCGCGGAGGAGCTGGCCGCGGCGACCCAGACCAGCCCGCGCTACGTGGCCGAATGGCTGCGTGGCCAGGCCGCGGGCGGCTATGTCCAGTACGACCCCGCCGACCAGACCTACTCGATGACCGAGGAGCAGGCCTTCGTGCTGACCGACCCGGACGGCGCCGTCTACGCACCCGGCGCGTTCGTGCTGGCACTGGGCTCGCTGAAGGCCGTGCCGCGGATCACCGAGGCGTTCAGGACCGGCGGCGGCCTGGGCTGGCACGAGCACGACGGGGATGTCTTCACCGGCTGCGAGCAGTTCTTCCGGCCCGGCTACATCGCCAACCTCATCCCGTCCTGGATCCCGGCGCTGGACGGGGTGGAGGACAAGCTGCGGGCCGGCGCCACGGTGGCGGACATCGGCTGCGGGCTCGGCGCGTCCACCATCCTGCTCGCCCAGGAGTACCAGAACTCCCGGTTCACCGGGTCTGACTACCACGACGAGTCGATCGAGATGGCCCGCAAGCACGCCGGTGACCAGGGGGTCGCGGACCGGGTCAGCTTCGAGGTCGCCTCGGCGTCGACGTTCTCGGGGACCGGGTACGACCTGGCCGCCACCTTCGACTGCCTGCACGACATGGGCGACCCGCTGGCCGCGGCCACGCACATACGCCAGGCGCTCAAGCCCGACGGCACCTGGCTCATCGTCGAGCCCGCCGCCGCTGACGACGTGGCGGGCAACATGAACCCGGTAGGCCGGACGTACTACAGCTTCTCCACGCTCCTGTGCGTCCCGAACGCGCTGTCCCAGTCCGGTGGCTTCGCGCTCGGCGCGCAGGCGGGCGAGGCCGCCATCAGGCAGGTCATTACCGACGCCGGCTTCACCAGGTTCCGGCGTGCCGCCGAGACCCCGTTCAACATCGTCTACGAGGTCCGTCCCTAGCAGGCCCGGGCGCATCCCCTCTGGTTGGATGGGCAGTCAGCACTAGCTGGCACCATCCAGCCAGGGGGAAAGGGGATGCGCTGAACGCCGTCGCCGGCGAGACGGTCTCGCTGATCGCCCTGGTCGCCGTGCTGGCCTGGGCGGTGGCCAGGCCGCGCGGCTGGCCGGAGGCGGTCGCGGCGGTCCCGGCCGCGGTCATCCTGATCGCGGTCGGCGCCCTCCCGGCCGGCCTGGCCGCCGAGGAGGCCAGGCGGCTCGGCCCGGTCATCGGGTTCCTGGCCGCGATCCTCGTGCTGGCACACCTGTGCGAGGAGGACGGGCTGTTCCGCGCCTGCGGCGACTGGATGGCGCGGGCCAGCGCGGGAAGCCCCCGGCGGCTCCTGGCCCAGGTGTTCGGAATCGCCTCGGTGACCACGGCCGTGCTCAGCCTGGACGCCACCGTGGTGCTGCTCACCCCGGTGGTGTTCGCCACCGCGGCCCGGCTGGAGGCGCGGGCCAGGCCTCACGTGTACGCGTGCACGCACCTGGCCAATTCGGCGTCGCTGCTGCTGCCGGTGTCCAACCTGACCAACCTGCTCGCGTTCGCGGCCAGCGGGCTGGCCTTCGGCCGGTTCGCCGCGTTGATGGCGGTTCCCTGGCTGGCCGCCATCGCCGTCGAGTACGCGGTGTTCGGCCGGTTCTTCGCGTCTGACCTGAACACGGGCGGCCGGGCGGATCCCGGCCGCGGCACGCCGCTGCCCGTGGTCACGCTCGTCGTGCTGGCGCTGACGCTGGCCGGGTTCGCGGGTGCGTCGGCGGTCGGCGTCAACCCCGCCTGGGCCGCGTTCGCGGGGGCCGCGGTCCTGGCCGTCCGGGCGCTGGCCCGCCGCAAGGTGGCTCCCGCCGCGCTGGTACAGGCAGCCGACCTGCCCTTCCTGCTATTCGTGCTGGGCCTGGGCATCGTGGTCGAGGCGGTGACGTACAACGGGCTCGGCCGGGCGCTGGCGCCGCTGCTGCCGTCCGGGACCGGGCTGCCCGCGCTGCTCGCGACGGCGGCGCTGGCCGCGGCGCTGGCCAACGTCTGCAACAACCTGCCGGCCGTGCTGGTGCTGCTGCCGCTGGCCGCGCCCTCCGGGGCCGGCGCGGTGCTGGCCGTGCTGCTCGGTGTCAATATCGGCCCGAACCTTACCTACACCGGATCGCTGGCCACGCTGCTGTGGCGGCGGATCGCCCATCATCACGGGTCCGCGCCCGATCTCGGGGAATTCACCAGGCTGGGCCTGCTTACCGTGCCCGCGGCGCTGGTGCTCGGGGTGCTGGCGCTGTGGGCCGGACTGCACATCCTGGGAGGCTGATAGACGTGACCGGGACAGACACCCAGGTCCGTTCGGTATACGTGTGGGTCTGCGAGGGGACCTGGCGGGCCACCGTGGACGCGGCCCTGGACCTGGCGCCGGCCGGGGCCCGCTTCACGCTGCTGCACGTCACGCCGGCCGAGGTGCCGGACGCGGTCCGCGGCGCCTACGCGGGCCTGTTCGGGCGGGCCGGCCGTGACCCGGCCGTCCGGCTGGAGGAGATGGCGGCGGCCTCGGCGGGCGAACTGCTCGGGGCGGCCGCGGACCGGCTCGGGCGGGACTGCGAGCGGCTCGAGATCGCGGGCCGGGCCGAACGGGCCGTGGTGGCGGCCTCGGCGCAGGCGGACCTGCTCATCGTGGCCAGGGACGGTGACCGGGCGCGGCTCGGCCCGAAGAGCCTGGGCAAGACCACCCGGTTCGTCGTCGATCACGCCGCGTGTCCGGTTCTGCTGGTCTGGCCCGAGTCCGCGCCCGACGTCGCCACCATTCCCCCGCCGCCACATCACCCTTCCCCGCCGGACCGGTGAACCCGCGAAACCCGGACACGACGCGCGACTGCTTGTAGCATCTCCTTCACCAAACGTAGCGAAGGGGGGTTTGCTGACGTGGCGAAAATGACCGGCGAGGCGCGCGTAATCGCACTTGACCGACTCCGGCCGGATGACATCGCCGACCGCAGCGGCGAGCTGCTGGACGTCGTGTTCGGCTGGGCCGACTTCGGCAGGCTCCGGCGCCAGGTGGCCGTGCAGTGCGCGGATGCCGGCCTGACCGGGACACGCCTCGACGACTTCGTCCTGGCCGTGCACGAGATAGCGGCCAACGCGATCGTCCACGCGGGCGCGGGCGGGAGGCTGATCCTGCGGCGGGCCGCCAGCGGGCTGCGCTGCCTGGTCGCCGACACCAGCCCGAAGGCCGCGGTGAGCTGCCCGGCTCCGCGCAGCGCAGACATGCACGAGGTGCCGGCCGCCGCGGCCGAGCCGGGCGAGCCGATCGGCGCCGACAACGGCCGCGGGCTGTGGCTGGCGGCCACGCTCGCCGACGAGCTGAGCATCACCTCGGGACCGGACAGCACTATCGTGTCGCTGTACATGCGGCTCGACTAGTTCGCCGCGCCTTCCGTCAACCTTGAGTTGACGTTCACGGTGGGTCAACGCGCGGGCTCCGGCACGACCACATCTTCCCCGAGCACCTCGCGCTCGGCCTGCTGGCCGACCCGGAGTCGCTAGCGGCGAAGGCCGTTTCGGCGCTCGGCGTGACGCCGGAGGCGGCCCGGGAGGCCCTAGTCGCGTCGCAGCAGCCGCCCGCGGTGGAGGAGCCGGTGTCCGGCAAGATCCCGGTCACGTCGCGCACCAAGAAGGTGTTCGAACTCGCCTTGCGGGAGGCGCTGCTGTTCGGGCACAACTACATCGGCACCGAGCACCTGCTGCTCGCCCTGCTCGTGGACGAGGAGGCAGCCGGCGGCGGCGCGCTGACCGGGCTGGGCCTGCGCCGGGAGCGGGCGCGCGAGTGGCTCGTCCCCATGCTCGAGCAGATCGCGGCGGCCAAGCGGCACTGACGCCAGGAGCCCCTAGGCGACGGCGCGGGCGGCCTGCGGGCGGCGGCGGGCGGCCGGGTCGGTCAGCGCGGGCGGCTGCCAGCCCGCGTCGGCCGGGTTCAGCGTCATGCCCGGCGGGACGATCTGGTCGATCCGGTCGAGCACGTCGTCGTCCAGCGTCACGCTCGCGGCCGCCAGCAGGTCGGTGAGCTGGTCCATGGTGCGCGGGCCGATGATCGCCGAGGTCACGCCCTGGTGCGTGGTCGCGAAGGCCAGCGCCAGGTGGGTCAGCGAGCAGCCTGCGTCGGCCGCGATCTTGATGAGCTCCTCGACGGCCGCGAGCTTGGCCTGGTTGCCGGGCAGCGACGGGTCGAACCGGTGCGGCAGTCGCCGCGCGCGGCCGGTCGTCATGTCGATGTCGGCTTCCTTGCGGTACCGGCCGGTCAGCCAGCCGCCGGCCAGCGGGCTCCAGACGATCACGCCCATGCCGTACTTCTGGCACGTGGGCAGCACCGCCGCCTCGATGCCACGGACGAGGATCGAGTAGGGCGGCTGTTCGGAGCGGAACCGCACGTGGCCGCGCCGGTCCGCGACCCACTGCGCCTCGACGATGTACTCGGCCGGGAACGTGGAGGAGCCGACCGCGCGGACCTTGCCGCCGCGCACCAGGTCGGACAGCGCGGACAGGGTCTCGTCGATGTCGGTGTCCGGGTCCGGGCGGTGCATCTGGTACAGGTCGATGTAGTCGGTCTGCAGGCGGCGCAGGCTGTTCTCGACTTCGCGGACGATCCAGCGGCGCGAGTTGCCGCGCATGTTGGGGTCGTTGCCCATCGGGCTGTGCGCCTTGGTGGCCAGCACGACGTCGTCGCGGCGCCCGCGCAGGGCCTTGCCGACGATCTCCTCCGACTCCCCCGCCGAGTACACGTCCGCGGTGTCGACGAAGTTGATGCCGCCGTCCAGAGCGGCGTGGATGATCCGGATGCTGTCCTCGTGATCGGGGTTGCCCCACGCGCCGAACATCATCGCGCCGAGGCAGTACGGGCTCACCTTGATCCCGGTACCGCCGAGCGTCCGCATCCGCATGCCCTGTGCCTCCCTGGTATCGCTGGTTTCGCCCGCTACTGAGAGCCATCCTATTTGCGGCGCTTCCTTGGCCTCCGGGGCGGCTACCGGCGGTTGAACAGTCGCTGTGCCGCCCGTGCTGCGCCTCGCCGCAGCGGAAGCAGCACCACCGCGGCGACCAGCACGGATGCCATCACCGCGACCGGGTCCGCGAACGCGAGAACCTGCACCACCAGAAGCACCAGCGCCACGTAGACGAGCCAGATGACCGCGTTGATGATCGTATACGCCGACGACGGCGCTGACCCCTTGTTGACTGATTGCCTGGTCATTGCCTAATCCCTCCCCCATATCGGTCTTCCTGTCTCAGCCTAGGGACCGAGCGCTACGGGTTCGTTACGGCCGACTTGGGCTGACATTGTTGCCTAGAGCAGGTATATAGTTGACTTAAGCAATCGATCTGTGGGGACACCGTGAGGACGAACAGGCTAACCAGTCACGCGGCCGGCGCGCCCGGGAACGATGCCGCGCCGCCGGACGGTGCCGGGGTGGCCGCGGTGCGCGGCTTCAACCGCTTCTACACGAACGTGATCGGGCTGCTGCGGGGCAAGTACCTGGACACCCCGTACTCGCTCACCGAGGCGCGGCTACTGTTCGAGCTGGCGCAGCGGGACAGCAGCGAGGTCACCGACCTGCGCCGCATGGTAGACATCGACCCTGGCTACCTGAGCCGGATCCTGGCCAGGTTCGCGTCGGACGGGCTGATCACCAGGGAGCGTTCGGCTGCGGACGGGCGCAGGCAGGTCATCCAGCTGACCGGCAGCGGCCGTGATGTCGTCGCGGGCCTGGACGCCAGGTCGGCCAGGGAGACCCGCGACATGCTGGCCGGCCTGCGCGACGACGACCGGCGCCGCCTGCTCGACGCGATGCACGTGATCACCGAGACCCTCACCGGGGCGCCGTCGCCGCGCGGCTACCTGCTCAGGGCGCCGCGCCCGGGCGACATGGGCTGGGTGGTGCAGCGGAACGGGGCGGTGTACGCGGAGGAGTTCGGCTGGGACAACTCGTACGAGGCCCTGGTGGCCAGGATCGTCGCGGACTACGTGGAGAACCGGGACCCGGACGCCGAGGCGGCCTGGATCGCCGAGATAGACGGCGTGCCGGCCGGCTGCGTGTTCTGCGTGCGCGAGGACGCCACCACCGCGCGGCTGCGGCTGCTGCTGGTGGAGTCGTGGGCCAGAGGCCTGGGCATCGGCGGCCGGCTGGTCGACGAGGTGCTGCGGTTCGCCCGCCAGGCCGGGTACTCCCGCATCACCTTGTGGACCAACGACGTGCTGGCCGACGCCAGGCGCATCTACCAGCGGGCCGGCTTCACCCTGGACGACGAGAGCCCGCATCACCGTTTCGGGAAGAACCTGATGGGCCAGAACTGGTCTCGCTACCTCTAACGGCTGCACGGGCTGCGCCGGGCCGGATAGCCGCGGCGGAGCCGCGGGGACGGCGGGGACCTCTTCGGTCCGCTCGAGCAGCAGGAGCACCGCGCCGGCCAGGAAGCACACCGCGCCGATGAAGGTGCCGAGGTTGGTCACGGGGACGCTCAGCATCTCGGTGGTCCCGGGAACGACGTAGCTGGCCACGGCGGAGAACCCGAACGCGACCGACCCGGCCAGGTTTACTCCGGTGATCCACCAGGCCAGCGATCTCGGCCGCCAGGCCGCCCAGCCGTGGCACGCCTCGAACCAGGCGAGCGCGCTGGCGACCAGAAAGCAGGCCGAACCGAGGATGTCGGGCCGCCAGACATGATGCTGTGCTTGCGCGGAGCCGACCGTCGCCCAGATAGCGACGAAGGTGCTGACGTTGAAGTCGACGGTTCCCACGGACTGCACGGCGGTCGCCAGCCAGTCGATCCGGCCGGGCTGGAACACGAAGACCTTGCGGCGGGCGGTACCCGGCCGCCGGGGCGCGGCATCGACCGCCTCGCGGTACTGCAGGAAACCGGCCGAGGTGAAGAACAGCGACCCGATGAAGAACGTCACCGCGTCGGGCCGCGCGCCCACGGCGTCCGCGTAGGCGGGCACCGTGCCCAGCGCGAAGAGGAACGAACCTACGGCGAATAGCACCCCCATCCACCAGTCGCGATCACGCGGCGCCCACCACGTCGAGCCGGGTGAGACGGCTCCGTGCAGGTGCTTGCGGTGCGCGCGAGATTCCCAGCGCGCGATCACACCGTCAGGGCGCTTGCGGACGACGAAGGTGACGAACGGCCCGAACCCGCGTTCCTGTGTCGTTTCTGGCTGCACCGGCATTAAGCGCCTTCCGCCTCCCGCGTGGCGGCTCACAGCTACCCAGGATGTGCCGGTAGCGGCCGGGCAGCATCACCCGGCGCGGATGAGGTCACCGGGCCGCGGTCAGCAGACCGCGCAGGTAGTCGGCGCTCTGCCGGACGTCGGCGACCGGGCCCTCGCCGCGGGGCTCCTCGGTCAGGATCGTGTCCTGCTCCAGGACGTACCAGCCGCCGTAGTGGCGGCCCCTCAGGTGGCTGACGATGGCGGCGAAGTCGACGTCACCGCGGCCCAGCGGCCGGTACATGCCCTGCCTGACCCCCTCGGTGTAGCTCAGCCGGCCCGACCTGACCCGCGCCGCGATCTGGTCGTCGACGTCCTTGAAGTGGGTATGCGCGATCCGGTCAGGCGCCTGCCTGGTCAGCTCGGCCGGGTCGGTCCCGCCGATGAGCAGGTGGCCGGTGTCCAGGCAGAGCGAGATGGTCGAGCCCTCGAGCACCCGCCGGACCTCGTTGCCGCGCTCGACCATGGTGCCGACGTGCGGGTGCAAGACGGCGCGGACGCCGCGCGCGGCGGCAAGCCCGGCGAGCCGGTCGAGGTTGGTGAGCAGCGTCTCCCAGCCCGCCTGGTCCAGGTCGGGCCGCGTGTCGTAGCCGTCCCGGCCGGTGGCGGCGGACAGCACGAGAACCTCGGCGCGGGCGGCGTCGTAGCCGTCGAGCAGGCGCTCGATCTCCGGAGCGGGGTCGTGGCCGTCCTCGTGCAGCACCACGGGGGTGAAGCCGCCGACCGCGGTCAGGTGGCGAGAGGCCAGGAACTCCGCCATGGACGCCGGGTGCGCCGGCAGGAACCCGTCCGGGCCGAACTCGGTGGCGGCCAGGCCGACCTGCTGCATCTCGGTCAGCACCCGGCCAGAAGAGAGCTGGTAGCCCCAGCCGGGCACCTCGCACACGCCCCAGGAAATGGGCGCGCCGGCGATCTTGGCGATGCCTGTCTGGTCAGGAGTGGTGGTCATGGGTGCATCTCCTTCGTGCGGTGGCTGCGCCAGGCGGGATCGGCGACGGCCTGCGGCTCGCGGCCGGCGAGCACGTCGAGGACGCCGCGGGCGGCGGCGGTGAAGGTCGCCGCGGTGGCCCGCCGGCTCAGCCCCATCAGGTGCGGGGTGAGGACGACGTCGGGGTGGCCGTACAGCGGGTGGCGCCCGGGCGGCTCGGGGTCGAACACGTCCAGGCCGACCCCGGACAGCCGCCCGTCCGTCAGCGCCCGCGACACGGCGTCGGTGTCGATGAGCCCGCCGCGGCTGCAGTTGACCAGGACCGCGCCCGGCCTGACCCGGGCCAGGAAGGCGTCGCCGACCAGGTGACGGGTCTGCTCGTTCAGCGGGAGATGCAAGGTGATGACGTCGCTGCGCGCGGCGAGGTCGCCGAGGCTGGCGCAGTGCTCCACGCTGGGCACGTCGGCGGGCGGCTCGCTGACCGGGTCGTAGGCCAGGACCCGCATCCCGAAGGCCGCGGCCAGCGCCGCGGTCCGGCGGCCGATCCGGCCGTAGCCGACCACGCCCAGGGTGGCGCCGTCGAGGTCGCCGACGCTGACGCCAGCGCGCTCGGCCCAGCGCCCGTCGCGGACCAGGGCGGTGAGCGGGCCGAACCGCTTGACCAGGTGCAGCGCCATTCCGATCGTGCCCTCGGCCACCGCGGCGGCCCCGGCCCCCGGGGTGATCACCACGGCGATCCCCCGGGCGGTCGCGGCCGGCACGTCGATCAGGTCGGTGCCGACCCCGGTCCTGGCGATGACCCGGAGCGCGGGCGCCCTGTCCAGCAGTGCCCGGTCGACCCGGGCGTCGGCGCGGGCGATGGCGCCCCCGGCGGCGGCGAGTTCGGCGTCGCCGGGCGTGGCCACGAACCGGCAGCGCCCGTCGAGCACGCCGGACACCAGCGCCGGGTCGACGGAGCCCAGCGCCACCACGACCGGCAGGTCCTGGCTCTGTTCCGGCAACCGGGCCGCCATCAGGGATGCCCGAACGTGGCCCCGGGAACCGGCGCGACCTTGTGCCAGGCGCCGTCCCGGGCCGAGGCCGCCGTCGCCGCGATGACCTCGGCGTCCGCGAGCGCCTCGGCGATGGTCGAGTTGCGCTGCTCGCCGCCGCCCACCGCGACCAGGAACTTCCTGGCCTCGACGACCTTCAGGTCGTCGTAGCTCATGCTGTTACCCGGGCCCGGCTGGAACCGCCCGTAGTCACCCAGGGCCGCGTTGCCGAGGATGGTGGTGTAGCCGTGATCGGCTTTCAAGGGGCCGCCCCGGCCCAGGCAGAGGCGTAGCTCGTTCATCCGCTCGAAGTTCCAGATGGCGGAGCCCTCGGTGCCGTAGATCTCGAAGCCGAGCGAGCACTGCGGGCCGACGCTGACCCGGGACGCCTCCAGGGTGCCGACCGCGCCGTCCGCGTGGGTGCCGGCGCCGCCCGCGAACCGGACCAGTGCCGCGACGTAGTCGTCGTTCTCGACCTCGCCCATCTCGCCGTTCTCGATCACGGCGAAGTGCGTGCCCGATCCCATCGGCAGGATGGGCCGCTGCGCGTACACCGTCGACAGCAGCGAGCTGACCTCGGTGATCGGCGCCAAGACGTACTGCATGAGGTCGACCACGTGGCTGAGCAGGTCGCCGAGCGCGCCGCTGCCGGCCTCCTCGCGGCGGAATCGCCAGGACAGAGCGCCATTGGGCTCGGCCGCGTAGCTGTTGAAGAACACCGCGCGCACGTTGGTGACGCGGCCGAGCCGGCCGGCCGCGATCAGCTCGCGGACCCGTTCCACCGCGGGGACGTGCCGGTAGTTGTAACCGATCGAGGTGGTGACGCCGGCCGTCCGGGCCGCGGCGGCGACCTCCGCGGTCTCGGCGGCGTCCCGGCCGACCGGCTTCTCGATCCAGAACGGCTTGCCGGCTTCGGCGGCCGCGACGCCGATCTCCCGGTGCAGCATGTTCGGCGCGCAGATCGACACCACGTCGACGTCGGGATCGGCGAGCACCTCGCGGTAATCGGTACTGGCCCGGGCGTACCCGAGCACCTCGCGGGCGTAGCCGAGCCGGTCGGCGGCGGTGTCGGCCGCGTGCACCAGCCTCGGCCGGATCTTCAGTTCGGGGTAGACCTGCGGGACCGCCTGGTAGGCGCGGCTGTGCAGCTTGCCCATCCAGCCCACGCTGATCAGGCCGATGCCGGGCCGGGCGTATCCGTCGTCGGTGGTGCTCATGGCGAGGTGCCTATCTTCTCGGGCTTGGCTGAGGCGCGGGCCCGGCCGAACTCGGCGGTCACCGCGGCGGCCAGCAGGGTGGAATCCGAGCCGATGCCCACGAACGACCAGCCCTGCTCCAGCCGCGTGGCGGCGGCGGCGCCGTCGGCCACGAGCAGGCCGCAGGCCTTGCCGTGCCGCTGGCCGGCCGCCAGCACGTGCGCGATGGCCTCGGTGAAGGCCGGCGCGGTGATGTCGCCAGGGACGCCGAGGTCGTGGCTGAGGTCGCGGGGGCCGACGAACAGCACGTCCACCCCTTCCAGCGCGGCGATCGCGTCCGCGTTGCCGACCGCGGCCGCCGACTCGATCTGGACCACGCCGAGGATCTCGGTATTGGCCCGGTCCAGGGCGCCAGGGTCGAGCCCGAACCGGCAGGCCCGGTTGTAGGTGGCCACGCCCCGGTCCCCGGCCGGCGGGTAGCGCAGGTGCCGGACCGCCTCGGTCACCTCGTCCACGGTGTTCATCCGGGGCAGCATGATGCCGGCCGCCCCGCTGTCCAGCACCCGCCCCATCCGGATGCGGGCCGCGGACTCCACCCGGACCACGGTGGGGACGCCGTAGCTGCCGGCGGCGGGCACGACGTCGCGGACCTGCTCCTCCCCGCCCGCCCCGTGCTCCAGGTCGAGCAGCACCCAGTCCACGCCTGCCGCGGCGCAGACCTCGGCCGCTACCGGCGACGCGGAGCCGATGAAGGTGCCGAGGGTGGGCGTGCCGCCCCGTACCGCCGCGGCCAGGGCGCCGTGATTGAGCGGACTCACCGGGGCACTCACCCGAACCACCTCTGTTCCTTGCTGTCGCTTTCGTACTCGGCCCGCAGGCCGGCCGTGACGCCCAGGGTGGAGACCTCGGCCGGGGCCACGTCCCACCACACCCCGGCGCCCGGCAGGTCGGCGTGCGGGATGACGGGCACCACGATCACGACCGGGCCCGGGTGGCCGCGGGTAGCGGACAGCGCGTCGCGCAGTTCGGCCGCGGTGGTGACGCGGCAGGCCCGGGCGCCCAGCCCCGCCGCGACCTGAACCAGGTCGAGGTCGAGGTAGTCACCGTCAAGCCTCGGCGCCTGCGGCGCGCTGTCCCCTGGCGCCTGCGGCGCGCTGTCCCCTGGCGCCTGCGGCGCGGGCACCGCGGCCAGGCGCAGCGGCTCGGGCCGGTAGCGGAACTCGTTGCCGAACTCCCGCCCGCTGCGCAGCATCTGCAGCCGGTGGATGACCTGGTAGCCGCGGTTATCCGGGACGACGAGCGTGACCGCCAGGCCCTCCTGCGCGGCGGTGACCAGTTCGGTCGGCGCCAGCAGGAAGGTCCCGTCGCCGAGGATCGAGACGACCCGTGCGCCCGGCTCGGCGTCGGCCAGCCGCACCCCGAGCGCGGCCGGGATCTCGTAGCCCATGCAGGAGAAGCCGAACTCCAGGTGGCAGTGGCGGCCGCCGGTCGCGTCCCAGACCTTGAGCAGGTCGCCGGGCGGGCCGCCCGCAGCGGCGATCATCACGTCGCCGGGGCGCGCCTGCTCCTGCAGGACCCCGATGACCTGGCCCTGGGTGAGGACGGCATCGGTAGTGGTGACGACGTCCGGGCCTGCCTGCGCCGGGTCGAACGGCCGGTCCGGGTCGAGCGCGGCGGCCCGGGCCGCGGCCCACTCGCCGTTCACCTGCTCGGCGCGGGCCCGCCAGGCGGCGGGCGCGCGGATACCCGCGGCGGCCGCGCCGTCGGCCAGCGCAGCCAGCGCATGCCGGGCGTCGGCGACGATGCCGGCGGCGCCGAGCCGGTCGGCGTCGCGGGGGTTGACGTTGACGCTCGCGAACCGCACCGCCGGGTTGGCGAACAGCGAGTGGGAGGCGGTGGCGAAGTCGGTCAGCCGCGCGCCGACCGTCAGCACGAGGTCGGCCTCGCGGGCCAGGGTGTTGGCCGCGGGGGTGCCTTCCAGGCCGATGCCGCCGACCTGCCACCAGGCCCGCTGCTGCACGGCGCCCTTGCCGGCGAAGGTCTCGAGCACCGGGAGGCCGGCCGTCCCGGCCAGCCGTTCGAGCTCGGCGGTGGCGCCGGAGTAGATGACCCCGCCACCCGCGATGATCAGCGGCCGTTCCGCCGCGGCCAGCATGGCCAGGACCGCGTCGACCTCGCCGGAGTCCGGCTGCGGCCGCCGGATGCCCCAGTCCCGCCCGGCGAGGAACGCCGCCGGGAAGTCGTAGGCGTGGGACTGGATATCCTGCGGCAGCGAGAGCACCACGGCACCGGCGTCGACCGGGTCGGTGAGCACCCGCATGGCCGCGGGCAGTGCGGTGAGCAGCTGCTCGGGCCGGGTGATGCGGTCGAAGAAGCGGCAGACCGGGCGGAATGCGTCGTTGACGGTAACGTCCGCCTCCAGCGGGTGCTGCAGCTGCTGTAGGACCGGCCCCTGGTGCCTGGTCGCGTACGTGTCACCGGGCAGCAGCAGCACCGGCAGCCGGTTGACGGTGGCCAGCGCCGCCCCGGTGACCATGTTCAGCGCGCCCGGGCCTATCGAGGAGGTCACGGCGAGGGTGGCGTGCCGCCGGCTGTGCTTGGCGAACGCGGTGGCCGCGTGCACCAGGGCCTGCTCGTTGCGGCCCTGGATGAACGGCATCGCGTCACCGAGCTGGTCCAGGGCCTGGCCGAGCCCGGCCACGTTGCCGTGGCCGAAGATGCCCAGGGTGGCCGGGATCAGGCGGCGGCGCTGGCCGTCGGCGACCGAGTACTGCCGGGACAGGTAGGTCACGACGGCTTGGGCGACGGTAAGCCGCACGGTCTGCGTGGTCATCGCCGGATGCTCCTTTCCAAGGCCTTACCAGGGCCGGCCGTGCAGGATGACGGTCTTGACGTCGGTCATCTCGGCCACCGCCGAGCGGGGCCCTTCCTTGCCGATGCCGCTCGCCTTCAGCCCGCCGTACGGCATGAGGTCGGCCCGCCACAGCGGGGTCCAGTTGATGTGCACGGAGCCGGCGTCGATCTCCCTGATGGCCCGGACGGCGCCGGACACGTCGGAGGTGAAGATGCCGGCGCCGAGCCCGTAGGGCGTGCCGTTGGCCTGCGCGATCGCGCCCTCCCAGTCCTCGGCCCAGCTGACCGCGACGGCCGGGCCGAACAGCTCCTCCTGGCTGAGCGGCGACCGCGGGTCGACTCCGGCGACGACCGCCGGGGACACGATCGCGCCGTCGCGCTCGCCGCCGGTCAGCAGCTTGGCTCCCTGGTCTACGGCGCGGCGGATGGTTCCCTCGACCCGTTCGGCCTCATCTGCTGTGATCAGCGTGCCCATGGTCGTGTCCGGGGACCCTGGGTCACCGGTCCTGATCGCCTCCACCTTGGGCACCAGCGCGTCGAGGAAGTCCGCGGCGACGGCCGGGTGGGTGATGACCCGCTGCACGGAGATGCAGACCTGGCCCGCGTTGATGTACCCGCCGGCCGCGACCGCGCTGGCGGCCAGCTCGATGTCCGCGTCGGGCAGCACGACGACGGGGCAGGAGGAGCCCAGCTCCAGCGACAGCTTCTTGATCCCGGCGACCTGCGTGATGTGCTCACCCGTGGCGGTCGACCCGGTGAAGGAGACCTTGCGCACCCGCGGGTCGGTGACCAGGGCGTCGCCGAGGATCCTGCCCGGTCCGGTGAGCACGGACAGCACCCCGTCCGGCAGCCCGGCGTCGGTGAAGCAGCGTGCCAGGGCCAGCGCGGTCAGCGGGGTGGTCCTGGCCGGCTTGAGCACGACCGCGTTGCCCGCCGCCAGCGCAGGCGCCAGCTTGTGCATGACCAGCAGGGCCGGGTAGTTGAACGGGGTGATCGCTACCACGATGCCGACCGGCTGGTGGATGGTGAAGCCGATCTTGTCCAGGCCGGTGCCGCGGCTGGCGTCCAGCGGCAGCGCGTCGCCGTAGAGCTGGGTGCCCTCGAACGCGGCCAGCCGGATCAGGTCGCCCGAGCGGGCCGCCTCGCCCCTGGCCTCGGTGATCGTCTTCCCCGTCTCGGCGCTGATGATCTGCGCGGTCGGCTCGGCGCGCTCGTCGGCCAGTTCGGCCGCGCGGAGCAGGACGCGCATCCGCTCGTGGGCGGGCGTACGCCGCCAGGCGGCCGCGCCGGCCTCGGCGCGGTCCAGCGCGGCGCGCACGTCGTCCGGGCCGGCGACCGGGACCGTCCCGGTGACCGTCCCGTCGAACGGCGAGGTCACGTCCTCGGTGCGGCCGCTCGCGGCCGCCTGCCACGTGCCGCCGATCAGCATCTTCATCTCTGCACACTCACCTGTCAGCGGGTCGGGTCGATGAACTCGACACTGCATGACCCGAGTCACCAAGTCAACAGCTCCAGAGCCATCAAAAACCCATCATTTAGACGGTTACGCCATCGTGCTGCGATAGAAGGCTGGCTGGTCTATTTACGGGCTGATGAGGTACGTTTAACCGAACAGAGCTGGGCTCGCGTCACGGCCACGACTTGGGGCCGACCAATCTATTCACCATCAGTAACCCATCAGGATGGCGGCATGTCCCACCCCTACCCGATCCGGGAGATCGCCCGCCAGGCCGGCGTGAGCGAGGCCACCGTGGACCGGGTCCTCAACCACCGCGGCGGGGTGCGCCCGAGCACCGTCAACGACATCAGGCAGGCCATCGCCGACCTGGACCGGCAGCGCAGCCAGCTGCGGCTGGCCGGCCGGGTGTTCATGATCGACATCGTGATGCAGACGCCCGACCGGTTCTCCTCCGCGGTCAAGGCCGCACTGGAGCAGGAGCTGCCGTCGCTGCGGCCCGCGGTCGTGCGGTCGCGGTTCGACTTCCGCGAGACGGGCCAGGCGGGCGAGATCGTCCGGGCGCTGGACACGATCGCCCGGCGGGGATCGCGCGGTGTGATCCTCAAGGCGCCAGAGGCGCCAGAGGTCAATGCCGCGGTCCTGCGCCTGAGCGAGGCCGGCATCCCGGTGGTCACGCTAGTGAGCGACCTGCCGTTCAGCAAGCGGGTGGCCTACGTGGGAATGGACAACCGGTCGGCCGGCGCCACCGCGGCGTACCTGGTCAACCAGTGGCTAGGCGAGTCCCCCGACTCTCCGGGGCTTTCCGGTTCTCCGGGTTCTCCGGGTTCTCCGGGTTCTCCGGGTTCTCCGGGTTCTCCGGGTTCTCCGGGGTCTTCGGGGTCTTCGGGTCGGGGCGGCGGCATCCTGGTCGCGCTGAGCCGCAGCGTCTTCCGCGGCGAGGAGGAGCGCGAGATTGGCTTCAGGTCCGCGATCCGCGAGCGGTGGCCGCACCGGCGTCTCACCGAGATCACCGACAGCGACGGGCTCGACACGTCGGTCTACCGGCTCGCGCTCGACGCCCTGGACCGGTATGACGACATCGAGGCGGTGTACTCCATCGGCGGCGGCAACCGGGCCATCCTCGACGCCTTCGACGCGCGGCAGCGCCCCTGCCGGGCGTTCATCGCGCACGACCTGGACCGGGACAACCGTGAGCTGCTCGAGGCGGGCCGGCTGTCCGCCGTGCTCTACCACGACCTGCGCCGGGACATGCACCGAGCCTGCCAGGTCATCATGCAGGCGCACGGTGCCCTGGACGGCCCGATCGTCACCGCGCCCGCGCCCATCCAGGTCATCACCCCCTTCAACATCCCGCCGGAGACGCCGGCCTAGCTGAGCCGCCGGATGCGCGAACGGCATGAAACCGGACTCCCAGTACGTTCCCGCGCCCTGAAGCCCGGTCCGGGTATGCAGTCAGGCGGGGTGGACCGCAGCGGAAGCGGGTTACACCCCAACCGTCACCTCAGCCTCATTCCTTGCACTTGACCACGGGACCGTAACCACAACGATGTGAAATTGATGCGGTTAGTGCGCGCCAGTTATTAACACGCGGGTTTGATCTCGGATGCGAGCGGGCGGGGCGGTAGCCGCAGCGGCGGTACGGGGCGGCGGTTCTGGGTCAAAGTGCCAGTGGTCCGGTTCTAGCCGGACCAACGGCCCATCGACCCAGCGGTTAGCACATCAGCGCGCCGGAAATCCCGAGGCAACGGGTTATTTTAAGGCGCGCGCTCAGGACCGCCGCGATGTGACATCGTTGCGGTTGTCGGCACAGGCCGGGCCAGGCTCCTGCGCCGCGAGTGCCTGATGGGACTCAAGCACTGAGGCAGGCCAGCCGACTCCGGCCAACTGCAGTGTCCCAACTGCAGTGTCCTCGGATTCCAGTTTCATGGCGTACGGACGGCTGGGCGGCCTGGCGCGGCTCGCCGGTTGTTGATCTTGCTGTCCGGAGTCCGGGAGCAGGGGATAATCGGCGGGTGCCCGATGACGAGATGGAGACCGAGTCACGCGCGACGGACCGGCTGACCTTGTTCTCGGACGCGGTGGTCGCCATCGCGATCACGCTGCTCGCTATCGATTGCCGGTGCCCGAGGGCGTTACCGTGACGGAGTTCTGGGAGTCGGTCCGGCACAACGGCGGCCACTACGCAGCCTTTCTGATCAGCTTCTTCGCGATCTCCGCGGCGTGGCGGGACCATCACGACATCTTCCGGTACGTCACGCGGATGGATTCCCGGCTGCGGACACTCAACACCTTCTGGCTGCTGATGATCGTGCTGAACCCGTTCGCGACCAAACTGCTCACCGCGCCGGGACACCCGGACCTCGACACCCACGCCCTGCGGTTCGGCTTCTACGCGCTGTTGCAGGTGCTGGAGTCCGGACTGATTTTCGTCATGCTGGCGCACATGCTCTCGCACGGGCTAGCGCCCCGTACCCCGCGCGCGATGGCGATCGATATCGCCAGGCAGTCGTTCAACCTGATCCTCGGCTTCGGGCTGTCGATCCCGGTCTTCTTCGTGACGTACAACGCCTGGGTGATGTGGATCGTGGTCCCGCTGGGGGTATCGCGGTGGCGCCACCATCGCCGCCAGAGGCGCGACCTCGAGGACGGCCCAAAGCCGGGTGAGACAGGGCCGGGTGACACAGGCCCGGGTGACACAGGCCTGGGTGACACAGGGCCCGGGTGACTCAGCCGGACGGCCCGGCGCCGGTCGCCACCGGCCGGGCGGGGTCGGCGACCCAGTTGGACCAGGAACCGACGTAGAGCGCGGCGGGGATGCCGGCCAGCGCGAGCGCGAGGACCTCGTGGGCCGCGGTGACCCCGGAGCCGCAATAGGCGGCCCAGGGGGGTACGGGGGGGCGGGGAGCCCCCCCGTGAGCAGGGGGGGTCTGGGGGGGATCGTCCCCCCTGGGCATACACAGCGCGGCGAACCTGGCCGCGAGTTCGGCGGGGTCCTTGAAGGTGCCGTCCGGGTTCACGTTGCCCGCGGTGGGCGCGCTCACCGCGCCGGGAATGTGCCCGGCCACCGGGTCGACCGGCTCGGTCTCGCCGCGGTAGCGCTCCCCCGCCCTCGCGTCGAGCAGCAGCCCGGTCCGCGCCGCCGCCTGCGCTCCCGCCGCGTCCAGTACCGGCATCTGGCCGGGCTCCGCGGTGAAGTCGCCGGGCGCCGGCGCGGGTTCGGCCATGGTCACCGCGAGGCCGGCCCCGGTCCAGGCCCGGTAGCCGCCGTCGAGCACCCGGACAGCGCGGTGGCCGAAATAACGCAGCGTCCACCAGCCGCGAGCGGCGCTCATGGCGTCCCCTTCGTCGTACACCACGACCGGCCGGCCCCGGCTCATCCCGGCGGCGCGCATCGCCGCCTGGAAGACAGCCGGATCGGGCAGCGGGTGCCGGCCCGCGGGACCGGGCGGGCCGGCCAGGTCCCGGTCCAGGTCGGCGAAGACCGCGCCGGGGAGATGGCCCTGCCGGTAGCTGTCGATGCCGGGCGGCCCGGCGAGCCGCCAGCGCACGTCGAGAAGCACCGGGGGCCGGTCATGGGCCAGTTCGGCAGCCAGGGCC
Source organism: uncultured Actinomycetota bacterium (assembly GCA_963753225.1). GTDB lineage: Bacteria > Actinomycetota > Actinomycetes > Streptosporangiales > Streptosporangiaceae > Palsa-504. The sequence continues at coordinate 168,357 of CAVWBQ010000012.1, read as the reverse complement.
TCGACACTGACCAGCGGGCTGGTTCCCTGATTCACGCCGCGCTGTACATGAGCGCGGGCACCAGCTGCTCCGACGGGGTGAGCGAGCCGTGCATGCCGGTCAGCGCGGACTCGCGCGGCTCGGCCTTGGTGGCCACGATGGCGAACGACCCCGCGGGGGCGGCCACCACGTCGCCGATCCGGCTGGCCATCGCCGCGTCCACCGGGCCGAACCAGCCTTCCTTGATCGCCTCGTCCCTGGACACGATCCAGGCCCGGTCGCCGAGCGTCTCCCGCCAGGCGGCGAGGAGGTCGGCCGCGGCGCCGCGGCGCGCGTACAGATGCCTGGCCCGTGGCTCGCCGCCGAGCAGGGCCAGCCCGGAGCGCAGGTCGGGGTGCTCGTCCAGGTCGAACTTGTCCTCCGGGCCGATGTCCACCATGCCGTGGTCCGCAGTCACGTACAAGCAGGTCCCCGAGGGCAGCGCGCCGGCCAGCTGCTCGGCCAGCTTGTCCACGTGGGCCAGCTGGTTGTACCAGGCGTCCGAGCCGACCCCGAACACGTGACCGGTGCCGTCGAGGTCGCCGTGGTACACGGTCACCAGCGCGCGGTCGTTCTCCCGCAGAGCCGTGGCGGCCTGCGCGGCCAGCGCGCCCATGCTGTCCGCAGGCCGGAAGTCCGCGCCGCGCATCGTCGCCACGGTCAGGCCGGTGCCGCGGAACGCGCCCTGCGTCACGTGCACGGCCGCGATGCCCGCGGCGGCGGCCCGCTCGTAGACGGTAGGCAGCGGCTGCCACTTCCTGGGATCGACCCGCGAATCCCAGCGGAGCCCGTTGAGCAGCCGGTTCTCGCCGGGGATGATGACCTGATAGCCGAGGATCCCGTGCTGGCCGGGCGGCTGCCCCGTGCAGATCGAGCCGAGGCTGGTGACAGTGGTGGACGGGAAGCCGGCCGTGATGGGCCTGGAGTTGCGGGCGAGTTCGGACAGGAAGGGCGCGACGGCGGGATGGTCGCGGAGCAGTTCCCAGCCCAGGCCGTCTACGATCAGCAGGCACGCGCGGCGGGTGGACGGGAGGCCGAGGACGTTCTGTGACTCAGGCGCGTCCGGGTCGAGCGACGCGAGCATGGACGACGACAGGTCGGCGAGCGCGGCGACCCCGTAGGACGGCACGGTCGGCGGATGTCTCGGCTCGGGCGTCATGCGGGATCCTCACCTGCTACTCGTGGGTGCCACTCAGCGTCTTGCCTCGGCCTTGCCTTGGCGCCTTTGCCTCAGCATTCTGCCGGAACATGGTGCCACTAGACGGGCGGCAGCGGCAAAACGGACTATTCGGTACTGCCCGCCGGTTCTTCAGCCGCCCCGGACCGCGGTCGCGTCGGACAGCTCCCGCGCGAAGCTCAGCAGCTGCCGCACGGCGTCCTCGCCGTCGGCGGCCTGGCTGACACGCAGCGAGAAGTCGTCGGCGGTGATCGTGCCCAGGTAGCCGTGATCGGCTTCGCAGTTCTCGTCGCCGCAATGGGCCGGCTCGAGTTCCAGGTGGGAAAGGACGTTCCAGCCGATGGTCAGCATGACCTCCGACGGCATGGTGACGCCGGGCACGTATGCCGCCGGGTCGGGCACCACGCGGCTCAGGGCCACCGAGGAGATCTTGGCGAACCGGATCGCCTCCGTGCTGGTCTCCGCGCGCGGCCTGCTGTCGGGCTCCTCGGCCGGGTGCTCGTCGGTGTGCGAGTACACCAGCCGGGTCGGGGTGAGCGCGAGCACGGTCATGTGCCGGCGCACCTCCATCCCGGGATCGAAGATCGCGTCGTGGTGAACGACGTAGGCCGTGACTGGTTCCGACCCGAGAGCCGAGGCGACCGCGTCCGAGACCAGGCCCGGGTAGTAGCCGCTGCGCTCGATCGCGGCCCGCAGGCCATCGGTCAGGACTCGCGTTTCCCTCATGCCCCCATCCTGCACTGTCCGGCAGTGTGCTTTACCCCCAGGAGCGAATCTAACCTGCCCAGGGCCTCCTCGGGCCTCCCTGGCGGCGCCACGCCGGCCAGGTGAAGGACGCGCTCTTCGGCCGGCTCGGGCAGGGCCATGGCGCTCGCGCCAGGGGCGGGCTTGGGCTTGCGGGGCTTCCTCGGTCCCGATCCCCCGCCCCGGCCGCGGTAGACGATCAGGCCGTTCACCGGGTCGGGCGCGCCGTCGAGAGCCGAACGGACCGCGGGCAGCGCACTGAACACCTCCCACTGCTCGTCGGAGTCGAAGAGCACCTCGAACACCACCCCGTAGCGATGCTCGTGCCAGGCCCACTCGATCGCGCCGTTCGTCAGCGCCGCCTCGGTGAGGTCGTCCTGGTAGGAGTCCTTCCACCGGCGAGCGGGCAATTCGCTCGCGTCAAAGACCTCGATCGACCACCACTCTGACACGCCTATGCCACCGCCATCCGGTTCGCGTACCGCCCCCGCTGCCCTCAAGATAGTACGTCTTTCACCCCCTGGGCCGATAGGCTCCTTCGCTGTGAGAGGAATGGGGCTGAGGCTTTCGGTGACGCTGCTCACCGTGATCCCGTGGCGGCGGCCCGGGGATGACGCCGCGCCCGGGGGTCACACTGCGCCGCCGCGGGAAGTGGCGGGCACCGCGATGGCGTGGGCGCCGGCCGTGGGCCTGCTGCTCGGCGTCATCGCCTCGGCCGTCCTGCTCCTGGCCGATCACCCCCTCGGGGCCGGGCCGCTGACCGCGTCCGGCCTCGCGGTCGGGTCGCTCGCCCTGCTCACCCGGGGCCTCCACCTCGACGGGCTGGCCGACCTGGCGGACGGACTGGCCAGCGGCAAGCCCGCCCCGGTCGCGCTGGACATCATGCGCCGCTCCGACATCGGGCCGCTCGGGGTGGTCACGCTCGTCCTGACGCTACTCCTCCAGGTCGCCGCGCTCAGCCAGGCCGAATCGGCCGGCCACGGTCGGGGGCCGGCGGCGCTCATCGCCGCCGTGGTCACCGGCAGGCTGGCGCTGACCTGGGCCTGCCGCCGTGGTGTGCCCGCGGCGCGGCCGGACGGACTCGGCGCCCTGGTCGCGGGATCGGTCCGCCCGGCGGTCCCGGCCGCGGTCACCGCGGCCACGCTGGCCGCCGCGGCCACCGCGGTCGCGATCTCCGCGATGGTGACCGGCGGGACGCTCGGCTGGACCCTGCCGCTCGCGGTGGCAGCGGGACTGGCCGCGGCGTTCGCCGTGCAGCGGCACGCGACGCGGCGGTTCGGCGGCATCACCGGTGACGTGCTGGGCGCGCTGGCCGAGATCGCGACCACCGTGACCCTGGTGGTGGCGGCCATGGGACCGCCCGCCTAATTGCCCAGCCCGGTTACTCAGCTCAGCCGGATGCGGGGGTCGGCGATGGTCAGCGCGATGTCGGCCACCAGGTTGCCCACCACGGTCAGCACCGCGCCGATCAGCGTGTACGCGATGAGGACCGGGTAGTCCTCGTTACCCAGGCTGTCGAAGAACAGCAGGCCGAGGCCGGGGTAGTTGAAGGTGTACTCGGCGATGACGTTGCCCGCGAGCAGCGCCGGGATGGACAGCCCGATCAGCGTGATCATCGGCAGGCACGCGTTGCGGAGCAGGTGCCGGAGCAGCACGAGCCGCTCCGGCAGGCCCTTGGCCCGCGCCGTCTTGATGTAGTCCTGGGCCAGGGTCTCCATCGCCGAGGACCGCATGTACCTGGAGTAGCCCGCCAGTACGAGCAGGGCGATGCATGCAATGGGCAGCGCCATCTCGCGCCAGTCGCCGATCACAGTGACGATCGAGCTGGACTGGCTGGCCTCGAAGCTGAAGATCGGGATGCTGATCGCGAAGACCTGGATCGCGATCAGGTAGAGCAGGAAGTCCGGCATGGCGTAGGTGGTGAAGGCCAAGGCGGTGACGGCCTGGTCCCCGAAGGTGTTCCGCTTGACCGCCTGGTAGATCCCGAGCGGGATCGCGATCAGGACGGCGACCAGGATGCCCATGCCGGACAGGTACAAGCTGCGCGCCCATCGCTCGCCGAACAGCGCCGCCACGGTCTGGTTCAGCTTGTACGAGTATCCGAGGTTGCCGTGCAGCAGGGCGTACATGTAGTGCCAGTACTGCACGATGACCGGATCGTTATACCCGTTCTCGGCGTTCCAGACCGCGACGGCCGGCGGGGATGCCTTCGGCCCGAGGACCACGATGGCGGGCGAGGGGAAGACCGAGTGCAGCAGGATGAAGACGAAGATCGAGATGCCGATCAGGATCACGATGGACGTCCCGATCCGCCGGATCAGGTAAGCGGTCACCGCCACCCACCTCCCGTACCTTCCTCTTCCCTGTTGTGCCTACCAACGGTAGGTCAGGGACGCCCGCACGGCCATGTTTCAATGGCGGGAACAATCCGAGGCAGGAGCCGCTGATGCCGCCCACACACGAGGTATTCAACCAGCCTCCCGCCCTGACGGGGTACGACGTCGCGGACGATCCGGCCATGCTGGCCGCGCTGCGGCGCGAGGGCGCCGGCTGGGCCGAGGACGGCGTCCGCGAACTCGGCCGCCTGGCCGGCTCGGCGCCGGCTCAGGAGCTCGGCCGCCAGGCCAACGAGAACCCGCCCAGGCTGCGCACGCACGACCGCTTCGGGAACCGGGTCGACGAGGTGGAGTTCCACCCGGCCTGGCATGAGCTGATGACGGTCGCGGTGCGGCATGGCCTGCACGGCACCCCGTGGCGGGATGGCCGCGCTGGCGCGCACGTGGCGCGGGCCGCGGGCTTCTACGTCTGGGGCGCGGCCGAGGCCGGGCACTGCTGCCCGGTGTCGATGACCTACGCCATCGTGCCCGCGCTGCGCGAAGCGCCCGGCCTGGCGGGGCGCTTCGAGCCGCTGCTCGCGGCCCCCGAGTACGATTTCGGCTTGCGGGCGCCCGAGACCAAGCGCGGCCTGCTCGCGGGCATGTCGATGACCGAGAAGCAGGGCGGCTCTGACGTCCGGGCGAACACCACCCGCGCGGTCCCGGTGCAGGGGGATGGAGAGTACCTGCTGACCGGCCACAAGTGGTTCACCTCGGCGCCGATGGGCGACGTGTTCATGGTGCTCGCCCAGGCGCCCGGCGGGCTGTCGTGCTTCCTGCTGCCCCGGGTCCGGCCGGACGGGACCAGGAACGGCATGCGCCTGCAGCGGCTCAAGGACAAGCTCGGCAACAGGTCCAACGCGTCGGCCGAGGTCGAGTACGACGACGCCCTGGCCTGGCTGGTCGGCGAGGAGGGCCGTGGTATCCGCACCATCATCGAGATGGTGAACATGACCAGGCTCGACTGCGTGCTGGGCACCGCGACCGGGATGCGGGCCGGCCTGACCATGGCCGCGCACCATGCCGCCCACCGGACGGCCTTCGGCCGTAAGCTGGCCGGCCAGCCGCTGATGGCGGCCGTGCTGGCCGACCTCGCGATCGAGTCGGAGGCGACCACGCTAGCGGCGTTCCGGCTGGCCGGGGCGACCGACCGGGCGGCCGGCGGCGACGCGCAGGAGGCCGCGTTCCGCCGCCTGGCGCTGGCGGCAACCAAGTACTGGGTGTGCAAGCGTGCCCCGGCGCACGCCGCCGAGGCGCTCGAATGCCTGGGCGGCAACGGCTACGTCGAGGAATCGGGGCTGCCGCGGCTGTACCGCGAGGCCCCGCTGGCGTCGATCTGGGAGGGATCGGGTAACGTCGCCGCGCTCGACGCGCTGCGCGCCCTGACCAGGCGGCCAGAATCGGCCGAGGCGTTCTTCGCCGAACTCGACCAGGCGGCCGGGGCGGACGGCCGGCTGGACCAGGCGGTGGCCCGGCTGCGCAAGGAAGTGAGCGACCCGTCCGAGGCCCGCGCCCGCCACCTGGCCGAGGCGATGGCCCTCGTTCTCCAGGGCGCGCTGCTGGTCCGGTACGGCGACCCCGCCGTGGCCGACGCGTTCGCCGCGTCCCGGCTGACCGACGACGGCGGGCCGGGATCCTGGGGGCACGCCTTCGGCACGCTCCCCTCTGGCGTCGGCACCGCGGCCATCGTCAGCCGCGCGACCCCGCAGCTGACCGGATGAGCCGGTGACCGGCGTCCTGGACCGGCCTGCCCCGCCACCCGACCTGACCCTGCCGTACGGCCCGCGGCCCGAGCACGTCGTGGACCTCAGGTTCTCCCAGGCGGCCCCGGACCACACGGCGCCGCTGATCGTACTCATCCACGGCGGGTTCTGGCGGCCCGCCTACGACCGGACGCACCTGGGCCCGATGGGTGACGCCCTCGCGGCGGCCGGATATACGGTCGCGGTGCCGGAGTACCGCCGGGCCGGCATGGCCGAAGAGGGCTGGGCGGGCACGTTCGGGGATATCGCGCTGGCCGCCGATCAGGTGGCCGGCATCGCCAGGGCGTACGGCGCCGATACCAGCACGGTAACCTGGGCGGGCCATTCGGCGGGCGGTCACCTCGCGCTGTGGGCCGCGGCCCGTTCCGGCCTGCCGCTGTCCGGGGCCGGGTCGCAGTGGCGCGGGCCATGCCCCGCCACCCACGTAGTTTCCCTGGCGGGCTGCGCCTCGCTGCGGCTGTGCGCCGAGTGGAACCTGGGCGGGGGTGCGGTCAGGAACCTGATGGGCGGAGGGCCGGACGAGGTCCCCGAACGCTACGCCGTCGCCGATCCGGCGGCGCTCCCGCCACCGCCCGTGCCTGTCACGCTGGTGCACGGCACCGCCGACGAGCAGGTGCCGGCCGGAATGAGCCGGGCGTTTCACGCGGGCAGGCTGGTTGAGATTCCCGGCGCCGGTCATTTCGACCTCATCGACCCGGAGAGCCGTGCCTGGCCCCAGGTCATGGCGGCACTCGCGGGAGCCCTTTCCCGCTGATCAGCGGACAGGCGGGCATGACAAAACGGAAGGCGGGTCCGCGGGGACCCGCCTTCCGGAAAGTCGCGTCCGGGGGAACAACCCGGATCGCTGGAGTTCTGTGCCCTGCTATGGCATTGCGCTCACAGAAGGACACAGCACCCCGGGGAAAACTGTGGTACCGAAGTCACGAGCAAGCAAACCTGCGGAGAGACCCCCCCGGTTAGTGCTTCTGCGCACATGGGCCTCTCATCCGATCATGAGCCGCCGCACGAACCGCGCCGCCGCACTAATTCCCTGTTGCCGCCCGGAACCTGACGACCAGCTCGGCCGGTACCCGGCCGCGGTCCTTAACGTCGATACCCTGCGCCTTGGCCCATTCACGGACTTCCGTGGTGTTCAGTCCGCTGGCCGCCGCCCGGCGTCCGGACCGTGCGGGCCGGCGCGCCGCGCCGCCGCTGCTCCGCCGCGCGGCCTCGACATATCGAGACAGCGCCTTGCGAAGCGCCTCGGCGTTCTTGGCGTTCAGGTCGATCTCGTACTCGGCACCATCAAGCGCAAAGCGGACGGTACCCTCTGCCTCACTACCATCGATGTCATCGATGAACAGGGTTTGTATCTTCTGAGCCACGTGTACTCCGTTCCACTCGTTGAATAGTGCATAAGCGTAGACGATCATCACCCGATAAGGGCGCAGCAGCCCCCCATTTCCATTGAAAGTCGTTGGCGGCACGCCGGCCGCCGCCTTCCCGATGAACTGACCGGCCGCGGAAGAAGTCACCAACGGTGCGCGCGTGCACACCTAAAGCAGGTAGCGGAGGCGAACCAGGCCGGACTCCGCTAACATGTGAAATCGTTTGCCGGCCGCCGCCGAAACGAGCCGCGCACGCGGCCACGTTCGCATTGCCCATCCGTCTTGGCTTAAGCCCGCCAGAACAAGCCTGGTTAGCAGCCTGCACCAGGCGGGCGTCACATTACGCCTTAACCGTGATGCACGTGCATCACCGTCGCGTTTCACTGAGCCGAACTCTCTCAGGGTCCTCTCAGCTCCGGAGGATTCTCTCGCCATGGGAATAGGGAGGTGCGACGTATTGATGCGGTTCGCGGCCATAGCCCCGGGCTGCGCCGCGCAGCGGACGGCACAGCGCTACGGCGGACGCGCCGGGATCGGAGTGCGGTACCCTCCGTCGCAGGTGCGGGCCACCATGAGCACCTGGTGGCCGCCGATCGCCGGGTCGGCTACGCCGCGCGGACCTCGTCGGGGAGGTATCGGATCTGCTTTAGCAGCACGAACTGATCCTGGATAGTTGAGATTTCAGCTACTTCGCCATAGCCGAAGCGCCGAACGGCAAAGTCCGCGATCTCAACCCGCTTCCCGGTGGCCTCGGTGTCCCCATATGGTCCGGTATGCCTTCCGCGCCAAACAAGCTGTGTAACGATTTTGTCGTGTGCCGCGAACATATCCACGATCGTGGTAGAAAGACCAGGAAACCCGTCCAGCCGTTCTTGTATCCTACGTTTAGGTCCGGCCACCCCACGGTGACTCCATTGGTCGGGACGTTCTCGCTGAAGATGTCATCTCCTAGCGCGATATTCCCCGTCCACCCTCGGTGAACCAGCGGCTGGCCATGTTCATGTGGTGTTCACTATCGGCCTGGCCGGTCATGCCCATTCCTCTCTGCTAACGTTTCCACGGGCCTGAAGGTCCGGATAACCACGCAAACCACCAGTGGTGCCCGTGCTCACCCCCGGCGCCATTCGCCGGGCTTACCTCAGGGCTTGCTAACGGCGCAGCAGTTCCTGCCAGGTGCGGCCGCTCCGCACGCTGCCCGGCTGTTCCGTCACGATGTCCGACCCCGGACGCGCGGCCTCGTCGCGGACCTTGACCAGAACCCAGCGCCGCTCGCCGGTCCTGGTCAGCGCGAAGCCTCCGGATAGCTTGCGGCCGTGCAGGACGAACGAGACGTGCCCGGGCTCGTCCCTGACCATCTCGGCGGTCCCCTCGTCCCAGATGATCACCGCGCCGCTGCCGCGCGACTGGCCGTCGTGTACGCCCTCGAACTCACCCGCCTCCATGGAATGGTCCTCCACCGGCACGGCCAGCCGCCGGGCGGCCGGGTCGAGCGACGGCCCTTTGGGTACCGCCCACGAGCGCAGTACCTCGCCTGCCTGCAGGCGGAAGTCGAAGTGCAGCGTCGTCGCGTCGTGCAACTGGACGACGAAGCGGGGCAGCGCGGCCACCGCACCAGTATGTCCCGCGACATTACTCCTCGTTCCGCACGGCGTCGGGGTGGCGCGGCCCGTCGGAACGCCGACCTCCTGACCAGCCGATATCCACTAGACCCACGGTGGCCAGGCCCTGAGCAGGATCCGGGCCCGCCGCATCTCCCTGCGTACCGCGGTGGCCGCCGACCGCCGGGTCGCGGCCGGCCGGACCTTATTCACGCTTGCCGGCGATGCGCCATTTCCGGCGGTTAACGGTGACCTTTCTCATAGATCCAGAAGACATCCGGTGGCTGATGCAGCAGGCCCGCGGCATCAAACCGGCCCGGCAGGCGAATCGATGCTTCCGGCCGCGAATTAGTTCGTGGTCCGTGGCTCCGCAGCCGATCGAAGGGCCGAACCAGGGACCGGGCACGCCGGCGGGCATACGGGACATATTGCCGGCAATATCCACCGGCCCGATCTGGATAAAGGCCACGATTGTCCGCCGGCCCTGGCGGGGTCGTTTGCGTCGCGACCCCGCGTGAACATGACACATACCGGGCCGGAGCAGGCCGGGAATGCACGCAGGTACGCTGACCGCAACCCGGTGCGGCCCAGTTGATGATCTTGATTCCGCCGGGTGGACCCGGAGTACCGGTCCTTGCGGTGGGGATTCCTGGTTCCGGCAATTTCCGTGCCGGTCAATTGTCCGGGATGAATTCGGCGCCGGGATGACGGCCAGGCATGACCCGCCAGACGCCAGTCTCCTCATCAGATTCCAGCCCCTCCCCCTGAATACTCCGAACGGCCCGGGGTGACGGCGGCTCACCGGTGCCGTACGCTCACCCTCATGGGCATCCTTTCCTGGTTCCGCTCTCGGCGGTCCCCGGACGTCCCTGACGATGAACCGAACAGCCTGATCAAGTACCGGTACGAGGACCCCGACTTCGAGCCGGTCGAGAAGGCGGCGGCCGCGGACATCGCCGCGGTGGAGGAAGACGCCAAGTTTTTCGGCCAGGATTCCCCCGCCAGCCAGGACGAGCTCTAGCCGCCGACGCGAACCTGGCCATGATCACGCCGGTTCGCCTGGTGACGGCTAGGCTAACCGATCGTGGTCACGGCACCGGACATTCCCGGGCATAGGGTCGGCGGCGTCCTCGGCGCGGGCGGCTTCGCCACCGTGTACCGGTGCTGGCAGCTGGCGGTCGGCCGGGAAGTCGCGGTCAAGGTGGACAACCGGGCGCTGCTCACCGAGCGCGACCGCCGCCGGTTTCTCCGCGAGGTGACGGCGGCCGGGCGACTGTCCGGTCACCCGCATGTCATTGACGTCTACGACGCGGGCACGCTCGACGACGGGCGGCCGTACCTGGTGATGGAGCTGTGCCCGGCCGGCTCGCTGAACGACGTGCTGCGCAGGAACGGGCCGATGCCGGCCCCGCAGGTGCGCGACATCGGCACCAGGCTGGCCGACGCGCTCGCCGCGGCGCACGCCTCTGGCGTGCTGCACCGCGACATCAAGCCGGCGAACATACTGGTCAACCGGTTCGGCATGGTCGGGCTCTCCGACTTCGGGCTCGCCTCGATCATCTCGGCGCGCGGCGAGCAGACGGTCTCCCGTGAGGCGCTCACCCCGGCTTACTCCTCGCCGGAGACGTTCCGGGGCGAGGAACCGACCGTCCTGGCCGACATCTTTTCGCTCGTGGCCACCCTGTACACCTTGCTAGCCGGACGGCCACCGCGCTTCGCGGCCGACGGGAAGCAGCCCAGCCTCGCGACGATCATGACGCTGCACGACCGGCCGGTCGAGGCCCTCCCCGGTGCGCCACCCGAGCTGATGGCGCTGCTGCGCGCTGGCCTCTCGCCCGACCCGGCGGCACGCCCGCAAAGCGCGGTGGCACTGCGGGACGCGCTCGCCGACCCGCGCCAATACGCCGCCGCCGGGCCGACCGGGTACCCCGGCCAGGTGAACGCGCCCCCGGCGGCCGGCTATGCCAGCCAGATGAGCGCGCCACAGGCGGGCGGTCCGGACGGCGCGGGAAAGACAAGGCCCCGGCTGCCCGCGCGGCATCTCGCGCTGGCCGCCGGGCTCGTCGTGATCATCGCCGCCGCCCTGCTCATCGGCGCGCGGTCCCTGCCGCACGGAAGCGGCCCGGCGGCCGGGGCCGCCACGGCCGGGGCCGCCACGGCCGGGGCCGCCGCGACCGCCATCGCCGGGACCAGCACCGCCGCGACCGGGCCGCGTGCCCCGGCCGGCGCCGCGGGCGTGTTCGGGATCCTGACCAAGACCGCGGGCTGCCCGGCAGCCGCGCTCCGCATCACCAGGGCGCGGTGCCCGGCGTCCCCGGAATGCTTCGGCGGGATCACGATTATCTCCGGCAGCGCGAGCGCCGAATCCGTCGACTGCGACCGGCCGCACTACTGGGAAACGTTCGCGATCGCCATCCTGCCCGCCGAGGTGCGGACCTTCGACCAGCCGGCAGTGGCCGCCGATCCGGCCGTGCGCAAGGTCTGCTCCCAGGCGGTGATGCTCGCGTCCCGGCAGGGTCAGGCGCGGCACCTCCCGGCCCCGGACTGGGACATCGCGGTCCTGCCGCCGTCGGAGATTGCCTTTGACAGCGGCTCGCACGTGTACCGCTGCCTAGCCAGCGAGATCGGGCACCAGCCGCGCACGTCACAGTTCCGCCGTCGTTAGCGAGGTGACTGGTGGGCGAGGAACAGCCGGAGCGGGATGAGCTCGCCGCGACGTTCCGGCACCCGGGGGTGGCCGGAGCGTACCGGCACCGGCCGCCGTATCCGGCCGAGGTATTCGACATCCTGGAACGGATCATCACCGACCGGCCGCGCCGCGTGCTTGACATCGGAGCCGGCGAAGGGGCGCTCGCCCGTCCGATGGCCGGCCGGGCGGACCACGTCGACGCGGTGGACATATCACCGGCCATGGTGCGGGCCGGACGCCGGCGACCCGGCGGCGTGCGGCCGAACCTGCGCTGGATCGTCGGCGCCGTCGAGACCGCCCCGCTCGACGGGCCGTACGCCCTGGTGACCGCGGGAGCCAGCCTGCACTGGATGTCCTGGCGGCCGACGCTGACCCGGCTGGCGGCGGCCATGACGCCGCACGCGTTCCTGGCCATCGTCGAGCATGGTCACCGGGACCTGCCCTGGCGCGCGGACCTGACCGAGGTCATCATCCGCCACTCCCGCAACCGCGGCTACGATCCGGCCTTCTCCCTGGTCGACGCGCTGTGCGCGGCCGGGCTGCTGGAAATGGCGGGACGGGTGGCTACCGCGCCGACGCTGTTCCGCCAGCCCGTGGCGGACTACGTCGAGCACTTCCACTCCACCGCCAGCCTGGCCAGGGAACTGATGACCGCCGGTGAGGCCGCCGCGTTCGACCGGGCGGTCGGGGACCTGGTGCGGCCGTATGCCGCAGACGGCGCGCTCGACCTGCCGGTGGCGGCCGAGCTGACCTGGGGGCGCATCACCGTCACAGCAGGAAGCTAGTGCCGACCGCGTTGGGGACGTAGGCGGCGGGGAACCGGGCCGACATGGCGTGCTGCGCGCGCCAGCCAGTGCAGTGCGCGGGTACCAGCGCGCCGGGATTCAGCTGGGCCAGGTCGTCGAGCACCCGCGGGATCAGCGGCTCGAACAGCGGGCCGCCCAGGTGGAAGCCGCCCAGCAGGGCGTAGAGCGGCCGGCCGCCGGTCAGCCGCTGGGCGTACCTGGCGATGTTAACCACGCCCGCGTGGCCACAGCCGGTGATCACGACCAGGCCCCGGTCGCGGACGTTGACGATGAGCGCCTGGTCGTCGAGGACGAGCGGGTCGGGCTGCCAGCGCCCGTCGAGCCAGGCCTGCTGCGGCGGGAATCCCGGCTCGTACCCGGTGGTCCTGGCGACCTCGCCGGTGATCAGCACCGATCGGCCGAACAAGAAACTGGGCTGGCGTTCCTCGATGATGTCGAAGCCCGCCCCGACCAGGGCGGCCCGGCTCGTGGTAGGGAGCTCACGCGGCTCCCGGCCGGGCAACTGCAGGCGCCGCTGCCGCCAGAAGTGCGGGTGGATCAGCACGGGCAGGTTGAGCCGGCCGACGGCGCGGATCAGCCCGTCGATCCCGGTGGTGTGATCGAAGTGACCGTGGCTGCACACGATGACCTCGATCGAGTACGGGTCGATGTCCAGGCGGCGCATGTTCTCGGTGACGCCGTCCGGACTGGTGCCCGCGTCGAACAGGAACCTGTGCTCGCGCCCGGCCTTGGTCACCGTGACCAGCACCGAGAATCCGTGCTCGGCGATCAGCGAGTCAGGCACCTGCCCGTCGGCCATCATCGCCAGCGGGCGCCGCGGACTTCGCGTGGGATCCGCCCGCCGCGCCGGCCCGTGGTCGGCCATCAGGTTGTCGGTGACGTTGTCCATCAGGGTGACAACGGTCACCGAGTCCACCGGTTCCAGGTCGATCTCGATGGCCGGCTCGACGTCGTGCCGTACCGCGGCGGCGGCCAGGCTGGCCGGACTGTCATCCGTGCACACGGCAACATCGTAGGGAGCGGAACGTGGACCGTATAGTGGCGGGCGTGCGCCCGCCCGACGACATCAGGACCCGGCTGCGCCGGGCGGCGTCAGGCCGATTGGGCGACCCAGGTATCCAGGCCTGCCGCGCCAGCCAGGTTGAGATCGCGTAGGCCCGGCTCCAGCCGGATGCCCGCGTACGCGTAGCAGTCGGCGACCAGCGCTGAGCAGACCTGCCAGTGATCCGCCTTGAAGACCGGATCGAGCTCGGCGCCGTCCCGCGGCTTGAGCACCTTCAGCGCGAAGCCGGTGTACGCCGGATACTCGTACGGGCGCCCGACCAGGGCATGTGCCCGGACGCAGATCCTCTGGCGCTGGGCCGCGGTCAGCGAGCACTGCGCGTTCCACACCGCGTCCCGGTGTGAGGCGGCCGGCGCGATCCGTACGGCCGGCGGCGCGACCTCGACGATCCGCCCGTTGCCGATGTAGATGAAGGCGTGACCAGGCCGCAGACCGGTCGCGTGCCTGATCAGGTCGCCGGTGATGGCCTGGCCACGGCTGACGCCATAGCAGCCGGGCAGGATCATATCCCCGTTGGCCGCGGTGTACGGGGCCAGCCTTGGCCGTCCGGTCACGGCCGGAATGGCGGTAACGGTCATCGGATTCCCCTTGTGGCGATGCGACCAGGTCTGCCCCGGCATTACCGGATGGAGCAGCGCGCGTCACCCCTGATACATCTCGTTTCGAAGTTCATAGTCACGAAGCTGTGACCGGGACAAGCTGGCCGGACGGGATGCTCAGCAGCCAGCCCGTTCGGTCAAAAAAGTATTCAAACTGCGGCTATTTAGCTACCTACGGTGTAAAACGGGCACCGGTTTGCTCGCAGCCTGTAACGCAGCTAGCGTGCCAGCATGGCAGCGGACGGGCGACGGCACGTAATCGCGATCGGCGGCGGCATGCTCGTCCCCGACGGCCAGCTACCCGTGCACATGGACTACGCGCTGCGGCTCACCGGCCGGCCGGAGCCGCGGATCTGCGTGCTGAACACCGCGAACGGCGACGACCCGCGGTGGGCGCTGCACATGTACGACCGCTTCGCCGGGCGGCAGGCCCGGCTCAGTCATCTGGCCCTGTTCCCGATGCCGAACGTGGCCGACCCCGAGGACCTGCTCCTGTCCCAGGACGCGATCTTCGTCGGCGGCGGCAGCGTGGCGAACATGGTGGCGGTGTGGCGGGTACACGGCCTGGACCGGATCCTGCGCAAGGCGTGGCAGGCGGGCATCGTGCTGGCCGGGTCGAGCGCCGGGGGCATCTGCTGGTTCGACGGGGGAACCACGGATTCGTTCGGCCCTGAGCTGCGCGCGTTCACCGACGGCCTCGGGCTGCTGGCCGGGAGCTACTGCCCGCACTACGACTCCGAGCCCGGGCGGCGGCCGCTGTACCACCGGCTGATCGCTGACGGGACGCTGGCGGCGGGCATCGCGTGCGACGACGGCGCCGCGGCGCACTTCACCGACGACGCGCTGACCGAGTTGATCGCGGACCGGCCGGGAGCGAGCGCGTACCGGCTGGAACCCGGCGTCACCGAGACCCGGCTCGAGACCCGCTTTCTCAATTAGCCGGGACCGGGGACGCCGCCGGGCACGAAGACCAGCACACGTCAGGCGGCGGTGGCGGAGGCCGCCTTGCGAACGGCCAGGACCCGGTAAAGGAGTACGGCAGCGACGGCAGCTAGCAGAGCGGCTCCCAGGGCGATCAAGGTGACCTGCCAGGCCGCCATGCCACCTGTGACGACCACGCGGACGCTGTGCGCGGGCACCGGCGCGACGCCAGCGGAGCCGCCTGCGCCCCCCGGGTCCGGTATCACCGCGAAGGCGGCGGGGACGGTAGCGGCGGAAACCACCAGGGCGACGATGAGGGCGGCCAGCACGGCGACGGAACGACGCAGGCGCGCGCCGGCGTTGCGCGCTGCCAGCAGCGGGCGCGTTCCCTGGCGAGCTCGGGTTGTGAACATGACTTTCTCCTGTCCGCGACGATCGCGGCCGGGGAATCCGGCCGTCGGTTGACAGGCTGCCTGACGGCACGATCTGCCCGGCAGAGGCCAGATGACCCCATCTTCCGGCAGGCCGGCCACGGGGTCGAACGCCCCACAGCCGCTGTGATCGGCCCGGCGACGGCCCCGGCCAGCTAGACCAGGCCTGCCTCAAGGGCCAGCCGGGTCAGGTCGGCACGCCTCCGGCATCCGGTTTTGTCGCGGATCCGGTCCAGGTGGGAGCCGACGGTCCGCACGCTGATGTAGAGCTGGCTGGCGATCTGGGCATTCGTGCGTCCCTGGGCGACGAGCATGACCAGTTCCCGCTCGCGCGGGCTCAGTTGCGCCGCTCCCGGCGACTCCGGCGGCTGGACCGCGGTGAGCATGATGGCGAACTCTGTCGCCGTGGCGGCAGTCATCGCCCTGCCGCGCTCCTCGGCGGCGCTCACATTGACGGGCCCTAGCGCCTGCCTGGCCGCCCGCAGAGGTGCCTGGCGGCGTTGCTCGTCCTGGGGCACGTCGGTGAAGCCGTGATCCTTGGTCTGGGCGTCAAGGGCCGCCCACACGGTGACCGCTTCGGCCCAGCGGTACGTGGCGGCGCACAAGTGACCGCAGCTGTCCAGGCAGTTAAGCAGGTAGAGCGGATCCCCCATCCGGGCGGCGATCTCGAGGGATTCCCGCAGCCGCGCACCCGCCTCCCGGATGCGGCCCGCGCGCTGGTCCATGATCGCCATCAGACCCAGGAAGGATGCCTCACCGCGCAGGTCGCCAGCCCGCTGGGCCTGGGCCAGTCCGTCAGCGCCGTGCTGCCAGGCGGCGGTCACGTCGCCGGATTCGAGCAGGACCAGCACGAGAAAATTGGTACCGCGCCGGGCGATCCAGCCGGGAATGGCCGCCTGGTCGATCCGCTTTGCCTGCCGCGCCCAGGCCACAGCGTCATCCAGGTCACCCGCGTAGTACAGGCCGAGGCTGAGGTTCTGCGACGCCAGTGCCTCACCGGCCAGGTACCCCATGTCCCGCGCCAGGGCCACGGCCCGGCGGGCGTCCTCGATCCCGTCGCCGACACGGTTGATGTTCACCAGCGCCACCGACCGGCCGGCCAGTGCGTCAACCAGCACGGGCGGAGGCTCCCAGTCCGCCACTGCGTCACGGACCGCGGTGTAATACTCCACTGCACCAGCGAAATCACCGGCGGCGTGAGCGGCCTGGCCAAGCCAGTACCGCACGGCGCACCATGCGTCGCTGGCCGGTGCGGCGTGCCCCGCGGCGGCTCGCAGCAGCGCGTACCCCGTCCCCAGGTGTCCTCGCAGCTTCCACCAGGGCGAAAGGGCGATCACCAGGCGCAGCGCGGTGTCCGGCTCGTGCTCCAGCGCCCAGGCCAGGGCCTGGCGGGTGCTGGCGTCCTCGGCGTCCAGCCAGCGCGCGGCGTCCGGTTCCCCGGCACTGGTCCGCAATCCGGCGGCCGCCCGCTCGGTCACCTGCAGAGCGTGCCGCGCGAGCGCGGCGGCCGCCCCGGCGAGCTCCCCGGAATCGGCCAGCCGGTCAGTCCCGTAGGCACGCAGCGTGTCCAGCATCAGGTAGCGGGGCCGCCCATCCGATCCCGCCAGTGGCGCGGCCAGCAGCGAGCAGTCCACCAGGCGCAGGACCACCGCTCCGGCGGCGACTCCCGCTACCGTCTCGGCGCCCTCCAGCGTGAACGGCGCCGGGAACACAGAAACCTGGCGGAAGGTCCGCTGCTCGGCCTCGCTGAGCAACTGGTAGCTCCAGTCAACGGCAGCCGCCAGTGACCGGTGCCGGGCGGCGGCCAGCCGGTCAGCCCCGATGAGCAAGCTGAACCGGTCATCCAGGCGGTCTAGCAGCTGCGTCACGCCGAGTGCCTCCACCCGCGCCGCGGCCAGCTCGATCGCCAGCGGCATTCCCTCCAGCCGCTGCACCAGCCGGGCCACTACCGGGCCGGTCTCGGCGCTCAGGGTGAAATGCGGGTCAACCAGGCGGGCCCGGTCGACGAACAGGGCCACGGCATCAGACCCGGCGGCCTCATCGCCCGGTCCGGGCAGCGCCAGCGGCGGCAGCCGGTAACGGGTCTCTCCGGACACCCCGACCGGTTCCCGGCTCGTCGCCAGGACACGCACGTCATCCGCGGCCACCAGCAGAGTCCCGCACAATTCCGCCACGGCCTCGATCACGTGCTCGCAGTTATCCAGTACCAGCAGCAGCTGCTGGCGGGCCAAGACGGCCGTCAGCGAATCCACCACCGGCCCCCCGGGCCGCTCGGGTATGCCCAGCTGCGCGGCTACCGCTGACGGCACCCGCTCCGGCTCCCTGACCGCCGCCAGCTCCACTATCCACACCCCGTCGGCGAACCGGGCTGCCGTTCTCCTGGCAACCTGACCAGCCAGCCGGGTCTTGCCCACCCCACCAGGCCCGGTTACCGTCACCAGCCGGCGGTCAGCCAGCAAGCCGGAGACGTCGTTGATTGCAGCTGCCCGGCCGACGAAGCTCGTCAGCGCCGGAGACCCATGCACACCTGTCACCGCGCCACCCACAGTCACCCTCTAAGAGCCAATTTATCCGCAGGTCGCGGACTGCGGGCTTTCGACCACGGCCTGGTCGAGCGCGCCGGCTGAGCCGTCGGCTACGTGCGGGTGGCGCAGCGCAGCGACCAGCCGAGGGCGGCGAAGACGCAGACGGGCAGCAACCACCAGGCGTTGACGCCGGCCGCGTGAACCAGCACCGCGGTCAGCGCGAGCGCGGCGACCACGACGACCGCGACCCGCCAGTCGTCGCCGACCACGAAGTCATACCAGAACGCGCCGATCGACTTGAGCCGCCTCACGGGCTAGTCACCTCCTCGGACGTGGGCGCGGACGCGGGCTGGACCGCCCGCGGCCGCCGCAGCAGGACCGTGTAACCGAGCGCCACCAGGGCTACGACCGGCGCCAGCACGAGCAGGGCCGCGTCGTGGCCGGGCCAGGAGACGCCCGCTCCCTCGGCGCCCCAGAAGATGCCGAACGAGGTGAGCATGATGCCCACCGCGAACTTCAGCGCGTTCTCCGGCACCTTGGCCAGCGGCGCCCGCACCAGGACCCCGGTCACCGCGACCACGACCACGGCCGCCGCCGCGCCGATCACCGCAGCGCCCACATTGTGCTGGTTGGCGCCGAACGTGATCACGATGAAGATCACCTCAAGCCCCTCAAGCAGGACGCCCTTGAACGACAGCGTGAAGGCGTACCAGTCGTGGACGCGGCCCCGGGATGAGGTCGCCGCGGCCTTGGCCGCCGCCACCTCGCGCAGGTAGGCACTGGCCTCGTCGTGCAGCGACTTGTGCCCGGTCGCGCGCAGGATGGCCTTGCGCAGCCACTGCAGCCCGAAGATGGCCAGCAGGGCGCCGACCACCAGTCGCAGCGCGGTCAGCGGCAGCAGCGTGATCGTCGGGCCGAGCGCCGCCACGATCGCGGCCAGCACGATCAGGGCCACGGCCGTGCCCTGGAACGTGGACCGCCACTCGCGGGTCAGGCCGGCGGCGAGCACGATGGTCAGCGCCTCGATCGCCTCCACCGCGCAGGCGACAAAGACGGTCAGGATGAGGGGAAGCGCGGTCACGGGGCTCCTCCCAGGCTTAGTGCTTGAATGTTCGCGTGACGGAGAAAACCGAGGACGCGGGCTGGCTGGTGCTTATCTACCGGGTTCCGCCCGAGCCAACCAGGCTGCGTTCCACCGTATGGCGGCGGATCAAGAGCCTGGGCGCCATCTACCTGCAGAACTCGGCCGCCGCGCTGCCGGCCAGCGCGGCCACCGAGCGCGCGCTGCGCAAGCTCAGGCGGGAGATCATCGAGATGTCCGGGACGGCCGTGCTGCTGTCCTGCTCGGTGCTGGCGGGCGAGTCCGATGTGCACAAGGCCTTCCAGGCGGCCAGGAACGACGAGTACGAGGAGATCGTGGACCGCTGCAAGGACTTCCTCCAGCAGGTGAAGAAGGAGTACACGGCGAACCACTTCACCTATGCCGAGCTCGAGGAGAACGAGGTCGACCTGGTCAAGCTGCGCAACTGGTTCGCCAAGGTGCGCGAGCGGGATGTGTTCGGGGCGGAAGGACGGCAGGCGGCCGAGAAGGCGATCGACGAGTGCGAGCAGTCGCTCGAGGCCTACGCCGCCCGGGTGTACGCCGAGGAAACGGAGAGCCGCTGACCGCTGGCCCGGCACCGCCCGCACCCCGTCTCCTTCCAGTTGCATCGATTGTTAAATCATACAACTAACCACTGTTGCATCAATTCCGACGGCCATCACCTGTCAGGCCGGGCCACCGACGTCGCCCTGGTGAGCAGGAATACCGTCAGGCAAGCAGTAGTAGGCTAGCCCGGGCAACGTGTCGTACCCGAGGATGGTTCCTCCGGGCTGGCCCGGAATGTTGCAGCAGCATGGACCGGGCGGCTGCACCGTGGCGAAATCCCGGTACGCAATTGCGCCGTGGACCAGCCGCACGGCGTTGCCGAAATACACGCCGTCGTCGTATTGGGTGAATCCGGAAAGGTGGCCAGGGCGGGACAACTGGAAGGCGCAAGGCGAGGGCGAGGATCGCGGAGGCGACCACCGGACGCCGCGCCCGGTCCGCCGTGACGCGGCGGCGGCCATCAGGTAGTTCGCCGACACCTGCGGGCTCCGACTCGGCCGCGCTTAACCGTTTTTTTCACCAGATTCCCCCTAGGCCGGGAACAGGCTGCAACCTGACAGAACGACTCAACGTCGCGATTAGTTCGCAGCAGCGGGGCTGTTTGCGGAAGGCAAAGTAAGTCCCTGGTAGGGCAGGGCTGGAACACCGTCCGATGCCCTACGATCAGCAGGATGACGGTCACTTTGCTTACCAGCCAGTCAGCGCCGACGACAACCGAAGCGGACGCCCTCGTCATCGGCGTGTTCCAGGGCCAGGACGGCCCGGTGCTCACGCTGAATACCGATGAAATCGACCTGACGGCCGCGCTCACCGCGCTTGGCGCCACGGGCAAGGCCGAGGAACTCACCAAGATCCCGACGGGCGGCCAGCTGGCGGCCCAGGTCATCGTGGCCGTGGGCCTGGGCCCGGAGCCTGGCGCGGCCGGTTCGGCTGCCGAGCGCCAGGCCTACCTGGAGCGGCTGCGCCGCGCCGCCGGTGCCGCTGCCCGCGATCTGACCGCTTCCGCCTCGGGGCGGGCCAAGCGGGTCGCCGTCGCGCTTCCCGCGGGTGAGCCGGACGAGGCCGAGGCGGTGGCGCTCGGCGGGCTGCTCGGCGGGTACGCCTTCAGGAAGTACCGCACGGCCTCTGGCGCGCCCGCCGACGTCGAGCTGACCGTCCACACCGCGCACGACGACGCGGCTGGCCGGGCCCGGGTCCTCGCCGGGGCGATGACGCTCGTCCGCGACCTGGTGAACACCTCCCCCGCCGACATGGTGCCCGCGGACCTGGCCGCGGTGGCCGAGCAGGCGGCCGCGGCGCACGGCCTGGGCGTGCAGGTACTCGACGAGAACGAACTGGCCAAGGAGGGCTTCGGCGGCATCCTCGCGGTGGGCATGGGCTCGGTGCACCCGCCCCGGCTCGTTCGGCTCGAATACACCCACCCCGATGCCGCCGGCACCGTGGTGTTCGCGGGCAAGGGCATCACCTTCGACTCGGGCGGGCTGTCGCTCAAGCCGCCGAAGGCGATGGAGACTATGAAGGCGGACATGAGCGGCGCCGCCGCGGTGCTGGCAGCGGTGCAGGCGATCGCCGAGCTCGGCCCGGCCGTGAACGTGGTCGGCTACCTCTCGCTGGCCGAGAACATGCCGGGCGGCGGGGCGCAGCGGCCGTCGGACGTCATCGCGATCTACGGCGGCAAGACGGTGGAGGTGCTGAACACCGACGCCGAGGGACGCCTGGTGCTAGCGGACGCGCTGGCCCGCTCCGAAGCCGACGGGCCCAGCTTGCTCATCGACGTGGCTACACTGACAGGGGCGCAAACGGTGGCGCTCGGCAACCGTACAGCCGGGGTGATGGCCAGCGATGATTCTCTAGCCGCGGAGATCGCGGACGCGGCCAGGCGGGCCGGCGAGGCCATGTGGCCGATGCCGCTGCCTGAGGATCTCCGCAAGGGGCTCGATTCGACCGTCGCGGACATCGCGAACGTGTCGGGTGACCGCAGCGGTGGCATGCTCGTCGCCGGGCTGTTCCTGCGCGAGTTCGTGCCGGCCGGGGTCCGCTGGGCTCACCTGGACATCGCCGGCCCCGCCTACAACGACGGCGGCCCGTACGGCTACATCGCCAAGGGCGGCACGGGGGCGGCGGTCAGGACGCTGGTGCAGATCGCGACCGACGTGGCGGAGGGCAAGCTTGCCGGCAGCCCGGCTGACGGCAAGTGAAATGATGAAGACTGGGTAGGCCAGCAAGGGCTGACTGGCTCATGAAGGAGGCTTGAGGGGTGGCAGAAGGCATCGGCAGCTACGACATCGTCGTGCTCGGCGGTGGCAGCGGCGGGTACG
This sequence comes from uncultured Actinomycetota bacterium, assembly GCA_963753225.1. Classification (GTDB taxonomy): domain Bacteria; phylum Actinomycetota; class Actinomycetes; order Streptosporangiales; family Streptosporangiaceae; genus Palsa-504. The sequence goes on along the minus strand of CAVWBQ010000012.1, from coordinate 146,315 downwards.
CCTGCGCGCTGCGCGCGGCTGAACTCGGCAAGCGCGTGGCGCTGATCGAGAAGGACAGGGTCGGGGGGACCTGCCTGCACCGCGGCTGCATCCCGACCAAGGCGCTGCTGCACGCCGCCGAGATCGCGGACCACGCCAGGGACAGCGCGTCGGTCGGCGTCAAGACCACCTTCGAGGGCATCGACGTCCCGGGCGTGCTTTCCTACAAGAACGGCGTGGTGGACCGGCTCTGGAAGGGCCTGCAGTCCACGATCGCGAGCCGGAAGATCGACACCATCGAGGGGCCGGGGCGGCTGGAGTCGCCGACCAGCGTCCGGGTCGGCGACACCGTCTACGAGGCCGAGTACGTGGTGCTGGCGACCGGTTCGGAGCCGAAGAGCCTGCCCGGCCTGGAGATCGATGGCGAGCGGGTGATCACCTCGGACCACGCGCTGGTGCTGGACCGGGTGCCCGGTTCTGTGGTCATTCTCGGCGGCGGCGTGATCGGCGTCGAGTTCGCCAGCGTGTGGCGGTCCTTCGGGGCCGAGGTGACGATCGTCGAGATGCTCCCCCAGCTGCTTCCGCTGGAGGACGAAACGAGCGCAAAACTGCTGCAGCGGGCGTTCCGGCGCCGCGGCATCAAGTTCGAGCTCCGCGCGAAGTTCGAGTCGGTCAAGCACACCGATACCGGGGTTACGGTCACGCTCGAGGGCGGCAAGACGCTCGACGCCGACCTGCTGCTGGTCGCGGTCGGCCGCGGCCCGGTCTCCGCGGACCTCGGCTACTCCGAAGCCGGGGTGGCTATGGAGCGCGGCTTCGTCAAGGTGGACGGGCTCTGCCGGACGAGCCTCCCGTCGGTCTCCGCGGTCGGCGACCTGATCAGCACCCCGCAGCTCGCGCACGTCGGGTTCGCCGAGGGGATCATGGTCGCGGAGCGGATCGGCGGGCTCCCCGTCACCCCGATCGACTACGACGGCGTGCCGCGGATAACCTACAGCGACCCGGAGGTGGCATCGGTCGGCCTCACCTCCACGCAGGCGACCGAGCGCGGCCTGAAGACGGTCGAGTTCAACTACAACCTCGGCGGCAACGGCCGGAGCGTGATCTTGCAGACCCAGGGCGCGGTGAAGGTCATCGCGCTCTCCGAAGAGGACCGCCCCGGCCGCGTGATCGGCGTGCACATCGTCGGCAGCCGCGTCAGCGAGCTCATCGCCGAGGCCCAGCTGATCTACAACTGGGACGCCGAGCCCTCGGACGTGGCCCAGCTCATCCACCCCCATCCCACCCAGTCGGAGGCGATCGGCGAGGCGCATCTCGCGCTGGCCGGCAAGCCCCTGCACGTACACGCCTAGGAGTCACGGGAGTCATGTCGGTCTCCGTATCCATGCCGCAGCTCGGTGAGAGCGTCACCGAGGGCACCGTCACGCGCTGGCTGAAGAAGGAAGGCGAGCGCGTAGAGGTGGATGAGCCGCTGCTCGAGGTGTCGACGGACAAGGTGGACACCGAGATCCCCTCCCCCGCGTCCGGCATACTGCGCGGCATCGCGGTCGACGAGGACGAGACGGTCGCGGTGGGCGCGGAGCTCGCCGTCATCGACGACGGCGCGTCCGGCGACGCGGCGCCCGCGGCGGACGACTCCGCCAGCGCCGCGCCGGCCGAGGCTTCCGAGCCCGCCCAGTCCGAGCCTCCCCAGCTCGCGGCGGCTCAGCCCGAGCCCGCCCAGCCCGAGCCCGCCCAGCCCGAGGTCGCCCAGCCGGCGGCCGCCCAGCCGGCGGCTGCCCAGGGGGAGCAGGCTCCGGCCAGCTCGGACGGCTGGAGATCGCAGGGATCGCAGCCCAACTACGCGCCGCCCGCGCAGTCCCCCGCCGCCTCGGCGGGGTATCCGGGCTCGTCCGGGCCCCCGGCTCCCGCCTACGCGCCGCCGCCCGCGTACGGCCAGCCGCAGTCGTCCCGGCCCTACGGCCAGCCGGCTGCTTACGGCCAGCAGGCCCAGGCGGCTGACGCCGCGCCGGCCGACGCGGCCCCGGCCGCCCAGGTGCCCGCGCAGGGCCAGCCGTCTCCGGACGAGTCGGCCCCTGCGGCTTCTGCGGGCTCCGCGGCTCCCCCGGCCGCCGAGGCCGAGGAGTACCCGCCGCCCACACCGCTGCCCAGCGCAGGCGACGCCCCGTACGTCACCCCGCTGGTCCGCAAGCTCGCCGCCGAGCACGCCGTGGACCTAGAGTCCGTCACCGGGACCGGGGTCGGCGGGCGCATCCGCAAGCAGGACGTCATCGAGGCCGCCCGGGCCCGGCGCGCCGCGCAGCCCGCCCAGCCGGCGGCGCCCGCCCAGCCCGGCGTCCAGCCGGCGCAGCCCGCCGCCCAGGCTCCCCAGGCCGCTCAGCCCGAGGCTCCGGCACCGCAGCAGGCCCGTCCGGCGCAGTCGGCCCCGCGCCCGGCCCTGGTGCCCTCCTCGCTGCGCGGTACGACCCAGCGGATGTCCAGGCCGCGCCAGGTCATCGCCCAGCGGATGGTCGAGTCTCTGCGCGTCTCGGCCCAGCTGACCACCGTGGTGGAAGCCGACGTGACCGCCATCGGGCGGCTGCGCGACCAGGCCAGGCAGGACTTCGAGTCCCGCGAGGGCGTCAAGCTGAGCTTCCTGCCGTTCTTCGCGCTCGCCGCCGTCGAGGCGCTGAAGGTGCATCCGAAGCTGAACGCCGTGATCGACGGGGACCAGGTCACTTACCACGACGCCGAGCACCTCGGCATCGCGGTCGACACCGAGCGCGGGCTGATGGTTCCGGTTATCCACAACGCGGGCGACCTGAACATTGGCGGCCTGGCCCGCAAGATCAGCGACCTGGCTGCCCGGACCAGGTCCGGGCAGGTCGCGCCCGACGAACTGGCCGGCGGGACGTTCACGCTGACCAACACCGGCAGCCGTGGCGCTCTGTTCGACACGCCTATCATCAACCAGCCGCAGGTCGCGATCCTGGGCACCGGCACGGTCGTCAAGCGGCCCGTGGTGGTCGAGGATCCCGCCCTCGGCGAGGTGATCGCGGTGCGCTCGATGGTGTACCTCGCGCTCACCTACGACCACCGGCTGGTCGACGGCGCCGACGCGGCCCGGTTCCTCACCACGGTGAAGAACCGGCTGGAAGAAGGGGCCTTCGAGGCCGAGCTCGGCCTCTAGCTGCCAGCCACGGTGAAGGTCGCGGTCACCGGCTCGTCCGGGCTCATCGGCATCGCGCTGGTGGCCAGCCTGCGCGCCGACGGGCATGAGGTAATCAGGCTGGTCCGCCGGGCCCCGCGGGCCGCCGACGAGGCCCGCTGGGATCCGCGCGCGGCCGACGGCGGCCTGATCGCATCCGGTGCGCCGGGCTCGTCCGCCCTGGGCGGGCTCGGTGCCTGCGTGCACCTGGCCGGCGCCGGGGTGGCGGGCCGCCGCTGGACGGCCAGGTACAAGGCGGAGGTCAGGGCCAGCCGGGTGCTCGGCACCCGGGCGCTTGCGGGTGCGCTGGCCAAGCTCAGCCCGCCGCCCGCCACCTTGGTGGCGGCCTCGGCCATCGGCTGGTACGGCGACACCGGCGGCCGCGAGGTCGACGAGTCCGCGCCGTCCGGGCAATCCTTCCTCGCGCGCCTGGTCCGGGACTGGGAGGCGGCCGCCGAGCCTGCCGCAGAGGCCGGCATCCGCGTCGTGCACTCGCGCAGCGGCCTGGTCCTCACCCCCCGCGGCGGGCTGCTCGCCCGGATGCTCCCGCTGGCCCGGCTGGGAGTGCTGCCCCGGTTCTCGTCCGGCCGCCAGGTCATGAGCTGGATCTCGCTGTCCGACGAGATCGCCGCGCTTACGTTCCTGCTCGGCCGCGATGACATCAGCGGACCGGTCAACCTCACCGCCCCGGCTCCGGTCACGAACGCCGAGTTCACCGCCGCGCTCACCGTGGCCGCCGGCCGCCGGGACCTGCCCTGGCTGCGGGTGCCCGCCCCGGCCCTGCGCCTGGCCGTGGGCGAGGCCTCCGTCGAAATGCTGACCAGCGCCCGGGTCGTATCCCGGAGGCTGCAGCAGGCCGGCGACGAGTTCCGCTTCCCCACCCTGCCCGAGGCTCTAGCCGCCGAACTCGCGTCGCGCTGAGGGCTCCGGCCCCGGCTCCGGCTCCGGCTCCGGCTAACCGGGCGGCGGGAGTCCCTTGACCGGAAGCGGCGACCGCTGCCGCCCTTTCTCGATCGCCCGGCAGATCTCACTAATGACGCCAGCCGGGTCGGTCCTCAGGCGCTTCGGCGGGAAGTGCAGCGTCAGGATGCCGTGAGCGATAAGCCGGTCGTGCCGTTCGGTGGTGCGGTCCTGGTCCTCAGCAGACAGATGGTAAGCGCGCGAATCGACCTCCGCGGCAACGCCCGAGTCCTGCCACCATGCGTCGACCATGGCGATGAACGTGCCATTCGCGTCGAAAAGCTGGGCGTTGAACACCGGCTTGGGCAGGTCCGAACGGACGATCAGGACATGGAAATCCGCCTCGGAGACCGAACGGACGCCGTCGCCCACCTCGGCGAGCGCCTCCCGCAGCAACGCCGACCCCGCCGAAGGCCCGGCTTGGAGCTCGGCAACCAGATCAGCCACGGTGCAGGCCCTCCGCTGGACGGCATCGCACACCACCGCGCGGACGTCGTCGAATCGCGTCAGAAAGCGCGCCGCGTCCGCCACCGCCCGCGGCGCCTCCGCGAAGCGGACCTTGCCCGTGACGACCATTCGCTGCGGTATCCGCTCGGTGCGATGCACCCGCACGAACGCCGCGCTCTGCCGCCTGGACCGAGCCGGGATCAGCAGATCCACGACGTCAGGCCCAGGCGAACGCAGACCGTGTCGCCTGGTCGCCGCGGGACCGGTGATCAGGCTGGCTGGCCCGGCATAGAGCAGCGCAGCCATTTCCCGCTGATGCTGTGTAATCCCTCCCGTGACGGCGAGGTAGACGCCCGGCAGTATCCGCTGCCAAGGTCCGGATGATGCGATCCGCAGGTGCAGGGCACTGCGGGACATACCGCAGGAGAACACCTGCGCCCGCGAGATAACGCTGTGCTGTTCCTGCAGGATGCGATTCAGGCGTCGGGTGTCGTATTCGGACTTCCTAGGCATAGCGCACAGAGTGTCACGTTCCTCTGACAAATTGCCGCCGCCAGTCCGATGCCGCATCCGCGGCTGCTGGGTCGGTGGCACATCGGGTTGCCTAGAACCGGACCAACGGCACATCGACCCGGTCGATGCTGGGCCGGAGGCGGGGGACGGGGCGCGTGCGGGGGACGGGGCGCGGGCGCGGGACGGGGTAGGGGTAGGGGTAGGGGTAGGGGTAGGGCGAGGGCTGGCGGGGCGGACATTTGGGTCGATGGCGCCTTGGGTCGGTTAGAGCCGGACCAACGGCACATCGACTCGGTTGACGAGGGCGGTCGGCCCTCGCGCGATGTGATTTCCGCCACGCCGGTTACGGGGTGGTCGGGGTCGGGGTGGCGGTGGCGGTGGCGGTGGCGGTGGCGGACGAGGTTGCCGATGAGCTCGGGGACGAACTCGGCGTGGGCGTGCTCGTGGGCGGGCTCGTGGTCGGTGAGGCCGATGGCGACGTAGTGGGGGTTGTCGTGGCGGACGGCGAGGTGGACGGCGAGCTGGATGGGCTGGCCGGGGCCGAGGTCTGACCCTGGGCCGGGCCGACCAAGTCCGGCGACTGGACCGGATGGCCGGTGAGCAGCAGGGCCAGGGCGGCGATGACGACGCCGACGACAACCACTGCTCCCCCGGTGGCCACGCCGGCGGCGAACGAATGCCGGTCGCGGCGGTACTCGGTGGTCCGCCGCTCACGCAGCCACGCGGGCAGCGCGGCCCGGCGGGCGGCCCAGCTGTTGACCGGCGCGGCGGCCAGGCCCAGCGTGGGGAACAGCAGCAGGCCGGCCAGCAGCGGCCCGCTCAGCTGGTTCGCCTTGGTCAGGGCGGCGCCGATGGCGATGAAGCCGAGCAGCGCCAGGGCGGATTCGGCCCAGTTGGAGCGCAATGCCTCCCACCAGCGGGTCTGCTCGCTGGTCTTGGGGGTACGCAGGAACACGGCCTTCTTGGCGAACAGGCCGAGCACCGAGGCGCGCGCGACCACCAGCGAGGTGGACTGCCAGATGAAGAACGCGCCGATCGCGTCCCGCCAGGACGCCCCGGTGCCGCGCCGCAGCAGCGCGATCGCGCGGACCAGACCCAGCAAGACCATCACCGGCACGGCCGAGACCAGGAACAGGGTGAGCTTGCGGAACAGCTGGCCGCCGCCGGTAGCCAGGTTGGCCGCGCCGGCCAGCAGGAAGATGAAGAAGATCAGGCTGAGCAGGTCCCCGTACCACTGCAGCGCGCCTGCCAGGTAGGCCCAGCGCTGGCCGGAGGTCATGTGGTTGGCCCGGCTGGAGCGGCCGGGCAGCATCGAGCGCCAGTGCACGCGCAGGATCTGGATGCCGCCGAAGCACCACCGGTACCGCTGCCCCTTGAGCGCCTCGAAGGTCAGCGGCATGATGCCGCGGCCGAACACCTCGTCCACGTGCAGCCCGTGCCAGCCCGCCCGGAGTAGCCGCAGCGACAACTCCGCGTCCTCGGTGATGACCCATTCGTCCCAGCCGCCGAGCTCGTCGAGGGCCACCCGCCGGATCAGGCCCATGGTGCCGGCGAAGATGGCCCCGTCGTGCTCGTTGCGGGAGGGCTGCGAGACGGCGAAGAAATATTTGTAGGAGTAGTAGAGCCGCCGGTAGTACCGCGCACTCTGCCAGCCGCGGTAGTCCTGCGGTGTCTGGACGAAGCCGATCCACGGGTCGGCGAACGCGAGCGCGCAGCGGCGCAGCCACCCGGGCTGGACCTGGTAGTCCGAGTCGACGATGCCGATGACCTCGGCCTCTTCGGAGGTGAGCTCGCGCAGCGCGTAGTTCAGCGCCCCGGACTTGTAACCGGGCCAGTCGTCCAGGTGGGCGAACTTGACCCCGTGCCGCGCGCACCAGGCCTCCACCGGCCGCCACAGCGACTCGTCGTCGGTGTTGTCGTCAATCAGGATGATCTCGTACCGCGGGTATTCGAGTCGGATCAGCGAGCGCAGCGTGTTGATGACCATCTCGGGCGGCTCGTTGTGCGCCGGAACGTGCAGGCTGACCATGGGCAGCTCGCCATCCGGGACGGCCAGCGACGTGGCCGGGGTGATCCGCCGCCGCCAGTGCTCGGTGCCGAGCGCGTCGCAGATCTCCCACAGGTACGCGCAGGACAGCATGGCGGCGAACACCTCGAGCAGCCACAGCAGCACGCCGCCCACCGTGCTGGCGGGCCCGAGATGGCTGTTCAGGGTCCACTCGAGCGCATAGATCAGGAAGACGACGAACAGGAACACGGTCGACGCCCAGCACAGGTGCGCGCGGGCGGACCAGCCCCGGGTCACCGGCAGCCAGACCAGGCTGGCGAAGATCACGCCCGCCGCGCCCGCCAGCAGGTTGTGCTGGGACGCGCCGAGCAGCCGGAGGGCGACCGCCACCACTGCGGCCAGCACGACCGTGCCGATCACGTCCAGGATGAACCGCCGGATGGCCGACCAGGCCCCGGCGCGCCGGGCATGCCGCCGGACCGGCACGAACAAGGCCAGCGACCCGAGCGGGGCGGCCACGAGGCCGGCCAGCAGCAGCGCCTGAAGCATGAGACCCTTCGCCGGCCGCGCCCTGTGCACGGGCCGTCTATGGCCGATCAGGCTACCCGGGCAAAAGCCGTCCAATCATGGCAAACGGGGCGTCCGGCTGCAGGACGATGTCGAAATTCGCCAGGCAGAACGGCCCGTCCAGGCCGTACCTGGCCGCCTGCTCGGCGTCGTCGACCAAGGTGAACTCCTTGATCAGGCTCTTTTTCACCGCGAAGACCGCGTCCGATTCGATGTACGGGCTGCCCGCCACGAAAATGTGCGTGGTCAGCGCCCGGTGGCCGGGGGCGGTCACGATGAAATGGATGTGCGCCGGGCGGTACGGGTGCCGTTCGGTCGCCAGCAGCAGCTGGCCGACCGGGCCGTCGGTCGGGATCGGGTAGTGGCTCGGCACCACCGTGCGGAACCAGAAGGCGCCGTCGGCATCGGCGGTGAACAGGCCGCGGCCGTTGGCCCTGGGCTGCACGCCGGGCTGCTGGACGTCGTAGAAGCCCTGGTCGCTGGCCTGCCAGACGTCGAGTTCGGCACCAGGTAGCGGGGCGCCGTCGGCCGAGAGAACCCGGCCGGTGACCACGCACGACGTCCCCGTCCCGACGAAGTTGATGGACTCGCCGAGTTCCCGGCGGGGAGACTCGATCATGTGGAACGGGCCGAGCACGGTGGATTCCGTAGCCCCTCCCGTTTTCCTGTTGTTGATCGTCTCCACCAGCATGGAAATGCCGAGCACGTCGGAGAGCAGGATGAACTCCTGCCGCTCGTCATCGCATTTCTGGCCGGTCGCGGTCAGGAAATCGATCGCCCGCTCCCATTCGGCGATGGTGGGCTCCGTTTCCCTGATGAAGGCGTGCAGGTGCCGGACCAGGCTGCTCAGCAGCTCGCGCAGCCGCGGGTCGGGGGTCTTCGCGAAGCTGTCGACGACCGCGTCGGCCGCGGTTTCCTCGGTGAAGTCGGTGGCCATGGCCGACAGGTTAAGTCCCCGGGCGCCCGCAGCGCCACATCCGAGACCGGCCCCAGATGGTGCAGCTTGTCGGGGTTGACGATGGACCTGACCGTCTGCACCTGGCCGTCAGCGATGTCCAGTACGAACACGTTGACCACGCGGCCCTCGCCATCGTAGGAGACCCCACCGGGCTGGCCGTTCACCCAGGCTGGCTCGAAGTGGACGTTCATCTTCGGCGCCCGCCGGTACAGCCCGAGCACGAACCGGGCCACCCGCTCGGCCCCGGACAGCGGCTGGGCGATCGCCCAGGCCTTGCCGCCGCCGTCGCCCACCATGACAACATCCGGCGCGAGCAGTTCGAGCAGGGCGGTCATGTCGCCGCCTCCGGCGGCGGCGAAGAACCGGCGGGCCACCTCCTCGCGCTGCTCGCGGGAGGCGTCGAAGCGCGGCTTGCCGTCGTCGACGTGATGGCGGGCCCTGGCCAGGATCTGGCGGCAGTTCGTCTCGGACTTGCCGGTGATGCCCGCGATCTCCTTGTAGTCGTAGCCGAACACCTCGTGCAGCAGGAACACCGCGCGTTCGGTCGGTGTCAGGCTCTCCAGCAGCACCAGGAACGCCATCGACAGGGAATCGGACATCTCGGCACGCTCGGCCGGATCAGGTTCGCCGTCAACGAGGAGCGGCTCGGGCAGCCAGGCGCCCACGTAGGACTCCCGGCGCACCCGGGCAGATCGCAGGTGGCTGATGGCCAGCCGGGTGGTGGCCGTGGCCAGGTAGGCCTTGGGCGAGTCGATGATTGTGCCGTCGCGCAGTACCCGGGTCAGCCGCAGGAAGGCCTCCTGGACGATGTCCTCGGCGTCGCTGATGCTCCCGGTCATCCGGTAGGCGATCGAGAACATCAGCGGCCTGAACTCCGCATAGTCTTCAGGCGCCATGGCTTCAGGTGGCATGGCCCTGCCCCGCCGTTTTCGCCCAGTCCCGGAAGCCGTCCCGCCAGCTTGCGTACTGAGGCGCCCAGCCGAGTTCCTGCTTGGCCTTCTCGTTGACCGAGCCGCGGGTCCGGGTCATCATCGAGACGACGAGCGGGCCGGCCAGCAGCCCGCCCAGCCAGGCCGGGGCGCGCATGGGCGCCTTGGCGCCGAGGCACTCGGCCAGGTACGGCAGCCACTCCCGGACCGGGGCCGGGTCGTCGTCGACGATGTTGTAGATGCCGGGCGCGCCGCGGGTGACGGCCGCCGCGGTCGCGGCGGCGCCGTCGGTGACCTCGCAGAACGACCAGATGCCCGCGCCCCCGCCGATGACGGGCATCCGCCGCTTGCGCACCGCGTCGAGCATGATGTCCGAGGCGCCGTGGCCGTAGAGGGAGCCGTAGCGCAGTACCAGGCCCTCGGGTACCGCGCCGGGCACGCTCTGCTCGACGTGCTTGATCGCCGCCATGGAATGCCTGGTCGCCGCGACCGGATCGGGATCCAGCGGGTCCTGCTCGGTTTTGACCGGCCCGCCGGTCCTGGCGTTGTTCCAGCCGGCGAAGCTCTGCGCGATGAACCGGCGGGTACCGGCCTGCTGCGCGGCTTCCAGCAGGTAGTCGGTGCCCTTGACCCGCAGTTCGTTGGTGACGGCGAACTCCTTGTCGAAGTGGCGGAAGCTGCTCATGCTGGCCAGCGCGGTCATCTGGTGCACGATCACTTCCGGCTGCGCGGCCTTGACCGCGTCCAGCACGGCCTGGCGGTCCAGGCCGTCCACGATGACGGGTGTCGCGCCTGCGGCTTGCAGCGTGGCGGCCCTGGCGGTCGAGCGGGTAGTGCCGGTGACCTCGTGGCCCGCCGCGACCAGGCTGGGGACCAGGTACTGGCCGATTACCCCGGTTGCCCCCGCGACGAAGACTCGCATGATTGCTTTCCTTTCCCGTGCCCTGTGCGTCTACGCCCTCTACGACGCAGCCACCCCCGCGAGCGTGACACTTCAGCTTTGTTGTTGCTCGCCCCAGCGCTCGTGCCAGGCGCGCGAGATCGGGCCCAGGTGGCGCAGCTTCTCCGGATTGGCGATCGTCCGGATAGCCAGCACCTGGCCGCCGAGCACGTCCAACACGATGACCGCGATCAGGTCGCCGTCGGCGTCGCGGACCAGGACGCCCGGCTGCCCGTTCACCCAGGCGGCGCGGAGCGAGGCGCCCAGCTCCAGGGTCCGCTCGAAACTGAAGCGGATCACCCGGGTCACCTGGTCGCGGCCGATCACCGGAGTGATGAACGTCGTCTCGCCCTTGCCGCCGCTGTCGCCGTAGAACACCACGTCCGGAGCCAGCCGCTCGAACAGGCTGTTGATGTCGCCGCCGTCTGCCGCGGCCAGGAACAGGGCGGTGAGCTCATCACCCTCGGCGCGGGACGTCTCGAACCGGGGCCGTCCCTCGTCGATGCGGCGGCGGGACCTGGCGAAAGTCTGCCTGCACGCAGCCTCGGTCTTGCCGGTGATGCCGGCGATCTCGCTGTAGTCGTAGCCGAACACCTCGCGGAGCAGGAAGACGGCACGTTCGGCCGGGGCCAGGCTCTCCAGCAGCACCAGGAACGCCATCGACAGGGAGTCGGAGGTCTCGGCGAGTTCAGCCGGATCGGGTCCGCCGCCTGGAGCCCTCGGAGTCCCTGCGGCGCCGGCCAGGAGCGGCTCGGGCAGCCAGGTACCGACGTAGGACTCGCGGCGGACGCGGGCCGAGCGCAGGTGATCGATGGCCAGCCGGGTGGTGATGGTGGCCAGGTAAGCCTTGGGCGAGCCGACCTGGGCATCCTGTCTGCCGGTGCCGTCCGTGCCGGCTTTGCCGTCCGTGCCGGCTTTGCCGGCTTTGCCGTCCTTGCCGTCCCTGGCGGCCCGCAGGAAAGCCTCCTGCACGATGTCCTCGGCGTCGCTGACGCTGCCGGTCATCCGGTAGGCGATCGAGAACATCAGCGGGCGGTAGTGGGTGTACTGGCTCGTGTCCACGCGTCTCCCCTCGGGATCGCCCGATCCCTAGAAATCATCTGATTCCTAAAGACGGGGGACCCTCGGCCGCTGTGACATCGGATGCAACGTTCGCCCGCGGCTGCGTGCTCAGCTGCCTGAGGCGGGCGGGCAGCGCCTCTTCCAGGCCGCGCGCGAACAAAGGGATCCGCCACAGCGGCGGCACCGGGCCGGCGATCCCGCTCAGCTGCATCATGGTCTGGATGGTGACCCGGACCAGCCGCCTGGCGCTGGTGAACAGCAGCACGGCCAGCGGAAGCTCGACGACCAGGGCGGTGACGAGGCTCATGGTGAAACCGCGGGAGCCGTAGGCGAGCGCGAGGTCGAACCAGGCGTCGCAGACCAGCAGCGTGCCGGTGACGTTCATGAGGACGATGAGGACCTGGCGCTGGTTCCAGGCCGCCCAGGCGGTCGCGGCGAAGCCGGCCAGCTCGGCGATGTCAAGACCCACCCAGACGCCGCGCCAGTCGTGCGAGGTGTAGCGCATGGGCAGGGTCAGGATGAGGATCGCGATCCAGGCGGCCAGCGCGACGCAGCACGCGGTCATGAACAGCAGGCCGAACCGCCTGCGGCGGCGGAGCCTGGGATCGATCAGCGGATGCCGCAGGTCGACGGCGGCCAGCGTACGGGCCAGCTGACGCCGCTCATCCGGGGTCATCCGGCGTAGTTCAGCCTCAGTGATCACGTATCCATTCTGCGCCGGGCACCGGGCAGGCCGGCTGACCGGCTCGCCTGGCGCGGCCGGATCGCCGTGGCCCGGCCGGATCAGTTGGCGCGGTCCGATTGCCTGGCCCGGTCGGCGCGGCGCTCGGCGCGGGGGCGCGGCAGGGCCTCGTCGAGGCCGGCGCCCGCCAGCGACGCGCGGCGCAGGGACTGACCCGCGCAGGTCCTCCCCCAGTTGCCGACCCGCGCCCAGTCGAGGGCGTCCGGGCCGGCCAGGGACGCCTGGCTGGCCTGGGCCCTGGCCCCGGCCAGGATCCCGGCGGCGACCGTGGCCCTGAGCAGGCGGCGCGCCCCGGCAAAGGCCAGGAAGGCGAGCGGCAGCTCGGCCAGGACCGCGGACAGCAGGCTGATCCCGAAGCCGCTGGTCGCCAGCGAGGTGCCGACGTCGAACCAGGCGTCGCAGCAGAGCATGGTGCCGATGAGCACCAGCAGCAGGATCAGGACCTGCCGCTGCCGCCAGATGGCCCAGGCGGTGACCGCGAACGCGGCGAGCAGGAACACGTCGAAGTTCACCCACACGGCACGCCAGTGATGCGCGTCGAAGTGGTGCGGCAGGGTGGCGGCGAGCAGCACGATCCAGCCGGCCAGGACGACACAGCAGGCCGCCGAGACCAGCAGCGCCAGCCGCCGCTCCCGGCGCAGCACCGGGTCAATCCAGTACGGGTCGGCGCGGTACTGGCCGACCCGGGCCGACTCCGGCTGCGGCTGGCCGGCGTCGATCTCGGCCAGCAAGGTGGCCAGCTCGCGGCGCTCGGCCTGGCTCATACGACGCAATTCGGCCTTGTCAATCACCTCCTCATTGTCCTCCTGCCGGCTGCGAGCTGGCTGCGCGCCCGCTGCACGAGGGCCGGCACTCGCTGGGTGAAACTCCGGCCAGCCCTCGGCCCGGCCGGGCGTAAGCTCGGGAAAGTGAGCGAGCTTGTCTATTTTGAGTTCGGCGCGACACCCGTGGAGTACCGCGAGGCCTGGGACCTGCAGCGGCGCGTCCACGCCCGGCGGGTGGCCGACGAGGTTCCCGACAGCTGCCTGCTGCTCGAGCACGAACCGGTGTACACAGCGGGCAAGCGGACGGCGGTGTCCGACCGTCCGTTCAGCGATCCGGGAGCACCGGTCATCGACGTGGACCGCGGCGGCAAGATCACCTGGCACGGTCCTGGGCAGGTGACCGGGTACCCGATCATCAAGCTCCGCGAGCCGCTGGACGTCGTTGCCTACGTACGCGCGCTGGAAGAGGCCATGATCCGGACGTGCGCCGAGTTCGGCGTCAGCACCGGGCGCGTGCCGGGCCGCAGCGGCGCCTGGGTGCCCGGCGACGAGACCCGGCCGGATCGCAAGGTTGGCGCGATCGGCGCCCGGGTGGCCCGGGGCGCCACGATGCACGGCTTCGCGCTGAACGCGAACTGCGACCTGTCCTGGTACGACCGCATCGTCCCTTGCGGCATCCGCGACGCCGGGACGACCACGCTGTCCGCCGAAACCGGCCGCGACATCACGGTGGCCGAGGTGACGCTGGTGATGAAGCGACACCTCGCCGACGTGCTCGGCTACCGTACCTGGCGGCACGTCTACGACGTCGGCGTGCTGGCCGGCCCGCCGCTACAGGCAGCCGCGCCGCCGCGGGACGCGGCCGGCGCGCCAGCGGCCGCCCGCTAGGAGCGGGCCCGGCGGCGGCGTGGGCAAGATCATGCCGTGCGCCTTACGGCTCCGTTCCCGCGGCGACATACCCTTGAAGGGTGGTACTCGCACCCGAAGGCCGGCGCATGCTCCGCCTCGAGGCCCGCAACAGCCAGGTCCCGATCGAGCGGAAGCCCCCGTGGATCAAGACCAGGCTGCGCACCGGACCTTCCTACACGGAGCTGAAGGCGCTGGTCCGCAGCGAAGGCCTGCACACGGTGTGCGAAGAGGCCGGCTGCCCGAACATCTTCGAGTGCTGGGAGGACCGCGAGGCGACCTTCCTCATCGGCGGCGACCAGTGCACCCGGCGGTGCGACTTCTGCCAGATCGACACCGGCAAGCCGCTGCCGCTCGACGAGGGCGAGCCGCGCAGGGTCGCGGAGTCCGTGGCCGCCATGGGCCTGAGGTACGCGACCGTGACCGGCGTCGCGCGTGACGACCTAGCCGACGGCGGCGCGTGGCTGTACGCGCAGGTCTGCCGCGAGATCCATGCCGCCATTCCCGGCTGCGGCGTGGAGTTGCTCATCCCCGACTTCAACGCCGAGCCCGGCCGGCTGGCGGAGGTCTTCAGCGCCCGGCCGGAAGTCCTCGCGCACAACATCGAGACCGTGCCGCGGATCTTCCGGCGGATCAGGCCCGGCTTCCGGTACGCCCGCTCGCTCGACGTGCTGCGCGCGGCTCGCGAGGCCGGGCTGGTCACCAAGTCCAACCTGATCCTCGGGCTGGGCGAGGAGCGGCACGAGGTCACCGAGGCCATGAAGGACCTGCGTGCGGCCGGATGTGACCTGCTGACCATCACCCAGTACCTGCGGCCCACGCCGCGGCACCACCCGGTTGAGCGCTGGGTCAAGCCCGAAGAGTTCGTGGAACTGCGCGAGGAAGCGACCGAACTCGGGTTCGCGGGCGTGATGTCCGGCCCGCTGGTGCGGTCCTCCTACCGGGCCGGGCGGCTGTATGCCCAGGCCATCGAGCGGCGCGCCGGTTCCGTCCCGGCACGGTAGGTGCCCTCGCCCGGCGTCCTTCGCCGTGAAGGCAGGCTGCTAGGGCGTCGGCCCCATCCGGTGAGCCGGGCCGCACCGGCGCTGTTGCCCGCATATCCCCTTCAGCAGGGTGACGATGAGAACCAGGAGGCCAACGAGGAATGCCCACCCGACGGCGGGAAGCACGAACCCGGTCACCGTGATCAGGACGCCTGCCAGCAAGGACACCGATTCCCAGCGCACCCGCGCCATGCGGGCGAGCCGCAGGGCACCGAGGATCATCAGGAGCGCACTGGTCCGGAACCACCAGCGCATCCGGCTGAGGCGCGCGGACCGCATGCCTGCGCGGCGCGGCGCGGCGCGGGCCTTACCGGCCGCGACCGTGGTCGAACTCCACACGACAAGGTTCCGCCGACGCGGCCGCAGTCTCATGGCAGCTTCCCTGTGAGGCAGACGGCAACGCCCGGTCCTCCGGGCGTTTGTTTCAACCATAAACGCCCCTGGGATCATGGCAACCGGCGAGCCCGGGTTGTGCGTAACTGCGCCGGGTCTGGGTAGCGCGGAATTCACCGAAGCCCGGCGGTTTCTGTCCGGGGCGGCTTAACCGTATGCTGCGGAGCATGGCACGCATGTCAAGGAAGGCTGGGGCCGCTGACCCGGCCATCACAAAGGACACCGCCGAGAACCTGGCGAACGCGGGGCGGCTGAAGCAGATCCGCATGGTCGCCGGGTTGATACGTAAGTCCAACCCGAAGGCCTTGCCGATCATCATCGGCAGCGGTCTGGGCGTCCTGGTGATCCTGGTGGTCGTCGGGTTGCTCACCGGGCTGGCCGCGTTCCTCATCCCCTTGGGCGTGCTCCTCGGCGTGCTGGTCGCGTTGATCTTGTTCGGCCGGTTCGCGCAGAGCGCGCAGTACGCGGCCATTGAGGGACAGCCGGGCGCGGCGGCCGCCGTGCTGCAGAACATGCGCGGCAACTGGACGGTGACCCCGGCCGTCAGCGCCAACAGGAACATGGACGTGGTGCACCGGGCCGTGGGCAGGCCGGGCGTCATCCTGGTCGGCGAGGGTTCGCCCAACCGGCTGGCCAGCCTGCTGGCAGCGGAGAAGAAGCGGGTCGCCCGGGTGGCCTACGAGGTGCCGATCTTCGAGTTCCAGGTCGGGAACGGCGAGGGGCAGATCCCGGTCAGCAAGCTGCAGCGCAAGGTCATGCGGCTGCCGCGCCAGCTCAAGCCGGGCGCGGTCAGCGACATCAACCACCGGCTCAGGGCGCTGCAGCCGTCGCTGCAGGCTCCGAAGGGGCCGATCCCGAGGAACATCAGGCAGCCCAAGATGCCCAGGCCGAAGACCCGCTAAGCCGGAAGGCCAGGCAAGACCGGGCAAGACCGGGAAAGCCGCGATGCGGGGTCTACACCCGGATGACGATGGTGTCTGACGCGCGGTCGTGCAGGCCGCGCAGGTCGCGGTCGGTCAGCAGCGGCGGGATCACGGTGAGCAGGATCGCCGTCCGGACCAGCGCCCACCAGAACCCGACCAGGCCGCCGTTGGTCCGAATCGTCCTGATGCCCACCAGCCGCTTCCCGACAGTGAATCCCGTCGTCGCGGTGAGCACGTAGACCTCGACCGCGAAGACCGCGATGGTCCAGAACTGCGAGTGCGTCAGCCAGTACGCGATGAGCATGCTGAGCAGCCAGTCGATGAACAGCGCCAGGACGCGGCGGGGCATGCCGGCCACGCTGCCCGGGCCGTACTCGGGCAGGCCGAAGCCCTGGCCCGGATAGGGAGCCTTGCCGGTGGCCGGCGCGGCGGTCAGCTGCGCGGTGCCTGCCGGAGCGCCTGCCCGATCCGGGCTCGCCGGGGCCGCGCCGGGCCGGTTACGGGGTTTCTTGGCCACGACACCACGGTATCCGTTCTGGGCCAGGTAGCCAGCAGCGGGCCATAATAGGCACCTGACCTCGGTCGCCGACGCGTAACATCGGTGAAACACATCAGACACGGCACGGAAATTGCCGGCGGCTAACGTCCTATTCGCGTGCCGTGAGAACCGAAAGCGTGCCCTGGACCCTGGAGGGGTTGATGTTCAGCAGTGCCGAGGAGGTCCTCCGCTTCATCGCAGAGGAAAACGTGGAGTTCGTCGACGTCAGGTTCTGCGACCTGCCGGGAACGATGCAGCACTTCACCGTGCCCGCTACGTCGTTCGGCGAGGGAGTCTTCACCGACGGCCTCATGTTCGACGGCTCGTCGATCCGCGGGTTCCAGCAGATCCACGAGTCCGACATGCAGCTGCTGCCCGACCTGTCCACCGCGGTGCTCGACCCCTTCAGGACACACAAGACCCTCAACCTCACCTTCTTCGTGCACGACCCGCTGACCGGTGCGCCATATTCCAGGGACCCGCGCAACATCGCTCGCAAGGCCCAGGACTACCTGCGCGGTACCGGTATCGGCGACACGGCGTTCTTCGGCCCGGAGGCGGAGTTCTACATCTTCGACTCGGCACGCTTCTCCACCTCGGCGAACGAGGGCTACTACCACATCGATTCTGTCGAAGGCGCGTGGAACACCGGTGACGAGGAGAACGGTCACAACCTCGCCTACAAGCCCAGGTACAAGGGCGGGTACTTCCCGGTCGCGCCGATGGACCACTACACCGACCTGCGCTCGGAGATGGTCCGCAACCTGATCAAGTGCGGCATCGAGGTCGAGATGCAGCACCACGAGGTGGGCACGGCGGGTCAGGCGGAAATCGACATCAGGTTCGGCCCGCTGCTCGAGATGGCCGACAAGCTGATGCTGTACAAGTACGTGATCAAGAACACCGCCCGGGCGGCGGGCAAGACCGTGACGTTCATGCCCAAGCCGCTGTTCGGCGACAACGGCAACGGGATGCACTGCCACCAGTCGATCTGGAAGGACGGCGCGCCGCTGTTCTACGACGAGGTTGGCTACGCGGGCCTGTCCGACACTGGGCGGTACTACATCGGCGGGCTGCTCAAGCACGCGCCCTCGCTGCTGGCGTTCACCAACCCGACGGCGAACTCCTACCACCGGCTCGTGCCCGGCTTCGAGGCTCCGGTCAACCTGGTCTACTCGCAGCGCAACCGTTCGGCCTGCGCCCGGATCCCGATCACCGGCACCAACCCGAAGGCCAAGCGGGTCGAGTTCCGCGTCCCTGACCCGTCCTGCAACCCGTACCTCGCCTTCGCCGCGATGCTGATGGCGGGCCTGGACGGGATCAAGAACAAGATCGAGCCGCCGGAGCCGGTAGACAAGGACCTGTACGAGCTGCCGCCGGACGAGGCCGCCGCCATCCCGCAGGTGCCCGGCTCGCTCGACGTGGTGCTCGACACCCTTGAAGGCGACCACGCCTTCCTCACCGAGGGCGGCGTGTTCACCGAGGACCTGATCGAGACCTGGCTGGACTACAAGCGGACGGCCGAGCTCGACGAGCTCCGGCTGCGCCCGCACCCGCACGAGTTCGAGCTCTACTACGACGTCTGACCGCTAGACGGGTCGATTCGTCTCGGTCGGGTGTGGCCGCAGGTGCTTAGGTATCCGGGTGGATAGTGGCCCAGTCGGCGGCCATGTCGATCACGGTCCACTTGTGCTCGGCGGCGACGGCGAGTATCTGGTCGGTGCCGCTGCCCAGGATCGGGTCGCGGTCGTAGGCGTATTCCCGGTCGCCGTCGGTGTGGTGGACGACCAGTTGCAGGGTCCGGTAGGGGCTGGCTGCGGTCCACTGGAGCATGGCCAGGTCGCCGTCGGTGTTCCCGGCGGCCACGATCGGGCGCTGCCCGACGTGCCGGTGAATCGAGCTGGGCTTTTGCGGGCCGTCGTCGATGACTCCGACTTTGGCGGTTTTGAGGAGTTCGGGGCCGCCGTCGCCGACGCGGAACTCCGTTTCGCCGACGCTGCCGATCACCCGGTGCGGCGGCAGCCCGTAGGCATCGGCCGTCCATGTTCGCATGAAGTCGGTGCCGCCGCCGGAGAAGATCCAGCAGGAGAAGCCGTTGCGGTCCAGCAGGCCGAGCAGTTCCAGCATCGGCTGGTACACCGTCGCCGGGTAGGGCCGCCCGAAGCGGGGGTGCCGGGCCGAGGCCAGCCAGCTCTGGCACACGGCGTCGAATTCCTCGGTGGTGACTCCCGCGTGGGTAAGCGCAATCAGCTTCATCAAGGCGGCCATGCCGCCCGCGTGCAGCTCTTCCAGGCTGGTGGGATGACCCAGCTCGGCCGCCCGGTCCAGCGCGAAGATCAACTGGGCGTACACAGGCTGCTCGGTCCACAGCGTGCCGTCGTTGTCGAATACTGCGACGCGGTCCCGCTCGGGGACGAAGTCCGGCGAATCGGGATCGGTCACCGCGGCGACGAACTCCGCGATCGACTGTTTCGCGGTCGTCTCGCGCCAGCCCGGCAGCTCATCGGCGCTCATTGCCCGCCTCCTGCGTCTGATGTCGACCTTGGCCCCATGGACTCATCACGCGTAGCGTAGGCGGATTGTTCCGCAGGTCAATCATCTTGTCCGGGTGATCCCGACCATCCCGCTCCCGGCTAGACATTGCCTAGCCGACCCGGCGGCTGTGAAGGGTAGCCACCACCTTTCCCATGATCCGGTAATCATCACCGAGGATCGGATCGTGGCTGGAGTTTTCCGGCATCAGCCAGACGTGGCTCTCAGTCCGGCGGAACGTCTTGACCACGCCCTCGCCCCCGAGCCGAGCGGCCACGATGTCACCGTTGACCGCGTTGTCTTGCTGGCGGACGACCAGGCAGTCGCCGTCGAAGATGTTCGCGCCGACCATGGAGTCGCCCGACACCCGGACTGCGAACACCTTTCCGTAACCCACCATGTCCCGGGGCAGCCGGATGGTACCCACAGCCTCCGGATTGGCGTCCACCCCGGTTCCGGCCGCGACCGACTCGAACAACGGCATGCTGACCATGTCGTCCGAACCGGGGTCGGCCTGGACTCCATCGAACTCTGGGTCGAACTCTGGCACGATGCTCCGCAGGCGCCGGGGTTTCGCCACGATCGTGCGCGGCATCCGGTCACGGCGGGCCAGGCATCCCTTTTCCCGCAACTGCTCAACCTGGTACTTCACCGCGGAGATGGCCTTCAGGCCGACCGCATCACCGATTTCCCTGAAGCTCGGCGAAACTCCGCAGGATTCCGCGTACGCCTCGATGAAGTCCAGGATCTGCTGTTGTCGCTCGGAGAGCCCTGGGTCGGGACCATCCTCGGCCTGCCGTCTGCCAGCCACCAGCCACCACCTCCACCAAAGAAACAGGGTTTCGTTTCTCACATCCTAGATCGAACCTAACTCGAACACAATAGCGATTCTTGTCGGTAACCGCAATCGGCTGCAGGTAGCTGCGGTCTTCGGGACCAGCGCTTACAGGAACTGGCCCGGCGTGCTCTCGGTGTCGTCGTTCCAGACCACGGCGACGATCTCGGCCGGGTCGATCACGGCCCACCCGGTCTCGCGCACCAGGCGGACCAGGCCGTCCTCCCGGACCTCTACGCCGGTCAGCTTCCTGTCCGGCCCGGTGGCGAACCCGATCTGGCCGCTTCTGCTGACCGCCATGAAAATGGTCCCGGCCTTGCCGATGAGGGGCCTGAGCAGGTTGCCGATTACCTCGCCGGTCATGAACCGTCACCTCCAGATAGCGCTAAGAGCAGGATGCCCCGTATCGGCGGCTGCGGCCAAGCACTCAGGACCGGGGCCAGGCGGCAAACCGGGCGCGCAGTCCGGCGATGCCCGCGGCGCCAAGGCCGAACGAGGCGAACACCCCGTCACCCCAGTGGTCCAGCCGCTCCGCCGCCTCGGCGAAGTCCCTGTTGGTCAGGCCCGGGTCCAGCCGCCGGGCGAAGCCGATGATCTGCTCCACGGTGTAGCGCTCCAGCGCGGCCGCGGTGTCCACGTAGTCGCGCGGCTCGACCCGGCTGGCCAGGGCGCACACCTTGCCGCCGACAACGTCCTCGAGGTCAAGGACGGGGCCGAACTCCATGATCACCGGGTGCCGGACGCGGTTGAAGTAGGCCATCTGCAACATCATCTGCTCCCCGCCCGGCGCGGTGATGATCCACTCGGCCATGCCTTCGCCCAGACCGTAGAAGGTGTCGCCCAGGCCGCCGGCCTTGTCGCGGCGCTCGGTCCCGAACCCTTCCTCGCGCAGCGCGGCCTCCACCGCGCCGGCCGCGGCCTCGACACCGCCCTCTTCGTCGCTGAAGACGTCGACGTCCTGGGTGAAGCGGTCGATGACCCCGTGAGCGATCAGGGCGTTGCCGCCGCCCAGGGCGAACCCGTGCGGAGCGGCGGCACGCAGCGCGATGGCGGCGACCCGGCCGTGGAATGCGCTTACCGGCATCAGGCGGCGCTGCGAGGCGCGGCCGCCGCGGCCCGCAGGGCCGGGTGCTGCTCCTCCCACGCCTGCCGGACACCCTTGGGCAGGTACAGGTCGGGCCAGAGGGCGACCAGCATGTCGCCGTTCAGGTAGGCGGTGACATCCTCCAGGCGGCCCGCTTCCCGCAGCACCGTCTGGTAGAGCCAGACGCGCATATCCTGGTCACCGAGGTCGAACGTGTGATCGGGGCTACTCCAGAACAGCCAGATCGGCAGCTCGACGGTGCCCTCGGCGGGCCCGTGCAGGTCGGCCAGGCTGGCAGCGACCACTACGTACCGACCGGGACGGGACTCGTACCGGGCCCGGGACACGTCAGGCTGGGTCGCCACCATGAGTACAGCGTACACCCGCGCTCCGTCGATGTCGAATATACGATCGACGGATACCGTCGCTGACCAGGGGCCGGGTAACCCCTTTGCCAGGGCCCGGGCGAGTCGGGAGAATGCTGAGCGGGGCGCAACGACGGAACGGGGAGCTATGCCGGCCGAACCACAGCCTGTCGTCCGCGCGGCCGTCCCGGCGGACGCCGGGCATGTCGCCGCGATCTTCGCGCACTACGTCGCGACCAGCGTGGCGACGTTCGAAGACGTCGCTCCGACCGCCGCGCACTGGCGGCAGCGGCTCGGCGACCGGGCCGCGCGGAACCTGCCCTTCCTGGTGGCCGAGGACGGCGGGTCCGTGTGCGGTTATGCCTACGCCAGCCCGTGGCGGCCCAAATCCGCCTACCGGTACACGGTCGAGGACAGCGTGTTCCTCTCCCCCGGCTGCACCGGCCGCGGGATCGGCAGCGCACTGCTGGGCCGCCTGCTGGATGGCTGCGCTGTGGCCGGCGCGCGGCAGGTCATCGCGGTCATCGCCGACACCGGCAGCGACGCGTCGGCGGCGCTGCACCGCCGGTTCGGCTTCGCCCAGGCGGGCCTGCTGTCCGGCGTCGGCCGCAAGCACGGCCGCTGGATCGACACCCTGCTGATGCAAAAGGAACTGGAGTCAAGGGGCCCGACCCGATGAGCACCGCCTTCACCGCCGGAGAGCGCAACTGGCAGGCGCGCCTGGGGAAGCTGCGGGACGTGGTGCGCCAGGAGATGGTGGCGAGGCAGCTTGAGCGGGAACTCCCGGCCCCGCCCGTTCGGGTCATCGATCTGGGCTGCGGGCAGGGGACCCAGGCCCTCCGGCTGGCGCGGCGCGGGTATGACGTGACCGGGGTGGACGCCTCGGCCGACCTGCTGGCCCGGTTCGAGCGGGACCTGGCCGCCGAGCCGGCCGGGATCCGCGGCCGGGTGCGGGCCGAGCGCGGCCTGATCGAGGATTATGCCGAACGGGCCAAGGAGTCCAGCTTCCCCGCCGTCCTCTGCCACGGCGTGCTGATGTACCTGGCCGACCCCGAGCCGGCGCTGCGGGCCATCGCGGCGCTGACGGCGCCAGGCGGCATGGTGTCGCTGCTGGTGCGCAACGGCGACGCCCTGGCCATGCGCCCGGGGCTATTCGGCGACTGGGCGGCGTGCGCGGAGGCGTTCGGCTCGGACCGGTACGAGAACCGGATCGGGGTCAGCGCCCGCGCGGACCGGCTCGCCGACCTGACCGGCCGGCTGGACGGCCACGGGCTGCGGGTCACCGCCTGGTACGGAGTCCGGATCTTCACCGACATCGCGCCCAGCGACGCCGAACCGCCGCCGGACCTAGCCTCGCTGCTGGACTGCGAGGAACGCGCCGGGCACACCGACCCGTACCGGCGGGTGGCGGCGCTGCTGCACGTCATCGCGCGGAAGGGAGAATGAGCCGGTGGCGGGAGAGCTGTGGCCGGGCCTGCTGGCTGAGACGTGGGCGGCGCTGGGCGCGGATTCCGATCAGGCTGGCGACGCCGGCCTCCCCGCCGGGCACGAGGTGCTCTGGGTCAGCGGCGCCCCGGGTCGCCTGCCGTCCCGGCTGCCGGCCGAGGACGTGGCCATCGCCTGCGCCGGGGCCGCGCTGCTGGCCGCCGCGGCCCTGCACGCCCAGCGCGGCGGGGACTGCGGGTCCCGCGGTTCGCCGGTCGCGCAGCTGGACCGCGGGCACATCGCGGCGGCCTTCCGCAGCGAGGCCTTCCTGCGGGTCGGCGGCGAGCCGGCCGGACCCGGCTTCGCGCCGTTGTCGCGGTTCTGGCGGGCCGCCGACGGCTGGGTGCGCACGCACGGCAACTACCCCTGGCACCGCGCCGCGCTGCTGCGGGCGCTGGGCTGCGCTGACGCCGCGGACGCCGACCCGGAGCCGGTGGCGGCGGCGATCGCGGAACTGGGCGCCCGGGAGGCCGAGGACCTGGTGACCGGCGCGGGCGGGGTCGCGGCCGCCGTCCGCGACGAGGCCGGCTGGCGGGCGGAACCGGCGGGCCAGGCGGTCACCGCGACGCCGCTGGTGGAAGCGGCGTCGGTCGACGGCGCGGCGCCGCGCTGGCGCCCGGCCGGGGCGCTGCCCGCCTCGGGTATCCGGGTGCTCGACCTCACCCGCGTCATCGCCGGCCCGGTGGCGACCAGGTACCTCGGCGCTCTCGGCGCGGACGTGCTCCGGCTGGATCCGCCGGACCGGCCGGAGCTGACCCTGCACGCCTACGACGGGCTGTTCGGCAAGCGCAGCGCGCTGCTCGACTTCGGCACCGCCGACGGCCGCGCCCGGCTGGACGACCTGCTCACCGGCGCCGACGTCCTGGTGCACGGATACCGGCCGCACGCGCTGGACCGGTTCGGGCTGAACCCGCAGACCCTGGCGGAGCGGCATCCCGGCCTGGTCGTGGTGGGCCTGTCGGCGTGGGGCAGCCGCGGGCCGTGGGGCGGCCGGCGGGGTTTCGACAGCATCGTGCAGGCGGCGTCCGGCATCGCGATGGCCGAGTCCGGTGACGGCGAGCGGCCCGGCACGCTGCCGTGCCAGCTCCTCGACCACGGCACCGGTTACCTGTGCGCGGCCGCGGCGCTGCAGGCGCTGGCCCGGCAGTCCGCCCGCGGCGGCACCCGGTTCCGCCAGCTGTCCCTGGCCAGGACCGCGCACTGGCTGCTCGGCCTGCCCCAGGCGGTGGCGAAGGCGCCGCCGCCCGATGACGACGACGGGCAGGCGTGGCTGACCACGATGGACAGCGCCGCCGGCCCGGTGACCACGGTGCTGCCGCCCGGCCGGCTGGACGACGAGGCGCTGGCCTGGCCGCGCGCGCTCAGCCGGTACGGCGGCGACGAGGCGGCCTGGTCGCGCTTAGCCGACCCAGTTAATCAGCCCAGTTACCCAACGGGGACCAGGGTGAGGTAGGCCTGGCCGAGCAGGCCGTAGTAGCCGCGCAGCCAGAACGAACGGTGCTGGTCGACCCGTTCGGAGACCTCGGCGGCCCTGGGGTGGCCGGGGTTGGCCGCGAGCCATTCCTCCTCGTCGCACTGGTAGCCCGACTCGAAGTCCTCCCACTCCTCCAGCGTGGCGGTCTCGATCCAGGCCGGGCGGAAGCCCGCGCCGACGGCCAGGTCGACCAGGCTGGCCAGGTCACCGAACTCCCCGGCGGTCGTGCCCGGCCACATGCCGGCCAGCTCGGCCTCGGTCGGGGTGCGGTGCCAGACCCCCTCGCCGAGCAGCACCCGTCCGCCCGGGTTGACCAGCCGCCGGAGCTCGGGCAGCGCGGCGGCGGTATGCCCGGGCGGCTCGACCTCGGTGAGCGCATGGCTGGCCCCGACGCACAGCACCAGGTCGGCTGGCCCGCGGGTGGTCCCGACCCCGGACTCCCGGACGAACGTGACACGGTCCTGCAGCCCCCGGGCTCCGGCGTTGTCCCGGCCCCGGGCCAGGTCGCCCTCGTCCATGTCGAGACCGAGCCCGGTCGCGTCCGGCGCCGCCTCGAGGATGCGGAGCATCAGCTCGCCCCACCCGCAGCCGATGTCGAGCACGGTCCTGGGGCCGCTCGCGGTGAGCCGGGCGACCAGGCGGGCGGCCCTGGCCTCGGACAGCGGCCCGTGGAAGGTCAGCCGGGTCAGGCCCGGCGGGAGCTCGGTGTCAGCCATATGCGTGCACGGTAGTCCCGGCGCTCAGGTTCGCGCACCTGGATTTTCGCGGGTGAGCCGGGGGAAGACGGTTGGTCTGGGGCGCCGGGGACCTTAAGGTAAGTACTGCCGTGAGAACTAACGAGGTCATTGAGCGGATTGACGCGTTCTGCGACGCCGTCCCACGGCGCCGGGCCCGGGCCGACGAGCACGGGCCGCTCGTGCTTTTCGTCCCTACCGGCCCGGGCTGGCCGTACTACGCCCGGCCCACGCGCGGAGCCAGGCCGCCCATCACCGCCGCCGACATCCGCACCATCCGCGCCCGGCAGCGCGAGCTGATCATCCCCGAGTCCTTCGAGTGGATCGAGCAGACCGCGCCCGAGATGGCGGCGGCCGCGGCCGAAGCAGGCCTGGAGGTGCAGCCGCACCCGCTGATGGTCCTGTCCGCGCCACCACGGCCACCGGCGCTCCCGGCCGGCCTCGCGGTGCGCGTGATCGCCCCCGGAGATCCCGAGCTTGACCGGATCTGGGCGGTGCCCGCGGTCGCGTTCGGGCATCCGGGCACCACGGCCGGGGAAGCCGGCCCGGGTGAACGCGACAAGATCGCCGCGGACTACGACGGCGGCACGATCGAGATGCTGCGGGAACGGCTGCGGTCCGGGCATTCGGTACTGGTCGCGGCGTTCGGCCCTGACGGGCCGCTCGCGGCCGGAAGCTGCCAGGCCGTGGACGGCGTGGCGGAGATCACCGGAGTAGGCGTGCTGCCGTCGTCGCGCCGCCAGGGCATCGGTGCCGCCGTCACCGCGCTGCTGGCCCGGGACGCGCTGGACCGCGGCGTGCACACCGTCTTCCTGGCCGCCAGCGACGACTCGGTGGCCCGCATCTACGCCAGGATCGGCTTCCGCGAGATCGGCACCGCCATGATCGCCGAGCCCCCAGCGGGGTAGAACCGGCTAGGCGCCGGTCAGCGGCCGGGCCGCCCGGGCCAGGCGCGGGGTCATCCAGGCGAGCATCGACGGGACCTGCGCGCGCCACGTGGTCATGGTGTGGCCGCTTCCCGGGGTAAGCGTCAGCGGCGCCTCCGGTTGCCGCGGCCGCAGTTCCTTCCAGAAGCCCTCGGCGTTAGCCACGTCCTGGCTGTCGGCTCCCCCCGCGGCCAGCCAGAACCTGGGGATGACCGTGGCCGCGGACAGGCTCCCGAGCTCGTCGAGCGGGGTGTTCTGTTCCCGCAGGCGGTCATCGCCGGCGAACGGGCTGACCGGGCGGCCGGTTCCGGCCAGCTGGTTGTCCAGCGGCGCGAAGTAGCCGCTGAGCACCCCGGAGAATCCGTAGCGGTGCGGGTAGCGCAGGGCCATGTTGGCGGCGCAGAACCCGCCTTCTGAGTAGCCGGCCACGCCCCACGCCCGGCCCGGCCGCGATACCCGCAGCATGCGGGTGACCTGCGTGGGCACGTCCACCGCCAGGTAGGTCAGATCCTGCGGGCCGCCTACCTGGTTCAGGCATTGCAGCGAGATCCTGGCGCCGCCGTTCGCGTCCGGCATGACCAGGACGGCGGGCCGGGCGAGCTTGTCCGCCAGCAGACGGTCGAAGGCACGCGTCACGCCCACCACGGTGATCCAGTCCTGCGGCACGCCGGGCTCGCCGTGGATGAGCTCGATCACCGGGAACCGGTAGGCGCGGTAGGCCGGCTGGAAGTACTGCGGCGGCAGGTAGAGGTACACCACCCTGGTGATGCCGCTGCGCGGGCCGGCCACCGTCGTCCGCACCAGGTATCCCTGCCGCTGCGCCAGCTTGAGGTGGGCACCGCTCCCGCCGAGCGCGCCGGACCGTGAGTCGGCGGCGAGCTCGACGCCGGGCACCTGGGGGGCCGCGCTGGCGTCCTGCTGCGTCAGGTCCGCCACCATCGCACCCCAGGTCTGGTAGTAGCCGTAGTACTTGTTGACGGCCAGCACGCCGAACACCATCGCGGGAACGAACGCGAGGCACGCCGCGAGGACGCGGAAGGCGGCACGGCGGGTCGCCAGCGTGCGCCACATCAGCACGCCGAAGATCGTTATCAGCAGGACAAAGAGCGCGGTGCTCTGGGGCTCCAGCATTTCAGGCCTCCGGATCTGGGGACCCGGAAAGAACCTCATGCCGCCGATCGCGCCCCCGCGCGCAGCATGCTCCCCGTACGGGCCCCCGCATGGACTGGTCCCGCCTATACGGAGACCGCGCGACTGCGCCTGATACGCCGGGAAGCGCCGTTTAGTGCGGCATCTCCGCCACGCCCTGGGCTACCGCGCACGGCGCGCACAGCCGCGTGTCCGCCTGACCCACCCGCCGGGTCAGCACGGCCCGGCCGTCGCACACGCCCTTGTCATCGGGGTGGGCCGTGCCGCACTGGCACCGGCACGCGTGCCAGTCTCCTGACAGCACGGAGCGCCCGGCCTCGACCGCGGCCTTGATAGCCGGATCGAGTTTGGTCAGCGCGTCGGAGGTCGCGGTCGACACCTGCTGCCGCCATTCCCCCAGCGCGGCCGTGGCTGCCTGCCACGCCGCGGCGAACTGCCGGCTCGGGTTGCCTGTGTCATCAGCCATATCCCCATTTTCTCATCCGGCGGCCTCCGTGGCCAGCCATGATCGGAAAGCTAGCCGTTCCAGCGCGGGTCGCGGCCGGCGGCGCTTGCCCGGATGGCGAACGGATCGGCACACAGCGGTCACACCTGCTAGGCTGCGCCCGTCTTGGGGTGTTACGCCTGTGTAGGGGGGAGCCTGATGGGTGACTTTGAGGAGGTTGAACGCCTTCAGGCGAGTATCCGCACGTGGCTCATGCGGACGGCGCGAAGCGGGCGTCACGAGCTGCGCGGCATCAGCGCCCCGGCCGTGCTGCCGCTGCTGTGCGGGGCGGCATTCGGGCCGGCCCTGGCCGATGCCGACGGCCCGGCTCCCGGCCCGGCCAGGATGGGCGTGCTGGAGTCGGTCGGAGCCGACGTGCTGGCCCGCCTTCTCGAAGAGGCGTCCAGCCAGCCCCGTTCGGCATCTCAGGACGCACCGGACCCGACCAGGAGCCTGGAAGCGGAGATCCGCCGGTCCGTCGGGGAAGTCCTGGACGCGGGCGGCCCGCACGCCGGTGAGCTGCGCTCCGACATCGCGATGGTGATGCGGGAGATCGACGCGGGCGGCACGGTGTTCCGCGCCGCGATCGAGGCCGGCGACGAGGAACTCGAGCGCGAGGTGCTGGCCGCGTTCGAGACGCTGGGTGCCGAGTTCGGCGACATGGCCTTCATGCTGGCGGACCTGGCCCGGGCGGCAGGCGAGATCCAGGACAGCCTGAGCGGCCAGGACGCGGAGTTGCGGGCCGCCGGCGGGCGGGCGATACGGCAGTCGGCGGACGTGCGCATGATCCGCGAGGAGCTCGCGGTCATCGAGCGGCAGGCCGGCCAGTGGCAGGCCGAACCCTCCGCTCCGGGCCCGCGCTGGGACGGCGGCTGCCCGTATCGCGGGCTGCTGCCCTACGACCAGGCGCACGCGGCGGTGTTCTGCGGCCGGGAGCGCCTGGTCGCCGAGCTGGCGGGCAAGCTCGCCGGGACCGGGATCGTAATGGTCACCGGCGCCTCGGGCGCCGGCAAGACGTCTCTTCTGCGGGCCGGGCTGCTGCCCGCGCTGGCCCGCGGCGTGCAGGTGCCCGGGTCGCCGGCGTGGCCGGTAGTCAGCCTCGCCGTGACCGCGCGGCCGCTTGCCGACCTGGCTACCGGGCTGGCGGCGCTGGACGGCAGGGATCCTGCCGCCATCAGGCAGCGGCTGGCCGATGCGCCGGGGCAGGCGCACCTGCTGGTCCGTGAACTCACCCGCAGCGCGGGCGGTGCGGCCAGGCTGCTCCTGATCATCGACCAGTTCGAGCAGGTCTTCGCGGCCGACGGGCCCGACGAGCGGGCCGCGTTTGTCGACGCGGTGTGCGCGGCGGCCGCCCGCCCGGCCGGCCCGCGCGGCGAGCCGCCGGCCCGGGTGGTGATCGCGGTCCGCGGGGACTCCTGGGACCGGTGTGCCGCCTATCCGCAGCTGGTCCCGGCCATGGAGCGTGATCAGCTGGTGGTCGGGCCGATGCCGGAGGCCGGCCTGCGCCGGGCAATCAGCGGTCCGGCCAAGGCGGGCGGGCTGCATGTTGAGAGCGCTCTCATCGACACCATCGTGGCCGACGCCCGCGCGGCCGGCGCCTCGCTCCCCATGCTTTCCCAAGCCCTGGCGCTGACCTGGGAAAACCGCGAAGACGGCCAGCTGACCAGGGCAGGCTACGACAAGGCTCGCCGGGTCGCCGGCGCCATCGAGGCCAGCGCTGAGGCGGTCTACGCCGGGCTGACCGAGGACCAGCAGGCGATCGCGCGGGACCTTCTCCGGCGGATGACGGCCGTGGGCCACGACGGCAGGCTGGCCCGCCGGCCCGTATCCCGGGCCGGCCCGCGCGCCGAGCGCGCTGGACGCGCAGAGGGCGCGGGACGTGCCGACGCGGTGCTCGGCGCGTTCGCGCAGAGCCGGCTGGTGGTCCTGGGCGACGGAACGGCGGAGATCGCGCACGACACGCTGCTGCAGGCCTGGCCGCGGCTGCGAGGATGGCTGGAGGAGGATCAGTCCAGCCTGATCCTCTACGATCAGCTCGCCGAGGACACCGCGCGGTGGCGGCAGGACGGCAAGGATTCCTCGCGCCTTTACCGGGGGGTCAAGCTCGCCGCGGCGCAGGAGGCGACACGCGTCTGGGCCGCCGATCCGGGCCGGTACCCGGCCCTTCCCCCGGCCGAAGCCGAGTTCCTCCGGGTCAGCGGCCGGGCCGGCACCGGGGCCGGCGGGGGCGCCGCGCGCTAGCCGGCGCCCTGGTCCTGCTGCTCGTCGCCGCGCTGGCCGGGGCGGGGCTCGCCGTCCGGTCGGCCAGGGACGACGCCAGCCGGCAGCGCACCGCGGCGGTGTCGGCGCGGCTCGCCGGGCAGAGCACCGCCCTGGAAGCCACCGACCCGGTCACCGCGTCACTGCTCGCCGGGGCCGCGTGGCGGATCGCGCCGACCGCCGAGGCACGTTACAGCCTGCTCGAGTCGCTCGCCCAGCCGGTGCGCGGCATCCTGGCCACCCGTTCTGGCGAGGTGACCGCGATGGCCGCCAGCCCGGGCGGCAAGACCATCGCGGCCGCCTACCGCGACGGCACGATCCGGCTCTGGGACGCCGCCTCCCATCGCCTGCTCGGCACCGCGACCTGGGGCGGCCCGGCGCTCGCGCTCGTGTTCACCGCCGGCGGCACCCTGGAGGTAGCCGGGCCCGCGGCCGTCGGGGTGTGGCACCTGGCCGGCCGGGCCAGCATCGCCAGGCAGCCGCTGCCCGGCGTGACCGGCGGCCGGTCCGCCGCGTTCAGCCCGGATGGCAGCACCCTGGCCGCCGGTGGCGACGACGGGAACATCCGGCTGTGGCAGGTGACCACCCGGCGGGAGATCGGCGCGCCGATGAGCTCGGGTCTCGCGCCGGTGGAGGCCGTGGCGTTCAGCCCGGACGGGGCGACGGTGGCCGCGGCCAGCAGCGACGGGACGGTCCAGCTGTGGGACGCGACCACCCAGCATGAGGTGGGCACGACGATGACGGCGGGGCCGGCCGCGATCAGGGCGCTCGCGTTCAGCCCGGGCGGGAAGTTCCTCGCCGCCGGCGGCGAGGACGGGGACGTCCGGCTCTGGGATACCGCCACCCAGAGCCAGTCGGGCGCGACCATGGCGACCGGGGCCGCGGTCGCGGCGCTGTCCTTCAACGCGAACGGGACGACGCTCGCCGCCGCGGAAAGCGAGGGAGGCACTGAGCTGTGGTCCTTCGCCACCAAGGAGCAGACCGGCACAGCGCTGGCGGCGCAGGGCTCCGGCCGGGTGAGCACGCTGGCCTTCGCGCCGCGCGCGGGCCTGCTGGCCACAGGCGACGCGACCGGGACCATCACGCTGTGGAACCCGGCCGGCTTTCACCAGTCCTCCGCTCCGGTCGCCACCGGCACGCCGGAAGCGCCAGGCCCGGCCGGCGGGCACGCGCCGGCCGCGTTCAGCGCCCGCGGCGATGTCCTCGCGGTCAGCGGCGAACGGGGCACGATCCGGCTCAGGAACGCCCTGACCGGGCGGACCGCCGGCCCGCCGATCGCCGGCCATCACCCGGTGACCGGGCTCGCGCTCAGCCCGGACGGCAAGACGCTGGCCGTGACAGCTGACGGCCTGCAACTATGGTCGACGGCGACCGGGCAGCGGATCGGCGGTCCGCTGCCCGCGGCCGACGCGACCGGCCCGGCCGCGTTCAGCCCGGACGGCACGCTGGTCGCCGCGATCGGCTCGGACGGCAAGGCCCGGCTGTGGAACGTGGCCACCCAGCAGGAGACCGGGACCGCGGTGACCGTCGGGCAGGCCAGGGACGCGCTGGCGTTCAGTCCCGGCGGCAAGACCTTCGCCACGGCCGGCGCGAACGGGAACGCGGCACTGTGGAGCGTGGCCACCGGGCACCGGGCCGGCGCGCTGATGAACGCGGTCGCGGCCGGCGGCCCGGCCGGGGCCGGGGTGGGCGGGGCCGGGGTGGGCGGGGCGGCCGCCGCGGTGGCGTTCAGCCCGGACGGGCGGACGCTGGCCACCTCGGCCGACGGCAGCATCCGGTTGTGGGACACGGCTACCCAGCAGGAGATCGGCACGCCGATGACGGCCGCCTCCGGTCCGGCCCATGGGCTCGCCTTCAGCCCGGACGGCACCATGCTGGCCACCGCGGCCGCCGACGGCACCGCCCGGCTGTGGGACGTGGCCAGTCAGCAGGAGATCGGAACGCCGATGACGGCCGGGCCGGACCCGCTCTACGCGGTCGCGTTCAGCGCGGACGGCGGCACACTGGCCACCGCGGGCGGCGACGGCACCGCCCGGTCCTGGGACGTGACCTTCCCGGCGGGGCTGCTGACGGCCATCTGTGCCATCGCGGACCAATCCCTCACCCCCCAGCAGTGGGCTGGCTACGCTGGGACCCAGCCGTTCCAGCAGGTCTGCCCCGCGAGCTAGCGCCTCGCCCGGGCCTGCCGGGCGGACGCTGGCATGTCTCACGATCGGGATGGTGGTCAGGACGTCGGTCTCCGGGGCGAAAGGCAGGCACGCGGGCTCCGGTCCCAGGCCGCCTCGATCGCCCATCCGGGTCGTGCTCGTGGCGCTGGGCGCCTGCGCCGTCATCGCCGCGGGCACCGTAGCGGGCCTGGCCTTGACGGGTTCTCCGGGCCCGGCGGGTACGAGCGGCTCCCAGGCCCGCGCGATCGGCACGACCGGCGATTCATCCGCCGCCGCCCGGCTGAACGTGACCTCCATGACGCCTTCCCGGCGGGCGCATTCCGCGCGGGCGCGCTCGTCGCCGGCGCCTTCCCCGCGGGCGACGCCCGCGGCCGCGGAAGGTCACGGGGATCCGTTCGGGCCGGCCGCGGCATCGTACCTGCCGGGCCGGGCCGGCACCGTCCTGGCCGCCGTCTACGATCTGCGCACCGGCCGCACCTGGCACCTGGGCCGGGGCCAGCCGCAGGCCGAGGCGAGCATCGTCAAGCTCGACGTCCTCGAGACGCTGCTATCCGAGCACGGTCAGGGCGACGCCACCGGCCTGTCGGCCACCGAGCGGACGCTGGCCGAGCAGATGATCGAGGACAGCGACAACGACGCCGCGACCAGCCTGTGGAACGCGGTCGGCGGGGCGGCCGGGATTCGCTCGTTCAACGCCAGGGCCGGCCTGACGCACACCGTGCCGTCATCGTGCGTGGTCTGTCCCGGGTTCGCCTGGCCGGGCTGGGGGCTGACCACGACTACTCCGGAAGACCAGATCGCCCTGCTCAGGCAGTTGGTCACGCCCAGCTCGGTGCTGACCAGTGCCGCCAGCCAGTACGCGTTGTCGCTCATGGAGGACGTCGCGCCGTCCCAGCGATGGGGTGTGTCCGGCGGTGTCCCGGCCCAGGTCACCGTGGCGCTGAAGAACGGCTGGCTGCCGCTGCGCGGGATCGGCAGCGACTGGCAGATCAACAGCGTCGGATGGGTCTCCGGCGGCGGGCGGAACTACCTGATGGCCGTGCTGAGCACCGGGAATCCCACCGAGCAGTACGGCATCGACACGATCGACCAGCTGGCCGCCATGGTGTGGCAGCACATGCGCTAGCCCGCCGGCCTGGACCGGAAATACGGTCATGCGCGAAATTAAGGGCATTTCATGATGCCGCTAAATTAACTGGCCGAATTTGCCGTCGCGGTCGGCGGAAACGGCCGGGACGCAGTGGTTATCGCGTTCTGAATCACTTGCCCGGAGGCGGGCCACTGCGTAGATTTAACCCCGGCATTGGAGCTATTGTTCACCAGCAAGGGAATGGGCAAAATTGTCCAGAATAGACGGCAATACCACATTCGAGCTTTTAACCGCGGCGGCGTTAATATACAGGCGGGCGGCGGGCATCCGGGGGTGGCGCCGGTGACCTGCTCCGGGTGCCGGTCCGAGATCAGGCCGGGCTCGGCCTTCTGCGGTTACTGCGGGTCACCGCAAGCCGGCGAGTACCCCGGCGAGGCCTGCCGTCCCGGCGGCTCGCAGTCTCCTTCGCGGGCTTCGGCCAGCCAGTTTCCCCGCACGCCTGGTGACCAGTACATCCCGAGCGCCTCGCCCGGCCAGCACGGGCCGCCGGCGTCCGCCCCGCCCCGCGAGTTCCGCCTCGACCCGCGGCGGCTGAGCCGGGCGGATCAGGCGGCGGGCGGCGCCAGCCTAGTCGTCCTGGTCTCGCTGTTCCTGCCGTGGTTCGGGTTCGGCACGCTCGGGGCCAATATCAGCGTCGCCGGGACGACCGCGCACGGATACCTGGTCATCGTGGTCGTCACGGCCCTGCTGATAGCCGGGTACCTGCTGCTGCGGTCCGGCTTGGGCGAGTTCCCGCTGCGCCTGCCCATCGCGCACGAGA
Organism: uncultured Actinomycetota bacterium; assembly: GCA_963753225.1. Classification (GTDB taxonomy): domain Bacteria; phylum Actinomycetota; class Actinomycetes; order Streptosporangiales; family Streptosporangiaceae; genus Palsa-504. Next base: position 112,051 of record CAVWBQ010000012.1, on the reverse strand, counting down.
CGCTGCTGCTGGCCGGCACCGGCGTCCAGTTCATGCTCGTGCTCATCGGCTTCCTCGACGTGCCACTGGCCGGGCTGGGCCGTGAACTCGGCGCTTACCTCGCGCTGCTCGCCTCGGTGGCGGCGGTCATACCGGTGGCCAGGCCGGTCCTCCGCTCGTGGCCGGGTCGGCGCTAATCGAGCCGCTTACGCTGCCCGCTGCCGGACCAGGGCGGCCGGGGTCAGGCCGGAGAGCCGGCCGCATTCCCTGGTCAGGTGGGCCTGATCGGCGTAACCAGCCTCGGCGGCGATGGCGGCCAGGTCCAGGACCATCGGGCGGGCGTCGACGCGCGAGACGAACCCGCGAAATCGCAGCACCCGCTGCAGCGTCTTCGGGCCGTAGCCGACCGCGGCCTGGCAGCGGCGGCGCAACTGGCGCAGGCTGAGCCCGACCTCGGCCGCGACGTCCTCGGCCCGCGCGGACGGATCGCGCAGCAGGCGAGCAGCCCAGGTCACGGCGGGGTCCGGCGCGCTGTCGGCGATCAGGGCAGCGGTCACGTCCAGCACCCGGGCTGCGGCGACCTCCGGGTCGAGCGCGGCGTCAAGTCGCCTCGCCTCGGCCGGCCGCAGGTCGGCGAGGTCGGCGCGCTGGTCGCGGAGTTCGCTGAGTGGGATCCCCAGTGCGGGACCGCCGGCCGAGGGCCGGAAACGGACGCCGAGGACCACCGTGCCCGCGGTCATCGTGGTAGGCACCGGCCCGGTGTCCGGGCCAGCCACGAACGCACCCCGGCCCTGCTCCCAGACGAGGTCGGTGCACCCGTCGGGAAGCACGAGACCCGCCCGGCTGCCGCCCTCGGGGATGACCTGCGCCCACAGGCATGCGACCCCATCCCGCAGCGCGGCGGGCGCCGGCCATTCGGTATAGCCGGGCGGCAGGGCTCGGAGATCCACCTCACCAGGATCTCATGGCGACGGCCGTTTCGTTCAATACGAGGGGCCGCGGCCCGTGATGTCATGGGCCGATGGACACTCCAGACTTCAACGCGGCCGCCGACTTCGTCGCCGCCAGCGCCAGGGTGCTCGACCGGCGCCGCTTCCAGCGGCTGTTCGAGGACGGCCCCGCCGCGCCGGTGCGGGACGCGGTAGCCGCCTACCGTAATGACGACGGCGGCTTCGGCCACGCGCTCGAACCGGACTGCCGGGCGCCGGGCAGCCAGCCGCCGGCCGCGGAGATGGCGCTGCGCATCATGGACGAGGCGGATGCGTGGGACGAGGACCTGGTCAGGGGCGCGTGCGACTGGCTCGTGTCGGCGGCCCCCGCCGAGGGCGGCGCGGCCTTCGTCGAGGCGACCCTGGCGGGCTGGCCGCACGCGCCCTGGTGGGTCCCCGAGGAGGGGCATCCCGCCTCGCTCGTCGCCACCGGCATGATCTCGGGCACGCTGCACGCCCGCGGCGTCAGCCATCCCTGGCTCGACGGCGCGACCGAGGTCATGTGGAACAGGATCGGCAAGCTCACCGAGCCGGGCGCCTACGAAATGTTCGGCGTCCTGGGATTCCTCCGGCATGTGCCCGACCGGGACCGGGCCCGCGAGGTGTTCGGCCGGGTCGGCCCGCTGATCCTGGAGCAGAACCTGGTGGCGCTGGACCCCGAGGCGACCGGCGAGGTGCACGGCGTGCTGTCCTTCGCACCCGAACCCGATTCTGCGGCCCGCGCCCTGTTCGACGACGCGACGGTCCAGGCGCACCTGGACCACCTGGCCCGGGGCCAGAAGGAAGACGGCGGCTGGACGTTCAACTGGCCGGCCTGGTCACCGGCCGCCGAACTTGACTGGCGCGGCTTCCTCACCGTCGACGCCCTCCGCATCCTGCGCGCCAACGGCCGCTGGTAGCGGCAGCGGCCCAGCGGAACGCGGCCGGCCGCGGGGGTTAGTCGTAGAAGAGGCGTTCCATCACGGCGCGGGCGTGGCGAGCGGCGCGCCGGTAGTCCTGCTCCAGGGCCTGGGCGGCGTCGCCGGGCGGGTAGCCGAGCAGGCGGGCCACCGCGGTCAGCTCGGCGTGCCTGGCCGGCAGGGTGTCGCCCGGGCGCCCGCCGACCAGGACGATCGCGTTCCTGATCCGGGCGGCCAGCTCCCACGCCGCGGTCAGCTGGGCGGCGTCCCCGGCGGCCAGCAGGCCGGCCCGCACCGCGGCGGCCATGGCCGCGCCGGTGCGGGTGGTGCGCAGGGAGGGCAGCGCGTGCGCGTGCTGCAGCTGGAGCAGCTGCACGGTCCACTCCACGTCGGACAGGCCGCCCGGGCCCAGCTTGACGTGCAGCGCGCGGTCAGCGCCGCGTGGGATGCGTTCGGCCTCCATGCGCGCCTTGATGCGGCGAATCTCGCGGACGGCCGCCGGGCTGATCCCGTCTAGCGGGTAGCGGAACTCGGCGATCATCCGGGTGAACCTGGCGCCGAGGTCCTCGTCGCCGGCGGCGGGCTCGGCGCGCAGGAGCGCCTGCGCCTCCCACGGCGCGGACCAGCGCCGGTAGTAGGCCCGGTACGAGGCGAGGGTGCGGACCAGGGGTCCCTGGCGGCCCTCCGGCCGCAGGTCGGCGTCTACGATCAGGGCCGGGTCGGGCACCGGCAGCATGAGCAGCCGCCTTAGCTCTGCCGCCACCGCGTGGGCCGCGTCGGAGGCTTCCTTCTCCGGGCGGCCGGGCAGCGGGTCGTGCACGAACAGCACGTCGGCGTCGCTGCCGTAGCCGCACTCGTGCCCGCCGAACCGGCCCATCGCGATCACCGCGAACCTGGTCGGCAGCGGGCGGCGCAGCTCGGCGGAGACCTTGCGCAGCGCCACCGCCAGCGCCGCCTTCAGCGACGCCTGGGTGACGCTGGTCAGCGACTCCCCCGTTGCCGCGAGCGCCGGCCCGGCCGGGCCGGTGACGCCCAGGACATCCGCCGCGGCGGTGCGGAGCAGCTCGCGGCGGCGTACCGAACGCACCGCGGTCACCGCTGCCTCGGCGTCGTCCTCGTACCGCTGGATGGCCGCCGTCATCTCGGCGCGCAGGCCGGCAGGGCTGCGGGGGTTCAACTCGGCGTCGTTGCCGAAGATCGCGACCGCCTCGGGCGCGCGCAGCAGCAGGCCCGTCGCGTACCGGCTTGACGCCAGCACGTGGGCCATCCGCTCGGCCGCCTTAGTCTCGTCCCTGAGCAGCCGCAGGTACCACGGCGAGGACCCGAGCGCCTCACTGACCTGGCGGAAGGCTAGCAGGCCCGCATCGGGTTCTGCGGCGGCGGCGAACCAGCCGAGCAGCACCGGCAGCAGCGTGCGCTGGATGGCCGCGCGGCGTGACACGCCGGACGTCAGCGCGTCGATGTGCCGCAGCGCGCCGGCCGGGTCGACATAGCCGAGCGCCTCGAGCCTGGCCCGTGCCTCGGCCGGCGTCAGCCGGGCCGCCTCGGACGGCAGCCGGGCCACCGCGTCGAGCAGCGGCCGGTAGAACAGCTTCTCGTGCAGCCGCCTGACCTGCCGGGCGTGGCGGCGCCACTCCTCGTCGAAGTCGGCCGCCGGGTCGGAGCGGATCCCGGTGACCGAGGGCGGGAACCAGGGCTCGTTAGGCCCGTCGTTGAATCGCATCGCCCGGCCCAGCCGGCGAAGTACGGCGGGGTCCTCGGGCAGGGTGTGGGTCCGGCTGAGCCGGTTCAGCTGGAGCAGGTGCTCGGTGCGGCGCAGGAACCGGTAGGCGGCGCCGAGCTCGTCGGCGTCGGCCCGGCCGACGTAGCCGCCGGCGGCCAGCGCGGCCAGCGCGGGCAGCGTGGCGGGCGAGCGCAGCGTCTCGTCGGTGCGGCCGTGTACCAGCTGCAGCAGCTGGACGGCGAACTCGATGTCGCGCAGCCCGCCCGGGCCCAGCTTGAGCTCGCGCCCGGCCTGCCTGGCCGGCAGCGACTGCTCCACCCGGCGCCGCATGGCCTGTACGTCCTCGACGAAGTGCTCGCGCCGGGCCGCCTGCCAGACCAGCGGGCCGAGGGTGTCCGCGTAGGCCTGGCCGAGCGGCATGTCGCCGGCCACCGGCCTGGCCTTGAGCAGCGCCTGGAACTCCCAGGTCTTGGCCCAGCGCTCGTAGTAGGCCAGGTGACTGGCCAGCGTGCGGACCAGCGGGCCGGCCCGGCCTTCCGGCCGCAGGTTCGGGTCGACCGGGAAGATGCTGCCTTCCGGGGTGGACCGCGCGCACACCCCGATCAGCCCGGCGGCCAGGCGGCTGGCAGTGGCGAGCGCGGCGGTCTCGTCTTCGTCCTTGACCGGTTCGGCCACGAAGATCACGTCGACGTCGCTGGCGTAGTTGAGCTCGCGGCCACCGCATTTGCCCATGGCCACGACGGCCAGGCGGGCAGGAGTGGCGCCGGGGGGAAGTTCGGCCCGGGCCACGGCGAGCGCCGCCTCAAGGACCGCGGCCGCGATGTCGGCCAGTTCCTCTCCCACCTCGTCCACGGTCGCGGCGCCGGTCAGGTCCCGCGCGGTCAGGTGCAGCAGTCTGCGCCGGTACGCCGCGGCCAGCGCCGCCGTGGGCTCCTGGCCCGTGGCGACCGGCCCGTCCGGGTTGCCCGGGTTGGGGTCGCCGGGGTCGGGGTCGCCGGGGTCCGCGCCGACGGCGCGCAGCAGGCCGGCCCGCAGTCCGGCCTCATCGGGGCGGGTAATGACGCCGCGCAGGAGCTCGGCGTCCTCCGGGTGCCTGGCCAGGTGGTCGGCCAGGCCCGCGCTGACGCCGAGCACCGCGGTCAGCCGGTCGCGGAAGTCCTCCTCGGCGCGGAGTGCGGCGCGCAGGGCGTCCCGGCCGCGGCCGGCCGCGGCGAACAACCGGGACAGGCCGGCCGCGGCCAGGTCGGGATCGGCGGCGGAGGCGATGGCGGTGACCAGCGGGTCGGTCCTCAGCTCGGCCGCGCTCACGCCGAGGCCGGTGAGCAGCAGGCCCTCGGCCCGCGCCGGATCCGCGAATCCCATCCGCGCCAGCCACCCTGCCGGCGTGGTCCGCGAACCACTCACCCCGTAAAAGTAACGGATACCGGCAGGTTCCGCTGCGGCGGGTGAGCCGCCGGTCGCGGCGGGACACAGCCGGATACTGCGGGACCCACCACCGCGCTCAGCAACATCCCGAATCTGTGGGTACCGGACATCTCGCACTTCGGCGTGCTCCAACAGGTGAATGTGTTCGGCCTCGCCGTTGAACCCGCGGAGTTCGGCACCGAAGTCCGCAGATACGCCCCAGATGATCCCGTGCATGCGGTCCAGGTGGGCCGCGGTGCCATCGGGGGTGCAGGTATTTGGTCACGAAAACCAGTGGGGATGCAAGATAAGACACGATGCCAACCAGTGCGTATATCACTGTATTCGAACATGAAATCAAATATGCTTTCGGTATGCGGCTCCGGTACAACTACCGTCTCTACCCGGCACCAGGGCAGCAGCAAGCGCTGGCCAGGGCGTTCGGCTGCGCGCGGATCGTGTTCAACGACGGGCTGCGCATCCGGCAGCAGGCATATCAGGCGGGGCAGCCATATGTCACCGACGGCGAACTGTCGGCCCGGCTGACCGCTGCCAAGGCCACCTCGGAGCGGACGTGGCTGAACGACGTGTCCGCCGTGGTACTGCAGCAAGCGCAGGCCGATCTGAACGCCGCTTACCGGAACTTCTTCGCATCGATCAAGGGGAGGCGAAAGGGGCCGAAGAGCAATCCGCCCCGGTTCCGGTCCCGCAAGGATCACCGGCAGGCCATCCGGTTCACCTCCAACGCCCGGTTCAAAGTGCTCCCGAACGGCAAGCTGCGCCTGCCAAAGATCGGCGACGTGCCCGTGCGGTGGTCCAGGCCCCTGCCGTCCGAGCCGTCCAGTGTCACCGTGGTCCAGGATTCGGCAGGCCAGTACTTCGCCTCATTCGTCATCGAGGCCGGGTCGTGCGCGCTGAAAAAGACGGGATCCGTGACCGGCATCGACCTCGGCCTGAAGCACTTCGCCATCCTGTCGGACGGCCGCAAGATCGCATCTCCCCGGTTCCTGCGCCGCGCCGAGAAGAAACTAAGACGGGCGCAGCGGGCGCTGTCCCGCAAGCAGGAAGGCTCCCGCAACCGGGATAAGGCCCGACTCAAGGTCGCAGGGGCTCACGCGCGGGTGGCCGACGCGCGGCGAAACTTTCACCATCAGCTCTCCACGGCGCTGATCCGCGACAACCAAGCGGTCGCCGTCGAGGATCTGGCGGTCAGGGGGCTCGCCCGGACCCGGCTGGCCAAATCCGTCCACGACGCCGGATGGTCCGGATTCGTGGCGATGCTGGAGTACAAGGCCCGGCTGCACGGCCGGGCATTCATCAAGATCGGCCGGTTCGAGCCGACCACCCGCACATGCTCAGCATGCGGGATTAAGGACGGTCCCAAGCCGCTATACGTACGGGCCTGGCAGTGCCCGGCGTGCGGAGTATGGCTGGACCGGGATGTGAACGCGGCGGTCAACGTCGCCAAGGCCGCCGGGCTGGCGGTGACAGCCTGCAGAGCGCAGGTAAGACCAGGGCTTGCCGTGGCACCGCGCAGCGAAGCAGGAACCCTTCGAGGTGCCGCGTGACGCGGCACGGCAGGAATCTCCCACCTTCACTTCAGGCGGGAGAGGGAGCCAACTCGTGTACCACTACTACGACGCCTTCGACAGCGGCGACGCGTGGGTCCAGGTCCGGCCGCTGACCTGGGTGGGCGGCCGGCCGGTGACGGGCCAGGCGCTGGTCCCCGTGCCCGGCGAGGCAGGCCCGCAGGGAAGCTGACCGGCCAGCCCCTCGCGGGCACTTAACGCCGCCCCGTAGCGCGTCTATAGTGACCTTCAGCCGAGCCACGGGAGCAGAGCGTGAGATACCTGTACATCGCGGGAAAGTGGACCGAGGCCGCGGACGACGGCACGTCGCAGACCCTCAACCCGTACGACGCGACCGTGCTGGACACCCTGGCCGAGGCGTGCGCCGCCGACGTGGACGCGGCGGTCACGGCCGCCAGGGAGGCGTTCGACGGGCCGTGGCGCCGGTCCACGGTGACCGACCGCACCGCGCTGCTCGGCAAGGTCGCCGACCTGCTGCAGCGAGACCGCGAGCAGCTGGCGCACACGGAGAGCCTGGACACCGGCAAGACGCTAAACGAGGCGCGCGCCGACGTGGACGACACCACGGCAGTGTTCCGCTTTTACGCCGGGATGGCGGGTGAGCACGCGGGCCGGGTGGTGGATCCGGGCCGGCCCGGCGTGGTGAGCCGCATCGTGCACGAGCCGGTCGGCGTCTGCGCGCTCATCGCGCCGTGGAACTATCCGCTGCTGCAGATCTCCTGGAAGCTCGCGCCCGCGCTGGCCGCGGGCAACACCACCGTGATCAAGCCCAGCGAGCTGACCCCGCTGTCCACGGTGGCCCTGGTCGGGTTGTTCGAGGAGGCGGACATCCCGCCGGGCGTGCTGAACCTGCTGCTCGGCCAGGGCGGCACGGCGGGACAGGCGCTGGTCGCGCACCCCGGCGTGGACCTGATCTCCTTCACCGGCGGGCTGGCCACCGGCGAGAAGATCATGGCCTCGGCGGCGCAGGGCGTGCGGCGCGTCGCGCTCGAGCTGGGCGGCAAGAACCCCAACATCGTGTTCGACGGCACCGACTTCGACACGGTGGTGGACAACGCGCTGACCGCGGCGTTCCTGCACTCGGGGCAGGTGTGCTCGGCCGGGGCGCGGCTGATCGTGCAGGACTCGCTGCACGACAGCTTCGTGGCCGAGCTGGCGGCCCGGGCCGACCGGATCCGGCTGGGCAACGGCCTGGACCCGGACACCGAGTGCGGGCCGCTGATCTCCGAGGCGCACCGCGCGAAGGTGGAGCGGTACATCGCGCTGGGCCTGTCCGAGGGGGCGGAGCTGCTGGCCGGCGGCAGGCGGCCCGACTCCCCCAGCCTGGCCAAGGGGTTCTTCCTGCGGCCCACGGTGTTCTCGGGGTGCCATCGGGAGATGGCGGTGGTGCAGGACGAGGTGTTCGGCCCGGTGGTGACGGTCGAGCGGTTCAGCACCGAGGAGGAGGCCATCCGGCTCGGCAACGACACTAGCTACGGCCTGGCGGGAGCGGTCTGGACCTCGGACGCGGGCCAGGCCGAACGGGTGGCCGGCGCGCTGCGCCACGGCACGGTGTGGATCAACGACTACCACCCCTACCTGCCGCAGGCCGAGTGGGGCGGCTTCGGCAAGTCGGGCATCGGCCGCGAGCTCGGCCCCTCAGGCCTGGAGGAGTACCAGGAGAAGAAGCACATCTACCACAACACGAGCCCGGCGCCCGCGCACTGGTTCTCCGGCTAGGGACGCTTTGGGTCGATGTGCCGTTGGTCCGCCTAGAACCGGACCGATGTGCCATCAACCTCGTCGGAGGGACCACGGACGGCGGTGTGATAGGCATGGGGCATGGCTGATCTCATCCCGCGTGAAGTGCTCTTCGGCAACCCCGAGCGCGTCAGTCCGCACATCTCGCCCGACGGCAGCCAGCTGGCCTGGATCGCGCCCCGCGACGGGGTACTCAACGTGTGGGTCGCGCCGGTCGGCGCCTCCGGCGTGGACTGGGACGGCGCGAAGGCGGTCACCGAGGACACCGACCGTGGCGTCCGGTTCTTCGCCTGGGCCTGGGACGGCAGGCACCTGCTTTACATCCAGGACACCGGCGGCGACGAGAACTGGCGGCTGTATGACGTCGACATGGAGACGATGGCGCGGCGCGACCTGACGCCGTTCGACGGAATCCAGGCGCGAATCATCGCCAGCAGCAAGAGCCACCGCGACGAGGTGCTGGTCGGGATCAACCGGGAGAACCCGCAGCTGCACGACGTCTACCGGCTATCGCTGACGTCGGGCAAGCTGGACAAGCTGATAGACAACCCTGGGTACGCCGGCTGGGTCGCGGACGAGGACATGGTGGTCCGCGGGGCGATCTCCCCGCTGCCCGACGGCGGGTTCGACATGCTGGTCAGGGACGGCGAACAGGATGACTGGCGGACGCTGCTCACCATCCCGGCCGATGACGTCGCGGCCAGCGACGTGCTCGCGTTCACCGGCGACGGCCGGTCGCTGCTGGCCATCAGCTCGATCGAGGTGGACACCGGCCGGCTCGTCAGGATCGATCTCGGTACCGGCGACGCCCAGGTGCTGCTCGAGGACTCCGAGGCGGACGTGGCCGGCGCGATGCTCCACCCGGACACCCGGGAGCCGCAGATCGTCGAGATACTCAAGGACCGCACCGAGTACCACGTGCTCGACCCGTCGGTCGAGCCCGATTTCAAGGCGATCCGCGCGCTGCACCCCGGCGACCCGCAGCCAGTCGGCCGTGACGAGGCCGACAACACCTGGCTGATCGCGTTCACCGACGACGCCGGGCCGGTCCAGTACTACGCCTACGACCGGAGCAGCAAGGCCGGCAGCTTCCTGTTCTCCAGCCGCCCCGAACTCTCCCGGTTCGCCCTGGCCCGGATGGAGCCGTTCTCGTTCAAGGCGCGGGACGGCCTGACCATGCACGGCTACGCCACGTTCCCGCCTGATGGCGGCCGGTCTGGCCTGCCGACCGTGCTCGACGTGCACGGCGGGCCGCAGACGCGCGACGTCTGGGGCTGGGATCCCGAGGCGCAGTGGCTGGCCAACCGGGGCTACCTGTGCATCCAGGTGAACTACCGGGGCTCGACCGGCTACGGCAAGTCGTTCGTGGCGGCCGGCGACCGCGAGTGGGGCGCCAAGATGCACGACGACCTGCTGGACGCGGTCCAGTACGCGGTCGATCAGGGCTGGGCCGACCCGGCCAAGGTCGCGATCTACGGCGGGTCCTACGGCGGCTACGCGGCCCTGGTGGGCGCGGCGTTCACCCCGGACGTGTTCTGCTGCGCGGTGGACATCGTGGGCCCGTCGAACCTGCAGACGCTGCTCGAGTCGATCCCGCCGTACTGGAAGCCGATGGCGGCGGCGCTGTACCGGCGGGTCGGCAACCCGGAGACGGACAAGGAGTTCCTGTGGTCGCGCTCGCCGCTGTCCCGGGCTCGTGACATCCGCATCCCGCTGCTGATCGCCCAGGGCGCCAACGACCCGCGGGTCAAGCAGGCCGAGTCTGAGCAGATCGTGGCGGCGCTCAAGGAAGCCGGCATCGAGTACGAGTACATGCTGTTCCCGGACGAGGGCCACGGCTTCGCCAAGCCGGAGAACCGGCTGAAGTTCTACGCCGCGGCCGAGCGCTTCCTGGCCAGGTACCTAGACGGCCGTTTCGAGGAGTGATCCGAGGCGCGCTCCGCGGCCGGGTGCGTTACCAAATTGTTACCTGAGGCGTCATCCCCGGATCGGCCGCCGTCGTGTACTGCTCGTGACATCGGTGAGATCAGCCCTCTGGCCCAGGGCGGCGGCGCCGCGGTACGACCGGCCCCCGGCCGCGTCGCGGTCCCGCGAGGAGCGAGCGGTGAAGCAGAGCCGGGACTTCGAGGACTTCTACGCAGCCAACTACGGGAAGATCACTGCCCTGGTCGCCGCGATCATCGGAGACTGGGACGAGGCCGGCGACATCGCGCAGGAGGCGTTCGCCCGGGCCCTGGCGCGCTGGCCCCGGGTCAGCGGCTACGAACTGCCCGAGGCCTGGGTACGGCAGGTCGCGCTGCGGCTCGCCATCGATTCCGCCCGGCGGATCCGCCGGACCCTGCGGGCACTGCCGCTGCTGCGGGCGGCCGGACGAACCGAGGCGGCCGACCCGGGAGACTCGCTGGCGTTCACCGCGCTCGGCCGGGCGCTCTCCCGCATTCCGCTGCGGGAACGCGAGGTGCTCGTCCTGTACTACGTCGCCGACCTTCCCGTGGAGCAGATCGCTCACGACCGGGGCATCCCGGCCGGCACCGTGAAGTCACGGCTGGCGGCCGGGCGCCGGCGGCTCGAGCTCGGGCTGGCCCAGGACCGGGCGGCTCAGGAGGAGGCCAGTGATGCGTGACGAGGAACTGCGCGAGGAATTCGGCGCCTGGCTGCGTCCCGTCCGCGAGGCCGAACCGCCGGGCCTGCCGGTCATCAGGCGCCGGCTTCGCCGCAGGCGGGCCAGGCAGGCTGTCGGGGGGACCGCGGCGCTCGCCGCCGTGGCCGGCATCGCCGTCGCCGTCAGCGCGACCCTGGGCGCGCCCCGGGCACCCGCCGGCCCGCAGGGCACCACCAGTCCGCTCAGCCAGGCGTCGATTATCCCCGTGACCAGTTCCAGCCCTCGCCCGGTCCAGGGCGGACACCAGACGTCCTCGACCTACGCGGTCTCCGCTCCGGTCAGCACCCTCGTGGTCAGCAGCGGGGTCGGCGCGGTCGCCATCACCGGCAGCCAGCGCTCCACCGTCTCGGTCACCGAGCAGGTCCAGTTCTCGGCGCGACCGCCCGCCATGACCCGCACGCTGGCCGGGAAGACACTCACGCTGGGCTACCAGTGCCCGGGTGAGTCGCTGTGCTCCGCCTCCTACGACATCCAGGTACCCCGGGGCGTGGCGGTACGGGTGTCATCGGGGGTCGGGCAGATCCGGCTTTCCTCGCTGGCCGGGACGCTGACCGCTAGATCGGGCGCCGGGCTCATCAGCGCGGCCGGCCTCACCTCACGCACCGCCAGCTTCAACACCAGCCAGGGCGAGATCGACGCCGTGTTCGCCGCCGCGCCGATGACGGTGCACGTCGCCACCAACCAGGGCGCCATCAACCTCCGGGTGCCCGGCACCGTCTCCTACGACGTGAACGCTCCGCCCGGCGAGCTGGGCTCGGCCATCATCACCATCCCGCAATCCTCCTCGTCCCGGCACGTGATCGACGCGACCTGCAAGACGGGCAGCCTTCTCATCGGGCCCTCCTGATGGCTCCCTCTTCCGCCATCCGCCGCGCCGGGTCGCTGGCGCTGATCGCCGGACTCCTGGGTATGGCCGGGTGCACGTCGTCTTCCTCGCAGGCCGGCTCTCCGCCAGCGGGTAACAGAGCACCCGGCGGCACGGCCAGCGCGAGCCCCGGCCTGTCCGTCCCGGGGACGCACCAGGCCACGGCCAGGTACCAGATCACCGAGCCGGTGAGCACGGTCGTGATCGTCAGCCACGTGGGGAACGTCACCGTGACCGGCGGCAGCCGACCGGGCGTCACGGTCACGCAGCTGGCCTACTACTCCAAGACCGCGCCGGCGACCACGCGTACCGTCAGCGGGAAGACCCTCACCATCACGTACGACTGCCGCACGCAGCTCGTCTGCGGCGTGGCTTACACGGTGGCCGTGCCGCGTTCGGCGGCGGTCCGGGTGACGGCCGGAGCCGGGGCGGTCCGGCTCACCGGGCTGGCCGGGAGCGTGACCGCCAAGGCGGATGTCGGGCTCATCAACGCCACCGGCCTGACCAGCGCCTCGGTCAGCCTGACCACCCGCGTGGGCGGCATCAGCGCGAGCTTCGCCGCCGCGCCGACCACGGTGCGGGCTTCGGCCAATGTCGGCGCGATCACGGTGCACGTGCCCGGCACCACGTCCTACAAGGTCGCGGCCGACGCGCGGGTGGGCAAGACCACCGTCAGCGCCCCGCAGAGCGCCTCGTCCAGCCGCGCCATCACCGCGACCACGGACGTCGGCGCCATCGTCGTCGCCCCGTCGACTTAGCGCAACGCCGCCAGACGCCCTCCCGCGGGGATCAGAGCATGGGGAGGTAGCGGCCCAGCTCGTACTCGGTGACCTGGCGGCGGTACTCCTGCCACTCCTGGCGCTTGTTCCGCAGGAAGAAGTCGAAGACGTGCTCCCCCAGCGTCTCCGCGACGAGCTCGCTGTCCTGCATGACCTTGATGGCCTGGTCCAGGTCCTGGGGCAGCGGCCGGATGCCGAGCGCACGGCGCTCGGCGGAGGTCAGCGCCCACACGTCGTCCTCGGCGCCGGGCGGCAGCTCGTAGTCGCGCTCGATGCCCTTGAGCCCGGCGGCCAGGATCACCGCGAAGGCCAGGTACGGGTTGCACGCGGCGTCCACCGAGCGGAACTCGAGCCGGGTCGAGTTGCCCTTCTGCGGCTTGTACATCGGCACCCGGATCAGCGCCGAACGGTTGTTATGCCCCCAGCACACGTAGGCCGGAGCCTCCCCGCCTGCGCCCGCGGTGCGCTCTTCTGCGCCCCACAGCCGCTTGTAGGAGTTCACCCACTGGTTGCACACCGCGGTGATCTCCGGCGCGTGCCTGAGCAGCCCGGCGATGAACGCCCGGGCCGTCTTGGACAGCTGGAACTCGGCCCCGGCCTCGTAGAAGGCGTTCTTGTCCCCCTCGAACAGCGACACGTGCGTATGCATGCCCGAGCCGGGATGGTCGGTGAACGGCTTCGGCATGAACGTCGCGTAGACACCCTGCTCGATCGCCACCTCCTTCATCACCAGCCGGAACGACATGATGTTGTCGGCGGTGGTGAGCGCGTCGGCGTAGCGCAGGTCGATCTCCTGCTGCCCGGGCGCCCCCTCGTGATGGCTGTACTCCACCGAGATGCCCATCGACTCCAGCATCGTGATCGCGGTCCGGCGGAAGTCATGGGCGATGCTGTGCGGGGTGTGATCGTAGTAGCCGCCGGTGTCGATCGGCACCGGCTTCTCCCCCGCCTCGGGCCGCTGCCGGAGCAGGAAGAACTCGATCTCCGGGTGCGCGTAGAAGGTGAATCCGAGATCGGAGGCCCGGGCCAGGTTGCGCTTGAGTACCCAGCGGGGATCGGCGTAGGACGGCGACCCGTCGGGCAGCAGGATGTCGCAGAACATCCGGGCGACCCCGGGGTACTCGCCGCGCCACGGCAGTAGCTGGAACGTGCCGGGGTCCGGGCGCAGGATCATGTCGGCCTCGTAGACCCGGGCGAACCCCTCGATGGCCGAGCCGTCGAAGCCGATGCCGTCGGCGAACGCGCCCTCGAGTTCGGCGGGCGCGACAGCGATCGACTTCAGCGAGCCCAGGACGTCGGTGAACCACAGCCGGACAAACCTGATGTCACGCTCCTCGAGCGTGCGCAGCACGAATTCTTCCTGCCTATCCACGGTATTCACCTTAGACGTTCCGCATCGCTGGATCGGCCCCGCCGCTGCGCCTTCGGCGGCAGGTACGCGTTGCAGCGAGTGTGCCAGCCCGACGTTTCCTGCGGGTAAAACTGCGGCCGATCCAAGGTGAGGAGACAGCTGTGACGGATGGGGCGTCAATCGGCGCTAACCTGCGAAAGTGGGCGTTCGAAGGGACCAGGCCGTCTGGTCCGCGGGAGCGGTCTACGCGGTGTCGGCCGCCGTGTGCTGTGCGCTGGCCGCGCGCAGCCAGGCCCATTTTGTCGACCTGCACGTCTACCGGATGGGCGGCTCGGCCGTGCTGCACGGCGACCGCCTGTACCAGCTGCGGTTCGTCTGGCTGCCGTTCACGTATCCGCCGTTCGCGGCGATCGCCTTCGCCGCTCTGGCCGTCGTCCCGTGGAAGGTTGCCGTCACCGTGCTGACCGGGGCGAGCGTGGTGGCCCTGCCCGCGGCGCTGTACCTGGTCCTGCGCCTGTCCGGGCCCGCCAGGGAGCAGGCCAGGGAGCGGGCCTGGACGCTGGCGCTGGCCGTCGCGGCGGCGGCGATCTGGCTCGATCCGGCCCGGGCCACACTCGGCTACGGCCAGGTGGACATCCTGCTGACCGCGGCGGTGCTGTACGACCTGAGCCTGCCGGATACCGCGCGGCGCAAGGGCGTGTTGATCGGCCTGGCGGCCGGGCTCAAGCTGACCCCCGCGATCTTCGCTGTCTACCTGCTCGTCACCGGCCGTCGCCGGGCCGCGGCCACGGCCGCTGCCGCGTTCGCGGGGACGGTCGCGGCCGGGTTCCCGGTGCTTCCGGCCAGTTCGGCCTGGTTCTGGTCGGGCCGGTTCGCCAGCCCCGGACATGTCAGCCCGGTCCAGAATCCGCAGAACCAAAGCCTGTACGGTGCCCTGGCACGGGTGATGCACACTGCACACGTCCTGCCAGTGTGGCTGCCACTGGCGGCCGCGACGGCGGTGGCGGGGCTGGCGCTGGCGGCCGCCGCCTCCCGCCGCGGCGATGAGGCGCTCGGCTTCAGCCTGTGCGCGGTGACCGGACTGCTTATCTCGCCGATCTCCTGGATTCATCATTGGGTCATAGTCATCCCGGCGCTGCTGGTCGCTGGGCTGACGGCCGACCGCGCCCGCCGTGCCGGGAACGTGGCGGCGGCTGTCCTCGTCACCGCCGCGATCACGGCGATCGCCGTAATCGGCTGGACCCAGCTCGCCGGGGACACCCCCCGTTCTGGCTGGCTCGCCCTGCCGCCCTGGGCGCTGCTGCGCAGCGTGTCCTATGTCCTCATCGGGCTGGCCGTGCTCGTGGCCAGCGCACGCAGCCAGGCCCGTTCGGCCCTGTCACGGGCGGCACCGGGTACGGCCGGTCAGCGGGGCACGACCTAGGCTGGGATCGTGACAATGCTGAGGATCGCCCTGGCCCAGGTCAATGCCACGGTCGGTGACCTGGACGGAAACGCCGAGCTGATCGTGGAGTGGACCCGCCGGGCGGCGGCGCGCGGGGCCAGGGTCGTGGTGTTCCCGGAGATGATGCTGACCGGGTACCCGGTGGAGGACCTGGCGCTGCGGGCGTCGTTCGTGGAGGCGTCCATCGCCGGCCTGCACGCGGTGGCGGCCCGGCTGGCGGCCGAGGATCTCGGCGGGATCGCGGTGGTGACCGGCTACCTGGACCGGCGGGCCGACCTGGCGCCGCGGACCGGGCTGCCGGCCGGCGCGCCGCTGGACGCGGCGGCGCTGCTGCACGGGGGGCGCGTGGTCATCACCTCGGCCAAGCACCACCTGCCGAACTACGGGGTGTTCGACGAATTCCGCTATTTCGTGCCCGGGAACACGCTGCCGGTGTTCCGGCTGGCGACCGAGGGCGGCGAGAGCGTCGAAGTGGCCATCGCGATCTGCGAGGACCTGTGGCAGGACGGCGGCCCGGTGGCGGCCTGCCGGCGCGCCGGCGCGGGGCTGCTCGTGGTGCCGAACGCCTCGCCGTACGAGCGCGGCAAGGACGACGTGCGGCTCGACCTGTGCGTGCGCCGGGCGCGCGAGGCGGGCGCCGCGCTGGCCTACGCCAACATGATCGGCGGGCAGGACGAGCTGATCTTCGACGGCGACTCGATCCTGGTCGCGGCGGACGGCGCGCTGCTGGCCCGCGGGCCGCAGTTCGAGGAAGCGCTGGTCGTCGCCGACCTGGATCTGCCGGCCGCGCCCGAGCCGCCGGCCGCGGACCAGCCGGTGGACGCGGGCGACGGCACCGTGATCACGATCAAGCGGGTGACGCTGCCGCTGTCAGGGCCGGTCGCCGCCACCGAGGTCGAGCGGCCGGAGGGCGTTGAAGAGGCCGGCCCGTTCTGGCCCCGGCTGTCCGATCCGGCCGAGGTCTACGGCGCGGTGGTCCTCGGGGTCCGGGACTACGTGCGCAAGAACGGTTTCCGCTCGGTGATCCTGGCGCTGTCCGGCGGGATCGACTCGGCGCTGACCGCGACGATCGCCGCCGACGCGATCGGGCGGGACCGGGTCAACGTGGTGCTGATGCCGAGCCGGTACTCCTCGGATCACTCGATAACCGATGCCGAGGACCTGGTGCGGCGGCAGGGACTGCGCGCGATGACGATCCCGATCGCGTCCATGGTGGATGCGTTCGGCGACGCGCTCGCCCCGCACGGATTCCCTGAGAAGGGGCTTCCCCCGGAGAACCTGCAGGCCCGGGTGCGCGGGGTGGTGCTGATGGGGCTGTCCAACGCGGGCGGGCACTTGGTGCTCACCACCGGCAACAAGAGCGAGCTCGCGACCGGGTACTCGACGCTGTACGGAGACTCCGCGGGTGGGTTCGGACCGATCAAGGACGTGCCCAAGACGCTGGTCTGGGAACTGTCCCGGTGGCGCAACGAGGAAGCGGCGCTGGCCGGGGTCACTCCGCCGATCCCGGAGAACTCGATCACCAAGCCGCCGAGTGCCGAGCTCGCACCCGGGCAGCTGGACACCGACTCGCTGCCACCCTATGAGGTGCTGGACGCGCTGCTCGACGACTATGTCGAGAAGGACATGGGCACGGCCGAGTTGATCGCGGCCAGGCACGACCCCGATCTGGTCGAGCGGGTGGTCCGGCTGGTCGACGCGGCCGAGTACAAGCGGCGGCAGTATCCGCCGGGGCCGAAGATCAGCCAGAAGAACTTCGGCCGGGACCGCCGCCTGCCCATCACCAACCGCTGGCGCGAGCCGCGTCCTTCATGATCGCCAACCGCGGCCACGAGCCGCTCCCTTCATGATCGACTCGTGCCGAGGAGGCCACGTGGTCACGCTGGCTGCCATCTTCCCGCCCACGCAACCGCCGGAGCGGATCGGCGCGGTCGCGGCCGCCGCCGACGCGGCCGGCCTGGCGCAGCTGTGGGTGTGGGAGGACTGCTTCTCCGAAAGCGGCATCGCGACCGCGACCACGATGCTGGCCACGACCAGCCGCGTCACGGTGGCGATCGGGTTGCTGCCGGTGCCGTTGCGCAACGTGGCTCTGACCGCCATGGAGCTCGCGACGCTGAGCCGGCTGTTCCCCGGGCGGCTGATGGCCGGCGTCGGCCACGGCGTGCTGGACTGGATGGGCCAGGTCGGCGCCAGGGTGGAGTCCCCGATGACGCTGCTGCGCGAGTACACCGCCGCGCTGTACGCCTTGCTCCACGGAGAAACCGTGACCACCCGCGGTCGCTACGTCAACCTGGACGCCGTCGCCCTGGACTGGCCGCCGGCCGTGGCTCCGCCGCTGCTCGTCGGCGGTATCCGGCCGCGCACCGTGGCGCTGGCCGGCGAGCTCGCCGACGGGGTGATCATCCCCGGCGGCGTCAGCCCGGCGGAGGTCCGGGCCTCGGTCGGCCACCTGCACAGCCAGCGCGGCGCCGGGCGCGGTCCGGCCGACGTGGTGGTCTTCATCAGCGTGCCGGCGGGCAGCCCAGCGCCGGACGTCGCGGCCGTGGTCCGCGACTACGCCGCGGCCGGGGCGACCTGCGTCGCGGTCAACACCGACGAGGAGGACGCCGACCTGGAGCGGTTCGTCGGGGTCCTGGCCCGGGAGGTAAGCCCACTGCTCGGCTGAACAGGGCTCAGCCGTCAGCGGGCCGCCAGCCCGAGCAGCAGCTCGTCCACGATGCGGGCGGCGAATTCGCCGTTCAGCGACCCGTCCGCGGCCTTCTCCTTGGCCAGGACGATGCCGGTCAGCGCGAGCAGCGCGATCTCGACGTCGGTGCCGGCCCGCAGCTCGCCGGAGGCGATGCCGCGGCGGATGACTTCCCTCATGGCGTCGTGCCGGGGGCCGATCACCGTCTCCTTGTACCGCTGCATCAGCCGCGGGTACTTCTGGCCCTCGCCGAGCAGAAGCGCGTAGCGGCGTGCCTTCCTCGGGTCGGCGCGGTCCGCGCACATCACGGTCATCTGCGCCACCAGGTCGTCCCTGACGTTGCCTGCGGGCTCGGGGAACGGGGACTTCATCGAGCTGAGCGCGGCGAGCAGCAGCTCCTCCTTGTTCGGCCAGCGGCGGTAGATGGTCGCCTTGCCGACCCCGGCGCGGGCCGCGACAGCCTCGACGCAGACGCCCTCGAACCCCTGCTCGGCGAACAGGTCGAGGGTGGCATCGATGATCGCCTGTTCGGCCTGCTCGCTGCGCGGCCGGCCGGGCCTGCGGGTGGTTCCCGCCGACCCGGCCTCCGTGTCAGCGCCGGGACCCTTCGACCCTTGGTCCAGGCTCACGGGCTGCATGGGGTGGTCACCCCTCTCGGTCTGAGCCTTCGAGCATGTGCTGCTCTTCCAGTATGGCAAGCTCGGCCTCGTATGAGGCGTCGCCAGCCAGCGTGGGCTCGGCCGCCGTCCGCGGCTTGCCCGGCATCCAGCGCAGCACCACGAACCCGCCTGCCAGCGCCAGCACCGCCGCGATCAGCGTGGTGATGCGCATCGAGTGCACGAACGCGTCGTTGGCCGGCCCGAGCAGTGACCGCCCGGACGTACCGAGCTGCTGCGCGACCGCCTGGGTGGCGGTGATCGAGGAGGACGCCGCGCTCCGGGCCGCGGCCGGCAGGCCGGCCAGCGTGGGGCTGAGCGAGCTCCGGTAGAACTGGGCCAGGATGGAGCCGAGGATGGCCACGCTGAGCGCCACCGCGACCTGGCGGGCGGTGTTGGTCAGCGCTGAGCCGGCGCCGGCCCGCTCGCGGGGCAGCACGTCCATGACGGCCGCGGTGGCGGCCGGCATGCTCACGCCGATCGCCGCGCCCTGGATGCCGAACAGCACCCCGAGCAGCCAGATCGGCGAGTCCGTGCCGAGAGTGGCGTAGCCCGCGATGGCGGCGGCCATGACGAACATGCCGGTCGCGCCGACGGCCTTGGCCCCGTAGCGCTGGACCATGCGGGCGCTGCGCGGCGACATCAGCAGCTGGCCGGCCGCGAACGGCACGGTCAGCAGGCCCGCCGCCAGCGGCGTGTAGCCCCGGACGTTCTGCAGGTAGAAGCTGGTGAAGAAGAAGACGCCGCCCATGCCGAAGAACACCAGGCCGAGCGACCCGATCGAGGCGGAGAGCCTCCGGTCACGGAACAGCCGCACGTCGAGCGACGGGTGCTGGATCCGTGCCTCGTACCAGGCGAACAGGGCGAGGATGGCCAGGCCGCCCACGATCGGGCCGATAACGCCCAGGTGCAGCCAGGAGGCGCTGTCGCCGCCCTCGACGATGCCGTACACCAGCAGCACCAGGCCCGCGATGGACAGCAGCACGCCCACGTAGTCGATCCCGCCGGCCTCGCGGTTGCGGGACTCCGGCACCAGGATCGCCGCGGCGACGATGCCGGCGGCGGTCACTGGCACGTTGATCAGGAAGACCGAGCCCCACCAGAAGTGGTCGAGCAGCAGGCCGCCGAGCACCGGGCCGGTGGCGATGCCGATGCCGACCGCCGTGGCCCACAGGCCGATCGCGCGGGGTCGTTCGGCCGGCTCGAAGACGTTGGAGATGATGGAGAGCGTCTGCGGCATGACCGCGGCGCCGCCCAGCCCCATCGCGGCCCGCGCGAAGATCAGCTGCTCGGGAGACCGTGAGTAGGCCGAGAGCAGCGACGCGATGCCGAACAGCGCCAGCCCGATCATGAGCATGCGCTTGCGACCGACCTTGTCGCCGATCACGCCGAACGTGAACAGCAGGCCGGCGAAGACCAGCGTGTAGGAGTTGATGGCCCATTCGAGCTGACTCTGACTCGCGCCGAGACCGGCGGGAGGAGGCTCGGCGATAGTCTTCATGGCCACGTTGAGGACCGTGTTGTCGATGACGATGGCGAGCAGCCCGACGATCAGCACGCTGAGAATCACCCAGCGGCGACGGTAGATGGTCTGCGAGTCCATGTGTCCCTTTCCGGATCACTTGAAAAGCTTGTGCGCCGGACCGGGAAGGTGCTGGCCTAGATCTGTGTTGTCCCGATCAGCTGCTTCCTGGCACCGGTTCTATCGATACGGAACGGTCTCGTATCGGAATCTATTTCCGACACCCGGGGGCCTTTCTATGTGATCCAGGTCACATCAGGCTGAGGTCCGCGATCACCTGCGGGTCCCAGCTCCTGAGCGTGACTACAGGGCCTATGGGGCGGCGTCGGCTAGGCGGAGGATGCGGGTTTCCGGGTCGATGACCAGGGCCAGGGTGATGGTGGCGTGCTCGCCTACGAGTTCGGCCGCGACCGAGGCGGTGCCGTCGCCGGCCTTGAAGGCGCCGACGCGGCCGGGACCCGCCCAGACGGCGGCCATCCGCAGGCGGCGGGCCAGCATGCCGGCGTCCACCCCCTCGGCCACCGGGATCGACAGGGGCCAGTCGCGCTCGCCGCCGTTCAGCCAGTCGACCACGGCGTCCAGCGTGACGCGCAGCGCCGAGCCCGCGGCGGGCGGCACGGCCAGCGTGAGCGACTGCACCCTGGGCGGCCGCTCCGGGTTGAGCTGGATCTGCGCCTGGACCGTGCCGCGCTCCCCCGTCAGCCACCAGCGGCAGTGGGCGGGCGTGTCGAACTCGGGCTGGCGGCCGGGATCGTCGCCGAACTCCCCGATGCGCTCGCGGATCAGGGCGATCCTTCGCCGCCGCTCCTCGAAGGGGGCGTCCATCGCCACGTTCGGCGAGAACAGCCTCTGTGCGACGGCGTCGTCCCAGGACCTGAGCAGCTGGCTGACCTCCGTGCGGGCGGCGAGTGTATCCGGCCACGGACCGCGCGAGGCGATGGCCACGCTGTTCCCCGGGGCGGCCGGGCCGTCCTGCCGCACGACGGCCTCGAGCAGCCGCGCGGCCAGCGGCGCCATCGCCGCGTAGGTGCTGTTGCCCAGCGCGATCACGCCGGTCCCGGTGGCCGGATGCCAGGCCATGTTGCTGCCGAAGCCGGGGTAACCGCCGCTGTGGCTGACGATCCGGCCCAGGGCGGGGTGCTCGTCGACGAACAGCCCGAAGCCGTAGGTGGCCGGCGGCGACGAGGCGCCGTCTCCGGGGAAGCTGGAGGCGATGGCCCAGCCGGTGAGGACCTGCGGCAGCTGCATCTCGCGGCGGCTGGCCCGCCGCACCGGATGGGTGCCGGCGTCCTCGCCGGGCGGGAACGCCGCCGCGAAACCGGCGACCCAGCGGGTGAGGTCGCGCACGCAGCTGAAGACCCCGCCCATCGGGGCGAAAGCCCCAGCCGGGTCGAACGCGACCTCGGACCACCCGCCCGGCGAGCGGCGGTAGCCGCGGGCGACGCCCGCCGGCCCGGCGGCCTGCTGCGGTACCTCGAATTCCTCCGCCTCGTAGCCCGTTCGCGTCATGCCCAGCGGCTTCAGCAGCCGGTGCCGGACGTAGTCCGGGTAGGCCATGCCGGTGACGGCGGTGATGACCCGGCCCAGGATCGCGTAGCCAAGGTTGGAGTACTCGAACCGGGTGCCCGGCGCACAGTTGAAGCTCACGCCGTTGGCGAGGAAGCGCGCGAAGTCCTCGAGCGGAAGGCCCTGCTGGCGGTCGCCCCACGGGTCGTCGGTCGGGAAGCCCGCGGTCATGGTCATCAGGTGCCTGATCGAGATCCGCGCCGAATCCGGGCTCACCAGCGGCCAGCCGCGCAGCTCGGGGACGTACTCCTCGGCCAGGTCGTCCAGCCTGAGCACGCCGTCGTCGCGAAGCGTCAGGATCGCGGACGCGGTGAAGCTCTTGGTCATCGAGGCAATGCGGAAGACGGTGTCGGCGTCCGGCCGCGGGCCGCCGAGGTGCCGCTCGCCGAGCCCGGCCGCGTGCACCAGCTCGCCGCCGGCCACGATCCCGTACGCCAGCCCGGGCTGCCCTCCGCGCTGGTGGTAGCCCGTCGCCAGGGCGTCCGCATGGGCGAAATCAACCATCGCCCTAGTCTTACAGACCTTCGTCCGTACCGCTGGCCCTGTCGTCGTGCCATCATCTAACTGTCCGGGTACGCCGCTGGGGCGACACGAGACACGGAGGTCGACCAATGTCACAGCGCACTTCTGCAGCCATGGCCGCGACAGGACCGCGGACCACACCGGAACCGCTTTACGGCGGAGCCAGCACCGGCCGCCGGGTGACCGTCCGCGATATCGCGGCGGCGAAGGCCCGCGGCGAGAAGTGGCCCATGCTCACCGCCTACGACGCGCTCACCGCCGGAATCTTCGACCGGGCCGGGATCCCGGTACTGCTGGTCGGCGACTCGGCCGCGATGGTGGTCTACGGGCACGACACCACGATCCCGGTCACCGTCGACGACCTGATCCCGCTGACCGCCGCGGTGGTGCGGGGCACCAGCCGGGCGCTGGTCGTGGCCGACCTGCCGTTCGGCTCCTACCAGGCTTCTCCCGGCGCCGCGCTGGCCGCGGCGACCCGGTTCCTGAAGGAGACCGGCGCGCACGCGGTCAAGCTCGAGGGCGGCGAGCGGGTCGCCCGCCAGGTCGAGGAGCTGGTCGCGGCCGGCATCCCGGTGATGGCGCACCTGGGCCTGACCCCGCAGTCGGTGAACGCCTTCGGCGGTTACCGGGTGCAGGGACGCGGCGAGGACGGCGAGCACCTGCTCCACGACGCCAAGGTACTGCAGGCGGCGGGCGCGTTCTCGGTGGTGCTGGAGTGCGTGCCAGCGACGCTGGCCTCCCGGGTGACCGAGGCGCTGACCATCCCCACCATCGGCATCGGGGCCGGCCCGGGCTGCGACGCCCAGGTGCTGGTCTGGCAGGACATGGCGGGCCTGTCCCCGCGCACGGCCAAGTTCGTCAAGAAGTACGCCGACCTGACCTCCGTCCTGTCCGAGGCCGCCACCGCCTTCGCGGCCGACGTCACCAGCGGAGCCTTCCCCGACGAGGCGCACTCCTACCAGTAACTCTTCCGGACCGGAGCAAGTCTGGCTACGTTGGCTCACCCGCACCAGAATTCGCCCGCCAGTTCGACCTCAGTCCACTTGATCGTGGAGGATCAGGTACCCGAGGGGCACCTGATCCTCCACGGAGGCCATATCCTCCACGCTATTCCTGCGCCGGGCGCATCCAGCGTCACTCGGGCAGCACAGGTCACCTCGATACCTGATGGCACAGTAATCACCGTAGGCACTTGCCGCCATTGTGGTTAACACGCCTGGTTTCCGCAGCACGGCGACCGCCTAGGCCATGTGCCAAGTCTGCCTATTTTCCGCGACACTTCGGTCGATTTCCGTTTCCGGGCACGCGCGGACTGCGAAACTAGGCGAGATGCACGACACGCCGTGTCACTGAGCCGCGACGTAAGTGACTACGCACACAAATTCGAGATAATCGACTAGATTAGGTTGGCTGATCGCAGGAGTGGAGCGTTAGGTGATCAAGACATCGAAGCCCGGTCGTGACGGCACTGTCCGCGTCACGTTCGCACTGCCCATCGACCTCCCGGGCGGGGCGGTCTCCGTGGTGGGGAACTTCAACGACTGGAACCCGTACACCCATCCGCTGCGGAAGCGCGCGAACCAGACCCGGAGCGCGGCGATAACGGTCCGGGCCGGAAGCACTCTGCGCTTCCGGTACCTCGCCGAGGGCGGCGTCTGGTTCGACGACGATACCGTCACCGCCCAGCACGGCCACGACGCCGTGATCACGGTCTGAGTCAGCGGCTGCCGTTGCCCCCCGGCCGGGACTCGGCCAGGTGCATCCTGATGATCGAGTCGAAGTCCGGGTCGGGGGTCAGGCCCAGCTGGGCCGCCCGGCCCGCGCGGACCCGGGCGGGCCAGCTGGCCACGATGCGGGACACGTCCGGGTCGGGCGTCCAGTCGATCAGCGCGCTGACCTCAGGTCCGGCGACGCGGGTCAGCGCCTCGGCCATGTCCGCGACGCTGACCGTGAGCGCGGGCAGGTTGACCGCGCTGCGGCCGCCCCAGGCCTGATCGCTGGCCGTTGCCGCGCACCGCAGGCCGGCGATGGCCTTGGCCGGCGAGGCGAGCGCGACCTCGGTGGCCGGGTCGACCGGGCAGATCGCGCGCTGGCCGGCGAGCGGCTCGCGGATGACGCCGGACATGAAGCCGGACGCGGCGGCGTTCGGCCGCCCGGGGCGCACGCTGATCGACACCAGGCGCAGCGCCCGGCCGCGCAGGAACCCCTTCCTGGTGTAGTCAGCCAGCAGTTGCTCGCCGATGGCCTTCTGCGCACCGTAGCTGGTCTGCGGGTTCGGCAGGGTCTGGTCGTCGACGGCCTCGGGGAGCGGATGATCGGAGGAGTCCCCGAACACGGCGAGCGAGCTGGAGAACACCACGACCGGGTTGCTTCCCAGCGCGCGGCAAGACGCCAGCAGCGCCTCGGTCGCACGTAGGTTGGCGCGAATGCCCAGGTCGAAGTCCGTCTCGCACTCGCCGCTTACCGCGGCGGCCAGGTGGAAGACAATATCGGCGCCGGACAGCGGGCCCGATCCGCTCGCGAGCGGGTCGAGCAGCTGGCCGAGATCACCCTGGATCACCGTCACCCGCTCGTCGGCGGCCAGATCCGGCGGGACCTGGGCCTGGTCGATGAGCGTCACCAGGGACAGCGGGCGGGCCCCGTCGCCGGCCACGGCGAGCGAGCCCGCCGCCAGCAGGTCCCTGGCCAGCCGCGAGCCCAGGAACCCGGCTCCCCCGGTAATCACCACGTTCACCAAGGCGCTCTCCTGCATCGTGGGCCTGAATCAAGGCGATTCGATGTGAATGCCGCTTTCATGGCGTCAGCCCGCGCGAGCGATGGTTTTCTCGATCGCGGCCTGGACCTCGGCCGGGCGCTCCATCTGCGGCATGTGCCCGGCGCCGTCGATCAGGTGGCGGGCCGCGCCGTTCACCGACTCGGCCTGCGCCGCCGGGATGATCTGGTCGGCGCGGCCCCAGATCACGGTGACCGGTATCGCACCGCCGACCGCCCCGAGCGCCGCGGCCGAGTCCCCGCGCTGCGCGTCGCCGTCCAGCAGCGTGCCCAGCAGGGCGTGCAGGGCCTCGTCCACCCCGTCCAGCCGTTTGTAGGCGAGCAGGTCGTCCATCAGCTGGCGGGTGACCAGGCTCTCGTCGGCGAATAGCTGGCCGATGACCGGCTTGAGCTCGCGCCGCGTCTGGGCGTCGGCGAAGCCGCGCAGGTACCCGGCGTTGATCTCAGAGCCGAAACCGGACGGCGCGATCAGCGTGAGCGAGGCGACCCGGCCCGGGTCGCGGGCGGCGACCGCGAGGGCGACGGCGCCGCCCATCGAGTGGCCGACCAGGTGGGCGCGGCCGGCGCCGAGGGCGCCGAGCACGCCGGTCACCGCGTCGGCCAGCACGCCGAGCGCGCCGTCGCCGACGTCCTTGGCCGATGTACCGTGCCCGGGCAGGTCCAGCGCGTACACCCGGTACTTCGCGGCCAGCGGCTCCTGCAGGAACAGCCAGGAGTTCCGGTCGCCGCCGTACCCGTGCACGAGCAGGATCACGTCGCCGTCCTCGCCCGCCCCGGCGTAGCTGATCTTGCGTCCGCCAACGTCGGCCGTCTGGAGCTCGGCGGCTCCGCCGGCGTCGTCGGGCACGCCCGCGTCGATCACCGCGCGCGCCTCCTGCACGGCCGCGTCGAGGGCCTCGTCGCTGACCTCCGCCGAGGCGAGCAGCGCGATCGTGCCGCTGACCGGCACGTCCTCACCGACCCGGGCGACGATGCGGCGCACCGTCCCGGCGTCGGCGGCCTCCAGCGTGCCGGTGATCTTCTCCGTCTCGATGTCCGCGAGGTCGTCGCCGGCCTGCACCTCGTCCCCCTCGGCGACGGCCCAGGCGGTGATCTTGCCGAGCTGCATCGACAAGCCCCACTTCGGCATCGTCACGGGGACGATCCGGTCATCGGTCACCGGGACCATCCGGTCACCGTCTTGACCGCGTTCACCACGCGCTGCGCGTCCGGGATGAAGAGGTCCTCGAGCGCGTTGGAGAACGGCACCGGGGTATGCGGCGCGGTCACCATCTCGATCGGGGCCCGCAGCGAGCCGAACCCCTTCCTGGCCACCAGCGCGGAGATGTCGGTGGCGATGTTGCACCGGGGATGCGCCTCATCGACCACGACCAGCCTGCCGGTGCCCTCGACGCTCTCCAGTACCGTGTCCTCGTCCAGCGGGCTGGTGGTGCGCAGGTCGATGACCTCGCACTGCACGCCGTCGGCGGCGAGCTGCCCGGCCGCCTCCAGCGAGGTGTGCACCATCCGGCCCAGGCTCACGATGGTGACGTCGTCGCCGTCGCGGACCACGTTGGCCTCCCCGAACGGCAGCGCGTAGCTCTCCTCGGGCACCGGCCCGGACAGATCGTAGAGCGCCTTGTGCTCGAAGAACATCACCGGGTCGTTGTCCCTGATCGCCTGGATCATCATGCCCTTCGCGTCGTACGGCGTAGACGGCATGACGACCTTCAGCCCGGGGATGTGAGTGAACAGCGGGTACAGGCACTGGGAGTGCTGGGCCGCGGCCCGCAGCCCGGCCCCGTACATGGTGCGGATCACGACGGGGGTGACCGCCTTGCCGCCGAACATGTACCGGAACTTCGCGGCCTGGTTGTAGATCTGGTCGAAGCAGACGCCCATGAAGTCGACGAACATCAGCTCGGCCACCGGGCGCATCCCGGCCGTGGCCGCGCCGATCGCGGCGCCGATGAACGCCGACTCCGAGATGGGGGTGTCGAGGACCCGGCCGGGGAACTTGTGGTAGAGCCCCTTGGTCACGCCGAGCACGCCGCCCCAGGCGTCGTCGTCGCCCGGTGCTCCCGCTCCCCCGGCGTTGTCCTCGCCCATCACGATGACGGTCTCGTCCCGCTCCATCTCCTGGGTCAGCGCCTCGTTCAGGGCCTCGCGGTAGGTGATGTTCCTTGCCATGGCCAGCCTCCCGTCAGTAGCGCACGTAGACGTCGGTGAGCAGGTCCGCCTCGGTAGGCAGCGGCGCGGCCCTCGCCTCGTCGACCGCCCGATCGATCAGCGCCCCGACCTCGGCGTCGACCGCGTCGAGGTCCGCACGGGTCAGTTCGCCGGTCTCGGTCACCCGGCCGGCGAAGCGCTTGAGACAGTCGAGCTCGGCCCGCGCGTGCTCGACCTCGGCGGCCCGGTAGGTCTGCTGATCCCCCTCGAAGTGGCCGAAGTAGCGGGTGAACTTCATCTCGATGAGCGTCGGCCCCGCGCCCTCCCGGGCCCGGGCGATCGCCTCGCTGGCGGCTTCGTGCACCGCGAAGAAGTCGAACCCGTCCACGATGACGCCCGGCATGCCGAACCCGGCCGCCCGGTCGGCGATGTTGTCGCTGGCCACCGACCAGGTGCTGGACGTGCTTTCGGCGTAGCCGTTGTTCTCGGCCACGAAGACGGCCGGCAGGTTCCACACCGAGGCCAGGTTCATCGACTCCAGCGTGGTGCCCTGGTTGCTGCCGCCGTCGCCGAAGAACGCGACGCTGACCCCGCCGCTGCCCTTGAGCTTGGCGGCCAGCGCCGTCCCGCAGATCAGCGGCGGGCCGCCGCCGACGATCCCGTTCGCGCCGAGCATGCCCTTGGCCAGGTCCGCGATGTGCATGGAGCCGCCCTTGCCGTGGCAGCTGCCGGTCCTGCGGCCGTAGATCTCGGCCATCATCTCGCCGACGTCCACGCCCCTGGCGATGCAGTGGCCGTGCCCGCGGTGGGTGCTGGCGATGGTGTCCCGATCATCGAGGTTGCTGCAGACTCCGACCGCCGACGCCTCCTCCCCCGCGTACAGGTGGACGAACCCGGGGATCTCGCCGGTCGCGAACTCAGCGTGCACCCGTTCCTCGAACTCGCGGATCGTCCGCATCGTCCGGTAGACGTCCAGCAGGTGCTCTGGAGTCAGAGTCTTCCGCTCAGCCGTGTCGGTCACGTGCTCCTCCCTG
Source organism: uncultured Actinomycetota bacterium (assembly GCA_963753225.1). GTDB lineage: Bacteria > Actinomycetota > Actinomycetes > Streptosporangiales > Streptosporangiaceae > Palsa-504. Next base: position 83,721 of record CAVWBQ010000012.1, on the reverse strand, counting down.
GGTTTGGCGGATTGAGGTAAGCAGGCCGAGGCGGGCGCTCGCCGCGAGAACGGCAGGTACGTCCACGCAGCGGGGCCCGTCCGGCCGCAGCCGCACGGCCGGCTCCTCGCCGGGCCCGAAGGTCAGTTCGCGCTCGCCGTCCACGGCGATGACGCCGGCCCGCGCGTCGACGCGGTGAACCGCGCCGGGGTGCATCGGCTCGATCTCGCCCACCCCCACCGGCACGACCAGGCCCGGCGCGATCGGGGCGAGCACCCTCCGGGGCGCGCTGGCGGACAACCGTGCGGTGACCCCGTGCGGTTCGTGCCGCGCAACCGGGGCGAGCTGGCCGAGGACGCTGGACAGGCCGATCGCGTCGGGTTCGGCGAAGGCGCAGAACAACTGGGTCACCGTGGCCGGATCCCAGACCGCGCGCGCGCCGACGTGGCGCTCCGTGGACACCGCGATGTCCACCAGCGCGGTCTCGGTGCGCTCCCCGACCCGGACCTCGAGCAGCTTGGCCCGGCTGGTCGCGCCGTCGGCCGGCACCGCGCCGGTGGCGACCAGGCCCGCGGCCAGGCCGGCGATGGTCGCCTCGCGGACCGCGGGGAACACGTTGTTGGTGCCTGTAGACAGGGCCAGCATCGGCACGTCGCCCGTGGCGGACGCGGCCACGCGGGCGGTGCCGTCGCCGCCGAGGCAGACGATCACCCGGGTGCCCTCGGTCACCATCCGCCGGACGGCATCCACGGTGTCCTGCGCGGTCTGCCTGATCGGCTGACCGTCGAGGAATTCGACCTCGGGCCAGCGGGCGCCCTGGTGGCGATGCCGCTGGATGGCCAGGAACACCGCGGCGGAGATGCCGCCGAGATCGGTGCTGAGCAGCACGCGGTGCACGCCGACGGCGCCGAACGCGGTGAGCATGCGCTGGATCATGTTGGCCTTCTCGGCCGTGGGGAACACCGAGGCCTGCGTGACCAGGCGGCGGATGTCGCGACCGGAGAGCGGGTTCGCCACCACGCCCACGATCGCGTCACCCAAGGCGCCCACCTCCTCGCCCCACTTTGCTCGTCTGCCGTCGAAAAGGGAATACCTGTACGCTGGAACCGGTGCGGGAGGGCACCACCGGGTCCGCGGGAAGGACTGAGTCCGCCTCCGCTTGCGGGAGAACCACCTTGCCAGGCAGCAGGACCGTCTCCAGCCGAGTCAGGAACGCGGGCCCCGGGCTCTGAGGGAGAGACGTGTCATGCCCCAGCTTCCCGATGGCTACCCCGACTTCCTGACCGCCGAATCCGGCGAGCTGATCGACGGCCAGTACGCGGACCGGCCGCAGCTACGGCCGATCCTGGACGCGGTGCTGGCCGTGCTGCCCGCGCTCGGCGCGGTGACGGTGCAGGCCCGCAAGACCATTATCTCCCTGGTCACCCCGCGCCGTACCTTCGCCGTGGTGCAGGCGACCACCAAGGACCGGGTGGACCTGGGCCTGCGTCTTGACGACGCCGAGCCGGGCGGCAGGCTGCAGAGCGCCAAGAACATCGGTAGCGGCGGCGCCACGGTGCGGGTCGCGCTGAGGCAGCCCGAGGACGTTGATGACGAGGTCCGCGACCTGATGCGGCGCGCCTACGCCGAGAACACGGCGCCGCCCGCGCCCCGCCGCCCGGCCAGGCGGCCGGGTGCCGTGGCCGGGACGATGACGGTGGTGATCGATGGCTCCGAGCTGCCCGGCCGCACCTGCCGGCCGGAGCCGGACGGACGGGGCAATGAGAACGTCCACGTCGCGCTGGGCGGCCACAGCGAGGACCGGCCCGCGCTGGCCATGTCGAACAAGTCCGGGATGGCCATCGAGCCGGTGCCAGGGGACGCGCCCGCGGCCCGCTGGGAGATGCCGGTCACGGTCAGGCGGGACGAGGACGGCTTCGATTTCGCCGGGCCGTTCGTGCGCGGCGTCCGCGATGACCGCCACCTCGGGCTGATCTGGGGTGACCTGCAGGGCGACGGGACGCTGCGCGTGTTCCGCGGGGCCAAGCTCCGCCTGGTCGACGTCGATCCCGATCTGATCGAGCAGGCCCTGCGGCCGGGTCATGAGCTCGTCGCCCGGATCCGGCTGACCGACGCCAGGGGGAACCCGATCTGCGCCCGCGTCCACCCCCCGTACCTGACCTGGTCCGCCGCCGCGGACTAAGGCACCGTCACCGGCTGGATGACCACGGGCCCCAGGGTGGGGTCGAGCTCAGTGGCCTGGGTCACGCCCGCGGGCGTGACCACGTCCATCGCCTTCGGCACGGTGCCTGGGTTGACCGCGCAGACCGGCGCGGTCCCGCCCGGCGCGCACACCCCGAACGTGAAGCCACCAGGGGTCGCGGTGAAGTTACGGGCCTGGTCGGTGCCGAACCCGTCCTGCCCGGTGAGCACCACGCTGAAGCCCCAGCCGGACGCCGGGGTGCCGAACTGCGCCTCGGGCAGGGCGATCGTGATGGTCCGGTCGGCCTGCTCGGCGAGCACGGACGCGGTACCTACGCTGGTGCCACCCGCGTTCACCCAGACGGGAGCCGCGAACCCCTGCACCTCGACCCGCTGGCTCCAGGCCCCGGCCGGCGCGATGGCGTAGTTCCGGGAGGCGAACGCGGCCTGGGTGGAGGTGGACCCGGCACCCGGCGCGTGCACGTAGACGTCGAGCAGCTGGGCCCCGTCGGTCGCCCCGAACGTCGGGTCCAGGTTGCGCAGCGTGGCGCGCAGGTAGGCGAAGGTGCCGTCGCTGAGGACCTGGAACCTGATCAGGTCGAACGCGCCCGCGTGGAAGCTGGCGTCGGTCGGGTACTGGTAGGTGCCGGGCCCGTTGTCGTCGCCGGACGGGTCGGTCACGTCGAGCACGGTGCTGCCGCCGCCCTCGTTGGTGACGGTGACCTGGGCGTAACCGGTGCTCCTGCCCCCGGCCGCGGTGGCGGTTACGGTGATCGCGTTGCTGCCGAAGCTGACCGGCGCCGTCGCCGAGAACGACCCGTCGGCCGCCGCGGTCGTGCTGGTCACCGCGGTCGGGCCGCCGGTCGTGGTGTCCGCCGCCGCGACCGTCACCGCCGCCCCCGGTGCGGTCGTCCCGGTCACGGCAGCCGACGAGCTGGCCAGCGTGCTGCCCTGGGCCGGCGCGGTAATGGTCACCGGCAGCGAGCCGGGCGGCCCGGCGGTGACGTAACGCGCGGTGGTGACGGCCGGGGTGTCCACGTTGCGGCCAGTGCCCAGGGAGGCGATGAGCCGCAGCTCCTGGGCCTGAGCCCAGGTCAGCGGGGACGCCGAGCCGGCCGCCTTGCCCTTGGTGAAGCCGATCGAGGCGGTCGCCGGATCGCTGCCGTAGGGCGAGGCCGCCAGGTCCGGGTCTTCCCAGGCCTGCTCGGGCACCAGCCCCACGCCGGAGGAGAAGTTGATCATCGCCTGGAGCAGGGATGCCGCGCCGCTGGACGACCCGGCGGCGAGATCGGACTCGGCGCGCTCGCCGGACAGGTTCGGCCACAGGTGCCCGGTGCCGATATCGGTCGGCGGCCACGGGGCGCCGGTGGTGCTGCACGAGGTCTGGCTGGGCTGGTAGCAGTCGCCGTATCCGTCCGCGCTGCCCTTGGTGGCGTCGTTGCCGTACCGGTAGTAGCCGGTCCCGCTCGGTGTGGACACCGCGATCTGCTTGTCCAGCACGGCCAGCGAGGCCTTGACGTCGGGATCGGTGACCGGCAGCTCGCCCAGCCTGACCAGCTCCTGGAAGCCGCCGTCCACGACCGCGCGCTGGTCCAGGGTGGGACCGCCGTTGCCGAGGCTGTAGCTGATGGCCGCGTTCGGGTCGCCGGTCTTGGACAGCCTGATGAAGTAGCGCGAGGCGTACGGGCCGGTGGTGGTTACCGTCCAGGCCTTGATGTTCCGCTGGAAGTCGTCGGCGGTGGCCTGGTAGAGCCGGGAGCGGGCCGCGTCGCCGTGGCTGGCGGCGATGGCCGACGCGGCGGTCAGCCCGGCGATCTCGGCCGCGATCGTGGACGGGGAGTAGCCGGTCTGCTCCTCCCAGCGCTCCACGCCGTCCGACGGCCCGTTGGCCACGAGGAAGTCCGCGGCCGGCCTGATGTGGCCCTTCCAGAGGGTGGCGTCACCGCCGAGCCCGGCCAGGTAGGCCATCAGGATGGGGTAAGCGGCCTCGTCCAGCTGGGTCCCGCCGGTGTCCGGGGCGGCCTTGCCGTTCAGCAGCGAGTTGCGCGGCATCGCCCCGCCCGGAAGCTGCTGGCGATCGAAGAGGAACAGCGTCGCGGCCCTGGCCGTGCTGACGTCCCCGTCGGCCATCAGCCCGGTGAAGGCCTCGTACAGGTCCCGGGCGAACACCTCGCGGTACGAGCCGAAGTACGACGGCTCTCCGCCCGCCGTCACCCCGGCCGGCACGGACTGGCCCCACGGGCTGGCCAGCGACGCGACGATCGCGCCGGGGAAGGTCTTGTCCTCGCTCGCCTTCAGCACGTTGGCCGACAGGTAGTAGCGGCCGGCCAGCCTGGCCTCCCGGGCAGGCGGCGGGCGCAGGCCGGCGTCGTAGCTAACCCAGCCGCGCAGGTAACTCGCCGCAGTCTGGCCGAACGGGTGGCGCAGGGAGCCCTCGGCGGCGGAGACCGACTGCGCCTGCGTGCGGCCGAAGCCCAGTGCGAGGGTCACCGCGCCGCCGCGGCCGGGGGTCACGTTCTCGGTGGCCACGACGTGGCCGTCCGGCGCGGAGCTATAGGCGGTCAGGGTGTGCGCGGTGTCGAGCTCGTTCAGCCCGTCGCTGGCGGTGCCCGCGTAGCCGACGCTCGCCGCCTGCGCGGGCGTCCCGGCCAGCGCCATGTAGGTCGGCACGGCGTAGTCCCGGTTGGTCGCGTTGGTGACCGTGTTCGTGCTGAAGACCACCGCGACCGGCGAGCCGGCCGAGGTGTCCACCACGCCCGAGTTGGCCCCGGCGTTGTCACTTCCGCCGCCGCCGTTGCCGTTGACGTGAGCGTCGAGCCGGGCGTACAGGTGCAGCCCGGCCAGGTTCGCGCGGGACCCGGGCAGCCCCTGCAGCCGGGTGTTCATCAGGACGGTGTCGGCGGCCGGGTCGGTGATGTAGGTGGTGACCAGCCGGAAGCCGTGCTTGGCGTCGGTGGAGGTCACGGTGCAGGACATGCCGGTGGGATCGGCGGCGACCGTGTAGGTCATGTCACGGGTCTGCAGGTCGGTGAACGTCGCGCCGTCGGTGACGACGTACTGCAGCGTGCTCACGTCGGTGTTGTCGATGGTCGGCTCGTAGACGTCGGAGAGCACCCCGTCGGCCACGGTGTACCAGACCTTGGATCCCTGGTTCGCCGCCGTGCCCAGGCAGTCCTTCCTGGCCAGGTCGAAGTACGACGGCGCCCCCGGCGCGCCCGGCGCCGCCGCGGCGGTCCCCGCCGCCGGCGCGGCGCTAGCCGCGGGGGTGGCGGCGGCCATCCCGGCCACCAGGGCCGCGCCTGCCACCAGCGTGATGAGACCGCGTCCGCGTACCATGGCCAGGTCCTCCATACTCGGCTGCCAGAGCACTGGAGAGCTTTCCGCCATCCGGATGGGCGCGTCAAGTAACAATCCGGACGCGACGGTCTTTGCGCAGGCCCGGGCCAGGAACCCGGGCAGCAGGGCGGCGCGGTCAGCTGCCAGGTGGCGCGGGAACGGAGTTCGTGCGCGGCGTCCGGCGCTTCAGCCACATGTACAACAGGCCCAGCGGCAGCGCCAGGCCGCCGAGTCCGTAGACGATGAACATCGCGGGACCGTCGATGTGCCGGACCAGCCACCCGAAATTCTGGCCGAAGAAGCCGGTGACGAAGGTGAGCGGCAGGAAGACCGTGGCCAGGATCGTGAGCTGCTCGATGGTGGAGTTCTGCTGGAGGCTGAGCTTCGTCTGATCGACCGAGATCACGGCCATGTTGGCCTGGAGCACCGTGCCGAGCAGCTCACGCTGGTCGGTGACCTCCTCGTCGACTAGGAGCAGGTGGTCCCGGACGTCACGGAAGTAGGGTCGCAGCTTCTTGTGGGCGGCGCGCTCGACGGTGCCGGTCACCGCGAGTAGCGGGTGGACGGCTCGGTAGAAGTCGGTGGCCTCGCTGCGCAGCGAGTAGATCCGTTCGGTCGCCGCCACGGCGCCGGAGAACACGGTGGCCTCGATCTGGTCGATGTCGTGCTCGAGGCCGGCGATGACCGGAGCGTAGCCGTCCACCACCTGGTCCATGATCGCCCAGAGCGCGGATGCGCTGCCCACCGCCAGCAGTTCAGGCCGCTGCTCGAGCCGCTGCCTGGCCTCGCGCAGATCGCTCGCCACCCCCTGCCGTACCGCGATCACGAACCTCGGCGAGAGGAAGACGCTGATCTCGCCGAACTCGACCTCTTCCGCTTCGTCGTCGTAGCGCGCCGTGCGCAGGATGACCAGCGTCACATCCGGGTCGTAGTGGTCGATCTTCGGCCGCATGTGAAGGTTCAGCGCATCCTCGACCGCCAGCTCGTGCAGGCCGAAGACTTTCCGGACCTGACCGAGCTCTTCTTCGTCCGGCTCGTACAATCCCAGCCAGACAAAGCCGCCTTCCCCGCACCGGGCCGCCGCCTCTTCCAGCGGCACGACGCCCTCGTCGCATCGTTTACCGTCCAGGTAGTGAGCGCAGTCAACGATCATCTCGGGGGAACCTCCTAGTCGGCGGCCGGCTAGTTGGCTGCCGGGGCCTGGTTTTCCGCTACCTAGCATCGCTGATCCGGATCCGGCGTCCGCATTGCGGGGCAACCCGAATTACGGCAGCGTTGTCGTAGCTGCCGAGCCACCCGGAGAAAACCGATGCCGCCCAAACCGCTGGAGCCCGGCGATCCCGTGCGCCTGGGCCGTTTCGAGCTGCTCGGACGGCTCGGCGAGGGCGGGCAGGGCGTCGTCTACCTCGGGCGCGGCACGAACCAGGGAGAAGAGCGGGTCGCGGTCAAGGTACTGCGATCCAGCGTCGACGCCAACGTCCTTGAGCGGCTGGCCCGCGAGCTCGACGCCATTCACCAGGTCCAGCCGTTCGTCACGGCGGGCGTCATCGAGGCGTCGGCGGAAGGCGGCCGGCGCTACGTCGTCAGCGAGTTCATCGACGGCCCGTCGCTCCAGGAGCGGGTGGACGCGGGAGGACCGCTGCCCGATGGCGACCTGCAGCGCCTCGCGGTGGGGACGGCCACCGCGCTGACCGCGATCCACGGCGCGGGGGTGGTGCACCGCGACTTCAAGCCCGCCAACGTGCTGCTCGGGCCGGACGGCCCCCGCGTCGTCGATTTCGGCATCGCCCGGCTCACAGACGCGGCTACGATCACGAGCGGGCTCATCGGCACTCCGTCCTACGTGGCACCCGAGCAACTGGCCGACGCGCGGCCGACCAGCGCCGTCGACATCTTCGCGTGGGCGCTGACGATGATCGTGGCCGGCGAGCGGACCATCCATGAGATTGACCAGGACAGCTACGGCGGGTCGTGACGTTCACGCGCCAAGGTCCGCACCTGGCCTACCGCTGGACCGACAACATCGAGCAGAACACCGCCACGCTGCGCAAGCCCTGAGCGCGGGCAGGCCTCAGCCGCGCCAGCGGAACCAGGTCACCGCGAGCAGATAGGCCAGCCCGCCGATAGCGAGGAGCCAGTCATACGGACTACCGCTCTGGCCCCGGGCGATGGCCACCAGCCAGGCGACGATCAGCGCGACGAGCAGGGCCAACCCGGCGACTGCGGTCGCTTGCAGGTCGATCCGCGCGAACCGCTCGTCGCGGCCGTCGCCGCGCAGCCCGCGGATGGTCTCGCTGCGACCCGCGAGCAGGAAGAGCAGGCCGAACGCGGTCAGGCCGGCCAGCGAGATCACGCCAGCGCCCGGCTGCCCGCCCAGCCAGCTCACCGCGAGGATGATCAGGCCGAGGACGAGCGAGAACGACGGCAGGAACCACTTGGATCGGGTGATCCCCCGGCTACGATCCTTGATCATCGAACATCTCCTCGACCTTGACGCCAAAGAACCGGGCGAGAGCGAGCGCCAGCGGGAGCGAGGGGGTGTAGCGCTCGTTCTCGATCGAGTTGATGGTCTGGCGGGACACCCCCATCGCCTCCGCCAGCTGGCCCTGGGCCAGGTTCTGGCGAATCCGCAGCGCGCGCACCGTGTTCTTCATCGCCTGCGGGACAGGCAGCGGCGGCAGGATCCGGGCCAGCTGGCCGCGATCACCGGCGGAAGCCACGCCACCGAGGCGACGGGCGCCCAACTGCCCTGTCTGACCGCCTGGGCGGCCGAGGCGACCGCGACGAACACCGCGGCCAGGCCGACGCCGAGGTACAGCCATCGCTTCCACGTCCTCATGACAGGCCCCCTTTCTGTCAAGTGTGCTTGTCATAGACAAGCTAGCTTGACATCTCGGCTATGTCAAGTGTGCTTGTCATCGATCCGCGGGTGCCGCAGCGGCGGATTAACCGCAACGATGTGGCATCGTGGCGGTTAGCGCGTCTTAAAATAACCCGTCGCTTCGGGATTTCTGGCGCGCTGATGTGCTAACCGCTGGGTCGATGGGCCGTTGGTCCGGCTAGAACCGGACCACCGGCACTTCGACCCAGAACCAGGCGAGCGTGACCGGGGCGGTGCCGGTTAGCGTGACGTATGAGCTTGCGGTTCGCCATGGTCACCGACACGCACGTCGGGATGACAGCTGCCTCTGTCGAACGGCTGCGTCCGGTATACGCAGCCATCGCCCGGCGTGCGCCCGACTTCGTGCTGCACTGCGGGGACATCACGGACACCGGGCTGCCGGGCGAGTATGAGCGGTACTGGCAGACGGTCCCGGCCGCGCTGCGCGGCCGTATCAGGCACGTGCCGGGCAACCACGAGGTGCGCTGGGATCCGACGGCCAAGGGGCTCTACCTGGAGCAGTTCGGCGCCGTGCCGTACTCGTTCGACGCGGGCGGCGTGCACGTGGCCGGGTTCGACCCAACGCAGTCACTGCTCGAGCCGGGCCACTGCGGGGCGGCCGCGCTGGAGTGGCTCGACCGTGATCTTGCCGCCGCGGGCGGGCCGGCGCTGCTATTCCAGCATTTCCCGGTCGGCGGCGAGCACCACTATGTGGACGACCAGGCCGCGCTGCGCGAACTGGTCGCGCGGCACGACGTCCGGGTCCTCGTCGCCGGGCACGTCCACCGCGAGACGGTCACCCCGCTGGACGGGCTGGTCCAGGTGACGCTGCAGGCGGTGCTCAAGGAGCCCGTCTTCTACTGGGCCGAGCTTGGTGACGGCCCGGCGCTGGAGGTCAGCCGCGTCAGCGTGGCCGCGGACGGGGCGCGGGCCGGAACGCCCGTGGCCACAGTGCCATTGACTGGCCCGCCGACTGGCCCGCTGACTGGGCCGCTGACTGGGCCGCCGACTGGGCCGCTGACTGGCCCGCCTCGCGGAGCCGCCGCGGGCGTGCCGGGCCCCCGGGCCCCGGCGGCCACCGCGGCCGGGCTGCCGCGGCCGCAGTGGCGGCTGCGGCTGACCGGGTCCGTGCAGGCCGGGATCGCCGTGACCGGCGGCGCCGTCGTGACCGCGTCGACCGGCGGGGACGTGGCGGCGATCCGGGTCGCGGCCGCCCCCGGGGATCGCGGCGTTGCCTGGCGGTGGCGAGCGCGGCTCGGTCCGGTGTTCCGGCGGCCGGGCGTAAGCCGCGACGGGCGTACGCTGTTCGTCCCGTCCGCCGACCGGTACCTGTACGCCCTGGACGCGGGCACCGGACTGGTCGCCTGGCGGTTCGCGGCCGGCGCCCCGGTGCTCAGCGAGCCCCTGGTCACGCCGCAGTTCGTGGTGTTCACGGCCGGCGGGCGGCTGCTGGCCGTGAACACGGCGACCGGGGAACTCGCCTGGGCCGTGCCCGGCCGCGGATTCTCGGCCGGGCGGGCCGCGTGCGACGGCGACCGGGTCTACACCGCGGCCGCGGACGGCTACGCTCGCGCGCACGACCTGCGCACCGGACGGGAAGCGTGGTCGCACCGGATGGTCTCCGGCGACCTGCACCGGGTGACGCTGTACAGCGGCTGGGACGACGTGATCGCGCTCGGCGCCGGGACGGTCCTAGCGGCGACGGTATCCGGCACCCAGGCGCTGGAAGCCGCGACCGGCGCTCCGCGGTGGACCCTGCCCGGGAGCACCATGTACCCGCCGGCCGTCGTCCTCGGCGACGGCACCGCGCTGTTCACCACCGAGCGGGGGGTGCTCTCCCGGGTCAGCCTGACCGATGGCGGCACGGTCTGGCAGGCGGACCTCGGGGTGCACGTGCAGAACGCGGGCCTGGCCGTGGACGGCGCCAGTGCCTGGGTGGTGTCCGCGTCCGGCCGTCTCGTCCGGGTGCGGCTGGCCGACGGGCGCCTGCAGGGCTCCCTGCGGTACACGCGGGCGCAGTGCTACTCCGCGCCCGCCGTCGTCGGCGACATGCTGGTCACCGGCGACCAGGACGGGGTGGTGCACGGTATCAGGCTGCCGGCCGGCCCGGGTTCTGCCGGATGAACGCGTCCAGGGCGCCGAACGTGGGCGCCGGACACTCCGTAGAAGCCCTCGTCGTGCTGGGCGTGCCGGGGAGGCGCAGGTACCGGAGGCGCGGGTACCCGGCGGGGTGGCGGGGAACCTCGGGCCGTTCGGAATTAAATATCGGTGACCCGCAGGCCGGCATGCGCCTTGTACCGGCGGTTGACGGACACCAGATTGGCGGTCAGCGCCTCGATCTGGCCGCAGTTGCGCAAGCGGCCCGCGTAGATGCCGCGCACGCCGGGGATCCGCCCGGCCAGGGCCTGCACCAGGTCGGTGGCCTCCCGGTCGTCACCGAGCACCAGGACGTCCAGGTCGATGGTGTCGACGTCGGGGTCGAGCAGCAGGACCGCGGACACGTGGTGGAACGCCGCCACCACGCGGCTGCCGGGCAGCAGCGCCGCGGCCTGCTGGGCCGCACTGCCCTCGGCCGGACCGCCCTCGGCGACCGGCAGCGCGTAGGCGCCGCGCTGGTCGAAGCCGAGCGGGTTCACGCAGTCCACCACGATCTTGCCCGCCAGTTCGCCCGCCAGCGCGGACAGCAGGTCCCCGTGGCCCTCCCACGGCACCGCGGCGATCACCACGCTCGCCTGCCCGGCCACGTCCCTGTTGGCCATGCCCCGGACGCCATGCCCGATCTCCAGCGCCGCGGCCGCGGCACGCGCGGGGCTGCGGGACCCGATGATGACCTCGTGCCCGGCCAGCGCGAACCGGCGGGCCAGGCCGCGTCCCTGGTCCCCGGTGCCGCCGAGGATGCCGATGACGAGTCCGTCGACGGACGGGGTTTCGCGCTCAGTCATGGTCTGCATCCTTCCAGCCCCCAGGTAGCCCCCGTAGAGCAGGGGGGATCTGGGGGGGATCGTCCCGCCGGGCTAACACTGCAACCCTCCGTACGGATATGGCTGCGCGCAGGGGTCTTCACGATGCACCATAGATACGTGGACGCGAACCAGGTGACCACTCTCCGTGCGCTCCTTGCCCCTACCGGCTGGCTCGAGCGGACCCGGGCGTTCGCGCTTGGGCTGCGCAAGGCCACCCGCTCGCAGGGCGGGCTCCTGCTGGTCGGCACCCCCGACGAGGAGCCCTGGCACCTCACCGCCCACCTGGACGAGGAAAGCAGGCTGTCCGGGATTCCCGAGCTCATGCCCACGCTGGTCCGCTGGCAGGTACCGGAGGGCGCGCCGGCCCACCTGCGGGTCGGCCTGGACCGGCTGGCAGCCGCCCGGCGCGGTGAGACGCTCTTCGTCGTATCGCCGGCGACGGCGCCGGTCCCGCTGCTCGAACGGGTCGATGACGCGCGGCGGACCGGAGCCACGATCTTCGCGCTGGATGTGGGCGATCCCGAGCTAGGCGCCCTGGCCCACGAGTCGATGGCCATCCGGCCTGGCGTGGACGCGGTGTCGTTCGGCGGGGCCCAGCACCTCATCAGCTCGTCGGTCGGCGAGATCGGAGCGGCGGAAGGTTTCGAGCGCGGGGAGTTCGGCGTGGCCAGCGCGGACGCCCGCGTGCCGCAGCCCGGGAAGGTGGGCTACCAGCGGTACCGGCCGGGCGTACGGGGCCTGCGGGACCGGGTGGCGCGCCTGCTCGACGCGGTGAGCGGCCCCACCGGCTTAAGGCCCTGATCTGACCGCGGGCTAGGCGTCCAGCGTGAGCACCATCGTGGGGCGCTCGATGATGTGGTCCGGGCGCAGCGGGCGCACGGCTGTGCCGATGGCGAAGAATTCGGTGGTGTGCGAGCCCCAGGTGTGGCTGTGCTGACGGAGCTGGACGCCGACGATGCCCTCGGCGTGCAGTTCCTCGGCCTCGGCCTGCATCCGGGTCATCGCAAGCTCGCGAGCGTCATAAAGGGCCTGGGTGAACTGCTCGATCTCCACGTTCTTGCCGATGTTGCCGATCTTGCTGCCGAACTTCTGGTGCGCCACGTGGTACACGCACGAGCCCATGACCATGCCGAGCGGCGCGTAGCCCGCCCGGATCAGCGTCCAGAAGTCCTGCCCGGACAGGTCCGAGGTGAACGGCTGGTTCTTGTTGTTGCGCCAGTTGTCGACGCCGCCGCCGCCCGCCCCTTCCTCGGCCTTGACCGCGGTCCCGACCGCGATGAACTCGGCGATGTCCGCGCCGAATTCCTTCATCTCCACGTCCAGCCGGACACCGACGATGCCGTCGGCGTGCAGCGCGTCCGCTTCGGCCTCCATCCGGCTCATGGCGAGCTCCCGGGCGTGGTACATGGCCTGGGAGAGCACGTCGAGCTCCTGGTTGCTGCCCCAGCGGCCGATCTGCAGCCCGACATGGTAGATCGAGCTGCCGAGGACCAGGCCGAGCGGCCGGAACCCGACCTCGCGGACGAGCAGGAACTCGTTGACCGACAGGTCCGAGGTGAAGATCGACCCGGGCTTGCCCGGCTCCAGCTCCGCCAGGCGGCGCATGGCGTCGTGCGGAACGCCCGCGGCATCAAATTCGGTGGCGATGTTCGCCTGGTCGGTCATGGTCTCTCCTGTCAGATCCTGATCCTGGCGGCCTGGCGGCGCTGGGGGTCGAGCGACATGATGGCCAGCGTAGGTCCGCTGTGCTGCTGCTCGGAACGGCTGAACCTGGCGATCGCGGTGCCGATGGTGGTGACCTCGACGATGTGGTCCCGGCGGCCCTCCGACACCGGGCACTCTCGTTCGCGCACGCGCATCTCCATGTCGGCGATTACCACACCCTCGCCGCCGAGGCGTGCGACATCGCTCGCCAGCTGCTGCCGCGCGTCGTGCCTGGCGTCGTTGACGAGCTCGGTGTACCCGACGACCTCGGCGTTTCCCGCGCCCCAGCGGGTCTGCCCGACGGTCAGCCAGTCGTCGTGCCTGGATCCGATCGAGATGCCGAGCGCGAGCCCGGCCGGCACCCAGCCCTTCATGATCAGCTTGGCGAAGTCCTGCCCGGACAGGTCCGAGGTGAACGGGCGCTTCGGGCGCGAGCGGCGGTGCGGCCAGCTGGACACCGGCCCGACGCCGGGGGCGTGGATCGCGGTGCCGATCGCCTTGAACTCCAGGCCGCCGGCCGGGAACGCGCCGATGGTCAGCCGGACGCCGACCACCCCGTGCCCGCCGAGTTGCTCACACTCGGCCGTCATCCGGTCCAGGGCCTTGTGCCGTGCCTCGTACATCGCCTGGACCAGGGGCGCGAACGAGCCCCAGCCCGAACGCGAGGAGACCTGCGTCGTGGTCCTGGCCGGAATAACCTGGCCGTAGCCCCAGGTCCCCCAGGCGCCCGGGCAGCTGTAGCCGCCGGTGAAGCCGATGTTGTAGACGCAGGCACCGAGCACCTGGCCGGATGGCTCGAAGCCGACGCTGCGGATCGCGGCAAACTCGTCGGAGGTCAGCGCCGAGCCCCACGTGCCGCTGCGCCGGATTTCGGCCATCCGGGCCTCGGCCGCGGCCGGCAGTTCATCGCTCACGTGCTAAGCCTAATAGCGCGGGACAGTTTGCTAGCCTTTCGCGTCCCACTCCTCGTTTCTCCGCTGCACTGTCTCCAGCGCGCGGGCGGCCTCTTCCCTGGTGGCGAAGGGCCCGAGCCGGTCCTTGCCCGGAGTGGGACCGTCGTCGTCCTCTACGGTGTGGTACTTAAGGCTGTACCACCATCGCTTTCCCTGTTCACTGTCCATGCACATTAGACTCGCAAAGCATGGCGACAGTGCTTCATCCGGGTCAGCTTTCACCTACCCGCCAGGTTCCCGCGGAGATCACGCGGCCGGAGTACGTGGGCAGGAAGCGGCCCAGGACCGGCGAGCCCGACGTCAAGACGCAGGAGATCATCGAGCGGATGCGGGTGGCGGGCAAGCTGGCCGCCCAGGCGCTGGGAGCGGTCGGCGATGCCGTGGCCCCCGGCGTCACGACCGATTATCTGGACCAGGTGGGCCACGATTTCCTCGTCAGCCACGGCGCGTACCCGAGCACGCTCGGCTACCGCGGCTACCCGAAGTCGCTGTGCACGTCGCTGAACGAAGTGATCTGCCACGGGATCCCCGACGACACGCTGATCAACGACGGCGACATCGTCAACATCGACATCACCGGCTTCATCGGCGGGGTGCACGGCGACACCAACGCGACGTTCTGCGCCGGCGATGTGGATGAGGAGTCGCGGCTGCTGGTCGAGCGGACGCACGAGGCGATGATGCGGGGCATCCGCGCGGTGGCCCCGGGACGCCCGCTGAACGCCGTCGGGCGGGTGATCGAGTCGTACGCACGCAGGTTCGGCTACGGGGTAGTGCGGGACTTCACCGGGCACGGGATCGGGCGGACCTTCCACTCCGGGCTGATCGTGCCGCACTACGACGACCCGCACACCAACGTGATCATGGAACCGGGGATGACGTTCACCATCGAGCCGATGCTCACCCTGGGCACCATCGACTACGACATCTGGCCGGACGGCTGGACGGCGGTGACCAAGGACCGCAAGCGCACCGCGCAGTTCGAGCACACGATCCTCGTCACCGAGGACGGCCACGAGATCCTGACCCTCCCGTAAATGGGGCGACCACTGATCCTGCCCGTGAGCGGCTAGGCGTCACGCCTGCGGAACAGGACCCCGCCCACGATCAGCAGGATGGCCGTGTAGACGGCGAACACCGTGAACTGACCCCACGGGGAGAACAGGTGCGAGTCCTGCTGCCCCACCGTGGCCGATATGGCCCCGCCCGCCGAGTCAGGCAGCCACCGCGCGATGTCGTTGTACCAGTTGGACGGCAGCAGGTGCGCCAGGATCGGGATCACGAACAGCAGTCCGATGATCGAGGTGATGGTGGCCGCGGTGTGCCGGAAGATCGCCCCGGCCGCGAACGCGAACAGGCCGCACAAGGTGACGTAGAGCGCGCTGCCGATCACGGCACGCAGCACGTTGTGCCCCGACAGCGTGGCGCTCGCGTGCGTGCTGGACAGCAATGCCTGGCCGAGGAAGAACGCGATGAAGGCCGCCACCAGCGTGACGACCAGGGCGACGATGGCGAAGACCACCGCCTTGGCGGTGTATAGGGTGACCCGCCTGGGCATCGCGGTCAGCGAGGTCCTGATCATCCCGGTGGAGTACTCCGCGGTGAGCACAATCGCGCCGAATACCACGATGACGAGCTGTCCCAGGAAGAAGAGGCCAGCGATGCTGACCTGGGTCGCGTCGAAGGTGGCCCGGTCGGCCGCCGAGGTCTGCGACCAGTTGGCCGCGGTGCCCGCGCAGATCGCCGCGCCGATCCCGATGCTGACGACCAGCAGGACCAGCAGCGTCCAGTAGGTCGAGCGGACCGAACGGATCTTGGTGAACTCCGAGCGCAGCGTCCCGCCGAACCCGGCCCGGCCGGACGGCGGGGGCAGGACCGGAGCCTGCCTGGTGGTGACGGCGGCCATGTCAGATTCCCCCTTCGCTGGCGTGCCGTCCCTGCGCGACGAGCTGTTCCTGCGCTGGCGGCTGGGCGTGCCCCGGCTGCTGGCCCTGCTCGTTCCCGGCGCCCCGGTATTCCACGCTGTCCGCGGTCAGCTCCATGAAGGCCGCCTCGAGCGAGGCCCGGACCACGGTCAGCTCGTGCAGCCGCACGCCATGCTCGAACGCGAGGTCGCCGACCTGCGCCGCGACGAGGCCGGACACGATCAGCGCGCCGTCGGTGCTGGTGACCGCGCTGCCTCCGGCCTCGGCCACCGCCTTGACCAGCAGGTCAGGCTGGGGCGTGGCCACCCGGACGGTCTGCCCGGAGCTGCGGGCGATGAACTCTTCCATGGTGCACTCGGCGAGCAACTGGCCGCGGCCGATCACGATCAGGTGATCCGCGGTGTGCTCCATCTCCGACATCAGGTGACTGGACACGAACACGGTGCGGCCCTCGGCCGCCAGCGCCTTCATGAAGTTGCGGATCCACAGGATCCCCTCCGGGTCCAGCCCGTTGACCGGCTCGTCGAACATCAGGACCTTCGGGTCGCCGAGCAGCGTGCCCGCGATGCCGAGCCGCTGGCTCATGCCGAGCGAGAATCCCTTGGTCCGCTTGCGCGCCACGTCGGCCAGGCCGACCAGATCGAGGACCTCCCCCACCCGGCGCTTGGGCAGGTTGTTGGTCTGGGCCAGGCAGAGCAGGTGGTTATAGGCCGAACGGCCGCCGTGAACCGCCTTGGCGTCCAGCAGCGCGCCCACCTCGCGCATCGGATTGGCCAGGCTCGCGTACTGCTTCCCGTCGATGGTGACAGTGCCGGCGTTCGGGTAGTCCAGGCCGAGTATCAGCCTCATGGTGGTGGTCTTGCCCGCCCCGTTCGGGCCGAGGAAGCCGGTTACCTTGCCCGGCACCACGTCGAATGACAGGTTGTTGACGGCGAGTTTCTCGCCGTACCGCTTACTGAGCCCCCGTACCTCGATCATCTCGATGAGTCCTCTCTGGCGGCACGCTGGAAAGTGCCCCCGTGACCCGTTAAGCCTATTACTTCGACATTGCGGCTCGATGAAATGCGAGCTGACGATTTGCTGAGCCCCGACCGGGGACTAGCTGAGGCCGGGGATGGACGGGTTCGCCCGGGCGTGCAGGCTGATCGAGTACCCGGCGCCGTGGCCGCACAGCCGGTGCCGTTGCCCGTGCACCCGGGTCGATCCCGGGCGCAGCACCGGGGTGCCCGGACCGCCCTCGGTCACTTCCCCCGCGATGGCCGTGGCCACGTCACAGTCACAGTCCTGGCCCGCGCTCTGCTGGCCGGCGCTCTGCTGGCCGGCGTGGGCGGGCGGCAGGACGACCAGCCAGGCGCCGTACTCCGGCCGGTCTTCGATCTCGATTCGTACCGAACGGTCCGGGTCGAAGCGGACCAGCCCCCACCAGCGCTCCGGCGAGGCGGCCAGGATCCGCAGGTGGCGGGCCAGCATGCCGAGCGTCGGGCGGGTCCCAGCCTCCCCGGCCGTTCCCGCCCGTGCCGGCTGGGCGGGAACGAGCAGGCTGGCCTCGGCCAGGATGGCGATCTCCGGGGCAACGGACATGTCCGCGGTCAATTCTGCAGTCACGGGAAGTTCCTTCGCGGGCTCTCCGGCACCAGCCCCGAGCGGGGGGCGCCGACGGCGACAACGGTCAGCTGAGGGTCGTTGTCAGCAACAACACGAAGGACAGAGCACGCGCGCGCGCATCGCGGCGACACCGGGGTGGTCACCGTGACGGCGGATTACGCGGCCTGGCATGCCGGATAGTTTACACGGTGCGTGACCGCGCGTCGTCACATTGAGGTATCGGTTATCGCTCGAGGCGCTGAAGGGCGGCCCGGAACCCTGATGCTGCCTCGGCGCTGACGGCTTTCCCGCCGGCCGCGGCATCAGGGTTCCAGGCGGCGGCGCACAGCGCGCGCAGGCCGTCGATGCGCTCGCCGTCGCCGTCCAGCGCCAGCTGGTCTCCGCTCATGCGGGCCGTCCAGCCGCGGCAGCCGAACGCCCCGTCCTTCCTGGTGATCTCCGGGTGCGGCTCGAGCAGGCCGGCCAGGTCCTCGGCCAGGTAGGTGGGGCGCTGCGACGGCGGCGCGGCCACCGCTTCGGCCGGGCCGGTGACGCCGGTCAGCACGAGCATGCTGTCCGAGCCGACCCGGTGGGCGCCCTCGATGTCGGTGTCCAGCCGGTCGCCGACGACGAGCGGATGTCTGGCGCCGGTCCGCAGCACCGATTCGTGGTGCAGCGGCGGCTCGGGCTTGCCCGCCACCAGCGGCTGCACCCCGGTGGCGGTCGCGACCACCTGGATCAGCGACCCGTTGCCCGGCTGGCGGCCGCGCCGGCTGGGCAGCGTCAGGTCGCCATTGGACGCCACGAACAGCGCGCCGGCGGCCACCGCGAGGCCGCCCTCGGCCAGCATTGAGTAGCTGACGTCGGGCGAGTAGCCCTGGACCACCGCACGCGGCTTGTCCACCGCGGTGCTGACCGGGCGCAGGCCGCGCTCGCGCACCGCCATCCGCAGGCCGCTGCCGCCGATGACCAGGACCGGCGCGCCTGCCGGGAGACGTTCGGCCAGCAGCCGGGCGGCGGCCTGGGCGGAGGTCACCACGTCTTGCGGTGAGGCCGGCGCGCCGAAGCTCGTCAGCAGGGCGGCGATGGCGGCCGGGGTGCGGAATGCGTTGTTGGTCACGTACGCCAGCCGCATTCCGGCCGCGTCGGCCTTGCGCAACGCCTCGGCTGCGCCGG
Organism: uncultured Actinomycetota bacterium; assembly: GCA_963753225.1. Taxonomy (GTDB): domain Bacteria; phylum Actinomycetota; class Actinomycetes; order Streptosporangiales; family Streptosporangiaceae; genus Palsa-504. Next base: position 65,039 of record CAVWBQ010000012.1, on the reverse strand, counting down.
GGATGGCCGTACCGCCTACGTAGACCACGCCGTCCAGGTCCAGCAGGGCGACGTCGTAGGCGGTGTCGAGGGGTTCCTGGCTGCCGCGCGGGCGCTGCGCTTCCGTCATCTGGGCTTCCGTCATCTGGGCTTCCGTCATCTGGGCTTCCGTCATCTGGCCCTCGGTCACCCGGTGCCCCCCTGGGCCGTCTTCCTGGCCTGCAGCGTGGCCCGTACCGAGCGCAGCGCCTCGGTGTAGTGGGGATCGTCGGGCCGCATAGCGGCGGCGAGCGCGAGGTACTCGGCCGCGGCCGCGTGGTTCCCGCTCCGGGCCAGGGCGAGCCCGAGCCCGAAGTTCGCGTAGTCGTCCGACGGGCTCGCCTCCACGATCATCCGGAAGTTATCCGCCGCCTCGGCGTACCGGCCCGCGTCGAACTGGGCCCGGGCCAGGGCCTCCCGGACGCTGCGGGATCCCGGCTCGGCCATCGAGGCGCGCTGCAGCACCTGGGCCGCGGCTGCGGGACTGCCGCGGCCGAGCAGGTCCATCCCCCGGCGATACCAGGCGTGCACGTCGTCTGCAGATCCTTCCGGAAGGGGCTGGCCAGGGGCGTTTTCTTCTGGACGGGAATCCCCGCTGGTTGTTGATCCTTTTGACATGATGTGCAGACCCTTCCGTCCGACTCTGGTTCCGGTCTCGTGCTGGCACCCTTCCGCGGCATCCGTTATGCCCGTGACCGGGTGAGCGGTATCGCAAACGTCACATCACCACCGTACGACGTGATTAACGGCGGAATTCTCGATCAGCTGCGGGCAGCGGACCCGCACAACGTGGTCCGCCTCATCCTGCCAGGCCAGGATGCCGGCGCGAGCCCCGCGGCGGCAGCCGCCAAAGCTAACCCCGCGGCGGCAGCCGCCAAAGCTAACCCCGCGGCGGCAGCCGCCAAAGCTAACCCCGCGGCGGCAGCCGCCAAAGCTAACAGGGCCGCGGCGGCCCTGCTCCGCGAGTGGCTGTCGGCGGGCGTGCTCATCCGGGACCGGATGGCCGCGTTGTACATCTACGAGCAGCGCCTTCCCGCGCTTGGCGGCCAGGTCGGCGCGTCGTGCCTGCAGCGCGGCATCATCGGCCTGGTCCGCCTGGGCTCGCCGGAATCGGCGGGCATCCTGCCGCACGAGAACGTCATGCCGGGCCTGGTCGCGGGGCGGCGCGAGCTGATGGCGGCTACGCAGGCGAACCTGGAGCCGATCTTCCTCATCTACGACGGCGGGCAGTCCCCTGATTCAACCGGCACGGCCGCCATGCCCACGGCCACCGAGGTCATGGACGGGGTCGCGGACGAGCGGGCGCCGCTGGTGTCGATCCAAACCGAGGACGGCATCAGCCACCGGCTGTGGCGGCTGGGTGATCCCGGCGAGCAGGCCGCGATCGCCGCCGACCTGTCCGGCCGTCAGGCGCTCATCGCCGACGGTCATCACCGCTACGCGGCCTACCTGCAACTCCAGGCCGAGATGCGCGCGGTCGGCCTGGGCGCGGGGCCGTGGGACTACGGGCTGGCGTTCCTGGTCGACTCGGCGGCCTACCCGCCCCGGCTGGGCGCCATCCACCGGGTGCTGCCCGGCCTGGCGCCTGACCGCGCGGCCGAGCTGGCCAAGGCCGGGTTCACCGTGCAGGATTTGCCGGCCGGCCTCAGCCTGGACGACGCACGGCTCCAGCTGGCCGCGGCCGGACGGGACGGACCGGCGTTCCTGCTCGCCGGCGGCCCGGTGTTTCGCCTGCTCAGCCACCCGGACCTGGTGCAGCTGGCCGCCTCGATGCCGGCCGGGACCTCGGTGCCGTGGCAGAGCCTCGCCGCTTCGGTCATGCAGCAGCTGCTGCTCGGCCGGCTGTGGGGCGTCACCGACAGCGAGCGTGACGTGCTCATCGACCACGACGCGGCCGACGCGGTGCGGGCGGTCACGGGCGACGCGACCGCGACGGACGTAGCCGAGCGGGGAGGGGGCGCCGCGCCAGCGGCCGGGGGTACCGCGGTGATCTGTAATCCGGCATCCTTCGAGGCGGTTATCGGCATCGCGGCCCAGGGCGAAAGGGTGCCGCGAAAATCTACCTCGTTCGGCCCGAAACCGCGCACCGGCCTGGTCCTGCGCACGTTCGGCCCGTCCGACTGACCAGCGACGGCGCGGCTGCGGGACAATAGGTGCGTGACAGGTGGAATCGAGGCGACGGGAGTCACGCCGCTCGGGCACGAGGTATTCCAGATCGACACCCGGATGGCGGGGTACGACGGGATCACTGCCGGCTACCTGATCAGGGGCGACCGGCCGTGCCTGGTGGAGACGGGGACCGCGCCGTCCGCACCGGTGGTCCGTGACGCCCTGGCCACGCTCGGGATCGGCCCCGGCGACCTCGCCAGCGTCGTGGTCACTCACATCCACCTCGACCACGCTGGCGGCGCGGGCGACATCGCCGCGATGTTCCCGGCGGCCCAGATCGTCGTGCACCAGCGGGGCGCGCGGCACCTCGCCGACCCGAGCAAGCTGATGGCCGGCGCCCGGATGGTCTACGGCAGGGCGCTCGAGCGGCTCTTCGGCGTGCTCTCCCCGGTGCCAGCCGAGCGCATCATGGCCCTGGACGACACGGGCACCGTCGATCTCGGCGGCGGCCGCCGCCTGGACAGCCACTACTCCCCTGGCCACGCCAAGCACCACGTCGGGCTGGTTGACTCCGATACCGGGGACCTATACGTCGGCGACGCGGCTGGCGTGTACCTGCCGGACACCGGGGACGTCAGGCCGGCCACGCCGCCGCCCGACTTCGACATGGCGACTGCGCTGGCCTCCATAAGAAAGTTCGCCGCGCTGCGCCCGACGCGGCTGATGTTCAGCCACTACGGGCCGGTCGACCAGGTCAGCGAGACGCTGGAGCGGTCGGCGGAGGAGATCAACGTCTGGGTGGAGGAAACCCAGCGGGCGCGCACCGCGGGCCTGGACCTCGACCACGCGGTCGCCATGGTGCGCGACCGCACCAGGGACCGGTACGCGGCGGCCAGCCCGGACGCCGATCCCGCCCTGGCGGAGAGGTTCGAGCGCGTCAGCAGTGTCCGCGGCAGCGTCGAGGGCATCATGCTCTGGCTCGATAAGACCGAGCAGGCCGCCGGCTAGTGCCATGGCAAGTCATATTGGCCCGGTCCTCCAGTCGCGACGTGGTGGCTGGTGGCCGGCCTGGGACCTGGCCGCGGCCGGGTGCCGTGCGGTCCCGGCGGGCGCACTGGCCTCACCGGTCACCGGGCGCTGTCCCGCGCAACCGCAACGATGTCACATCGTAGCGGTCAGGTGCGTGACGATGTCACATCGTGGCGGTTAGCCTGGGGTGGTCGGGCGAGCTGGCGCGGGAAGCGTGAGTGCTGCGGGACGCCTGGGGCGTGAGGTGCGGAGCCACGCGGGCAAACATCATCGGAGGCGGCACTAGGTTCGGCGTCTCCTCCCGGCCTCGCTCTCAGGTGCAGGCGGTGGCAGAGTTACTGTCTGTTTCCGTTCGGACGCGAGCGTGCTCAGCGGGGATGGGAAGCGGTCGTGCTCTCGTGGTCGAGGTGATCCTCATCGAGAGGAGCGGCTTCTAGGTCATCCTCATCAAGATCATCGTCTTCTACGCTGCCGGCCTCGATGTCACCGACTGCGAGATCGACGTCCTTGGGGTCGCCGTCTTCTTCATCGTGGTCATCTGGGTCGTCCTCCAGATCATCCGCTTCAAGATCGTCCGCCGCGAGAGCGTCGTCTTCTAGATCGACGCTCGGGAGAACCTCGTCTTCGAGGTCATCATCTTCGAGGTCATCGAATTCGATGCCGTCTAGCTCGTCGAGGCGGTCGGCGGCGTCGGTCTCATCTTCCGTGTCCGCTTCCGCGGCACGGGCGAAGGCTTCCCGGGCCTCGTCCGCGCGCCCGGCGGCCAGAAGGGCGTCCGCGTAGGCGTAGAACAGGCGCGCCGACCAGGGCCGCAGTCGACCACGGGTCAGTTCGGGCACCTGCAGGGCCAGGACGGCGGCGTCGGGCAGACCCTGGTCGCGCCGGATGCCGGACTCGACGATCCGAAGCTCGATCTGCGTGGCCCGGTCAAGGTTGGCGGCGCTGGCCTCCCGCACCAGCGCCAGCGCCCGGTCCAGCCGGCCGAGGGCGCGCTCGCAGTCAGCCATCATGGGCAAGTACTCATCCCGCCCGGTCATACGCCGCGCGGCCCGGAGCTCCGACAGGGCCTCGGCCCAGCGTTCAGTCTGGTAGGCGGCAATACCGCAGGCCTCCCGGACCACGCCGACCCGCGCGGCCAGGCGCTTAGCGGTCTGCGCGTAGGCATAGCCCTGTTCGGGATCGTCGGCCACGCTGGCGGCCACCAGGTAGCGGGCGACAATATCGGCTAGGTCGTTCGGCAGGCTATTCAGCTGGGCCCGCGCCTCGGGATCCAGTTGCTCGGGAGTGACCGAGTCCGGAAGCTGCGGCCCGGGCTCGCGGGGCGGTCTGGCCGACGTCTCGTCCCGCCCGGCCCAGGCGCGCCCGGTGCCCGGGCGCTCCCGGCCGCTGCTCCCGGCACGTTCACTGCCCCAGGTCCGGTCGCCGGTCCGGCTGCGGCCGCTGCTTCCAGCGCGGCCGCTGCTTCCAGCGCGGTCACTGCTCCGGGTACGGTCGCCGCCTCTGGCGCGTTCACTGTCATAGGCCCGGTCGCCGCCCCGGGGACGCCCGCCGCCGGGATGTTCCCTGCCGTCGCTCCGGCTGTGCTCACTGCTCCGATTGTGCTCATTGCTCCGGGTGCGGTCTCCGCTGCCAGTGCGGGCCGGCCACGACGCACGGTCGCCGACTCCGTCGCGCGGGGGTCCTGCTGCCGGGTCACGAGGCGGCCTCCAGGCCGCGTCGCCTTGACCGCGAGCGGGCCGATCCGACGGGCCATCGGCGCCGGGCCGCCGACTACGCGCCCGGGGCGGCGCACTCCGGTCGGCGTCGTCCCGACGCGCGCCGTACGAGCGCGTCCCTGAGGAACCTGCGCCCTGGTAGCCGCTGGCGGAACGCGTGGTGCCAGGCTCGGTCGAGCGGCGAGGTCGGCCTGCTGGCGCTGATCCGCCGTCACGGGGCCCGAATGTACCCCGGTCACGTGCACCGTCACCATCAGCGGCCCAGCGCGGACCGCTTCCGGTCCTGGTGCCACGACGCGAGTCTCCACCGGCTGCGGGCCGCCCCGGCCGGTAACCCGACGAGGTCCTGGCCTCCCGGCCGGATTCGCTTTCCGCGCTGGTCCGGCCGGTGGCGCGGAAACCGCCGGCACCGCCTGACCTGGGTGCACCTGCCCGTCGTGGCTGGTCACCCGTGCGTCCGGCCGGGCTACGGCGCTCCGCGGGTGCCCAGCCGTCCCGGCGCGATCCGCCGTCAGCGGCGCCCCGGGGATTCTTGCTGAACGGACGCGAGCCCGGCTGCGAGGATGCGCCCCGGCGAGGCGATGACTCCTGCCTGCCGTCGGCGGCCTGACCGGGACCCGCACGGCGGGCACCGCGGTCCGCCCCGCCGGAACGGCGGTCAGGAGCGGCATCGGAACGGCGATCCCGCGTAAAACCCGCGCGCCGATCCTGGGCGTCGCCGGTGCGCCGGTCTTGGGGGGCGCCGGTGCGGTCTTGGGGGGCGCCGGTGCGCCGGCTCTGGGGAGCGCCCGCACGACCGTCCTGGCCGGGGCCTGAACGGCGGTCTTGGCTGGCAGCCGTGCGGCTGCCCTGGGGGGCGCCGCGGGACGTCGCCCGGCCGCGCCCGCCGGTACCGCCCGTGGTCCCGGCCCCACGCGACCCGGTGCCGCTTGTGGACTTTGTCCCGCGCGACGTCCGCGGGCTCCCGCCGCTCGCGCCCCGGCTCCTGGGCGTCCCGGGTCCCTCAGCCACGTTAATCAGCCTCCAGCTTCAACACTACCCAGACAAACGAAGAGGGCCGCTCGACCATATGGGAGCGACCCTCTTCAAAAATGTCCGGCGGCGTCCTACTCTCCCACGCGGTCCCCCGCGCAGTACCATCGGCGCTGAAGAGCTTAACTTCCGGGTTCGGAATGGGACCGGGTGTTTCCCCTTCGCTATAACCGCCGAAACTCTATTGAGATGTCACCGGCCCACGAGGGCCTGTATAGGCGACCGTATCTCGGGAACCGCACAGTGGACGCAAAATCAAATAAAGTAGAAGCCAAGCCACTCGGCCTATTAGTACCGGTCAGCTGCACACGTTGCCGTGCTTCCACCTCCGGCCTATCAACCCAGTAGTCTAGCTGGGGGCCTTACCTGGTTAACCCAGAGAGAGACCTCATCTTGAGGCGAGCTTCCCGCTTAGATGCTTTCAGCGGTTATCCCTTCCGAACGTAGCAAACCAGCCGTGCTCTTGGCAGAACAACTGGCACACCAGAGGTTCGTCCGTCCCGGTCCTCTCGTACTAGGGACAGCCCCTCTCAAGTCTCTTGCGCGCGCAGCGGATAGGGACCGAACTGTCTCACGACGTTCTAAACCCAGCTCGCGTACCGCTTTAATGGGCGAACAGCCCAACCCTTGGGACCTGCTCCAGCCCCAGGATGCGACGAGCCGACATCGAGGTGCCAAACCATCCCGTCGATATGGACTCTTGGGGAAGATCAGCCTGTTATCCCCGGGGTACCTTTTAGCCGTTAAGCGACGGCGCTTCCACATGCCACCGCCGGATCACTAGTCCCAGCTTTCGCTCCTGCTCGACATGTCTGTCTCACAGTCAAGCACCCTTGTGCACTTGCACTCGACACCTGGTTGCCGACCAGGCTGAGGGTACCTTTGGGCGCCTCCGTTACCTTTTGGGAGGCAACCGCCCCAGTTAAACTACCCACCAGACACTGTCCCTGATCCGGATTACGGACCTAGGTTAGACATCCAGAACGACCAGAGTGGTATTTCACCGATGACTCCACCTGCACTAGCGTGCCGGCTTCACAGTCTCCCACCTATCCTACACAAGACGTCCCAAACACCAATGTCAAGCTGCAGTGAAGGTCCCGGGGTCTTTCCGTCCTGCTGCGCGTAACGAGCATCTTTACTCGTAGTGCAATTTCGCCGGGTCCGTGGTTGAGACAGTGGAGAAGTCGTTACGCCATTCGTGCAGGTCGGAACTTACCCGACAAGGAATTTCGCTACCTTAGGATGGTTATAGTTACCACCGCCGTTTACCGGCGCTTAAGTTCTGAGCTTCGCAGCCCGAAGGCCACTAACCCGTCCCCTTAACGTTCCGGCACCGGGCAGGCGTCAGACCGTATACGTCGTCTTGCGACTTTGCACGGTCCTGTGTTTTTAGTAAACAGTCGCTTCTCCCTGGTATCTGCGACCGCACCTAGCTCAGGGAGTAAATCCCATCACCAGACACGGCTCCCCTTCTCCCAAAGTTACGGGGATAATTTGCCTAGTTCCTTAACCACGGTTCACCCGATCGCCTTGGTATTCTCTACCTGACCACCTGCGTCGGTTTAGGGTACGGGCCGCTTAAGTGCTCGCTGCGAGGTTTTTCTTGGCAGCATGGGATTACTCACTTCACCAA
>CAVWBQ010000012.1:0-52500 GCA_963753225.1 uncultured Actinomycetota bacterium | reverse complement strand
AGGTCGCCGATCTCCTCCCGCGACCTGAAGCTGAACACGCGCAGCAGGCCGGGCACCTCGGCGTCGGAGACGTTCAGCCAGAACTGGTAGAACGCGTACGGCGACATCAGGTCGGCGCTCAGCCAGATCGCGCCGCCCTCGGTCTTGCCGTACTTGGTGCCGTCCGGCTTGGTGATCAGCGGGGTGGCCAGGGCGTGCACGGACGCGCTCTCCACCGACCTGATCAGCCCGACCCCGGCGACCAGGTTGCCCCATTGGTCGCTGCCGCCGAGCTGCAGGGTGCAGCCGTACCGCCGGTGGAGCTCGAGGTAGTCCATGGCCTGAAGCAGCTGGTAGCTGAACTCGGTGTAGCTGATCCCGCCCGCCTCCAGCCGGGCCTTCACCGACTCGCGGTCCAGCATCCGGTTAACCGAGAAGTGCTTGCCGATGTCGCGGAGGAAATCGAGTACGTGCATCGGCTCGGTCCAGTCCAGGTTGCTCACGATCAGCGCGCTGGACTCCCCCGCGTCGAAGTCGAGGAACCTGGACACCTCGCCGCGGATCCGCTCCACCCACTCGGCCACGAGCTCAGCCGGGTTGAGCACTCGCTCGGCTGACTTGCCGCTCGGGTCGCCGATCAGCCCGGTCGCCCCGCCGACCAGCCCGATCGGGCGGTGCCCGACGAGCTGCAGGCGACGCATGGTGACCAGCAGCACCAGGTTCCCGATGTGCAGCCCGGGGGCGGTCGGGTCGAACCCGCCGTAGAGCGTGACGCGGCCGGACTTCAGCGCCAGCCGCAGCTCGTCGAGATCGGTGCTGACGGCGATGAGGCCGCGCCAAGAGAGTTCCTCGATGATGTCGTCCACGCCAGCATGGTGCCACCTACTAGCCGTCAGGGGGTAACCAGTTTGCGTTGCCGGGGCACATGGGCCCGGTATACCGAGACGGTCGGGTCCCCGTCGTACCAGAACCGCCAGGGGATCTCGGCGGCGCTGCTCACCCCGACCCGGGGTCCCGTGACAATGTTTCCCGAACGAGCCGGGTTGCCCGCCCCGGCGCGCACCCGGAGCGGCGATCCGGCGACGCACACGTCCGCTCCGTCCAGCGACCGGTCGATGCTGAGCGCCTGGCAGAGCCGGGCCGGGCCGCGAGCCAGGTCACGCGGCGCGAGGCGGGCCCTGCCTCCTGGGATGGGGCCCCGGGTGCGCCTGGCCCGGGCCAGGTCCTCGCCCGCGATGATCGCGCCGGCCCGCAGCAGCACGGCGGAGGCACTGTTCTCCTCCCCCAGGCAGACCATGTTCACGCAGTAGTGCATGCCGTAGGTGAAGTACACGTAGGCGTGCCCGGGCGGGCCGAACATCACCGCGTTCCGCCGGGTCTTGCCCCGGTAGGCGTGCGAGGCCGGATCGGCCCGCCCGGCGTACGCCTCGACCTCGGTGAGCTCGACCGCGACCAGGCCGTCCGCCGTCTCATGCTCGAGCACGCAGCCGAGCAGGGCCGGCGCGACCTCGACCGAGGGCCGGGCGAAGAAGTCCCGCGGAATCAGCACCTACCCGGCCTGCCTAGTGTCCCCGGCGGCCCAGGCGGCGTGGGCGTCGACCGTGGCGCGCAGCGCGGCGATCTGCTCGGCGACGCGGACCGGCGCCGTCCCGCCGTGTCCCTTGCGGGCCGCGAGCGCGCCCTCGACCGTCAGCACCTCCCGGACGTCGGGCGTCAGGTGCTCCGAGACCTTGGCCAGGTCGGCGTCGGTCACGTCGGCCAGGTCGCAGTCGTGCACCTGGCACCACACCACCAGGTGTCCCACGACCTCGTGTGCCTCGCGGAACGGGACGCCCCGGCGGACCAGGTACTCGGCCAGGTCGGTGGCGAGGGTGAACCCGGTGGAGGCGCCGCGGCGCAGCCGGTCCGGGTTGACCCGCAGGGTCGCGATCAGCCCGGCCATGGCGGGCAGCACCAGGAGCAGGGTGTCGACCGCGTCGAAGACCGGCTCCTTGTCCTCCTGCAGGTCCCTGTTGTACGTCAGCGGCAGGCCCTTGAGGGTGGTGAGCAGCCCGGTCAGCCCGCCGATCAGGCGGCCCGCCTTGCCCCGGGCCAGCTCGGCCACGTCCGGGTTCTTCTTCTGCGGCATGATCGAGGATCCGGTCGCGTAGGCGTCGTCGATCTCCACCCAGCCGAACTCCTGCGACGACCAGAGCACGATCTCCTCACCGAGCCGGGACAGGTGCACCCCGGTCAGCGCCGCGGCGAAGCAGAACTCGGCCGCGAAGTCGCGGTCGGCCACCGCGTCCATGGAGTTCGGGGCGGGCGCGTCGAAGCCGAGCTCGGCCGCGAGTACCTGCGGGTCGACCGGCAACGACGACCCGGCCAGGGCGCCGGAGCCGAGCGGGCTGACCGCGGCGCGCTTGTCCCAGTCGCGGAGCCGCCCCACGTCGCGGGCGAACGCCTGGACGTGCGCCAGCAACTGGTGGCCGAACAGCACCGGCTGCGCGTGCTGCAGGTGGGTCATGCCGGGTGCGGGCAGGTCGCCGCAGGCGGCGGCCTGGTCGATCAGCGCGGTCTCAAGCTCGGCCAGCCTGCTCGCGACCAGGCGGACGTTGTCGCGCAGGTAGAGCCGCAGGTCGGTGGCCACCTGATCGTTGCGGCTGCGCCCGGCCCGCAGCTTGCCGCCCAGCGCGCCGAGCCGCTCGAGCAGCCCGCGTTCGAGCGCGGTGTGCACGTCCTCGTCGGCGACCGTCGGCCGGAACGACCCGTTCGCGCAGGCCCGGTCGAGGTCCTCGAGAGCCTTGAGCATCGAGCTCAGCTCGGCGTCGGTCAGCAGCCCGGCCCGGTGCAGCACCCTGGCGTGCGCGCGGGAAGCCCGCAGGTCGTACCGTGCCAGCCGCCAGTCGAACTGGACGCTGACGGACAGCCGCGCCAGCGCGTCGGCCGGCCCGGCGCCGAACCTCCCGCCCCACAGCCGCGTCGCCCCTTCGTCCCGCCCAGAGTCGCCTGGATCCCCTGCCGCCTGTCCCGCTGCTTCCACAGTCCTTCTTTCTACCTCACGAACGCCTCAGTTTTGTCGCACATGGAACGCCGCCGATGAGGTCGATGTGCCATCGGGCACGCTCTAACCGACCCAACGGCACATCGACCCGGTCACGCGGGTTGCCACCGGGGAACGCGGGTTGCCACAGGGTGACGCGGGCGGCCGGGCGGTAACGGAAGGCGATCATCGTCGGCGGGTGGCGCGGCTCAGGAAGTCGGCGGCCAGGGCGTCGCCGCCGGCCGGGTCCCGCGCGATCATCAGCACCGTGTCGTCACCGGCCACGGTGCCGAGCACCGGCGGCAGGGCGGCGTGGTCGATGACCGAGGCGAGGAACTGGGCGGCCCCGGCGGGCGTCCGCAGCACGACCAGGTTGGCGCTCGCCTCGGCCGAGGTCATGAGCTCGCCCAGGTAGCGGGCCAGCCGCGCGTCATGCGGCGACTCGGACCCGGAGACCCTGGCGATGGCGCCGCCGGGGTGCGAACCCGGGCCGCCGGGGTGCGAACCCGGGCCGCCCGGCTCTTCCGGCAGGGCGTAGACCAGCGCGCCACCCGAGCGCAGCCGCACGATACCCAGCTCGTCCAGGTCCCGGGACAGGGTCGCCTGCGTCACGTGCACCCCGGCGTACCGCTCCAGCAGGTCCGCCAGTTCCTCCTGCGAGCGGACCTGCTCGCGGGCCAGGATGTCGGCGATCCTGGCGTGCCTGGCCGTCTTGGTCAGGGGGGTCGTCACGGCTGTTCCACGCGGCCGAAGGCTCGGGGGGCCGAGGGGCTCTGGGGGGAAAGGCTTCCCCCCAGAAGCGGGGGGGTCTGGGGGGGTCGTCCCCCCTGGGAGCAGAGCCAGGCCATGAGGGCCTTCTGCGCGTGCAGCCGGTTCTCCGCCTGCTCCCAGACCACGCTGTTCGGCCCGTCGATGACCTCGGCGGCGATCTCCTCGCCGCGGTGCGCGGGCAGGCAGTGCAGCACCAGGCAGCCCGGACGCCCCAGGGCCAGCTTGGCCGCGTCCAGTTGGTAGGAGTCGCCCGAGCCGAGGATCGCCAGCCGCTGCGCCCGCTCGCTGTCCTGGCCCATCGACGTCCACACGTCGGTGGCGATGACGTCGGCCTCCCGGCACGCCGTCCGGGCATCGGTCAGCACGTCCACCGAGCCGCCGGTCGCGTCGGCGATCCGCGCGGCTTCGGCCAGCACCACCGGATCGGGATGGTAGGCCTCCGGCGCGCCGATGCGCACCTGCATCCCGGCGGTGGCGCCGCCCAGCAGATAGGAGTGCGCCATGTTGCTGGAGCCGTCGCCGAGGAAGGTCAGCACGCGGCCGGCCAGCGAACCGTAGTGCGCCTGGACGGTCTGCAGGTCGGCCAGGATCTGGCAGGGGTGGAACTGGTCGGTGAGCGCGTTGATCACCGGCACGGTCGCGGCCGAGGCCATCGCGTCGATGCGCTCCTGCCCGGCGGTCCGCCAGGCGATCGCCGCCACCTGCCTGGTCAGCACCCTGGTGACGTCCTCGATGGTCTCGCCCCGGCCGATGTGGGTCGTCTGGGTGTCGATCACCAGCGGGTGTCCGCCGAGCTCGGCGATGCCGACGGTGAACGACACCCTGGTCCGCAGCGACGGCTTGTCGAACAGCACCGCGACCGCTCGCGGCCCGGCCAGCGGCTGCCATCCGGACCTGTCCTTCTTCATCTGCGCGGCCAGGTCGAGTATCGCGCCCTGCTCGGCCGGCGACAGATCGTCGTCCCGGAGGAAGTGCCTGGTCATGAACTCACCTCGTCGAGGATACCGGGCAGGGCGGCGGTGAACTCGTCTGCCTCGGCAGCAGACAGGATCAGCGGCGGCGCCAGCCTGATCGCATCCGGCTGCACCGCGTTGACCAGGAATCCGGCCCGCCGGGCGGCCGCCTCGACGCCAGGCGCCACCTCGGCGGTCAGCACGACCGCCCGCCAGAGCCCGGCCCCGCGTACGCCCGACACCAGCGGATGGTCCACCCCTTGCAGACCGGCCGCCAGGTGCTCGCCGACCGCGGTGACGTGGGCCAGCAGCCCGTCGCGCTCGATGGTGTCGAGGACGGCCAGGGCCGCGGCGCAGGCGACTGGGTTGCCGCCGAAGGTCGAGCCGTGATCGCCCTTGGCGAACCCTGTGCCGGCCGCGCCGAGCCCGACGCACATCCCGATCGGCAGCCCGCCGCCCAGGCCCTTGGCCAGGGTCAGCACGTCCGGCCGCACCCCGGCGGCCTGGTGCCCGAACCAGACTCCGGTCCGGCCGATGCCGCTCTGGATCTCGTCCAGCACGAGCAGCGCCCCGGCCGCATCGCAGGCCTCGCGCGCAGCGAGCAGGTACCCCTCGGGGGCCGGCACCACGCCGCTCTCGCCCAGGCCGGGCTCGAGGAACACGGCCGCCACGTCGGGCCCTACGGCCGCCCGCAGCGCGCCGGCGTCCCCGTAGGGAACGAACCGGACGGTCAGGCCGAACGGGCCGAACGGGGCGCGGATGGACTCCTTGCCGGTCAGCGCGAGCGCGCCCATGGTCCGGCCGTGGAAGCTGCGCTCGGCGGCCACGATCACCGGGCGCCCGGGTCCGGCGATGCGCCGCACCAGCTTGACCGCGGCCTCGTTGGCCTCGGCGCCCGAGTTGGCGAAGAAGACGCGGCCGTCGGTACCCAGCAGGGACAGGATGCGCTCGGCTAGCTCGATCTCGCGCTCGTGCAGGAACAGGTTGGAGGTGTGCGCCACCTCGGCCACCTGGCGGCTGACCGCCTCGACGATGGCCGGGTGGGCGTGCCCGAGCGAGCTCACCGCGATCCCGGCGATCAGGTCCAGGTACTCCCGCCCGTCGGCGTCCTGAACCCGGCAGCCCTGCCCGCGGCTGATGGCCAGCGGGGGCACGCCGTAGTTCGTCATGAGCGCCGCCGCGAACCGTTTCTGCAGGGTTTCCGTGCTGGTCACTGACTACCTCCAGGAAGGACCATGGTGCCGATGCCGGAGTCGGTGAAGATTTCGAGCAGGACTGCGTGGCTGAGGCGGCCGTCCAGGACGTGCGCTTGCGGGACGCCGCCGCGCACGGCAGTCAGGCACGCCTCCATCTTGGGGATCATCCCGGCGGACAAGCCGGGCAGCAGCCGCTCGAGTTCGGTCGCGGTGAGCTCGCTGATCACGTCGGACGGCGACGGCCAGTCGCGGTACAGGCCGGCCACGTCGGTGAGCACCACCAGCTTGGCCGCGTCCAGGGCCACCGCGAGCGCGGCCGCCGCGGTGTCCGCGTTCACGTTGTAGACCTCGCCGTCCCGGCCCGCGGCCACGCTGGAGACGACCGGGATCCGGCCGTCGGCCAGCAGCGCCCTGATCGCGCCCGGGTCGGTGGCGACGATGTCGCCGACCAGGCCGATGTCCACCGGCTCGCCGTCCACGACCGCCATCTTGCGGATCGCGGTGAACGTACCCGCGTCCTCCCCGGACAGGCCCACCGCAAACGGGCCGTGCCGGTTGATCAGGCCGACGATGTCCTTGTTCACCGTCCCGGACAGGACCATCCGGACGACCTCCATGGCCTCCGGGGTGGTGACCCGCAGCCCCGCGGTGAACGAGGACTCCACGCCGAGCCGGTCGAGCTGCGCGCTGATCTGCGGGCCGCCGCCGTGTACCACGACCGGGCGCAGGCCGGCGTAGCGCAGGAACACCAGATCCTGCGCGAAGGCCAGGCGGAGTTCCTCTTCGGCCATCGCGTGCCCGCCGTACTTGATCACCACGGTCTGGCCGTGGAACCTGTTCAGCCAGGGCAGCGCCTCGATCAGGGTGGCCGCCTTGGCCGACGCGTCCTCGATCCTGCTGTCGGTCACGGTCACGTCGAATATGCCCTCATGTTGAATAGGCACTGTTCTCGTGCACGTAGGCGGCGGTCAGGTCGGTGGTCAGGATGACCGCCGAGTGCGGGCCGGCGGACAGGTCCACGGTGATCGTCACGTCCTTCGGCTTCAGGTCCACCTTGGCGCGCTCGTCGCCCGGGGCGCCGTGGCGGCAGACCCAGATCCCGTTGATGGCGACATTGAGCCGGTCCGGCTGGAAGACCGCGTCGGTGGTACCGACAGCGCTGAGCACCCGGCCCCAGTTGGGGTCCTCGCCGCCGATGGCGCACTTGAGCAGGTTGTTGCGGGCCACGGCGCGTCCGGCGGTCACCGCGTCGGCCTCCGAGGCGGCCCCGACCACCTCGATCGTGATCATCTTGTTGGCGCCCTCGGCGTCCAGCTGGAGCTGCCGGGCCAGGTCCGCGCACACCTCGGTGAGCGCCAGGGTGAACTCGGTCTTGTCCGGCTTCACCTCCGCCGCCCCGCTGGCCATCAGCAGAACGGTGTCGTTAGTGGACATGCACCCGTCGGTGTCCAGCCGGTCGAAGGTCGCCGCGGTGGCCGTCCGCAGCGCGGCGTCCAGCCGGCCGGGCTCGAGGTCGGCGTCGGTGGTGAGCACGCACAGCATGGTGGCCAGGCCGGGCGCGAGCATCCCCGCCCCCTTGGCCATGCCGCCGATGCTGTAACCGTCCACCCGGCGGAAGGCGATCTTCACCACGGTGTCGGTGGTCCTGATCGCGTCGGCGGCGGCCAGGCCGCCGGCCCGGGAGGCTTCGGCCACGGCGGCGTCGACGCCGGGGAGCAGCTTGTCCATCGGCAGCCGCTCGCCGATCAGGCCGGTCGAGCAGACCGCGATCTCTCCGGCCCCGACTTCATCGGACAGAGCTCCGATCGCGGCCGCCAGGTGCTCGGCGGTGGCGTGCGTGTCCTGGAAGCCGACCGGCCCGGTGCAGGCGTTGGCCCCGCCGGAGTTGAGCACCACGGCCCGGACCCGGCCGCCCTGGACCACCTGGCGGGTCCAGGTCACCGGGGCGGCCTGCACCCGGTTGGTGGTGAAGACGGCGGCGGCGGACCGCGACGGCCCGTCGTTCAGGACCACGGCCACATCGGGCTGGCCGGACGGCTTCAGCCCGGCCGTCACTCCGGCGGCCCGGAAGCCAAGCGGGGCGGTGACGCTCAAGGTGCTACTCCGTGTGCGGTCAGGCCGGCGGTTTCCGGCAGGCCGAGCATGAGGTTGGCGATCTGGATGGCCTGCCCGGCCGCGCCCTTGACCAGGTTGTCCAGGGCGCAGACGACCACGGCGCGGCCGGCGTGCGGGTCGGCCGCCACCTGCAGGTGGGCGGCGTTGGAGCCGAGGATGGCGCCGGTGGCAGGCCAGCGGCCCTCGGGCAGCACGTGCACGAAGGGTTCGCCGTCGTAGGCGGCGCGGAGCGCGGAGCGCAGCTGGCCGGTACCTGAGCCCGCCGCGCCCGACCTCGCGGTGCAGGTGGCCAGGATGCCGCGCGCCATCGGGGCGAGCGTCGGCGTGAAGGATACAGACACGGGCGCCGAGGCGGGCAACCCGGCCCGTTCGGGATCAATATTTTGTTCTATCTCCGGGACATGCCGGTGCGTGCCGCCGACCTGGTAAGCGGACATCGACCCCATGACCTCGGTGGCCAGCAGGTCGGGTCGCGGCGAGCGGCCCGCGCCGGACGTGCCGGAGGCGGCCACGATCACGATGTCGGCCGGGTCAGCCAGGCCGGCGGCCAGCAGCGGGGCGAGCGCGAGGATCGACGCGGTGGCGTAGCAGCCAGGCGCGGCCACCCTGGCCGCCGCCTTGATCGCGTCCCTGGCGTCGGGCAGCTCGGGCAGGCCGTAGGTCCACTGGCCGGCATACGGCGTCGGGTAGTACCTTTCCCACGCCGCGGGATCGGCGAGCCGGAAGTCGGCACCCAGGTCGATGACCCTGAGATGGTCCGGCAGGCGCGCGGCCAGCTGCGCGGACTCGCCGTGCGGGAGCGCGGTGAAGAGCAGGTCGGCGTCGGCCAGGACGTCCGGTTCCGTACCGGCGAAGACGGCGGCACCGAGGCCGGGATACCCGGTCAGCTGCGGGTGCGTGGCGGTCACCGGCTGCCCGGCGCTGCTGTTCGCCGCGAGCGGGCCGATCTCCAGGTCGGGGTGTCCGGTCAGCAGCCGGAGCAGTTCGCCGCCCGCGTAGCCGCTGGCCCCGGCTACCGCGACCCTGGCACCCATATGTCCCTCACGTCCGCTCTACCCCCATACGATTCTGGAAGAGTATTCATTATAACGCATGAATATGCAAAGTGTCGTGCCCGCCCGGCCCGGGTCCCTGGCACTAGGGTGAGACGGTGGAGCGGGACGGGGCGCGGCGGACCTTCGCGGTGCTCTGCGGTCTCGGGGTCAGCCTGCTCGGGGCCTGCCTGGTGGCCGGGTGCTCGTCCGGGCCAGCGACGGCGGGTACGACCTGCGGAAACACGCGCAGCGCGGCCGGCGTGCCGGTCGTCATCAAGGTGGCCAAGGGTGCGGTGAACTGCAAGACCGCCATCCGGGTCGAGAACGAGTACGCGGTCAGGATCTCCGACGGGCAGGTGCCGGGGAACGGCGGAGGCGCCCCGGTCGTGGTGAGCGGCTGGACGTGCCAGGGTTTCGACACCCCGGAGGTGCTGAGGACGGGGAACGCGTCGCAGTGCCGCAGCGGTGGCACTGCCATCCTGGCCGTCCTGCCGGTGCCGGAGGCGACGAAGACCGCCGCCTAGGAACTCGCCGCGCTGCGGAACAGGCTCGGCCGGTGGTCTTCGCTGCCGGCGCGGGGCAGGCTGCTCACCGCGTGCAGGCCCCGGGTCGTGCTGATCATCTGCACCTGATCGCGGCCGCCGGACTTCGCCCGGTACAGGGCGGCGTCGGCGGCGGCCATGAGTTCGGCGTACTCGCGCTTGCTGCCGCTGTCCAGCGCGGCCACCCCGATCGACACCGTCACGTGCACCCGCTCCCCGCCGGTCGCGCCGGGCGCGATGATGCAGAGGCCGGAGATGGCGGAGCGAATCCGTTCGGCGATCCGGAAGGCGTCGACCGCCCGGGTCTGCGGCAGCAGCAGCGTGAACTCCTCGCCGCCGAACCGGCCGGCCAGGTCGTACTCGCGCAGCATCGTCTTCAGCGTGTGCGCGATCTCCTTGAGCACCTCGTCGCCGGTCATGTGCCCGTAGGTGTCGTTGATCACCTTGAACCGATCGATGTCGAGGAGCGCGATGGCGAGCTGGGTCCTGGTCCGCACCGCCCGGATCACCTCCGCCGTCGCGCCGCGTTCCCAGGTCGCCGCGTTCAGCAGGCCTGTCTTGGAGTCGGCGCGCGCGTCCTCCAGCAGCCGGGCGTGCCGTACGGACCGCTGCAGCAAGGTGATGAAGGGGAACGCGAAGACGAGGGCAATCCAGCTGTAGGCCACGCAGAACGTGACCAGCACCGCCACGCACAACTCGCTGACGTCGTTGTACATCGGCTCCCTGGCGAACTGCTCGTCGCGCAGCCTGACGTCCGGGTTCGAGCCCTTGATCGCGGTCAGGACCAGGGTCTGGTTGACGATCCACTGCACGGCCGCGCAGACGGCCACGATCGGCATCCAGGCCAGCGCGTGGCCGGCCGGGTTCGCGCCGGCGCCGGGCACCACGTGGACGAGGAACCGGAAGACGAGGGCGGCGGTGACGTAGCTCAGCCCGATGGCGGACGCGCTGAACACGCGCCGGTACACCGGAGCGCGCAGTATCCGCCACTGGGTCAGGGCGAAGCGGATAGCCGGGAGAACGGGCACGTAGGCGAGCGGCAGCAGCATCGCGACCGGCAGTTCCCAGACCGCGTACACGTCCTTGACGAACCCGAGGTTCTCGCCCACCCGCCTGGTCAGCTCGACCGTGGCCGCGCTGCATGCCAGCAGCCCGGCGAACAACACGAGGTCATGGGTCTGGATGCGCACCTTGCCGACCTCGGCCGCCAGCACGACGGCGTCGGTCAGCACGACCACGATGACGAAGCAGGCCACCCACCGCGGAAGTTCCCAGATCGCCCAGGCCCGTGGTCCCGGGAACCGTCCGCGCACCAGGTTCCGTCCTCGGATCGAACGGACCGCATCCACCAGTGTCTCCTTGGCAACCACGAGTGCGTTGAACCCCGGTCGGGAACAGTACGTGTACCTAGTGTCCCGGATTGCAGCGATGGGGACTGCTGAACGTTAAAATTCTGCTACTGAACGAGATAAGTAGCCATATCTTCTTAGCGCACCGCTTGGCGCACTGCGCTCTCATGGCTACTCTGCGCGGCTCGCTGCCGGACGTGCTGCCAGGGCTTTGTCCGACATTTCGGAATTACGAGCCCTGGCCCTCTTCATCGACTATGCTGCCCGGCTTGACTCCTGACTTAATCGTGCTCGCTCAGGAGAGGAGAGGCGACATCATGCGCACCGGCAGCTGGACCTGACACCGAATACCCGCTCCGCCTCAACGGTCACTTTCCGAAGCGGCGGATCATGCGTTTCACAAGCTGGGGCTCAATTGAGGCTTCAGGCAACGTCTGAACCGGGCCAGCCGGGGGGCCCGGCTAAAGAAATCTGCGCGCGGCGGAACACGCTCGGCGCATCCGGGCGGCTGCCCTTGGCGCCACCGTCGGTGCGAGACGCGTCGCCAGCGCCGCTGATGGCGCTCAGGCCTCGGGTCGTGCTGATCATCTGCACCTGGTCGCGGCCGCCGGACTTCGCCCGGTACAAGGCGGCGTCGGCCGCCGCCATCAGTTCGGAGTACTCGCGCTTGCAGCCGCTGTCCAGTGCGGCTACCCCGATCGACACCGTCACGTGCACCCGCTCGCCACCGGTCGCGCCGGGGACGATGATGGACAGGCCGGCGATGCTCGCGCGCACGCGCTCGGCGATCCGGAAGGCGTCCACCGCCCGCGTCTGCGGCAGGAGCAGCGAGAACTCCTCACCACCGAACCGCCCGGCACGGTCGTAGTCCCGCAGCACGGCGTCGAGCGAGCGGGCTAGCTCCTTGAGCACCTGATCGCCGGCCAGGTGACCGTAGGTGTCGTTGATCACCTTGAACCGGTCGATATCGAGCAGGGCCACCGCGAGCGGGGTCCTGGTCCGCACCGCCCGGCCGATCTCCGCGGTCGCCTCCCGCTCCCAGGTGGCCGCGTTGAGCAGGCCGGTCTTCGAGTCGGCCCGCGAGTCGTTGAGCAGCTGCGCGTGCCGCAGTGACCGCTGCAGCAAGGTGACGACGGGCAGCGCGGCCAGCGCGAGCCACGGATTGCCGGCCACCCCGTACGTCACCAGGACGCCCGTGCAGATCTCGGCGCCGTCGTTGTACAGCGGCTCGCGACTGAACACCTCGGTCCGGAACGTCGCACCCGGATCGGTGGCCTTGACCGCCGTCATGACCACGGCCTTGTTCAGGGTCTCCTTCGCCAGGACGCTGATCAGCATCACCAGGGTCCACGCCGTACCGCGAGCGAGCGTCCCCCCGGAGCCCTGCGGCATCAGGCCATACAGGCTGTGGAAGGTTACCGAGGCGGCACCGTAGGAGAGGCTGATGGCGGCCCCGCTGAAGACCCGCCGATAGACGGGGGCGCGCCCGATCCGCCACTGCAGCAGCGCTATCCGGATGATAGGGACAATCAGCGCATAAAGGGCGGGCAGCAGGATGGCGGCCGGCAACTCCCATACGCCCTGGACGTCCTTGGTTATGCCGCCCTGCTGCTCCCCCGCCTTCCTGGTCAGCTCGACGGAGGCCGCCGTGCAGCCCAGCAGGAGGCCGAAAAGCGCCAGGTTGCTCCTGGTGATCGCGGTGAACGACGCCGCGACGCCGATGACGGTCAGGTCCGTCGCGATGACGGCGAGGACGAAGGCAACGAGCCAGCGGGGCCGCAGCGACCAGAGCGGCCAGTCGCGGACCGCAATCGATTGCCGCAGCAACGTGCGAGCTGCGCGCATCGATGCCTTCCTCATACGGCCTGTCGCCTCGCCACCCACTAGAAGCTCATCGAACTATTCTCCCGCATTGCCGGCCTGCGAGAGCGCAAAACGTGAAAACCCGGCTACTCACCGATAGAAGAGTACCTCCTCTTTGGGCTTCCGGAATAACAAGGTTTCCCTGCTGTATCAAAGCAGTTGCATAAGGTTACCGCCGAGTCGGATTATTTCCGGCATTAGCCGCAAAGCACCCCTCCACCTCGATTGCGGGCAACAATGGGTACCCGCAACGCCAGGCGTTGCCCAAGGGGACGCGCGGGAGGGAGTGCGCGTGGAGGTCGGAAGCTGAACCAGAGCTCTCGGCCAGCCGTTAAGTTAATTACTCAGAGAATCTATATGACTACTCACAGAGAAGGACACGTCATGCGCGACACCCACTGGACCTGACCGCACCGCATCGTCCACGACACACCAGATGAGGAGCACGCCATGCGCGACACCCACTGGACCTGACCCTAAGCGCGCTGACGGTGCCCGTTCACCGACGGCCTGCGATCGCGCGCCCAGCTGACCGCGATCGCCAGCGCCACCGCGGCGCCGACAGTGCCAGTTACCCCAATGACCCATGCCGGGGAGTATCGGTCCGCGACGGCTCCCGCCAGGATCATGACGACTCCCTGGCCCAGGCTCATACCACCCTGCGCCAGGCCGAAGGCTTGGCTGCGCTGTTCTTGCGGCGCCGCGCTCACGAAGGCGGCGTTGGCGGCAATCTGGTAGCCCGCGCCCAGACCGGACGCGAACAAGATGAGCAGCGATCCGGGCAGACCAGGCCGCAGGAAAAACAGCGCGAGAACCCCGCAGGCCGCGACGGCGAACGGGCCCATGACCCGCAGGCGTGTCGGCGGGGCCAGGAACCGGCTGAACACGACGGCGCCCGCGGCCTCCCCGAGAGCCGCAGTGGCCAGGATCACGCCCACGGCGGCCGCGCCGCCGTGCAGGTCCCGGGCGAGCGGGGTGACCACGCCCTCCGGGGCGTTGTAGAACGCCGCCAGCCAGCCGAAGAACATCGGCGTGCGCAGAGCCGGGCGGGCGAAGACGAGCCGGGCGCCGGCGATGACGCCGGCCAGCCGGGACGGCTCGTGGTAGCCGCCCGGCGCGGGGGCGGGTCGCGCCCGTACCCCGATGCGGACGATGAGCGCCGACGCGGCGAAGGTCGCCGCGTCGATGGCCAGGGACAGGCGCGTGCCGAAGAACCCGACCGCGGCGCCCCCGGCCGCGAAGCCGAGGACCTGCGCGAACTGGTAGGTGGTAACCGTCACCGCGGTCCCCATCACGTACCTCTCGCCGGCCAGCACATCGGGATAGACCGCCGCGCGCGCCGAGGTGAACGGCGCCCCGGCCAGCGTGACCAGGAACAGCAGCGTGACCAGTCCGGCCAGGGGCACGCCGGGGATAGCCATGACCAGGACTAGCGCGAACTGGGCGAGGTCGCAGGTGATCATCACGCGGCGGCGCGGGTACCTGTCGGCCAGCCAGGCCAGCGTCACGCCGCCGATGAACGTCGGCACGATGCTGGCCACGAAGGTGACCGCCGCGAGCAGGGCCGAACGAGTGCGGTCGTAGACCAGCACGGTTAGCGCGACGCGGGCGAGTTGATCACCGATAACCGACAAGAGCTGAGCCCCCCACAGAGCCCGGAACTCCGCCACCGCGAACACGTCGCGAAATGTCGTCGCGGCCTGCTCGGGTGCACCCCCCCGGGCCACCGCCTGTCTAGTTATCTCACCCTCCGGCTCAGCGAAGCGCTGCGGTCTTCGGTGATCACATCCTGACCGACAGTTGCTTGCTTTGACAACCGGAAAGTAAGAACAGGCTTACTATCCGGTATATCCGCCGTAGCCTCAACTTGGCTAGCTGCGGAGGACCGCGCCGACCCGGCGGGTGGCCTCGGCCACGGCCGCGTCGCGGGCCGCCGTGGCCTCGGCGGCGGTGAGCGTCCGGTCCGGGGCACGGAACCTGAGCGTGTAGGCCAGCGACTTGCGGTCCTCGCCGACCTGAGTGCCGGTGTACACGTCGAACAGCCGCACGCCCTCGAGCAGTTCCTTCGGCGCACCCGCCAGCAGCGCCGCCTCCACCTCGGCGGCGGGCACGGCCGCGTCCACGATCAGCGCCACGTCCTGAGTCGCCAGCGGGTAGCTGGACAGCTGCGGGGCCTGCACCGGCCCGGCGGCCTCGGCCGCGGTGAACACCGCGGACAGGTCGAGCTCCAGGGCGCAGGTCCGCGGCGGCAGGCCGAACGCCTGGATCACCCGCGGATGCAGCTCGCCGGCGTGCCCGGCCAGCCACTCCCGCTGGCCGTCGGAGTCCGCGACCTGGACGTAGACGGCCGCGCAGCGGCCTGGGTGCCAGGGGGCGTGCTTGTCGGCGCGGACGTCGAGCCGCACCCGGCAGATCCGGCCGATTTCCCTGGCCGCCTCGATCGCGTCCGCCCAGGACGCCGCGCGCCCCTTGCCCCACCACCCGTCGAGCTCCTTCTCCCCGGTCAGCACCGCACCGACCCGCAACGGCTGGTCGGGCAGGGCGGCTTCCATCCGGGCCAGTTCGGCCACTGTGGGCCCGCGGTCCACCGCGAGGATGGGCGCCGAGTCCGCCGCCCCGGGACGGGGGAGGAAGACCAGGCCGATCTCGAACAGCGCGGTGTCGGCGAAGCCCCGCCCGACATTCCGTGCCAGCACCCGGAACAACCCGGGCAGCAGGGTGGTACGCAGCAGCGGCTCGTCCTCGCTCAGCGGGTTCGCCACCACGACTGCGGGACGGCGCATGTCCTCGGGCGGCAGCCCGAGCAGGTCCGCGTCGGACCGCGGGCCGAACGGCGACGACAGGATCTCCACGAACCCGGACTCGGCCAGCGTCCGGCCCGCCGAGCGGCGCAGCCGCTGGCGCGGCGTGAGCCCGCGCCCGGCCAGCGAGCGCGGCATCCGGACCGGGATGTTCTCGTAGCCTTCGAGCCGGATCACCTCCTCGGCCAGGTCGGCTGGGTCGGTCAGGTCGGGCCGCCAGGACGGCGGGGTCACCTCGAGGACCGGCACCAGGGGCGCAGCCTGCGCGGCCAACCCGGCCCCGCCCGGAGCGCTCTCCGTCCGCCACGGAGCGATGGTCGGCGTGGCCTCGCGGGTCTGGAGCACCGAGCAGCCCACCTCGCGCAGCCGCCGGACAACGGTGTCCCGGCCGTACAGCACCCCGGCCACCTTGTCCGGGAAGTCCGCCGCCATCGAGATCAGCACCGGCGCCACCTCGGCCGAGGCGTGCGTGCAGCCCGGCACCACCTGGGCCCCTTGACCGCCGCCCAGGCCAGAGAGCATCGCCACCGCCTTGGCGCTGGCGCGCAGCGGCAGCTCGCGGTCAACGCCGCGCTCGAACCTGTAGGACGCCTCGCTGTGCAGCTTGTGCCGGCGGCTCATCTTCGCCGTTCCCCTGGCATCGAAATGAGCGGCCTCGATCACCAGGTCGGTGGAGGACTCGTCGATCTCGGTGGACAGGCCTCCCATGGTCCCGGCCATGGAGATCGGCCCGGATGCGTCGGTGATCAGGATGTCCTCCGGGTCCAGGGTGCGGACCACGTGATCAAGCGTCTCCAGCTTCTCCCCCGGCTGCGCCCGCCGGACCACGATCTCGCCGGTCAGCTTGGACCGGTCGAACGCGTGCAGCGGCTGCCCCAGCTCGAGCATCAGGTAGTTGGTCACGTCCACGGCCAGTGACACGGAGCGCATCCCGCTCCGGGCCAGGCGAACCCGCATCCACAGCGGGGCGGGCGCGGACGGGTCGAAGCGGCGTACCTCGCGGAGCACGAACCGGTCGCAGGCGGTCGGGTCGGCGATGCGGGCGGGGTAGACGTCAGCGCCCACGTAGTCGAGCGGACCGCCGAGCAGGGTCGCGTCCGGCAGCGCGGTCTCGGCGGGATCGGTGAAGGGCACGCCGAACGCGCTGGCGAGCTCGCGCGCGACGCCGCGCACCGACACGGCGTAGCCGCGGTCGGGTGTCACGGCGATCTCGAACACCTCGTCGCGCAGCTTCGCGTAGGACACGAAATCCGCGCCAAGCGGCGCGTCGGGGGGCAGCACCAGGATGCCGGTGTGGTCGTCGCCGATGGCCAGCTCGCGGACCGAGCAGATCATCCCCTCGGAGATGTGCCCGTAGGTCTTGCGCGCGCCGATCTCGAACCCGCCGGGCAGCAGCGCGCCGGGCAGCGCGAGCGCGACCCGGTCGCCGACGGCGAAGTTGACCGCGCCGCAGATCACCCCGGAGGCCTCGTCGGGCGGGCCGGCCAGCTGGCTCTCGGAAGCGGCGACCCGGCAGTACCTGATCGGCTTCTTCAGGTTCAGTGTTCCGGTCAGGTCCTCGATCGACAGCACCTGGGCGACCACCACGCCGTGGATGTCATGCCCGGCGGACTCGACCGATTCGACCTCGAGCCCGGCGGCGGTCAGCCGGCGGGAAACCTCGGTCGTGTCCACCGGCTCGGTCAGGGACACGTACTCGCGCAGCCAGGAAAGCGGCACTCGCATCTCAGATCTCCATCCCGAACGCCCGGCTGAACCGCACGTCGCCCTCTACCGCGTCCCTGATCTCGGTCAGTCCGTGCCCGATCATCAGGCTGCGCTCGATGCCGAGCCCGAACGCGAACCCGCTGTACCTGTCGGGGTCGATGCCGCATGCCACCAGCACCCTGGGATTGACCATGCCGCAGCCCGCGATCTCGATCCAGCCCTGCGACCGGCACACCCGGCACGGGTCGCCGCCGGGCTTGGCCGAGGCGCCACGGCAGATGTGGCACTCCATCGACACGTCGCCCGACGGCTCGGTGAAGGGGAAGTAGTCGGTCCTGAACCGCGTGCGCAACCCCACACCGAACATCGCGTCCACGAACGACTGGATCGCGCCGCGCAGGTCGGCCATGGTCAGGCCCTCGTCGACCGCGAGCCCCTCGATCTGGTGGAATATCGGGCTGTGCGTGGCGTCGAGCGCGTCGTGCCGGTAGGTGCGGCCCGGGCTGACCACGTACAGCGGCAGCGGCCGGGTCAGCATGGACCTGATCTGCACCGGCGAGGTCTGCGTTCGCAGCACCATGCCGGACTTGCGTTCGGGGCCCGCCGGGCTCTGGATGAAGATGGTGTCCTGCGCGTCCCTGGCCGGGTGGTCCGGCAGCATGTTGAGCGCGTCGAAGTTGTACCACTCCGCCTCGACCTCGGGCCCCTCGGCGACCTCGTAGCCCATCGCGACGAACACGTCGGACAGCCGGTCGCCGAGCGAGGTGACCGGGTGGCGCGCGCCGGCCGGGGTGCGGCCGCCCGGCAGGGTGACGTCGACCGTTTCGGTGACGAGCACCTGCCGGTCCCGTTCGGCCTCCAGCTGGGCCTGGCGCTCGCGCAGCGCCTCGCGGAGCCTGCTGCGGGCCGCGCCGACCCGCTGGCCCGCCCCGGCGCGCGCCTCGGGCGGGAGGGCGCCGATCTCCGCACGGGCCAGCGACAGCGGTGCCCTGTCGCCCTCGTGCGCGATCCGCGCCGCCTTCAGCTCGTCGAGGCTCCCGGCGGCGGCGACTGCGGTGAGCGCCTCGTCGAGGACGCGGGCCACCTCGGCAGGCGCCAGCGAGGCTGTCGCCTTGACTGTGCTAGTCCGGGGGGACGACCCCCCGGAACCCCCCGAGGGGTAACTCTTGTTCGGTGCGGACATGGGTCCTGCTTCCTGCGGGCCGTACCTTAGCTGGGGTCTGAAGGCGGGGATCTTTCCTGCCGAACGGGCGTGGGTGGCAGCGTCACGTCGGCCTCGACGCGCCGGCGGGTTAGCGTCGGCCCTGCCTAAGCGTCCCCCGCCTATGCGGCCAGAAGCCGATCGCCGTGCTGGATAGCCCGAAGGGAGATTACCGTACCGAGCGCCCACTCGGTGCCCTCAGGGTGTCACCCTCAGGGTGTCGCCCTCAGGCGGCAGCCGTCCCCGCGGGCACGATAAATCGGAACTCGGCGCCGCCGCCGGGCGCGCGGCGCACGCAGATCGTGCCGCCGTGCGCCTCGACCAGGCCCTTGACGATGTACAGGCCCAGGCCAGTACCGCCGCCGTGCCCTCCTCTGCGGCTGCCGCCGCGGGGCTTGCCGCGCCAGAACTGGCGGAACACCCGGGGAGCCACGTCCGGCGAGATGCCCTCACCCTGGTCGCGGACGGACACCGCGACCGCGTTCGGGCTCCTCCCCCGGTCCGTCCCCGCCCTCCAGGCAGGCCGGCTCCACCACGACCGTCACGAGGCCGGCGCCGTGCCGGACGGCGTTTTCCACCAGGTTGCCGAGGATCTGGTCGATCTTGTCGGCATCCAGCCAGGTCTCCGGCAGGCCGTCGAGCACGTCGAGCCGGAACCGGTCCTCGGCGTCGCCGGCCGCCACCCGGCCCGCGACGATCCTCCGGGCCCGGTCAGGCAGGTCCACCAGCTGCCGGTGGACCTCCATCCGGCCGGACTCGATCCTGGACACGTCGAGCAGTTCGGTGATGAGCCTGGTCACGCGGTCAGCGTCGGCGTTCACCGTCTCCAGCATCACGCGCTTCTGGTCGTCGGTGAACCGGCCCCACTTGTTCAGCAGGGTGGCGGTGAAGCCCTTGACGCTGGTCAGCGGGGAGCGCAGCTCGTGCGCGACGGTGGACACGAGCTCGGCGCGGCTTCGCTCCAGCCGCTCCCGCTGCTTCGCGCCGCGCAGGCTGATCACCAGCCGCCTGAGTGCTAGCCCGGGGGGAGGTGCTTGCCCGGGGGGGCGACCCCCCGGAACCCCCCGCTCTTCCTCCCGGGGGGACCCATCCCCCCGGACCCCCCTTGGGAGAGACCCATCCCCCCGGACTCCCCTTGGAGCCCTCCGGGGGCCGCGGACATACCCCACCGACACCAGGATCTCGGTGCCGTCTGCGAGGTACAGCGATCGCTCAGGGTGACGGGTGCGGGTCGGCAAGCCATGGTACGGATCGGCGTACACCCACCAGTCCCGGCCCTCGCTGTCGCGGAGCGGGAGCACGTCGAACACGAATTTGCCGATGACCTCGGCCGGATCCAGCCCGGTCAGGCGCGCGGCGACCCGGTTAAACACGACGATGCGGCCGACTTCGTCGGCGACCACCACCCCGTCAGGTAGCTCGTCGGCGAAAACCAGGCTCCCGATCGGGACCGGGCCTTCGGGAAGCGGGCTGACGCCGGAAACCTGACCACTAGCAGTATCCCGTTTCGCAGGCGTCCCAGCCGGTTGCGGGGCCGATGACGCCCGGCTCGATATGACCTCGTCCACTGCAGCGAAGCCTCCGTCCGGCGAGGCCGCACTTCAGGAGTCCGGCGGCCGGAAGTGGTCACGGTTAGGGTGACGGATTGTGATCAGACTCTAGCGCGTATACGGGCTTTGTGACAGTCCTGAGACGTGAATTCTCTATGTCGTAGCTCAAATACGCTAAGCCATCAATTGCTTCTTGCGTACCATCTTGTCCCCCCGCCCATCTCTTCCGTGCACGGGGGGCTCCCGCCCCCGTTCCCCCTGGCCCTCCCCCTTCATTTCCCGCTTCACTTGTGTACCCGCTGCGCACGCGCGGACGCATAGAGGCATACGGCGGCTGCGGCTGCCAGGTTGAGGCTCTCGGCCCGGCCGTAGATGGGAACCGCGACGGGTTCGTCGGCCAGCGCGACGAGTTCGGGTGGCAGTCCCCACGCCTCGTTCCCGAACATCCAGGCCGTCGGCCGGGTCAGCCGGGCCTGGACCTCGGGGTCGTCAAGGGAACGTCCCGCGCGGCCATCCGCCGCCAAGATCCGGAGGCCGGCCTCACGCAAGGTGACGACGGCTTCCTCGAGCCTGGCCCCGGCCACCACCGGCAGGTGGAACAGGCTGCCCGCGGACGCGCGCACGCACTTGCCGTTATAGGGGTCGACCGAGGCATCGGCGAAGACCACCGCGTGCGCTCCCGCCGCGTCGGCGGTGCGAAGGACGGTGCCGGCGTTCCCCGGGTCACGGACGTTGGCCAGCAGCGCCACCAGGACGGGCTTGGCCCGCTGGACGGGCTTGGCCCGCTGGACGACCTCGGCGAGCGGGACGTCGACGAAACCGCAGACGGCGAGCAGGCCCTGCGGGGTCACCGTCTGGGCGAGTTCGTCCATGACCTCGCCGCTGACGACGTGCACCGGTATGCCCGCGGCGGCTATCGCGGCGACCAGGTCGTGGTGCCTGGTCCGGGCGGGCACGGTCACGAACAGGTCGGTGAGGTGCGCCCCGCAACGAAAAGCCTCCGTCACCGCTTG
The DNA here is from genome assembly GCA_963753225.1 of uncultured Actinomycetota bacterium. Lineage (GTDB taxonomy): Bacteria > Actinomycetota > Actinomycetes > Streptosporangiales > Streptosporangiaceae > Palsa-504. The sequence continues at coordinate 31,404 of CAVWBQ010000012.1, read as the reverse complement.
CGGGCCTTCGGCGAGGAAGGCCCGCTCACGCTGGCGGAAGGCTCTCTTGTTCAGGCGCCGCGCGGCCTTGAGCCGCGGCGAGTGCACGCCCTGGTGGTTACCGGTGTCAGGCGATACGGTGCCCCGCACCTAGGCGGCCGCGGACCCGGATGCGTCGGGAAGCGCCTTCTTCGCCACCTCGACCAGGGCCGAGAACGCGGCCTCGTCGGCGACGGCGAGTTCGGCGAGCATCCGCCGGTCGACCTCGACGCCCGCTACCCGCAGGCCCTGGATGAACCGGTTGTAGGTCATGCCGTTGGCCCGGGCCGCGGCGTTGATCCGCTGAATCCACAGCCGCCGGAAGTTGCCCTTGCGGTCCTTGCGGTCGCGGTAGGCGTAGGTCATCGAGTGGAGGACCTGCTCCTTGGCCTTCCGGTACAGCCGTGACCGCTGTCCGCGGTAGCCGCTGGCCCGTTCGAGGACAACCTTGCGCTTCTTGTGGGCGTTGGTCGCCCGCTTGACGCGTGCCATTGTGTTCCGTCTCCCTCAACGCGGGCCGGGCTACTTGCCCAGCAGCTTCTTGATCTCCTTGACGTCGCTGGGCGCGACCGTCACTTCGTCGTAGAGCCGCCGCGTCAGGCGGGACGACTTCTTCTCGAACAGATGGCCACGGTTGGCGCGGCGGCGCATGACCTTGCCGGTTCCTGTCAGCCGGAACCGCTTCGCGGTACCGCTGTGTGTCTTCATCTTCGGCATGGTCGCCGTCGTCTCCAATTCGTATAACTGCCGCCGCTGGGCGCGCAGCAGTAACCGACCCCGGCGCATGCGCCGGGGTTTATTGCCGCCCGGGTGATGCTACCGGCTAGGCCGGACCCGATACCGCGGCGCCGTCGGCGGCGGGCTCAGTGTCCGCCGGCTGCGGGGCCGCTGCTGCGGCAGCGCGCGGGCTTGGCACCGGCCGGTTCTGGGCCTGGCCTGCCGTGTGCGCCTTTGTTTCGCTCTTCTTCCGGTGCGGACCGATCACCATGATCATGTTCCGCCCGTCCTGCTTGGGCTGCGACTCCACGAAGCCGAGCTCTTCAACGTCGCTGGCGAGACGCTGCAGCAGTCGGAAACCCAGCTCGGGCCTTGACTGCTCACGTCCCCTGAACATGATCGTCACCTTGACCTTGTTGCCCGCCTTGAGGAACCGCTCGACATGGCCCCTCTTGGTGCCGTAGTCATGCGGGTCGATCTTCGGGCGGAGCTTGATCTCCTTGACGACCGTCTGCGTCTGGTTCTTGCGCGATTCCCTGGCCTTGACCGCGGACTCGTACTTGAACTTGCCGTAGTCCATGAGCTTGCAGACCGGTGGCCGCGCAGTGGGTGCGACCTCGACCAGGTTGAGGTCGGCTTCTTGTGCCAGCTTGAGCGCGTCGTTGACCGAGACGATCCCGATCTGCTCCCCCTTCGGCCCCACGAGCCGGACTTCGGGAGAACGGATGCGCTCGTTGATGCGTGCTTCGGTGCTGATGTGACCTCCTTGAGCCTCATCTCCGCCGCCGGTGCGTCCGGCAGTGGCTTCTGCCGACCATGCCCGGGAATCCTCTCGCCGATGCCGGGAACCCCGGACACGAGAAAACCCCGCGAGCGACGTGCTCAGCGGGGCAACCACGACAACGGCGCCACCCCATTCGGGGGTGCGCCGTGCCAGCAGATACTCCGGCACCGATACACGTTTCCACGCGCACCGCCACCGGGGCGTCTGGCCAGACCCGCCTGCCCTGTTTCGGACTGACTGGGTGGGAGGTGGTCCTCCGCTTTGCGCGCCCGGCACCTCAGGTACCGAGCTGGTCAGCGTCTAAGCCTAACAGCACTCCGCGGTCAAGCGGTATTCCTGCGCCGTGTTTACCCCCGGGGGACGACCCCCGGGATCCCCCGATCCTGGGGGGCTGCCCCCCCAGCCCCCGGGGACCTAGTTCAGGACCCGCTTGGTGAAGGTGCGGGTGCCCAGGTAGCCGAAGACCACCGTGCCGCCGAGGAGCGCGACCAGCACGGCCCACATCGGCATGTGCGGGAGCACCGGGGTGAGCACGGCCCGCAGGCCCTCGGACATGTACACCATGGGATTGATCAGGATCGCGATCTGCAGCCAGCGGATGTTCTGCAGTGCCGCCCAGGGGTAGTAGACGCAGCCGAGCATGGTGGCGGGCAGCAGAATCACGGCGAACAGCATCTGCATCTTGCGCGGATCCATGATCGTGCCGAGCAGCAGCCCGAGCGAGGAGGTGAGCAGTGACGCTGTGACCAGGATGAAGACGAACAGGGCCCAGTTGGTCACGTGCACATGCGGAGCCTGGCCCGGCGCGTGCACGAGCAGCACGATCGGGAACACGATGACCGCGCCGATGAACGACTGGACCGCGCCCGCCACGATCTTCTGAATCGCCAGCACCCGGATCGGCACCGGGGCCAGCGCCCGGTCCTCGATCGTGCGCTGCCAGGAGAACTCCATCACCAGCGGGAACGTGACGGCCATGATGCCCTGCATGAGCAGCATGGAGGCCATCAGGCCGGGCACCAGGATGGTGGCGAAGTTGACGCCGCCCGCGGCTGCGCCCGCGCGGGCGGCCGCGGCACCGCCGCCGAGGTTGAAGCCGCCGCCGATCTTCGGGAACACGTAGGCGAACACGAAGACGAACAGCAGCGGCTGCATGACCGCCCGGGTGAAGGTGGCGACGGAGTTGCGCCGCAGCACCCGGAACTCGCGTGCCATCATGGCGTTGAACGTCTTCACCAGCGTGGGGTGCGGCTCCGGCGCCTCGGCGATCAGGGCGGCGACATCAGCGGCCGTCGGTGCGCCAGCGTGCTCCGTCAGCTCCGACGGGGCGGCGGTTCTCGTCGTGGTGGTCACTCGCGGTACTCCCGTCCGGTCAGGGTGAGGAAAACTGTCTCCAGGCTCGGTTTGAGCTGGGTCGCGTCGCGTACGTTCAGTCCGGCGGCCGAGCCGGCCGTGACCAGCGCACCGAGCACGCCGTCGGGCTCGCGGGTGAACACCCGCACGTAGTCACCGTCGGCCTCCACCTTGCTGACGCCGAGCCGGCCGGTCAGGCTGGCCTGCTCAGCCATGCCGTCGGGGACCGGCTCGTCGTACCGGACCGTGATGACCGTTTCCGCGCCGGCGCCGTCCTTGAGCTCGTTCACGGTGCCCGAGGCGAGCACCTCGCCGTGGTCGATCACCGCGACCTGCTCGCATAGGGCCTCGGCTTCCTCCATGTAGTGCGTGGTCAGCAAGATGGTCTGCCCCTCGCCGTGCAGCACCCGCAGGATGTCCCACAGGTTTGCCCGGGTCTGCGGGTCCAGTCCCGCGGTCGGCTCGTCCAGGAACAGCACGTCCGGCCGGTGCACTAGGGCCCGCGCGATCAGCAGCCGCTTGGCCTGCCCGCCGGACAGGTCCGTGGACATCGCCTTGCGCCGGTCCGCGAGGCCGAACACCTCGAGCAGTTGCTCGGCGCGCCGCGAGGCCTCGCGCCGGCTCAGGCCGAAGAACCGGCTGCGGAACTCCAGGTTCTCCGCCACGGTCAGCTGCATATCGAGGGTGTTGTTCTGGGTCACCACGCCGATCCTGCGCTTGACGCCCACCGGGTCGGCCACCACGTCCATGCCGGCCACCCAGGCCCGGCCGCCGGTGGGCAGTACCAAGGTGGTGAGCATGCCGATGGTGGTGGACTTTCCCGCGCCGTTCGGTCCCAGCAGCCCGAAGAACTGTCCGGAGCCCACCGACAGGCCGATGCCGCATACCGCGGGCACGTCCCCGCGCGACGACTTATAGGTCTTGCGCAGATCCTCGGTACGAATCGCGAGCCCCGATGCGCCGGTCACGATGTCAACCTACGTTGACTAAAGGTCAGTGTCAACTGTAGTTGACACCCCTGCCTTCCCGGCCGTCCGCCGCCTTGCATTACCGGCCGCGCTCCTTCCTTATCAGCTCGCTGAAATGACCGATCATCTCGGTAAAGAACTTGCGGATGATCGGCTCGTCGGCCGGATCCACGAAGCCGAACGCGTCCCGCCAGCGGGGCCCGGCCAGCGAGATGTAGTCCTCGCAGACCTGGCGGCCCTTGTCGGTCACGAACAGCCTGACCACCCGCCGGTCTCCCTCGTCGCTGCGCCGCTCGACGTACCCCTCGCGGACGAGCGTGTTCACCACCGACGTCAGCGTGCCCGGCGACGACCCGCCCCGCGCCGCGACGTCGCTGGACTTGAGCCCGTCCCCCGCCATCAGCACCCGCAGCACGCCGAGCCCGGCCGGGCTGATCCGCAGCCCGGACTGGACCAGGGTCCCCGCGTAGAACGTGCCCATGATCCGCGACGCGGCCAGCAGCAGGACGTGCAGCGGCGCGTCCGCGGGCGGATCAGGGTTCCCGTCCGAGGGCTCGCCCCAGATCCACCCCGCGTGCCTCGGCCCCGGCTGGCACGGCGCCGCCGCGGGCTCGCCGGCCCCGGCGGATTCTGCCTCACTCACGGCGCCAGTCTTCACCCAGAGCTATTTCCACGTCAAATCATTTGAGCTCAAAGTATCTTCGCCCTCAGCGAACGGAACTCCGGCGCCCTCCCGTGCCACAAGGGCGTCTCAGTCACGAGGGCACCTCAACAGCCCAGGTCACGTCATGCCCGCCGCCGAGGGCGGCGGTACGGGGGCGGCGGTACGGGGCGGCGGTGCGAGGGCGGCGGTACGGGGGCGGCGGTACGGGGCGGCGCGGTGCGGGGGCGGCGGTTCTGGGTCAAAGTGCCGGTGGTCCGGTTCTAGCCGGACCAACGGCCCATCGACCCAGCGGTCAGCACATCAGCGCGCCAGAAATCCCGAGGCGACGGGTTATTTTAAGACGCGCTAACCGCCACGATGCCACATCGTTGCGGTCGCGTCAGCCGGGGCTCGGTGCCAAGGTGATGCGTGTTGCACCTGGGAGGGTCGTCGGCGGGGCTGGGCAGTTCGGGGGCGGCCGGCGGGGCTGCGCCCTAGGCCCGGCAATGCCCTCCGGCGGCAAGCGGGCGGATGCGATGGGGATCACACCGGCCGCGGGTGCCAGGCAGGGTGTGGTTGGAGGATCCTGGCTTCGGATGAAGTTCTCTGAGGCGCTTCTGCTGCTGGCCGCCGGTACAGTCGGCGGGATTTTCAGCACGGTGGTGAGCATCGCCTCGCTGGTCACCTACCCGGCGCTGCTGGCGCTCGGGGTGCCGCCGCTCAGCGCGAACATGACCAACACGGTCTCGCTCGTACTCACCGGGGCGGGATCGGTCCTTAGCTCAAAGCCGGAACTGGCCGGGCAGGGCCGGCGGGTGATCCGGCTGGGAATCGTCACGGCACTGGGCGGCGCGGCCGGGGCGGCGGTGCTGCTGCTGACGCCGGCGAGCACGTTCACCAAGGTGGTGCCGGTGCTGATCGGCGGCGCCTCGCTGGTGCTTCTCGTCCAGCCCAGGATCAAGGGGCTGTCGCCGTCGCCGTCGGCGGACGGCGGGACCAGGGTGGCGCACGGCCTGGCATTGTTCGCCGTGGCCATGTACGTAGGGTATTTCGGCGCCGCCGCGGGCGTCATGCTGCTGGTGGTGCTCAGCATGATGATCGACGAATCACTGGTCACGGTGAACGCGGTGAAGAACGCGATCTCCGGAATGGCGAATGCCATGGCCGCGGTGTGCTTCGCACTGTTCGGCGACGTCAGATGGGCCTTCGTGGTGCCGCTCGCGGCGGGCTTCCTGGCGGGCGGCTGGATCGGCCCGAAGATCGTCAGGAAGGTCCCGGCCGGGCCATTCCGGGTCGTGGTGAGCCTGGCGGGCCTCGGTCTCGCGGTGACGCTTGGCATTGGCGCATACCGGTGACCAAGATACGGCTGTCTCAAATGAGGTAACTACGTGTCATTGCGGTAACCGCCGTGTCAAAATCACTTCACATATCCGGTCAGAGTAGTTTACTCTGTGCAAGTGAGTCGGTACTGGGGGTGAGATCCAACCTCGGTACCTGCGGCGGTGGCCAACCCTCTCCGGATTCGCGGTACCCGGCCGTGTGAAAGGCGGTACCAGGGCTACGGGCGATTCTGGTGTGGGTCAGTAAGGAGTATCTGGCATGGTAGCGGTTCTTGTTATTGCCATAATTGCGGTCAGCTACATCGTCTCGACGCGCATCCATCCCCTCCGGAAGTGTCATACCTGCAATATGACCGGCAGGCACGTCGGCGCCGTCTACAGGGGCTCGTTCCGGCGCTGCCGGACCTGCGCAGGCAGCGGCCGGCGGGACCGGATCGGCACCAAGGTTTTCTGGGGCGGGACCAACCACACGGGGGTATTCCCGAAGAAGTAGCCGACCCGGGGGAAGCCACCCGGGCACGCGACCCCGCCCGCGATGTCCGGCCGCTGCTGACCCTCCCCCGGCACGACGGTGCCACCCCTCCGCACCGCTCGGTACGCGCGCCTGGCCATGTCGGCGTGCCCGGCCGGTACCGGGCACGCCCTGGTTACGAGGCTGCTACGGGATGATGATGACCTTGCCGACCGCGCCGTTCTCGGCGGCCTGGTGGGCCGCGGCGATGTCGGCCAGCGGGTACTTGTGCACCGGCAGCCCGGTGAGCTCGCCCGCGGTCAGAGCGGCGGTGATGTCGGCGGCCGCCTGGTCGAGCGCCGTCATCGGCACGCCGTAGAGCAGGACGAACTCGAGCGTGAGGTTGGCCGTCATGCACACCCGCACCGGCAGTTCGGGGTTGGCGGGCTCGGCCGCGTAGGTCACGATCGTGCCGTGCGGCCTGGTCACCGCGAGGTCGAGCTGGAAGTTGGCGCCGAGCGCCACCTCGACCACCCGGTCCACCGGGCCGAACGCCCTGACCTGATCCGCCGCGTCGGGCGAGCGGTAGTTCACCACCAGGTCCGCGCCCGCCTTCTCGGCCAGCGCCGCCTTATCGGGGCTGCTCACGGTGGTGACGACACGCGCCCCGGCTCGTTTGGCCAATTCGATCGTGAAGTGACCGACCGCCCCCGCACCCCCGGCCACCAGCACCGTCTGTCCGGTCACCGGCCCGTCGGCGAGCAGGCAGTAGTGCGCGGTCATGGCCGGCACGCCCAGCGAGGCCCCCAGCTCGAACGAGGCGCCGTCCGGCAGCGTGACCGCCTGCCGCGCGGGCACCGTGGTCCACTCGGCAGCGGTCCCCCAGCAGCGGCCGGCCGCAGCCAGCCAGAGCCAGACCCGCTCGCCGACGCGGCCGGAATCCACCCCGGCGCCGACCGCCTCGATGACCCCGGCGCCGTCCTGGTGCGGGATCTGGAAGTCGTCGATGGGCCGCGGCACCGCCCCGGACCTGGCCTTGTAGTCGGTGGGGTTGACGCCGGAGGCGTGCACCCTGACCAGGACCTCGCCCGGTCCCGGCTCGGGCCGGTCCACCTCCTCGACGCGAAAGACCTCGGCCGCTTCTCCCATGTCCCGGTATAGCGCTGCTCTCATGAATGCGGGCGTTTAGGCTTTGAGCAGAAACGCCGCTTCACCTCCTCTGGAATTCCAGCTATTCTAGATATTATGTTCGCATGTTTCGTTACCGCCTGGCACCGACACTCGCTCAGGCGGTAGTGCTGCGGAACCACTGCGCCCATGCCCGGTTCGTATGGAACCTCGCAGTCGAGCAGCAATCGCATTGGCGTCCCGGCAGGACATGCGCGCCAGGTTACCTGGAGCAGTGCCGACAGCTCACCCAGGCCCGGGCCGGGTATGACTGGCTCCGTCACGGCTCGCAGATGGTGCAGCAGCAGGCGTTGCGGGACTTTTCTCAGGCGATGACGAATTTCTTCACCGGCACCCGCCGGCGTCCGGCTTGGCGCAAGGCCGGGCGCGACGAAGGCTTCCGCTGACGTGAACGCAGCCATCAACATCGCGGCGGGGCACGCCGTGACTGCGCGGGGAGGCGACGGGATTACCCGGCCCGTGAACCGCGAACCTCAGCTGGTTGCTTCCTGACCATGAAGCAACCAGCTGAAATCCCCACGCTCGGGGAGGATGTCAAGGATGCAGACTAGCCCCCTTGAAAATCTTGTCGACAGCGTTGCGCGGGCCGTGCACGGCGATGCCGGCGAAGCTCAGCTCACCGGCGGGGACCGGGCGCACCACGGCCCGGTTGTCGTCGTCGTTGCCGGTCGTGAACATGTCCATGGTGTAGATCGCCATCGGCATCTCCCGGGCCAGCGCGCGCTGATGCGCCTGGCTGAGCGTCCCGGTGTCGGCCGCGTACACCAGCACGGGCTGCCGGAACAGCTCCAGGTAGGTGTTCCCCGAGCCGTCCTCGTACGGCTTGCCGATGATCTCTCCGGTGCTGGCGGCGATGCCGCTGGCCAGGAACGCGGTGACGTTCAGCTTCTGCCAGGGTTGCAGGTCGGCCCGCACCGCGATGGCTATCTTGGTGTCGAAACGTACAGTCATACCGCCAGTGTGGCCTGGCCGCGGCGCCTCGTCTTGAACGCTGGAGCGCGATAATCGGGATATGGCCGGGGACGACTGGGCCAGGTACTGGCGCGCGGAGGGCGTTCCGGTCGAGGCGATGCACGCGCACTTCACCTCGCACGTGTACCACCGGCACAGTCACGAGAGCTACTCGTTCGGCGTGACCGAGACCGGCGCGCAGGCGTTCACCTGCCGTCACGGGCGCCACGTGAGTGCCCGCGGCATGGTGATGGCCTTCAACCCGGACGACCCGCACGACGGGCACGCGGCGGTCGACGACGGCTTCACCTACCGGATGGTGCACATCGGGCCGGAGTTCCTCGCCTCGCTGACCGGAACCCCGCTGCCGCTGTTCCGCTCGCCGGTGATCGAGGATCCGGTGATGGCGGCCTCGGTGCGCCTGGCTGCACCGGGCGCTCACCGGGCGGGCGAGCGAGCTGGAGCGGTACGAGCGGCTCACCGGGACGGCGCGGCTGCTGGTCAGGCACGCCTCCGGGCGCGAGCCCGCGCGGCCGGGCGCGGACCGGCGGGTGGCCGACCGGCAGGTGGCCGACCGGCAGGTGGCCGCACGGATCCGCGAGCTCATCCAGGACAGCGCCGGTGACCCGGGCGGCGGGGAGCTGACCGCGGACGACCTGGCCGCGGCGGCGGGGTGCAGCCGCTACGCCGCCTACCGGGCCTTCCGTCAGGCCTACGGGCTGGCGCCGAGCGACTACCAGCGCGAGCTGCGGGTGCGGACGGCGCGGCGGCTGCTGACGGCGGGCGTGGAGCCCGCCCTGGCCGCGGCCGAGGCCGGCTTTGCCGACCAGGCGCACCTGACCCGGTGGTTCCGGCGCTACTACGGCGTCACCCCAGGCGCCTACCGGGCGGCGGCGGGAGATCCCGCCGGGCGTTAGTAAGATCGCGAATCATGGAACAGCGGGTACTCGGCCGGACCGGACGGCCGGTTTCTGTGATCGGGCTCGGCACCTGGCAACTCGGCGCGGACTGGGGGCACGTGTCCGAGACCGGCGCGATGGAGGTGCTGCGGGCCGCGGTCGAGTCCGGGGTCACGTTCTTCGACACGGCCGACGTCTACGGCGACGGGCGCAGCGAGCGCGTCATCGGCCGCTTCCTGGCCGGCAACGCCGGGCAGGGCATCATGGTCGCGACCAAGATGGGCCGCCGGGTCGAGCAGGTACCAGAGCACTACACGCTCGAGAACTTCCGCGCCTGGACCGACAGGTCCAGGGTCAACCTGGGCACCGACCGGCTCGACCTGGTCCAGCTGCACTGCCCGCCGACCGCGGTATTCGCCTCGGACGCCGTCTTCGACGCGCTCGACACGCTGGTATCCGAGGACCGCATCGCGGCATACGGGGTGAGCGTGGAAACCTGCGACCAGGCACTGACCGCGATCGCGCGCCCGGGCGTGGCCAGCGTGCAGATCATCCTGAACGCGTTCAGGCGCAAGCCGCTCGACCGGGTGCTGCCCGCGGCGGCCGCGGCGGGTGTCGGCATCATCGCCCGGGTGCCGCTCGCGTCCGGGCTGCTCTCCGGCCGGTACACCAGGGACACCACGTTCGCCGCCGACGACCATCGCAACTACAACGCACGCGGCGAGGCGTTCGACGTCGGTGAGACGTTCTCAGGGGTCGGCCTGGAGTCGGGTGCCGATGCCGCGGCCGAGTTCGCGGCCATCACCAGCGGCCTGCCCGGGGGCACCCCCGCTCAATGGGCCCCCGCTCAATGGGCCCCCGCTCAATGGGCCCCCGCTCAATGGGCCCCCGCTCAATGGGCACTGCGCTGGGTGATCCAGCAGCCAGGGGTGACAACCGTGATCCCCGGCGCCCGCAGCACCGGCCAGGCCCGGCAGAACGCCGAGGCGGCCGCCCTGCCGCCGCTGCCGCAGGCCGAACTCGGCGCGATCGAGGGGCTGTACGACAAGTACTTCCGCGCCTCGGTGCACGACCGCTGGTGAGCGAGACCGACTGGGCGACGGGGCGCTCACAGGGAATCCCCAGCTCAACCGGGTGACTACTGACCAACTTTGGAGTGTCTACCTCTGGTACAGTCGCACCTTGTCGATCACAATTAAGTATCGATACCGCGTGCAAGCGCCTCAATTCCGGACGAAGTTGGCAGGTGACCAGGGCAGGTGCTGTTGCGAACCGGGGGACGGGCCAGGCGTCACCCAGGCGGCCGCGACGAGGACACCGCACCGGCCGGCCCTAGCGGCCAGCATGAACGGGGCCGCCGGATTACCTGGTCACCCGCCAAGGCGGCGCTGGTTACCGCGCTCGCGGTCGGTGCGGTCGTCACGCTGACGCCCGCCAACGGCGCCGCGAGCGACATCGCCACCAGCTTCGTGCGAGCCGTCCGGCACATGGCCGCGCCCTCGAGGGACGGGCAGGCCTTTGCCGGCACCGCGGCGGTGGGAGCGCTGTTCAGCGCGCCCGGGGGCAAGCTCGGCCAGCATTTCTGCACGGCGAGCGTGGTCGACAGCCCGGCCGGCGACCTGGCGATCACCGCGGCGCACTGCGTGACCGGTACCTCGGGCACCGTCGACTTCGTGCCCGGGTACGACCGCGGCGCCGAGCCGTACGGCGTCTGGACCGTGACCAAGGTCTACGTGGACCAGGCCTGGGAAGCCTCGTCCAGCGACGATGACGACTTCGCCTTCCTGCGGGTCAGCAAGCCCGGCTCGAGCGTGCCGGTCGAGAACGTGACCGGGGCCGAACGCCTGGCCACCGGCACTCCGGCCGGCCGTCAGATGGTCCAGGTGATCGGCTACCCGAACGTCACGAACCAGCCCGTCACCTGCCAGAACTGGCTCAGGCATCCGATGGCGGGGCAGCTCGAGTTCGACTGCGACGGCTACACCAACGGGACCAGCGGCGGGCCCTTCCTGAGCGACGTCGACCAGGCGACCGGCCAGGGCCTGGTGATCGGCGTCATCGGCGGGTATCAGCAGGGCGGCGACACGCCTCAGGTCTCATACTCGGCCGTGCTCGGCGCGAACGCCGCGGCGCTGTACAAGCAGGCGGTCGCCGCCGGTTAGCCGGGTCCAGCCGGGGCTACTGCACCGGCGACGGTGGCGGCGGGGCGATGGCGTCGATCTCGGCCAGTTCGGCCTCGGCCGGGGTCCAGTCCGCGGCGGCGGCGTTGGCCTTGACCTGCTCGGCACTGGTCGCCCCGGCGATCACCGAGGAGCAGCCGGGATGGGCGGCCAGGGCACCGATCGCGGTCTCCAGCAGGGTGACGCCGTGCTCCTGCGCCCAGGCGATCAGCGCCTCCACCTTGGCCAGCTTCTCGTCGGTCACGTAGCCCTCGCGGCCGAAGAGCCTGGTCCCGGCAGGAATCGGCTGGCCCTGCCTGACCTTGCCGGTCAGCAGGCCGTTGGCGAGCGGGAAATAGGGCAGCACGCCTAGGCCGAAGTGCCTGGCCGCGGGGACGACCTCCGCCTCGGCCTGGCGCTCGAGCAGCGACCAGTGGTTCTGGGCGGAGACGAACGGGGTGTGGCCGTGGCGCGCCGCGAGGTGCGCGGCATCGGCTATCTGCCAGCCGGAGAAGTTCGAATGGCCGATGTACCTGACCTTGCCCTCGGTGACAAGCTCGCCCAGCGCGGCGAGGGTCTCCTCGACCGGGGTCACGAGGTCAGGGACGTGCAGCTGGTACAGGTCGATGTAGTCGGTGCGCAGCCGGCTCAGCGACCCGGTGACCGCTCGGCGGATGTAGGCGCGCCCGCCCTTCGCCCCGGCCGCGGGCCCGTACCCCATGTCCACGCCGCGGCCGCCGAACTTCGTGGCCAGCACCACCTGGTCGCGGCGCGAGCCGAGGACTTCGCCAAGGGCTCGTTCCGAGCCACCGCCCCCGCCATATGTGTCCGAGGTGTCGAACAGGGTGATCCCGGTGTCGATGGCCGCGTCCACCACCGCCCGCGTCCGGTCGACGTCGAGGCGCCCGCCGAAGTTGTTGCAACCCAGCCCGACGACCGACACCAGCAGTCCCGACTGTCCCAGGGGCCTATAGCGCATAGCGTCATCCTAGGGGCGGGCCCCGCCGGGCTCGCGGCGCGGGAGGCGGGTTAGAAGATGGCCGCCCGTCGCGCTGACATTTCCCGGCCGGGTGAAAGTTGCCATTGCGGCGTACGGTCGGCCGACCCGATTAATTACCAGTGTCAGCATGGGCGAAATGGCGCGAACGGGTCCGGCGGACAGCCTCCGGCGGCACGATCATGGAGGCCGGGATCGCTCATGCCCGGTGCGCAGTCACCGGCGGCCCGCTGGCGGTATCCGGCGACAGCGGCGGCAGGCTGGCCGCTTCCCCGCTATGTTGACGACAAAGCGCACCACATGCCGCGAAAACCCGCGGCCCCGCCGGAACTACTGGTGATTCCGGGAGCCGGACCGGCGTCTCATCTTTTCCGGCGTCCGGTCCGGCGGCCGGTCCGCCGACAATTACCCGCACCGCCAAAAGGAAAACGATAAATGCGCACCGGCCTTGGAATACCACCAGGAATACGGTTGGCAAGTCATCGCGCTCCGCAGGAAATCACCGCGCACCCGCGTCTGGTTTCCCCGATCTCTGGCGGGACGCCTGCCGCAGCCGGCCACGCCGCCAGGTTCCGGCCCCTGGGAGCACGCCCCGGCGGACGAACCGCAGGCCCGGAGGCTGCCCGTGCCGTCGGCGCCCCGGGCCGCGAAGGCCGGGGGACCAGGCCGCCGCCACAAGTGAACCCGAACTAAACGGCTTTTGTCAGCCCCGCATGACAGAAGTGTCCGCAGACAGATGTGTCTCAGACGGGCGACCAGGCCGCCAATATTGGGGGGTGGCATGCAATCCCATATGGGATACCATGACGATTGCGGACGGCGGCTGGCAACAGTTTGCCACGCAATTGCAAGAAACAATTCCGCGCGGCGTGCAAATCCGGGAGGCGTCATGCCAGAGCCGACGGAAGGGCCAACCGTGCTGCGGATCCTGCTGGGGACCCAGCTGCGGCGGCTCCGTGAGAGCCGCGGCATCACCGCGCAGGAAGCGGCGCGGGCGATCCGCGGGTCGGAGTCGAAGATCAGCCGGATCGAGCTCGGCCGGAACGCGATCCGCGAGATCGACGTGCTCGACCTGCTGACCTACTACGGCGTCGCAGCGGTCGAACGGGAGCAGTTGCTGAGCCTGGCCGAGCAGGCCAACCGGCCCGGCTGGTGGCACAGGTACAACGACATCCTGCCCGACTGGTTCCAGTCCTACGTCGGGATGGAAGAGGCCGCGACCTCGATCCGCATCTACGAGCCGCAGTTCATTCCCGGCCTGCTGCAGACCCACGAGTACGCCGCCGCCGTGCTCGCCGTGGGCGACATCCCGGTTAGCGAGGCGGATCGGCACGTCATCCTGCGCAAGGAACGGCAGCGCCGGTTCACCGAGGGCCGGCTCAAATTGTGGGCCATCGTCGAGGAAACCGCGCTGCGGCGGCCGATCGGGAGCGTCGAGATCCTGCGCGACCAGCTTCGCTACCTGCTCAGCCTCAGCAGCAGGCAGAACCTCACGCTGCAGATCACCCCGCTCGGTATGGGCGGCCACGCCGCGCCGAGCGGCTTCAGCATCCTGCGGTTCAACGAGCAGGACCTGCCGGACGTCGCCTACCTGGAGCATCTCACCAGCGCGCTCTACTTCGACAAGAAATCCGAGGTGGACCGTTACCTGCTGGCCATGGAGCGGCTCAGCATCATCAGCGCCAAGCCGAGCGAGACGCCTGGAATCCTCACCACGATCATCAACCAGCTGGAGGACTGGCCGAATGAGCATCGGTAACGGAATGCCCGCCGCGGAACTGCCCGGGGTGGAGTGGCGTAAGAGCCGCAGGAGCGGCCCGCAGGGCGGCAATTGCGTCGAGGTCGCGAACCTGCCCGACGGCCAGGTGGCTGTGCGCAACTCGCGGCACCCGGCCGGGCCGACCCTGGTGTTCACGTCGGCCGAGTGGGCGGCATTCGTCGGCGGCGCCAGGGACGGCGACTTCGACTAGGGCCCGGCACGAGCCGGGGCCTGCCACGAACCGGGGCCTGCCACGAACGGGGCCAGGCGGGCAGAGGGCGGTGGACCCGCCAGGACCACCGCCCTCTGCTCCTTCCCCCAGATCATCTACACGTGCGCGCGGGCCCGCCGGGGAAAGGAGACGGGCGGGGCTGGAGTGGGGTAGCGCCCGCCCGCCGCCTCCTCCGGCGATCAGGAGACGACAGGGGCCTAGATGACCGGGAGGTCGAATTCCCCGTTCTTCGCGCCGATCAAGAAGCACTCCCACTCGTGGCGGTTGAAGACGTGGGGCGTCTTGCGCCGGTCCTTCGAATCGCGGACAGCGACTCCCCCCTCGGGGAGGTGCGCTATTTCCACGCATCCGGCGGCACTGCTTGCGCTGCTCTTGAACCAGCGCAGCTCCGTGAGGTCGGTGTCCATCCGCCTCTCCTTCCATTGGGTGTTTGCGGTTTTCTGTGTAGGTCCAGGTCAGTCGAGCTCGTGCAGCATGTGCTGAATCAGCTCGATCGACGCGGCCGGGGATAGCGCCGCCGCGCGCATCCGGTCGAATGCCTCGGCGCAAGACCGCACTTCCCGGTCCTTTTCCAGGTAGATCATGCCGCCCAGGGATTCGGTATAGGCGACGTCGGAGTCGGTCCGCTCAGGAAACTCGAGGATGGCGAACGGGCCGGTCAGCCCCGCGTGCGCACCGCATTCGAACCCCAGTACCTGCAGGGTCACGTTCGGCCACCGGCTGGCCTTGATCAGGTGCTCGAGCTGGTGCCGCATGATCGCGGCACCGCCGATGCTGCGCCTGATCGCTCCCTCGTCGAGGATGATCCAGGCCTCGAGCGGCGGGTCCTGGTCGAGGAGCCGCTGCCGCTGCATGCGCAGGTCCACCACCCTGCGGATCTGTTCCTCGGTATCCCTGGGCCGCAGCTCGCGCAGCACCGTCAGGGCGTAGTCGGTGGTCTGCAGCAACCCGTGGATCACGTCCGACTCGTAGCTGCGCAGCCCGGAGGCCTCCGCCTCCAGGCCCACGTAGATGTCGAACCCTGAGGGCAGGACGTCGTCGTAGATCGACCACCAGCCCTTGCGGTGACCCTCGCGGGCCATATCGACGAGCACCTTGCGCGCACCCGGGTCCTCTACGTCGTACATCTCGAGCATGGCGGTCAGGTAGGCCGACTTGGTCGGCGCCTTGCCCGTCTCGATGCGGGAGAGCGTCGACGGGGCCAAGCCGAGCTTCTCGGCTACCTCCTCGAGCTTGAGCGAATGAGCCTCGCGCAGGCGCCGCAACTCGGCGCCGAGCCGGCGTCGGCGGACGGTGGGACCAAGAGGCACGTGAAGCTCGCTTCCTCATGAGGCAGAGGGGACAGCGGTCAGGAAGTCTGCGGAGAACCGGGTGCGACCCTATCCGGGTATCGGAGTGTAACCAGCACACTCCACATCCCCCCTGACACGCAGTACGATACCGCACTATCGCCGCGGATGAAATCCCATCCGGGATTTCAGCAGGGAAATTTCCTTCACGCACTTGCGCCAAGTGGGCCGGCGGTTCCATCATCGATTCTGGTGCTAGCCCCACGTGATCAGCCACGAAGGTACAAATCGGGACAAATCATTAAAGGGCCTGGCTCAATACGTTTCTGCGCGGATTGGAATCATCTGTGCGGCAAAAGTGGCGAACGGTGAGTCTGATGTTAGTCCGAGTAACTATCAGCGGACTCGCGTGAACCACGGTGGCATGTGTCACGAATGTGACATCTGAAGCAAGCGAAACTTCATGGGCACCAGTTTGCGAACAGGTGAGATCACGATCCGGAGCAATTTGGAGGGACTCAACATGGATACGCCCGAAGGCAATTCCCGACGATCATGGTCTGGCCCGCAGCGCGGGTCCGGCACTCGCGGGACCGCCGGCGGGACGCGCGCGACAGTCCTCGGCTCACTGACCATTCCCGGGCGCCCCGAGCAGGTCGCCACGGCCAGGGCCTTCGTCGCGCGGACGCTCAGCTCACACCAGGTCGGCGCGGACAACGACGCGGCGACCTTACTGACCTCGGAAATCGTCACCAACGCCGTCCAGCACACCAAATCTGGCGTCGACGGCGGGACCGTCACCATCGTCGTCATCGGCGTGCCGTACGGCGTCCTGGTCGAGATCATCGATGACGGCTCGGCGGGCACGCCCGTCGTCAGGGGCGACCTGTACGCGGCCGAAGGACACGGGCTGTTCCTGGTCCAGCACCTCGCCGCCCGGTGGGGCTACCTCAGGGACCCGGCCGGCACCACGGTCTGGTTCCATCTCCCGGTGGCCGACCAGCCGAAGCGGACCCCCGCGCCCGCCGAACCGCAGGCGGTCACGCAGGCCGGGCCCCGGCCAGGCCGTCCGGATCAAGCCCGGCCGACCCAGCTCTGGGCTGCGGCGATACAGCCCACTCCCGCCTGAACCCGTAGCACCCGCCCGTATCCGCGGCCGGCCGCTGGCATCCCTCCCCGGCGGACCGGACGAGGCAGCGGGCAGGGCTAACGGGCGGGGCGGGCGGCCGGTTCGCGCAGCGAGGCGGTGCCGGCAGAATGTGAGGATGACCGAATCATCACGTCCGCTCGGCACCGGGCCGGGAGTGATCACGCCCGACGGCTGCGCGGTGGACTTCTACGCGCGATTGACCGCCACGGGCGAACCAGAGATCGTGCACGGCGCTATCCCGCCCGGGTCATCCATCCTCGAGCTGGGCTGCGGCGCCGGCCGGGTCACCCATCCGCTGGTCGCGCTGGGCCACTCGGTCGTCGCCGTGGATGAGTCGCCGGAGATGCTGGCGCACGTCCGCGGCGCTGTGACGGTTCGTGCGCGGATCCAGGACCTGGCGCTCGGCCGCCGCTTCGGCGTGGTTCTGCTGGCGTCGCACCTGATCAGCACCGACGACGACGCGGAAAGGACCGCGCTCCTGGCCGCCTGCCGGAATCACGTGGCCGCCGATGGGTGCGTGATCATCCAGCAGCAGGCACCCGGCTGGTTCGCGTCCGCCACCGACGCCGAATACGTCAGGGACGGGATCATCTTCCGGGTGCGGAACGTGTCCCGCCCCGCGGCGGACCTGGTCTCGGCCGTGATGGAGTACGCGGACGGCGACCTGGTGTGGACGCACGCGTTCACCGCCAGGCGCCTGGACGACGCCGGACTCGCGGCGGTGCTGGCCGGGGCCGGGCTGCGGCTGGACCGCTACCTGACCGACGACCAGAGCTGGCTGCGCGCCGTCCCCGCCTGACCGGGCCAGCAGGGAACGGGCCAGCAGGGAACGGGCCAGCAGGGAACGGGCCGACCCGGAACGGGACGGGCTAGCCGCTCTTGCGGCGGAACGCGCGCCGGCTAGCGGCGGGGCCGTGCGCGCCGTTCACCTTGCCGGTGTGGTCAGCGCTCTCGGCGGTGGCGTGCGCGCGGCGCTTGCGCTCGAGCGCCTCGCGGAACTTGCGCTTCGTCTCGTCTAGGTCGGGCGCGGCGGCAGCCTCCGGTGAGGCGTCCTCCCGGGGCGCTTCGGTGGCCGGTGACGCTTCGGCTCCTGATTGCTCGGCCATGCGGACCTCCTGCGGCAGAGAAGAAGTACCCTCCCAGCCTCGCACACGCGGGCGGTTTCATCGAACCGGTTTCCCCGGGGCGCCCGTGAGGCCTCGATAATGGCCGGTATGGGGCGACGAAGGGAGCCGGACCGCGGCGGCCATGGGACCGAGGGGGCTTCGGGGGCCGAACTGCTGCGCGACGCCGACCGCCGGGCGGCGTGGATACTGCTGATCGATGGCGTCCCCCAGTCGCATGTGGACCTAGACGATCCCGGCTACCTGGACTTCGAGTACGTCAGGCGGATCGGGCACGTGATCGACGAGGCAGCGCCCGCCGGGCAGCCGCTGCGCGTGCTGCACCTGGGCGCCGGGGCCCTCACGCTGGCCCGCTACGTGGCCTCGACCCGGCCTGGCTCCCCGCAGCTCGCGGTGGAGGTGGACGCCGCGCTGGTCGACCTGATCCGGCTCCGGCTACCGCCGCGGAACCCCAGGCTCCGGGTGCGCGTCGGCGACGCCCGGGCCGAGCTGGAGCGGCTGCGGCCGGGCTCGTTCGACGTGGTGATCGCCGACGTGTTCGCGGGAGGCCGCACCCCGGCCCACCTGACCTCGGCGGAGTTCTGGGCCGCCGCCAGGCGCACGGTGCGCGGCACGGGGGTGGTCGCAGCCAACGTGGCCGACGGGGCGCCGCTGGCACACGCCCGGGTACAGGTCGCGACGGCGCGTGCGGTCTTCCCCCACGTCTGCCTTATCGGCGACGCGGCGGTGCTGCGGGGCCGTAGGTTCGGCAACCTGGTGCTGGCGGCGAGCCCGGAGGTGCTCCCGGTGGCGGCGCTCACCCGGCGGGCGGCCGGCGACCCGATGCCAGGGCGCCTGGTGCACGGTGCTGACCTGGCGCGCTTCACGGCCGGGGCCAAGCCGGTGACCGACGCGACCGCCGTCCCCTCCCCTGCTGCCCCGCCGGGCGCCTTCGCGTACTAGGTCGCCTCGACGGCGGCGAGCACGCCGCGGCAGATCAGCGCGAGGTCCTCGTCGCCGGTGACATAGGGCGGCATGGTGTAGATCAGGTCGCGGAACGGCCGCAGCCAGACCCCGGCGCGGACGGCGGCGGCGGTGGCCGCGGCCACGTCGACCTCCCGGGTCAGCTGGATCACGCCGATCGCGCCGAGCACCCGGACGTCTGCCACCCCGGGCCACCCTCGGGCCGGGGCCAGCCCGGCCTCAAGGCCCGCAGCGAGCCGGGCCACCGAGGCCTGCCAGCCGCCCGGATACCAGCGCGGGTCGTCCAGCACCGACAGCGAGGCCAGGGCCACCGCGCAGGCCAGCGGGTTGCCCATGAAGGTGGGCCCGTGCGCCAGCACTGGCACCGAGCCCGAGGAGATCCCCGACGCCACGGCCGGGGTGCACAGGGCTGCGGCCAGCGACATGTATCCGCCGGTCAGGGCCTTGCCCACGCACATCACGTCGGGGCTGACCCCGGCGTGCCCGGCGGCGAACAGCGCGCCGGTGCGGCCGAAGCCTGTGGCGATCTCGTCGAACACGAGCAGCACGCCGTGCGCGGTGCAGGCGTCGCGCAGCACCCGCAGGTAGCCCGGGTCGTGAAAGCGCATCCCGCCGGCGCCCTGGACCACCGGCTCCACGATCACCGCGGCCGTCTCGTCCGCGTGTTCCCCGATCAGCCCGGCCAGGGTGGCGGCGTAGCCGGGATCCACGGGGCCGGCCGGCGGCGCCGGGGCGAACAGCTGGCGGGCCACCACCCCGTCCCACATCGCGTGCATGCCGCCCTCGGGGTCGCACACTGACATAGCCATGAACGTGTCCCCGTGATAGCCGCCGCGCCAGGTCAGCAGCCGCCGCTTGGCCGGCCGCCCGGCCGAGCGCCAGTACTGCAGGCACATCTTGACCGCGACCTCGACCGAGACCGAGCCCGAGTCGCACAGGAACACGTGCTCGAGCCCGGGCGGGGCCATCGCGGCGAGCCGCTCGCACAGCCGCACCGCGGGCTCGTGGGTCAGCCCGCCGAACATCACATGGCTCATCCGCCCCAGCTGATCGGCCGCCGCGGCATCGAGCACGGGGTGCCGGTAGCCGTGGATGGCCGCCCACCACGACGACATGCCGTCGACCAGTTCAACCCGGGGTTCCGGCCAGCCGCAGCCGGACGCCGGACGCCGACTCCACCACCAGCGGCGCTGTCCGGCCCGGCATCGGACCGTACGGATGCCAGACGTGCCGGCGGTCGGACTCGAGAAGATCATTGAGCCGAACGGGCGGGTTCACCACCTCAGCGCCGGCGGGCCGCCCCGGCGGGGCGGCGGCCGGACTGGCCCTCGCGCTTGGCCCTGACCCGGACCGAGACCTGGACCGGGCTGCCGTCGAAGCCGAACTCCTCGCGCAGCCGCCGCTCCACGAACCGGCGATAGCCCGCCTCGAGGAACCCGGAGGTGAACAGGACGAAGTGCGGCGGCCGGACGCCGGCCTGGGTGGCGAACAGGATCTTGGGCTGGCGCCCGCCGCGCACGGGCGGCGGGGTGGCCGCGACCAGCCCGGTCAGCCACGCGTTGAGTCGCCCGGTCGGCACCCGGGTCTCCCACCCTTCCAGCGCCTTCTCCAGCGCGGGTACCAGCCGGTCCATGTGCCGCCCGGTGGCGGCGGAGATGTTCACCCGGGGCGCCCAGCGGGCGGTGTGCAGCTGCCGGTCGATCTCGCGCTCCAGGTAGTGCTGCCGCTCCTCGTCCACCAGGTCCCACTTGTTGTAGGCGATGACCAGGGCCCGGCCGGCCTTGATGACCATGGAGATGATGCGCAGGTCCTGCTCGGTGAGCGGCTCACTCGCGTCGACCAGGACCACGGCGACCTCGGCCCGGTCCAGCGCGCCCGCGGTGCGCAGCGCCGCGTAGTAATCCGCGCCCTGGTTTTCCCTGAACCGCCGCCTGATGCCGGCCGTGTCCACGAACCGCCAGGTGGTGCCGCCCAGCTCGACGAGCTCGTCCACCGGGTCCCTGGTGGTGCCGGCTACCGCGTCAACCAGCGAGCGCTGATGGCCCACCAGCTTGTTCAGCAGGCTGGACTTGCCGACGTTGGGCCGGCCGAGCAGGGCCACCCGGCGCGGCCCGCCCTCGGCCTCGGCCTCCCGCGGCGCCTCCGGCAGCGCGTCGAGTACCAGGTCGAGCAGGTCGCCGCTACCCCGCCCGTGTAGCGCGCTGACGGAGGCGGGTTCGCCGAGGCCGAGCGACCACAGCGCCGCGGCCTCGGATTCGGCCCGGGTGTCGTCGACCTTGTTGGCCGCGACCACGACCGGCTTGCCGGAGCGGCGCAGCACGCTGGCCACCGCGGCGTCGGCGTCGGTCACGCCCACCGTGGCGTCCACCACGAACAGCACGGCGTCGGCCGCGTCCACCGCCACCCTGGCCTGGGCGGCGACCCGCGCGGCCAGGCTCTCGGTGCCCTCCACCGAGGGCTCCCAGCCGCCG
The DNA here is from genome assembly GCA_963753225.1 of uncultured Actinomycetota bacterium. GTDB lineage: Bacteria > Actinomycetota > Actinomycetes > Streptosporangiales > Streptosporangiaceae > Palsa-504. Next base: position 9,948 of record CAVWBQ010000012.1, on the reverse strand, counting down.
GTGTCCACCAGGGTGAACGCCCGGCCGTTCCACAGGGCGTCGTAGGCGACCCGGTCCCTGGTCACCCCGGGCTTGTCCTCCACGACTGCCTGCCGACTGCCCAGGATCCGGTTGACTAGCGTCGACTTGCCCACGTTGGGCCGGCCGACGACGGCCACAACCGGAACGGCCTCGTTCGCCATCGTCATCTGCTCTTCTGCAGGGCAAGGCCGACGATGACGCCGACCACCCCGTCCAGGTCGAGCCCGGTGGAATCGACCTCGACCGCGTCGGCGGCCTTCCCGCTCTGCGCCGCGTCCATCCGGTCGCGGCGGTCCTGGTCGGCCTGGGTGGACCAGGAGGCCTCGGCGGCCCTGCGACTGGCCCGGGCCGCGCCGTCAGCGGTCAGGAACACCTTGACCTGCGCGTCGGGCGCGACCACGGTGCCGATGTCGCGGCCCTCGGCCACGATCCCCCCGGCGCTGGCGATGATCTGCCGCTGCATCGCGATCAGGCGCGCACGGACCTGCGGCACGGCCGCCACGGCGCTGACCGCGCTGGTCACCTCGCGGGTCCTGATCGCCTCGGACACGTCGGTGCCGTCGACCCGGGTCCACGGCGCGGCCGGGTCGGTGCCGACCTCGATGACCGGCTCGGCGGCCAGCCGGGCGACCACTGCGGGGTCGGCGGTGTCGGCGCCGCGGTCGAGCAGCCACCAGGTCAGCGCCCGGTACATCGACCCGGTGTCCAGGTAACGCAGGCCGAGCGCGCTGGCCGCGCCGCGCGACGCGCTCGACTTGCCCGCCCCTGAGGGCCCGTCGACGGCAACGACGAGCCCGGCGCCGCGATCCGTTTCGCTCTCCTCGGCCAGGCCGACTGAAGTCTTCACCCGAGCGATGCTACCGGGGGGCAAGGCCGCGCCGGTACGCATAGGCGACGGCCTGGGCGCGGTCACGCGCGCCGATCTTCGCCAGCATGTGGTTGACGTGGCTTTTCACCGTTGCCTCGCTGACCACCAGGCGCTCGGCGATCTCGGCGTTGGACAGGCCCGCCGCGATGAGCGTGAGGACCTCGGCCTCGCGCGGGGTCAGGCCATCGGGCAGCGGGGCCGTGGCTGGCCCGGAGGGCACTCCATCGGCAATCGCCTCGACCAGGTGCAGCTGCACGGCCGGGTCGAGGGCGGCCTGGCCGCCGGCCACCCGGTGCAGGGCCTGCTGAATCTCGGCCGCGCCCGCGTCCTTGGTCAGGTAGCCGAGTGCGCCGGCCCGCAGCGCGTCCAGCACGGAGCGGTCGTCGGCGTAGGTGGTCAGCACGACCACCTTGACGCCGGGATCGCGCTCGCGCAGCCGCCGGGTGGCCTCCACCCCGTCCATCCGGGGCATCCGCAGGTCCATCAGGATCACGTCGGGTCTCAGCTCGGCCGCCAGGGCCAGCACCTCCTCGCCGTCCGCCGCGGTGCCGACCACCTCGACGTCGGGCAGCAGCCCGAGCAGCATGGCCAGGCCCTCGCGCACGACCCGCTGGTCGTCCGCGGCCAGCACCCGGACCGCGGTCATGCTCCGTCTCCCGCTGGGTCTCCCGCTGGGTCTCCCGCTGGCACACGGAGCAGGACCCGGAAGCCGGCGCCGGTCGGGGCGGCGTCCAGGGTGCCGCCGAGCAGCTCGGCCCGCTCCCGCATGCCGGTAAGCCCGTAGCCGCCCTCGGACCCGGCGGGCGGGGCGGCGGCGGGCGCACCCACATCCTCCACCGCCAGGCCGACTTGGTCGGGCTGATACTCCAACCTGACCTCGACGCGTTCGGGGCGGGCGTGCTTGCGGACGTTGGTCAGCGCCTCCTGGGTTACCCGGTAGAGCGCGAGGCGGACCGCGGAGGCCAGTTCCCTGGGGGTTCCCGACAAGGTGAACCGGGCGGGCACGCCGGTGTCGGCCTGGAAGCCCGCGGTGAGCGCGGCCAGCCGGTCCGGGCCGGGCAACTCGTCGTCGCGGAGCATGCCGATGGCCCGGCGCGCCTCGTCCAGGCCGTTCTTTGCCAGCTCGTGGGCGCGGTCGATGGTCCCGGCGAGCCGCTCGTCGGCCGGGCTGGCCAGCGCGAGCAGCCGGGCGCCCTCGAGCTGGAGCAGCAGCCCGGACAGCGAGTGGGCAAGGACGTCGTGCATGTCGCGGGCTAGCCGCTGCCGTTCGGCCAGCGCGGCCGCGCGCAGTTCGGCGCCGCGGCTTTCCTCGAGCTCGATCAGCAGCCGTTCCGTCTGCGCCTCCTGCATCCTGATCCGCCGGCCGAACAGCACGATCATGTAGATCGCGGCCAGCGGGAGCGCGCTGACCAGCAGGACCAGCGCGCCCTGATGCTTGCGCTCCTGGCTGACGGACTCGGCGACCAGCAGGAAGCCGAGGCAGGCGGTGAGCATCACGACGCTGGTCCGGCCCGGGATGATGCGGGCCGCGACGCCGACCGCGATCAGCAGCCCCACCGGCCCGGCCCCGTCGGGCTGCAGCCACACCAGGACCGAGGAACTCACCATGAGCAGGATGAGCACCGGCACCAGGAGCCGGGCCCCGGTCCGGTGCACCAAGAGCGCGGCGAAACCGCCGACCGCGGCGAGCGCGAAGCCGGCCAGGGCCAGGGTCACGCCAAGCGACGCGCCGTGCAGGCCGGCGCCCGGCTTGGCCCGGGAGGTGACCACCACCACGATCACCAGGGCGCCGAAGCCGACAGGCAGTATCCGGCGCAGCAGCGCCTCGCGGCTGGCCCGGGCCTGCCGCAGGGCCGCCAGCGTCGGCAGGGAGGACCCGGCCGCAGACGGTGCCGGAGACGGTGCTACCGGCGGGCGGACCTGATCAGTCACGCTAGCCAGCCTACGATTCGGCCCGCCGCGTGTCGCCGGCACCAGGGTGGAGGCGCGCCTCCACCCCCGGGTGGCCCCGAGGATCGATCGCGGGGCCGAAGACGGAGAGACGCCCGGCCCGGCAGCCTGAAAGGGCAATCAAAGGAGGACAACATGTTGCTAGGGACCTTGCACCCCGCCATCAGGCTCGCCGTCGGCGTCGCGGTCGTGGTCATCGGCGTTGCGCTGCACAAGGTGTTCCTTGACGTCATCGGGGGCGCCGTGGTCGTGCTCAGCGCCGTCCAGTGGATGACCGGCCAGGGGGGACTCAAGGGATTGAAGGGGTCGAAAGGCCCGCAGCGATGACCGCCATCGTGGTCGAGGACCTGGTCAAGCGCTACGGCGGCTTCACCGCGGTGCAGGACGTCAGCTTCACCGCGGCGGCCGGGGAGGTCACGGCCCTGCTCGGCCCGAACGGCGCGGGCAAGACCACCACGATCGAGATCCTGGAGGGATTCCAGGCGCCGACCGCCGGGGCCGTGCGCGTGCTCGGCTCCGACCCGCGGGCGGGAGGCCGGGCCGGCCGGGCCTGGCGGGCCAGGACCGGGCTGGTCCTGCAGTCGACGAGCCTGGATGCCCAGCTCACCGTGACCGAGGCGCTGACGCTGTTCGGCGGGCTCTACCCGGGCCGGCGCCGGGTCGGCGAGGTCCTCGACGTCATCGACATGGCCGCGGACGCCCGGACCAGAATCGGCGCGCTGAGCGGGGGCCAGCGACGGCGGGTGGATCTGGGCATCGCCATCATCGGCCAGCCGGAGATGATGTTCCTGGACGAGCCGACCACCGGGCTGGACCCCGAGGCCCGGCGGCGGCTCTGGTCGGTCATCGAGAACCTCACCGCGGGCGGGACCGGCGTCCTGCTCACCACCCACTACCTGGACGAGGCGCAGCGCCTGGCCAGCCGGGTCGTCGTGCTGGCCGACGGTCGGGTGGTGGCGGACGCGTCCCCGGACAAGCTGCGCGCCATGGGCGGGGTCCCGGTGATCAGGTACCGGCTGCCGGCTGGCGCGCCGGACCTGCCCGCCGGGCTGGCCGGGCGCGTGGCCGACGGCGAACTGACGCTGCCCTCGGCCGACGTGACCGCGGACCTTGCCCTGCTGACCGGCTGGGCCCGCGATAACCACGTGGACCTGACCGGCCTGGAGGTGGGGTCGCCCAGCCTGGAGGACGCCTACCTGGCCCTCACCAGCGAGGAAGGAGCACTGAACCATGGTTAGCGACGGGACCATGATCGCGGGCCAGGTGCGCTACCAGCTGACGCTGATGCTGCGCACCCCGCGGACGCTCATGGCCGGCCTGATCCTGCCCGGCGCGCTGCTCGCGCTGCAGGTGGGCCGGGTCCAGCATCTCGGCCAGGGGGCTGCCGCGGACGTGCTCGCGGCCCGGGTGGCCGGCCTGGTCGTGCTCGGCGCGATGAGCGTGGCCTACCTGAGCCACGCCTCGAGCCTGGTGGTGGCCAGGGAAGACGGCGTGCTGCGCCGGTGGCGCGCGACGCCGCTGCCGTCCTGGGGCTACTTCGCCGGACGGATCATCGCCACGGTGCTGCTGGCCGACGCGGCCGCGCTGATCCTGGTCCTGGTCGGGGTGGCCATGGCCGGCCTGCACCTGACCGCGGGCGCGATCGCCGGGCTGCTGCTAGCCGGCAGCCTCGGTGCCCTGGCCCTGGCCGCGGCCGGGACGGCCGTCACGCCGCTGCTCACCTCCGCGCAGGGCGCGAACCCGCTGCTCACGCTGACCTACCTGCCGCTGATCATCTTCTCCGGCGGGTTCGGCGGCCTGTCGGGGTTGCCGCACTGGCTGAACACGGCGATGAGCTACCTGCCGGCCCAGCCGATGATCGACGCCGTGACCCGCGCGCTCCAGTCCTCCGCAGACGCGTCCTGGCCGGGCTTGTCAGGGCGTGACCTGGCCGTGCTGGCGGCCTGGGCGCTGGGCGGCCTGCTGGTGTCGGTGCGCTTCTTCCAGTGGGATCCGCACCGGCCTCGGCACGCGCGGTCCGCCGGAGCAGGAAACCCGGCCCGTTCGGTATGAAGCTAGCGGCGGACCGGCCAGCCGCCCGCCTCCAGCGCGTCTAGCAGCGGGCCGGCCTCGGCGGGCCGGACCGAGAGCTCGGCGACGCCGACCGGCAGCCCGGGCGAGTGCTCGATCCTGACGTCCTCGATGTTGACGCCGGCCCGGCCGGCCGCGTCGAACAGCCGGGTCAGCTCGCCGGGCTGGTCGCGGATGACGACCTGGACCGCGGTGAACTCGCGCGGCGCGCCGCCATGCTTGCCCGGGATCCTGGCCACCCCGGCCTGGCCGACGTCGAGCAGCGTGGCGACCGACTTCGGGTCGTCGTCGGTCAGCATCCGGGCCGCCTCGGCCAGGTCGGCGGCAATCGCGGCCAGCACCTCGGCGACCGGTTCGGCGTTCGCGGCCAGGATCTGGGTCCATAGGCCGGTGTCCCCTGCGGCGATCCTGGTCACGTCGCGAAGGCCCTGCCCGGCCAGGTCGAGCGCCTCGGCCGGGGCGGCCTCCAGCCGGGCCGCCATGGCCGAGGCCACCAGGTGCGGGGCGTGCGAGACGAGCGCGACCCAGCGGTCGTGGGTGGCCGCGTCGGTCCGCACCGGCACCGCGCCGCACGTCCTGACCAGGGTCGTGATCGCGGCGACGGCCTGCTCGGAGGTCTCTGGGGCTGGGCACAGCGCCCAGGTCCGGCCGAGGAACAAGTCGGCGCGGGCGGCCGCGGGGCCGTGCTTCTCCCGGCCAGCCAGCGGATGCCCGGGCACGTAGCTGGCCATGTCACAGCCGAGGGCCCGGGCCTGCGTCACGGGCAGCTGCTTCACGCTGGCCACGTCGGTGTAGCAGGCGGCCAGCCCGCGGGCCTGGGCGGCGGCCAGCGTGGCGGCCACCGCGGACGGCGGCACCGCGATCACAGCGACGTCGGCCGATGCGGCTTGCGGTAGCGGCTCCCCCGCGCCCAGGTTGGCGGCGAACCTGGCCGCCTCAGGATCGGCGTCGGCGAGCCATACGCCGGCGCCTTGCTCCCGCAGCGCGAGCGCCACCGACGTACCGATCAGCCCCGTCCCGATGACCGCGACCCGCACCGTGCGCGCCTTACTGCGCGATGTCAAGACGGAGCGCGGCGGCGCCGCGCAGGTACACGTGCTGGATCGCGGACCGCGGCCGGCCCGTCTCGATGTGCGCCATCAGCCGCACCACCCGGGGCATGGCGCCGGGCACCGCGATCTCGGCGGCGCAGATCAGCGGCACGTCGTGAAAGCCGATCTTGCGCGCGGCCAGCGCGGGGAACTCGGCGGTCAGATCGGGCGTCGTCGTGAACAGCACGCTGATCACGTCGTCGGCGGTGAGGTCGTTGCGTGACATCACCTCGCTGACCAGTTCGGCCGTGGCCTCGAGAATCGCGTCGCGGTCGGCCGAATCGACCTGCACCGCGCCGCGCACCGCCCTTACCGTCATGAGCCCTCCCATCGCCTCACAGGTTATAGACCGACCGCGGCGTAAAGCTCGCCGATTTCCCTGGTCGTCAGGTCACGGGTGGTACCGGGCCGCTGGTTGCCCAGCCTGATCGGCCCCACGTCGGTGCGGACCAGCCTGCTGACCGGGTGACCGGTCGCGGCCAGCATCCGCCGCACGATGTGCTTGCGCCCCTCGTGCAGGGTGATCTCCACCAGCACGCGGCTCCCGGACCGGTCAATGACGCGGAACCGGTCGGCGATGGCCACCCCGTCGTCGAGCTCGACGCCCATGGCCAGCCGGCGGCCGAGGTCTTTCGGCACCGGGCCGCTCACCTCGGCCAGGTAGGTCTTGGCCACCTCGAAGCTAGGGTGAGCCAGCCGGTGCGCGAGCTCGCCGTCGTTGGTGAGCAGCATCAGGCCCTCGGTGTCGTAGTCGAGCCGGCCGATGTGGAAGAGCCGCTCCGACCGGTCCCCCAGGAAGTCGGATACGGTCTTGCGGCCGCGCGGATCCGACATCGCGGTCAGGACCCCGGCCGGCTTGTTGAAGGCCAGGTAGACCAGCCCGGGCTTGGCCGGTATGCGCTTGCCGTCGACCCTGACCACCTGGTGGTCGGGATCGACCCGGGCGCCGAACCGGCGGACGATCTCGCCGTCCACCTCGACCCGGCCCGCGCCGATGAGCTCCTCACAGTGCCTGCGGCTGCCCACCCCGGCCTCGGCCAGGACCTTCTGCAGCCGGACCCCGCCCGGGACGTCGGTCAGCGAGTCCCTGTTCTCGTCCTCGAAGTCGTCGTCGTCCTCGTCCTGGTCACGCTCGGGCGTTCTCATCCTCGATGTCCTCAATGTTCTCCGGCAGGAACGGCGCGAGATCGGGCAGATCCTCCAGGCTGGCCAGACCAAGCCGCTCCAGGAAGTACCCGGTGGTCCGGTACAGGATGGCACCGGTTTCTGAGTCCGTCCCCGCTTCCTCGGTAAGGCCGCGCAGTACCAGCGTGCGCATGACCCCGTCGCAGTTGACGCCGCGCACCGCAGATACCCGGGCCCGGCTCACCGGCTGGCGGTAGGCCACCACGGCCAGCGTCTCCAGCGCCGCCTGAGTCAGCCTGACCTCCTGTCCATCGCTGACGAAACGCTCGACCAGCGGCGCGCAGTCCTCGCGGGTGTAGAACCGCCAGCCGCCCGCCACCTCGCGCAGGTCGAAGCCCCGGCCCTCGGCGACGTAGGACGCGGACAGGTCGCGCAGTTCGGCCTCGACCTCGTTCCGCGGGCGCTCGAGCACCTGGGCCAGCACCACGAGCGGCACCGGCTCGTCGGCGACCAGCAGGATCGCCTCGAGGCTAGCCCGCAATCCGGGGCCCGAGCCGGGCGGTTTCGCCCGGCTCGGGGCCCGCATCACCGGCCTCGGCAGGCTCGTGGTTCTCGGGAGTTGCACTGGTCATTGATCGTCGTCGCTTTCCGTCAGCTCATTGACGCTATCAGTGTCGCCCGTATTCATGGACCCGTTACCCGTCCACGTCACGTAAAGCTCACCCAGCGGGGCGACCTGCTCGAAGGACACCGTGTCCTCGCGGTACAGCTCGAGCAGGGCCAGGAACGTGGCCACTATCTCGTAGCTGCCCGCGGCGTTGGCGGTCAGCCGCCGGAAGCTGGCCCGGCCGAGTTCCCGCAGCAGGGTGGCGATGATCTTGGTCTGGTCCCTGATGCTGATCACCGGGGAGTGGATGTGCTGGGTGTCGACCTTGGGCGGCGGCTTGGGGGTGAGCGTGAGCGAGGCGAGCCGGGCGAATTCGGCCGGGCCGAGGCCGAGCAGCACCTCGGGGAGCAGGCCGGCGAACCGGGGCTCGAGCGGGACCCGGCGCGGGAAGCGGCGGGCCGCCGCGGTCATCCGCGCCGCGAAGATGGCCGCGACCTCCTTGTACGCGCGGTACTGCAGCAGCCGGGCGAACAGCAGGTCCCTGGCCTCGAGCAGGGCCAGGTCCTCTTCGTCCTCCACCTCCCCCGAGGGCAGCAGCCGGGCGGCCTTCAGGTCGAGCAAGGTGGCCGCGACGACCAGGAAGTAGCTGACCTGGTCCAGGTCCCAGCCGTCGGAGCGCTCCGAGATGTAGGCGATGAACTCGTCGGTGACCTGGGAGAGGGCAACCTCAGTGATGTCGAGCTTGTGCTTGGAGATCAGCGCGAGCAGCAGGTCGAACGGTCCCTCGAACACGGCCAGGTGCACCTGGAAGGCACTCGACCGTGCCGCGCCGTCCTGGTCATCACCGGCTACCGAGTTCAGGTCCGTGCTCACGGTCATGACGGTAGCCGGTTTCGGCTATACCGCGGATTCGGTCGTCCCAGTGGCGCGGTTGACGTTGGCGATCCTGCGGGCCAGCAGGCTGTCCGTGCCGCGGGCGTCCAGGTCGGCGAGCAGGACGGCGATCGCCTCGCGGACGATCCGGCCGCGGTCGGCGGCGGCGCCGTAGCGCAGCAGCGCGAGCCGGGCGCGTTCCAGGTCAAGTAGTTCCTCGGCGGACAGGTAAACGGTGATCTTCTGGGTGTGCCTCTCCCGTCCGCTGGCCAGGCGCTGGTCGCCCCCGTCCGGTCCGGGGGCGGCTGGGCGCAAGAGTTCAGCGACCCCGGGAAGGCTTACCCTCCGTGATCGTCCCCTGCCTGCCGCCACCGCTCCAGTACCTCCTTAGCCAGCTCCCGGTAGGAGTAAGCCCCCGTTGACCCGGAGTCGAAGCTGGTAATAGGCTCTCCGGCCACCGTAGCGTCCGGGAACCGCACCGTGCGGTTGATTACGGTATGAAAAACCCTGTCGCCGAAACCATTAACCATGCTGGCCAGGACCTCACGGGTATGGAGCGTGCGTGAGTCGTACATGGTGGCGAGCAGGCCGTCGATGGTGAGCTTGGGGTTCAGCCGACGCGAAACCTTGTCGATGGTCTCCATCAGCAGCGCCACGCCGCGCATCGCGAAGTACTCGCACTCCAGCGGGATGACCACGCTGTCCGCGCAGGCGAGCGCGTTGATCGTCAGCAGGCCCAGGGACGGCTGGCAGTCGATCATGACCATGTCGTAGTCGGCCATCAGCGGCTGCAGCACCCCGCCAAGCACGTACTCACGGCCGACCTCGTGCACCAGCTGGACCTCCGCGCCGGACAGGTCGATGTTGCTGGGCAGCAGGTCCATCCCGTCGACGCTGGTCTTGTACAGCACGTCGTGCGCGGTGACGTCCCGCTCCATCAGCAGGTTGTAGACGGTGCTATCGATGTCGTGCGGCTGGATGCCGAGCCCGACCGAGAGCGCTCCCTGCGGGTCGAAATCCACGAGCAAGACCCGGCGGCCCTGCTCGGCCAGGGCGGCGCCAAGGTTGATCGTGGTCGTGGTCTTGCCGACGCCGCCTTTCTGGTTACACACCGCGATAATGCGGGCGGGGCCATGCTCAAGGAGCGGCTCGGGGTCGGGGAAGGCCGAATACGGCCGACCGGTCGGGCCCAGCTCACCTGCCTGGGGCTCGGTCAAGCGCGTCGCTGCCACCAGTGCGAACCTCCCGTGCTAGGGCCGGGACGATGCCCACGGAACCTGGTCTTGGACTCTAGGGCCTTGACAAGGCGCCGGCAAGCAGGCTCGCCGTTTACGCCCCATATC